>BBOA01000005.1 GCA_001485295.1 Type-B symbiont of Plautia stali
TGCGATGTTTTACTCATTAGCGAAGGTGACACCGGTTATCAGCGGGACCCCGCTTATAGCAGCAGAGTATTCGGTGGTGCGGTAGTTCAGTCGGTTAGAATACCGGCCTGTCACGCCGGGGGTCGCGGGTTCGAGTCCCGTCCGCACCGCCACCCTTTTTAGGGGTGTAGTTCAATTGGTAGAGCACCGGTCTCCAAAACCGGGTGTTGAGGGTTCGAGTCCCTCCGCCCCTGCCAGAAAAAAGAATCCTTTAAGGATTCTTTTTTTCCTTTCATTTCATAAAAAACTAAATCATTTCATAAAAAACCAAAAAAGGCTGACAGATCAGCCTTTTTCTACCTTATTCTGCCGACATCAGCGCGACAGCCCGGAAACTTGAGCAGCTGGCGAATATGCGCCTGCTGATCGCTGTTCTGCAGCCACACAGCATATAAAGGACGAACAGCCATCGGCGTATTAGGAATTATCATAAGATCGCTGTAGAGGCTATGCCAGTAGTCGGGCAAAAAGGCGCAGGCGCCCGTGGTATAGAGCAACTCGCGCGTGACGTGCGCAGAGGTTGTCGTTAACACCGGCACGTCGTCGCCACCCGACAGGCAGCTCTCGTGCTGATGGAAGTCCGCGCCCCATTCCAGCTTGATGAAATCATACTTCTCACGCTTCTCTGTTTTACGCGCTCTGAAAAGCGCTAGAGAGATATGCCCAATCTGCTGGCTGGTTAGCTCATCCATTTTAGGCGCTTCAGTGGTGACCAGCAGATCCAACTGCCGCTCGTGCAGCTGCTTAACTAGCAGATGCCGCTGCGCTACGCGCGCTTCAAGATGCAGGCTCTTACGGTTCTCATAAAGGGTTTGCAGCCATGGCGTCAGATAGGCTTCCCATAGCGATGCGCTGGCGCCTATCGACAACTCATGGTGCTGCTGCGTGTGTGATACCTCTTTCTTCGCCATCATCCAGGTGCTCATCAGGCTTTCCGCGTAAGGCAGAAGGCGTTCGCCTGGCGATGTCAGCCGTATGTTATTGCGATGGCGAGTAAACAGATTAACGCCGAGCTGATTTTCCAGCTGACGAATACGAAAGCTGACGGCGGACTGTGTGAGGTAAAGGGCTTCGGCAGCCCGGCCAAAATGGCGCGTTCTGCTCACTTCCAGAAAAGTTTTTAGTAATTCCGTATCCACAGCTTTCTCCCAAAATTTGTTTGTCGTATAGATTTAAATGTTTTGTTTTACACTCTGTCAAGCCTATCTAATACTCCGCGCCATTAATAGCTCGGCCATAAGAGAATCAGGAGCGTGTAAGATGGCAGAAAGCTTCTTAACCACAAATCGTTTCTTTGATAACAAACATTATCCGCGCGGGTTCTCGCGGCATGGTGATTTTACCATTAAAGAGGCCCAACTGCTGGAGCTTCACGGTTTCGCTTTTAACGAACTTGATTTAGCGAAACGTGAACCGACGACCGAAGAAGAGCGTCTTTTCTTAGAAGTATGTCGTGGTCTGCGCGAGCCGCAAACTGAAGCTGAACGTGTATGGTCTAAATATACTGCGCGTATCAAGCGTCCTAAGCGTTTTCATACGCTCTCAGGCGGCAAGCCTCAGATGGACACCGTTGAAGACTACAGCGATAACAATGATTAAACAGAATGGGGCTTTTATTCCAAGCTACGATGCAATTACCGCGCACTCTAGCGCTCTGCATCGCTCAACGGTGCCATAATTCCGGGTAAACGCGGCGCCAGCATAGTTTTAATGGTTCGGGAGGCCCGATTAATAGCAGGCTATGTCTGCCCGCAGGGGTTGATTTCCAGCGCCCGCCGTCTCTCCCTTAACGCGGCTGATTATGGTGTGGAGAAACCCCGACGGCGATGGCGAAATGCTTACGCTTCGACAGTCGCCTCAATAAAGCGAATCGTCATACACGTGGTTGTATTTCTACTCGAGCCAACAGGTAAATATTGTGCTTAATTATTGCGTCACGGTCGTAATGAATATTTGTCAACCCTGAAATAAGCCTGTGTTTACAGTCTTATAGCTCTTTTATGTCTGTCAGAACATAAAAAAACTGATGGAAAAAGTTGTCATATTACCTATAGCTGTGATAGCTCTGTAGATATTACTTCGAACAAGTGAAAAACAGACAACAGATGAAAGCCCTTCTACAAGTGATTAGCTTGGTAGTGATTAGTGTGGCGGTGATTATTAACCCACCTTGGTGGGGCTACGCTTGGAGAAATAAATGATTAAAAATCAAGCTTGTAATTCGAAAAACCCCCGCACCGAAAGGCTCGGGGGTTTTTTTCGACCAGTGCAAATCTCAGCTGATTACCGAGGAGCAAACAATGAGCAGTAGGATAAAATTCTGTTGCTTCCCTAAGGATACAGGAAAATAACCATGATAGGTGCACAGTGGGTATTTCAGGCTTTACGCACGCTGGGTGTCGAGACCAGTGTTTGGCTATCCTGGCGGGGCGCCATTATGCCAGTGTACGATGCGCTCTACGATGGCGGCGTGGAACACTTACTGTGTTGTCATGAGCAAGGCGCGGTAGTCTCAGTGATCGGCTATGCCCGCGCAACCGGCAAAATCGGCGTCTGCATTGCGACCTCCGGCCCGAGCGCGCCCAACTTAATCACCGGCCTAGTGGAAGCGATGATAAATTCCGTGCTGATCGTCGCCATCACTAGCCAAGTCTCTTCGGCGTTTATCGGCACCGACGCCTTTCAGGAGATCGACGTTTTAGGCCTGTCGTTGGCCTGCACCAACACAGCTTCGTTGAATCGCTGGACGAGCTGCCCTCAGTCATGGCGGAAGCCTTCGCTATCGCTCAGTCAGGTCGTCGGGGTCCTGTACTGGTCGATATCCCGAAAGATATCCAGATCGCCAGCGACGAGCTGACGCCGCATTTGCTGCTGGTCGAAGAGCAGGTCGCCCGTCCCGACAACACCGTGACTTGCGTATCGGGCGACGGTTGGATCATGATGAACATTCAGGAGCTGGGCACTATCAAGCGTAAAAAGCTGCCGGTGAAAATCTTGCTGCTGGATAACTAGCGTCTCGGCATGGTGCGTCAGTGGCAGCAGCTCTTTTTCGAAGGTCGCTATAGCGAAACCATTCTGACCGACAACCTCGATTTTCTGATGCTGGCCAGCGCGTTTGATATTCTAAGACAGCGTATTAGCCGTAAAGATGAGGTCGACGCTGCACTTGATGCTTTGCTGAACAAAGGTTCCTACTTCCTGCATATTGCGATTGATGAGCATGAAAACGTCTGGCCACTGGTGCCGCTTGGCGCCAGTAACGCAAATATGATGGAGAAAACTGTATGAACCAGCACCAATTGTCTATTGGTGCGCACTTTACGCGTCGTCCGCCATCGCGGTTTTCAGATCTGCGCCATGAACATGGGCGCAGTGGCGAACGGCGAAAACATTAATATCGAAATGACCGTTGCCAGCCAGCGGTCAGTCGATTTACTGTCTTCACAGTTAAGCAAATTAATGCATGTCGCCAGTGTCGAGATCCAGCAACAAACATCATAACAAATCTACGCTTGGTCGTGAAAGGAAATAAGAATGAGCACGAAGAAAGCAGACTTTATTTGGTTCAACGGGGAGATGGTTAGGTGGGAAGAAGCAAAAGTTAGCGTTATGTATCACGCGCTGCACTATGGTACTTCTGTGTTCGAAGGCGTGCGCTGCTACGACTCGCACAAAGGCGCGGTGGTGTTCCGTCACCGTGAACACATGCAGCGTCTGCACGATTTCGCTAAAATCTATCGTTTCTCGTTGAAATATAGCGTCGAAGAGCTGATGGAAGCGACCAGCAAAGTGCTTCGTGACAACAACCTGAAAAGCGCCTATATCCGTCCGCTGGCCTTTGTCGGCGATGTCGGTCTGGGCGTGAACCCGCCGAATGGTTATACCACTGACGTGATCATCGCCGCCTTACCGTGGGCCGCGTACTTGAGCGCTGAAGCGCTGGAAGACGGCATCAACACTATGGTTTCTTCATGGAATCACGGCGCGCCGAATACGCTGCCGACCGCAGCGAAAGCAGGCGGCAATTACCTTTCTTCTCTGCTGATAGGCAGCGAAGCGCGCCGCCACGGCTATCAGGAAGGCATCGCGCTCGACACCAACGGCTATATCTCTGAAGGCGCGGGCGAAAACCTGTTTGAAGTCAAAGACGGCATTCTGTTTACCCCGCCGTTCACCTTCTCTGCGCTGCTAGGTATTACCCGCGACGCCATCATCAAGCTGGCGCAGGATCTGGGCATCGAAGTGCGCGAGCAGGTGCTGTCGCGCGAGTCGCTCTATCTGGCCGATGAGATTTTCATGTCCGGCACCGCCGCAGAGATCACGCCGGTTCGCAGCGTCGACGGCATCCAGACGGGCGAGGGCAAACACGGTCCAGTGACCACCCAAATCCAGAAAGCTTTCTTCGGCCTGTTCACTTGCGAAACCGAAGACAAATACGGCTGGCTGGATCAGGTTAACCCATAATAAGACAGTAACGCGGGCGCAGCAGTGCCCGCGTCATTTTTCAGACTGGAGTAAACAGAGCATGCCTAAGTACCGTTCCGCTACCACCACTCATGGCCGCAATATGGCGGGTGCCCGTGCCCTGTGGCGCGCCACAGGAATGACCGACGCTGATTTCGGCAAGCCGATTATCGCCGTGGTCAACTCATTCACCCAATTTGTGCCGGGCCACGTCCACCTGCGCGATCTTGGCAAGCTGGTCGCCGAGCAGATCGAAGCGGCAGGCGGCGTCGCTAAAGAGTTCAACACCATTGCGGTGGATGACGGTATCGCCATGGGCCATGGCGGCATGCTCTATTCGCTGCCGTCGCGCGAGTTGATCGCCGACTCGGTCGAGTACATGGTTAACGCGCACTGCGCCGACGCCATGGTCTGCATTTCCAACTGCGACAAAATCACGCCGGGCATGCTAATGGCGTCGCTGCGCCTTAATATTCCGGTGATCTTCGTCTCCGGCGGTCCGATGGAAGCCGGAAAAACCAAACTTTCTGACAAGATCATTAAGCTGGATCTGGTCGACGCGATGATTCAGGGCGCCAACCCGAACGTCAGCGACGCTGACAGTGAACAGATTGAACGCTCCGCCTGTCCAACCTGCGGCTCCTGTTCCGGCATGTTCACCGCTAACTCGATGAACTGCCTGACCGAAGCGCTGGGCCTGTCACAGCCGGGCAACGGCTCGCTGCTGGCGACCCACGCCGACCGCAAAGATCTCTTTATCAACGCGGGTAAGCGCATTGTTAACCTGACTAAACAGTATTATGAGCAGGACGATGTGCGCGTACTGCCGCGCAATATCGCGAATAAAGCCGCGTTTGAAAACGCTATGGCGCTGGATATCGCCATGGGCGGCTCTACCAATACCGTGCTGCACCTGCTGGCGGCCGCGCAGGAAGGTGAAATCGACTTCAATATTTCCGACATCGATCGCCTGTCGCGCAAAGTACCACACCTGTGCAAAGTCGCGCCGAGCACACAGAAATACCATATGGAAGATGTGCACCGCGCAGGCGGTATGATCGGTATCCTCGGCGAGCTGGATCGTGCGGGCCTGCTGCATACCGACGTACGCAACGTGTTGGGTCTCAACCTGCGCGAAACCTTGGATCAGTACGACATCATGCTAACCCGGGATGAAGCGGTGAAAAAGATGTTCCGCGTTGGCCCAGCAGGTATTCGCACCACGCGGGCGTTCTCGCAGGATTGCCGCTGGGACACGCTGGACAACGATCGTCAGGATGGCTGTATCCGCACGCGCGAGCACGCTTTCTCGCAGGATGGCGGCTTGGCGGTGCTCTATGGCAACCTCGCCGAAGATGGCTGTATCGTCAAAACCGCTGGTGTGGACAAAGAGATCCTCACCTTCAAAGGCCCGGCGAAAGTTTACGAAAGCCAGGATGAGGCGGTCGAGGCGATCCTCGGCGGCAAAGTGGTCGCGGGCGACGTGGTGGTGATCCGCTATGAAGGGCCGAAAGGCGGACCGGGCATGCAGGAAATGCTCTATCCGACTGCCTATCTGAAATCGACGGGGCTTGGCAAAAGCTGTGCGCTGATCACCGACGGACGCTTCTCCGGCGGCACCTCTGGCCTGTCTATCGGCCACGCTTCGCCGGAAGCGGCCAGCGGCGGAACCATCGCGCTGGTGAAAGATGGTGACCTCATCGAGATCGAGATCCCGAACCGCGGCATCAAGCTGGCGGTGCCGGACAACGAACTGCACGCGCGTCGCAAAGAGGAAGAGGCGCGCGGCTGTGCGGCCTATACGCCGCACAGCCGCGTACGTCAGGTTTCGTTCGCGCTGCGCGCCTACGCATCCCTTGCCACCAGCGCCGACAAAGGCGCGGTGCGCGACAAGAGCAAGCTGGGAGGCTAACTGATGGGTGAGGCTCGACCGCTACCTGCATCGCCCTGCGGCGCGGAATATCTGCGCGCCGTGCTGCGCTCGCCCGTGTATGAAGTCGCACAGGTGACGCCGCTGCAAAAAATGGAAAAAATTTCATCGCGTCTCGGCAATACTATTCTGGTGAAACGCGAGGATCGTCAGCCGGTGCACAGCTTCAAGCTGCGCGGTGCCTACGCGATGATCGCCGGATTGGAAGAGCAGAAAGCGCGCGGCGTGGTAACGGCGTCAGCCGGAAACCACGCGCAAGGCGTGGCGCTCTCCGCCAGCAGACTCGGCATAAAATCGCTGATTGTTATGCCGGTGACCACGGCAGACATCAAGGTGGATGCGGTGCGCGCTTTTGGGGGTGAGGCTTATCTGTACGGCGCTAACTTCGACGAGGCGAAAGCCAAAGCGATAGAGCTGGCGGAGAAACAGGGCTACACCTTCGTGCCGCCGTTTGACCATCCGGCGGTGATCGCCGGTCAGGGCACGCTGGCGATGGAGCTGCTTCAGCAGGACGCACATCTCGATCGCGTTTTCGTGCCGGTGGGCGGCGGCGGTCTGGCGGCGGGCGTGGCGGTGCTAATTAAGCAGCTGATGCCACAGATTAAGGTGATCGCGGTAGAGTCGGAAGACTCCGCCTGTCTGAAAGCGGCGCTTGAGGCGGGCGAGCCGGTGGATCTGCCGCGCGTCGGGCTGTTTGCCGAAGGCGTGGCGGTAAAGCGCATCGGCAGCGAAACCTTCCGCCTGTGCCAGGAATACCTCGACGACATCATTACCGTCGATAGCGACGCCATCTGCGCGGCGATGAAAGATCTGTTTGAAGACGTGCGTGCGGTGGCGGAGCCCTCAGGCGCGCTGTCGCTGGCGGGCATGAAGAAATATATCCAGCAGCACGACATCAAAGGCGAGCGGCTGGCGCATGTTCTTTCGGGCGCCAACGTCAACTTCCACGGCCTACGCTACGTCTCCGAGCGCTGCGAGCTGGGCGAGCAGCGTGAAGCGCTGCTGGCGGTGACGATCCCGGAACAGCAGGGCAGCTTCCTGAAGTTCTGTCAGGCGCTGTGCGGACGGTCAGTTACCGAGTTCAACTACCGCTACGCCGACGCCGATAGCGCCTATATCTTCGTCGGCGTGCGCTTAACGCGCGGGCTGGAGGAGCGCGGCGAGATCATCAGCCAGCTGATGCAGGGTGGTTATCAGGTGGTGGATCTCTCCGACGACGAGATGGCGAAGCTGCACGTGCGCTATATGGTGGGCGGACGCCCGTCAAAGCCGCTGCGCGAACGGCTGTTCAGTTTTGAATTCCCGGAGGCGCCCGGTGCGCTGCTGAAGTTTCTGCAAACTCTGGGCACGCACTGGAATATCTCTCTATTTCACTATCGAAGCCACGGCACCGATTATGGCCGCGTGCTGGCGGCCTTTGAGATTTGCGATAACGAGCCACGTTTCGAGTCGCACCTGACCGCACTGGGCTACGACTTCCACGATGAAGCCAATAACCCGGCGTTCCGTTTCTTTCTTGCCGGGCAGTAATTACAGTAGGTGCCAGAACGCGTGAATCAGCGGCTCTCCGAGCCGCTTTTTTTGTACGCAGACGCCCAGCTCCAGCGGCGCCACCGACTCCCCATTCTCTAGCGTCAGCACGCGATTGCGCACCGGTTCTGGGCTGTTCTCCAGCACCACGTCCGGCAGCAGCGCGATGCCGCAGCCGAGCGCTACCATCGACACTATCGCCTCATGACCGGAAACCGTGGCGTAAATTTGCGGGTTGGGAATGCGGCGACGGCGGAACCAGAGATCGATGCTGCGTCGTGCCGGCCCCTGATCGGGCAGTATAAACGGGATCTGCGCCCAGTCGGGCGACGGCTGCGTCGCTTGGCTGCGCACCGGACAGGGCAGCGCCGGGGCGATCAGCACCAGCGGGATCAGGCCCAGCGGCGTAAAGTCGATGCTAGCGGGCAGCGATTCGGACCGCCCGACGATCGCCAGATCCGCCTCGCGGGACTGCGCCATCTCAATGGCGTCGGCGGCATCGCCGGTGGTCAGTTTAATCTCCACCTGCGGATGTTCGGCGTGAAAGCGATCCAGAATCGAAGGCAGGTGACTATAGGCGGCCGTCACTGAGCAGAATAGGCGCAGCTCGCCGTTCAGCGACGGGCCGTTAAGATCCATCACATGGCGCAGTTGCTGATACTGCAACAGCGTCTGCTGCGCGAACTGGCGCAGACGCTCGCCCGCTTCGGTCAGCGCCACGGTGCGGTTATCGCGCAGAAACAGCGTATGTCCTACATCCTCTTCAAGGCGCTGGATCTGGCGCGACAGCGTGGACGGACTGACGTGCATAGCGCGCGCCGTGCGGCCATAATGGCAGCTTTCAGCCAGATGAAGAAACAGCTTCAGATCTCGTAAATCTATGTGCCTTGACCTCTCAGATAGTGTTGTAAATCCTGCAATGTGACCTTGCTAATATATCAATTTAAGCAACAGATTTCATGTTATATGATGGGGTCATTCGCGGCGCTGCTATCGGCGCCATTACCACACAAAAATAAACACAACATCTGACCGGAGTGCCGCATGACTAACTACTTCAACACACTGAATCTGCGCAATCAGTTAGCACAGTTAGGCAAATGTCGCTTTATGGCGCGCGATGAATTCGCCGACGGCGCCAGCTTCCTGAAAGGGAAAAAAGTGGTCATCGTGGGCTGTGGCGCGCAGGGGCTTAACCAAGGCCTGAACATGCGTGATTCCTGTCTGGACGTCTCCTATGCGCTGCGCGCCGAAGCGATCGCCGAGAAGCGCGCCTCTTGGCGCAAGGCGACCGAAAACGACTTTAAAGTCGGCACCTATGAAGAACTGATCCCGCAGGCCGACTTGGTGATTAACCTAGCGCCGGACAAACAGCACTCTGCCGTGGTGCAGGCTGTGCAACCGTTGATGAAAGACGGCGCGGCATTAGGCTACTCGCATGGCTTCAACATCGTTGAAGTAGGCGAAACTATCCGTAAAGACATTACCGTGGTGATGGTGGCGCCGAAATGTCCGGGTACCGAAGTGCGCGAAGAGTACAAACGCAGATTCGGCGTGCCGACGCTGATCGCCGTGCATCCGGAAAACGACCCGAAAGGTGAAGGCATGGCGATCGCCAAGGCTTGGGCGGCGGCCATCGGTGGCGACCGCGCGGGCGTGCTGGAATCCTCTTTCGTCGCGGAAGTGAAATCCGACCTGATGGGCGAGCAGACTATTCTGTGCGGCATGCTGCAGGCCGGTTCGCTGCTCTGTTTCGACAAGCTAGTGGCGGAAGGTCACGACGCGGCTTACACCGAAAAACTGATCCAGTTCGGCTGGGAAACCATCACTGAATCGCTGAAGTTCGGCGGCATTACGCTGATGATGGATCGCCTTTCTAACCCGGCGAAACTGCGCGCTTACGCGCTGTCAGAGCAGCTGAAAGAGATTATGGCGCCGCTGTTCCAGAAGCATATGGATGACATCATCTCCGGCCAATTCTCGTCATGCATGATGGCTGACTGGGCCAACGACGACAAAAACCTGCTGACTTGGCGCGAAGAGACCGGTAAAACCGCCTTTGAAACCGCGCCGCAGTTTGATGGCAAAATCGACGAGCAGGAGTACTACGACAAAGGCGTTCTGATGGTGGCGATGGTCAAAGCAGGCGTTGAGCTGGCGTTCGAAACCATGGTCGACGTGGGCATTATCGAAGAGTCCGCCTACTATGAGTCGCTGCACGAGCTGCCGCTGATCGCCAACACCATCGCGCGTAAGCGTCTGTATGAAATGAATGTGGTAATCTCCGATACCGCCGAGTACGGCAACTATCTCTTCTCCTTCGCCGCGGTGCCGCTGCTGAAAGAGTTCATGGCCGCGCTGCAGCCGGGCGACTTAGGTAAAGCGATCGAAGGCACACAGATTGATAACGCGCAGCTGCGCGACGTCAACGAAGCGATTCGCCAGCATCCGATCGAAGTGGTGGGTCGTAAGCTGCGCGGCTACATGACCGATATGAAGCGTATCGCGGTCTCAAGCTAAGCGACGCACGCCACCTTTTTCAGCATTGATCCCCCCCACCTGCCGGGGTTTTTCATTTCGGGCATTGATGCCTTTCAGCACTTCGTCTGTATAGCGTGTGCCTTGCACTTGAACTCGCTGGTGGAGAGTATTCAGGTTTCATCAGCGGCTGCTCATGGCCGGTCAGGGAGTCGGCGAAGTGGATAAACAGCGTCGGCGCCTCCTGCGTTTCTGCAAACTCCTTATGCTTGTCGGTGTAATTCATGCCGATGCAGAAGACTTTGCCGGGGTTTTCAATCACTGGCAGAAAGCGCAGCGCGTTGAACACGTAGTCGGCGGGCATCTCGCGAAACGCCGCGAGATTCGCGAGAGAGGAGCGCTGCAGAAAGATTTTCAGATCCGGGCACTGCGCGCCTAAGCGCGAGCCGACATCCACCACGCCGTTTTCTTTTAAGATGCCGAAACTTTTCATGCCTTGGTCTGGAAGATAAAAACTGTAAAGCTGCATTACTGCCTCATTGTTGTAGATAAATTCGCGCCCCTAGGTTAGCAAAAGATGAGATGAAAATCGTACAAATTTCCGCTCATCCGATGACATAGCGTTTAATTTTGCGTCGACGCCAGATAAGAGAAGGCGCTGACTAGGGTCGCCATGCGAGTTACCTAATAGCCGACCGTCGCGGCATCGAGACGCGCGACGCCGGGGACGAGTCAGAAAAGATCCGCCAGCACCGGTTTGCTTGCCTACAGTCTTAGCCGGTAAGGGGCGATAAGCAAAGTGTCGCCTACGGGCTGAGCGATTCGGCGCAGGTATGAGAAATCGCGCGCTTGACGCAGACATATTTCGCATCGGGATGGCGTTCGCCGATCCACTTTTGCAGGCAGTCGTCTCTGCTCACTAGCCACAGCAGCGCACACCGCGCGATCGTTAATAAAAATGCGCCAAGAGGCGCGGCCGTTGATGGTGTTTGCCAGCACACCGTGCTCGCCTGCCGCGCTGTGGGAGCCGATCAGCATCATGCCGTCGAAGCGCTATTGCTCCAAGCCCTCCACCATCGAAAGCGCACGCTCCATGTTCGCGGCGCGCAGATTGGTCATCTGCGCATGGCTGCCGGCGACGACCACCTCGGTCGCCCCGGCGGCGAAGGCGCCATCGATAGCGGCGTTGACCTCCTGCTCCATCATCAGCTCGCGCGCCCGCTGCCACTCGGCGTGGCCGGGCGTATACTGTTCCGGGCGCATCACGCCCGCGACCCCTTCAATATTGGCGGAAATAAAGATTTTCACTCGCTCTCTCCTGCAGGCGGTCCAGCAAGTCTCTGAGCACCGGATGATGGTAGCCGTGAAAGCACGTAACGGGCTGCGCTCTAAGCAGCCCGTCCAGCACTGCGTGTGTAGGCCACCAGCAGTCCCAGCACGATGCCCGTCAGCATAACGAGCGTCACCGATACCATGCCGATGTAGAGCGAAATGTGCGCACCGTAGATAATGCGGCTCAGCACATCGCGCCCGAGTTCGTCGGTGCCCATACAGTGCGCGCCTGAAGGCGGCATATAGAGCGCCGTCCAATCCAATCCGCTCCATGGGGTTCTAGGGCGCCAGCTAGGGCGCGAAAACGGCGACCAGCACCAGTAGCAGCACGAAGCTACCCCAGCGGGTTGCGCGCAAATGCGTGCAGGAAGTCGCGCCACGGCGAGCGGATCGCTTCACTGTCGACGGTGGTTAGCGTCTGCTGGCTCATTTAACCCCTGACTGAGACGGATTGCCGGATTCACCACCGCGTAGAGCAGATCCACCAGCAGGTTAATCACAATTTCATCACAATAAATTCAAACACGAAAAGCATGACCAACGCCTGAATGACCGGCAGGTCCTGCGCCTTGATGGATTCAATCAGCAGCCAGCCCCACCGACCAGACCAACCCCGCCAGCACCAGCCACAGCGTCGGCATAAAGCCTTTGCTGATCACCTCCAGCACAGGCTGTTAGGTGCGGTAGGTGACGCACAAGTCGCCGCGCAGGATGCCGCCCAGCCAGTTGACGTACTACTGCGGCAGCGGATCGTTCAGGCCGAGATGCTGAAGCGTCGCCTTGACCGCCTCAATCGGCGCGTCCGGCACAGCGTAGATGCACGCCGGATCGCTAGGCAGCAGTTTGATAAAGCCGAACACCACAGTGAAACCACCAGCAATACCGGGATCATCTCCAGCAGTCGACGCAGGATGTAAGCGAAGAACATAGCCTTCCTTTTTATAGTGCCGTAAGGTGTTATTTGAGCGCCGCTTGGGTGAAGAGCAGATTGCTGTCCGGCAGCATCGACACGCCGCTCAGCTTTTGCGTTTTGCAGACCAGATTGTCCGGCGTGCCGAGAAAGGCGACAGGCACCTCTTTCCACAGCAGATTCTGAGGCCAACACGCGCTTCGCCGGCTCGGCGGTCGCCAAGCCGCCGGCGATCGCCTTAATCTACCGCCGGGTTACTGTAATAGGAGACGTTGTAAGAGGTCGGTACCTAGGACGCTGGCGAACAGCGGACGCTGCGCCCAGTCAGCGTTGCCGGTCGAGGTAAACCAGCCGCCGTAGTAAAGATCGAACTCTGCCTGTTTCGGATCCTTTACGTCCCACAGCCTAGCGTTGCGCGTGCTGGAATCCATCGGCGTGACGGTAACGCAGATACCCACCGACACCAGCTGCGCCTTCAGGAACTGCGCGGCGCGAACGCTGGTCGTGGCGTTGGTGCACCATAGTTTGAGATCCATCCCGTTCGGGTAGCCCGCCGCTTTTAGCAACTCTTTGGCTTTGTCAGGCACGTAGCAATAGTTCGGCGTGCTCTGCTTTCTGGTAAAACTGCACGCCGGTCGGGATCGCCGAGGTAGCCGGGGTGCCCATGCCGGTAAAACCCACTTTCACAAGTCCCAATTAATAGCTTAGTTGATCACTTGGCGCACGTGCACATCTGCCAGCGGCTTGTGCTGAATATTGATCGCCATGTAGTAGAGATAAGAGATAGATGCTGGGATCTCGCTGGATCGCCAGCATACTGTCGCTCTGCACCGTGCCGGCGAGATCGGACGGCAGCGGATAGATGGCGTCCACTTTGCCCGACTTCAGCGCCGCGACGCGCGTGGCGTCTTCCGGGCTCGGCGAGAAGATGACGCGGTCCACCTTCGGCTAGTCCTTATTCCAGTAGCCGTTACATTTCGCCAGCGTCACCGTCTTACCGGGCTGCCCACTCCACAAAGGTAAAAGGCCCGGTGCCGACCGGATGGAGGCGCAGCTGCGCCTCTTTCAGACTGGCGATTTCGCGGCCGGCGAACAGGATGCTGTTGGCGTCGCTGTCAACCAGCCGCATCAGGGCGCAGCCGCTTTCGCCGACGATCGACAAGGTTTCGCCCGGCCAGAGAGTGAAGTCGATCTGCTCGACCGCATGCACTCGGTGCGTCAGCGCGGAGGAAATACCGCTGCGGATGGGAAAGCGCACGGTCAGTCCGCGCACGCCGAGCAGCGGTTTTTCATCATAACGCGCGGTAATGTGCGGCTTCTTGCCTAGCGCGCGGCCGTGCAGCAGCGGAAACCGCTGTGGTCAGTGCTGGTTGCGCATATCGCCCGGCTTCGTCACTGCCGCCAGCAGCGCGCGGGTGTAGTCATACTGCGGCGCGGCGAAAATTTCCTCGACCGGACCCTGCTCGACGACGTGGCCGCGATACATCACCACTACGCGATCCGCCACTTCCGCCGCATGCCCTGCTTTTTCGCCTCGTCAACCATCTCCAGCGCCTCCATCAGGCCGCCGCACTTGCCGAATCGCCGCGCGTGTGGTAGCTTTCGTCGGTGCAGAGCGCAATGCAATGGGCGAGGATGCTGTAAACCAGCATCCTCGCCCGCTGGCAGGCAGGTCAAGGCCGCCCTAGGCTTCTTTGGTGTCGACGATTAGCGTGGTGTCAAGCGCGACCCTTTCCACCATCGACTCGCGGTCGAGCTTGATTTTCAGCATTTCCAGCAGCAGTGTGCTGCGCGACACCGCATCGGCCATCTTCTCTACGCTGTCGAGGCTGAAGGTTTCCGCGGTCATCAAGGACGACGGCGCGGCTACGCCAGCCTTGTTGCCACAGCATCTGTTTCTCGCGCGCGGCGTCTAGACGCCACAGGACGCAATCCAGCGCGTTGCGCGTTGCGCGTCGCGCCCGCGTGAGCTGAGTCTGTAAGCGCATGGCGGCTTCCAGCGCCAGCGAGGTGTACATTTTGCCGACCGTGCAAGTCGGTTCCGATGGTGAGCACGCGCTTCCCGCTGCGTTTTTTGCCGCTGTCCAAGTCCAGTTTCGGACGCATATGACGGATATCGAACAGCGCGACGCCGTGCGCCTCAGCCAGCGCCACCAGCTCCGGCTCGTCCGCCAGGCGGTGTGCACCGCGCTCGCCACGTTCATGCCCGCTTTGATCGCGGCGGTGACGCTCTCTAGCCAGTGCTGCGGCAGATAGCCACCCGCGTTGGCGGTGCCGAGTACCAGCGTTTTCGCGCCGCGCGTGATATCTAGCTCGTCGAGGCCAAGGGAAACGGTGCAGCCGGGTAGACGCATTTCGCCGCCGCACTATTCGGGCCGCCATGCCTGAATAGTGCGCGCGGTTTTAGCCGCAAGCGGATCGGTGACGTCGCCGAGAAACAGCGGATAAGGTTGCGGGATAAACATGATGCGCTCTCTTTTAGACAGGATTGAGGGTCTGAAGCAGACTATTTCACGGAAAAGAGAGCGGAGTGAATGCTTGTTTATCCACTGGCTATAACTTGCGGCTATAGCTAAAAGTTGAGCTTATGATAAGCGCATAACAGGGGCTTAAGCAGGTCAAAGAAGAAGAGGTAGAAAAAAACGCTATGGCGAGCGGGCATCACGGCTCAGCGGACGTCGTGATTACCTGAGACGATGCAATAAGAGAAGGTTAGAACATTGCGCTTGGCGGGACGTATTTGAAGGCTTCTATGTAAGCGAGGAAAACATATTTTATTAAGCGTTTCATAGCATACCTGATTTAAAAAATTTATTGAAGAAATAAAGAAAAAGTATAAATTATGTGCATTTTGCAGGCAGTAAATTTTGAAGTAGATCACAAAAAAAGCATTAATTTGCCTTGTGCAGCATTAGCATTAAGAGAAAAGATGGAGATGCTGGCTTAGAATAGTGCAGCCGATGGAAATCAATACCAGCCCGCAGAGCACTTCCGCCCATTTGCCCAGCATCGGCCCAACTAAACGTCCTACCAGCACGCCAGTGGTCGCCATAATGGTCGTCGCTATGCCGATAGTCAGCGCGATGGCGATAATGTTGACCTGCAAAAAGGCCAGGCCGATGCCGACCGCCAGCGCATCGAGGCTGGTGGCGACCGCCGTGGCGACCAGCATCATAAAGCCATGACGCTGCGGCGCTTCGCACGGTTTAGCCGTCGCCGTCTGACGAAAGTCTTCCATATGCGGCCGCCGAGGAACGACAGCAGGAAAAAAGCGACCCAGTGATCCCACGCCATAACATAGCAGCTGGCGGCTAAGCCGGCAGCCCAGCCGATCAACGGCGTCAGCGCCTCAATGGCGCCAAAAATCAGGCCAGTACGCAGCGCTTCTTTGAATCCGGGGCGATGGAGCGCCGCGCCTTTACTTAACGCAGCGGCAAAAGCGTCCATCGATATGCCGAAAGCCAAGATTAGGGTAGCGATAAAAGTCATAAGGGCTAGTGTAAGGGTAAAAAGCGTTCGAACCAGCGCTTTTGACCGCATTATCTGTTTAGTCTGATAAAAGTGCGCGCAGTCTAGCACGCGTGATGTCGGATAAAAAGATAACAAAATCATGGAGTTAAGAATAGTAAAGGCGATAATTTTTATCGTTCGCTATCTTTTGCCGCTAAATTAATGGTATTTAAGCCTTTTATGGCGGCGTTTTTTGCCGCGCGCGCGTCGGCAACGCGCAGGGATTCAACCCCGGCAGAGATTGCCAGAAAATAGTCGCGCTGATTAACGCGGAACCTGCTGAATCTGCTTTTATGCATTGTTATTGTGCGTTTATGCGCCATCATATTTGATTAAATATCTGATTTTGCCGTAAAAAATACTTTATGGCCGCTAAGCTCTGAGATGAGTGATTCTAGTGATTCTTATGCTGAATCATTTCTGTATTTAAAAAATAAATAAATGTTTAATTCAGAGGAGAAAATGTTATATTCAACAAACAAAGTATAATGTGCAGTTAACCTGAATCCCGCTTAAACGAACCTGAGTCTTAACCTTTAGGAAATAGTCACGCTCCCAAGAAGCGTGACTATTTCGCCTGCGAACCTGTTGAGCATAAGGTCAACAGAGAGAGGAGATGTCGCCTCATGTGCAAAACAGCTGTAAATCTTACGCTCGCAATGAGCGCCGTTGGCGTGGAAAAACCGCAGATGTCCGAGCGTAAAGAGGTAGAGGTCCTGCCGATCGGCGCTGGCATGATGAGCGCGATCCTGGGCGCCTAGCCACAGGAGTTGGAGCCGGACTGGACCATCGGATGGTCGAGCAGTTGGGAAGCATGAGCGTGGCGGAAGAGTCCTCCAATGGCTGAAATAACGTCGGTATCGGCCACGCCGCGCTGACGGAGCTAAACTATACGCTGCAAAAGGCGGATGGCAGCATCGACATCAGCAAGGCGCTAGCGATCAACCAATCCTTCCCGATCCCCTGTCAGTTCCTAGCGTATCAGGTGCAGAAAGGCCGCCTTCATTCGCCAGAATAGACGGAACTGGACACCGACGTTAACTTCAGCGAAGTGACGCGTCAGCTGATTGCCTCGCTGGAGAAGCACGACAGCTTCCGCCTGCGCTTGCGCTAGGAAGTACGGGATCTCAAGTGCCTGAGCGATGGCCGCTAGCATGCGACGCTGCATTTGCTGGCGATGGGCGAGAAGCGTCAGTTAACGGCGAAAAACATCTTTATCGGTGCCGGCGGTGCTGCCCCTGCTGCAAAAAACGGCATTCCCGAAGTGAGCGGTTATGCCGGCTTCCTGGTCGTCGGCTCGTTTCTGGTGACCCAGAACCCGGACGTGGTGCGCTAGCATATGGCGAAGGTCTATGGCAAAGCTTCGGTCGGCGCCGCACGTCGATACCCGCGTGCTGGACGGCACTATTGCTGCCCTGCCCGGCGCCTCGACCGCAGTGCCGCTTATGCTGGAGCTGATGGCAAAAGCTTAGCCCGAGCAGATGGCCTCCACCGAATGGCAGAACCGTATTCGTGCGGTGGTGCCTTCCTGGGGCCGCAAGCTCAACGGCGACGTCGCGATGACCGAGAAAGTGCTGGCGGATACCAGCCGTGTGCTCAAGCTCGCCTATCCGCCGCCGGTTACGCCGAACGCCGCCAACGATGAAGCACGCGAAACCGCGCACGTGGTCGGTAAGTAGAACAACTGTGACGACAAAGCCCTGCTTATGCGGGGCTTTTTTTTATTGGCGGCTAAGCGCCTTACGCCGTGACCGCGCTTGGTCGAGCGGCGAATTCTCTATTAGGGTTAATGAAACGCTTATTATTCGTCACCATTTCGCTAATCAGAAGAATGTCCTACGCCACAATCGGACGCTGCCAGCGATCATCAACTGCTGGATTGCTACTGGCGCGCTGCCAACTACCTTTCCGTCGAGCAGATTTACCTGATGGCGAACTCGCTGCTGCGCGAGCCGCTTTAGCAGGAACATATCAAGCCTCGTCTGGGGCACCACCCTAGACCTTAATTTTATCTACGCGCATCTGAACCGCATTATCCGCTAGCGCGATCTGAATCTGATCTATATCTGCGGGCCGGGACATGGCGGAAACGAGAGCTATCCGCATATCAGCTAGGATGCTGACGGGATGCAGCGCCTGTTTAAGCAGTTTTCCTTTCCCGGCGGCATTCCCAGCCATGCTGCGCCGGAAACTCCGGGATCGATCAACGAAGAGGGGGAACTTGGCTATTTGCTGTCGCACGCGTTCGGCGCCGCTTTCGATAATCCCGATATAATCGCGCCCTGCGTGATCGGCGACGCCGAGGCGGAAACCGGTCCGCTGGCGTCGAGCTGGCACGGCATTAAGTTTCTCGATCCTCAGCATGCCGGCGCGATGCTGCCGATCCTGCACCTCAACGGCTATAAAATCGCTAACCCGACCATTCTGGGGCGCGCTAGCGACGAGGATCTGCAGTAGCTTTTTAGCGGCTAGGGCTACGAGCCGCTGTTTGTCAGCGGTCATGAACTTGAGAAGATGTATCAGCAGATGGCCGCTACGCTGGAGCGCGCCTTTGATAAAATCGCCGCCTACCAGCAGGCGGCGAGCAGGAAGACGTTCCGTGCTAGCTGATGATCGTGATGCGCAGCCCAAAAGGCTGGACAGGTACCGGATTTCTGGCGCACCCATCAGGTACTGGTGGCGGCCAGCCGCGAAGATGCGGGACATCGCCAGATTCTGGAGCAGTGGCTGCGCAGCTATAAGCCAGACGACCTGTTTGACGAGTAGGGTCGGCTGAAGCCGGAGCGGCGCGCGCTGGCGCCGCAGGGCGACAAGGGTATGGGCGCGCAGCCTACGCCAACGGCGGACTGCTGCGCCGCGAGCTAAACACCCATGATATCTGCGAATCCGCCTTTGACGTCAAAGAACCCGGCTCGCAGCTGGTTGCAGGCCACCGAGCAGTTCGGCCGCTGTCTGGTGGAGATTTTCCCACCCAATTAGCATAATTTCCGCCTGTTCGTCCCCGATGAAACCGCTTCGCACCGCCTGACGCCGGTCTCCGACGTTACCAGCCGCACTGGCTGGAGCCGGTGAAACCCTACGACGAGCAGCTGGAGTGCGATGGCCGTGTGATGGAAATCCTCAGCGAGCATCAGTGTCAGGGCTGGCTGGAGGGCTATTTGCTGACCGGCCGCCACGTCCTGTTCAACTGCTACGAAGCCTTTATCCATATCGTCGATTCGATGTTCAACTAGTACGCCAAGTGGCTGAAGGTGACCCGCAAACTCGGCTGGCGCAAACCGTTCTCTTCGCTGAACTATCTGCTCTCTTCGCACGTCTGGCTCTAGAATCACAACGGCTACAGCCATCAGGATCCCAGCTTTATGGATCACGTCGCCAGTAAAAAGGCGGATATCGTGCGCATCTATCTGCTGCCCGACGCCAATACACTGCTGTGGGTCGGCGATCACTGCCTGCGCACTTGGGACCGCATCAACGTGTCGTGGCGGGCAAGCAGCAGTCGGCGCAATGGCTGGATGTGGAGAGCGCCATCGTGCACTGCGAAACGGGCATGGGCAAATGGCGCTGGGCGAGTGCCACGCCGCAGGGCGAAGAGCCGGACGTGGTGATGGCGTGCGCCGGCGACGTGCCGACGCTGGTGGCGGTGGATCTGCTGTACGGCTATCTGCCCGACCTGCACATTAGCGTGGTGAACGTGGTTGATCTGATGGCGCTGCAGACTCAGGAGCAGCATCCGCACGGAGAAAGCGAAGAGGAATTCGACGTGCTGTTCACCCTCGACAAACCGGTGATTTTCGCCTTCCACAGCTATCCGGTGCTGGTGCATCGCCTGACCTACCAGCGCAACAACCATCGAAACTTCTACATACGCTGCTTTAACGAAGAGGGCACCGCCACCACATCGGGATGACGGTGCTTAACTAGCTGGACCGCTACCATCTGGCGCAGGAGGCGATCCTGCGTGTGCCGGGGCTTGCGGCTCGCCATCTGGAAATAGTCGTCGCAGACCGGCTCCGGCGCGCCAGACTAACGCAGGGCGTCTGCCAGCATACACAGCGTGGTGGGCCACCAGCGAGAGCGCTATCACGCTATTGAAGAGCTGACGCTTCCAGCGGGTCTGCAAATGCAGGCCCAGCCGATTGCCCAACGCCGCCCAAATCAGAATGCAGGGCAGATTCACCAGCGCGAAGCCTAGCATAACCGGTAGCGGCCCGCTTTACGCGCTCCAGGGCAGCGCCACGTTCGTCACCCTCAGCTAGGCTTTGGGATTGACCGCCTGAAAGCCCATAGCGCCGCCGCCGGTCATCGGCTGCGCCTTTTCCCGCTGGGTCGGTGCGCCCGCCCTCCAGAGTTTCCACGACAGCCAGAGCAGATAGGCGCAGCCCGCTAGCGTCAGCGGCAGCCGGACGGCGTCCATCAGCTTAGCAGCCACTACAGCGCCCGCATCGCCAGCGCGTTTTGCAGCAGGCAGCCCAGCAGTACACCGGAGATCATCGGCAAGGTGCGTCGCAGACCGAAATTGACTCTGGAGGTCGCCAGCAGCAGGTTGTTGGGGCCAAGCGTAATAGACATCAGGGTGACGTAACTGAAAAAATAAAGATCGAGCATGGCGGCATTCTCTCTCTTATTAGAAGAAACAGAGTCCTATGCTAGAATGAGCAAAGTGTTGGTAACGGAGACACAAAATCATTATTGTTATGGTTACAGTTCAGGATTTTCCATATTGTACCTATATTTTACCTATGACGCGCGGAGGCTTTTGTGTCCCTCTCTATTATCAGACGATCGACCGCTCTACCACCAGCTAGCTGACGACTTCGCCGAGGTGATCCATCAAGGCGGCAAGTACCTTCCCGCGATTTGCCGCGGGGCGCAGACGCATTAGATCAGCATTAATACCGTGCTTAATGCTTGGTAACTGCTGGAAGATCGCGGCCTGATCGAGGCGCGTCCCCAGTCCTGCTACTACGTGCGCAGCGTGCTGCCCGCCGTCACTCTGCCGGCGCCGCATCGCGCCCGCCTTAAAAGACCCGGGCAGCGAAAAGCTCGACCTGATCGATAAGAGAAGCGCATTCAGGCGCTGGCCAAGCGCGCAAAAAGCGGCTGGCGAAGTTAGTCAACTCCTACCAAGTTCCGCTGATGGAGGACGAGCTGCAGTTCGACTGGCCGCTCGCCCACGCCGTTAAGTCATTCGATACGCACGGCTAGGTGATTTACTGCACCAGCTTTACGAAAACCGTCGCGCTGGACTCCCGCATCGGCTGGATCGCCGCGGGCCGTTTCCATGAGGCGATCGACCGTCTGAAAGCGTTTTCCTCAATGGCGGAATCGCGCCTGCTGTCGGAAACCTTGGCGGAATTTCTCGCCAACGGCGGCTACGATCACCATCTGCGCACGCTATGCCGCCAATATGGATGAGGCGCGCGGCGGGTTTGTGTTTTGAGTCTAACTGCCGCCGCAGGTCGATACGGTAGCGATGTTTCATCGCCTGCTGCAGGAGCAAGATCTGCGTAACGTCTAGCACGCTCTATTCGCTCAGCGAGCGCTATAATCACGTGCTGCGTCTCTCCTGCTGCTACCCTTTCGACGAATTCTATACTTGGGCGCTGAAGCGCCCCGACGCAATCGCCTGCGAGCTAGCGCCCGGCATCGATCAGGGCTTGCCATTGCGGCCCCAGACGGTGTAGGCGTACGTTCGGTAAGGCGCTCGTAGTAGTTGTGCACCGCCGGCAGGCTAGGATTGATCCAGTGGGGTTTCGAACCAGCGGTTGGCCGCCAGCCCGACGCTAATATCCGCTAGGGTAAAGTTGCGGCCTGCGCGACGTAGCGCACGGTTTTCTCCAGCTAATGGTTAAGTATACATGGGTATACTTCCAGCTCTTGCAGGCCGCCGCCAGCAGGCGCGGACCTGATACGCGGGCGAATTGCGCACCAGCGACGTAAAAGCGTAGCGCCACGAGGGGTTGAGTTCGCTAGACTGCTAGTCCATCCACTGATCAATCGGCGCGCGAGCCCGCCGATTTTGTGGATAGAGCCCGTCGCCTTTTATAGACGTTCGCCACATAGCGCAGGATCGCGTTCGACTCCCACATCACGAAGGTCGTCGTCGATTAACACCGGAATGAGCTCATTGGGATTCAGGGCGAGAAATTCCGGCTTACGCAGAGAGTCGGGGTCAGCGCCCTAGGCTTCAGTTCATAACATAATCGAGATCTAGTTCGTCGCAGAGCTAGAGCTGTTTGCGCACGTTGATCGACGAGTCGCGCCCAAGAATTTTCAGCATAAAGATCTCCTGCAGCAATTGTTAATATATTGATAACACTGTCAGGCGATAAACGCAAATCTCGGGCGCGGAAATGCCCTGTTGAGAAAGGAGTAGCAATCAGCGTCAAGGACGGATGTCGGTGCGCTTCGAAGGCGACCAGATCTAGATCGGTGGCAAGACGGTAACGGTGATTGACGGCACCATCGCGCTTTAGCCTTAACGCTGTGGGGCCGGTACCGCAGCGAATAACATGAATCGATCGCAAAGTCGCTCAGGGCATCCTTTTCGCAGGACGCTTTGCGCTTCGGTTCAGCCACCCGCCGCTCAGGCTTCTCTGCGTCTGATAGTCAGCGCGTTCGTGCGGTTTATAATGCCTAGCCGCCTGATGCCTCCATGCACTGCGCCGTGATCTAGCCGCTCTCCTCGCTGAGGATGGCGCTGATGGCGTCGCCGGTATCGCGTCCGCCTGGCCAAGCGCGGTCAGCGCTGCGATGGTGTCGTTGATCTCTTTGTTGTAGCGCACGCGACCGCCGCCAAAGTCGGTTTCAATGACGCTCGGCGCCAAGATATTGACGCGAATGCGGCGTTCGCCCAGCTCTTTCGCCTGATAGCGCGTCAGCACCTCCATCGCGCCTTTCATCGAGGCGTAGGTGGCGGAACCGGGATAGGTCATGCGCATTAGGCCGCTGGAGATATTCAGAATACATCCGCCGTCTTTGATCAACGGCAGCAGCTTCTGCATCAGAAAATAGGGTCCCTTGAAGTGGACGTTGACCAGCGCGTCGAACTCCTCCTCCGTGGTTTCGCTAAAAGGCTTATAGTGACCATGTCCAGCGTTGTTGATTAAATAATCAAAGCGCTTGCGCTGCCACTGCTTTTGCAGCACCTCTTCAACTTAGCCGACAAAGCCGTCGAACTGGCGGCTGTCGCCGACATCTAGCTGTAGAGCGGCCGCACGACCGCCTAGGGCCGCGATTTCATTGACCACCGCCTCAGCTTCGTCGCGATAGCTACGGTAAGTAAAAAGGATATCAACTCCCTTTGCGGTCAGTTTTAACGCCGCATTCTTGCCTAAACCACGATTTGCGCCGGTGATTACAGCTGTTAGACATGTTTCGATGCTGTTGCAAAATTGAACACAGGATCAGGATATTTCCGAATTTACGCTGTACTGTTTCACTTACAACAACAATCGGTGAACAACATGGATAAAATTCACGCAATGCAGGTTTTTGTGCGGGTAGCGGAGATGGGCAGTTTTACCCGCGCGGTGGAAAGTCTTGGTCTACCAAAAGGTAGCGTGTCGCGCCAGCTTCAAGCGCTGGAAAATCAGATAGGCAACCCGGATGCTGCACCGCACCACGCGTCGCGTGCAGCTGACGCAGGATGGGCTGGTCTACTACGACCGCTGCCTCGATCTGCTGTCGATGCTCGACGATATGTTGGTAGCAATGGCGACCGGCTTTATCCTGCAGCCCCTGCCGGAATTCCTGTAGCACTATCCTGGGATAGAGATCGGGCTGAGCAGCAGCGACCGCATGGTGGATATTATCCACGAAGGCTTCGACTGTGTGATACGCGTCGGCGAGTTAAATGATTCCGGCCTGATTGCGCGAAAAATCGGCACCTATACCTTGATCAACTGCGCCAGCCTTGGCTATCTTTCCTGCTTCGTCGTGCCGACGCGGCTGGAGGCGCTGTCTTCGCACGCCATGGTGCACTATACCCAGCAGCTCAGCCGTCGCCCGGGTTTGAATATTTTAACGGCAAGCAGTGCCATTACGGCAGACCGGCGGCGTCGTCACGGTCAACAGCACCGAAACCTACCGCGCAGCCTGCCTAGTCAGGCTGGGCATTATTCAGGTGCCGGCGATGGGCATCTATCCGCTGCTGGAAGCCGGCTAGCTGGTGGAGGTGCTGCACGCTTTCCCGGCGAAGCCGATGCAGATTTCGCTGCTTTATCCCCATCGGCACAACGTGGCGCGCCGCGTGCGCGTATTTATGGAGTGGCTGAGTCAGGTGCTACAGGAGTAGGTCACCTGAGCGGCTATAATTGCTTTTTTATGTTAAGCAGGATGACAACTGTCTATGACGGACAAACAGAAAAATTCCACTAACCCCGAACAACCTAGACCGCTAATTGATATTCAGACCGGCAATAAAACCGTTGACGGCTCGATTCGTCGCGTGTCGCGCTTTGCCGCCTGGTTTCAGGCGATTCCGGCGGTGTTGCACTTTACTCGCGCGCTGGGGCGCTTTAACGATCGCCTAGGCAGCCAGTTCGGCGCGGCTATCACCTACTTCTCTTTTTTATCGCTGATCCCGATTTTGATGGTCTCTTTCGCCGCCGTGGGTTTCGTGCTGGCGTCGAATCAGGATATGCTGTCGGAGCTGATCAATAAGATCGTGAACAGCATCAGCGATCCTACGCTCGTCACTACCGTGAAGAACACGGTGAATACCGCGATTCAGCAGCGTGCCACTGTGGGGATCACCGGTCTGCTGCTAGCGCTCTACTCCGGCATCAACTGGATGGGCAACCTGCGTGAAGCGGTGCGTGCCCAGTCACGTGACGTCTGGGAGCGCAAGCCGGACGATCAGGAGAAATTCTGGAAAAAATGTCTGCGCGACCTTATTTCGCTGATCGGCCTGATGTTGGCGCTGGTGATCACTCTGTCGCTGACCTCGATCGCCGGTGCGGCGCAGGCGGCGATCGTCAACGCGCTCGGCCTCGCGGATATCGAGTGGCTGCGCCCGGCAATGACCACGATAGCGCTGACGATTTCTATCTTGGCGAACTACCTGTTGTTCCTGTGGATTTTCTGGATTTTGCCGCGCCATAAGCCGCGCAAAAAAGCGCTATTTCGCGGCACGCTGCTGGCGGCCATCGGCTTTGAGGTGATCAAGTTCGTAATGACGCTGACGTTGCCGAAGCTGGCCTCGTCGCCCTCCGGCGCAGCCTTTGGCTCCGTACTCGGCCTGATGGCGTTTTTCTACTTCTTCGCTTGCCTGACGCTGTTTTGCGCCGCTTGGATCGCCACCGCGAAATATAAAGACGATCCGCAAATGCCGGACTCACGTCGCACCTCGCGTCGCCAAGCGTAAAAAAGTTAACCATAGCGAAAAATTTCTCCCTTCGGCTATTTTTTAGCCAAAAAGCAGGATGAATAGCTGAAGGGTCATTTTTATTTCCTAGTTTTATAGAGATTCTCGCTGTAAAAGGCGGACTTCTCCCTGCCTTAATCCACGCATTCCATGTCAGCAAAAATTATTCACTTTTTCGCCGAAAAAGCCCCTTCTGACGAGGTTTATCGCTGTTGAATGCGGCATGACAAGTGCGTAACATTCCCTGTCTCTATTTACAATTAAGAAACAGTTATGCAATCTTCCATCACAGAACATCTGAAAAAGTCATAAGACGATACGCCAGTGAACTCTCGCGGCAAAGTCGTGGTGGCCTCGCTGGTCGGCACGGCGATTGAATTCTTCGATTTCTATATCTACGCCACGGCGGCGGTGATCTTTACCGTTGTTATTGGCCTGCTGGCGCTGGTGCGCTTTGTTGGTCAGGGACTCAGCCTAGGCGGCGAATTGGGCGACGCGGCGCTGCTGGCGACGGAAAACGCGCGATCTATGGCTCTTTCCCGCAGCTTGACGCGCCGATTGGCTTCGCGCCCGATCTGACCTCGGCCCAGCTGCTGCAATTTCTGGCGCAGCATCCGCTGGATATGGTTTTGACCGGAGAGAAAGGCACAGGCCATGAGGAGAGCGTGCAGTATCGCTGGATCTGCCGCGAGCCGCTGATTATCGCGCTGCCGACCTAGCTAGCATCACGCCAGCCTGCAGGAAAAGGTTTCGCTGAGCGAGCTCAGCGGCTTGCCGCTGTTCTAGTTTTCCAGACGTGCCAATCCCGCCTTCTACGACAAGTGCGAAAAGATTTTCGCGCAGCTGAACACGCCGTTGAAAAAGGTCAAAGAGCTGGAGGATTCGCTGGCGGAGAAATACCGCTGTACGCCCGGCCAGATTGCGCTCGCTTGGCTGCTGGTGACAATCCCCAGCACGAAACAGATCGGCTATCTGGTAGAAAACGCGCCGGCGGGAGAGATAGTGATGGAAGAGGCGGATATGGCGCTGCCGCCTCCACCAGCGAATTCGATTACGAAGGCGAGCTGGCGGTAATCATCGGCAAACCGGCGCATCAGGTGAACAGACGAGGCGCTGAACTACGTGGCGGGCTACAGCTGCTTTATGGATGCGACGGTGCGCGACATGCAGTTTACTTAGTTCACCGCCGGAAAAAACTGGCCGCAGACGGGCAGTTTCGGTCCTTGGATAACCCCGCCGACGCGATTGCTGATCCGAAGTGGCAAATATTATCAAATATATCCCCGCCTTCAACCCGGTTTCGCCGGGCGATATTATTTTTACCGGTTCGCTAGGCGGCGTCGGTAAGAAACGTACGCCTCCGCTGTTTATGTTCAGCGGCGACGTGGTGGAAGTGGAGATTGAAAAGATCGGCAGACTGCGCAACGTTGTCGCGTAAACTGCACCACGCGGCTGAGGTTAAGCACTAATCGCAGCCGATTGCCTTCGCGTTTCAGCATGAAGCGCTTTTGCTATGGTCCGTCCTACGCAGTGGCCAGCGCGCGATCGCCGCCCAGCGACGCTAGCTTGGCGACCATCGCCGCCGGTCCGATGCCCATCGCAGCGTCTCGCCCGCAATCACCAGCTCGTTGCACCACTGCGGCAGAAACCAGCGCCCCTACATCACCTCTAGGCTAGCGTCGTCCTGCTGTGTCGGCACAAAGCGGCGCGGCGCATGGCCGCGCCCTCATGACGCAGGCGCAGCGGCACGCAAGCGCAGCGGCAAGGTGCTGGAAAGGTCGCCGCGGCGCCCTCGATCGCCAGCCACTCCGCGCCCTGTTCCGCCATAATAGAGGCCTGGCGCGAAATCGTGCCCCTTCTCCGGCAGCGCGCGGTTCAGTAGCGCCGCCATCACGCGCAGCGTGCTTTCAGAGGTGGCGACATCCTACCGGTTCGCTACTAGCGCCACGCCAACGCGGCGTTCGGGATGCAGCAGAAAATAACTTTTGTAGCCTGTGTGCGAGCCGCCGTGGCCAAACAGAGTCTGGGTGCCGAGCTGGCTAGTGGCCAGCCCCAACCTCGTAGCCGCTGACGCGCCCGTCCGCCAGCGTGCGCGGCGCGCTGAGGTGTTGCAGCACGCCCGCGCCGAGCAGCGCCTACAGCCAGCTGCTGCCGTCGAACCAAGTTTCCGGGGCAGTCAGGCGGATATCGAGCGGCGGGCAAATATAGCGCTGTAGCAGCGCGTCGAAACGTACCCCTTTCGCCTTCAGCGCCTCCTCCTCCAGCCGGTAGCCATGAGACTTCGCTGCCGGGCGGATAGTTAAGCTCGCCCTCTATAGTGAGAAACGTTAGCAGATCGGCGTCCGTCGTGGCGTTATAGACCGAGAGGCCGATCAGCGACAGCGTTTCGCACAGATCCGGCAGCCCGCTCGACATATCCAGCGCCTAGCCTACCGTGACCTGCCCGGACACGCCTCCCGGCGCGTCCGGCTGGCGCCAGCCTTGTACAATATTCTCGGCGACCGCGGCCGCCCGTTACCACTCCAGCGTCATGCCGGTTCCTTCAGCCTAATGCTTAAATCGAAAAGCTGCGCGGTATGCGGATGGCGGATGCGGCGAGCGCGCAAATCGTCCGCGCTTAACTGCGCCACCATTTCGCCGTGCTGCATCACCCCGATGCGCTGACAGAGATGAGTCACAACCGCCAAATTATGCGTCACCAGAATATAGGTGAGGCTGCGCTCGTTGCGCAAATCGCTGAGCAAATTGAGGATTTCCGCCTGCACTGAGACATCTAGCGCGGAGGTCGGCTCATCCAGCAGCACCTGCGGTTCGGCGAGCAGCGCGCGGGTGATCGCTACGCGCTGGCGCTGCCCGCCGGAAAAATGATGCGGATAGCGCAGCGCCACAGCGGCGAGTCGCGGATTTTCACCTGCTCCAGCAGGCCGCTCGCCGCCTTTCTGCTGCTGCCTTTGTGCTCGCGCTAGGCTTCGGTAATCTGCTGACCGATGGTCATCATCGGGTTAAGTAAATATTTCCGGTCCTGAAGAATAAAGCCGACGCGCCTGCCGCGGATCTGCCGCAGCGTTTTCTCGCTGTCGCCGCGCAGGTCAATGCCGTCAAACCACAGCGCGTCAGCGCTGATCTCGGCAGTTGCATCAGGCTGCGCGCGGTGAGCGATTTGCCGGAGCCACTCTTACCGACAATGGCGAATTTCTTTTTGCCGACGCTGAAGCTGACGCCGCGCACCGCCTCGAAAGTCTCGGCGCGGCTGCGAAAGAAGATGCGTAAATTTTCAATTTCCACTAGCATTTAGCGCTCTTTGGGATCTGAGGACGCCGCGCAGACCGTCGCCGAGAAAGTTAAAGGCCAGCTAGGTGAGAAAAATCGCGATGCACGGTATCAGCAGCACCCACCATTCGCTGAAAAGAAGGCGGCGCGTGGTCGCGATCATGGTGCCACATTCCGGCGACGGCGGCTGCGCGCCCATGCCGAGAAAGCCGAGGCTGGCGGCGGTAATAATGATAGAACTCATATCAAGCGTGACGTGCACGATCAGGCTCGGCACGCACAGCGGCATAATGTGGCGCAAGCGGCATCGCGCTGGGGTCAGGCGCGGAAAGGCAAGGAAAATATCGGTAATGCGCATCAGCGCCTTATCGACGACGCCGCCGAGATAACCGGCAATGGCAATAGAGCTAATCAGCAGGCCGAGCGGGGCAGTCAGCGCCACCACGGCGATGACCATGCTAAGCGTGGTGCGGCCGCCGTAAATAATGCCCCCAAAGTCGCGCCCAAGCTCGTCGGTGCCTAGTCAGTGCGCGGTGGATGGTCCCCTGCCAGACGATTTTCCAGATGCGTCGCGCCAGCGTTTTACGGCGTCAGCAGCTGCCCCACACTGCCTGCCGGCGGTTGGTCGGCGAATCGGCGAGCAGCTAGTCACGTGAAATAGCTATAGCTATCCGCGCGTGCGGGACCATGAGCTGTGCGGCGAAGTAGTTGCGCCGGAGACCGCGGCGTTGATTGAGCCGTTCGCCATCAGCGCGCACGCCGTGCGTCGGGCGAATTTCGGCGCAGACGGGCATGGGCTGGTGGTCGGTGCAGGACCGATCGGCCTGAGCATGGCGGCGATTGCGGCGGGGGCAGGCGCTAAGGTCGCGGTGACGGACACCAGCGAATTCCGCCGCGCGTACGTCACTAAAGAGCTAGGCGTGGTGGCGCTCGATTCTCGATTCAGTGCGCGACGATTTTTACGACGCGCTGCGCGCGCAGTTCAACGGTAGGCTGGCGCTAAGGGTGATCGATGCGAGGCGATGAATAACGCGGTCAACCTAATGCGCTACGGCGGCACCGTGGTCTATATCGGCCTGCACAAAGGGGATCTGATGATCCCGGACAGCGAATTTTATAAAAAAGAGACCATGCTGATGGGCAGTCGCTATGCGATGCACGAAGATTTCGTCGCGTGTACGATTTAATAGTGAGCAGCCAGCTGCGCGCCGAGATGATGCTCAACGCGCATTTTGTCTTCTCGACGCTGGCGGAAAGTTTCGAGCAGCCGGTGATCAACAACCCCGAACTGATTAAAGGCGTTATTCACTTCGATCGCTAAGCGTACGGAAGAAATGGTCGCGCACCTGCGCGGCATCGAACTTCAGCGCTAAGCACTGGGCGGGCAAGTGGCGAAACGGATCGTCGCGCGACGCCAGCGCGCTCACGCTCAGCTTGCGCACCGTTGATGCCCTCAGTGATGATGCGCAGCGGTCCTGCGCTCAGCTGAAACGCCGCTGGCTGGCATAGGCGATCGCCAGCATGTCGTGCAGCGCCATACCGTGGTAGGGCCGCATGATGGTGCTCAGCACTGGCTGGTTGAGCTGCCGTACTTCCTCACCGCTAGCACCTTATGGGTCACGTCGAGCGGTATTACCACCACGTTGAGCGGTGAGATAAGCACCTGATCGGCGGCGTGCGGATCTTTCCAGATATTAAACTCGGCGAAGGGCGTTATATTGCCGCTGTGGCCGTCGGTGCCGAACGAGCCGCCCATGATCACTAGCTCTTTCACTAGCGGGATACCGATCACCACCAGAGTAATCTCATGTGGCTGCGCACGCATGCCGCCGATAGTAAAGGAGACCACGTCTGGCGCCGCGTCGCTGTAAGTATTGTCAAACGCGTCGCCTAAGCTATCTTAGCCGTTTATTTTTGCCGGTTCGCTGGGCGCCAGCGCCAGCGGGCGCGAGCAGCCATGACAGACCGGCGCGTCAATCTGCATCTTTTCGCAAAACAGGCGGACATTCTTCAAGAGGTTTTATGCAAAAGTTGAACCTTTACGATGCAAAAACGCACTTCTCTAAGCTGATCGCTAATGTAGCGGCTACAGGCGAAGAATACATTATTGCTCGCAACGGTCAGCCTATGGCGAAGCTGGTCCCACTGACGCCGGCTGAGAAAACGCCGTGCATTGGGTTTATGAAAGGAAAGAGCGAAATGAGGGTGCCGGAAAACTTTAATGACCTGCACGCCGATAAGATTGAAGCTCTGTTCTGCGGGGATAGCGAGCATGGCGGCAAAAAAGAATAAAGCGCCCCGTCCGGCCACCAGCGGGTATTTAGTCGATACGCATGCGCTTATCTGGATAGGTTGGAAACCTGAATAACGAAACCATCGCCATTCTTGCCGATCACGATAATCAGCTCTAATATGCGCCCGCATCGATACAGGAAATAGAGATTAAAGCAGATTCAGGCAAGCCTGATTTTGGTTTTGATCCGGCCGAGTTAACAGAAGGCTTAAAAGAAGCAGGCTATATCGAGCTGGTTATCACGTCCTGCCTGCTCTATGAAGGGATGCATAAAGACCCTTTTGATCGGGCCCAGGCCCGAGAAGAAAATCTGAGTCTGGTAACCAACGATGATAAAGATTATTTACTAATGCTCTGCCTATTATAAATATTGTTAAATGCTGTTAGCAGGCGAACTCATTTTCTCTTAAACTCTAGTTTTTCTGCCGTTTGCTGTTCGTCTGACCCGCTTGTCACTTCCTACGCATCATCGTACTATCAACGCTTTAAGGTTATGGCGTTCCACCTTTGCCAACAGCCTACTGGCGATCCCAGCGGCTGGTGACGCCTGACATTAACCCTAATCCTCTCGCAGGGGTTATTGGTGTATCAGGCCGTTTTCTCTCCGCCGCTACCCTGCGCAATCGCTGACTACAGGAGCAAATCATGTTGAAGTCGCTGTTCGCCGTTATGCTGGGCGGCGCTGTGGGCTGTACGCTGCGCTTTAATGCGCTGTTCCCCTCGCTGCCCCTAGGCACGCTGCTGGTTAATCTGACCGGCGGCTTTATTATCGGCGCTGCGCTCGCCTGTTTCCTCAAATGTCCGCAGCTCGATCCCGCTTGGAAGCTGCTGCTCGTCACCAGCTTGTGCGGCGGCCTGACGACCTTCTCGACTTTCTCAACAGAAATTCTCATGTTGCTAAGTATGTGTGGGCGACGGCGAGTGTGCTGGTGCACGTCACAGGGTCGCTTCTGATTACCTTCGGCGGCTTCGAACTAGCAAACGCGCTCGGCTGAGCGCACATACCTCGTCGCAGAGGTGGAACGCCTCTGCGGCAACCAATTATTCCGGACGATTAAAGGAGGACGTTCATGACTCAACCTGCATTCCTTAACCTAGTGCTCTTAAGCGGTGAACCTGAAGAGAAGCTACAGGCCGCGCGCGACGCGGGATTTGATCAGGTCGAAATCTGGCGTGAAGATGTAGACGCCTGTGAGGGCGGCGCCGCGCGGCTGGCGCGGCATGGAACCGGCTTTACCAACCTGCAGGTGCTGCGTGATTTCACCGGCGCGCCCGGCGATCTGCGTCGGCAAAAGCGGGACGAGCTGCGCCAGTTTATCAGGATAGCGCAGGCGCTGGGCTGCAACACTATTCAGGCGCCCGCTACCACGCGTGAGGATTGCATTGCGCAGCAAATCGACGAGGATCTGCGCTGGCTCGCCTCGGAAGCCGCGCGTTTCGACATGCGCATTATGTACGAGCCGATGGCTTGGTGCAGCGTAGATAATACGCTGCCGAAAGCTTGGGAGCGGCTGCAGCGGCTGGGTCAGCCCAACATCGGGCTGGTGGTGGATCTCTTCCATATCTGCGCGTTGGGCGGCGACGCCTCACATCTCGACAACATCCCTGCCGAGCGTATTTATGAAGTGCAGCTGTGCGATATGGCGGTTCAGCCGTCGCCGCAGGATAAAGAGGCGATCATGACGCTCGCCAAACACCAGCGCCAGCTGCCCGGCGCGGGCATCATCGATATCGGCAGCTTCGTTGACAAGCTGAAAAGTACGGGCTATCAGGGACCGGTGGGTATCGAGGTGTTTAACGACGATCTGAAACGCCAGCCGCCGCGCGAAGCGGCTCAGCAGGCGTATGCTGCGCTACGGCGTTTCTGGCCTTAGTCTCGCAGACACTGCGCGATAAAAGCGGCGGCGCGCATCGCTCACTGCGCGGAGATGGTGTGCTCCGTTCTGGGTTCAAGCTGTAGCTCAAGCGGCACGCCCGCCGCTTTCAGGCGCGGCGCGGCCGATTCTCTCTCCCGCCACGGGATCACCGCGTCAGCGTGACCGTGGATCTAGTAGTCAGTAGCGCGGGCGTCTGAGCCGCTGGTGTCAGCGCCTCGTCGAACGCCAGCGGGAAGCGAACTGACGCCAGCACGTCGAGCGCCACGATCGATCCCTGCGAAAAGCCGACCAGCACCCACGTTATACTAGGCGTCCTCCATCATCCTGTGCTGCGCTAGCAACGCCTCCGCGTAGCGTCGAAAGTCGCGCGCGGTGCGAACGCGCGCCGGACGGTTTTCCGGCGTCACGCCGTCGAAGCTGAACCACTCAAAGCCTGCACTGTGGGGAAAGGACGCATCGGGCGCAGCGAAGATGACGTCCGGCAACAGCGGCTCACAGTGACGACCCAGCGTTGCTAAATCCTTGCCTTTGCTGCCGATGCCATGCAGAAAAATCACTAACGCTTTCGACATCTGTTTCTCCTCAAAAACCATATTCGCTCATACCCGGGCCTGTCGGCACGATGCCGTTGGGGTTAAGCGCCTTAATGGAATAGTAGCCCTGTTTGATGTGCTCGATGTCAACGGTTTCACGAACGCCGGAAACCGACAGCATGCTCTTCAGATAGCGGTTGAGCAACGGATAGTCGCGCACCCGGCGCTGATTGTATTTGAACAGGCTGTGGTAGGCGACGTCGAAGAAGATCAGCGTGACAAAGAGGATCAGTGGGACTTCGTCTATACCTGCACGCCAACACCTATGCGGTGCGCGGACTAGTACCCCCATCTGACGCGCGATCTTTTCAGCTGGCCTGGCGCAACGGATGCCGCACAGCATTCGCGTGGCGATTGCGCATCTGCAGCATCAGCCGGCGGCGATGACGTTCTGTTATCAGGGTATGAACTACGCCATCGCCACCGGCCTGAAGCGTTTCGACACCGGCGCGCAGGACGAGCATAAGCTGGTGCGCAGCTTTGAGCCGCAGCTCACCACCTCATCTGTGCGATGCGGTGGCGGATTTTCTGCAGGATGAGCGGGAAGGCGTGCGCGCCTAGGATGATGAGGCGCGCGAAGCCTTTCCGTATCGACGCGGTGATTAATGGTCGCCGACGAAGCCGCTGGTCTGGTGCCGCCACAGCCGCGCATAGAGGTCGTTGTGTGCCAGCAGCTCTCTGTGGTTGCCCATCTCGACGATATGCCCCTTATCCAGCACCACCAGCCGATCCATTTTGGCGATGGTTGAGAGGCGGTGTGCGATGGCGATCACCGTTTTGCCCTCCATCAGTGTCCCCAAACTTCCCTGAATCGCCGCTTCCACCTCGGAGTCGAGCGCGGAAGTCGCCTCGTCCATGATAAGAATCGGCGCATCCTTCAGCAGCACGCGGGCGATGGCGATACGCTGGCGCTGGCCGCCTGAGAGCTTCACGCCGCGTTCGCCGATATGCGCGTCCAGCCCGGTGCGCCCTTCGGCGTCGGAAAGACGCGGAATAAACTCGTCGGCGCGCGCGCGACGAATCGCCGCCTGCAGCTCCTTTTCAGTGGCGTCGGGACGGCCATAAAGCAGGTTCTCGCGAATCGAGCGGTGCAGCAGCGAAGCGTCCTGCGTAATCATGCCGATCTGGCCGCGCAGGCTCGCCTGCGTTACCTCGGCAATATTCTGATCGTCAATGGTGATGCGCCCGCCGTTGAGGTCATAGAGACGAAGCAGCAGATTCACCAGTGTCGACTTGCCCGCGCCGGAAGGGCCGATCAGGGCGATTTTCTCGCCTGGTTGGATGTAGAGGTTCAGACGGTTGATCACCTGATGGCTGCCGCCGTAGTCAAAGCGGATATCCTCATAGCGGATCTGGCCGCGTGTCACCTTCAGCGCTTTCGCCTGCGGCGCATCCTGCACGCTGAGAGGCTGGGCGATGGTGTTGATGCCGTCCTGCACCGTGCCGATATTTTCGAAAATGCCGTTTACCACCCACATGATCCAGCCGGACATATTGACTAGTCTCACCACCAGCCCGGTCGCCAGCGCGATGGCGCCGACGCTGATCAGCGACTGGCTCCAAAGCCAGAGCGCCAGCCCTGAGGTCGAGACGATCAGCAAACCGTTAAGTGAAGAGAGCGTGATGTCTATGCTGGTGACCATGCGGCTCAGACGATAGTTTTTGTCGGTCTGCTCCTGCAGCGCTTCGCGCGCGTAGCGCTTCTCCAGATCGTGATGCGCGAACAGCTTAAGTGTAACGATATTGGTGTAGCCGTCGACGATGGTGCCCATCAGCTTCGATCGCGCCTGCGACGCCACCACAGAGCGCGCCTTGACGCGCGGTACAAAGAAGCGCAGCGAGGCGATATAGGCGACGATCCAGATCACCAGCGGGATCACCAGCCGCCAGTCGGCTTCCGCAAACAGTACCAGCAAGGTGATGGCGTAGATCAGCACATGCCAGATGGCGTCCACCAGCTGCACCGCCGAGTCTCGCAGCGCATTGCCGGTTTGAGTAATGCGCTGCGCGATGCGGCCGGCGAAGTCGTTGTGGAAGAAATTCAGGCTCTGGCGCAGCACATAGTTATGCTGCTGCCACTGGATCATGCTGGTCATGCCGGGATTGATGCTTTGATGCACCAGCATATCGTGCAGCGCGATAAAGACCGGACGCAGGATCAGCGCGACAAAGGCCATCCATAGCAGAATTGGCCAGTGCTCGGCGAACAGCGTAGCGGGCGTGGCACCGTTGACTAGGTCGATAATGCGGCTGAGGTAGCTAAACAGCGCGACTTCAATCAGCGCCGATCCTAGCCCGACCACCAGCAGCGCCGCAAAGCTCGGCCACACCTGACGCAGATAGTAAAAATAGAAGGGTCCGATACGGCCGGGCGGCGAATCGGATGGAGCATTCTGGAAAATATTGATAAAACGTTCGAAACGGCGATACAACATAACGACTCTCTTTACGCTTGGGGAGAGTAAACAGCTTAGTGCAACTTAAAAGGGATTACCGATATGGAATTTACCATTCGCGGTCATGAACCTAGCGATGCTGCTGAGTATCAGCACCTTTACAGCCAGCCTGAGGTCTATCGCTGGACCACCCAGCTGCCGTTCCCCAGCATGGCGACATGGCAGAAAAAATTCGAACGGATGGACAGCGAAGACTATATCGGGTCGATGAGCTGACACTGTTTGTTGAAAACCGGCCGCGCACCCAGCACGGCCTGAGCAGCGGCGTCGATCCCGCCTTCAGCGGACGCGGCATCGGCGACCGCTTAATCCGCAGCGGGCTGGATTACGCCTTTAACTGGCTGGGCGTCACGCGCGGCGAGCTGGAGGTGTTTCACAACAACCAACGCGTGCGGCGGCTCTATCAGCATCAGCGCATCGGCTTTGAGCAGGAAAGCTTGCGCCGCAAGGCCTGCCTGCGCGATGGCTAGGGAGTGAATGGAACAGCCGCGACAATATTTAAGTTTATATGACCTAGTTTTCACCTGCTAACCGCTGCGTTTCATAGTGCAGCGGGCCATAATTTCTTGGAAGCGCATATTCCCCATGCGTCAGTCGACGTTTTTGCCGCTTATGTGCGGCGCCACCAGCTGCGTTGCGAAGGCTGCCAAAATCCGCGCTGGAGAGCGCGCATGATTTCAACACTAGCCCAATGACCAACCCTTCGCCTGCTACCTATATTTCCTCAACAGCGAATTCAAAGCGGTTATTCTTGATAATAATTCTAGGGGCAGGGAGCCCCGCTTCTTGAGGAATTCACTTGATGACAATATCGGGCACCTTGCCCAGCTGACGCTGCTCGCCCAGCCATTTACCTAAGGACAGCAAAGCGCGGCTGGCGGGCATCGGGCTGCTCAACACCTCATCACGCCAGCGTGACGGCAGCAGATGCGCTAGATCCTCGGCTTGCTCTATCTACAGCGGCACACTCTTTAACCTGACGCAGCCGCTCGATGGGTAATCAGCATACTATCCCATAGCGTGCGCGCTACGGTAAAACGCGTATAGCTGGCGTTATTGCGAAAGCCGATAAAAATCGACAGCGCCACGCCGAACAGGCTGAAGGGCGCGGTCGTCAGGTGGATACTGAGCGATTCATACCACTGAAAACAGGCGATGCGGAAGCCGATTTTCGGCAGCACCGAACCGTGAGCCTAGCAGCCGACGGAACCAGTGTTGATAGGGAAGAACAATCACAGTGAATGCGATGTATAGGTTATTTTCGTAGTGTAGGTCTATGCCGATAACTGAAGATTAAACGCGAGTTTTTAGCGATTTTCTCTGAAAAATAGTTTTAATATCAAATATATAAAATAATTTGTGAAATTCTTTCCCTCATCTCTTAACAGGCTTAAAGTTCATCTCAAAGGAAACACAATATTTAAACCTTTTAAGAGGAAAAACATTATCTCCAAATTCGACCTGCTGGACCCGCAAAACTCAACGCTGATTTTCATCGACCACTAGCTGCAGATGTCTTTCGGCATCTCTAATATGGATCGCCAGCAGCTTAAAAATAATACCGTAGCCTTGGCTAAAGCCGGAAAAATCTTTAACGTGCCGGTGACTTACACCTCGGTCGAAACCTAAAGCTTTAGCGGCTATATCTAGCCAGAACTGCTGGCGGTGTACCCGGAGTCGAAGCCGATTGAGCACACCTCGAGGAACTCTTGGGAAGATGCGAAATTTGTTGAGGCGGTCGAGAAAACTTGGCGCAAGAAGCTAGTTATCTCTGCGCTCTGGACCGAAGTCTGTCTCACTTTTCCGGCGCTGATGGCGCTGAAAGAGGGCTACAAAGTCTATGTAGTGACGGATACTTCCGGCGGCACCAGCGTCGACGGCCACGAGCACTCGGTGCAGCGCATAGTGCAGGCCGGCGCTATTCCCGTGACTTGGGCAGGTGCTACTTGAGTATCAGCGCGACTGGTCGCGCAAAGAAACCTATAACGCTGTGATGGTATCTAGTGCGCGAGCACAACGGCGCGTACGGCATGAGCGTCGATTACGTCTACACCATGGTGCACAAAGCGCCCGTGCGTCAGGCCTGAGCGTGACAGGATAAATAAATCGGGGTGAAGGTCAGGTTACGGGCCTTCACCCTTTAGTATCTGACACTTACCTGTCTCGCTAATGACTGTTTTTTGCCGCTGTGGCAGGCTTTGCGGAGGTTTTTCAGAGTCAGCAAGGATGAAGAAGAAAAAGTGTACGCCGTCCTCGCACGATGCCGTCTTCCGTCAGCTTTGGCACAGCGAATGCTGCAACAGGAGGACGCACGGTTGACGATTACAGAACAGCTTAGGGCAAGCTTGAAGGCAAACAGGAAGGGAAGCGCGAAGTCGCGCGTAGCCTGCCGAAAATGAAGCTGCCGCGCGAGGCGATTTTGCAGGCCAGAAGATGAGCTAAACTGCATTCTGCCCGCCTGACGAAAAGTCAGTTTCGTCAGTCTTGGCAAGACCAGCATCCGCTGGTCACTTTGTCCGCGCGGGATCAGTGCATCGTTACGAACTCTTCCGCCGCCGTCGGGTGAATCGCCACCGTATTGTCGAAGTCTTTTTTTGTCGCGCCCATCTTCAGCGCTACCGCGAAGCCCTGCAGTATCTCATCCATACCTGAACCGATACCGTGAATCCCGACGATCTTCTCATACGCGCCGACGCACACCAGCTTCATATAGCACGGCTGACGATGCTGCGTGACGGCGGTATACATTGCGGTAAAGGACGATTTATAAACTTTGACCTGATCGTCGCCGTACTGCTCGCGCGCCTGCGGCTCGGTAAGGCCAACGGTGCCGATCGGAGGATGGCTGAACACCACAGTCGGAACGTTGCTGTAATCGAGGTGCTCGTCCGGCTTGTTGTTGAACAGGCGCTCTGACAGACGACGGCCCGCTGAGACCGCGACCGGCGTCAGCTCTACCGCACCTGTGTTGTCGCCGACAGCATAGATACCGCTGACGTTGGTGTTCTGGTACTTATCGACCTTGATATATCCTTTCTCGTTCAGCTCAACGCCGGTCGCCGACAGATTCAGGTTGTTGGTCGCCGGCTCGCGGCCAATCGCCCAGACCAAGCAGTCGACGGTCTGCTCGCGCCCATCTTCCAGCTGCAGCGTCAGGCTGCCGTTGGCGTTCTTCACCACCGCTTTCGGCACCGCGTGGGTGTGCAGCGTCGGGCCTTCGGCGTTCATCACTTCCACCAGCGTGTCGGTGAGCAGCGGATCGAAGCTACGCAGCGGCGCGTGCTTGCGCACGAACAGATGCGTTTCTGAGCTGAGCGCGTTAACCACGCCCGCCAGCTCAACGGCGATATAGCCGGCGCCGATCACCGCGGTACGCTTCGGCAGCGCGTCCAGTTCGAAGAAGTCGTTAGAGTCGATGCCGTACTCGACGCCCGGCACATCGGGATAGCTCGGACGGCCACCGGTGGCGATCAAGATATGGTCGGCGGTGATGCGCGCGCCGTTCACTTCCACGGTATGCGCGTCGACAAAGCGGGCGAAACCTTTAATAACGTCGACATTATTTTTGCCTAGCACGTTATCGTACGAGGTGTGAATGCGGTCGATATAGGCGCTGCGGTTTTTCACCAGCGTCTTCCAGCTAAAATGGTTGACCGTAGTATCGAAGCCGTAATCCGGACCGTACTGATGGATAGCCTCGGCGATCTGCGCCGCGTGCCACATCACTTTCTTCGGAACACAACCCACGTTCACGCAGGTGCCGCCCAGCTCTTTGGCTTCAATTAGGGCGCATTTCTGGCCATACATGGCGGCACGGTTAATTGAGGCGATGCCACCGCTGCCGCCGCCAATGGCGAGATAGTCATAATGTCGTGTCATGGTGTGTCCATCCGGTTGCGAGAGTTTAGTCTGGATTGTAACGCTGAGAGGCGAGACGGCGCAAAGATTGCACCTATTGATTGTAATAGGGTTGAATCCTCTCATCACTGACAGGGAAGCATAGCATGCAGCTTACATTTCTCGGCACCGGCGGCGGCGCGCCCAGCCTGCAACGCAACGTCACCGCCATCGCCTTTACTTATTCGCCGCGCGGCGACACTTGGCTGTTCGACTGCGGCGAAGGGACTCAGCTCCAGTACATACGTTCGCCGCTCCGGCCGGGCCGCATGAACAAAATCTTTATCACCCATCTGCACGGCGACCATATCTTCGGCCTGCCCGGTCTGCTAACCAGCCGCTCGATGGGCAGCATCACTGAGCCGCTGACCATTTATGGGCCAGAGGGCATCAAACGCTTTGTCGAAACCGCGCTGTCACTGAGCCGATCTTATACCGACTATCCGCTGGAGATCGTTGAAATCGAGGCGGGTCCAGTGCTCGACGACGGCGAGTTCCGCGTCAGCGCTTGGCCGCTGGTGCATCCGCTGCCCTGCTTCGGCTACCGCATTGAGCAGCACGATAAGCCGGGCTTTCTCGACGCCGCACGTCTTAAAGAGGAGGGCGTGCCGCGCGGGCCGTGGTATCAGCAGCTAAAAGCGGGCGAAATCGTGACACTGGAGGATGGACGGGTGATCAACGGCGCGGACTATCTCGGCCCGACGACCAGAGGCAAAATCTTGGCGATTTTCGGCGATACTGTGCCGACACCGATGGCGCTGCAGCTGGCGGCGAACGTCGATCTGATGGTGCATGAAACCACGCTGGAGGCGGTGCTGCAGGAGAAGGCCAACGGCCGCGGCCACTCCACGACGCTGCAGGCGGCGCAGGTAGCGAAAGAGGCGGGCGCGAAGCGCCTGATCGCCACCCATTTCAGCTCGCGCTATCTGCCGCGCGATATGCCGCGTTTGCTTGAGGAGTGCCGCTCGATATTTCCCGACACCGAGCTGGCCTTCGATCTAGCGGTGTTTACGCTGTAACGGCTTATTCCGGCACGATCTGCGTCACGCTGGCGTGGGCGGTTCCGGCAGGCACCAGCTTCTGGTGCAGCCAGGACAGCAGGTCGTTCATCTGCTGCGCCAGCTTCCACGGCGGATTAATAAAAATCATGCCCGCCGCGGTCATACCGTGCTGATCGCTGTCCGGGCGCACCGCCAGTTCGATCTGCAGAATATTGCGGATGCCGGTCGCCTCTAGGTCACACAGCATATGCTTGATCTGCTGGTGCAGCACTACCGGATACCAGAGCGCGAACACGCCAGTGGCAAAGCGCTTATGACCCTCATGAATCGCTTCTACCACCGCCTGATAGTCGCTTTTCAGTTCGTAGGGCGGATCGATCAGGATCAGGCCGCGACGGGTCGGCGGCGGCAGTTTCGCCTTTAGCTGCTGGTAGCCGTCGGCGCGCTCGACGCGGGCACGGCTGTCTTTCAGAAATTCGCCACGCAGTAGCGGGAAGTCACTCGGATGCAGTTCGGTAAGCTGGAGTTTGTCCTCAGCGCGCAGCAGATGACGCGCAATCAGCGGCGAGTCGGGATAGTAGCGCAGCGTGCCGTTAGGGTTGAGGTCGCGAATGACGTTGAAGTAGGGCTTTAGCACTCCGGCGTGTCCGGCTGCTGCCAGATGCGGACGGTCCCCTCCAGATATTCGCCGATGCGTTCGGCGTGTTCGCCGCTCAGCAGGTAACGGCCTGCGCCAGCGTGGCTGTCGAGGTAGAGGAACGGCTTTTCTTTCTCTTTCAGCGCGCTGATGATCAGGCTCTGTACAGTGTGTTTCAGCACGTCGGCATGGTTGCCGGCGTGAAAACTGTGGCGATAGCTCAGCATAAAAGTAGGGATTCCGCGGTTGGCGTAAAAAGACGTACTGCAAGTCAGCAGGATTATACTTGCTGAAGGCGAAAAATGCTGGCCGATTCTCCATCGCGGCCTTACCCGTGTCGTTTCTTCGCCGCTCAGCTTGGGCCGGTATTGATTTTCGCTACACTTAACCGCATGTTAGTATGATTGCGTTGCGCGCCCCGCGCGCGTCCCATACCTTGAACAAGGACTGCGCTATGACCAATCCGTTACTCCAGCCTTTTACGCTGCCGCCTTTCTCCGCTATTCAGCCTAAACATGTAGTGCCCGCCGTGACCGAGGCGCTGAACAAATGTCGCGCGGCGGTGGAAAAAGTGGTGGCGCAGGGCGCGCCCTATACTTGGGATAATCTGGTGCAGCCGCTGGCCGAAGTGGACGATCGTCTCGGCCGTATCTTCTCGCCGGTCAGCCATCTTAACTCGGTGAAAAACAGCCCGGAGCTGCGTCAGGCCTACGAGCAGACGCTGCCGCTGCTGTCAGAATACAGCACTTGGGTTGGCCAGCATGAAGGGCTTTATCAGGCCTATCGCGATCTGAAAGAGGACGAAAGCTTCGCCGCGCTCGATCTAGCGCAGCAGAAAGCGGTAGATAACGCGCTGCGCGATTTCGAGCTTTCGGGCATCGGCCTCGATAAAGAGAAACAGCAGCGCTACGGTGAAATCGCCGCACGCCTCTCTGAGCTGGGGTCGGTCTACAGCAACAACGTGCTGGACGCCACCATGGGCTGGAGCAAGCTGATCACCGACGAGAGCGAACTTTCCGGCATGCCGGAAAGTTCGCTGGCGGCGGCGAAAGCGCAGGCCGAATCCAAAGAGCAAGAAGGCTGGCTGCTGACGCTGGATATCCCGAGCTATCTGCCGGTGATGACCTACTGCGACAACGCCGCGCTGCGCGAAGAGATGTATCGCGCTTACTCGACGCGCGCATCCGACCAAGGTCCGAATGCCGGCAAATGGGACAACGGTCCAATCATGGCGGAAGAGCTGGCGCTGCGTTACGAGCTGGCGCAGCTGCTCGGCTTCGACTCCTACGCCGATAAATCACTGGCCACCAAAATGGCGGAAAACTCCGCGCAAGTGCTCGACTTCCTAAACGATCTGGCGAAGCGCGCCCGTCCACAAGCGGAAAAAGAGCTGGCGCAGCTGCGCACCTTCGCCGAGAAAGAGTACGGCGTCAGCGAGCTGAATCCATGGGATCTTACCTACTACGGCGAAAAGCAGAAGCAGCATCTCTACACCATCAGCGACGAACAGCTGCGTCCCTACTTCCCGGAAGCGCAAGCCGTTAACGGCTTGTTCGAGGTGGTAAAGCGTATCTTTGGCATCATCGCCAAAGAGCGTACTGACGTTGACGTTTACCATCCCGACGTACGTTTCTTCGACCTGTTTGACGAGAGCAGCGAGTTGCGTGGCAGCTTCTATCTCGACCTCTACACGCGCGAGCACAAGCGCGGCGGCGCTTGGATGGACGACTGCGTCAGTCAGATGCGCAAGGCCGACGGCACGCTGCAGAAGCCGGTTGCCTATCTGACCTGCAACTTTAACCGTCCGGTGAACGGCAAGCCGGCGCTGTTTACCCACGATGAAGTCACCACGCTATTCCATGAATTCGGTCACGGCCTGCACCATATGCTGACGCGCATCGAAACCCTAGGGGTGTCCGGCATCAGTGGCGTGCCGTGGGATGCGGTCGAGCTGCCGAGCCAGTTTATGGAAAACTGGTGCTGGGAACCGGAGGCGCTGGTCTTTATCTCCGGCCACTATGAAACTGGCGAACCGTTGTCGAAGGAGCTGCTCGAAAAGATGCTTGCGGCGAGGAACTATCAGGCGGCGCTGTTTATCCTGAGTCAGCTGGAGTTCGGCCTGTTCGACTTCCGCCTGCACGCCGAGTTCGATCCGGCAAAAGGCGCGCAGATCCTTGAAACCCTGCGCGAAGTGAAGAAGCTAGTGGCCGTGGTGCCGAGCCCGAAATGGGGTCGCTTCCCGCACGCTTTCAGCCATATTTTCGCTGGCGGCTATGCGGCAGGTTACTACAGCTATTTGTGGGCGGACGTGTTGGCGGCGGATGCCTACTCGCGCTTCGAAGAAGAGGGCATCTTCAATCGCCAGACCGGTCAGTCGTTCTTGGACAATATCCTGACGCGCGGGGGATCGGAAGAGCCGATGGAGCTGTTTAAACGCTTCCGCGGCCGCGAGCCGCAGCTGGACGCGATGCTGGATCACTACGGCATCAAGGGGTAAAAGGGGTAACGGCTGCAGTGAAAATCTGTTTGGTTGATGAATCTGGCGCCGGTGACGGCGCCTTATCGCATCTGGCGCAGCGCTGGCAGCTTGAGCATGACGACGCCTGCGTGTTGGCGCTGGTGCAGACGGCGACCCATCTGGAGCTGCACAAGCGCGACGAGCTGAAGCTAAGAGGTGTTTTCGTCGATTTCGTCTCCGGCACGATGGCGCACCGTCGTCGCTTCGGCGGCGGGCGCGGCGAAGCGGTAGCGAAAGCGGTCGGCGTGAAGGGTGATTACCTGCCGGACGTGGTGGACGCCACCGCTGGATTAGGACGTGACGCCTTTGTGCTGGCGGCGTTCGGCTGCCGCGCGCGCATGCTGGAGCGCCATCCGGTGGTCGCAGCGCTGCTGGACGACGGGCTGCAGCGCGGCTATCAGGACGCCGAGATCGGCGGCTGGCTGCGCGAGCGACTGACGCTGATCCATGCGTCGAGCGCTCAGGCGCTGGGCGATATTTCGCCTGCGCCGGACGTGGTGTATCTTGATCCGATGTATCCGCACCGCCAGAAGAACGCGATGGTGAAAAAGGAAATGCGGGTGTTTCAGTCGCTGGTGGGCGCCGACGATGACGCCCATGCGCTGCTGGAGCCGGCTCGCCGGCTGGCGAAGAAGCGTATTGTAGTAAAGCGCCCAAATTATGCGCCGCCGCTGGCGGGTATCACCACGCAGTCGGCAGTGGTGACTAAAAGTCACCGTTTCGATATCTATCCGCCGCTCGCGACCTGAACCTACGGCTGATGCAGCTGGCCAGCTTGCCCGCTGTTTAGCGTCCGGCGATCAGTCAGAATGATAGAAAACCTTTACTCATCATCCCCGCTGCGCAGCGGGACAATCAGCATATCGATATGCACCGTGTTGATCAGCTAGCACGCCGATGACATCAGCTTGCTCCAGAAACCCTAGTAGTGGCCGCATACCACCAGATCAACATCATATTTTTTAATCGCGTCTACCAGCACCTAGCCCAGATCGCCGCTGCCGCTTAATCCGACAACCCACGCGGCGCCGTGTGCGTTTCCTCCGAGATGCGCTTCTGCATATCGCCCAGATTTACGTCAATCAGGCCAGTATAGAGAATAGAGATCAGAATAGTTTACGTCGACGTGAATCAACGAAATTTTAGCGTCATATGGACGCGCCAGCGAAACTGCTTTATCCACCAGCAACTAGCTTTTCGGGGAAAAGTTTACTACAATCAGGATATGTTTATAAGCCATGATATAACTCCTTTCACAAGATTCAGGATGGCAACCAGTCTTACTGTCACGTTCAACCAGTCTTACTGTCACGTTATTGCCTGCGTAATCCTTTAGGTGAACGGGCGATATGTGTCACCAGATAGGCTATTGGCCGTACGGACAGATTATTGTTATGCCATCAGTATAGCGGCGACGGTGAGCAAATGCTTCGGTACCGGCTTCGGTTGTGAATGGGATCAAGGCATATCGTCTTTTTCACTCGCCGCGAACGAAAATCATCGCTGGAAAAAATTTAAAATCTTCTCCTACACTACAAATTAACGGTCGCTCTTATTTGGCGCTGAACGCTTAAACTTGGCAAAAAAAGAGATCTGTTCAGGTCATTTAGTGGTTGGCTTTTTCCCGTGGAGCGTAAAGCGCCGCCGCGCTAAACCTGTCTCTGCGGCTCCAGCCGGGAGGATATATGATCAGCACTATCGCGCTTTTCTGGGCTCTTTGTGTGGTGTGTATTGTAAATATGGCGCGCTATTTTTCCTCTTTGCGCGCGCTACTGGCGGTGCTGCGAGGCTGCGATCCCTTGCTCTATCAGTATGTGGACGGAGCGGGTTTCTTTACGTCACACGGTCAGCCGAGCAAACAGGTGCGGCTGGTGCGCTATATCTGGGGAAAGCGTTATCTCGATCATCATGACGACGAATTTATTCGTCGCTGCGAACAGGTGCGCGGTCAGTTTATATTAACAAGCGCCCTGTGCGGATTAGTCATCCTCAACCTAATCTGTCTAGCAATCTGACATTATATATAAAAAAGGGCGACTTACGTCGCCCTTTTTCGTGCAGCCGGTTACACCAGCTTAAGCACCAGCCAGTAAAGGCTGCCTGACAGCAGGATACACACTGGCAGCGTAAACACCCACGCCATAGTGATGTTCTTGATGGTGCGGCTCTGCAGCCCGCCGCCGTCGACCAGCATGGTGCCAGCCACCGACGACGATAGGATATGGGTGGTCGAGACCGGCATGCCGGTGTAGCTGGCGATGCCGATAGAGACCGCCGCGGTCACCTGCGCCGACATGCCTTGCGCATAGGTCATGCCTTTTTTACCAATCTTCTCGCCGATGGTGGCTGCAACGCGACGCCAGCCGATCATGGTGCCGACGCCGAGCGCCAGCGCAACTGCCGTGATAATCCAGACCGGCGCGTACTCGATGGTGCCCAGCAGGTCGGTTTTCAGCTTGCCGAGGAAGCGCTTATCGTCGTCGCCGGTCTCCGGCAGCTTGGCCGTTTTGTCAGCGGTATAGGCAATGCAGAGCAGCAGACGACGCATCTGGTTACGCTGCTCGACGCTGAGCTGGTCATAGCTTTGCAGATTCGTGTTAAGCAGACTCTGAGCGCGCTGAACCGCCTGCAAGGCGCGCGCGCTGTCGCAGTGGAACTCTTTTGGACCTGACGGCGTCTCTTCCGGCGTCGGCAGCGCAGGCGGCGCCATCTGAATAACGTGCGTCAGCGCATCGCCATGCTGCTGATAATACTGTTCGAGATGGTTAACCGCGTCGCGCGTACGGGTGATGTCATAGCCGCTGGCGTTCATATTTACTACGAAACCGGCTGGCGCTACGCCGATCAGCACCAGCATTATCAGGCCGATGCCTTTCTGACCGTCGTTAGCGCCGTGCGAGTAGCTTACGCCGATCGCCGAGACAATCAGTGCGATACGCGTCCAGAACGGCGGCTTTTTCTTGCCGTCAATTTTTTCGCGGTCGGCAGGCGTCATATGGATGCGCGCGCGTTTTTTGGTGCTGCTCCAGTAATGACGCAGCAGAAAAATCAGGCTACCTGCGGTGATCAGGCCGACAATCGGCGACAGGATCAGCGACAGGAAGATATTGATGACTTTAGGGATGTTCAGCGCGTCGATCACTGACGTGCCGGTTATCAGCGCGTTGGTGAGGCCGATGCCGATAATCGCGCCAATCAGCGTATGCGAACTGGAAGCCAGCAGGCCTAGATACCAGGTGCCGAGGTTCCAGATAATCGCAGCCAGCAGCATGGAGAAGACCATCGCTAAGCCGTGCGCGGAGCCGACGTTCAATAACAGATCGGTAGGCAGCATATGCACGATAGCGTAAGCGACGCTTAATCCCCCTAAAAGGACGCCAAGGAAGTTGAATATGCCTGCCATCACCACAGCAAGCTGCGCGCGCATGGCGCGGGTATAGATAACCGTTGCGACTGCGTTGGCCGTGTCGTGAAAGCCGTTGATTGCTTCGTAGAACAATACAAACAGCAGGGCAAGAACCAGTAACAGGCCGGTAGTGAGGTCAAGACCAGCGAACAAATGTAGCATAAACATTACGCCATTTTGAGGACATGAGCGCTGCGCATTATCTGCGACAACGCAGGGTATGGGAAAGCAAAATATAGTCTTGTTTTTACTCAAGAATGTCGCTAAACGCTCTGTTTAGAGCAAAAAAGTCGTAAAACCAGTAAGTTACATTTACGACATAATTACGACAAGTTTTTGACGCTGGCGTCGCGCAGAATAGACCTCTACAATCAGCGTCTTTTAAGACGGGCAGGGTGAAAGCAGTAGAAAAGTTTGACGTTATTATTATCGGCGCCGGGCGCGGCGAGACTGTTTTGCGCGGCGCAGGCCGGGCAACGAGGCCGACGCGTGCTGCTGCTGGATAACGGTAAAAAGCTTGGCCATAAGATCTTGATGTCAGGCAGCGGGCGCTGCAATTTCACCAATATGTACACCGAACCGGCCGCCTCTACCTGTCGCATAATCCGCACTTCTGCAAGTCGGCGCTGGCTCGCACTATACTTAGTGGGATTTTGGTTAACCGCCGTGGCACTGCGTACCACGAAAAAACGCTGGCTCAACTCTTCTGCGACGACTCGGCGGCGCAAATTGTCGAGATGCTGACGGCGTAGTGTGACAAAGGTCAGGTAACGCTGCGTCTGCGCAGCGAGGTGCTGAGCGTCGCGCGCGATGACGTGGGCTATACGCTGCAGCTCAACGGCTCGACGGTGCAAGCGGAGAAGCTGGTGATCGCCAGCGGCGGATTATCCATGCTAGGCCTCGGCGCCATGCCGTTCGGCTATAAAGGCGCCGAGCAGTTTGGCCTGAGCGTTTTCCCAACGCGCGCCGCGCTGGTGCCTTTTCCGTTTGCATAAACCGCTGCTGGAACGACTAAAGACGCTTTCAGGCGTGGCGGTGGAGCCCACACTATCGAAGCGCAGGATAGCACGCTGTTTCAAAGAAGCGATGCGCTGTTTACCCATCGCGGCCTTTTCGGTCCGGCGGTGCTGCAAATCTCCAGCTATTGGCAGCCGGGCGAACACATCAAGGTTAATTTATCGGCCCATCCGAACCTGAGTCTGAAAAACAGTCTAGCGAAATTACTGCAGGAGATAGATCAGATAATCGATAAAACCGTTCGCCGCATGGATGCGGCTTTCTCCTCTCCTCAGGCTACCGCTTCGCTAATTATCTGACCCGAAACACTTTTAGACGAATCCACTTGGCGCGTTCGCCGCCTAATCATCGACGAAGACGGTAGCACCTCGGTAAATGTGCTAAGTGAAGAAGTGCAGGAAGATTTCGCCCGCTACGTCGAAACCTTAAAAAGAGTTTAAGATGGGTACGGCGATATTTATGGTGCTGATGGTCTGCGGCTACTGGTACAGCAGCCGTGATCTTTCCAGTCGTTTCAAAGTGCGGCGCAGCATAGGCTGGGACGTCTATTTCTTGGTGGCGCTTTACGGCTGTATTTTTGTGCTGCAAGGGATGCTGGCGACCGCCATCATCTGGCTGCTGTTGCTGATCGTCTCCAGCAGCGCCAATGCGCTGCATGTGATACTCGGAAAGCATCTGGATGGAGTTTATGAACTGGAGTTTTCTTGGCATCTAGGCGTCGGTGGTGGAGATGCTGGCCTTCGCGGTGCTGTTCTGCATGTATACGCGCTCCAACTGGTCAGAAAGTGCGTGCCTTAACAGCAGTGGACGCAAAGATCTCTACCAGCAGCTCTCTAATTCCAACGGTGTCGAACAGCTGCTCTATCAGTGCATGCAGGAAGGCGAACTAGCGTGGATCACCCTGAAAAATGGCGCCGCATCTATATCGGCATGGTGCACGCCGCCACCTTTGAATATTGAATATGAATACACTGCCAACATCGTGTTGATTCCGATGCTAAGTGGCTACCACGACAGCAAAACGCTCAGCACGTCCATTAAGCACAACTACAGCCGCTGGTACGCCGAGCACGGCATTACGCTCAACTCGGAACCGAAAAACGCCATGGCGTTCCGTAAAGTGCTGATGGTCGATCAGATTGAAAACCTGTTGCTGTTCGATTCGGCCAGCGCCAGGGCGCTGGCGATGACCCACTATGACGGCGTGCCAATGGAAGTGCAGGGCTCCCTGAATCCAGATTCTAAGTCGTAAACAGCCGTAAGGCGACTTTGCCATCCTTATAAACATAGGGCTGGTAGCCGCTCTCCAGATGACGCAGCAGCAGGTCAATAGCCAGACGCGCGTGCTGCTGCGCGTTCTGATCCAGCGCAAAAGCGAGTTCGTCGTTTGCGTAGCCGCCGCGTCACCGAATAGAGTTCATGCGTAATATAGCCGCAGCGGCCCAGAAGTTTGATGGCCGCGCAGCGTTTCGCTTGCCCATGCCGGTATTGTAGAGGCCCGCAACGTGCTGCAACTGTGCCAGACTGCTGTCCAGCAGCGTGCGGGCGGTGTCACGCTGATCTAGGCCAAACAGCACCTCGTGCAGATGACGTTGCGGCGCGCGCCATCATCGCCTCGCGAAAACCGGCGATACGCTGACGATGCGCCCAGTATCGAAGCGGTCGCTAACCATCACGATATCGCTTGGCTTGATTGACTATTTTGCTCATCAGCAACCCGGCGGTGCGGCTCGCCTGATTCTCTTCCCAAGTCACGCCGCAAAAGTTTTTGCCATACAGCACCACCACGGTCTGGCCGTTGGCGTGGCGGGTGGGTCTGACATCCATATATCCCATGCTGAGTAGCAGCTGCTGCGAGGAGAAACTAAAGCGCTGCAGCGGAAAAGGATACGAGAATCCTTCCAGCTGTTCGCCATAGGTGCCGGCGGCCAGCACAGGTGCGGCGTTCAGCAGGGTTATCGACGCGAGCAAGGCGGCAAGCGCTTTTTTCAGGCCACAGGTCGGACGCATGCAGTGATCTCCGTATTGGACAAAAGTACGGCAGTTTGACACGGGCGGCGGTTGGGCATATTATTGTACTGTGTCATGTCGATAATTTTTATTAAATAAGCTTAGATGACCTGCGTCATTTTTGCTATCATCATTTTTGCTATCATCAGGCTGCGGATCAGAAAAGCCGCGCAGATCAATTTCCGCTCTGAATATTGAAAAAAACTTAAATATTTCTACCAAAGTGTGGCAAACCATTAACCTTTATTTATGGCTTTTATTTCTTTTTAAAACTTAAAAAGAATACGCTTTTTTTTCGATAAAAAAACCTATTTTGCTCCTGTTGCAAAAAAATAAATATGCTTTTTTTGATATTTCTTTACTGAATCCGCGCTCCGTGCGTAGAGAAAAATTAACTTCTCTACACTATGCGCAGTTGTTTGATGAGGTGAATCATACGTAAGAAAAAATATAACGAAGAAGTGATTGATAGCATTACCGAGTGGATTAACAGCCATCTCGATCAGCGTTTGAGTATGGACGATATGGCTGGAAAATTGGATTATTCAAAATGGTATTTACAGAAGCTGTTTGCGCGCTGCCCCAACGAGACCCTAGCGCGCTATATCTGTAAATCGCAAGCTGACCGCCTGCGTTCACGCGCTGAAAAGCAGTTCTGCGCCTATAATTACGCTGGTGGTGAAGTACTTTTGAAAGCCAGCAGTCTTTTACGCGATCGTTTAAACAGGTGATGGGCTGCACGCATTATGTCTGTCGCAGACGACGGCTCGATCCTCACAAGCAGGAGAAGCTGGAGAGCAATATTAATCCTTGCGAGCTCTGTCGTCAGGCGCAGCCCGCTCCACGCAACAAGAAACGTTTTACTCGGCGCGTTTAGATATTCGCCATATTGACGTCGCTGAGATCTGCACCGATTTTTTCTTTTGCCTTCATTAATAAATGTCGCCCGCATTGCCCTTTATTTAGCTACTCTTCGTCCGGCGAATAATACTGCACGCCGATTTTAATGCGCTCGCGGCCGCTGGCCACACGATGACGATTGCTGTCGCGCAGCGAATAGACGCAGCCGCAATATTCCTGTTGATAAAATCGCTCGCGTTTGCTGATTTCGATCATGCGCGACGAGCCGCCGCCTTTACGCCAGTTAAGTTTCCAGTAGAGCATATCAGGATAGCGCGCGGCGGCACGCACGCCGCAGTCGTTGATTTGCTGCATATTTTTCCAGCGCGAGATGCCTAGCGAGCTGGTGATCACCGGAAAGCCATGCTCGTGAGCGTAGAGCGCGGTGCGTTCGAAACGCATATCGAAGCACATGGTGCAGCGCTCGCCGCGCTCCGGTTCCCACTTCATCCCTTTTGCACGTGCAAACCAGTTGTCGCGATCGTAGTCTGCATCAACAAACGGCACGCCGAACTGCTCGGCAAAGCGGATATTCTCCTCTTTGCGCAGCTCATACTCTTTCAGCGGGTGAATATTGGGGTTGTAGAAGAAAATGGTGTAGTCGATGCCGGACGCCAGCATCGCTTCCATGACTTCGCCGGAACAGGGCGCGCAGCAGGAGTGCAACAGCACTTTGTTGTGGCCGCCTGGCAGTGGCAGCGGCTTACGCTGAACGGATTGAGACATAATTACTCCTTGTCAGACTTCTGCCGCGAGTGTAGTGTTTCGCCAGCGCAGATGCAAAAAGGGGCTGGCGCGCCCTGATTCACCACTGCAACAGCTGCACGGCGTAGTCCCGCCGCGTCCGCGATACGCTTTCAGCTGCCGCGCCAACCCTTCGCCGCTTTGCTCCACCGTTACCGGTGCTGATTCGCCACCCATGTCGGTTTTCACCCAGCCCGAATGCAGCGACAGCAGCTCACCTGATGCTCGTTAATCCGCGGCAACAGCGCTCGGCTCAGCATATTAAGCGCCGATTTGCTGGCAGAGTAGCTCGGCAGAGCCGCCGTATCGTTTTCGTTCAGGCTTGCCGAGAATCGAGGTGGTGAAGCCGATCACCCCGTTCTGCTTCGCCATTAGCGGCAGCAAGGTTTCCGCGCTGCGCACCGGCGCAATGGTGTTGTTCAGGAACAGCTGAGCCAGCTCATCGTCCCTGCTCTGCAGCAAATTTCGGTGCGACGGCCCTAAAATACCGGCGTTGATCAGAATGAGATCGAAGGTTTCGTCCTTAAGCTGCGCTGCCAGCTGCCGTACCTAATGCTGATGGGTCATATCCAATATCCAGCGCGTGCCACTGAGCGTCGGCCTGCGGCGCGATGCTGCGATAGGTTGCGGTGACCTGCCAGCCCTTTACCGCCAGCGCCTTAACCACCGCCGGACCGATGCCGTGCGATGCGCCGATCACTAATGCTTTGCCTGCCATACCCGTTCCTCTCTGATGAGGTGACTTACATAGCTTATAGCCTAGCACACGGATGTGAGAAGGCGCGTGGCAGGCGTACGGGGTGTAAAAAAGGCCGGCTCGCCGCCTCGTTTTTAGTACGCCGCCATCTGGTCCGGCAGCTTCAGCAGCCTGCGCTTGCCCGCTACTTCATCGGCCTTCACCGGCGTCGCGACGTTGCCCCAGCTGTTGCAGATGTAGGTCGAGACCGCCGCGACCTGCTCGTCAGTCAGCCTCCAGACGAAGCTCGGCATCGCGCCACTGATCGGGTTGCCCTAGGTCACCGCGCCGCGTCTGCCCTGTAGCACCGTGATGGTGATGGAGGAGGCGTCATCCGCCAGCAACCCTAGATATATCACACCTTCACTAGTGGCCCTTAGGTAGCATAGGTAGCGGTCGCCGATCGCTTTCACTGTACAGAGGCTGAGCGCGCCGATGGTGCCGGTTGGGTTGTAGCCCGCGTTGTTCGGGAACGAGGAGGCACCCAGTACAAAAAGGTTGTGCATATCCCAGCTCTGCTGATAGCGGTTAAGCACGCTGGTCTTCGGATCGGTGCCCATCACCTCGCCGCTTATGGTATGGTCGCTGGCGAAGTGGTTGAAAGTTTTTTGCGTGTAAGTGGTTGAAAGTTTTTTGCGTGTACGTGGCGAGCACGGCTAGTCCCTGACAATGGCGCGGCGCGGGGGTCAGCGGCGATTGCAGCCCCTGTTCCGGCGTGCCTTTCACAAAGGTAGATCGCAGCCGCGTTGCCGTAATCGCCCACCAGCTGGCGATCGATAAAGGTGGTGCAGCCCGCTTCCTTGCCGCTGATACTTAGCTCGTCGGCGGAAATAAAGCGTTCGGCGATAGCGCCGACGGTGTCGAACTCTTGCTGGGTCAGATACTGCAGTCCGCCTTTGCGCGGTGCGGGGGTGCCCGGCTCCCAAGGTTGACCGCCCTGTACGGTTTCAGCTTTTGCGATGCTCAGCGTTGACGCCATGCCCAAGGCAGCCACGGAGGTGAGAAACTCTCTGCCCAGAATAGCATTCTGGCGACAGCGATTTTATTTTTATCAGGTTTCGGGAAAGTCCGCTTTTGCTCAGAGGTTGAGTTTTAACATCAGAAAAATCGTTATCCATTTCTTAACAACAAAATAATCATGAATTTTTAACGTACTTTCGGAAAGTGCAGCGTTGATGAAAAACCATTATAAAACTTATAATATTCATAATTATCATACTATCAAAATCATCACACTTTACGTCATTATTACGTATCACGTTGAAGAACGGCTCAGGCATGTTTCAGTGCATAATTAATTCGCGCTTTTCCGCTCCCTTTTTAGCCATTCTTTTGTACATTTTAACCGCGACATGTCATCCAAATACGCTGGCGCAACACTTAACGCGCTTATTAAAACAGAGGAAATGGAGTCAAGTTCTAATATGCTCCTGCTGAATAAACTTCAGCATTATTAGGCGCGCCGTAGTAACAGCATGAAAAATAAGGATCGGGTATTAAACGAACGCGGTGGCGTCTCGCCGGAAACTACGCGCAAAGTAGTGTTGAAAGTGGCACGCGAATTTGGGCTGAAGCGGCTGCTGCCGGAAGAGTATCGCCATCCCTAGCAGATTGAGGTGTTTCTAAGCAATAACGGCTCGTCGTTTTTTCAGCAGCTGGTGCGCTATTTCGGCGAAGTAGCGGGGTCGCCGCCGGAGAAGCTGGCGCAAAGCATTATCGCGCGCAGCGCCACGCGCGACCGCATCATTGTTTTCGACCAATTGTTTTCGACCAGACTATCCGCCCATCTATCGCACGCTGGCGCTGTGTCGCAGCCGCTGCGTGCCGGTGATCACCATCGTGACCGACCTGCCCGATGCAGAACGCCTCTGCCATGTCGGCATCGATCAGAACATCTACGCGCTGAGCTAAGCGTGCTATCGCGTCGTCGCGCCGGACTAGATCGGCTTTTGCAGCGCCAGCAAGCCGGCTAATTACCAGTACAGCTTTCAGCAGCTGGCGCACCTCGGTGTGCAGAAGGCGATCATCGTCGGCCACTCTACCGGTGGTATGCTCGCCACGCGCTATGCGCTGATGTATCCCAGCAAGACACAGCAGGTGGTGCGGTGAACCCTATCGGGCTGGAGGACTGGAAAGCCAAAGGCACCCTTTGGCGCCGCGTCGATCAGTGGTATCAGCGCGAGCTGAAGCTCGACGCAGCGGGCATCAAAAAGTATGAGCAGCACACCTACTACAGCGGGCAGTGGAAGCCAGAGTATGATAAATGGGTTGATATGCTGGCTGGCCTCAACGCCGGTCCGGGACATAAAAAGGTGACGTTCACCACCGCTATCGGCAGCAATATCGCCTCGCCCGAGGTTAAAGCGACTTGGGTCATTACGACGTGCTGGGCAAAGAGACGGCGAAGCGCATTCCTGGTGCGCGGCTGATTGAATTCCCCGACATGGACCATGCGCCGCAGATGGAGGTGCTGGCGAAATTCAACCAAGCAAGCTGATCGCGGCGTTAGCGCAGCGCTAAGCCAGCGTGTTCCTGCGCTTTTTGGCGGCGTACATGCGTGCGGCGCTCTCTTCCAGCATCTGCTCCGGACTCTGTGCGCACAGGCGGCGTCGAACTGGACTACACCTGACGAGAAGCGCAGCGCGTAGCGACGTTTAAGGTTGCGGCTCTGCTGCTGCAGATGGCGCTCAAAATCGGCCAGCAGCGCTTTCGCTTCCGGCTGGCGCAGGCCGTTAAACAGCACCCACGAATTTGTCGCCGCCCAGCCGCGCGAAGAGATAATGTGCGGCTCGCCGGTCACCAGCGGGTTATTGTGAAACCGTTCGTCGCTTAGGGTGTTTTCCGCCATCATTGCGTCATCCTGCAGGATCGCGTGGCCGCAAAACGAGATATCGTGCAGCGTACTTTTCGCCTCGAAGGGGCCGGAAACGGATTTGAATCACTGCTGGCTGGCTTCGACTAGGCTGACTAGGGCAATTAGGTATTGAACAGGCAGCACGCCGGACGGGTCAGGCGGTCAAAGTGCTCTTCCGGCAAAGTATTGAGGATCTTCATGTGGCCAAGGCGTTGCGCCTCATTAGCCGGATGTGGAGGTGCTCTCATTGCGGTACTCTTGTTGTTGATTAGACAGGTGAATCGAGGCTGGTGCGGCCACAAGGGCTAAAAGGCATCCTGCCGTCGTGCGAGGGCAGGGTGTAGGAACGATCAGAGCACTTTCTGTTCGGCGAGATTAAGGGCGAAATAGCTGAAAATCAAATCGGCGCCGGCGCGCTTGATGGCGCCTAGGCTTTCCAGCACCACGTTACGCTCGTCGATGGCGCCCGCCTGCGCGGCGAATTTGATCATCGCGTATTCGCCGCTGACTTGATACGCCGCCAGCGGCAGCTCGGTGCGGTCGCGGATCTCGCGCAGCACGTCAAGATAGGCACCAGCCGGTTTCACCATCAGCGAATCCGCGCCTTCGGCCGCGTCGATCAGCGACTCGCGAATCGCTTCGCGCCGGTTCATGGGGTTCATCTGATAGGTTTTGCGGTCGCCTTTCAGCGTGGTGCCCGCCGCTTCGCGGAAGGGGCCGTAGAACGAGGAGGCGAACTTGGTGGAGTAGGACATAATAGCGGTCTGGGTAAAGCCCGCCGCGTCCAGCGCCTGGCGAATCGCCTTAACTTGGCCATCCATCGCCGCCGACGGCGCGATGAAATCGGCGCCCGCCGCCGCCGCAACCACCGCCTGCTTGCCGAGGTTAATCAGGGTCGCGTCGTTGTCGACGCCGTGATCGCACAGCACGCCGCAGTGGCCGTGGCTAGTGTATTCGCAGAAGCAGGTATCGGACATCACGATCATTTCCGGTACAGTGTCTTTGCAGATGCGCGACATGCGCGCCACTAGGCCGTTTTCATTCCAAGCATCGTTGCCGGTGGCGTCGGTGTGGTGCGAGATGCCGAAAGTCATTACCAAGCGAATGCCCGCTTTGGCGATACGTTCGATTTCATAGGTGAGTCGCTTTTCCGGTATGCGCATCACGCCCGGCATCGCTTCAATCTCTTTGTAATCGTCAACGCCTTCCTCAATGAAAATCGGCAGCGCCAGATCGTTCAGGTTGAGGGAAGTTTCTTGGAAGAGTTCGCGTATCGCGGGACTGGAACGCAGCCTTCTTGGGCGCTGGAGCAGAGAAAAGTCAGACATATTCATTCTTATGCAGGTGAAAAAAGTAGTGATAGTCTACTCCTTTTAGCGCGTGAAAATGAAGAATATGTGCGTCGGGAAGAGGAGAGAGGGCTGTCGCCGCCAAAAAAAGCCTGCCGGAGGGCGGGGGCGGGCTAAGGATCGTTACTCGTTGATGTCCAGGTGCTTCTGCACCATATTCTTACACTTCACCTCAAGGCGGGCGATTTCTTCGTCGATATCTTCGATTTTCTGCTCGATATTGTCGTGATGCTCCTGCAGGATTTCACGCGCTTCTTCAAGGCCAGAGGCGGCAGAGGTGGTGCCTCGCAGCGGTTTGTTCGCCTTTTCTTTCATATAGATGACGGTGATCAGACCAATGACCGCCACCACCATCAGGTAGTAGGCCAGCATACAGAGATTGTTGGTCGTTTTCATCAGCCATGCCGCGAGCGTTGGGGTCAGACCGGCGATCAACGACGAGATGTTGAAGGCGCTCGCCAGCGCGCTGTAGCGGATATGGGTCGGGAACATCGCTGCAGCAACGACGCTATTACGCCGGTAAAGGAAGGCGTTAAGGATCACCGCATCAGCGGCAGACCGGCGAAAATTAGCCCCAGCACGCCGCTGTTGATCAGCATAAAGGTGGGGATAGCGAAGATCAGCAGCGCGATACTGCCGATAATCACAAACGGATGGCAGCCGAAACGGTCGCTGAGTATCCCCATCACCGGCTGCACGAACAGCATGCCGAGCATAATGGCGATGATGATCAGTACGCCGTGATCTTCCGAGTAGTGCAGGTTATGCGACACATAGCTTGGCATGTATGTCAGTAACATTTAGTAGGATTTCGCTTCGCCGATAATGGCGGAGATCAGCACTACGATGCCCGCGTCGAGCACGAAGCCGGCGTAGAGTTGAAGTCGAGCCAGCTTCCCATAAAGCCGCGCTTGCGGTCAGACGAATATTCGGCGACGAAGATCGAGGCGCAGGTGTATTTGCCGCCCACCGAGAAGCCCTACGCGATCTTGGCGATCAACAGCAGGATCGGTGCACAGATGCCGATGGCAGCGTAAGAGGGAATCAGGCCGATACAGAAAGTGCTGATCGATATAATCAAAATGGTGATGGAAAGAATTTTCTGACGACCGTACTTATTGCCCAGCATGCCGAAGAACAGGCGGCCCAGCAGTCGGATCAGAAAGGGAATAGAAAAGGTGCCAAGTGCAGCGATCGTCTGCCCGCTTGAAGAGGCATCCGGGAAAAAGACCTTATCTAACGCGTAGACGACGAAGCCGTACACGCCGAAGTCGAACTATTCCATCGCGTTCCCCAAGGATGTAGCGGTAATGGCTTTACGCAAACAGGCATCATCAATAATAGTGACATCATCCAGCCCAATAGATTTGACACGCTTCCTAGGTAGTTTCATAGAGTTAACCTATAATAGCACATGAAATACCTCAAGGTCGTGAACCGATCGATTGAACGAACAGTTTGCGGCATTGATAAAATTAAAGCATATCCATTCAGCAGAATTTTCTACTGCCTACATAACGCAATAATTAATGTTGAAATTATTACGTCATGTGACTTTTGGACTAAATATGCGCTTTTTTACCGAGGATAGCGCATCAGCCAGTGGCAAAAACGCGCAGATAAAAGATCGTGACGTCAGCGGGTTTTTCTTAAAATATCGCAAGGCGCATTTTGCCTGATGACGGCCTATCAGGTCGTCAGGAGAAACCGCAGCGGCAAAGGGCGCGCGGCGGGGTAGTCGCTCTTGCCGCTGCGGTGCGATTCGGTAATATTTTGCACCTTACGCTTAACGGAAAATCAATGGTAAGGAAAGAGACCGCTCCCTTCGATAATCCTTGGCTATCAGCCATCGACAGCACGGAAAAAACTGACTCGTTACGCGTCGTTTAATCCTCTCCATCCTGCGTCAGGGAGGTCGCGCAGCGTCTGGCCTGAGCCACGCTCACTGAACCAACGGTCCGAAATCCGCCCCAGCCGCGCAAACGATTATCTTGCGGCGGAACGCCGCAGGGACGAAGAAGCGCGTCAAGCGGACGCGTCGTCCGAAGAGGAGTATCGACAGCTGTTGCCGACGCTGGCGCGCATTAACCAGCAGCTTAGGACGACGAAGGCCGCGCTGCCGCAGGCGGGCTGTCAGCATGAGAGCGTCGAGGTGACGCTGCGCGTAGTGCGTAAACAGTGCGCCAGACGGCTAAAGCAGTGAGCGCAGTGGCTGATGATGCAACCAAGCGGCGATATCCTCGACCGCCTCGCTAAAAATGTCGCTGTCGGCAAGCGTGGCGATCAGCGTCTCATCGTCAGCGATATGCTGCTGTAGCGAGCGTGTCTGAACGGCGGGGCGCAGCGACGACCAGTCCGTCAGCGACAGCGCCATGTTCTGGTAGTCGTCAAGAAGGGTGCAGTTGAGCATCGTCAGAATCCTCTATATGCATTGGCTGCCGTTCATACTCTGCGAGCCAGGCGATCAGCGCGTCGTTATCCTAGTAGTAGCCCTGAATAAAGGGCACGCCGCGCTGGCGCAGATAGAGATACTGCAGCGCGGTTTCTACCCTTCGCCCAAAACCTTCAATTGTAGCTTATAGCAGCGTGATAATCGCGTCCAGCACCCGGGTTTCGCCCGACAACGATTCGATGGCATTAATACAACCGTGACCGATTTTCAGATAGTCGAGCGCGAAGGTTTACAGATAGCTGAGCGAGCAGTGGCCGGTGCCAAAGTCATCGATTGCCACCTTCATTCCGTCGGCGCACAGGCGATCAAGTTTTCGCGCCATAGCGTCGCCATCTTTTATCAGGCTGTGCTCGGTTAGCTCTAGGGTGATCAGCAGCTGTTTGTGTTTCACCTTGTCGGCAAAACCGAGCAGATCCTCGACAAAGGCGGATGATCGGCAGCGACGTTGATAGCTAGGGCGCGACCTGCCATTGCTGAATGTCGCTGGCGATCAGATCGAGCAGGTGGCGCGTCAGCGGCATAATCATACCCTTCACTTCGGCGGCGTTGATAAAGATATCAGGGCGGATCGTATCGCCGCTAGGCAGCGTCCAGCGCAGTAGCGCTTCCGCGCCGGCGCAGCTCTGGGTGTGGTTGTTATAGATCGACTGGTAGTGTACGGAGAACTGGCGCGCATGAATGGCGCGACGGATCTCATCCCGCTAGGAGATGCGCCGCTGCAGCTAGTTGGCGGTGAGCACCATCAGCAGAATAGAGAGGATGGCCGTCATCGGCAGGAAAATAAAGGTCACCTACCGTTAGACGCGCATCAGCTCCGTGCTAGGCGTCTCGATAGTGGAACTAATGTGAGATAGCACTCCGACTGCGCCTAGTGAACTTGGATGTTGAAAAAACTGGCGTGAGACGCGATCGCTCTCCCCACTATAATGGGTGCGCCGTTGTCAAAGCGCATGCTGAGCCGATAGTCATGCACCTCGCCGATGGCGTCTATAAAATCCATCAGATACTGGCTGTCAATAATGGCCCAAAGGGCTTCGCCGTCCGCTAACTAGCGGACAAAAATCACCGCCGGGCGCTATGGTACGCCATCTGCACCGGCTAGGGAGAGGCTCTACATTTCGCGTAACGAGCTAGGATTCGTGCCGTACGGGGATAAGCAGGTGACGTTTCCCCTTGCTAATTTGCCGATAGCGCGAAAATAGGCGTTAAGCGTGCCGGCGCGCTGCAGTATGTCTTTAATTTGGTTACAGGGTTGATGATGGAACTAATGCAGCCAAGAGATCATATCCTAGGCGCCGTCGCTCCTCTTTTCCGCCTGCGAAAGCAGCGTATTCGCGGCGCTGATCTGCTACTGTTCGACGGTGTGACGCGCATCAATGGCGGTAAACAGAATACCGAGCAGCAGGGGCAGCACCCCAGACAAAATAATAATTATTCTGGCGTAGTCGCGTTTTCTTTTTAACGGCGGCAACGGAGAATTCCTCTGAATATTGATACGTCAGTGAGGAAACGCAAATTCAGTCAGCGCAGCATAGCACGCCTTCAGGCCGTGCAGGGTAGCGTTTTGCTCAGATGAGCAGGTGATGAGGATCAAGTATCGACAGCACTTTTCATTTATTGTCTTTGTTTTGCCGCTTTTGGCATTTCCCTGCGGCGAAAACACTGTGTAACAGTGACGCCACATCGAAGAGCATAAAAAGAGGCGAATATGAGTACGGCAACCCTGATATCATCTCACCTTCAGCAGCGCATTACCGACGCGGAGTGGTAGGCGCGCGTCAGACTGACGCAGGCCTACCACTTGGCGGCGAAGTTGCGCTGGACCGATCATATTTACACCCATTTTTCGCTGCGTGTGCCGGGCGATGAGCCGCACTTCCTGATTAACGCCTACGGTCAGACCTTCGACGAGATCCAGCCGGAAACCTTGGTCAAGATCGATATCGACGGCAATATCATCGACGATCCCACCGGGTTGAGGATCAATCCGGCAGGCTTCGTGATCCACAGCGCTATTCATCGTGCGCGCCCGGGTGCGCACGCGGTGATGCATACCCACACAGCGGCGGGTATCGGCGTGTCAGCGCAAAAGCGGGGGCTGCTGATGATTTCGCAGCACAGCACTCGCTTTCACAAACGCGTCGCCTATCACGACTACAAGGGATCGCGCTCGATATGGGCGCCGTAGCATCGTCGCCGATCTCGGCGCACTCAACGCGCTGATTCTGCGCAATCACGGCCTGCTGACCGCAGGAGGCAGCATCGAGGAGGCGTTCTATAACCTCTATTACCTCGAGCGCGCCTGCTAGGCGCAGCTGACCGCGCAGTCAGGCGGCGCGGAGCTGATAATTCTGCCGCCCGCCGATGTGGAGAAGATCACCGCGCGCATTTCGCACGGCATCCGCGCCGTGACGGCCAAGGATATATCGCGAAGGTGCAGAAGGTGTCGGATCTCTTCAGCGAGCTGAAGATCCTGCCAAATAAGGTGAGTGTGGCAGCGATTACCGACCAGAGTCTGTTTCCGCGGTAACGGGGAACGGGCGCTTTACCCATGCCATGTTGAACGGTATGTCAATCGTTCAACAGCGTCTGACGCCGCGCCGCCAGCCCTTTAAAACGGCCAATCGCCGAATAACTTGGATTAGTGCGCTTGTGCAGGTCGTCGAGCATCTGATGGCCGTGATCGGGACGCATCGGGATTGCATGCTTCTCGCCCACACGCCTGCGACGCTGCTCCTCCGCCAGAATCACCCAGATGACACCCGACCATATCGACGTCGCCCGCCAGATGGGTCGCCTCATGGTGGCTTCGCGCTGGGTGGCGTGCAGATGGATAAAGTTGATGCGGTCCGCGAAGCGCGCCGCGATGGGGGCCCACTTGGCGTAAGTGCAGCAGCGGCTGCTGGGCTAAATTTTCCGCTGCTTAGGGCGGCCCGCGCCGAGCATGATCGCCAGTTGGCTGCCGCCCGGCGTGGTTTCCATCAGAATTTTCGTGATGCTGGTCAGCGGCACCGAAAGCAGCATGCCGACCGGCCCCAGCAGCCAGCCCCAGAAGATCAGCGACAGAAACACCACTAGCGTCGACAATCCTAAGCCGCGCCCCATTACGCGCGGCTCCAGCATATTACCGAACACCATATGAATGGCGATAAACAGCACTGCTACCAGCATCGCGTCATAAGGGCTGTTGAGCAGCAGCGCCTGCAGCACCGGCGGAATGCCGGCGATGATCGGGCCGATATTGGGAATGTAATTGAGGATGAACGCCACTACGCCCCACAGCAGCGCGAACTTGATGTCGAGCAGGAACAGCGAGCCCAAGACCGCCATGCTGGTAGCCAGGCTAATAAGCGTCTTCAGGGCCAGATAGTGCGTCACGCCTTTCAGCGCGCGGTGCAGACTAGCGATGCGGATCTGCGGGTTGGTCAGCGCGTTGCGCATTTTGTAGGGCAGATGGTGCACTTCAAACAGCATAAATACCACCGTCAGAATCAGTAGCACGAAATTGCTCATCATGCCGGAGAACTGCGTCAGCGCGACGGTGGCGAACGACATCAGCATATTGGGATCGAAGTGCTGTACCAGCGTCGTGGTCGAAACGTGAATACTGATACCAGCCGCCAGATGCTGCACCACGCTCATCTTCTGCTCCATGGTGGCGCGCAGCTGCGGGTAGAGATCGGAGAATTCGCTTACCGAGCTGGCCAGCACCGCGACCAGCAACAAAATTACGATAAATATCACCGTAATCACCACCGTGATCGCCAGCCCACGCCACCAGCCGCGCCGCATCAGAAAGGTGACGATGGGATTGAGTACGATGGCGAAAAAGGCCGCTAGTAAAAACGGCACCATAATATCGGACGCGGCGCGGATACCGGCGAGAATAATCACTAGCATCGCCAGCTTAATCAGAATGCTCTGTCCTGTTTTTTCTTGCTGTAGTTCGCTCATTCACTCTCCTGAAAAGCCAAACCGCAAAGAATAGTATAGCCGATGGGGAATTAAACACCTGATTCTGTTATGAAAGCACAGCGATATTTAGACTTTTTTACTGCGTTGTACCAGCGCAGTCGCACTGAGCATCAGCGCCAGCATGGCGAATGAGGTGACGGTCGCCATCGTCATGCCTTGTCCCACCGAGCCTTGTTCGAACTGCCGCCAGATAAACAGGGCAACGGTTTACGTCCCAGCGGACGCGAGCAACAGCGAGGTCACCACCTCGCGCGAGGCGATGGCGAACACCATCATCATTGCCGCCAGCAGGCTGGGCGCAACTAGCGGAAGCACCACCAGACGCAGCGCCTACCGGCGAGACGCGCTGGTAGGCGCGCCGCTGACGTAGCGCACCGGCCAGAGCGCAGTAAGAGAACAGCAGGATCGCCAGCGTGTTATAGGACAAAATCGGCCAGAAGCTGCGGTTTCAGAGCAGGATCAGCTTGACGCCGATTACCACGCCGGGGATAGCCGGAGGCAGCAGCGCTAGGCTGTTAAGCAGCGTCAGCGCGCAGCGTTTGCCCTTCGCCACGCGCTAGGTCACGAAAAAACCGAGCGTGCCGGTGAGGATCGCCGCGGCCAGCGCCACGAGGTTTAACAGTAGCGCTGCGCCAAGCAGATTGATCGGCCAGTCTGACAGCTTCCTTGTCGATCGCCAGCGTAAAGGCCAGCAGCGTGCCGCCCATGCCAGCCGCTGGCCGCTCGCCATTAGCGCTCGTGATACGGAGAAATAGACCAATGGGAAAATATTGACCGTCATCACCAGCGTGATGCCGCTGGCGCTGAACAGCAGGCTCTCCAGATGGATGTTGGTCAGCTAATGCACATAGCCGTTGCGTTGCAGCGCCAGTGTCTAGTTCAGCACCGCGATATAGGGGGGTCAGAAAGACACTAGAAATAATCCATCCCACAGCGCGACGCCGAGGCCGACCTGCAGCGTGCCGTGTCCCATCGACAGCAGCGCGTCATGCACTAACAGGTGCGGTAGCGCGCTGAACACGCCCTGCCAGCTTCCCGTGCCCAGCTGTGGAAATAATCGCCTGCAGTACGATAAACAGCAGCGGCAGCGTTACGAGCACGCTCAGCGCCAGCAGAATCAGACCGTTCAGGGCGCGAGATATCTTACTATCCGAATAGCGTCGCGAAGTTCTTCAGAATCAATGCGCGATTAGCGTTACCTTCCTGCTGCGTCGGCAGCAGCCAAATCTCGGTAATCAGCGGACACTGCGCTTTGATATCGGTGCGCGCCGGCATCAGCCACGCCTTCGCCACCTTGTTACTGCCCCTCGTCAGAGAGCACGTAATCAACGAATTTTTTCGCTTCGTCGAGTCGACATGCTGACTGCTTTTGAGGATAATCATCGGACGCGGCGCGACCACAGTGCCGCTTTCCGGGAAAATCACCTTCACCGTTTTGCCCTGAGCGATAGTGTTGTAGGTGACATAATCCACTGCGCCAAATATTGTAGCCTTCACCCCCTGCAAAACCGGGGTGACTGCCTGCGCATTCGGACCTCTAATGACTATGACTATCCTGTCCTCTTTTTCATCTGCTGAAAAAGCGTCTAGGCCTTTTCGCTTTCGCTGTTTTGCAGCCTTATCAACAGATCGAGCGACGCGCCGGAGAGTGCCGGATCGGGCATGGTCACCTTGTCTTTAAACGCTGGGCCGGTGAGATCCCGCCAGTTTTTCGTTTCCGGAGTGCCGCTTTAGCTGTTCCAGACGATGCCGAGCACGGAAATGCCTTGCGCCACATAGTCGGCAGTTTTAAACGCGTCCGGCATCTTTGCGGCGTTGCGACTTCGATAGGGCAAGGAGCCAGCCGCGTTGCTGCAAATCTTCGGTGGTGTCCCAGGAGGCGGAAACCAGCACGTCCGCCTGGCGGACTCGCCTGCTCAGCCTCCAGCCATGCTATCACTTTCCCGGCAGTGGCCTAGAAAATATTCACTTTAATGCCGCTCTGCTTTTCGAAACCGGTCGCGAGGCTTTTCGCCAGCGAGCCGGGGCCGGCGATATAGTACTGGCGACTCTGCTGAGCCGGTCTCACGCCAGACGCTATGCGGCCGAATAACTTGGTGGTGCTGGGGCTGGCGGTCGTCAGCTTGTTGCATATCGACCGCATCCGGCGGTGAAGGGCAGCCGCACGCGGCCGTACGTGCTCGGCAAGATCTACGGCTTTGGCCTGATTCTGGCGATGGGATCGGCCGGGTTCGGTGTGATCGCCACCTTATTACCCTGTTCTATCAGGCAAAAGGCTGGGACGGCGCCGCTTTCGCGCTGACGCTGTTTAGCGCTACCTTCGTCGGCACGCGCTTGCTGTTCCCTAACGCGATTAACCGTTTCGGCGGGCTGCGCGTCGCCAGCGCCTGTCTGGCGGTAGAGGCGATTGGCCTGTTTCTGGTGGCTGTTTCTGGTGGCGGGCGCGTTCGAACCCTAGATGGCGAAAACCGGCGCGCTATTGACCGGCGCGGGCTTCTCACTGGTTTTCCCACACTGGGCGTGGTGGTAGCGGTGCCGGAAGCGAATTAGGGCAGCGTGCTGGCGATCTATACCGCCTTTATGAATCCCGCGCTGGGGATCACCGGCCCGGTAGCGGGGTTTATCATGAGCTTCGCCGGTGTGCCGCTGGCCTATCTGCTGGCGGCGCTGCTGGTCTGCTAGGGACTGTTTTGCACAGTGCGGCTGGTCCGGCGCGGGCCAGAGGCGTCGGTAGAAGCGAAAGAGAGCTAAAAAAAACGGCCTCCGACCGAGGCCAAAACGTGTCTCAAGACACAGATAAGGGTAAGGCGACGCGGCGAGCAAGCGGCCCGCCGAGTATGTATCAGGCCTGCAGCAGGGCTATGCTGTGACGGATCTGGCGCTTGATTTCCGCCGGGGTCCAGCTGTTAAGTTCAGAAGAGAAAGGCTCGAAGGAGTAGACGCCTCTATAGCCTAGCATCTCCAGTCTTTTTACCTGCGCCACGCTGTTCAGCACGTCCCGATCGCTGAGCATAATGCGCTCTTCATCGATCAGTTTGGCGGTGGCGCGCCTGTCTTCCACGCCTGAGAGATGCACCAAGCCAATCATCTCGACGTCGATCTCCGCCGGAAACTTCTGCTCGGCGTTTTCATACAGATGATGGTGGAAGGTGTCGATCACCAGCCTGAAAGGCGCCTGCGCGGCGCGGATCAGCTGCTGCGCCTGTACCGCCGAACGCAGCGAGCTGACCGGAAAACCCAGCGGCTCTACCAGTCCCTGAATCCCGTGCTGCGCAAAGCACGGCGCCTGCGCGGCGATCGCCGCCAGCGTTTTTTCCGGCGTGATGTCGACGCCTTCGCTTAGCGGGCACATCACCAGCGCTTGCGCGCCGATCGCCTGCGCGTCCTGCAGCATCGCGTCGGTTTTCGTCAGCAGCGCATCGTCAACGCGGTTAAACGGGTAGAGCGCGTTGATGGTGACCACCTCAATGTCATATTTCGCGATCAGCGCGCGCGTCTCTTCATATGTTAGGTCATCGCACACCTTGCCGCTCGGCATGTCGTTGCGCAGCTCCACTTTGCGCAGGCCCAGCAGATGAACTAGCTGGAAAAACGCTTCCAGAGAAAGAGTCGGCGCGATTTTACGGTTAATACAGAAACGGGTCAGTTCAATGGCCATGCTACGGCTCCTGTAACGTGCAAGCGGATAAGAGAGTAAACTAAAGCCAAAAAAACATTTATTTCATAATTATGAAAATATGGAATTTGAAGGTTGAGATTTACCTCTCAATAATTCCACTTTTCGCCTTGGCAACGCTTCGCTTATACTGTTTTCGTAGCGAAAAAGCGGCCGCAACAAGCTGTGACAGGGCGCTGCTGCCAGTCAGTACACGGTTTTTCGCCGCAGCGGTAAAAATGCGATCCACACCGCTAAAAGAGAATTTTTCAAAAACTTTTTTGAAAAATTTATTTCACTGTGATAGATTCATAGCACGCTTTCGGTTTTGCCTAGTCAAATGGCGTGGCGCCACGCTAAGGCTTTGCAGGGAACTCTCACATTTTAAAAGGCAAGGCTATGTAATGAACATTATAGGAAACTTCATTGGCGGTCAGATTACCCACAGCGCCAGCAACGAAACCATCCCTGTTTATGACCCGGCGACCGGCAAAGTGGTGGGTGAGCTGACGCAGAGCACCGGCGCGGAAGTCGCGGAAGCGATTAAAGTGGCGCATGAAGCCTTTCCCGCCTGGTCGAAAACCTCGCCGCTGCGCCGCGCCCGCGTTCTGTTTAACTTCAAGGCGCTGATGGAACAGCATCGCGACGAGCTGGCCGAGCTGATTGTGTCCGAGCATGGTAAAGTGTGGTCGGATGCGCAGGGCGAGCTGACGCGCGGGCTAGAAGTGGTGGAATTCGCCTGCGGCATTCCGCATCTGATTAAGGGCGAATACTCGGCCAGCGTCGGCACCGGCGTTGACAGCTACTCGCTGATGCAGCCGGTTGGCGTGGTGGCGGGCATTACGCCGTTTAACTTTCCGGCGATGGTGCCGCTGTGGATGTTCCCTATCGCGCTCGCCTGCGGTAACACATTTGTGCTGAAACCGCCCGCGCTCGATCCCTCTGCGTCGGTGCGTATGGCAGAGCTGCTGAAAGAGGCGGGACTGCCGGACGGCGTGTTTAACGTGGTACACTCCTCTAACGAAGACGCCGAGCAGCTCTATAAAGATCCGCGCATCGCCGCGGTGAGCTTCGTCGGCTCTTCCGACGTCGCCGAGCATATCTATAAAACCGCCAGCGCCCACGGTAAACGCGTGCAGGCGTTCGGCGCGGCGAAAAACCACGCTATCGTGATGCCGGACGCCGATCTCGACGCTACGGTAAACGCCATTATGGGTGGCGCCTTCGGCTCCGCCGGCGAGCGCTGCATGGCCCTGCCGGTGGTGGTCGCGGTAGGCGACGACACCGCCGACAAGCTGATTGCTCGTCTGACGCCGTTAATCAACGCGCTGCGCGTCGGACCCGGTATCAACAAAGGCGCGGAAGAGAATGAGATGGGACCGGTAGTCTCCACCGCGCACCGGAAAAAGGTGCTAGGCTATATCGACAAGGGCGAGCAGGAGGGCGCGAAGCTGGTGGTCGACGGCCGCAGCTTCCAGGTACTAGGCCATGCGGAAGGTTACTATGTCGGCGTCACGCTGTTCGACAACGTGACACCAGAGATGACCATCTGGCGCGAAGAGATCTTCGGACCGGTGCTGAGCATTATGCGTGCGCCGGACTACGCTAGCGCGCTGCAGCTGGTAAACAGCCATAAGTTCGGTAATGGCAGCGCCATTTTCACCAGCAACGGCAATACCGCGCGCGAGTTTGTGCAGGACGTGGAAGCGGGCATGGTCGGCGTCAATGTGCCGGTGCCGGTGCCGATGGCGTTTCACAGCTTCGGCGGCTGGAAGCGTTCGGTGTTCGGCGCGCTCAACATGCACGGCCCGGATGGCGTACGCTTCTATACCCGCATGAAAACCGTCACGGCGCGCTGGTCGAGCGGTCAGCAGACGGTATCGGAATTCAGCATGCCGACTCTGAGCTGAGCGGCCGCATCATCATGACAGCTACAGGCCAGCGACGACGCGCCTGTAGCCTTTTTATTTTCAGGCTAAAAGGGAGGAGGGTGGGGATGTCTTTTCTTGCAAAAGCGCAGCAGCCGGACGCCAGCGGTCGTATCCAGCACATTACGCCGGAAAGCGCGGGCTGGTTCTATGCCGGCTTTGACGCTTACCTGCTGAAAAAGGGAAAAACCCTGCGGCTGAGCAGCGGGCACAAAGAGCTATGCTTGGTGCTGGTCGCGGGGCTTGCCTCGGTGAAAACGCGCCACGCGGAATTTCTTAGTATCGGCAAGCGCATGTCGCCATTTGAGCGCATGCCGCCTTACTCCGTGTATGTGCCGCACGACGACGAGGTCGAGATCGTTGCTAACAGCGATCTGGAGCTGGCAGTTTGTAACGCGCCGGGTCAGGGCAATCTGCCGGCGCGCCTGATTGCCCCATCCGACGTCGGCGTCGAGCATCGCGGCAAAGGGCGCAATCAGCGACTGGTGCATAACATTCTACCGGACGACAAATCAGCTGACAGCCTGCTGGTGGTAGAGGTCTACACCAACGAGGGCAATACTAGCTCCTATCCGAGTCATAAGCACGACGATGAAAACAGCGAAAACGAAACCTATCTGGAAGAGACTTACTATCACTGTTTCGATCCTGAGCAAGGCTTTGCGATGCAGCGCGTTTACACCGACGACCTCTCGGTTAACGAATGTATGGCGCCCTATAACCGTGACGTGGTGACCGTGCCGCGCGGCTACCATCCGGTCGCCACCATTGCCGGTTACAACAACTACTACCTGAACGTGATGGCCGGCCCGGTGCGTTTGTGGAAATTTACTTGGGAGAAAGATCACGCTTGGGTCAACAGCGATAACTATCCGCGTGGTTAGCGGCTACGGCATTCATGCTAGCTAATCAGGTTTCGGTCGTCGTCTTTGAGTTATTAACTCAAACGACGACGACCGAAACCTGATTATTGTTACCACATTAGCAAACAGGATGACGTGATTAGTTTTATCGATAAATTAGGCAGAAAGTGAAAAAAGGTAACGGCTTGCGGTTTAAGCTCATCTTAATGGGGACGGTTTATCAAACCCATCAACCGCATCCGGGCAACGAAATGAATAAAGGGGCGGTAAACGGCCCACGCGAATGGTTTAAAAATGTCATCGGAGTCGAAAATGATTAAAGGCAGCAATACATGACTATTGAAGGCCATCCTGCTTCAGTCACCTACGAAGCGGAAATAAAAGCGTTTCGCGGTAAGTTTCTCGACGCGACCAGCTACTGCGATTTTGTCACCAGCAGCATCGAAGGACTGGAAAGAGAAGGGAAAATTTCACTGGCGGACTACATTGAAACCTGTGAGTAGAAGGGCATTGCACCTTTCCAGCAGGAAGAGAAGCTAAAATCCTTTACGCTTCTCTCCCGGCTAGCTAGAAGCTAGCCTGAACGCTGCGACTAAGTCGCACTATGTATCGAAAGACCATTGTATCGTTCATCTTCTTTAGCGCGAGCTTAAATAACGCGCGCAGCGTAGCTATTATGCTGCTGATGGATAATGGAAGGCGGGAAGCGACCGTTCACTCCCACACTAAACCATTACCTAAATGATTTTTAAGCGCTGGCGTTATTCAACGCCAGCGACACCGCCAGCGTCTGCGCTAGGCAGAGCGAAGCGACCTGTGAACGGAACCCGTCCACCTGCGCTTCGCGCACCACAAAGCAGACGTCGCTGAAGGCGGCCAGCGGACTCACTTGGCTGTCGGTAATGGCGATCTGATGCGCGCCGCGCTTCGCCCCCATCTCCATCAGCTCCACCGCTTCGCGCGCGTAGGGCGAGTAGCTGATGGCGATCACCATATCCTTCGGATTCACTAGGCTGAGCTGCTCGGTGAACATGCCGCCCAGCCCGTCGATCAGGAAGGCACGGCGCTCTAGGTGACGCAGCGCGTACACCAGATAGGAGGCGACGCTGAACGAGCGGCGTAGGCCGATGACATAGATGTTTTCGGCATCGTTCAACAACTGTACAGCTTTATTCAGCTGGTCGGGATTGACCTGCATCGCCAGCTGCTGCAGCGCTTGGCTGTTGACCATGGTGAAGACGTTGAGAATCTCCACCGGGCTTTCCGGCGAGGTGGCGTCGTCGTCGGTAGCGGTCTGGCGAAACAGGCGCACGCGCTCGGTGTAGTTAACCGTCTCTTCCATCAGGTGCTGACGGAAAACCTGTTTCATTTCGTTGAAACCGCTAAAGCCGAAGGCGTTAGCGAAGCGAATTAAGGTCGATGGCGGCACGTCAGCCTGAGCGGCGACCGAGGCCACGGTATCGAAGGCGATGCTGTTGCTGTTATCGAGAATATAACGAGCCACCTGTTTCAGGCGCTTGCTCAGCGTTTCGTAGCGGCGACGAATATGATCCTGTAACAGGGAAAGTTGGATAGGGTTATTGGTCATTACTTCGGCCCGTTAAAAAAATATGGCTGGATAATGAGCCCTATAGTATCAGATGGATGGAAAATTTCATTTGTTTGCGCCCACAGCGGGGGTTTATTTCATCGGTTTATGAATTTCCTCACATAATGCAGGGAATCAGGTAGGAATAACGCTAAAAACTAGGAGAAAAAGCGGATCTGCCTGTCCTGCGCGTAGGACAGGCAGAGTTCGCAGCAAAAGCCGTTACAGCCCGGCGTGTTCCCGAATGTATCTTCGTGCCTTTACCGCATATTCAAACGGGTTGGCCAGCGCCGGATCCTGCTCGGCTTCCACTACCATCCAGCCCTTATAGCCGTAGTCGTCTAGAATCTTGAACACCGGCTTGAAGTCGATCACGCCGTCACCCGGCACGGTAAAGGTGCCTTTTTTCACGCCGTCTAGGAAGCAAAGGCGATTGTCGCGCACCTCTGCGACAATGTCGTCGCGCACATCTTTCAGATGAACGTGGAAAATGCGCTGCAGATATTTCTGCAGCACGTCGAGCATCGCCTGCTGCGAGCCTTCGGAGTAGTAGATATGGCCGGTGTCATAGAGCAGGCCGACGTTATCGTTGGTCAGCGCCATAAAGCGGTCAATCTCATCCACAGTCTGAATGCCGGTACCCATATGATGATGCAGCGTGACGCGCATCCCTTTGGCAGCGGCGACCTCCGTCAGCTCGTTATAGCCTTCGGCTGTTAGCCGCCACTCTTCGTCGCTGAAGATCGGCTTTTGCTCCAGTACCGGCAGCGTCGTGCCCTGAATGCTTTTGCTCTGCTCGGAGCAGCCGATAACGCGTGCGCCCATCACATGCAGGAAATTCACATGGTTGACGAACTCGTCGATGGTTTTCGCCTTTTCGCCGTTGGCGAAGAAGGTGCTGAACCAGGCGTTGCAGATCTCAATGCCGCGAGTATCGAGCATCGGCTTGAGGATCGCCGGATCGCGCGGGTATTTGATGCCCACTTCGGTGCCGTTAAAGCCCGCTAGCGCTATTTCGCTCACTGTCTGCTGAAAGGTGTTCTCTTTACCCAGCTCCGGCATGTCGTCGTTGGTCCAGCCAATTGGCGCGATGGCCAGTTTTACGTTCTCTTTGTTCATCTGTTCAGTCCCGAAGGATCGGGGCGGCGGCCCGCAAGGAAAGGGAAACGTTTATTTTTTGTAGAAGATCGGACGCGGCGGCATTTCAACCAGTTCAATGGCGCCGCTCTGCTGCGCCTTCAGGCAGGCGTCGGCGGCCACCGAGGCGGCAAAGCCGTCCCAAGCGGACGGGCCGGTGAGTTCGCCCGCTTTCACATCGTTGATAAAGACCTGCAGCTCGACATCATACGCTTCAACAAAACGATCTTTCCAGTCGGTCAAGATAGTGGTAGAGAGTTTGGCTTCGCTACGCAGCTGCACCGAGGCGGGTTCCGGCAGCTTAGCAATGCCGGTTTCGCCGACGACCTCGCACTGGATGTCGTAGCCGTAAGCGCAGTTAACGAAGATTTCGACGTCAATTCGCACCCCTTTTTGCGTTTCGAACAGTACGATTAGCGGATCTTTCAGGTGCGCGTGCGATTTCGAGGTGACGCGCGGGAAGACCACCTGCACGCTTTTATAGTCGTCGTAGGTCAGCCAGCGCAGCACGTGCAACTCATGGATCAGCGTGTTGGTGATCGCCATATCGGTGGTATAGCTCTCCGGCACGGCTGGGTTGCGGTGCGCGCAGTGCAGCATCAGCGGCTCGCCGATGCCGCCGTCGGTGATGACTTTCTTAAGCGCGCGATAGCCCGCGTCGTAGGGACGCATAAAGCCGACCTGCACCAGACGCTTGCCGTGCCTGATCTCAGCATCCACCACACGACGACAGCCTTCCGCGCTTAACGCCAGCGGCTTTTCGCAGAACACCGGCTTGCCTGCGGCGATGGCCGCCAGCGTAAACTCTTCATGGGTCGGATCCCAGGAGGTCACCAGAATCGCATCGACCTCTGGCGACTGGATCACCTGATAGCCGTCGGCGTAAACCTCCGCCTCGATATTCAGACGCTGCAGCGCGGCACGCGCGCCATCCACGTTGATATCTGACACTGCCACCACTTTTGCCCCCTGCAGGACATTCTTGCAGCGACGAATGTGTTCCTGACCGATTGCGCCGGCACCGATAACGCCAAGTTTCAAAGTCATAATTACACCTGTGGGGTCCATATCGAGGAAGAAAGAGCCAGGCACGCTCGGCCGGAAATCAGTATTTACGCGCTTGGTCGAGATGGGCGTTGAGCTTCTCCGCCACTGCTTGGGTACGTTCCGAATCTGAGACCTGCGCGACGCCGACGCGCCACCAGCTGAAATATTTGTGCACCATGGTTTTTGGCAGCACTTTGATGTCGATAAGGGTGGAGACGCTCTGCTTCTGCGCATCTTCTAGCGCCGCCGCGAGCTGCTCCAGTGTGGTCACGCGATACGTTTTGCAGCCGTACCCCGCCGCGATGGCGGCGAAATCCACCGGCACGAAGCCGCCGTCGAGCTTGCCGCCTTCCGAGTTACGGAAGCGGAACTCGGTGCTGAAGCTGTCCATGCCGTGTTCCATCTGCAGGTTGTTGATGCAGCCGTTGGTCATATTGTCGAACAGCACCACGTTGATCTTGGCGCGCTCCTGAATCGAGGTAACCAGCTCGGAGTGCAGCATCATAAAAGAGCCGTCCCCTAGCAGCGCGTAGACCTCGCGGTGCGGCTGTGCTAGCTTCGCGCCCAGCGCGGCGTTAACTTCATAGCCCATACAGGAGTAGCCGTACTCAACGTGATACGCGTTGTAGTCGCGGGTACGCCAGACGCGCTGCAAATCGCCCGGCAGACTGCCCGCCGCCGCCACAATCACCGCATCCTTTGGGAGCTGCTCGTTTAGCGTGCCGAGCACACGGCTCTGGGTGAGCACCGACTGGGTCAAGCGATTGAATTCGGCGAATACCGCGTCGCGATCGATATGGTCGGCGATCTCTGGGATAAACCCGTTGCCGCTATATTCCACTTGGTAGACGCGCTGCGTCTCTTTCAGCAGCTTGCTCTGCGCCTGTTCAATCTGGTTGCTCCAGTCGTTGCTGTAGTGTTTGTCCACCAGTCCCGCTTCAAGCGCGACGAACGCTTCACGCGCGTCGGCCAGCAGCTGCACGCCGTCGAGCTTGTAGCTGTCGAAGTTGCTGACGTTGACGTTGAGGAAGCTGACATCAGGATGCTGGAAAATCCATTTCGACGCGGTGGTGAAGTCGGTGTAGCGCGTGCCGACGCCAATCACCAGATCCGCCTCTCTCGCCAGCAGGTTGGCGGCCAGACAGCCGGTTTCGCCCACGCCGCCGACGTTAAGCGGATGATCGGAGACGATGGTGCCTTTGCCCGCTTGGGTTTCGGCGAAGGGGATCTGGTAGCGCTCGGCGAACTGGCGCAGCGCCTCGCCCGCTTTCGAATACTTCACGCCGCCGCCCAGCACGATCATCGGTTTGCGCTTGCGGCCGATCAGCGCCAGCGCGTCGCTAAGCTGCGCGGCGATCGGCAGGCGGCGATCGAGACGATGCACGCGTTTCTGAAAGAAGTAGTCCGGAAAGTCCCAGGCTTCGCCCTGCACATCCTGCGGCAGCGCAATAGTCACAGCGCCGGTTTCGGCGGGATCGGTAAGCACGCGCATTGCGTTGATGCAGGCAGTCATCAGCTGTTCGGGACGGCTAACGCGATCCCAGTATTTGCTGACGGCGCGAAAGGCGTCGTTGGTGCTGATGCTGAGATCGTGGCTCTGCTCGAGCTGCTGCAGCACCGGATCGGGCTGACGCGTGGCGAAAACGTCGCTCGGTAGCAGCAGTAAAGGAATGCGGTTCGCGGTGGCGGTGGCCGCGGCGGTTATCATGTTGGCGGCGCCCGGGCCGACCGACGAGCTGCAGGCGATAATCTGATGGCGCAGCGACTGTTTGGCGAAGCCTATCGCGGCGTGCGCCATGCCCTGTTCGTTCCGGCCCTGATAGACGACCAGAGCGCCGCTGTCCTGCTCCAGCGCCTGTCCCAGCCCCAGCACATTGCCGTGACCGAAAATGGCGAAGAGGCCTTTTACGAACTTCGTTTCCACGCCGTCAACATCAAGATGTTGATTATCAAGGAACTTAACCAGCGCCTGCGCGGTGGTCATTCTGATTGTGGTCATAGGCTTTTCCTTTACATGCTACAACCTGACAACAGGCTAGCAACGTGGCGTATCGCGCAAGGCGACTGCAGGTAACTGAAACGTGAAGCAATTATAAACAAATATATTTTTCATAAAATATGATTACAGAAGAAAAATTTCATTTTGCGAGTGAGATCAAATTTAGCCGTGAAGCGTGGGACTGACTGCAGTAGCGTCAGCGCGAAGTGAAGCAGACGAGAAACGAGGCAAAACTGGAAAATTTCATTTTATATCAGTAACTTAATTTTTGACGGCGACGCGTGGCGGCGATCGGCATCGCATCCCCGAACCGCGGCGAAACAGGCGAGACCAAAGACGACATTTTAATGTACAGGCCGCGCAGAGTTTTACCTGGTTCACAAAATTGTGATAGATATTTCATTTATTATTGATTTTGGAATTTTTATTCCTCATTCTCCCAACATCGCCAGTCTGGCAAGCTAAATAACCCATACGCACGCCGGGATAATGGCTCTACCCGCCGAGTCTGCTTATCACAGAAGGAAACCACAGGTATGACTACACAACAGAAGCGGCTTGATGTGATTTGTATTGGGCGCATCGCCGTAGACCTTTATGGTCAGCAAATCGGTGCACGGCTAGAAGACATGAGCACCTTTGCCAAATATCTCGGCGGCTCCTCTGGCAACGTCGCCTACGGCACCGCCATTCAAGGGTTGAGATCGGCGATGTTGGCGCGCGTGGGCGATGAGCATAACGGTCGCTTTCTGCGCGAAGAGCTAAACCGCGTAGGATGCAATACCGACAGACTGATTACCGATAAGCAGCGCCTGACCGGGCTGGTGATACTGGGCATTAAGGATGAAGAGACCTTTCCGCTGATTTTCTATCGCGATAACTGCGCTGATATGGGACTGGTACCGGACGATATCGACGAGGCGTTTATCACCTCATCGCGCGCGGTCGCCGTCACCGGCACCCATCTGTCGCATCCGCATACGCGGGCCGCCGTGCTGAAAGCGCTAGATATCGCGAAGCGCAACGGCCTGCGCACCGCGCTGGATATCGACTATCGCCCTGTGTTATGGGGTCTGACGTCGCTCGGCGACGGCGAAACGCGGTTTATCGATTCAGATCAGGTAACACGTCAGCTGCAGGAGGTGATGCACTACTTCGACCTGATTGTCGGCACGGAAGAAGAGTTTCATATCGCGGGCGGCAGTACCGATACGCTCGCGGCGCTGAAGAACGTGCGCCGGGCGACGCAGGCGACGCTGGTGTGCAAGCGCGGGCCGCTCGGCTGTGTGGTGTTCGAGGGCAAGATCCCCGACTCTTGGGATCAGACGCAGCTGCACAGAGGCGTACGCGTCGAGGTTCTGAACGTACTCGGTGCGGGTGACGCCTTTATGTCTGGCTTGCTGCGCGGCTGGCTCAGCGACGAAGGTTGGGCGCAGGCGTGCCGTTACGCCAACGCCTGCGGCGCGCTGGTGGTATCGCGTCACGGCTGCGCTCCGGCGATGCCGACCAAAGCGGAGCTGGATGATTTCCTCAACCGCGATAATGAGGTAAAGCGTCCCGATCTAGACGCGCGCCTTAATCATCTGCATTGCGTCACTACGCGCAAACAGCCGTGGCCAGAGCTAAACGTCTTCGCCTTTGACCATCGCAAGCAGCTCGCCGATATGGCGCGCGAGGCGGGTGTAGACGAAAGCAGGATCCCGGCGCTGAAAGTGCTGTTGCTGAAAGCGGCGGAAGAAGCGGCGCGCGCCGCCGGGCTAGAGAGCAAAAGCGGCATTTTGGCCGACACCACCTACGGGCAGAAAGCACTGAACGCCATTACCGGCAAAGGGTGGTGGATTGGGCGTCCGATTGAGCTGCCCGGCTCGCGTCCTCTGCGTCTGGAGCATGGCAATATCGGCTCGCAGCTGATTGACTGGCCGGCCGAGCACGTCGTGAAATGTCTGGTGTTCTATCATCCGCACGACAGCGCCGAGATGCGTAAAGAGCAGGATGAGCTAGTGCTTGACGTCTGGCGCGGCTGCAACAAAAGCGGCCACGAGCTGCTGCTGGAAGTGATCCTGCCGGAAAGCAATCCTGATCGCGACGAAGCCCATTATCTGACGATCCTGAATCATTTTTATCAGCTGGGCATTCAGCCCGACTGGTGGAAGCTGCCGCCGCTGTCGGCGGAGAGCTGGCAGCCGATCAGCAGCCTGATCGAGCAGCAGGACCCTTACTGTCGCGGTATTCTACTGCTGGGCTTAGATGTGCCGGAAGAGAAGCTGAAAGCGGGTTTTGCCGCCGCCGCGCAGGTGCCTTGGGTAAAAGGCTTTGCGGTCGGACGCACTATTTTCGGCCAGCCATCGCGCCAGTGGCTGCAGGGCGAGCTGGATGATGAGGCGCTGGTGGAGAAGGTGAAGGGCAACTATCTGCGGTTGATCGACTACTGGCGCGCTGCGCGCGGTTGAGGGTAAAACACGGCGGGAGATCCCGCCGTGTTTGTTTGGGGGCATGGCGCCAGCATGGACGGCAAGGCACGATCGCAAAGTTGCTCAAGGCCTTCCTGCTCACTCGGCCCGTGCCATCCTTGTCGCGGGATGCTTTGCTCTTCGCGCTCTGCCACCCACGTTTAAACTTTTCAGCCGCCTGTAAAAGCAGCTTTATTTCAGCGTGATACTCTGGACGATGCTGTCCGCATCGCTCTGCGCCTGCTGCTGGTTGTCGCCCGGCAGCGTAATCTGAAGGGTCAGCAGTTTGCCGTCGACTTTTGCTAGGATCACCGAAGACCAAGAGGTCTGGTTATTCGCGGACACCACGCTGTCCAGACGCTGTGCAGGCTGATCTCTCAGGATAATCGCTTTGTCAGAGACCACCTGCAGCTGCGGATCACGGTTGCGCTGCTGCTGCTCCAGACGCAGCGCCAGCACATCCAGCCCTTCGCTGGTGGCGTCGCCGGCGATGACGATAATGGTGCGTGCACCGGTTTCATCGGCGTAAACGTGCATATTGATGGTCTGGTTGCCCAGCTTGCCGCTCTTGTCCGACATGCCGGCGGGCAGCGAGAAGCTCAGCTTGCCGTCCATTAGGGTAACGTTCTGCGCTGACTGGCTGGCAGTGGGGTCGTTGCTGTCAGTTGCATCATCTTTCTTCTGATCGCAGGCCGCTAGGCCCAGCACTAGCAAACCAATACCCGCATATTTCACTAAGTTTCGCATCTGAATCCCTTTATTTGATTCCAGTAAGGCGTTCATACAACTCGAATCAGGCGGCAAAAGCAACCGCCCGATTCTTAGCAGATCTTAGCGGGTCATGGCGAAATGCTCTATCGCCGGTTAGCCGAAATTAACTTGCGGGCTCGGCGAGCGCTCCGGTAGGCGTTTCAGCATCGGATTGAGCAGCACGCTATAGGCGGCTAGGAAGAAAAGTAGGTAGACCAGCACTTTGAAGTTGTAGTCTACCAGAGCGATCTTAACCCAGTGCGCAGCCATAAAGGGATCGGTGCTTTTACTTTTGTAAAAGGCGATAAAGAAAAAGGCGAGCGTATCGCTGATATTACCGAGGAACATGGCGCAGCACGGTGCAATCCACCACTGCAGCAGCTGACGTAAGCAGTTAAAGACGTGCACGTCGAGGATCAGCACCAGCGCATAGGCTATAAAGCTGGCGCAGGCGATGCGTGCGACGAACAGATTGACGTTATGCAGTGCCGCTAAGCCCTGCCACTGGACCTGATAAAACAGGCTCGACACCAGATAAGAGACAAACAGCGCTAGGATCATCACCGCGAGGATAATGCGGCGCGCCAGCGGGGCGCCGAAAATACACACCGTCAGATCGGTCGCCAGAAAGATAAACGGGAAGCTGAACGCGCCCCAAGTGGTGTTAAAGCCGAAAACGGAAACCGGCAGCTGCACCAGATAGTTGCTGGAGATAATCCACCAGCAGGTGAAACAGGGAGAGCCAGATCAGCGCGTGCTGACGCTGACGCAAAGAAAATGCGGTCATTAGTATTAGTGGACCTTTTTCATATTGGGATGAGGGAACCCATTGCCGTGCAAATCAGACCTGCACGAAGATGCCTTATGTAAAAAACCGCGGCATCTTACTGCGTTGTGCTATTTGCGCAATGATTAATTTTAACGTAATCGCTCTCGTCTTGCGTCTGCAGGGAGGGGGCGCTAAAATGAGCGCCTCTGTTTAGAACGAGTGATTTATGAGTGACAACTTCTCCCATGCCAACTATCAGCTGGATGCGCGAGGCCTGCGCTGCCCGGAGCCGGTAATGATGGTGCGTAAAACGGTCCGCACTATGCAGGATGGGGAAACGTTGCTGATTACCGCCGACGATCCGGCCACCACACGCGACATTCCCGGCTTCTGCCGCTTTATGGAACACCGCCTGCTAGCGCAGCAGACCGACACCCTGCCTTATCACTATCTGATCCAGAAGGGGTTCGGCGCCTGATCGTCGCGCCTATTACTTACGAACGACGCGCGCTGCGCGGCGCTTAACGCCTCGACGCGGCTAGGCGCCAGCGGCTCATCCTGCGACGTTGCGTCGAAATAGAGCATGGCGGTGAGCTGCGGCTTGCCTTGGGTCAGGGTGCCGATTTTGCCGAAGGCGACGGCGCGGACTTGGCTAAGGCGCCCCAGCGCGCCGCCGCTTCGATGACGTTGCTAGGCCGCAAAGCCGCCAGCGCCATCATCAGCTGCGTCACGCCGCTGCGCGCGCGGCGGCGAAGGCCTCCAACCGCTCGCCCAGCAGAAACAGCAGCAGCACCATCGCCGCTTCGGCGTGGGCGCCAAGCAGCAGCGCACGCGCGGCGTCGTTGACCAGCGAAAAACCGGCGCGCGCTACCGCTTGCTCAACGGCCGTAGCGATATCGGTGCTGGCGTCTAACTGCAGCTTTTCGCTGGCGAAAATTACACGGGCACGCACGACCTTCGGCAGCTAGCTGACAGAGTTTTCCATGGTGCGGGCACAGCCGGGTCAGTCCATGTCGCTGATGCGCCAGCTAAAGCGCTAGGCGCCGCGCCTGTCGCCTTCTTCCTCTCCGTCGCCGCTAGTGCTGCTGTCAGCTGCGCGGCATCCGCCACCGCAGTCAGACTGAACGGGCGAGGTAGCGCGAATATTGAGACCGGCGGGCGAAGCGGTAGATATGGCGTAGAGCGGTTTCGTGGCGGAATGAGTATGGCGTGAGCGGTCGCAGCCGCAGACGTAACGGATGGTCGATCCGGCCCGCTACACTCTGGAGTCGACTCCGAAGTCAAGATCGGTTTACATCAGATGAGCCACAGCGAACGGGCACTTATAAAGTGCCCGGCGAAGTAGCAGGCGTCGGCGATAGCGCTGTTAGCACGGAAGCGACGGCGATATGGCTGACGAACCAGATGATATTCGCTAGTAGCAGCAGGCTTGCACCGACGATCAGCCTGAAGCTGTCGTCGTTGGGACGGAACGCATATTGCTCGGCGGCCACCCCAAGTCATCACCAGCGTCATGCTGATTAGCGTGCAGATCGGCCAGTGCAGCGTCACTAGCTGGCTCCAGATCACCGCGATAGTGACCGCGCCAATAATCAGCAGCGTCAGCGGGATCAGCCAATAGAACGTTATCGTCATGTTAGTGGCGAAGCAGATGGTGTAAAACAGATGAGAGAGGAAAAATGCGCCCAGCGCATAGAGCATCTGCTAACGCGGCAGCAGCAAGAGCGCATTGCCGATTAGCGTCGCCACCAGTCCGGCGATAACCAAGTCGTCGGTGGGCTTGAGTACCGGCGCCTGCTAGGCCCAGCCGACCATCAGCTTTATCATACTGATACTGGCTTATCGCCGTGCTGGCGACCCGTCAGTTTATCAAACCGCGTCGCGAAGCGGTGGTCAACCACGCCTCGCCGGTACGCATGCTGACGGTCAAGGTGAAAACCAAGCGGGAATATCCGTCGCCGAATCGGCGTTCGCGTCAGCGCGAGGCGATCGCCGGCGAAGAGATGCGCTATGAAGCTTGGTTTCATCCGCTGAACGGCGCCAGCGATATCAAAGCGATTGTGGGCGAGCGCGATTACAACGAGGTGGATACCGGCGCGAAGGGCGAGCTGAAGATGCAAGGTTCGTCCTTCGTCAGCTTTACCCCAGCGCAGTAAAAAGCGGGCTGTTTCAGCACGCTTTTTACTTCTTCTTCGGAAAATTAGCATTCTGCCACGCCAGCAGTTCAAACACGCCGAACAGAAAGATTTTAGTCTGTGTCCAGCGATCGATCGGCGGCGCGTCTTTAGGCTGGGTGGCGCGCAGCAGCGCAAGCTGCAGCCCGTGCATCAGGATCATAAAAAACAGCGCGACGTGGATAAAATAGCGCAACGGTTTCGAGTAGGGCTCGACCAAGTTGAAAAGTAAAAAAGCCCAGACGTACAGCATCAACAGGCGACCTAAATTAAGCAAGCTCGGCACTCTCTCGTTGTCGGTGATATAAACGGTACGCCACTTGTCCGGAGATCTTTCGCGATGCAGTGCCCAGCAAGCGGGCACTAGCGGCGCGCTGTGCTCCACTTCGCTTTCTACATAATTCTTCTCAAGCTGCTGCGCCACTGGACGTTCCAGCTTTGGCAGCTTCATCGATGCAGCGTAGCGCGACAGCGCCTCCAGCCTGAGCGCGCCGCTGCCTCCGAAATAGTCGAGGCAGAGCGCATGCGGAAACACGGGCGCTAGCCAGTTAAACAAGGGTTCACATACGCGATCGGTGGTAGGAGGCAGTCCGGCGTTGTCGGGCACCGGCAGTTTGCGTCTGCGCGATCGCCTGCCGATGATGCGAATTTGTCCGGCACCGCCTGTGCCACGGGGAGTTTTACTCATCTTGCTCACAACTCGTCATAATTTTTTGCGTAGTTTAACGGGCGAATGGGTGAGAAGAAACGGTAAAAGGGGTGCTGGGGTACGCTGGCTGGAGAGTGTTAGACTAGTGAGTTGCTGAAGTCATACCTATTCTGCCGTTTTTCGCCTTTTTGGCGCGTAAAACCAGAGCTAATTTTTATCCACTGGGAACAGCGAGCGACCGGGATTAAGCCATCGAGGAGTGTGGTCACGCAATGGTAAAAGAGAAAAAACGTGGCTTTTTTCCCTGGCTGGGATTTAGCAAAGAAGAAGAGACGCAAAAGCCTGAACAGCAGCCGGAAGAGGCTGCGCTAGCGCAGGCGGAAACCGATGCGGCGCATACTGTCGAAGTGACCGAGCAGGTCGCGGAAGAGCAGACCGCCGCCGAGCCGGAAGCGATCGTCCAGCAGGAGCATGATGCGGAGATTATCGCGCCGCTGGAGGAGATTGTCCCGGAAGAGGAGCCAACACTAGCGCCGCAGCCGGTTGAAGAAGAGGCCATCCCCGAGACGCTGCCACAAGAGGAGCTGGCCACGCTGGCGTTGGCGGAAGCGCCGCAGGACGACGTAGTGCAAGAGATCGCTGCTAAAAACGAGGCGCAGGATACCGTCAGCGATCTGCCGCTCGCCGCAGCGCCCATCGTTAGCCAAGAGCAGGAACGTCCCACCAAAGAGGGCTTTTTCGCGCGCCTGAAGCGTAGCTTGGTGAAAACCCGTCAGAACCTCGGATCCGGCTTTATTAGCCTGTTTCGCGGCAAGAAAATCGACGACGATCTGTTTGAAGAGCTGGAAGAGCAGCTGCTGATCGCCGACGTCGGCGTCGAGACGACGTGCCGCATCATCACTAACCTGACGCAGCAGGCGAACCGCAAGCAGCTACGCGACGCGGAAGTGCTCTACGGCCTGCTGAAAGCGGAAATGTCGGGCATTCTGGCGAAAGTGGACGCGCCGCTCGACATCAGCGGCAAAACGCCGTTCGTTATTCTCATGGTCGGCGTCAATGGCGTCGGCAAAACCACCACCATCGGCAAGCTGGCGCATCAGTATCAGGCGCAGGGCAAATCGGTGATGCTGGCGGCGGGCGATACCTTCCGCGTGGCGGCGGTGGAACAGCTGCAGGTATGGGGCGAACGCAACCATATTCCGGTAGTGGCGCAGCATACCGGCGCGGATTCCGCCTCGGTGGTTTTCGACGCCATCCAGGCGGCGAAAGCGCGCGGCGTTGATGTGCTGATCGCCGATACTGCGGGTCGTCTGCAGAACAAATTGCACTTGATGGAAGAGCTGAAGAAAATCACTCGCGTGATGAAAAAGTTGGACGAAGAGGCGCCGCATGAGGTGATGCTTACTCTCGACGCTAGCACTGGTCAGAACGCCATCAGCCAGGCGAAACTCTTTCACGAAGCGGTCGGCCTGACCGGTATTACCCTGACCAAGCTGGACGGCACGGCGAAAGGCGGCGTGATCTTCTCAGTAGCCGATCAGTTCGGCATCCCGATCCGCTACATCGGCGTCGGCGAAGGCATTGAAGATTTACGGCCCTTCAAAGCCGAGGATTTTATTGAAGCACTGTTTGCCCGAGAGGACTAATTGGGATGATTCGCTTTGAAGAAGTCAATGCATATCTCGGCGGACGCTAAGCACTGCAGGGGTCGATTTTCATCTGCGTCCCGGCGAAATGGCGTTTCTGACCGGCTATTCTGCGCCGGTAAAAGTATGCTGCTGAAGCTGATTTATGGCATTGAACGTCTAAACGCGGGCCAGATCTGGTTCAGCGGGCACGATATTTCCCGGCTGCGCAACAGCGAGGTGCCGTTTCTGCGCCGCCAGATCGGTATGATCTTCCAGAATCACCATCTGCTGATGGATCGCTCAGTCTACGACAACGTGGCGCCACCGACGGCTTTATCCTGCGTCCGTTTCTTTACGCCAGCACGCTGCTCGGCTTTAGCGGCGCGGTCTTGTCGCGAAGTGCTGGTGCTGCGCCTGCAATCGGTGGTGCCGCAGGTGTTCGGCACCACTTTCTCGCTGGAAGGTTTCTCGTGGGATAAAGAGCTGCTGCTGATCGCCGCCTAGCTGGCGGACGGTGCAACATTTATGTCGTTTTACGCCTCAGTAACCGCCTGCAACGTTTTTTTGGTATAATGTTCCTCCGCTGTCGAGGAACCGGGCGCAGAGAACGTCCTCTCTTTCCGTCTCGCCATCTGTGTGTAAAATATTCACTGCCACAATTGAAATTGTGGGTAACTTTGCTAGTCTGTGTAGCACAGATTGCTTTCGGATTTCCCCCGGTGTTGACTCAAGGTAACATCTGCCCAATCTGCCCAAAAGGGAAGACGCAGCAATTCATCAACCATGTGAGGGTTTGAATGACCAAAGAAATGCAAACTTTAGCTATTGCTCCTCTAGCTATTGCTCCTCTTGGCAACTTGGAATCTTACGTTCGGGCCGCCAACGTCTGGCTGATGCTGTCGGCAGAAGAGGAAAAAGCGCTGGCTGAACGGCTGCATTACCAGGGTGATCTGGATGCAGCCAAGACGCTGATCCTATCTCACCTGCGCTTTGTAGTTCATATTGCTCGTAATTATTCCGGTTACGGCCTGCCTCAGGCGGACCTGATTCAGGAAGGAAACATCGGCCTGATGAAGGCGGTGCGTCGCTTTAACCCTGAAATGGGCGTGCGTCTGGTCTCTTTTGCCGTTCACTGGATTAAAGCCGAGATCCACGAATATGTGCTGCGTAACTGGCGTATCGTGAAGGTCGCTACTACCAAAGCGCAGCGCAAGCTGTTCTTTAACCTGCGTAAAACCAAGCAGCGTTTAGGCTGGTTCAATCAGGATGAAGTTGAGATGGTGGCGCGTGAACTAGGCGTAAGCAGCAAAGACGTGCGTGAAATGGAATCGCGTATGGCCGCGCAGGATATGACCTTCGATATGTCCGCCGACGACGAGAGCGGCGAAGGTAAAGCAGCGATGGCCCCGGTACTCTATCTGCAGGACAAAACCTCAGACTTCGCTGACGGTATCGAAGAGGACAACTGGGAATCGCACGCGGCGGATAAGCTGAACGACGCGATGCAGGGCCTAGACGAGCGCAGCCAGCACATTATCCGCGCGCGCTGGCTTGACGAAGATAACAAAACCACACTGCAGGAGCTAGCGGATCGCTACGGCGTGTCGGCCGAACGCGTGCGACAGCTGGAAAAGAACGCCATGAAAAAACTGCGTATGGCGATAGAAGCATAACGCAAACGGGCGACGCGAAGTCGCCCTTTTTTTGCCCGCTATTTCACCCAACCATCCGCCTGCGCGTGAAAGCCGCACGTCTGCATAAACGCGGCACGTGTCGCTCAGGCTTTTTTCCAGCGCCACAAAATCCTCGTTCCGCCAGATTTTCGCTAGATCGAGCGGTCCTGCGCGCTTAGCGTAGCCAGGAGCAGAATGGTGAGTTTCATAACAAACACCTGTACTAGCCGAAAGGGCATAGTGTAAGTGAATTTAGACAGTCAGAGCGCCGTCACTTTTTTAAGATGAAAACAGGCCAAAAGATGGCCCGGATGCCAGGATTGAGGAGATAAAGAACAATAAGCAGCGCAAAAGCCAGCATAACGCGCTGGAGAAATCGCACTAATGCCTGCATAAAAACCAGATGATTATGCTGGTCCGGCTGGTTATTTCCCAATGTGTCAGTTGATTTACAGAAGAAACTTTCTGTTTAATAACCTGAAAAATAAAGCCTTATTATCAAAATATATTGAAAAATTACGCTAAATAATTCATAAACATCATTTTTCCGCTTTACCCGGTAGAAACAGCAAACCACAAATCACAGATATAACAAGATGGGGAGGTCCGCATGAAAATGAGTAAAGGCCGCGCGTTACTGGCAGGATGCGTTGCGCTGGCGATGAACTACGCAGCCTTGGCTGCCGATATTAAAATCGCCATCTTCTGCGCCGTGGCCGGCCGGGTCGCGCAATATGGCGATATGCAGTTCACCGGCGCCGCGCAGGAGATTAGGGGAACATCAACGCTAAAGGCGGCGTAAACGGTAACAAGCTGGTGGGCATTGAGTATGACGACGCCTGCGACCCAAAACAGGCCGTGGCGGTAGCGAACAAGGCCGTCAACGACGGCATCAAATATGTTATCGGCCACCTTTGCTCCTCTTCGACCCAGCTAGCGTCCGACATCTATAACGACGAAGGCGTGTTGATGATCACCCCGGCGGTGACAGCGCCGGAGCTGACCGTGCGCGGTTACGAAACCATTATGCGCACTACCGGCCTCGATTCCGATCAGGGTCCGACCGCGGCTAACTACATTCTCGACGAGATTGAACCCAAGCGCATCGCCGTGGTGCATGACAAACAGCAGTACGGTCAGGGCTTAGCAGAATCGATGCAAGAAAACCCTGAAGGCTAAAGGAGGCAATGTAGTGCTGTTTAAGGGCATTACCGCAGGCGATAAGGACTTCTCGACGCTGATCGCGCGCCTGAAGATCGGCACCTATGTCTCCTTTATCGTGATCGTCGCCCTGATGATGATGGGCATCGACACCGGCTGGTTGATGATCGTCGTCAGCTTTGTAATGGCGATCTTGATCTCCAGCGCCTACGGCTGGAGCATCGAGCGCGTCGCCTATAAGCCGGTGCGATCCTCGAAGCGCCTGATTACGCTTATCTCCGCCATCGGCATGTCGATCTTCCTGCAAAATTACGTCAGCCTGACGCAGGGCTCGCGCGATCTCGCGCTGTCAAGCCTGATCACCGGCCAGTAGACTCTGAGCCAGAGCAACGGCTTCGCCGCGACTGTCTCCACCATGCAGATTGTCATATGGCTGGTGACCTTCTTGGCGATGCTGACGCTGTTTACCCGCTATTCGCGCATGGGCCGCGCCTGCGCCGAAGACCTAAAAATGGCGAGCCTGCTCGGAATCAACACCGACCGCGTGATTTCGCTAACTTTTGTGATCGGCGCGGCGGTGCTCGGCATCGCTGAAGCGCTGACTTCCGCCTATCTCAGCACCGAATATAAAGACGTCGTCTCCTTCACGCTGCTGATCGTGGTGCTACTAGTGATGCCGACCGGCATTCTGGGCCGCCCGGAGGTAGAGAAAGTATGAAATCCTCCTTTATCAACGCGCTGCTCTCTTCCGTAATGCTACTAGTGCTGGCCAGCTTCTTTATGGGCATGCGCCTCGTCCTCGACGGCACGCAGCTGGTGGTGGAGAGCGCAGGCGAAGTGCGCTGGAACTGGATTTTCGTCGGCTGCGCCGTGGTGTTTCTGTTCCAGCTACTGCGCCCTTTCTGGCAGCGGTGGCCTGAAAAAAATCTCTGGTCCGGCGCTGGTGCTACCCGGTATTGATGGCTCTATGCCGAAGCAAAAGCTGTTTATGATGGTGCTGACCGTCGTGGCGGTGGCCCTAGAGCTCTTTTTCGTTTCGTGCGGCGCGGTGGATATCGCTACGCTGACGCTAATCTACGTGATGCTCGGCTTGGGCCTGAACGTTGTGGTCGGTCTTTCCGACTTGCTAGTGCTTGGCTACGGCGGCTTCTACGCCATCGGCGCCTACACCTTCGCGCTGCTGAATCACTACTTTGGCCTCGGCTTCTGGGAGTGTCTGCCGTTGGCGGGCATCGTCTTGGAGCTGTTCGGCCTGCTACTCGGCTTTCCGATGCTACGCCTGCGCAGCGACTATCTGGCGATCGTCACGCTCGGCTTCGGCCAGATCGTGCGTATTCTGCTGCTGAACAACACCTCCATTATCGGCGGCCCCAACGGCATCGCGCAGATCCCTAAACCTTCGCTGTTCGGCTTGGAGTTCGGCCGTAAAGTCTCTGAAGGCGGCTGGAGAACCTTCCATGAGTTCTTCGGCCTGTGAAATATGACACCAGCTTTCCTCTATCTGGTGGTGGTGCTGCTGGTGGCGCTGACGCTGTTCGTTATCAACCGCCTGCTGCATGTGCCGCTGGGCTGCACTTGGGAAGCGCTGCGTGAAGATGAGATCGCCTGTCGCTCGCTCGGCCTTAGCCAGACGCGTATCAAGCTGACCGCCTTTACCATCAGCGCCGCGTTCGCCGCACGCTAGGGCTTTGTCAGCCCGGAGTCCTTTACCTTCGTCGAATCAGCCTTTGTGCTGGCGATTGTGGTACTGGGCGGCATGGGCTCGCAGTTCGCCGTGATCCTCGCCGCTATCCTGCTGGTAGTTTCGCGCGAGCTGATGCGCGATCTGAACGAATACAGTATGCCAGTGCTGGGCAGCCTAATGGTACTGATGATGATCTAGCGTCCGCAGGGTCTGCTGCCGATGAAGCGTCCGCACTTGAAATTGAAGCAGAAACAAGGAGAGCAGGCATGAGTCAGCCTTTATTAGCCGTTGAAGGCCTGATGATGCGCTTCGGCGGCCTGCTGGCGGTCAATAACGTAGCGTTGTAGCGTCGCCCGCAGGAGATCGTCTCGCTGATCGGCCCCAACGACGCGGGAAAGACTACCGTCTTCAACTGCCTAACCGGTTTCTACAAGCCGACAGGCGGCACCATCAAGCTGCGTGAGCAGCATCTGGAAGGCGGTGCGCACCTTTCAGCACGTGCGTCTGTTCCGTGAGATGATAGTAATCGAGAACCTGCTAGTGGCGCAGCATCAGCATCTGAAGAAGAGAGACCTCTTTCCCGGCCTGTTTAAAACCCCGGCGTTTCGTCGTGGCGAGAGCGAAGCGCTGGATCGCGCCGCTGCTTAGCTGGCGCGCATCGGGCTGCTCGATCTCGCCAACCGCCAAGCGGGCAATCTCGCCTATGGCCAGCAGCGACGTCTGGAGATCGCGCGCTGCATGGTAACGTGCCCGGAGATCCTGATGCTGGACGAGCCGGCAGCCGGACTCAACCCGAAAGAGACGCACGAACTGGATGAGTTGCTCGCCGAGCTGCGCGGCGAGCACAAGGCGTCTGTTCTGCTAATCGAACACGATATGAAGCTGGTGGTGGGCATTTCCGACCGTATCTACGTGGTGAACCAAGGTATGCCGCTGGCCAACGGTAAGCCGAAAGAGGTGCGTAACAATCCGGATGTGATCCGAGCCTATTTAGGAGATGCGTAACATGGCAAACCCAATGTTATTCGTTAATAACGTCAGCGCGCACTACGTCAAGATCCACACGCTGCATAACGTCAGCCTACATATCAGTCAGGGCGAAATCGTCACCCTGATCGGCGCCAACGGCGCGGGGAAAACCACGCTGCTCGGCACGCTGTGCGGCGAGCCACGCGCCACGCAAGGCAGCATTACCTTTTGACGGCAAGGTGATTACCGACTGGCAAACCGCGCGCATTATGCGCGAGGCGATCGCCATCGTGCCGGAAGGGCGCCGCGTCTTCTCGCGCATGACAGTAGAAGAGAACCTAGCGATGGGTAGCTTTTTCGCCAGCTGTCAGGAGTATCAGACGCGCCTCGCGCGCGTTTATGAACTCTTTCCCCGGCTGAAGGGCGGAGCGCAAAATCCAGCACGCCGGACCATGTCCGGCGGCGAGCAGCAGATGTTGGCGATCGGTCGCGCGCTGATGAGCCAGCCGTACCTGCTGCTGGATGAGCCGTCTCTAGGGCTGGCGCCGATTATTATCTAGCAGATCTTCGACACCATCGAGTAACTGCGCAAAGAGGGCATGACCATCTTCCTAGTGGAGCAGAACGCTAACTAGGCGCTGAAGCTGGCGGATCACGGCTATGTGCTGGAGAACGGGCATGTCGTGCTTGAAGACACAGGCGAAGCCTTACTTTTCCAACGAAGCCGTCCGCAGCGCTTATCTCGGGGCTTAAGGCCTAGCTTACGTGCTAGTTCGGCAGCGGCCAGCGCGCAGCATCCGGAGCGTACTGAAGTACGTGAGGAATACGAGCACTGCCCGATGCCGAAATGGCTGCGCCACCGACGGTCTGGCATCGGTACGATAAAACATTTTAGTTAAAAACCCCTTCATCTCGCTGTCATCTCGCTGTTATTAATCCGTCATTTTCCCTTGTCATAACTCTATGTCTGTCTTTACTTATAAAAAAAGCTTGATGAGTGCGGTTCTCGGTCTGGTTATCAGCGGCAATAAGCTGGCCGCCGCTGAAATTCCTTTCTGGCACTCTATGAAGGGCGAGCTAGGCAAAGAAGTTGACTCGCTGGCGCAACGTTTTAACTAGGCGTATCTCGACTATAAAATTGTTTCGACCTATAAAGGCAACTACGAGCAGAGCCTCGCGGCAGGCATCGCAGCAGTACGCACCGGCGACGCGCCGGCGATATTGCAGGTTTATGAAGTGGGCACCGCCACCATGATGGCTTCAAAAGCGATCGTGCCGGTGCTTTACTACAACAAAGACGCCTTCAAAAAAGCGGGCCTGAATACCGATCGGCCGCCAAAAACTTGGCAAGAGCTGGCGAAAGACGCCGACGCGCTGCGTAAAGCAGGCATGACCTGCGGCTGGCAGGGCTGGATCCAGATCGAAAACTTCAGCACTTGGCATGCCTTGCCGGTGGCCAACAAAAACAACGGCTTCGACAGCACTGACACGGTGCTGGAATTCAATAAGCCGGTGTAAGTGCGCCATAGCCAGATGCTGGAGGAGATGAACAAGAAAGGGGACTTCACCTATTTCGGTCATAAGGATGAGCTTTATAACGGCGACTGCGGTATCACCACTGCCTCTTCAGGTTCGCTGGCGCATATTAAACACTACGCCAAATTCAACTTTGGCGTCGGCATAATGCCGTATGACGAAAGCGTGCCGAACGCCATTATCGTCGGCACCAGCCTGTGGGTGATAAAAGGCAAAAACGCCGACACTTAAAAGGGCGTCGCGGAGTTTATGCAGTTCCTCGCGCCGCCGGAAATCACCGCCGAGTGGCACTAGGAAACCGGCTATCTGCCGATTACCACCGCTGCTTACGAGCTGAGCAAGCAGCAGGGCTTCTATGACAAGGATGTGGGCACGGGACATCGCCACGCGCCAGATGCTGAACAAAGTCCGCTGCCGTTCGCGCCTAGGCAATGTGCCGTAGATCCGCACCATCGTCGACGAAGAGCTGAAAGGCGTCTGGACCGGAAAACAGTCGCTGCAGGCGGCGCTGGATAACACGGTGAAGCACGGCAACGAACTGCTACGCCGCTTTGAACAGCAGGTGAAATAATCTAAAAAGGGTCGGCGCGCGTCGACCCTCTCTTTTTCTTAGACAGAGTCCGCTATGTCTTCATCTCGTCCGGTGTTTCGCACCAGCCTGTTGCCCTATTTGCTGGGGCTGCCGCCGCTGCTGATTACCGCCATTTTTCCTCTGGCCCGAGGGCGAAGCGCTGTGGTATTCGCTACAGAACCTCGATCTCTTCGGCCCCGCCAGCACTTTCGTCGGCCTCGAAAACTTTAAGCGCCTGTTTCAGGACAGCTACTATCTTGACGCCTTCTGGACTACCATCGTCTTCAGCACGCTGGTCACGGTGTGCGGCATGGTGCTGTAGCTGCCGCTGCCTTATGCGGTGGCGGCGGCAGCGGCGGCGGTGCTGTGGATGTTTCTGTTCAATCCTGGCCTCGGCCTGATTAGCCACTCCCTTAACCAGCTGGGCTTACAGCTGGAACTATGCGCATAACAGCGGCTAGGCGATGTTCCTGATTGTGGTGGCTTCAATCTGGCAGCAGATGAGCTACAACTTTCTGTTCTTTTTCGCCGCGCTGCAGTCGATTCCGAAATCGCTGGTGGAAGCGGCGGCGATCGACGGCGCCGGTCCGGTGCAACGCTTCTTCCATCTGTCGCTGCCGCTGATTACACCGGTGAGCTTCTTTCTCCTAGTGGTGAACCTGATTTACGCCTTCTTCGACACCTTCCCGGTATTCGGCGCCACGACCGGCGGCAGGCAGGTGCAGACGACCACTACGCTGATCTACAAAATCTATCGCGAAGGCTTTACCGGGCTGGATCTCTCTTCGTCGCCGCCACGCGGCGGTCTATCAGGTGACGATGACCCTGATACCCGGCATCCATCTGTGGGAGAACATTTCGCGCATCTGAACGCAGGGCGTTAACGGCAGCGGCCCGGCGTTCAGCCTGATGCTGCTGAACAGCCTGATCATGGCCTTCGGCATCATCGTCGGCAAAATTACGGTGTCAATGCTCTTGGCCTGCTGGTCTGGTTTTGCTTTCCGCTGCGCTCGCTCTTTTTCTGGCTGATCTTTATCACACTGATGCTGCCGGTCGAGGTGCGTATCTTCCCGACAGTGCAGGTGATCGCCGATCTCAATATGTTCGACAGCTACAGCAGTCTGACGCTGCCGCTGATAGCGTCGGCCACGGTGACCTTTCTGTTCCACCAGTTCTTTATGTCGCTGCTAGACGAGCGGCACGCATCGACGGCGCCAGCGCGCTATGCTTCTTCTGGGATATCGTGCTGTCGCCGTCGAAAACCAACCTAGCGGCGCTGTTCGTCATCACCTTTATCTACGGCTGGAACCAGTATCTCTGGCCGCTGCACCATGGTAGCGGGGATCAAAAGCATGATCTCCACCAGCGGATCGCCGACGCAGTGGAACGAAGTGATGGCAGCAATGTTATTAACCCTGATCACACCGGTGACGGTGGTGCTGGTTATGCAACGCGCGTTCGGGCGTGGCCTAGTCGAGAGCGATAAATAAGCATGGCAGGCGTGACCCTTCAGGCGGTAACTCAAGTCCTATGACGGCAAGAATCAGATCATTCAGCCGGTTAACGTCACCGTCAACGACGGCGAATTTATGGTGATGGTCGGTTCCGGCTGCGGCAAGCTGCTACGCATGGTGGCGGGGCTGGAGCGCGTCACATCGGGCGATATCTATATCGACGACCGGCGCGTCACCTAGCCGGAGCCGAAAGATCGCGGCATCGCCATGGTGTTCCAGAACTACGCGCTCTATCTGCATATGACGGTTGAGGAAAATATGGCCTATGGGCTGAAGATCCGCGGCATGAGCAAAGAGCACATCTGCCTGCGCATGCTGGACGCGGCGCGCAGCTTAGAGCCGGATCAGCTGCTGAGCCGTCGTCCGCGCAAGCTGTCCGGCGGCCAGCATCAGCGCGTGGCGATGGGGCACACCATCGTGCGTAAGCCAGCGGTGTTCCTGTTCGACGAGCCACTCTCCAACCTGCACGCGCGGCGGCGCGCGTGCAGGTTGGAGCTGCAGCAGCTGCATGATCGCCTGTAAACCCACCAGCCTCTACGTGACGCACGATCAGGTCGAGACGATGACGCTCGCGCCGTCGATGAATCTGATGGCTGGCTAGATCGGCAGCGACGGCATATCCGCTGCGCGTGGAGACGCTGGAGTTACTTGGCGCGGACAATCTGGCGCACAGGCGCATCGGCGAGACGCCGCTGGTGGTGCGTTTGCCGCACAGCGTACGCCCGCGCCTGCGGGCGTACGCTGTGGCTGCATCTGCCGTCAGATGCGTTACACTATTTCGGTTCAACCACTGGAAAGGGACTGGAATGAGCACACACAGCTGGCCCTATCCTCATATGGTCGCCCATCGCGGCGGCGGCAAACTGGCCACGGAAAATACCCTAGCGGCGATCGACGTCGGCGCGAAGTATGGTCATAGCATGATCGAATTCGACGCTAAACTGTCGCAGGATCAGCAAATTTTCCTGCTGCACGACAATACGCTCGACCGCACCAGCAACGATTAAGATTCTGCTGCTGTCCCGGCTGCACGTTAATCACGCGCTGCGGCGCTGCTCCTGCAATTTACACTAAATCTGCTGCGTCTACTGCTGCAGTTTGCCCTGCTGATGCCGCTGGATTTGCATCTGCGTCTGCATCCGCTGCAGGCTCGGATTGTAGCCCGGCTGATTAGGCTGGTTAGTGTTGTTCAGTATATTGGCCATGCTGCTGAGCGGCAGCATGGCCAAAACGATTAACCATTTTTTCATATAACTTCCTCTGTTAAGACGGCCATATACGCCAGCTTGACTGGGCCGTAATGATAAGTTTAATCGGTGGTCAGCGTCGCTGACGCCGCCGCTCCTGCCAGCGCGCCGTCTAGTCTCTTACGGCGTCGAAGATGATACCTTTCATCCGGTCAGGGCGCAGCACGGAATGGTGGCGTCGGTAGATGCGCTGACGACCTAGGTAGGCGTCGATATTCTGCGTTAGGGCGGCAACGCGGGGACGCGGCCGTCGCCGTTGGCTTCGCGCTGGTGGTCACCCATCCGTAGGCAGGCAACCTTGGCAGCGGCGGCTGGCTTTATGCTGCTGGCCCCAGCGATTAAGCTGGCGCGCGAAGGCTATGTGATTAACGATGCGCTGGCGGACGATCTGAAAACCTACGACCAGGAGGTACTGCTGACGTATCCCAACAGCAAAGCGATCTTCTTCAAGCCTGACGGCACGCCGTGGCAGATCGTGCAGATCCTTAACATTCTGGAAAACTTCGATCTGACGAAAATAGGCTTTGGCAGCGCCGAAGCAGGTAAGTACGCCTACGTCGACCGTTCAGAGTACCTTGGCGATCCCGATTTCGTGAAGTTGCCGTGGCAGGCGCTGACCAGCAAGGCCTATACGAAGTCGATCGCGCAGCATACCGATGTAGCGAAGGCGCGTCCGTCGAGCGAGATCAAGCCCGGCAAGCTGGAGCCCTATGAGAGCAACCAGACCACCCATTTCTCGTTCTCGGTGTTGGACAAGCAGGACACGGCGGTCGCGGTGACCTATACGCTGAATACCAACTTCGGCAGCGGCATTGTGGCGAGCAACAGCGGCATTTTGCTGAACAATAAGATGGATAACTTTTCCGCTAAGCCGGGCACGCCGAATGTCTACGGCTTAGTTGGCATCTAAGCGAACACGGTGCAGCCCGCCAAGCGTCCGCTTTCATCGATGTCGCCGACCGTTGTGGCGAAAGAGGGCAAAACTTGGCTGGTCACGTGTAGCCTAGGCGGTAGCCGCATTATCAACACTGTGCTGAAAATGGTGGTGAACAGCATCAATTTCTGGATGAACGTGGCGGAATTGACTAACGCGCCGCGTTTCCACTATCAGTGGCTGCCGGATCAGCTACGCGTCGAGAAGAGATTTATCCCGGGTACGCTATGCTTGCTGGAGAATAAAGGGCAGCATGTAAAAGTGCCCGGCGATGGGCAGCACGCAGCATTATGATTGGTCCGGACGGCACGTTGTATATGGCGCTTCTGACCCGCATACGCCAGGCGATCTAAGCGCGTGGTATTAAAATTTCGGGGCCAGACTGGCCCCGTTTATTCTCGTGCTACCGTATTGACGAAATCGTAGTTGCTGCCGCTGCGCTCGCCGCTGTAAACAGTCTTGTCGATAGCCCGTTTAATCTCCTCCAGCAGGCCGGTCAGATTACCCAGCTGCGCATTATCAATCGTGTCGCGCACCGCGCAGCAGCGCGTTTGCCCATCACCAGCACCACTTGTGGCGCCGGTGATGGCGCAGGTGAATTCCATGCTGCCCAGCATATCGCGGTTGCTGATATTGCCCGCGTCGCGCGCGTTAAAGCTTTCGCCGCGCCCGGCGTCCAGCACGATCTCCCATGGCGTGCGTGAATCGATGCAGCTCAGGATAACTGCAGCCGGATATTAGTCCGCAATACTGTTGCGCTTCTGCGCCAGATAGTCGTGCTGCGGGGGGCAATTTTCTTGGAAGCGCAGGTTGCCTTGTTTGAAATACGCTATCACTGTATCCGGCGTCATGGCATCGCGCCTCTTCACTTAACGAGGCGGCAAAGGATAGGGTCGGCAGCTCCAGCGCGCCGACGCCGGTAACCGAGAAAGCGGAAACGACGCGCGTTAAAAACCATATAAAGAAAAGGGCGATTGGCGGCGGCGATTTTTTCGCACGCTATAGCTTCAGATAGGTGCGAATGCCGTCTAGGAACATCTGCGTCGCCAGCATAATCAAAATCAATCCCATCAACCGCTCCAGCGCGCTCACCCCTTTGTCGCCCAGTAGTCGCAGAAAAAGGCCTGATAGCAGCAGAATAGTGACCGTCACACCCCACGCGATCAGCAGTGCGCCCACTAGATGCCCCATTTGATTGGGATACTGATGTGATAGCAGCATTAGCGTGGCGAGCAGCGACGGACCGGCAACCAGCGGGATCGCTAGCGGCACCAGAAACGGCTCTTCGCCCGCGGGCAGGCCGCTGGTGCTGCTCTCGCCTGACGAAAAAATCATGTGAATGGCGATAAGAAACAGGATGATGCCGCCGGAGATCGATACTGTCTCCGCGCGCAGGTTAAGAAAAGTAAGTATGCGTTCGCCGGCGAACAAAAACAGCAGCATCAGCACCAGCGCGATCAGCAGCTCGCGGATCAAAACCGCGCGGCGCCGTTTCGGCTCTAGATACTTCAGCACCGACATAAAAATCGGCAGGTTGCCCAGCGGATCCATAATCAGCAGCAGTAAAACGGTCGCAGAAATCATTTCGGTCATGAGTTTTAGGTTATCCCTTACAGCTCGGCGCAGCGTTATTAGCTGCGCTGCTGAAAAAGTTGGCGCAATCGAATTAATTCACTTGCCAGAAAGGCTGCATTTTGTAGAGTTGTTGGTCACAGGTAAATCCATTTATGACGCAGAGCGGAGTGAAAACACCCTTCCGCTCTTTCCTTCGGTAAGCAGGTCATGTGTTATCGCTGACTGAGACGGACAGAAAATGAAGAATGTAGGTTTTATTGGTTGGCGCGGTATGGTCGGCTCCGTGCTGATGTCGCGCATGAGCGAAGAGCGTGATTTTGACGTCATCAATAATCCGGTCTTCTTCTCCACCTCGCAGCTGGGACAGGCAGCGCCGACGTTTAGCGGCAAGTCTACCGGCGTGCTGCAGGATGCGTTTGATATCGACGCACTTAAGTCGCTGGATATTATTATCACCTGCCAAGGCGGCGAATACACTAGTGAAGTGTATCCGAAGCTGCGCGCCAACGGCTGGCAGGGATACTGGATTGACGCGGCCTCGACGCTGCGCATGAAAGACGACGCCATCATTGTCCTCGACCCTGTCAACCATCAGGTGATCCGTCAAGGGCTCGACAAGGGCATCAACACCTTTGTCGGCGGCAACTGCACTGTCAGCCTGATGCTGATGTCGCTGGGCGGTCTGTTTGCCCAAGATCTGGTGGAGTGGATCTCCGTCGCCACTTACCAGGCGGCGTCCGGCGGCGGTGCGCGCCATATGCGCGAACTGCTAACCCAGATGGGCATGCTGCACAACCACATCGCGACCTCGTTGCAGGATCCGGCCTCAGCTATTCTCGACATCGAGCGCAGCGTGACCGAGCTGACCCGCTCTGGCACGCTGCCTACCGATAACTTCGGTGTGCCGCTGGCCGGCAGCCTGATCCCGTGGATCGACAAGCAGCTCGACAACGGTCAGAGCCGCGAAGAGTGGAAAGGCCGAGCAGAAACCAACAAAATCCTCGGCACGCAGAAAACCATTCAGGTCGACGGCCTCTGCGTGCGCGTCGGCGCTCTGCGTTGCCACAGCCAGGCGTTTACCCTGAAGCTGAAAAAAGATGTGCCGCTGGCGGAGATCGAACAGTTGCTGGCGTCGCAGAATGAGTGGGTGAAAGTGGTGCCTAACGATCGCGAGCTAACGATGCGAGAACTGACGCCGGCGGCGGTGACCGGCACGCTGACCACGCCGGTTGGTCGTCTGCGCAAGCTCAATATGGGGTCGGACTACCTCTCCGCCTTTACGGTTGGCGATCAGCTGCTGTGGGGCGCGGCTGAGCCGCTGCGCCGCATGCTGCGTCTGTTGGTCGACTAAGATAAAAAACTAAGCAAGGCCGGGATTTTTCCGGTCTTTATCCTGACTCCTGATTGTTCTAAAATAAGTCAAACTTCTTACCTCATGTAACTGATCGTCCGTCCCCACCAACAATTTTTCGTTTTCTGCCCTGGCAACTTGCAAACCCAAGCTATGATTTAACAATGATGTGCCAGTTGAGGCTAGCGCTACGTCTATCTCGCCTGCCACATAATCACAGGAAGAAAGTCATGTCAGAGCTTTCCGATCGCTTGGCGATCAATACCCTGTTTGCGGGGAATTATGCCGATCCTTTTTCGTTACTGGGGATGCACCAGACAGCCAACGGGCTGGAAGTCAGAGCGCTGCTGCCCGATGCGTTGGAAGTATGGGTCATTGAAACCAACACCGGGCGTAAAGTCGCTCAGCTGAAATGCCTCGATCCGCGTGGCTTTTTCAGCACGGTGGTACCGCGCTGCAAGAATATGTTTCGCTACCAGCTGGCGGTGGACTGGCACGGCCAGCAAAATCTGATCGACGATGCCTACCGCTTCGACCCGCTGTTGCAGGAGATGGACGCTTGGCTGCTGGCGGAAGGCACCCATTTGCGCCCCTACGAAACCTTGGGCGCGCACGGCGTGGTGATTGACGGCGTGCATGGCACCCGCTTCAGTGTCTGGGCGCCCAACGCGCAGCGCGTCTCGGTGGTCGGCGATTTCAACTTCTGGGACGGCCGACGTCATCCGATGCGTTTCCGCCGCGAAATTGGCATTTGGGAGCTGTTTGTGCCCGGCGCCTTTAACGGCCAGCTCTATAAATTCGAAATCGTAGACAACACCGGTCAGCTGCGCACCAAAGCGGACCCTTATGCCTTCGAGGCGCAAATGCGCCCGCAAACGGCGTCGATGATCTGCGGCCTGCCGCCGAAAACAGAGATGAGCGAGGCGCGTAAAGCGCGCAACGCCTTCGACGCGCCCATCTCTGTTAAAGAGCTGGCGGAGCAGCTAGTGCCCTACGTCAAAGAAATGGGCTTTACTCATATCGAGCTGCTACCGATTAACGAGCATCCTTTCGACGGCAGCTGGGGTTACCAGCCGCTCGGCATGTATGCGCCGACGCGCCGTTTCGGCACGCGCGACGAGTTCCTCTATTTCGTCAACGCCGTGCACGAAGCCGGCCTGAACGTGCTGCTCGACTGGGTGCCGGGCCACTTCCCCAGCGACGACTTCGGCTTGGCGAAGTTCGACGGCGCTGAGCTGTATGAGCACAGCGATCCGCGTGAAGGCTATCACCAGGACTGGAATACCCTGATTTACAACTTTGGCCGCCGCGAGGTGAGCAACTACTTGGCGGGCAATGCGCTTTACTGGCTAGAGCGCTTCGGCATCGACGGACTGCGCGTCGATGCGGTGGCCTCGATGATCTACCGCGACTACAGCCGCGCCGAAGGAGAATGGGTGCCGAATCACTACGGCGGCCGCGAAAATCTCGAAGCGATCGCCTTCCTGCGCTACACCAACCGCACGCTAGGATGCGCCGCGCCGGGCAGCGTCACCATTGCCGAAGATTCTACCGACTTCGACGGCGTGTCACGTCCACCGGAGTCGGGCGGTCTCGGCTTCTGGTACAAGTGGAACTTGGGCTGGATGCACGACACCCTCGACTACATGAAGCTCGATCCGGTCTACCGCAGCCATCATCACGACCTGATGAACTTCGGCATGATGTACAACTACACCGAAAACTTTATGCTGTCGCTCTCCCATGACGAGGTGGTGCACGGCAAAAAGTCAATCCTCGATCGCATGCCGGGCGACGCTTGGCAGAAGTTCGCTAACCTGCGTGCCTATTACGGCTGGATGTGGGCTTTCCCTGGTAAAAAGCTGCTGTTTATGGGCGGCGAGTTCGCGCAGGGCAAGGAGTGGAACCACGACGTTAGCCTAGACTGGCATCTGCTGGAAGGGGGCGACAACAGGCACCACGGCGTGCAGCGCCTAGTGCGCGACCTGAACCATACCTATCGCCACTACGCGCCGATGCATCAGCTTGATTTCGATCCGGCGGGCTTTGAGTGGCTAGTGGTCGACGATCGCGAGAACTCAGTGTTTGTCTTCGTGCGCCGCGATCGCGACGGCAACGAGATTATTGTCGCCAGCAACTTTACGCTGGTGCCGCGCCATCACTACCGCTTCGGCGTTAATCAGGCGGGCCGCTGGCGCGAAGTGATCAACACCGACCAGCATAACTATCACGGCAGCGATACGCGTAATCCGGTGGTGCATACCGATGATATCCCGAGCCATAACCGTCCGCAGTCGCTGTCGCTGCTCTCCACGCTGTGGCTGGTGAAGGAAGCCGAATGACGCTGCTTCCGGGACGTGCTGAGCCGCTAGGCGCCAGTTACGACGGCAAGGGCGTCAACTTTACGCTCTTTTTCCAGCATGCCGAGCGCATCGAGCTTTGCCTGTTTAACGACGGCTAGGACGCCGCCAAGATCTGCACGCGCGCAACGGCGATATTTGACACGGCTACGCGGCAGCGCTGAAGCCTAGTCAGCGCTATGGCTTTCGCGTTCACGGTCTCTGAGCGCCAGCGCGCGGTCCTCCCCGCTTCAACCTAGCAAAGCTGTTAGTCGATCCCTGCGCCCGCGCGGTTGAGGGCGATGTGTCGGACGACGCTCGTCTTTATGGCTGCATCGCGCAACCCGACGAGCAGGACAGCGCCGCCGTGGCGCCTAAATCGCTGGTGGTGGCGGAGGATTTCGACTGGGAAGGCGATATTGCGCCGCTCACCCCCTAGGGCAATACGGTGATTTACGAGGCCCACGCACGTGGCTTAACGCAGCGGCATCTGGAAATTCCGGAATCTCTACGCGGGATTTACGCCGCGCTCGGCCATACTGTTATTACGGTGATTTACGAGGCCCACGCACGTGGCTTAACGCAGCGGCATCTGGAAATTCCGGAATCTCTACGCGGGATTTACGCCGCGCTCGGCCATACTGTTATAGTGAATTACCTTCACTATCTCGGCGTGACCGCCTTGGAACTGCTACCGGTGGCTCATTTCGCCAGTGAGCCGCGCTTGCAGAGGCTGGGATTGAGCAACTACTGAGGCTACAACCCTTTTACGCTCTGTGCTGTCGATGCGTGCTACGCCTCTGGTAACGATGGCGCGACGCCGCTGCAAGAATTCCAGCAGGCGGTGAAAAATCTGCAGGTGGCGGGCATTGAAGTGCTGCTGGATGTGGTGTTCAACCACACCGCCGAGCTGGAGGAGAACGGCCCGATGCTGTCGCTGCGCGGCGTCGACAACGCCAGCTGGTGCGCGTCTGCCACGTCGACGGCTTTCGCTTCGATCTGGCACCGCTGTTCGAGGTCATCAAAGCCTGTCCGCTGCTCTTACAGGCCAAGTTGATCGCCGAATCTTGGGACGTTGGCCTTAGCGGCTATCAGGCAGGCAACTTTCCGCCGCTGTTCGCCGAATGGAACGACCATTTCCGCGCCGATATGCGGCGCTTATGGCTGTACCGCGACGTGAGCAATGGCGCATTCTCCCGCCGCTTCGCCGCTTCAAGCGGCCTGTTTCAGCGTGACGGTCGACTGCCGCACGCCGCCGTTAATCTGATTACCGCACATGACGGCTTTACGCTGCGCGACCTGGTGAGCTTTAACTAGAAACACAATCAGGCCAACGGCGAAGATAACCACGATGGCAGCAGCAATTTCAGCTATACCACACGGTGTAGAAGGGCTACGCGCCAGTTTCGACGTTATTGAGCGCCACCGACTCAGCACCCATGCGCTGCTGACGACGCTGCTGCTGGCGCAGGGCACGCCGATGCTGCTTGCCGGCGACGAGCGCGGCTAAAGCCAGCATGGTAATGACAACGCCTACTGCCAGGATAACATCCTGACTTGGCTCGACTGGCAGGAAGAAGAGAACAGTCTAGTGGATTTTACCGCCGTCCTGATCCGTTTGCGTTAGCAGATCCCGGCGTTAACCGCCGATCGCTGGTGGCAAGATGGCAACGGCAATGTGCAGTGGCTCAATGCTAGTAGCAGGTCACTACAGCGAGAGGAATGGGAGCAGAGGGCGCACAGAATGCATATCCTGCTCTCCGGCTGCTAGTTAATAACAATAAACGCCACGGATTCGGTAAGTGACACCGCCTTACCAGACGGAGAATAACGTGCCGTTTCTCCTTTTCGCCGGGGATGACAACCCCATTTTGTCGACTGTCTGGCATGGTCCCGCACACGACGCGTGCCTGTTCCAAAAGCACTCATAAGGAGCCAGACATGGTTAAAAGTTAGACAGAACCGATAACCTGATACTGGCCCGCCAGCTCCCTACATAGACGGTTGCGCTGATCCTCGCCGGGGGGAAGAGGCACGCGCCTGAAAGATCTGACCACCAAACGCGCCAAGCCCGCGGTGCACTTCGGCGGCAAGTGTCGCATCATCAACTTTGCGCTTTCCAACTGCATTAACTCCGGGATCCGCCGCATCGGCGTGATCACGTAGTACCAGTCGCATACGCTGACGCAGCACGTTCAGCGCGGCTGGTCTATCTTCAACGAAAAGATGAATAAGTTCGTTGACCTGCTGCCGGCGTAGCAGCGGACGTCAACCGAACACTGGTATCGCGGCACCGCAGACGCCGTGATCCAGAATTCGCCGCTATTCGCTATTAAGGTGCAGCACATCGTGATTCTGGCCAAGGATCATATTTATAAAATGGACTATTCGCGCATGCTGCTCGACCACGTCGAAGTCAACGTGAAGTGCACCATCTGGCGCGCCAATCTCGATCTCGCGTCGGTCACGCTGGAACTGGATATGCACGACCATACTTCGCCGATCCGAACGCATATGGAGCCGCTGCTGGCCGCTAAGTTCGTGCAGGACCGCCCGGGCAGCCATGGGATGATGATGAATTCGCTGATCTCCGGCGGCACCATCATCTCGGGTTCGGTGGTGATCAACTCCGTGCTGTTTCCGCGCGTGCGCATCAACTCGTTTTGCAATATCGATTCCACCGTACTGCTTGCCGACGTGATAGTGGGACGCTCCTGCCGACTGCGCCGCGGCGTCATTGATCGCGCCTGCGTGCTGCCGGAAGGCATGGTGATAGGAGAGAATCCTGACGAGGACAGTCGTCGGTTTTACCGTTCAGAAGAGGGTATCGTTCTGGTCACACGCGCTATGCTCGCTAGAGCGTAGCCGTTAGCGATAAAAAGCACCATATAATCGACGCGAGGATCGCGCCCGATCACTAATTAAGAGGCCGAGGATGCAGGTTTTACATGTCTGTTCAGAACTTTTTCCGCTGCTAAAAACCGGCGGGTTGGCTGATGTTGTTGGGGCATTGCCGCAGGCGCAGATTGCTGACGGCACGGATACGCGGGTGCTGCTGCCCGCTTTTCCCGATCTGCGTAAAGGGATCCTCGAAACGAAAGTGGTGGCCGAGTTGCAGACCTTTGCCGGTCCGACGCGGCTGCTGTTTGGCCATTTCAACGGCGTCGGCATCTATCTTATCGACGTGCCGGAGCTGTACGATCGCCCCGGCAGCCCGTATCACGATATGTCGCAGTTCGCCTACGTAGATAACTATCTGCGCTTCGCGCTGCTAGGCTGGATGGGATGTGAAATCGCCTGTGGGCTGGATACTTACTGGCAACCGGATATCGTTCACGCGCACGACTGGCATGCAGGCCTGATCTGCGCCTATCTAGAGGCGCGCGGCCGCCCGGCAAAGTCGGTGTTTACCGTACACAACTTGGCGTATCAGGGGCTGTTTAACGCGCGCCATCTCGACGAAATCGAACTACCGAGATCGTTTTTCGATATGCACGGGCTGGAGTTCTACGGTCAGATCTCCTACCTGAAGGCGGGCCTCTTTTTCGCCGATCACATTACCGCCGTCAGCCCGACCTATGCGCACGAGATCACCCGTCCCGAGTTCGGCTACGGCATGGAGGCGCTGCTGGAGCAGCGGCTGCGCGAAGGGCGCCTGAGCGGCATTCTTAACGGCGTCGATCCCGGCATCTGGGATCCAGCGCACGACCGGCTGCTTAGCGCGCGCTACAACCGCGACACGCTGGAGGCGAAGGCCGAGAACAAGCGACAGCTGCAGATTGCCATGGGACTCAAGGTCGACAACAGCGTGCCGGTGTTCGCGGTGATCAGCCGTCTGACACGGCAAAAAGGACTGGATTTGGTGCTGGAGGCGCTGCCAGGCCTGCTGGCGCAGGGCGGTCAGCTGGTGCTGCTCGGTCAGGGCGACGCGGAACTGCAGCAGGGCTTTCTGGCGGCTGCGGCGGAGCATCTTGGCAGCGTCGGCGTGCAGATCGGCTACCACGAAGCCTTCTCGCACCGCATCGTCGGCGGCGCGGACGTCATCATGGTGCCGAGCCGCTTCGAGCCTTGCGGCCTGACGCAGCTCTACGGCCTGAAGTACGGCACACTGCCGCTCGTGCGGCGCACGGGCGGCTTGGCCGATACGGTCAACGACAGCTCGCTGGAAAACCTCGCTGACGGCATCGCCAGCGGCTTTAGCTTTGAAGACAGCAACGCTTGGTCGCTGTTGCGGACGATTCGACGCGCATTTGTGTTGTGGTCCCGGCCTTCACTCTGGCGCTACGTTCAGCGACAGGCAATGGGAACGGATTTCAGCTGGCAGCTGGCCGCGCAGGCCTATCGCGATCTTTACCAACGTTTGCTGTAACGAGGAGAGTGGGGTAACTTATATGAATGCTCCTTTCACCTACATGTCGCCGACACTGAAGGTCGAAGCGCTTAAACACTCGATTGCCTATAAGCTGATGTTCACCATCGGCAAGGATCCCTCCATGGCGAACCAGCACGACTGGCTCAACGCCTCGCTGCTGGCAGTACGCGACCGTATGGTGGAGCGCTGGCTGCGTTCGAGCCGCGCTCAGCTTTCCCAGGACGTCCGTCAGGTCTACTACCTGTCGATGGAGTTTCTGCTGGGCCGGACATTAGGCAACGCGCTGATGGCAATGGGCATTTATGACGATCTCAATCAGGCGCTGGACGAGATGGGCCTAGATCTGGCTGATTTGATAGAGGAAGAGAACGATCCTGGACTTGGCAACGGCGGCCTCGGCCGGCTCGCCGCCTGTTTTCTTGACTCACTCGCCACGCTCGGTCTGCCGGGACGTGGCTACGGCATACGCTACGACTACGGCATGTTCCGGCAGAATATTATCGACGGCGAGCAGAAAGAGTCGCCCGATTACTGGCTAGAGTATGGCAACCCTTGGGAGTTTCAGCGCTATAACATGCGCTACAAGGTGCGTTTCGGCGGTCGTATTCAGCATGAGGGGGCGAAGGTGCGCTGGCTGGAGACGGAAGAGATTGTGGCGATGGCCTACGATCAGATCATTCCTGGCTTCGACACCGACGCCACCAATACATTGCGGCTGTGGGGCTCGCAGGCGAGCAACGAAATCAATCTAGGCAAATTCAACCAGGGCGACTACTTCGCCGCGGTAGAAGATAAAAACCATTCTGAAAACGTTTCGCGCGTGCTCTATCCCGACGACTCGACCTATTCCGGCCGCGAGCTGCGCCTGCGTCAGGAATATTTTCTTGTCTCCGCCACAGTGCAGGATATCCTCAACCGCCACTGGCAGATGCACAAGACTTGGGCCAACCTAGCGGATAAGATCGCTATCCATCTTAATGATACTCATCCGGTGCTGGCGATCCCGGAGTTGATGCGTCTGCTGATCGACGAGCATAAGTTTAGCTGGGACGACGCCTTTGAAGTGACCTGCCAGGTCTTCTCCTATACCAACCACACGCTGATGAGCGAAGCGCTGGAAACTTGGCCGGTAGAAATGATCGGCAAAATCCTGCCGCGTCATCTCGGCATTATTTTCGAAATCAACGACTATTTCCTGAAGACCATTCAGGAGTATTACCCGGATGACTGGGATCTGCTGTCGCGCATCTCCATCATTGATGAAAATAACTATCGCCGTATTCGCATGGCGTGGCTGGCGGTGGTGGTCAGCCACAAGGTCAACGGTGTTTCCGAGCTGCACTCTAACCTGATGGTGCAGTCGCTGTTTGCCGATTTCGCACGTCTTTTCCCGGGGCGCTTCTGCAACAAAACCAACGGCGTGACGCCGCGTCGCTGGCTGGCGCTGGCCAACCCGGCGCTGTCGGAGCTGCTGGACGAGGAAATTGGCCGCACTTGGCGCACCGATCTCAGCCAGCTCGCCGAGCTGAATCAGCAGATCGATTTTCCGGCGTTTATCGAAAAAGTGGCGGATGCCAAGTTCACCAACAAGCGTCGGCTGGCGAACTGGGTAGCAAAGAACCTAGACGTAGTGCTCGATCCTAACGCCCTGTTCGACGTGCAGATCAAGCGTATCCATGAATACAAGCGCCAGCTGTTGAACGTGCTGCACGTCATCACCCGCTATAACCGCATCAAAGCCGATCCCAACGCCGACTGGGTGCCGCGCGTCAATATTTTCGCCGGCAAAGCAGCCTCCGCCTACTACACGGCCAAACATATTATTCACTTGATCAACAACGTGGCGAGCGTGATCAACATCGATCTACAGGTGAAGAACAAGCTGAAAGTGGTGTTTATTCCCAACTACAGCGTTAGCCTAGCGCAGATCATTATTCCAGCGGCGGATCTGTCCGAGCAGATCTCCACGGCGGGCACCGAGGCGTCGGGCACCAGCAATATGAAGTTCGCGCTCAACGGCGCGCTGACCATCGGCACGCTAGACGGCGCCAACGTTGAGATACTGGAGCACGTTGGCGAGGAGAATATCTTTATTTTCGGCAACACCACGCCGCAGGTGGAAGCGCTGCGCAGCGGCGGCTATAACCCGCGTAAATATTATGAAGAGGATGCTGAGCTGCATCAGGTGCTGAAGCAGATCGCCTCCGGGGTTTTCAGCCCGCAGGAGCCTAGCCGCTACCGTAACCTGTTCGATTCGCTGGTGAACTTCGGCGACCACTATCAGCTGCTGGCGGACTACCGCAGCTATGTGGACACCCAGGATAAGGTGGATGAGCTGTATCGCAAGCCGGAAGAGTGGCAGCGCCGCGCCGCGCTGAATATCGCTAATATGGGGTATTTTTCGTCCGACCGGACCATCCAAGACTATGCAGATGGGATCTGGAATATCAAGCCAGTGCGGCTCTGAGCGGATTCCGCCCGCTAGGTGTGAGGGAGTTTCAGCAGCGTCGCTGCCGGCGTGCGCGCCTCAGCGTGTCAGATGCCCTGACCAAACCTCCGCCTGCAATTCCTTTCCTTATTTTTTTATAAACGGCTACGTCGTCTGAAAGCCAGATTTATGCTTTCAGCAATGAGAGTTGTTATGAACGATACAGAACTTGCAGCGAGAGGTTATGGCGGCCCTGCTCGGTCGCGCGCAGCGGGCGAAATGAAACTGCCCGGCTGTCGGGCGAATGAAACCTGCGCAGCAGGCAAAAAACGGGGCCGAAGCCCCGCATCTCATCCTTTAGCTTGCCAGCAACAGGTTGGGTTTCTAGCTGTGCGTCGCCAGCCACTCCGCTACGCGCGCCCGCTGCGCCTTGAGCCACATAACCCTGCTTGGTTCGGCGCCAGATAGCGCAGTTCGGCTTTATAGAAGTCATGGTCGAAGTTCTCGCCCAAATCCTCAAGACGGGTCGCCCCATCGAGCAGCGTCTCGGTGTTGCTGCCGTAAGTGCGGGCGAAGTGACGCGCCATGCCTTCAGTGATAAACGGACAGCGACGGCGTAGGCTGATAGCGTAATCTTCACGTGTGCCCGCGATATCGCTGCCCGGCAGCACGCAATTCTTCGTCCACGCCGGGTCGGAGTTCGGGAAATACTTCTTCAGCTTCTCTAGCGCATGCTCCGCCAGCTTGCGGTAGGTGGTCAGCTTGCCGCCGAACACCGACAGCATCGGCACCTGGCCGTTGTCGTCGCGCACGTCCAGCGTGTAGTCACGCGTAATGGCCTGCGTCGAGTCCGATTTGTCATCGCACAGCGGACGGACGCCGGAGTAAGTTCAGACGACATCGTTGCGCGCCAGCAGCTTCTTAAAAAGGAGAGTGAATAATGGTGCGCATTACTCAGTTCAATAACCCGCGCATGGCGTAGGCATTTGTCGACTATATGGTGACGCGCTACGTCAGGCTGCGCATCGAGCAGGACGTTTATTATGTCATTCTGCTCGACGATGAGAACCAGCTATCAATGATCGAAAACGAACTTCAGCAGCTTATGCGTCAGCCGGACCATCCCCGTTATCAGGCGGTCAGCTGGCATACCGGCAACACCAAAAGCGGCCTGCGCTATGAACGCAGCAATTATGGACTAATATTCACGATCGTGCCGGTCCACTTACCATAATCATCCTTTTTGTCTGTATCGCCGTGTGTTTATTCTGATGCAGATTTTGGGCGATCAGACCGTGCTGCTGTGGCTTAACTGGCTGGACGGGCCGGGCCAGTATTTCAGGTACGGTGCTGGTTCAGCCATGCGCTGCTGCACTTCTCGTTGCTGCATATCCTGTTTAACCTGATGTGGTGGTGGTATCTGGGCGGCGCGGTAGAGAAGCGGCTCGACAGCGGCAAGCTGTTCGTCATTATGCTGACCTCGGCGCTGCTTAGCGGCTTCGTACAGGCGAAATTCAGCGGCATCTGGTTGGGCGGGCTTGTCGTGCATGGTATATGCGCTGATGGGCTACTACTGGCTGCGCGGCGAGCGCGATTCCTAACCGAAAACGGCGTCTATCTGGAGCACGGCCTGATTGGTTTTGCCATCGTATGGCTGGCGATTGGCTGGTCTGGCGCATTTGGACTCGCCATCGCCAATGGCGCACACGTTACCGGTCTGCTGATCGGACTGGCGATGGCATTTGTCGATACCTGTGCAGTGCAGCGCCGTTAGCGCCGGATAAGAAGAGAAAAACATGAGAGTAATGTGAAGCAGACGCAACGTCATGACGCCATTGTCGATCTGGTCCGGCGTCAGGGATATGTCAGTACTGAAGAGCTGGTAGAACATTTTGAGGTCAGCCCGCAGACCATTCGTCGCGACCTTAACGACCTCGCCGATCAGAATAAAATTCAGCGCCATCACCGTGGCGCGGCGCTGCCTTCCAGCTCTGAAAACACCGCCTGGCAGGCGCGTAAAATGATATGGTCGGCGGAGAAAGCGCGTATCGCCGAGCGCGTCGCCAGCGAGATCCCCGATGGCGCGACGCTGTTTATCGACATCGGCACTACGCCAGAAGCGGTAGTGCATGCGCTGCTCAACCATAAAAATCTGCGCGTGGTCACCAACAACATTAACGTCGCGACGTTGCTGATGAGTAAGCCCGACTTCCGGCTGATCATCGCCGGCGGCGAAGTGCGCACGCGCGCCGGCGGTATTATGGACGAAGCGACGCTCGATTTTATCTCCCAGTTCCGCCTCGATTTTGGCATTATCGGCATCAGCAGCATCGATTATGGACGGTTCGCTGCTGGAGTTCGACTACCATGAAGTGCGCACCAAACGCGCCATCATCGAAAATTCACGCTGCGTGATGCTGGTTGTCGACCATTCGAAATTCGGACGCAACGCGATGATGAACCTCGGCAATGGCAATATGGGGCTGATCGACCAGCTCTATACGGACAAGCAGCCGCCCGCCAGCATTATGAAAGTGATTGAACAGCATGAAGTGCAGCTTGAACTCTGCTAACCTAGCAGTTATAAGTGTCATGGCGTTAACTCTCTACCCATGACGCTTGCGCCTGAACCTCTTAACTCGCTTTTTTCTTTGTTTCCTGTCGATTTTTTCTCACTGACGTCTTTACTTAACTTAAATTCTCCATTTGCCTGTGCGCAGAAATTCATCACACCGCAACTCAACGGCTTTGGATCAAGACGCTAAGGGGAGAACATGAAAGAAAGCGCACTGGATCGCGCGGCAGTCGCCGCTGGAATTTCCCTGATCTATACCAATGCCAAAGGCGAGCCGGAAGTCATCAGCGAACATACCAAAGCGGCACTGCTGGCGGTTATGGACGATGCCCGACAAGAGAAGGGCGCGCCGCTGCCGCCGGTGCAGGTCTTCAGCGGCGGCGCCGCGCGGCAGCTTAATCCGCAAGGGTGTGGTCTCTATCAGTGGCGGCTGCGCAGCAAAACCCACGCTTGCTGACTGCCAGAGCCGCTGTGCAACGGCGAGAAACGCTGGGGCGCGCTGGTGCAGCTTTACACCGTGCGTTCCGCCAAAAATTAGGGCATCGGCGACTTTGGCGATTTGCAACAGCTACTGGAGGAGGTGACGCGGCAAGGCAGCGACTTCGTTGGCCTCAATCCGCTGAACGCGCTCTATCCCGCCACGCCTGACTTACAGCCTCTCATCGCGACGCTGGCTGAATATTATCTACATCAGCGTGGCGCAGCTGGGAGATTTCCAGCAGAGCGCGGCGGCGCGGCGCAAAAGTGGTGGAAAGCGATGAAAACCCAGCGCGCGCTGGCGAAGGTGCGCGACAGCGAGTTTGTCGATTACAAGGCGTTGATGGCGTTGAAGCTCGCCACGCTGCATCAAGCTTGGACGCAGTTTAGCCAGTGCGCGGAAGATGACCCGCAGCGGCAGGCGTTTGCGGATTTCGTGCGCGACGGGGGCGCCAGCCTGCACAAGCGGCCTATGACGGCCTGCAGGTGGGGAGAGTCGCGCCGAGGATAATCAGGCCTAGGGCTGGCCCGCTTGGCCAGAGAGCTGGCGCGACAGCTAGTTGCCCGAGGTGCTGCGCTGGTGCAAGACACATCATGAAGAGGAGAGCTCCTTCTGGCAGTGGCTGACGGTAGGCCTGTATCGCGATCTGGCGGTCGGCGTCGCGGAGGGCAGCGCGGAGATCACGTGATGGCGCTATTGCGATTGTGGTGGGTGCCGAAAGGAGAAACTGCCGATAAAGGCGCTTACATCAGCTATCCGGTGCAGGATCTGCTGGGCATTTTAGCGCTGGAAAGCCAGCGGCAGCGCTGTATGGTGATCGGCGAAGATCTAGGCACCGTGCCGCCGAAACTGAGCGCCAACAGCGTCTTCTCATGGAAGGTAATATGGTTCGAGCAGCAGCGTGACGGCCGCTACCGCCTGCCGGGCGACTATCCGCGCCAGTCGATCGCCAGGCGCCAGCATACACGATCTGCCGACCCTGAGCGGCTTCTAGAACGCGGGCGATTTCGCGTTAGGAGAGAAGCTTAAGCTTTATCCCGGCAAAGCGGTGCTGCAGTCGCTCCATGAACAGCAGTGCTGGATGCACTACATCAGGCGGACAAGCTGCAGATGACGCCCGCGCTTAATCTGGCGATGCATAAGTTTCTGGCGGCGACCGGCAGCGCGCTGTTAGGCCTGCAGCCAGAGGACTGAATCGGTATGACTACGCCGGTCAACGTGCCGGGCACGGTCGATCAATATCCCAACTGACGTCGCAAGCTGACGTAGCCGCTGGAAACGATCTTTGCGGATAAAACGGTGGTGAAACTGTTGAAGGCAGTGGGCCAGACGCAGAAAGGAGAGTAGCAAACAGGGCGCGACAGTCGATGAATGTCGCGCAGAGCAGATGTTAATAGTAGGAGTGCTCGCCGCGCTGGTGCTCGGTGAGATCGCGTACGCCTTTCAGCTCCGGGAAGGCGGTCAGCAGCTCTTTTCCGATGCCGTCTTTCAGGGTGAAGTCGATCATCGAGCAGCCGTTGCAGCCGCCGCCGAACTGCAGGATGGCGTAGCCGTCGTCGGTGATTTCCATCAGCGACACCCGACCGCCGTGACTCGCCAGCTGCGGGTTAATCTGCGCCTGCAGCAGATATTCAACGCGTTCAACCATCGGCGCATCGTCGGAAACCTTGCATATTTTGGCGTTCGGCGCTTTCAGCGTCAGCTGCGAGCCGAGGTTATCGGTGACGAAGTCAATTTCTGCGTCTTCTAGGTAAGGTGCACTCAGCTCGTCAACATAGGCGGAGAGCTTCTCGAACTTAAGCTCCGTGTCCGTGGCTTCTACCGCGTCCGGCGGGCAGTAAGAGACGCCGCACTCGGCGGTTGGCGTGCCTGGGTTAATGACGAATACGCGTATTTTGGTGCCATCTTCCTGTTTTGACAGCAGTTTTACGAAATGCTCTTGGGCAGAGTCTGTAATTCGGATCATGGCAATTGCTCAATAGTTGATTAATTTAGTTGGTTATAATACGCCCATCGCCGACGCTCTACAAGGTACGGCACAGGCACTAGATTTGTACGCTGGCCGCGCCCTGCGCTAGCAAAATGCGGCTGATCTCTTCTACGGTATGACCCGTCGTCGTCACATCGTCTATCAGGGCGATATAGCGCCCGCGCATGGCGATTTCAAGGCGGGAAGTCGCCGCGCACGTTGCGACGGCGATGCAGCTCAGCCAGCGCGCCAGCAGCGCCCCTTGGTTGCAGCTGCGTCGACAGGCGTGCCTTTTATGGAGCGGCAAGCACAGCAGTAGAGCCGGCCGCGCCAAACCGCGCGTGCGGCGAGCATTCAGCCAGCTTAGCAAAAGCAGGCGCGCCAGCATCACCCTGAGTGAGGTGACGCAGGAAAACTTCAGCTGCTTCAGCTGATGCACCCAGCGGCTCAGCGGCGGCTGATAGTCGCTGACGTAGAGCCAGCGTCTGCTAGTCCGGCGGCGGGCGCAGACATCGGCCGCAGGCGGTTCGGTAAGAGGCGGCGGGCAGCGCACAGCGCGGACAGAGGCCCGGCAGCAGAGGCAAAGCGCGTAGACAGACGCTGCACAAGCCGTGGACGGCGAGGTGCAGAGGCAGTCAACATGGCCGAGCACAGGCATTGGTAGCATAGCGGCCTCCTTAACGTTTTACGGGATAGTAACTGATGACCTCGCTTTACTGGCACACCTGCGGAGAAGGAAATGTGGATCTTGTACTGCTGCACGGATGGGGGCTGAACGCCGAGGTATGGCAAAGCATCGTGCCGCGACTCAGCCCGCATTTTCGCCTGCACCTAGTCGATCTGCCGGGCTATGGCCGCAGCCAGCGCGCCGGCGCGCTTTCGCTGAGCGAGATGGCGCAGCTGCTGCTGCCGCATCTGCCCGCGCGCGCGCTGTTGCTAGGCTGGTCGCTGGGCGGGCTGGTGGCGACCGAGCTGGCGCTGCGCGCGCCGCAGCAGGTCGCGGGATTGATTAGCGTCGCCTCTTCGCCCTGTTTTACTGCCGGCAAGGACTGGCCAGGGATTAAGCCGGAGACGTTAGCGATCTTTCGGGCACAGCTCAACAGCGACTTTCAGCGCACCGTCGAACGCTTCCTAGCGCTGCAAACCTTGGGTACCGACAGCGCGCGGCAGGATGCGCGTCGCTTGAAAGAGGTGGTGCTGGCGCAGCCGATGCCGTCGGTCAAGGTGCTAGACGGCGGGCTGGCGATCCTACGCGAGATAGATTTGCGCGATCGGCTGACGCAGCTCAGCCTGCCGTTTTTGCGTCTGTATGGCGTGCTGGATGGGCTGGTGCCGCGCCGCATCGCCGCGCAGCTCGACGCAGCGCTGCCCGCTTCGCCTTCCGTGGTGATGGAGAAAGCCGCGCACGCGCCTTTTATTTCGCATCCTGACGATTTCTGTCAGCATATTATTGATTTTAGTGGAGAGTTTTGCGGTTAAACCCTGCACTCCACTGGCAATTTCCCCGTCAGCGATAATACTTTTCGGGTAAGCATGGTCGCTTCAAGATGTGAATTGTCTAGGGAGAATATAATAGTGTTCCATCTCACCTGACGCATTCGGCGTCTTCTTATATCTCACATAACGGAAATGAATTAAGGGTACTGTAATTAAGGTAATGAAATGGGTTGTCGCTTCGATGGTAATGGGCGCGGTGTCGTTTGCGGCCAAGGAAGTGACCAAAAGAAGAAGTAAAGAAAATGAATCTTGATAAGATCGGCACGGTGAACACCACGGCGGAAATCACCTCGCCGATGGACGCTAAGCGCGAGCTGTCGAAAATGGCCGATGAAAAAGGCGCAAATACTTCTTGGTGATCGCTGGCCGTGAACACGGCAAATTCAGCTCCACCGCAGACGTCTACAAGTAATCGCGTAACCAGACAAACTGCTAGGCAGCTAGCGTAACCGGCTGGGTGCCATCAATCCTTTCTCTCGTCACGGTATCCTGAAAAAGATGAGCTTCCGGCAGCGTCGTCTCTACGCTTTTTCCGCTCAGATTGAACACGCACAGCAGCCCGTTATCGTCCTGCTGCAGCGCATGGCGTTTCAGCACTAGCAGCGCATTGTCGCTCTCATAGAGTCGCATTGGGTTATCCGGGTGAAAGGCATGCTGCTGGCGCGTGCGCAGCTGGATCAGCTGGCTGAGTCGAGTGTAGATGGCGTGGCGCAGGCTGTCGCCCTGCGTTAGCACCGCCTCAATCTCCGCCAGATCGAACTTTTGCCAGTTGATGGCGCGGTTGTAACCCGCTGCTTTGACGCCTTCATAATCGTTGCGCGACCCGAGAATGTTCTGGATATAGATGGTGGGCACGCCGGGAATGGCATACGTCAGCAGAAAGCGGCGCAGACGCATGTCGTCGCTGTCTTGCTGGCGGTTGAGCACGTCGAGATTGGTCACGTTGATTTCATAAGGGCTGGTGGTGCCGTCCGGGTTGTTTTTATAGGAGACTAGCGCCCCTTGCAGCGCCACGATTTCCACTTCAGACAGAATGCAGCGCGCCGGATTCAGCCTAATGCCGTCGTGCGAGGTGAGAAAGTTAAAAAAAGTGGTGCCTCCGTTGCCCGGTTCCAGCGCGCTGGTCCACTGGCGCAGCGCGAGGCCGGAGCCAGAGTGAATAGCGTGCAGCATCAGCGGCGGCAGAGAGAACTGGTAGACCACTGCGCTTCGTCATGGCCGTCACGGAAGTAGCTGACGTTATCCTTATGCGGCACTCCACCATGCAGCTCAGCACCTCAGGATTGCCGAACTTAAGATCGGTCTGATCGGCGCTGAAGGTGGTCCAGATAGAGCGCGTTTCGCCGTCGGCCATCTCGAACGGCGTCAGCAGCGGCGAGGTGCGCGGCCGCGTCACGCCGCTGAGATCGGTGGCGGGCGGCATGCTGATAAAGAAGTTGTCCCAGCCGGAATCGCGCGCCAGATAGTGTCGGAACTAGGCGCTGTGCGCGGACATATGTTTGCAGACGAAGTCGACCATCAGGCGCGTCTTCTGATCCAGCTGGGCGCCATCGGGCCACTCGCTGCATAGCGGATTAATCTGATGGTAATCAATCATGGAGAAGCCGTCGTCGGACGAATAGGGAAAGAAGGGCAGTAGATGCACCCAGCGGAAAGGTGCACTACAGATGCTGCTGATAGAAGCGAGAAAAGCTCTGCAGCGTCGGCTTATCATGATCGGCGTAGGTGATCAGCACCATATCCTATTCATCCCAGTGTGCTTTACGCGGCAGTTTTATCGCGTCGCGTGCCGGTGATGCGGCTCAGCAAGCGCGATCGCTGAGTTTGGGAATAAGGTGTCAGTGTATTTTATTGAGCAGCTTTGTGATCGTTTCCGTCGCGAATTAGGTGCCACGTCCCGGGTTGTTTTTTATGCAGGCGTGTTTTCAGCGTAGCGTTAAGAGAGGGATTTTCAACTTTGCAGAAGCGGCTGCGCGCGCCCGGCTTATTTCCTCGCCGGGCGCGCGCAGGGTTAATTAGCGTTTTTTGCCGAACGCTGCCACCAGCGCGTCGCCCATGGCGCTGTTGCCGGCGGGCTGGCTGTTCTGGTGCGCGGCGCGCTGCGACCGTTGCCACGCGCGTTGCTGTCGCCAAGCTGCTCATCCAGCTGCATGGCAAGCGCGATGCGCTTGCGCGGCAGATCGACTTCCAGCATTTTGACCTTCACGATATCGCCCGCTTTTACCACCTGATGTAGATCCTCGACAAATTTTTCCGAGAGCGAAGAGATATGCACCGGACTATCCTGATGCACGTCGATATCGACGAAGGCGCCGAAGTTGGTGACGTTGGTTACCGCGCCTTCCAGCACTATGCCCGACAGCAGATCTTTCAGGGTTTTGACCCCTTCGGTAAACTGCGCGGTCTCGCACTCAGGGCGCGGATCGCGGCTAGGTTTTTCCAGCTCTTTGATGATGTCCGTCACGGTCGGCAGGCCGAAGCGCTCATTGGTAAAATCGACCGCCTTTACAGTGCGCAGGCTGGCGGGATTGGCTATCAGATCGTTCAGTGCCTACTCGGTCGCCGCCAGTATGCGCTCCACCACCTAGATAGGCTTCCGGGTGCACCGTCGAGGCGTCGAGCGGGTTATCGCCATGGTTGATGCGCAGGAAGCCGGCGCACTGCTCAAAGACTTTTGGGCAGAGGCGGCTCACCTTCAGCAGCAGCTGGCGGTTTTAGAAGTGGCCGTTTTCGTCGTGCCAGCTGACGATGTTCTGCGCCATCATACGCGTCAGGCCTGCGACGCGGGTTAGTAGCGGCCCGGAGGCGGTATTAAAATCGTCGCCGACCGCGTTCACGCAGTCTTCCACCACTGCGTCCAGCTTCTTCGCCAGCTGGCTCTAGCTGACGTCCTGCTGATACTGGCCGACGCCGATCGATTTTCACCAGCTCCGCCAGCGGATCCTGCAGGCGGCGCGCGATAGAGACGGCGCTGCGCAGCGAGACGTCGAGATTCGGGAACTCCAGCGCCGCCAGTTCAGAGGCGGAATAGACCGAGGCGCCCGCTTCGCTGATGATTACCTTTTGCGCGGTGATATGCGGATGCTGCTTTTACACCTCAAGGAAAAAGCGCTCCATCTCGCGCGAGGCGTGCCGTTGCCGATCGCCACCAGCTTGACCGGATGCTTCGCGAAGAGCGCCACGGTGGCGCTCTTCGCCACTTGGCCGGACGGTATCAGTGGCGACCAGCTTGCCTGTGGTGTTCACCACCGCGACTTTTACGCCGGTGCGCAGGCCGAGATCCGAGCCCATGGTAGCGCGCATGCCTACCCGGGCCGCCATCAGCAGATCGTGTAGGTTGCGTGTGAAGACGTGCAGATTGCGTATGAAGACATTGATCGCTTCATCATTCGGCGCGCTAGCACACCGTGCCCATCAGCTCGGTTTCCAGATGCAGCATCACTTTGATGCGCTAGGTCTAGCTCACCACCGCCTTATACCAACCGTCGGCCAGCGCACCGTTGAGGCGCAGATTAAGGTGTTCGGCGATCAGCGTTTCGCCGTAGCTTTCGCGCGGTGGCTCGTCGAACTGGGGATCGGCGTTCAGCGATAGTTACAGAATACCTTCGTTGCGGCCGCGCAGCATCGCCAGCGTGCGGTGCGACGGCACGCTGTTTAGCGCTTCGTGATGATCGGAAGTAGTCGCGGAATTTAGCGCCTTCCTACTCTTTAGGATATAGCGCGCGCCGTCCAGCGCGGCGCACACGTCAGCAACGCCTTTGTCGACACTGACATACTGCGCGGCCAGCTGTTCGGGACCTGCGACGTGTCCTGCCATAACGTCTCGGCCAGCGGTTGCAGGCCGGCTTCGATGGCGATCTGGCCACGGGTGCGGCGTTTGGGTTTATAGGGTAGGTAGAGATCTTCGAGTTCGGTTTTGCTAAGGGTGGTGTTAATGGCGCCGGCGAGTTCGCCGGTCAGTTTTGCTTGTTCGTCAAAGTTCGCGCAGGTAGCCGAGACGCGTCTCCAGCTGGCGCAATTGGGTGTCGTCCAGACCGCCGGTCACCTCTTTACGATAGCGCGCGATAAACGGCGCGGCTTCAACTTGCTCCGCACGCGCCTGCAGCCCACTGGCAATAATGTGGCTGAGATCTTTCATCATCGATTCTGTCTTGCTTGCAGGGTTAAAAAACAGGGGACAGTTATACGGACTGAAAAGTGAAATTGCCAGCGATGCGGGCGGGTTTAAGCGATATTCTGAATCAGCCCTCTGGATAGGAAATCTCATTGAAGTACCAGAGCGCCGAACCCGCCGGCGTCTCTGCCGTCGCTGTGTCGCCGACCTCTTTTTTTCAGTAGCGGCTATCGGCAAGTCGATCGAGATGTAATCTTTACGGCTGAAAATCTCGTCGTAGCCGACGATGCGGAAGCGTTTTACCTCACCGTCGTCATTTTCGACTTCTACCTAGGCGCCGAAAAAAACCTTGCCCTCCTGCTGCGGCGAATAGTCGACGATGAGTAGAGCCTCCAAGCTTTTTGTCGGATAACGGACGCGGCAATCAATTTCGCACAGCCGTTTTTTGTCGTACTGATAGTCGGCGTTTTCGCTACGATCGCCGAGGCTGGCGGCTTAGGTCACCTTTTTCGTGACTTCGGGACGCTCTTCGCGCCAGAGGTAGTCGAGTTCGGCTTTCAGCTTATTAAAGCCAAACAGGCTCTCATGTGTATAGACTCAAATGGGGAAAAATAGGCAGTGTAAAGCAAAGCAGGCGCGGAAAAAAAGAGTCGGAGAACAGGTTTTCAACGGTGAAAACCCTTTTTGTGTTCTCCAGTGGAGAAACGGGCAGGCACAAAAAAGTTAGATAGAGGAAACTGTTATTTTCCCGCCACGGTCGAGTTGGTGGCTGAAGAGGAGGTGCCTTTATCACCGCCGCCGTCGGTGGCCAGCGCCCCCCAGCACCAACAACGTTTTTTTCATCATTATTGCTATTCCTGTAGTTAAGCGAGTGTGCGCAGTGTAGTGCAATTCACAAAGGGTGGAAAGGTAGATTTACTTATTGATTTAAAAAGTTTTTTTAAATAGCCTGAATGATGGGAAAAATAGCGCCAATCCGAGAGAAGCGTGCGTCGCGAACCGCGGAAGCTGATAGCGCATGACGAATCTCGCTTAACGCAAATTGCGGATTAACTGGCTGATCTATAAGCGTGATTAATAACCGGCTGTGTTTTACTACCGTCGATAGCGAGAGAGCGTGTGATTTTGCACTTAAAGCAGCAAGTTAATTAAAGATAAGCTACTGTTTAATATACTTTGTAACAATTTCAGCTAGAATATAAACCATTAATATCTGTCACAGACAGACAACTTTTTTAACAATATCGGCTCATGCAATGGCGCCTTTGGGAGTAGAAAATGCAAGAGAACTACAAAATTCTGGTCGTTGATGACGATATGCGTTTGCGTGCGCTGTTGGAACGCTATCTCACCGAGCAGGGCTTTCAGGTGCGCAGTGTCGCCAACGCCGAGCAGATGGATCGTCTGCTGACTCGTGAATCCTTTCATCTGATGGTGCTGGATCTGATGCTGCCGGGCGAAGACGGCCTGTCCATTTGCCGCCGTCTGCGCAGTCAGAGCAACCCGATGCCGATCATTATGGTGACGGCGAAAGGCGAAGAGGTGGATCGTATCGTCGGGCTGGAGATCGGAGCCGACGACTATATTCCTAAGCCTTTTAACCCGCGCGAGCTGCTGGCGCGTATCCGCGCGGTGCTGCGTCGTCAGGCCAATGAGCTGCCCGGCGCGCCTTCGCAGGAAGAGGCGGTGATCGCCTTCGGCAAGTTCAAGCTGAACCTCGGTACGCGCGAAATGTTCCGCGAAGATAAGCCGATCCCGCTCACCAGCGGCGAATTCGCGGTGCTGAAAGCGCTGGTCAGCCATCCGCGCGAGCCGCTATCGCGCGACAAGTTGATGAACTTGGCGCGCGGACGCGAATACAGCGCAATGGAGCGCTCTATTGACGTGCAGATCTCGCGCCTGCGGCGCATGGTGGAAGAAGATCCGGCGCACCCGCGCTACATCCAGACGGTCTGGGGCTTAGGCTACGTGTTCGTCCCGGATGGTTCTAAAGCATGAGGCGACTGCGCTTCTCGCCTCGCAGTTCGTTCGCCCGCACCCTGTTATTGATCATTACCCTGTTGTTCGTCAGCTTGGTAACGACCTATCTGGTGGTGCTCAACTTCGCCATTCTTCCCAGCCTGCAGCAGTTCAACAAGGTGCTAGCGTATGAAGTACGCATGTTGATGACTGACCAGCTAGAGTTAGAGGACGGCACGCCGCTGGAAGTGTCGCCTGCGTTCCGTCGCGAAATCTATCGCGAACTTGGTATTTCGCTCTATACCAACGCGGCGGCCGAGGAGAGCGGGTTGCGCTGGGCGCAGCACTATGAATTCCTTAGCGAGCAGATGGGCCAGCAGCTTGGCGGGCTGACCGACATACGCGTCGAGGTCAATAAAAATTCGCCGGTAGTCTGGCTGAAGACTTGGCTGTCGCCCGACATCTGGATGCGCGTGCCGCTGATGGAGATCCATCAGGGCGATTTATCGCCGCTGTTCCGCTACACGCTGGCGATTATGCTGCTGGCGATATGCGGCGTGTGGCTGTTTATTCGCATTCAAAACCGGCCACTGGTCGATCTCGAACACGCGGCGCTACAGGTCGGCAAGGGCATTATTCCGCCGCCACTGCGCGAGTATGGCGCGTCGGAGGTGCGTTCGGTGACGCGCGCCTTCAACCAGATGGTCTCTGGTGTCAAACTGCTGGCGGACGACCGCACGTTGCTGATGGCGGGGATCAGCCACGATCTGCGTACGCCGCTGACGCGTATACGCCTCGCCACCGAGATAATGAGCGAAGAGGATGGCTATCTCGCCGAATCGATCAATAAAGATATTGAAGAGTGCAACGCCATCATCAAGCAGTTCATCGACTATCTGCGCACCGGCCAAGAGATCCAGACCGAACGCGCCGATCTTAACAGCGTGCTGGGCGAAGTAGTGGCAGCGGAAAGCAGCTACGAGCGGGAGATCGAAAACGCCGTGAGGCCGGAAGAGCTGATGCTGAATATCAACCCCTTGTCGATTAAGCGCGCGGTGGCGAACTTAGTGGTAAACGCGGCGCGCTACGGCAACGGCTGGATTAAGGTAAGCAGCGGCCGCGAACTGCGTCGTGCTTGGTTTCAGGTAGAGGATGATGGTCCGGGTATCAAACCCGAGCAGCTAGCGCATTTGCTGCAGCCCTTTGTTCGCAGCACCAGCGGCACCGGCCTTGGGCTGGCGATTGTGCAGCGCATTATCGACGCCCATCAGGGATCGCTGGAAATTGGCGAGAGCGAGCGCGGCGGGCTGCGCATTCGCGCTTGGCTGCCGCTGACAGAACAGAGCGCGCCGGGCAGCAACGGCGCGACGTAGAGTTAAGAGAGGCGCGGCGAGGGCCGCGCCTAGCGGGTTACAGTACTGGGCTCGCTTTGACTAGCGCGGCGCCCGCCGCGTTATCGGTGTATTTCTCGAAGTTGGTGATAAAGCGCTGCGCCAGCTCGCGCGCCGCTTCCTGCCACTTCTCGCTGCTTTCCCAGCTGCTGCGCGGATCGAGCGTCGCGGCGTCGAGCTGCCCCAGCGCTGTCGGCACCTGTAGGTTGAACACTGGCAGCGTCTCGGTATCGGCATCGTCCAGCTCGCCGGCTAGAATCGCGTTGATGATAGTGCGCGTATCCTTCAGCGGAATGCGTTTGCCGCTGCCGTTCCAGCCGGTATTGACCAGATACGCCTGCGCGCCAGCCGCCTGTATGCGCTTCACCAGCACCTCGGCATACTGGGTCGGATGCAGCGTCAAAAACGCCGCGCCGAAGCAGGTGGAGAAGGTCGGCGTCGGCGCGGTGACGCCACGCTCGGTACCGGCCAGTTTGGCGGTAAAACCAGACAGGAAATGATACTGTGTCTGCTCAGGCGTCAGGCGCGACACCGGCGGCAGCACGCCGAAGGCGTCAGCGGTAAGGAAAATAACTTTCTTCGCATGGCCCGCTTTCGACACCGGACGCACGATATTGTCGATGTGATCGATCGGATAGGAGACACGGGTATTTTCCGTCTTGCTGTCGTCGTCGTAGTCGACGCTTCCGTCTTCGCGCACCACCACGTTCTCCAGCAGCGCATTGCGGCGGATAGCGCGGTAGATTTCCGGTTCGGCCTGCTCGGAGAGCTTGATAGTCTTGGCGTAGCAGCCGCCTTCGAAGTTGAACACGCCGTCGTCATCCCAGCCGTGCTCGTCGTCGCCGATCAGCTGACGTTTAGGATCGGTGGATAGGGTGGTTTTGCCGGTGCCGGAAAGACCGAAGAACACCGCGACGTCGCCCGCTTTGCCGACGTTGGCCGAGCAGTGCATCGAGGCGATGCCGCGCAGCGGCAGCAGGTAGTTCATTACCGCGAACAGCCCCTTCTTCATCTCGCCGCCGTACCAAGTGCCGCCGATCAGCTGCATGCCTTCGGTCAGATTGAACGCCACGAAGTTCTCTGAGTGCAGACCCTGCGCCTGCCAGTCTGGGTTGGTGCATTTCGCACCGTTCAGCACCGTGAAGTCAGGTTTGAACGCCGCCAGTTCGCTTTTGCTAGGCTGAATAAACATGTTTTTGACGAAGTGCGCCTGCCAGGCGACTTCGGTGACGAAGCGCACGCTGAGGCGTGAATCGGAGTTGGCGCCACAGAAAGCGTCGACCACGAACAGGCGCTTGCCGGAAAGCTGGCGGGTCACGCAGGCTTTTAGCTGCTGCCAGGTTTCCGTCGACAGCGGCTGGTTGTCGTTTTTGCCTGTTCCCTGATCGTTCCACCACAGCGCGTCGCGGGTGGTGTCGTCGCGGACGATATACTTATCCTTTGGCGAGCGGCCGGTAAAAATGCCGGTATCGACAGCGACGGCGCCGCTTTGTGTCAGGGTGCCGCGTGCATAACCTTCCAGCTCGGGACAGAGTTCTTCGGCAAACAGTGTATCGAAATCGGGGTTGTGGACCACTTCGGTGGTGTCCTTGATGCCCAAAGTGGCAAGATCTTGCGAGGTCAGGCCGGTAACGCGCATTGATTGCTCCTTAAATCGTTTTGGTACTGCACAGGCGAATGGTTATAAGTGTCGCACAACAAACGCCGCGCGCGGCTGGGCGGATGCACGATCGCGCGCAGTGTACTCTTCTGAGCCTATCGGAAAAGCGTTGTCCGTCAGAAATGCGAACTAGGGCGCGTTAAGCGGTAAAAAGAGCTGCTTTTGAAACTAAAGTTAACGCGGCCAGGTTATTTTACTAGGTAAATTAATGGGATATCGCAGGAAGGAAAAGGGCGGCGTCGCCGCCCAGTGAGTCATCAGTAAATGATGTCGTTGCTTTCGCCGTCAGCGCCGCCTTTACGGATCGCCGCAATATCGACCGCGTCGTAGACGTAGTGAGTGCCGCAGTAGTCGCAGTACATATCGACCTGACCATCCTCTTCGATGATCTCGTCAACTTCATGCTGAGGCAGGGTTTTCAGCACTTCGCCGTAGCGCTCGCACGAGCAGGTGCACTTAAAGCTCACCGGCTGCTGATCGAATACCGGCGCTTCTTCCTGATGATAGAGGCGCTACAGCACGTCGGTGGCCGGCAGATCGATCAGCACTTCGCTCTTCACGGTTTCCGTCAGCGTCGCCAGATGGTTGAAGTCCTCGGGCTGGGTATCCTGCATCGGCAGGACCTGCAGAAGGATGCCAGCCGCGCCTTTTTCATTGGTGCGAATAAACAGCCGGGTCGGCAGCTGTTTGGAGCGCATAAAGTAGCCTTCTAGGCAGGAGGCCAGCGTCTCTCCCTCCAGACCGACCACGCCCTGATAGCGTTCGCCTTTCTCCGGCGAAATGGTGATTACTAGATAGCCGGTGCCGACCATGCTTTTCAGCGTGCTGTCGGCTAGGATCTCGCCCTTCACGCGCGCCACGCCGCGCAGCTCCTGACGGTTATTGCCGTTGATGACCGCCAGTGACAGCAGTCCGTCTCCCCTCAGCTGGACCGTGATGTCGCCGTAGAACTTCAGGATGGCGGTCAGCAGGCTGGTCGCCACCAGCAGCTCGCCCAGAAGCGTCTGCACCGGCGCCGGATAGTCATGATTTTTGATGATTTCCTGCCAAGTGTGGCTGACATTCACCAGCTCGACGCGCACGGCCACATTTTCAAACAGGTAACGATGTAGTTGATCTTGTACAGACATAAAGTTTTTCTCGTTGGGGCTAACCTTGGTCGTCGCCCGTTAATTTAAATTTCAGCAGATCGCAGCGTTCTTTTTATCGGGGCGGCGATCGGAATGCGGCATGCTGAGCGCGTTCATCTTGCACGCCAGCGCCACCTTGTAGAGTTGCTGCACCACCTCCGCCGGACCACGCTTGTCGCTCAGATCGGTAACGATCACGGTGCACTCGTCGTTGCCTTGGCGCAGCGTCAGCTGATACGCTTCTAGCGTCTCTTTGCACACCTGCAGCAGTTCGGCGTTTTCGCTCTCTTCCTTGCGAATCGATGCGTTGGTCGACCCCGAATGCACCAGCGCTGGCAGCGACGGCTAATCCGTTCCGTAGTTGCTCAGCGAGTGGCCGTTAAGAGAAATCACCAGTTGGCACGGTCTGGGTGCGGATCAGCTCAACGTAGTTTTCATCGGTAATGTACAAGCGGGATTTTTTTCGCCTAGCGTGACGGGACGCGATTTTCTGGCAATCGAGGCGAAATATTTTTCTACCGCGCGCCGTTCGTCATCGGTGAGTTTACGGCAGGGCAGACTGATAAATGACAGCAGTTTTGCCAACGGCGGACGATGCTGCATAGCGTACCAAAAGCCGATGCCTGCTAGAGCTGAGCAGACCAGCACGCACTATTCTCAATATAATGAGGATTGTGCTCATACTTTTTGCTCAGTTCAGCTAAAATCCTGCCTTCACGTTAGCCAGATGCTCTCAGATAGAACTGTTATTTAAAACAATTTTGGCGGGAATAAACAACTCTGACAAGTTATAATGCCGAAGGAAATAACGCGTAAAACCATTAAATTATGAGTTAATGTAGCATGCCTTGTCCGAAGGTTAAACGCTTGAAGCTGAATTAAACATTGGTCTTTTCTGAATTTTGCCAGAGGGTGTTGACTTATGGCGAAAACGTTAACTGGCATAATAATTCATTGTTTTCGTCCGGCGCGGCGATCTGCCAGACTACGCGCTTAAACTCGCTGTCGCACATTCGTCTGCGGTCAGGTAAGCTGATTTTTCCCTAGCAGAGCACGGCGTTGAAAGTCTGAGGCTGATATGAAGAACTCGCTAAAAAAACCTGACATCCTCAATGTGGAAACGGTAGCGCGCTCGCGTCTGTTTACCGTTCAATCGGTCGAGCTCGCTTTTAGCAACGGCGCGCGGCGCGTTTACGAGCGCGTGAAGCCGTCGGAGAGCGAGGCGGTGATGATTGTGCCGATAATCGACGACCAAGTGGTGCTAATTCAGGAGTACGCAGTAGGACTGGAGAGCTATGAGCTGGGCTTTCCGAAAGGTTCGATCGATCCCGGCGAAAGCGTTTTTGAGGCGGCGAACCGCGAGCTGAAAGAGGAAGCCGGCTTTGGCGCCGAGAAGCTGGAGTTTCTCAGCAAGCTCACCATGGCGCCCTCTTATTTCTCTAGCAAGATGAATATTGTGATGGCGGAAGGGCTTTACCCGGAGCGGCTGGAAGGCGACGAGCCGGAACCGCTGATCGAGCATCACTGGCCGCTGGACAACCTGCTGGCGCTGCTGCAGGAGCCCCATTTCCGCGAGGCGCGCACCGTCAGCGCGCTGTTCTTAGTGCGCGAATGGCTAGTGCGGCAGGGGCGGCTGAGCTACTAACGGGTATGACACTGCCTGAAACTGGCATGACTTTTACTTTTACAGACAGCTGAAAAGCTTGCAAGCGGGCGGTGTACCGCGACAAGGATGTCGCGGGACGAGCTGGGAGGGATGCCACTTTTTGCGTGTTTGCAAGCGGGCCATCTCACCCGTGCTGGCACATTCCATAGATAAAAAGGCCAAGGCCGACAGCGCTGTCGGCCTTTTTATCTGCTGTCAGCAGGGCTTAAAACAGCTCGTGGCTCTCGCCGTTATCCATAATGGTGGTGCCGACGTCATGCACCGAATATTCCGTCGGCTGAGTGCCGTTGATGAAATACTCTTGGCGCGTATTGCCGCCGCTGTTAGCGAGCTTACCGGTGCTGCGATCGATGGTCACTGTGACCACCCCGTCCGGCGGCGTCAGCGGCTGCTCCGGTACGCCGTCCAGCGCGCTCTTCATATAATCGTCCCAAGCTGGCTGGGCGCTCTTCGCGCCGCCTTCGTAACCAGAGATCTGGTTCGGGATCGCGTCCGACAGTGTGCTGCAGCCCAGATCGCGGCGCGCATCGTCAAAGCCGATCCACACCGACGTTACCATGCTAGGACCGTAACCAGAAAACCAAGCGTCTTTGGAACTGTTAGTGGTGCCGGTTTTGCCGCCGATATCGTTGCGTTTCAGATCGCGCGCCGCGCGCCAGCCGGTGCCCATCCAGCTAGGCTCGCCAAAGATATTGGAGTTCAGCGTGCTCTTGATCAGGAACGACAGCGGCGTATCGATCACATGCGGCGCATACTGCTGATCTCCTAGCTGCGGCTGGGCCGGAACATGCTCCAGCACGGGCTGTGGCGCAGGCTGATTCTGATTCTGGCCGGAGGTGGCGACGTTTTCGACACTCTCCTCGTTCAGCGACAGCGTTTTGCGGGTCTCGCCGTAAATCACCGGCAGATTGCACTGCGGGCAGGCGATGCGCGGTTTCGCTTCGAAAATAACGCCACCTTGCTCGTTCTCAATCTTGCTGATGAAGTAGGGATCGACTAGGAAGCCGCCGTTCGCCATCACCGAGTAACCGCGCGCTACCTGCAGCGGGGTAAACGAGGCTGCGCCGAGCGCCAGCGATTCGGTATGTACGATATTCTGCGCCGGGAAGCCGAAGCGTTGCAGATATTCCGCCGCGTAATCGACGCCTATGGCGCGCATGGCGCGCACCATCACCACGTTTTTCGACTGACCTAACCCCTGACGCAGACGAATCGGACCGTCGTAGGTCGGTGGCGAGTTTTTCGGCCGCCAGTCGGCGCCCGCACCCGCATCCCAGCGCGAAATCGGTACGTCGTTAAGAATCGAGGCAAGCGTCAGGCCGCGATCCATCGCTGCGGTATAGAGGAACGGCTTGATATTGGAGCCGACTTGGCGCAGCGCTTGGGTGGCGCGGTTGAACATGCTCTGGTTAAAGTTGAATCCGCCGACCAGCGCGCGCACCGCGCCGGTTTGCGGATCGAGCGACACCAGCGCGGAGTTGACGTCCGGCACCTGCGCCAGCCACCAGTCGTTGTCGACTTTGCGCACAAAAATCTGCTGTCCTGTCTGGATGACCTGCGTCACGCTGCGCGGCGTCGGGCCTTGAACGGTATCCGACTTGAAGGCGCGTGCCCAGTGCATGCTGGCGAGGCTCAGCGAGACGCTAGTGCCGTCTTTCAGCATCGCGGTCGCTTCGTTGCTGCTGGCCTGAGTCACGACGGCTGGCAGCAGCGGGCCATAGGCCGGCAGCGGTTTCAGCGCCTTCAGGATTTGCTCCTGACTCCAGGCGTGTTCGCCCACCTTCCACAGCACGCTGGTCGGGCCGCGGTAGCCGTGGCGCATATCGTAAGCCAGCACGTTGTTGCGCACCGCCTCCTGTGCCGCCTGCTGTAGACGACGTGCCACGGTAGTGTACACCTTGTAACCGTCGTTATAGGCGCCGGCGCCGTAGCGCTTCACTATCTCTTGGCGCACCATTTCACCCAGATAGGGCGAAGAGAAGGCGATTTCCGGGCCGTGGTAGAACGCGACCAGCGGCGCGCTGCGCGCCTCGTCGTACTGCTGCTGAGTAATGTAGCGCTGATCCAGTATACGGGCGAGCACCACGTTGCGACGCGCCAACGCCCGGCTGTGGGAATAGAGCGGGTTGAAGGTCGACGGCGCCTTTGGCAGGCCAGCGATCATCGCCATTTCGCTTAGCGACAGCTGATCGACCGGCTTGCCAAAGTAAACCTGCGCAGCGGCACCGACGCCATAGGCGCGATAGCCGAGATCGATTTTATTCAAATAGAGTTCGAGGATCTCATCTTTATTCAGCAGCTGCTCGATGAGGATGGCGAGAAACGCTTCCTTGATTTTACGCATCAGAGTGCGTTCCGGGCTCAGGAAGAAGTTACGTGCCAGCTGCTGCGTAATGGTGCTCGCGCCCTGCGAGGCGTGGCCCGACATCAGCGCGATGCTCGCTGCACGGAAAATGCCGACCGGATCTACGCCGTGATGCTCATAGAAACGGCTGTCTTCCGTCGCGATAAAGGCTTTGATCAGCTCTGGCGGCATCTGCTGCAACGTCAGCGGGATACAGCGTTTTTCGCCGTACTGGGCGATCAGCTCGCCATCCGCGCTGTACACCTGCATTGGCGTTTGCAGGCGTACATCTTTCAGCGTGTTAACGTCGGGCAACTGCGGCTCTATGTATTTGTACAAACCATAAATTGAGCCAGCTCCCAGCAATACGCAACACACTGCAAGGATTAATAAAGACTTTACGAACTTCATCTAGAATTTTCCATCTGTTGTCGTTTGGGCATAAACAACTACGCGGTAGTATAAAGGCAAGCCAGACGCTTTGATATGTCCTTTTGCCCCTGTAGATAAGGAGATCGCGCGCGTGGTTTTTCAGACTTGGTAAGTTGGACTGGATATTCAGAATACGCAGCTCTGCGCTCTCGCAGTACAGCGCCGTCGTGGCGGCTGGCAACTGTGCCGCTGGTGGTAGCAAGGGCTGCTGCAAGATACGTTTTCCCTAAGGCGCGCGCTGTTCGGCTACGCGCCTTCCTCTGTGGCCATACCAGACGCCCTCACGCCCTTTTCACCCTTCATGCTGTTTGCTTACCGGCAGCCGCCGCTGCCGCAGCAAGGACGCGTCGTTTTGCATCGCCGCTGGCTTGGCGCTGCGCCCGGAGGACAGCCTGTGATCGCGGTGAATTTGCGGCCGTGGCGGCATGCTCGCCTGCAGCGTCAGCGGCGGCTTAGCATAGGGGTTGGCGCAGCCGCGCTGCTGATGCTGGCGCTGATGGTGGCCTCGGAGCTGTGGCGTCTCGATTGCGTCAGCCAACTGTTGCGCTGGCACCAGTTCTAGCAAATCCTGCCGACGCTGCTGCCCGATCTGCTCCAGCTGGATCGCTTGGAGAAACAGCCAGAGCGGCTTAGTGACCTGCCGCTACCCGCCCGGCTTGCGGTCTCGACAACCTCTCTGGTCTAGGGATGGCTGCTGCTGATTCGGCCTCAGTAGCGGGCGTAACAGGCGCTGCGCGTCGACCTCGCTGCGCTCGAACGGACGCATGGGCAAGCAGGGCTTAGCTTAAGGCGCTCCCTAACGAAAGCGTGTTGCGGTCGTAGCTCGACGAGACGGCACGACAGCTTGCCGCGCATGCTCGCGCCGCGCCACTTGAGGCGATACTGGCGGCGCTCGGCGGCCAGCTGATCACGTGGCAGCTGGAGTTCGAGCAGCGCACCTTAATTCTGCGGCTGGCTTGGCCGCAGTTTCAACCGCTGTTTACCGAGCTGGCACGCACCACGACGCCTTTCTCTTCGCGCTTTCTGCTTGAGGCGCGGCAGGGAAACGTTGCAGGCCACACTCTGGCTGGATAGCGACGATGCGCGCTATGTGGCTACTTATCGGGCTACGGCGCTCAGCCTGAACGTTACGGCGCGCGATCCCTTTCAGCCGCTGGTGACCTCTATTTGCCAGCGGCCGGAAACGCTGACCCACTGGCCGCTGCTGGGCGCGCTGTTTCACCATCAGACGGCGGAAAATAAAAAGCGCGAGCTGGTTATCTTCTATTACGCCACGATTGGTCAGGGAAGCAGCACTTTCCGCCGGGTAAACCGGAAAATGCGCCCTCTAGTGCCAACTGCGTTGACGCAGGGCAGGAATTAGCTTACAAGGTTTAGCGATTTTTAGAGCGCTGTAAACGTCCCGACGGCGCGTATCCGTCAGGGTCAGAAGTTTCCTTGAAAGCGGCGCGTAAAAAGAGCAGCGCTAATGCGCATCGTTTCGGGCACCGTACACCGGCCCCGCAAGGGAAATGCCGGTGGGTGATTTATTCGGTTGCCAAACGGCCTTGAGTATTGAGATAATTTTTCGTCTGACTCTTGCTAACGCTCATGAGGTCTCAGTTCCTGTCCCGCCAGCGAAATCGCTGAACGCGGGGTATCATCAACGAATTCTTAGTAATACCGACAAAATGGCAGAGAAACGCAATATCTTTCTGGTTGGGCCGATGGGTGCCGGCAAAAGCACTATTGGTCGTCAGTTAGCTCAGCAACTCAATATGGAATTTTTCGATTCCGATCAGGAAATTGAGCGACGTACCGGAGCGGATGTGGGCTGGGTATTTGACGTCGAGGGCGAAGCTGGATTTCGTGACCGAGAAGAAAAAATTATCAATGAGCTGACCGAGAAGCAGGGCATTGTCCTAGCGACCGGCGGCGGTTCCGTCAAATCTCGGGAAACACGCAATCGTCTCTCCGCCCGTGGTGTCGTAGTGTATCTTGATACCACCATTGAGAAACAGCTGGCACGCACGCAACGCGATAAAAAGCGTCCGCTGCTGCAGGTTGATTCGCCGCCGCGTGAAGTGCTTGAAGCGCTGGCGGGCGAGCGCAACCCGCTCTACGAAGAGATCGCGGATGTCACTATTCGTACTGACAATCAAAGTGCGAAAGTAGTGGCCAACCAGATTATCCACATGTTGGAAAAAAACTGATCTAACGCCGAAAGGCTCAGTAAACAGGTATCGAGCATCATGGAGAAGATCACCGTCTCACTGGGAGAGCGTAGCTATCCCATCACCATTTCCGCCGGACTGTTCAAGGAACCGGCTTCTTTTTGGCCGCTGAAAGCGGGTGATAACGCGATGCTGGTCACCAACCAGACGCTGGAGCCGCTCTATCTTGAAGCGCTATCGGCACAGCTGACGGCTGCGGGCGTCAAAGTAGATCAGGTGATTTTACCCGACGGCGAACAGTACAAAACGCTGGCCGTGATGGATGAGGTCTTTACCGCGCTACTGCAGAAGCCGCACAGCCGCGACACCACGCTTATTGCGCTGGGCGGCGGCGTGATCGGCGATCTTACCGGTTTTGCGGCCGCCAGCTATCAGCGCGGTGTGCGCTTTATTCAGGTGCCCACTACGCTGCTGTCGCAGGTTGATTCGTCGGTCGGCGGCAAAACGGCCGTTAACCATCCGTTAGGCAAAAACATGATCGGCGCGTTTTACCAACCCGCATCGGTGGTGATCGATATCGACTGTCTGCGCACGCTGCCGCCGCGCGAACTCGCTTCAGGCCTGGCGGAAGTGATCAAATATGGCATTATTCTAGACGGCGACTTCTTTTGCTGGCTGGAGCAGAACTTGGATGCGCTGCTGGCGCTGGATGAACAGGCGATCGCTTGGTGCATCCGTCGCTGCTGTGAGCTTAAGGCAGAGGTGGTCGCGGCGGACGAGCATGAGCACGGCCAGCGCGCGCTTCTGAATCTGGGTCATACCTTCGGCCACGCTATCGAAGCGCACATGGGTTACGGCAACTGGATGCACGGCGAAGCCGTCGCGGCGGGCATGGTCATGGCGGCGCTCACGGCGCAGCGTCTGGGCCAGTTCAGCGAGGCCGATACGCAGCGCATCATCGCGCTGCTGCAGCGCGCCGGCCTGCCAGTGCACGGCCCAGAAAGCATGCGGGCGGAAGATTACCTGCCGCATATGCTGCGCGACAAAAAGGTGCTTGCCGGCGAGCTGCGGCTGGTGTTGCCGCTGGCGC
>BBOA01000006.1 GCA_001485295.1 Type-B symbiont of Plautia stali
CAAGAAAAAGCCCTCTGCGTCAGCAGAGGGCTTTTTCTTTGCTGCGATCGCCATTTCCAGAGATAAAAAAAGCTAGAATTAGTCCGGGGCGTCGATTCAGCTGTTAGCCTTAGTGAATAACCTGCGACAGAAAGGCGCGTGTGCGCTCCGACGTAGGGTTAGAGAAGGTCTGCGGCGGCGCCATATCCACGATCTCGCCGCGATCCATAAAGATCACGCTGTCAGTTACGGTACGGGAAAAACCCATCTCATGCGTGACGCATAACATCGTCATGCCATCGTCCGCCAGCCCAATCATCGTATCCAGCACTGAAGTGGGTTCATCAAACAGCATAATTTTTGGTTTCATACAGAGCGAGCGCGCAATAGCCACGCACTGCTACTGTTCGCCAGAGAGTTGTCCCGGAAACTTATGTGTATGCTTTGCGATACGCACACGCTCCAGATAATGGAGCGCCAGCTCTTCCGCCTCTTTTTTCTATGTTTTACGGACCCAAATCGGCGCTAGGGTGCAGTTCTGTAAAACCGTCAGATACGGAAAAAGTCAGCGCCTACGGCAAAATTATCAGTATCTGCGTTTTCCAGTAGCCGAGTGCCAGCGACTCCGCCGCTTCGTACTGACCTTTCTGCAGCGCCTGCAAACCGCCACGTAGCACTTCGGCGACACAGGCCGACTGGAATAAAATCATTCCTACCAGCGCACGCACCAGCTTATCGATAGTAGTGCCTTCCGACATAAACAGCGGAAGCATCACCGAGGACATAAACAGCACGGTAATCAGCAGCACGCCGCGCCAAAACTCAATAAAAATAATCAACGGCGCGCCGGCGATGCCAACTGCAGTGATAATCAGCGTTAAGATCAGTCCGCCCCATTGACGCGTCTCGACACGTTCCAGCCCGAAGATGCCGTCATACATCAGCAGCCAGACGGTTAGGGGGTAGATCACCGCCTAGCAGGCGATATAGCGGCCGCGATTTGATAAACATCGGGTATCTCTAGCACCAGCGCTAGGTTAATGCGCCATCGCAGCTCATGCGGATAGAGTCCATACATTAAACTGGCCGAAACGCGCATGAATAAACACCTAGCAAGCGCCTTCTTTAGTGCAGTTGGCGCGCGTTTCGCCAATCCAGTTAGCCTAGAACACTAGCCACTCCAGCGCTGGCGGGATTGCCTGCCACATTAGCCAGAGGCAGAACAGAGTCAGCAGCGAGTTAAACCAGCTGGAGAAGAGATTTTTTTGCGCCTAGACCCAGGCGCGCCTCAGCGGCGTAGTGGCCGCCGCGAGGTTTCATGTATGGTAACAGACATTGTCATCCCGCTCTCTTAGCGCTCAACCAGCGCAATTTTGCGGTTATACATACTTATCAACAGGGAAATAATTAGGCTAATCAACAGATAAACGACCATAGTGATGGCGATGGTTTCGATCGCTTGGCCCGTCTGATTCAGCACTGTACCGGCAAACAGCGACACCATATCGGGGTAGCCGACGGTGGCTAGCGAGGAGTTTTTCACGATGTTGAGATACTGGCTGGACAGTGGCGGAATAATGACCTGACGCAACGTCACCGGATTGGGCAATCCCAGCGAGCGCGCAGCCTCATGCTGACCGTGCGGCACAGACTGAATGCCGGCGCGGATCACCTCGGCGATAAACGAAGAGGTATAGATTGAGAGCGCCAAGGTTAGGACCGCTAGTTCAGGGAACATGACGAGGCTGCCGCGGAAGTTAAAGCCGCGCAGTGTTGGCACATCTCAGTACGTGGCGGCGCCGAAAACGAGATGCTCCACTGTGGGAAACAGCACCAACATAGCGAGAGCGGCCGGCTATATACGACGCAGCTGACCGGTTTTGAGCTGGATTGCTTGCGATGATAGCGAAACAGCGCATAGTTGCCCGCTGTGGCGCAATAATAAACGGCTAGGAGCTAGGCGCATACTGCGGCTAGGACACATAGAGTCCGCGGTTGCTGACGAAAGCGAGATCGAAGGCGCTTAACGCCTGACGCGGGCCGGGAAAGTTGAGCAGTACTACGAAGTACTAGAAAAAGATCTGCAGTAGCGGCGGAATATTGCAGAAGGTTTCAATAAGTTTTCAATATAGATCGTTGAGAGGTTCGCAGTAGCCAGTTATCCGACAGGCGCGCCAGACCGATAAAAAATCCCAGCAGCAAGGCGAGAACGATACAAAGCGCGGAAACCAGCAACTTATTATTCGTCAGGCCACCAGAAAAACGCGTGCATAGGTATCGCCTTCGGGTGTAGTCGATCAAATGCTGGATGATGCCGAAGCCGGCGCTGCGCTCAAGAAAACCAAAACCGGACGTAATGCCGCGGCTGGCAAGGTTGATGACCGTGTTGTGGAGCAGATAACACACCACGATAAACACCACGACGATGGCAATAATCTGGTAAAGCTAGGCGCGAACCGCGGGTACCGAATGAAATGTCCCTTTCCACGTTTGGGCGATGTGACATGTTGAAACCTCAGAGACAAAGCACAGGCAGGACGCTGCACGGCGCGGCATCCCGTGAACATGATGGTTAGCAGACCGGCGGGGCGTACTGGACGCCGCCCTGATTCCACAGCGCGTTTCGGCCGCGCGCGATTTTCAGCGCGCTATCTTTGCCCACATTGCGGTCGAACACTTCTTGGTAGTTGACGACCTGCTTAATAATAATGATGTTATAAACCCACTTATTGTCGAGCTTCAGGTCTTTGCCGAAGTCGCCTTACGCGCCTAACAGATGCGCTATATCCAGCGTGGTCGGTTTGGCAGTCATCTGATCGACGTTCTTGAGTTTATGCCCGTCTCTTCGGCATTTAGCATGGCGTAGAGCGACCATTTAACGATGGTGAACCAGTTATCGTCGCCACGACGCACTAACGGGCCCAACGGCTCTTTCGAAATCACTTCCGGCAGAACGATAAACTCATCTGGCTTGCCGAGTTTGATGCGCAGTGCATAGAGCTGCGACTGGTCAGACGCTAAGGTATCACAGCGTCCGCTGTCGAGCGATTTGGCGGATTCGTCGGAGCGATCGAACGTCACAGGGGTATACTGCATTTTGTTGGCTTTGAAAAAGCCCGCGACGTTAAGGCTCGGTATCGGTGCCTGCCTAAATAAAGACGGTCACGCCGTCCAGCTCTTTCGCTCTCTTCAGGCCTGCTTTCTGGTGGGTCAAAAAGCCGATGCCGTCGTAGTAGTTGACGCCGGCGAATGACTGCAAGGCAGTAAAGTGCTCTTTGGTGGTCAGCGGCGTATATTTAACTTTGCTGGCGCCGCCGAAAACGCCTGCCGCGTCTGCGCGGCAGGCGTCTACGTCGATACTAGAGAAAGAGAATTTGCCGCTGGCGTCGGCGTAAGAAAAGGCCGGCAGCCCATCGCTAATACCGTAATACCGTACTGCACGAAACCTTTCTTCTTAATCGCATCCAGTGTGGTGCTGGCGTGCGCCTACTGGGTAACCGCGAAAAGCGTAGCGGCGGAGCGACCAACATAGAGAGCATCATTTTTTCATAAAGGTCCTGTATGGCATAACTATATTGTTATGTTTGATGCGCGCTTTGCCGCGCGCTGTAACCTGTCTATGGCAGTCAGCCCTCCTTAGCTCTGCAAAACCAATTCCAAGTTTGCAGAAACGTGAGTGGCTTAGAAAGATCTCTTCTTCTTCTGAAGAATTAGGAAAGCAGCATTACTATCGTGCACCAAAATGATAGGACGTGAGATATTTAAAAGGGAAACGTGCGATAAATGTGGATCTACCTGGGACAAACTGGATCTATCTGGGACAAATCAGGGTGATTAAGTTACATATAGTGAAACAGGAATCATCACTCAAATCGATCGATTATTTAAATCATATCCCTGCTGGGATTACAACCCAAGACCCAGCAACAAAAGAATGATGCTGCATATCATATTTAACAAAAGGTTTTCCTGGATGCAAAAGTATTATACAGCGGATTCAGCTAATGGGTTGTTTGAGAGTGGGGTGTCTGAGTTTTGTATAGTTGGACTAGGTGATTATACTCCTAAGCAACCTGAAAAGCTGATTTCCTCAATCAAATGTATCCCGAAGGCTTGTCGAAACACGGTTACAACTATCTCTATAACCCGAACATCATGATGGGAAACCTGACCCATGCAAGCAAAGCCTTGATGATTGGCCTGGTATTTGAACTAGTACGTCGTAGTCATTTCCCAGAGAAACCGTCGCGGTATCAATCATTATTTGCTTGTCAACAAGTCAGCGAGGCTAAACAATTCAGAGAATTACTGGCAGATGAAAAAGAGAATGATCAAATAAGAAAAGCTTCAATATATGAAGTTATTACACAGAGAACGGTTCACCATGGGGATATGGAACTAGTAAAAAGTGATTGCCCTGTGCTGGATCTTTATCGCCGAGCACATCTTTATTGGTCTGGTGAAACAGTTCCTTATAAAGATGGGGGGGGAACCATTCTGGGAGATACTGATCCCGCTGCCTGTATTAATTGGACAACGGGTACCAGAATAACAGCTTACTTGCAGGCGTTATATCGTGATGTTGCTGCCACATTTCCGATCATCACTGTGTTATTTTCGCCTTCAGCGAAATAGCTTTTCCTCTCTTCCAGAGATATCAGTGCTCCCTTTAAATCTTTTATCGCTTCACAGGGATCACTAGCATTGACACTCAGCGTATAGGTTATATTTTTCTCTCCTGCTCTAATACCAAAGAGGTAATCAAATTTATTTTTGGGTAGTGTCATATTAGCCATCATGCCGTCCTAATGTTTCATTAATGTGAAATAAAAAATCATCATCCAGCCTGATTATCTTCAAACAGACTGCCCTGAATACGTGCCAGCTCTTCTTTCTTAACACGCTTGACTACCGAGTAAATCCACTGTAGCGAGACTTCGTACTTGCGTGCCAGGGCGCGGTGGTTATGGCCATTGAAGTCGGCAAATATCTCCCGGTCGCGCTGGTTAATTTTCCACATTAGCCCCATCGGAAAATAGACATTCTGCCCGCCCCAGACCCGCATCATTTGGCTGGCGACGGCATCGCCTATCTGGCTGGCAACAGCGGGGTCAATGTCAATAATCTGTCTGACGATCTGCGCCGTGTGGTCGGCCAGCTCAACCAGTAACTCCGGCCCTTTGCTACGAAAGGTATTCTCTAGCATGAGGTTGCCCTCACCACGCGTTTTTGCCACTGCTTGAGTTTCTCGATAACCTGGCTGGCCTGTTGGCTATCCAGCCAGTAAGGTGAATCACAACCGGTTTCCCGTTTAATAAAGTGGGCCAGGGCTGTTGCTGACGCATCACGGACAATGCCCTCATCGGCCATTGCCTGCCACAGGGCCTGCATTTTATGGAGTTGCGGACGGTCGGTCTGCTTTTTCGTCGTGGGTTGAGTCGGTTGAATACGAAAGCCTTTGGCTTTCAGGGCGTTTAACACTTGCGCTAGTTGACCGATATTCAGGGCTTTTGCCGAGGTTTCTCCCGTTAGCCTGTGCAGCATCTGGCGGTAAGTGGTGTCATCCAGTTTGAGATGATGGGCGGCAACATGGATTAACTGCAGGTATTTTTGTCGGGTCATCGGAGGCGTCCTTTATCGTTGTAGTCTGGGTCAGGATTCCTTATGCCATTAATAAAAAAATAATCCTTCGAGTTTTGAAGGATTATAAAATGAATATCGTTATTATACAATTGAATGCACAAAATGCTGCTTTTCCGCTATGACTTCTTCACGCAAATCGCCCTGGCATCAATATCCTTGAAGGTTTCAAATTTTTCTGCGAACTGTTTGGCGGCCTGTTGACAGGCGGTTGCCGTGTCAAACTCCTGTGTATGCAGGGAGGGAAAAGCATTATCGCTATAAGGACTGGCGTACATGGCTAAAATTAATATCCACATGGTGGCCCTCCTCGTTAACCGGCGGGTTTATTGTGAGTGTGTGGCGTTGATGGCGAATTTGTCGTGATACCTTTTAGTGGCACGACATCCCAGTTAAGTATCCAGGCGCTATAAGGCTGTCCGCAGTGTGGGCAGGCCAGCAGCAGGTCAATTCCCCACTCGCCGCTTTCCGGTTGCTGGATAATCCGGGCCTGGGCAGGGTTCAGGTGACGGGTTGCCTGATGGCAGCTGATGCAGGTAATACTCATAACGGGTTTTCCTTATCTGAGTCGACGATGAGTCCGGCCAGTATCCCGAAGGCATGTTGAAATTCACAATACGCGGCGGCAGTATGGTCTGCCCGCAGGTGATGCATGGCGCGGTTTATGTGCCTTTCAATCTGGCGGCGCAGAGGTTTTATTTTCTGATAGCTCATGAGGTCACCTCCTGCGCCAAGGGTGTAATAATGACGTTTGACGGTGGGATTGTTTTAGTGGTGTCCAGGGTCAGGGCGTGCATACAGGCAGCGATGAAGTTCTCGGCCTGTGGCGCGTTGAGGGTGTTACCGTAGGCGCGCCGTCGTCCCACTCTGTTGGTAATCCCATTAGCCAGCGGGAGTGTGCCGGGTTCAACTGGCCGCCACTTGCCATCCCGGCAGAAGAGCCAGTCAGCATCTTGCCAGAAGCCGTTAGTCGGACAGGTGGTGTCATTTGTGTCCATCCCGTCAGACAGGCAACGTCCTGTAAATTTGACTGTCTCCCTGCTTGTTTTCGGGCCAAAACTTTCTTCCAGTCCTGATAGGCATTTTTTATGTTGCCGGCGGTCGGCGTTGGCCAGCCCGTTAACCACACCACCCTCCCCAGCAGGGCATTGAGCGACACATTCGGGCATTCCCTGCCATCCTTTCCGTCCCGCGTGGTGGGCGTGGGCCATCCAGTAGAGTCGTTGTCTGATGTGCGGCGCACCGAAGCCCGCAGCTCATAAATCGAACGCTGCTGAGGTGTAGCCCGTTGCTTCCAGGTCAGTCTGTACAAGGTCGGGCCAGGCGAGTCCGTCAGGGCTTGCAACTTGCTCACCAAAGATAACGCCAGGTTTGTACTGCTGGATGAGGTGGAAGAACGCGTGCCATAAGTGCCGCTCGTCAGCAAATCCCTTTCCCTCGCCTGCCGCGCTGAAAGGCTGGCACGGGCAACTGCCTGTCCACACGGGTTTATCATCGGGCCATCCGGCTTTTCGGAGGGCGTATGACCAGGTGCCGATACCAGCGAAGAAATGGCACTGGGTATAGTCTCGCAGGTCATCAGGGTTCACCTCCTCAATGGAGCGTTCATCGACATCGCCGGGCGCAATATGCCCGGCGGCGGCTATCAGGTTTCGCAGCCACTGCCCCACATAGGGGTCAGTGTCATTATACCAGGCGCGCATTACTGCACCTCCTGTTCGAAGGGCGTAATAATGAAATCGTCAAGCTGGTGATGAAAGGTAATGCCGCGAATATTAAGGGGCCGGATGGTATCCTGATTTTTTAGCAGGGCATTTTTATCCACCTGTGCCTTGCGAATAATGCAGTGGTGTTGCCCGTTTTCTTCCAGCGCTTGCAGGATATCGTCCATCCCTTTTAGCGAAACGGACGGCAGGCGGTTACGCCATGACACCTCGCCGGTTATCAGGTTGGCGGTTTTGGTTTTGCCGTTTTGGGTCAGCTCCTCCCGGTTGGCCTCGCACCAGGTCTGGATACCTTTTTGCAACAGGGTTATCCGGGCTTTCATGGCCTCAATATCAGCCGCATGCTGATGCGTTAACCGTGCGGTTTCATCATTAATCTGCGTCTCCAGCCGGGTCATTTCCCGCTGGATATCGCCCATCCGTTTAATATCGTCCATCACCTGTTCGAGGGTTTGCGGCGTGCAGGTACCCGCCGCGGCTTTAAGCCGCGTTATTTTCTTTGCCATCTTTGTCGGAAAAAGATGCAGCGCAGTTTGGTGATGAGGTAAGTGGATTCATCCTGCCACAAGCCTTGCGCGCTATCTATGACCACGGTGTCGGTACCGTTCTGGTGGTCAATGTGTTTGACCCCACAACCCATCAGAAAACGATAACCGCGGAACGTGTCACCTTCGATAGCACGCACCACAGTGCCACCCTGACTCAATTACCCGTGGGCGATATGGTGGTGAAAAGCGTCGATGGGCAGACCACCTATCAGGCGGCGACCGACTATGCAGTCGCATACGCGACCGGCAAGGTGACCCGCGTCACCACCGGCGGTATTGCCCAGGGGGCCACCGTCAGTGTCACCTATAACACCCCGGATGTCTCAAAAGTGACCGCAGCAAAGGTATTGGGTACCACTAATGCCGCCGACCAGCGTACCGGGATGAAAGCGCTGGAAAATGCCGACAGCCTGTTTGGCTTTCGCCCAAAACTACTGATTGCACCGGGCTTCTCGCATTTTAATGCCGTGGCCACCGCCATGATAGCCCTGGCTACCACTGTGAAGCGATTGCCTATGTTGATGCCCCGGCAGGGACAACGTTTGCCCAGGCGATAGCCGGACGGGGGCCACAAGGCACGATTAATTTTAATACCGCCTCTGACCGGGTACACCTGTGTTATCCGCAGGTCAAGGTCTATGACAAGGCAACAAACCAGACTCGCCTGGAGCCGCTGTCGGCACGCGCCGCCGGTCTGCGGGCGAAAGTTGACCGGGAAAAGGGTTCTGGTGGTCGTCTTCCAATCAGGCGCTGATGGGTATTGTGGGCATTAAGCGCCCGTTAAGTGCGCGCATTGACGATGCCAATAGCGAGTCAATTTGCTTAACCAGAACGGCATTACCACGGTGTTTAACCGCTTTGGTAGCGGATTACGCCTGTGGGGCAATCGCACCGCAGCCTGGCCGACCGTGACGCATCTGAAGAATTTTGAAAATGTGCGGCGTACCGGGGACATGATTAATGAGTCTGTCCGCCATTTCAGTCTGCAATATATTGATCGCCCGATTAAACAGGGGCTGATTGATGCGCTGACCGAATCCATGAATGGCTATGGCCGTCGGCTGATTGCCGATGGGGCGCTGCTGGGTTTTCACTGCTGGTATGATCCGGCGAACAACACCAAAGATACGCTCAGTCTGGGGCAGTTGAAACTGAATTACAAATACACCCCGCCGCCGCCGATGGAGCACCTGACCTTTGAGACGGAAATCACCGATGACTATCTCACCTTCCTGAAAAGTGGGGTCTCCGTATGAGCGGAACGCACAGGGTCAATAAGACAACGATAAGGAGCACATCATGGCGGGCAATGCACTGCATTTTATCACCAATGCCAACGTCTACCTGGACGGCAATAGCCTGCTGGGTCGGGCAAAAGAAATCAAACTACCGGAAATCAACGTGGTGCAGCAGGAGCATCAGGCGCTGGGGATGATAGGCAAAATTCAGCTACCGGCGGGGTTTGACAAGCTGGAAGGAGAAATTCACTGGACCAGCCTGTATGAAGAGGTGGCGCTGCGTACCATCAATCCTTTCAAGGCGTATCCGCTGCAATGTCGCGGCAGCCTGCAGCGCTATAACCCGGCACAGGGTCGCCAGGATGAACTGCCGGTGGCGGTGTTTATGACGGTGATGTTCAGCAAAAATAGCCTGGGCAGCTTTAAGCAGCATGAGGTGCCGGAGATGAGCAGCAGTTTTACCTGCAGCTATATCAAGCAGGTCATGGATGGCCAGGTGCTGCTGGAGCTGGATGTGATCGCCAATATTTTTAAAATCAACGGTGAAGACAGGCTCACCGACTACCGCGCCAATCTGGGCGCCTGACAGTAACCGGTAAGGAATAACCCTCATGACACAGTCTTTATATTACACCTTGCAATACCCTTATGCCCTGGGCAGCGGTGAAATGCTGACACGGGTCACTTTAAGCCGGCTCAAGGTCAGTGACATCAAGGCGGTACGCCGCTTCAGTGAAAACGTCAATGACTGGGACAGTCTGCTGATTGCCCGCATGACCGGCCTGATACCGGAAGATATCGACAATATGGATTTGGTGGATTATCAACAGTTGCAAAGCCACTTTCGCCAGTTTGCGGGGCTGGATGCAATCGCCGAAGGCGCTGCGTCAGGCGCAGGCCCTGCTGGCGAGATGGTTTCGCTGGCAGCCGAGTGAGCTGGATGCACTGACCGTGGTGGAATTTGAGGACTATTTACAGGAAGCCGCGGCTCAAATCCGGCAGGAGCACGGGCAACGCGGGACAAGTACTTAACCGTTAATCAGACGTAGCACAGGCAGGTGACGCGGTGGCCAACACATTTTCGATTGGGGTGGTGATTAAGGGGGCGGTGGCCGGTGCCTTTCGCTCGGCGATGTGCGACTCCCGGCGCAGTCTCAATAGCCTGGGTGAAACAACCCGTCGCCTGCAATCCCGTCAGCAACAACTGACCCAGGCAATGACCCGCTACGGCCAGTTGGGTGGTCAGGCGGCGCGTAACCTTAATAGCGAGCTGGGTCGGGTGGGTCAGACACTTTCCCGTCTCGAGCAACAGAATCGCCGTTTGCATCACACTATGATGGCCAGTCAGATTGCCGGGCAACAACGACAGGCCCTGATGGGGCAAGGGCTGGCGTTAGGGGCGACCACTGCTGCTGCGGTGGGTGCGGTCGCGCCGTCTGTTAAGCAGTCGATGACCTTTCAGGATAACCTGCTCGACATGGGTATCACCGCCGGTTACGACGATGATACCCAGGCGGCGCTGGGTAAAGATATCCGCGCCTGGAGCCAGCAATACAACCAGACCCAGGCCGATTTACAGGCCGCCACCAGTGCGCTCATTGGCAATAACATTGACAGCCTGGACGCTATTCGCGCCTACCTGCCCCACATCGCCCGAGGCGCAACCGCCACCCGCACCCCCGCTGAACTCTGGGCGCAGGCGGCGGTGACCACCCAGCAGTCGCTGGGCATTGCCGCGAAAGATTTTGCCGCGGTACAGAACATCATGGCGCAAGGGGGCAAGGCCGGGTCATTTGAAATCGCTGACCAGGTGAAGTGGTTGCCGGAGCTTGCCCCACAAATGGCCAACGTGGCCCAGGGCAAGGCGGCGGTGGCGGAGATGGTCGCTGCCTTGCAGGTAGCCAAAATGGGCGCGGGGAGCACGGATAAAGCGGCAAACAATTTTAATAACTTTCTTGAAAAACTGACTGCACCGGAAACCCAAAAACGCTTTGCGGATGTCGGTATCGATATTGAAAAATCCTTAATGCAACAAAAAGCGCACGGGATTTCGCCGATTGAAGGGATGATGAATACCCTGCAACGCTATCTGGCGCAGAAGAGTCCCGAGGCGCTGGCACAATTTAAATCAGCGATGGCGCTGCAGGACGATACCGCGCGCGATAAGGCATTACTCGCTTTACAGCAGAACTTTGGCTTAGGTGAACTGTTTGCCGATATGCAGGTGATGGCCTTTGTGCGTCCGATGCTGGCGAATATGGACAAGTACCGGCAAATCCGCGCCCAGGCCCTGGCCGCCGCTGACCAGGATGTATTGGCGGGCGACTATAAAAAACGGCTGACCTCACCGATTGAGCAGATGAAAAAGTCAGGCGTTGCTACGAAAGAGCTGTCACTCAGTGTCGGTGAATCACTCTTCCCCGCCGTACTGTTGTTAACGCAAACGGTTCTGCCTTATCTGAATGCCGCCAGTGGTTGGGTCAAGACCCACCCTCAACTGGTCAGCGGTATGGCCAAAACCGTGGGCGGTCTCCTGCTGTTTAAGGGCGCACTGCTGGCTGTTCGTCTGGCCCTTAATCTGCTGGGTTCACCGATACGTCTGCTGTGGGGCGGCTTGACTCGCCTGCGTACCGGCGGGTTATTACTCAGCACCGCCTTTGGCATGGGGGGCGCTTAAGCGGCTTTGCGGGCAGTGCGGGACGACTGGGAAGGGTGTTGGCCGGCGGGCTGGTGACGGGCCTGCGCCTAGTCGGGCATACGCTGCTGTGGCTGGGGCGGGCACGGATGTTTACCCCTGTAGGCCTTGCGATCACTGCGATTGCCGCCGGCGCTTACCTTATTGTCCGCTACTGGACGCCGATAAGCGCTTTCTTTCAGGCCCGTTGGGCCGGGGTGAAACAGGCGTTTTCCGGCGGTATGGCTGATGTGGGTGCGCTTATCCTTAACTGGTCACCCGTGGGGCTGTTCTATAAAGCCTTCGCCGGGGTGATGGGCTATTTCCATGTTGAACTGCCCGCCCACTTTACCGATGCGGGTTGCCAGCTGATTGAGGGTCTGGTCAACGGGATCAAGAGTCGTTTAACCGCCGCCAAAGAGACGATTGTCCATTTTGGTGACAGTGTGTCGGGCTGGTTTAAGGAGACGCTCGGCATACACAGTCCCTCAACGGTCTTTGCCGGATTGGGGGATAATATTGTGCAGGGCGCGGTGCTGGGCATTTACCCGCACCACGCCCGCGTTAGCCCGCGCCGTGGGCGGCCTGATGCCGCTGATGCAACCGCCCTCCCCGCGTGTGCCCCACTGGCCTGATGCCCCCATTTCCCCTGCCGGTCAGGGGAAGGCATTTTCAGGCATACAGATCACCTTTGCGCCGCAGATTGTGATGAACGGTCAGTCTCAGGCGGCCCCGACGGCGTTGCGTGACGCCTTGGCTATCAGTGTGCGTGAGCTGGAAAAACGCCTGGCGCAGCTGATGCACCAACAACAACGGCGGGACTTTCACTGATGCTGGCGATCCTGGGTGAGATTGAAGTGCAGTTACAGACAGGCTTTACCGCGCTGGAAGCCACCCTCGGCGGTGAGTTTGCCGAGCAGGCGCGCATTGGCCGCAAGCCGGGTCTGCAGTGGGTCGGCGACAAGTGCGATGAATAAAGTTTAAGCGTGCGGTTTCATCAGCAGTACTGTCAACCGACCGCGCAATGGCAACGGCTACAGGCCGCCTGTCGTGCCCATCAGGCACTGGCGTTTGTGCTCGGCAATGGCGAGTACCTGGGGCATTTTGTGATCACCACGCTTACGGGCCGTACGCTGTTGGCGCATGCCGACGGATTTGCCCAATGCCTGGAGGTCGATATCAGTCTGCGTGAATTTACCGGCGATCTGCGCCAACCGCTTAAGCCGCCGGCGATAGCCACGACACTGAACAGAAAAGCCGCCGGGCTAACCCCGGCGATCGGCAGCGGTACACCGCTATCGCGGGCGGTGGGTCTGGCCCGTCAGGCGCAGTCGGCACTGGCCACGGCCTCACAGGCGATCCGGGTGGCGCGTCAGATGAAAACGGATCCGGTCGCGGCGTTAACGCGCGTCCCTGGGGTCATTAATAGCCTGGGTGAGGTGGCCACCCCGTTGATACAGGCGCACCCGTTGTTGGCCGGCCTGGAAACCCATTTTCCTGCGGCCAGTCACCTGACCCGTGCGGCGGGCAAGGTGGCGACCACGGCCAGCCAGGCGAAAAACACGCTAAGTACCCTGACCCCCATTAGCGGCCAGGCACTGCCCGGTGCACTGGATACGGTGGCCGGTCAGGTGGGCGGTGCGGGTCAGTACCTGGAACGACGTCTCCCCGGTGCTGAGCCGTCTGACGAGCCATCTGGTGACACGTCGCTAAAGGAGAACAGGACGATGTCTGCAAGCCAGCATGAACAGGAACATCAGCCAGGCGTCTGGCAACATATTACCCGTGAGGGCGAGCGCTGGGATACGCTGGCCGCTCACTATTACGGTGACGCCTTGGGCTATGTGCGGATCATTGCTGCCAATCCGGCTATTCCGATCACACCGGTGTTGCCTGCCGGCATCACCCTGGCTATCCCGCTGATTAACGCACAGGACACCGTGGAGGAGACACCGCCATGGTTGCGTTAACGACACAAAGACAGCAGGCGGTACCGGCCCTGACCTGGACTCTGCATTATGGTCAAAAAGACATCACGCACGATATCACCCCGGACGTGCTCGGGATCCGCTTTACCGATCAGCTCAGTGGCCAGTCTGATGAGCTGACGGTCGAACTGGAAGACAGCGCCGGGCGCTGGTGCGGGGCCTGGTATCCGGGTAAAGGCGATACGCTCGCATTGGTGCTCGGCAGGGTCGGTGCGCCATTACGTCCCTGTGGCACCTTTTCGATTGATGAAATAGAACTCAGTGGCCCGCCGGATACGGTGTCGCTGCGCGGGTTATCCGCCTCGGTGACCACCGCGCTACGCACCCGGAGCTACCGGGGATTTGAGCAGACTACCCTGGCGGCCATTGCCCGCCGGATTGCCCAAAAACACCACCTGATACTGGAAGGGCAGATTGCGCCGCTGATCCTTGACCGGGTGACACAGCAACATGAAACCGACCTGGCTTTTTTGCGCCGGCTGGCGGAGGAGTACGGCTATATCGTTAAAGTCACACCCGGCACGCTGATTTTTTCAGAGCGCGTCAGTATCTACCAGCAGGGCAAGGTGAAATACCAGGACAGCCAGTGCAAACAACTGGTCACGGTCGGTATGCAGGCCGATGGCACGATAGGCGAAGTGGCGCGGGAAACGGCGCCTCAAAAACAGGGACGTGCAACCAGCGCCGATAGCTTAAGACTGCACAGCCGGGCACGGAGCCGGGAAGAAGCGACCGCCAGGGTGTGCGCGGGCCTGAACCGGCATAATGAATATCAACGGGTGGCGACGGTAGAGCTGGCGGGCAATACGGCGTATCAAGCCGGGTTAACCGTGCGCCTGGCCGATTTTGGTCGCCTGTCCGGGGTGTGGCTTATCACCGAAGTTCGCCATGCACTGTCGCGCCAAAGCGGTTACACCTGTGAACTCACCCTGGGTCAGGGGCCGATTGCGCGCTTGAACAGGAAAACAGCGCGGGCGGATCAGTCAGCGCCCCCACAGGTGATTGGGGTGAAAGCCGATGGCAGCGTGGGTCTGCTGAGTGAAAAAGTGACGACAATCGGAGAAAAGCCACCATGAAAGCACTGCAATTAATGTTCGGCACCATCAGCCAGATTGATGAGCAAAACGTCAGGGTACGGGTACGGTTGCCGACCTGTGATAACCTGCGCACCGCCTGGCTGCCGGTATTGCAGCGCAATACCCAGAATAACAAGGATTACGGGCTACCCGATGTGGGTGAGCAGGTGAATCTGCTGCTGGATGCTGACGGCGATGACGGCGTGGTGTTAGGGGCGGTGTATTCCGATGTTGACCCACCCACGGTGGCAAACCGCGATAAACGGCGGGTGGATTTTGCCGACGGGACTTTTGTCGAGTATGACCGCAAAAACCACGCGATGGCTATCGGGGGCGAGATACAGGCCCTGACGCTGATCACCCAGGCCACGGTGCTGATTCAAACGCAAACTGCCAGTGTGATAGCCCGCGATATTCTCACCCTGGACAGCCCTGAAGCTATCGCGACGGGCAATTTTACTGTACAGAAACGGTTAACGTATCAAGGGGGACTATCCGGGCGTGGTGGTGCCGACATTGACGGCTCAGTGGGCATTAAGGGTGGCATTCAAACCACGGAAGATATTAAGACGGCACAGACATCCGTTGATGACCATGCCCATAGTAACGGGCATGACGGTAAACCCACCGGCAAGCCGTTATAAGTGAGGGAGGAACGCGTTTGATGAACACAATGACCGTCCTCAGCGCCGCAGACTGGCAACCCGCGCTGCACGTATCGGGTGAACGGGTCAGTGGCGTCGAGGATATTCAGCAGTGCCTGCGACTGATTTTAGGCACCCCAAAAGGCAGCGACCCGCATCGACCGGATTTTGGCAGTGACCTGCATCGCTATCTGGATATGCCGGTCGAACGCGCCTTGCCGCATGTGGTACGGGAAACAGTGGAGGCCATCAGACGCTGGGAGCCCCGATGCAAATTACATCAGGTCACGCTGGATGCGCAGGGTGAGCGGGTGAATTTCCTGCTGCGCTGGCGACTGCCAGGCAGTCAGGCTCACCAACAAACGGAGGTGGCATGGCGTTAACCCTTGAGAAGCCGGTTTTTGTTGCAGCGGATGCGCAGGCTATTACCCGCGAGATGATCATGGCCTATGAAGCGGCCAGCGGTAAAACCCTGTGGCCGGCACCGGCCGAGCGGTTATTGATTGACCTGTTCGCCTACCGGGAAACCCTGGTGCGGAGTGCTATCCAGTCAGCGGCTGAGCAAAACCTGGTGGCCTTTGCCCGCGCCCCGATGCTGGACTATCTGGCCGAGCTGGTCGGCGTTTACCGTCTACCGGCTCAACCGGCACGCACCACGGTGGAATTTTCGCTGGCGGTCGCGCCCCCGGTGACGATACCGATATCGTCCGGCACACGGCTAAGTGCCACAGACAGTCTGCTATTTACCACCGACAGCGAAGTCAGGCTGACGCCGACGGCATCCAGGGTGACGGTAAGCGCCACCTGCAGCGAGGCGGGGATACAGGGTAACGGCTGGCAACCGGCGCAAATCAGCACCCTGATGGAGGTCATCGGTGACCGGGATATCCAGGTGACCAATATCACGCCGAGCGCGGGCGGCTCAGACGCGGAGGACGATGAGCATCTACGCAACCGTATCCGTCTGGCTCCGGCGTCCTTCAGTACCGCCGGTTCACGTGAAGCGTACCGTTTTCATGCCATGAGTGCCCATCAGGGGATTTGTGATGTGGCGGTGACCCGCCCGAAACCCGGCACGGTCAACCTGTATCCGCTGCTGGCCAGCGGGCTGCCGGACAAGACGGTGCTCAGCCTGGTGACGGCGCTGTGCTCGGAAGAGCGGGTGCGCCCGCTGAACGATACGGTGCAGATGCTGGCCCCTGAAAAGGTTGACTATGCGATTAGTGCGCAACTGACCTGTTATGCCAGCCAGCCGGGGGGGCCGGTACTGAAACAGGCGCGGCAGACCGCTGAGCGGTATGTCGCCCGCCAGGCTAAACAGCTGGGTCGGGATATTGTGCCCAGTCAGATTATCGCGGCACTTTCGGTACCGGGCGTTTACCAGGTGCAGCTCACCAGTTTCAAGACCCTTGAGCCGACGGTACTGGCGGCGCAGCAATGGGCGCATTGTACCGATATTCAGTTGACTCTGGGCGCGGAGAGTGCTGATGACCGATAACACCCTGTTACCGCCCTTACTTGCCGCCGAGAAACATTTTCAGGCGCTGGCCGCGCAGGCGGCGCGGTTACAGCAAATTGACCTGACGCCGCTGCTGGTTTATCTGCTGGATATGACCGAGGCGTCGGCCTTGCCCTGGCTGGCTGGGCAACTGGCCCTGACCGGTATCAATGGCTGGCATCTGGCGGAGTCGGATGATGCCCGCCGCGTGATGCTGAAATCGGCGATAACCCTGCATCGGTATAAAGGCACACCCTGGTCACTCCGTACCATGATACGGGCGCTGGGGTTGGGGGAAGTAACGATAACTGAAGGCGCGGCGGCGCTCAAACCTGAACAGGCGACCGCGTATCCCGATAGTGAGACGCACTGGGCGCTGTATCGGGTGATGCTCAATCGGCTTATCACCAATGACCAGGCAGCAAAATTACGCGAGACACTGGCGGCGTTTGCGCCGGCGCGTAGCGAACTGGTGGCGCTGGATTATACGGCAGTGCCGTTACGCTATAACGCTCAGACGACCTATAACGGGCGCTATAATCATGGCAGCAGTTAATGGTATGCAAAAACACTTAATATATACACAAAAACAGACTGCACTGTGACTAAAAAACCGCCCACGATGGAATAAAGCCCGATGGAGCACGATGAAATGAGTTATTTAAAAGAAACGGCTGCCTGGGAGGACGGTATCTACCAGATAGAGACCTCCGACCCGGTATTGGGCGGGCCAGACGGTATTGCCAACCGACCCGCACGTGAACTGGCGAATCGGACCGCCTGGTTAAAGCAACAATTAAAAGAGGCCGAAGCGGCGTTGACTGCACATACGCGCTCCCGAAACCACCCGGATGCAAGCTTAAGTGAAAAAGGTTTTGTCAGGCTCAGCAATGCTAACCAGAGCAGCAGTGAAACGGAAGCGGCAACCCCCAAAGCGGTAAAAATTGTCAATGACAGGCTGAATGCGGTGGTCGACCATGCCCCTTCCGATTTAGATACGCTGAACAAGCTCGCGCAGGCCATCAGCAATAACCCAACATTTTCCGACAGCGTGACGCAACTGTTGAGCCAAAAGCTGGCAAAGAATGAAAACGGGGCCGACATCCCGGACAAAGATCAATTTGTGAAAAACCTTGGTTTGCTGGAAACAGAAAATCGGTGGAGTAATAGACAGATTTTTAACACGTTAATCAGCGGTGATCTTGACGGCAACGCGGTATCAGCAACAACATTGCAGACGGCGCGAAAGATTAACGGCGTACCCTTTAATGGCTCGGCAGACATTAGTGTCAATACGCTGGTGTCCCGTGGCCGGGTTCCGGCATTAAGTGGCAACGATCAGGGTACGCCCGGTATTCAGCTGTATGAAGCCTACAACAATGGGTATCCGACCCCTTACGGTAATGTCATTCATCTCAAAGGCGCATCGTCTGGCGGGGAGGGTGAATTGCTGATGGGCTGGAGCGGTACCAGTATCACTGGTACTCATGCACCGGTTTATATTCGCAGTCGTCGGGATGTGGGGGGTGCCCCCTGGTCTGCCTGGGCGCAGTTTTGCACCGCCAACGAACTGGCGGGTATCCCGTTGCCGTTCCCGGGCGAAGTTCCCCCTTCTGGGTGGTTGAGATGCAACGGGCAGGGATTTAACACAACAGCCTATCCGGTTTTAGCCTCTTTCTACCCCAGCGGCAACCTGCCAGACCTGCGCGGCGAATTTATTCGGGGCTGGGATGATGGAAGGAAGGTTGATACCGGGCGTTCACTTCTCTCGGCGCAGGATGATGCGATGCAACCGATAACGGCAAAATGGACTATGGACGATATGGCGGCGGGTGGAGGTATTGATACCCCCCTCCGGGGCCTTATATATCGACAGCGCCGCGAAGGTTAATTACGACGCGGCATCAACACGCCACAGAGGTGGCGCACGCGGGGTGTTTGATTCATCGCGACAAACGCGAACCGCTAACGAAACCCGCCCGCGCAACATCGCCTTTAACTACATTGTGAGAGCAGTATAATGAGCAAATATTCAACAGATATTGAAACTGCCGAATTAGGCGAAGACGGACTCAGCAAAAAGGCTGGCTGGATCATTGTCTATCATGTCGATGAAGCCACGGGTGAATACTATAGCGCCAGCATGGAATACCTCATGCTGGGCGTAGGCCTCTCCGCCCACAGTTACCCCGATAAGCCAGAGTTACCCCCTGCCGGCCAGGCACTACGTCGCACGGCGGATGGTAAGTCGTGGGAGCATGTACCCGATTATCGGGGTCAAACCGTTTACAACACCGTGACACGGGAAGCATCGACTGTCACGGCGATGGGTGAGCTACCCGAAGAGGTAACGCTACTGGCTCCGGCAACGAAATTTGATACCTGGAACGGAAAGGAATGGGTAACAGACAAAGCGGCCCAGCACACAGCAGAACTCCAGGAGGCGCAGGAGGAAGCAAAGCAGGAATTAGCGTCACGATTGACCGTTGCGAATGCGCGAATTCAGCCGCTACAGGATGCGGTAGACCTCGATATGGCCACGGAAGCAGAAAAGGCCCGGCTTATCACGTGGAAAAAATACCGCGTACTGCTTAACCGTATCGACGTAAGCAAAGCACCGGATATTGAGTGGCCAGAAGCGCCTGATAACAATGCATAGGCGCAGCATTATGCCGCCCTCACTACTATATAGTTAAGTGCGTTGGCGCAAATGGAGTGGGAGCTGATTGTTGAACGAACTCAGGCAGGTCTGGCCGCCGCGAAAAGCAGGGGACGTACTGGCGGCAGACCTTGCGCATTTTCTTTGCACAGCAAGAGCAGGCTAAAAAATTACTTGAGTCCGGCCACAATAGAAAACAGCTGGCATTATTTTATGGCGTTTCATTGACCAGCATCTACAAATATTGTCCAGTTGATCGGACCACTCGAACAGGCCAAAGTGCCTCCGATAAAAAATGACAGTGTAATTTCGTTGCACTGATGGAAACAAAAGTAGCCCGTCATTTATCGCACGTTCTGGCTTCAGATATCGCACGCCGCATCACCAAAAGCAAGCAAAGCGAGTCGCCCCGATCATATTTAGTGCAAATAGTTTCACTATATGGAAGCAATGTGAGCTAAAGCTTAGGAAAGGATGTATGCGAGAACGGCGTTACGCTTTTCGCCAAGGCAGAGCACTAGCTGGCGCCAGCACGCGGATTGCGGAGCGGCAAGCGGAATACAGGGGAGTTATCGGGATAAAGAAGCTGCCAATACGCAGGCAATTTTCACCGGCGCGATTGCAACGAAGGTTACCATTTGCGTGTGAGTAGTTTCATCGCTTAGCGCGTTATTATGAAACGCTGCGAAAATAAAAACGCCAGCACTCAGGCTGGCGTCATTTACCGCATCAACTAAAAATTAGTTCATGCCGTATTTTTTCAGTTTTTTACGCAGAGTACCACGGTTGATACCCATCATCAGCGCAGCACGGGTCTGGTTGCCACGGGTATACTGCATCACCATGTCCAACAGTGGCTGCTCGACTTCAGCCAGTACCAGCTCATAGAGATCATTTACATCCTGACCGTTCAGTTGAGCAAAATAGTTCTTCAGTGCCTGTTTAACCGAATCACGCAGTGGCTTTTGCGTCACCTGATCCTGTGAGTTAACGGTAGAAACGGTCAGTACATCAGAATTTACGCGTTGTTCGAACATAGTTCTTTCAGCTCTTTATTTCGTTTACGCAAGATTTTTGAAGTATGCCTCCAACGCCTCCAGCTGTTCGCTGGCATCCTCTATGGCGTTGAATGTGCGCCGAAACTGGTTATTAGGGGCATGTTCCTGCAAATACTAGGAGACATGCTTTCGCGCTATACGGTATCCCCTTGCCTAGACCATAAAAGTCGTGCAGCTCACGTATATGCGCAACGCGCATACGCTTCACTTCTGCTCTGCCAGCGGCAGCGGCGCAAGTAGCTCCCCAGTGTCCAGTAATGCTGGATTTCCCGGAAGATCCACGGTCTTCTCCGAGCCGCGCGGGCTACTGTCAGGGCGTCAGCCCCCGTATAGTCAAGCACGGCTCTAGCTTTATGCGGGTCAGTTATGTCGCCATTCGCGATAACCGGAATGATGACACTCTGCTTAACTGTCCGAATGCTGTCGTATTCAGCTTCCCCGTTGAACGGGCAGGCACAAGTGCGTCCATGTATCTCAGGGCCTGAACGCCATAGCGTTCAGCCAATTGGGCAATCTCTACACAGTTACGGTTTTCCGCATCCCAGCTGGTGCGAATCTTCAGCGTAACGGACACATCCACTGCGTTCACCACGGCGGTGAGAATAGACTTTACCAGATCGGAATATTGCAGCAGCGCTGAGCCTGCCATCTTACGATTCACTTTTTTCACCGGGCAACCCATGTTGATATCGATGATCTGCGCGCCAGACGCCACATTAATGCGCGCGGCGGCCACTATATCGTCAGGATCGCAACTTGCAATATGTACGTCACGAATGCCGGGTTCGTCACTGTGCACCATACGCAAACGGGATTTATCGCTGGCCCAGACTTCCGGGTTAGACGACAACATCTCAGAGATCGCTATCCCCGCGCCGTTCTTAAAACAGAGAGTGCGGAATGGCTTATCGGTGATCCCGGCCATCGGCGAAGCAATGAGTCGATTACGAAGCTGGTGGTGTCCAATGTGCATTTAAAGAAGAAGTGACCTGTAACTGTTCGCAAGGCGGCATATATTACGCATTTTTTACTGAAGATGAAAGGCCAAACTTTGAACAATCCGCTGTAAAAAGTGCGATGAGGCCAGTCAAACAGCGAGCAATTTTTTAAATTTAATTTATATTCAATATATTAAAAAATATGATGAAATTGTGAACAAATTTTTTTTTCAAAACAGGCACTGAATCACAACATAAAAAGTATTACAGACGTTAATTAGCCAGAGATATGACGGCTTTCTGGCTGTTAATTGCACAAATATAGTTACGCCCAGCAGGCAACCATCATTATTCGACCATTAGGCAACCATACAATGGCTGCAGGGGGTGATTGTCGCTCAACTTCAGGCGCTTTTCGGAAAATATTGAGCTGGTCTTGCGACAGCTGCACTAGCTGTTTCATCACCAGCCAGCGCAATTCTTCCGTATAGAGCCACGTCATCAGCGATCTGCTGAAGCTGAAGCGTTGCGCGGGAAGCCGCGCCAGTATATCAGTTAACGCCGGGTTTTCCGCGCCAAGCTCAAACATCATCGTTACCACCACCAGCTCGCCCGCCGCATTCTGATGCACGAAGTGCGCTTCAAGCGGAAAGGCACGGTCCTGAATGCGGCTCTTGCTCGGCGCATGAAAATGATATTGCCTGAGATGAAAGGTTCCGCTGTCGAGGAGGAAATCATCCTCGTCATCCACCGTCACCTGAAGCGTATGGCCATTGTTGACCAATGTCTCTGCGGCGGTATGAAACTCCATCTGACTCTAAAAAAATGAAGGGGATCGAGTAATGAGCATCGGTTAGTCGGGGAAAGTTTGCGACTGGACAAAGCGGGCACAGAATTGGAGAGCGCCCGCATTTATTGTCAAAGAGCAGAGGGCTTAGCAGCTTACGCTGGCAATGCGGCACCATTCCTCTTTTTCCGGCACCGCATCCAGCTCGAAGCGATCGGCATAGGCTTCGCACACGCCTTCCGCCTAGCTGACCAGAACGCGCAGCAGACCTGCGAGAATATTGGCCACCACCACGTCAGCCTGCAGGTTTTCCGGTTGCTGACGCGGCAGATAGAGCGACAGGCGATCGGTCACGCCGTTGCGCTCCGTATTATCGCGGCTGGCTTGGATCACCTGCGGATCGATATTGATGCCGATCGCCTATGCCGCGCCCAGCTTTAGCACGGCGATCGCCAGAATGCCGGATGTCGGCTCTGCAGCTGAAATCGATCACCGTTTTGCCCGCCAGATCCAAACCGTCCAGCTAGCTCAGGCAGAGCGAGGGGTCGGATGGGTGCCGGTGCTGAAAGTCCGGGATCGAGCATCACGTTGACGGCATTGAGATCCGGCACGTCTCGCCAGCTCGGACAGCTCCACAGCCGCTCGCCGAAGCGCATCGGATGGAAGTTATCCATCCATTCGCGCTCCCAACCTTTATCTTAGATCTTGTGGTGAAAGTCGGATCCCAGCAGCGGATGCTGGTTCAACTCTGCGACCACGTCGTCTGTTTCCGCGTCGAACAGGCCGATAACGTCGGTATCCGTCCCACAGGCGGGTTTCGTCCGCCAGCGGCTTATAGACCGGGTTATCGTGCGTATCCTGGAAGGTCACAGAGACCGCGCTGCTTTTCATCTCGGCGTGCTCGCCGGTGCTGTTAATTTTGATTTGAATCCATGGCATAGCGTTTCTCTTTATTCCAGCGCAGCATCAGGCGCGCGGCCAAACAGATTACCAACCAGAAAAGCCAGCATACCGGCGATAGCGCCGGCGGCGTTGGCGCGCGCCCAGCAGAGACCGAGCACCAGCGGCCAGAGGAAAACCGCCTCTAGACTGCCGAACACCAGCAGGTTGAGCTAGTTCACTCTGCTGCGGCGCGATACGCATTGGTCAGCGTAACGGAGGATTGCAGCAGCTGCGCGTTGATGGTTGACATGATCGCCGCCATCGGCGCGGCGAGAAACACCCCTGCGGCCATCGTTGGCAGCACGATGATCATAAGCGTCGGGATGACGCGACCCGTTATCGTCAGATCCGGCAGGATTGGCCGGCCAAGCGCGCCCGCCAGATACTACCATCACGATGGTGCCGAAGATTATGCCGCGGTGCACTGCTTTGCTGTCTTTATAAGAAATGCAGCGCACGGCGGTATGCGGCAGGCCGATGACGTAGAAACAGACCAGCACCGCGAAAGGGCTGAGCAAGGTCGGGTTGATCACGTTGCCGATCCCTTCCGGCGACACCAGCTGCGGATCGATAGTGCGCAGTTTGGTCACCGCCGTGCCGAGTTCGCCCGCCTGATGGATCACGGCGAGCAGCAGCAGAAAAGTGCCAATCAGCATCACCAGCTCCTGCATGCCGTAGAGCACGCTGGCGCGAAAGCCGCTAAAGGCTGTGTAGAGCGCGATAGTGCCGCCGAAAATCAGCAGACCGGTATCGTAAGAAATGCCCGACGCGGTCTCCAGCAGGCGCGCGCCGCCGATAAACTGCACCGTCATCGCGCCGATAAAGGCGACTAGCAGGCTCAGGCTCGCCAGAATGGCGAATTTATAGGCTGCGCCGAGGCCGCCGATAAAGAAGCTGGCGCTGATATAGGTAATGGTCATCGCCAGCACAAAGCCGCTCATGGAGCGGCTGCCTAGGAAATATTCAGTGAGAAAATTGCCTTGGCGCTGTTTGCGCATGGCAAACACCGATAGCCCGGCGATCAGGGGCAGGTAAGCCAGCAGCAGAAGAATGATTTTAGTTTCCATTGTTATCCTCTAGCGGCATATCGCGAAACACCAGACGCACCATCAACCAGCACTGCAAGATAAACAGCAGCGGGACGAAAACGCAGGAGAGTTCAAACTAGCGCAGCAGACCGGTCACGCCGCTTTCATCGCCGCCCAGTCAGGCGGAGATGCTCCAGACGGCCAGATAGGCTAAACGTGAGATAAAGCGCCCAGCGCGCCTCTTTATCTGCGACAAAAATGAAAAAGGCCGGTATCACCGACCTTACTCTTATTCAGCGCTTTCAGCACTGTGCTTATTTATCGTACAGTCCGAGTTTCTTTTCCAGATAGTGGATGTTGGTGCCACCATGCTGGAAGTGCTCGTCGGACATGATGCGCATCTGCAGCTCAATATTGGTCTTGATGCCGTCCATAATCAGTTCCGCCAGCGCGTTTTTCATGCGCGCAATCGCCACGTCGCGGGTTTCACCGTAGCAGATTAGCTTACCGATCATAGAATCGTAGTACGGCGGTACGCTGTAGCCGGCGTAAATGTGCGATTCCCAGCGTACGCCAAAGCCGCCCGGTGCGTGGAAACGGGTGATTTTGCCTGCACTCGGCAGGAAGCTATTGGGATCTTCCGCGTTGATACGGCACTCGACCGCATGACCGCGGATCACCGCGTCTTCCTGCTTGATAGAGAGCGACTGACCGGCAGCGATACGCAGCTGCTCTTTGATCAGATCCACGCCGGTTATCATCTCGGTGACCGGATGCTCAACCTGAATACGGGTGTTCATTTCAATGAAGTAGAACTCGCCGTTTTCGTACAAGAACTCGAAGGTGCCTGCGCCGCGGTAGCCGATTTCGATACAGGCGTTAGAGCAGCGCTCGCCGATATAGTGACGTAGTTCCGGCGTAATGCCCGGCGCTGGCGCTTCTTCGACCACTTTCTGGTGACGACGCTGTATAGAGCAGTCGCGCTCGGCCAGATAGATGGCGTTGCCTTGGCCGTCGGCCAGCACCTGAATCTCGATATGACGCGGGTTCTCGAGATACTTTTCCATATAGACCATGTCGCTGTTGAAAGCCGCTTTGGCTTCCGCTTTCGTCATCTTGATGGACTGCTCAAGCTCTTTGTCGCTGCGCACGACGCGCATGCCGCGACCGCCGCCGCCGCCGGACGCTTTGATGATGACCGGATAACCGATGCACTTAGCGATCGCGCGGTTCTTCTCCATGTCTTCGGCTAGCGAGCCGTCTGAACCTGGAACGGTCGGGACGCCTGCTTTCTTCATCGCGGTAATAGCGGAGACTTTGTCGCCCATCAGGCGAATGGTGTCCGCTTTCGGGCCGATAAAGATAAAGCCGGAGCGCTCAACCTGCTCGGCGAAGTCGGCATTCTCAGAGAGGAAGCCGTAGCCGGGATGGATAGCGACCGCGCCGGTGATCTCGGCGGCGGAGATCAGCGCCGGGATGTTCAGGTAGCTTTTAACCGACTGCGCCGGGCCGATGCAGACGGTTTCATCCGCCAGCAGCACGTGCTTCAGATCGCGGTCTGCGGTGGAATGCACCGCCACGGTCTTGATACCCAGCTCTTTACAGGCGCGGAGAATACGCAGCGCGATTTCACCGCGGTTAGCAATGACAATTTTATCCAGCATGGTTCGCCTCGTTATTCGATGACGACCAGCGGCTCGTCAAATTCAACCGGCTGGCCGCTTTCGACCAGAATAGCTTTCACGACGCCAGATTTATCGGCTTCGATCTGGTTCATCATCTTCATCGCTTCAACGATGCAGAGGGTGTCGCCAGCGTTCACTTTCTGTCCGATTTCAACAAAGGCTTTCGCATCCGGGCTTGGGGTGCGGTAGAAGGTGCCGACCATTGGTGAACGCACGATATGGCCGCTGATTTCAGCAGGCTTGGCGGATTCAACGACCGGCGCGGCGTGAGCCTGCTGAATGACTGGATAACCCACATTGTCAGGTGTACGGCTGATACGAACGGACTTTTCACCCTCTGAGATTTCCAGCTCAGCGATGCCGGATTCTTCAACCAGTTCGATCAGTTTTTTAATTTTACGAATATCCATGAGTGTGGTTCCGTACTCTGTTTAATTTGAGTGAGACAGACGTTTTACTGCCGTTTGTAAAGCCCATGAGTAGCCGTCGGTGCCTAGACCGTAAATCACGCCGACGGATACGTCAGAAAGATAGGAGTGATGACGGAAAGGTTCACGAGCGTGCACGTTTGAGATGTGCACCTCGATAAAGGGAATGCTTACCGCCAAAAGGGCATCGCGCAATGCTAAGCTAGTATGCGTAAACGCAGCGGGATTGATGATGATGTAATCCACATTGCCTCTGGCCTCATGAATGCGATCGATGAGCTGGAACTCCGCGTTGGACTGCAGGTGGCTTAGTTCCACGTCAAGCTGACTCGCCTGCGCCGTCAGATCGCTGACGATCTGCTGTAGCGTGGTGTCACCATACTTTTCCGGCTCGCGGGTTCCCAATAAATTGAGGTTGGGACCGTTCAAAAGCAGAATGTGAAATTTATGTGCCATCGTGCTGCCATCTCCTGTAATCATTGAAGCATCGGTAAAATACTTTGCTATCTTCCGTTTTTCACCCGCCGCGCTGAAAAAGGCGACGCCGCGCGCAATAAAGCCGCGCACTATATCCGTTTCGGGGCAATTCGCAGCAAAATACTGGTCTTATCTGCAAAGTTAATCTAGTTTTGCCCGAAGGGCACAACTTTTATCAGAAATCGCGGGGGGAAGACAACTTAGCGCGGCAACCAGTGACGGAACTTTTTGTAACGCTACGCTAACAACGCCAGCGCGGCGAGACCAGCAGCAGCTTCAGCGCCATGCAGCCGGTGAAGTGCTAAATATCTTTAGCCGGGTCGGCGCTTAGCCACCTCTGACTCGCCGCTATAATAGAGATAAACCAGCGGCAAAAAAGCCGCCAGATGCAGCACCGCTTTCAGCTAGATGATCTGTTTTAGCGTCAGTCGTACTCAGTAGTTCTCCCGCAAATCAAGCCCGCGATAGAGCAACGCCACTCCGTCGGCGTAGCCGTTGAAAATCAGCGGCGGCGGGCGCTTCACGCTCAGCGTGCCGCCCGGTCCGTAAAGCGTTCGGTCGTCTACGACCAGCGCGGATGGTCAACGTGCGGGCTAACATTCGCGTAAAAACCATACTGATTTGACACGATCTGATTCCAAGTCGTCGTCGGCCGATTGCGCGTCAAGGTAATTTTGACGATCGATTTAATACCCTTAAAACCATATTTCCACGGCACGGTCAGGCGAATCGGCGCGCCGTTCTGCAGCGGCAGCGCCTTGCCGTAAACGCCAGTACTGAGGAGCGTCAGCGGGTGCATCGCCTCATCGAGACGCATCCCTTCCACACAGGGATAGTCTAATCCGCCGCCGATAAAGCGATCCTTCTGGCCGGGGATCTGATCGGGCGCGTACAGCGTCTGAAACGCGACGAAGCGCGTGTTGCTGGTAGGCTCCGCCAGCTTAAGCAGCTTATTCAGTTCGAAACCGACCCAGGGGCACCACTGTTGATCAGGCTTCGACGCAGCGCATACGGCAGATACGCTGCTCCATCGCGAACTTTTTAAAGATATTGTCCATATTCAGGGTAATCAGCTTCGCCACTTCGCCGTCGATGGTCAGCTGCTAGAGGTCGGTTTTCAGCGTGCTAGCGTTGGCGGCCGGATCGGCCTTGTCGAGGCCGAACTCATAGAAGTTGTTGTAGCCGGCGACTTTATCTTCCGGCGTCAGCGTCAGGCTGACCTGATATTTTCCCGGTTTGCTGAAGGTCAGCGCGCGGCGGCGTTCAGGTGCACCTGCCGGCGCTGCATATTAAAGACGCCTTCTAGTGTCACGTCGGCTTCAGTCAGATATTTTGTGGATTTCATTGCTCACCTCCCGGCTCGAATAACACGTCCAGCATGATGACTATTGCCGATCGCCGCGACTTTCGCTGCGAAAATATGAAATTTTCTGGCGTGGTTCGCCGATGAGAATGCGCTGAAAAACAGAATGACCGAGCCTACCTAACCATTGTCTGTTATGGATATACTGGTCTTCTTACGCAGCAGCGCCGGCGCGTAGTGGAAATTATGCTATTTTGCTCGCGCTTGCGTCAGGCGCGGCGCAGAGCGGGCATAAACGGGTCATCACCGCAGCGAACAAGCACAGGGATACGATTAACCAAGAAACTTTCTGCATTTATTACATTTTTAAGCTTACTGGCGATGTTTTTAATGCTGGTAGGCTGCGCTTTTAGCGTTTACTGGCTGACGCACCAGCGCGTCGAGGCGTTGGCGACCGAAGTGAATCAGGCGCTGCTGACGGAGCCGCCTGACGCGCTGCGCGGCTAGATATAGCACACCATGACGGTGATCAACGCCGAACGGGTCGAGCTGTGCCGCGACGATAACGCTTTTTTCAGGCTGAACCGCCATGAAAACCCGATGCTGGAAGATGAAACCAACCGCTTTATCCAGTTTGACGTGCCGCTAGTGTACCATCAGGAAGTCACTATGTGCCTCGTGGTGCTCGGATCCCGCCCACACCTGGCCGACATTTATACCCTGACAGCGATCCTCTTTGTCGTGCTGGCGATGAGCCTGCCGCTGTTTATGATGTACTGCTGGCTCAACCGCTAGTGGCGCGGCATGGAGCAGCTGGAAAAGCGCGCGCTGAGGCGATCTTGGCGGGCGAGAGCACGCTGCTGCGCAAAGGCGGCGTCGATGAGTGGCCGCTGCGCGCCAGCAGCGCCATCGACATGCTAAATGCTAATACGCGCCTTCGCCGCGCAAGACAGCCGCACCGACCTGAACAACCGGCTCTTTTTCGACAATCAGCTGGCGACGCTGCTGGACGGCAATAACTGATCTAGCGGCGAAGGCAACCCGCTCGACTCCGAGCGTGGCAGCGTGCGCTGGCGCACGCTGCTGGAGAATACTCTGAGCCGCGGCAGCCCGCGTCTCTACCAGAAACCGGCGGTGCTGCTCGACTCGACGGCAGCGTGCACTATCGCGAGCTGCTGATGCGTATTTTCGACGGCGATAAAGAGGTGCTGGCGGCGGAGTTTATGCCGTTGGTGCTGCAGTTCGGCATGGCGGAAGGATGGGATCACCAGCTAGTAATGCGTATCGCCGCGCTGTCTGAAATCTGGCCTGACGAAACGCTGGCGATGCCGATCAATATTGATTCGCTGCTGCAGAGTACCTTCTTCACTTAGCTGCAAAATATGTTGTTGCAGTGCACTAAAGTGCAAAGAAAACGATTTTTATTTGAACTTGCCGAGGCAGATGTCTGTCAACACATCAACCGCTTAGCGCCGGGTGTTCCGCGCGCTGCAAGCGTTTGGCTGTCGCATGGCGTCGCTCAGACTGGTTAACCGTGGTCAGTAGCACCTGTATCAAGCAATTCTCTATCGATTTAATCAAGCTTGACGCGGCTTGGTGCGCAATATCGACCGACGCACCGAAAATTAGCTGTTCGTTCAGAGCATGCTCGAGGTGTGCAAATCGACCCAGACACAGGTTTTCGCCACGGCCGTGCGGACGCGTGCGGAATGGCAGACCCTAGTCGGGCTGGGGATATCCGGCGGGCAGGGCGATCTTTTCGCGCCTTCGCTGCCGGTAAACAGTAATGTGAAAAAGTATTCACAACGCTATCATATTTAGCCAGTCGGGACGGCGGCGGCGATATAGCCAAAATCCTAAGCGGAAATGTTAAATTTTATGTCGAACGAGAGCGTCAAAATGCACTCAGGAGGTGGGTAAAACAAGGGAATTACGCTATTTTGCACCCCTTAGTTCTCGTTGACCATCGTATAACGCCAAATTGGTCTATTTTTTCACCGAAGCAGAGCGTTCTTACGCCTTGTGGCGGCTTCGCGTGGTTGGTAAAGTAAGCGGATTTTATTTTCCGCCCCAGCTTGCAGGATTATTCTTTAGATATGTTTAAAAAATTTCGTGGCATGTTTTCCAATGACTTGTCCATTGACCTAGGTACCGCGAATACCCTGATTTATGTAAAAGGACAGGGCATCGTGCTGAACGAGCCTTCCGTGGTTGCCATCCGCCAGGACCGTGCCGGTTCCCCAAAGAGCGTGGCGGCCGTTGGTCATGATGCAAAACAGATGCTCGGCCGTACGCCAGGTAATATTGCAGCAATTCGCCCGATGAAAGATGGCGTGATTGCGGACTTTTTCGTTACTGAAAAAATGCTGCAGCACTTTATTAAACAGGTGCATAGCAACAGCTTTATGCGTCCAAGCCCGCGCGTGCTGGTGTGCGTGCCGGTTGGCGCGACCCAGGTTGAGCGTCGCGCTATCCGTGAATCCGCGCAGGGTGCGGGCGCGCGCGAAGTTTTCCTGATCGAAGAGCCGATGGCGGCCGCTATCGGCGCCGGCCTGCCGGTTTCTGAAGCGACCGGCTCTATGGTTGTCGATATCGGCGGCGGCACCACCGAAGTGGCGGTGATTTCGCTGAACGGTGTGGTTTACTCCTCGTCGGTGCGTATCGGCGGCGACCGTTTTGATGAGGCGATTATCAATTATGTGCGCCGTAACTATGGCTCCCTGATTGGCGAAGCGACCGCAGAACGCATCAAGCATGAGATCGGCTCCGCCTATCCAGGCGACGAAATGCGCGAAATCGAAGTGCGCGGCCGTAACTTGGCTGAAGGGGTGCCGCGCGGTTTTACGCTGAACTCAAATGAAATTCTGGAAGCGTTGCAGGAGCCGCTGACCGGCATCGTAAGCGCGGTCATGGTGGCGCTAGAGCAATGTCCACCGGAGCTGGCGTCCGATATCTCCGAACGTGGCATGGTGCTGACCGGCGGCGGCGCGCTGCTGCGCAACTTGGATCGTCTGCTAATGGAAGAGACCGGCATTCCGGTGGTCGTTGCAGAAGATCCGCTAACCTGCGTGGCGCGCGGTGGCGGTAAGGCGCTGGAAATGATCGATATGCATGGCGGCGATTTGTTCAGCGAAGAATAATCGAAATACGCAGGGAATCGCGTGGAAGCTGACGCTGCAGGCGTCGGCGTCAGTCGTCCAGCCTAGGGAAGTGCGGTGTTGGCCGTACTTTCTTACCTGTTGTCGAGGAACACGCAGAATATATGAAGCCGATTTTTAGTAGGGGGCCTTCCCTGCAGTTGCGCCTGTTTTTGGCCGTGATCGGCGCCATCGCAATTATCGTCGCTGATAGCCGACTGGGTTCATTTACCCAAATTCGCAACTATCTGGACACATCGGTTAGTCCGTTTTATTTCTTGGCCAACGGCCCGCGTCAGATCCTTGACGGTATTTCCGGTTCACTAGCGTCGCGACAGCAGCTTGAGCTGGAGAATAAAGCTCTGCGCCGCGAGCTTTTCCTGAAAAACAGCGACCTGCTGATGCTGGGGCAATACAAGCAGGAAAACGCGCGCCTGCGCGAACTGTTAGGTTCGCCGCTGCGTCAGGACGAGCACAAGATGGTAACGCAGGTGATCTCCACCGGCACTGATCCTTACACCGATCAGGTGGTGATCGACAAAGGCAGCGTCAACGGCGTCTATGAAGGCCAGCCGGTCATCAGCGACAAAGGCGTGGTCGGTCAGGTTATCGCTGTCGGTCAGGTGACTAGCCGTGTTCTGCTGATTTGCGATGCGTCGCACGCGCTGCCGATTCAGGTACTGCGCAACGACATCCGTGTGATCGCGGCCGGCAACGGCTGCACTGAAGATCTGCAGCTGGAGCATCTGCCAGGCAATACCGATATTCGCGTCGGCGATATACTGGTCACCTCCGGTCTGGGCGGACGCTTCCCGGAAGGCTATCCGGTCGCGGTCGTCTCGTCGGTGAAAGTAGACACGCAGCGAGCTTATACCGTCATTCAGGCGCGTCCAACCGCCGGCCTGCAGCGTCTGCGCTATCTGCTGCTGCGGTGCGCGGATAAGAACGGCGACATGCCGATGGCGCCGGATGACGTGCACCGCGTCGCCAACGAGCGCCTAATGCAGATGATGCGGCAGGTGCCGCCGCCAGCGGGCGAGATGGGGCCGCCTGCGCCTGCCAGCAACGGTACACAAAGCGCGCCTGCCAACGCGCGCGGAGGCCAGCCTTGAGTCGATACCGCAGCCAAGGTTGTTGGGTTATCTGGCTGTCCTTTCTTGTCGCCCTCGTGCTGCAGATCATACTGTGGCCGGAACAGTTCTATATGTTCCGGCCATCGTGGATCCTGCTTATCCTAATTTACTGGGTGCTGGCGCTGCCGCACCGCGTCAATGTTGGCACCGGCTTCGTGATAGGCGGCGTGATGGATCTGATCGCCGGATCCACCCTTGGTGTGCGCGCGCTGGCGCTCAGCATCATCGCCTACCTAGTCGCCTTTAAATTCCAGCTTTTTCGCAACCTAGCGCTGTGGCAGCAAGCGTTAATGGTGATGGTGCTGTCGCTGGCGGCGGACGTGATCGTTTTCTGGGCGGAGTTTTTAGTGATCAACGTGTCATTCAGGACGGAAATTTTCTGGGGCAGCGTTATCGACGGGATTCTCTGGCCTTGGCTATTCTTATTAATGAGAAAGATTCGTCGTCAGTTCGCTGTTCAGTAAGGAATTTTATGCTATCCCTCTATCTGGCTTCCGGTTCTCCGCGTCGTCGCGCTTGCCGACCGCGATCGCGTGCTCGACTGTTTAGTGGTGACCGACGTGACCTTCATTCTGTTAAGCGCGGCGAAGACCGCCGATTATATGGTCACCGGCGAGCCGATAGACCAGATGGACAAGGATAGCGCGTATGGGATTCAGGGCATGGGTGGGAAACTTTGTCCGCAAAATTAATGGAAGCTATCACGCGGTTGTCGGATTGCCGTTGGTTGAGACAGGCGAGTTATTCAGCCATTTTCAGTCACCGTGTGCTGTAAGAGGATAACATGATGGCTGAATTACTAGTTAACGTCACGCCTTCCGAGACGCGCGTTGCCTATATCAACGGCGGCATTCTGCAGGAAACTTATATCGAGCGCGAGGCGCGGCGCGGCATCGTCGGCAATATCTACAAAGGACGCGTCAGCCGCGTACTGCCGGGCATGCAGGCGGCCTTTGTCGATATCGGACTGGATAAAGCCGCCTTTTTGCACGCCTCCGATATCATGCCGCACACCGAGTGCGTCGCAGGCGATGAGAAGAAAAACTTTATCGTGCGAGATATCGCCGAACTGGTGCGGCAAGGGCAGGACTTGATGGTGCAGGTGGTGAAAGATCCGATCGGCGCCAAAGGCGCGCGCCTCACCACCGACATTACGTTGCCGTCGCGCTATCTGGTGTTTATGCCTAGCATGTCGCACGTCGGCGTTTCCCAGAGTATCGAAAGCGAAAGCGAGCGCGAACGCCTGAACGCGCTGGTCGCGGACTACTGCGACGATCTCGGCGGCTTTATTATCCGCACTGCGGCGGAAGGCATCGGCGCAGAGGAGCTGGCGCAGGACGCCGCCTTCCTGAAGAGGCTCTGGACCAAAGTCACCGAGCGTAAAAAGCGCAACCAGACCCGCTGCCTGCTCTACGGCGAACTGGCGCTAGCGCAGCGCATCCTGCGCGATTTTGCCGGTGCTGCGCTGGATCGCATCCGCGTCGATTCTCGCCTGACCTGCGAACTGCTGGTGGAATTTACGCGCGAATATATTCCGGAAATGGCCGACAAGCTGGAGTTTTACGCCGGTAAACAGCCGATTTTCGATCTCTTCGACGTCGAGAATGAGATCCAGCGCTCGTTGGATCGCAAGGTCGAGCTGAAATCGGGCGGTTATCTGATCATCGATCAGACCGAAGCGATGACCACGATCGACATTAACACCGGCGCCTTTGTTGGCCATCGCAATCTCGATGAAACCATCTTCGACACTAATGTCGAAGCGACGCAAGCGATCGCGCGCCAGCTGCGGCTGCGCAACTTGGGCGGCATTATCATCATCGACTTTATCGATATGAGCAATGACGATCACCGTCGCCGCGTGCTGCACTCGCTGGAGTCGGCGTTCAGCAAGGATCGGGTTAAAACCAGCATCCATGGCTTCTCGGCGCTGGGGCTGGTGGAGATGACGCGCAAACGCACGCGAGAAAGCATCGAGCATGTACTATGCGAAGATTGTCCAGTCTGCAAAGGGCGCGGCACGATGAAAACGGTGGAAACGGTCTGCTACGAAATCATGCGTGAAATCGTTCGCGTTCATCACGCCTACGATTCCGATCGCTTTCTGGTCTATGTCTCGCCGGCAGTTGGCGAGGCGCTGAAAAGTGACGAGTCGCACGGGCTAGCCGAGGTGGAGATTTTTGTTGGCAAACAAGTCAAAGTGCACATCGAACCGCTCTACAACCAGGAGCAGTTTGACGTCGTCATGATGTAATCCCCGCCGCCGCTGGGCAAAATCGCCCGCTGTGGGCTAAAAATGCGGCCTTGCTTAGGTTAACATGCGCATTCATGCCGATGATTTTCTGGCGACGGTTGAGTATGAGAGATAAGCATCCGTCAAATGCGGAAGACAAGGAGAGGTGTGTGAGGAAGCTGCCGAGGATTTTATTACTACTAGTTACGACGGCGATCGTGATTGTCACGCTGCTGGTCAGCGTGCTGCGTCTGGTCATACCGCACCTCGACAGCTACCGCAGCGACATTCTGGCAACAGTGTCGCGCGCCAGCGGCGTCAGCGTCACCGCCGACGAACTGCGCAGCCGCTGGGAAACCTTAGGCCCGACGATGCAGATCCGCGATCTGCGCGTCGATATAAAAGAGAACGGCACTCTCGACATTGCGCGCGTCAGCTTGGCGCTAGATGTCTGGCAGTCGCTGCTGCACTGGCGCTGGCAGTTCCGCGATCTCACCTTCCGGCAGCTGCGCCTAGACAGCAATCGTCCGCTCTTCTCCAGCGATGAAGAGAAAAACAGCTTCAAGCTAGGCCGCATCAACGAACTCTTCCTGCGTCAGTTCGATCACTTCGACCTGCGCGACAGCTCGATCTTTTTCCGCACGCCCTCCGGCCAGCGTGCCGAACTGGCGATCCCTAAACTCACTTGGCTGAACCATGCTAACCGCCATCGCGCGGAGGGCGAGGTGAGCCTCTCCAGCTTTTCCGGCCAGCACGGCGTGGTGCAGGTACGGCTCGACTTAAACGACAGCGAAGGGCTGCTTAACGACGGGCGCATCTGGATCCAAGCGGACGACGTCGACGTGCGGCCGTGGCTGGGGCGCTGGATGCGCGACAACACGCGGCTCGACAGCGCACGTTTCAGCTTAGCAGCTTGGGTCAGCCTGCGCGACGGCGATCTCTACGCGGGCGATCTGCTGCTACGCCAGGGCAGTGCTAACTGGCAGGGCGAAGATGACGCGCATCACTTGCAGGTGGACGGCCTTACCGCGCATCTCTCGCGCTATCAAAACGGCTGGATGGTCAACGTGCCGCAGATGCATCTCAACACCGACGGCGAAGCTTGGCCTGCCGGGCACGTCGCGCTGCTGTGGCGTCCGCAGGATAAGCAGCTGCTCGGTTCCGATAATCAGGGTGAAGTGCGGTTCAGGGCGACGCAGCTGGCGTTAAAGCGCATCGCGCCACTGGTACCGCTTTTTGCGCCGCTGTCGCCTTCGCTATTCGAAAACTGGCGCGCGCTGCAGCCGCATGGCACGATAGAGGGGCTGGCGCTGGATATTCCTTTGCAGCAGCCGGATCAGACGCGCATGCAGGTGAAATGGCGCGACTTCCGCTGGCAGCCTTGGCAGCTGCTGCCAGGTATCAGTAACCTGAGCGGTGAAGCGCGCGGCAGCCTCAGCAACGGGCAGGTAAAGGTAGAGATGGGCCGTACCGACGTGCTCTACGGCGCCATGTTCAACGTGCCGCTGGAGATCCATCAGCTGCGCGGCTCGCTGAGCTGGCTGCGCGATCAAAACGGCCTGACGCTGGATGGCCGCGATCTCGACGTGCAGGCGCGCTCGCTCTGGGCGCGCGGCGATTTTCGCTATCAGCAGAACCTCGGCCGTGCGCCGCGCCTCGATATTCTTGCCGGCATTCGCGTCACTGACGCGGGCGACGCTTGGCGCTATTTCCCGCAGCCGCTAATGGGAAAGGCGCTCGCGTGCTACCTGAGCGGGGCGATCAAAGGCGGCAAAGTCGATAACGCGACGCTGCTGTTCGCGGGCAATCCGACGCTGTTCCCGTTCCGTCATAACGACGGCATGTTTCAGGTCTGGGTGCCATTGCGGCAGACAACCTACGCTTTCCAGCCCAACTGGCCCGACGTTACTCAGCTCGATATCGATCTCAACTTCGTCAACGACGGACTATGGATGAAAGCGTCGCGCTTCAGGTTGGGCGAGGTGGACGTCGGCAATTTTAGCGCTGCTATCTCGGACTACTTGAAAGAGAAGCTGCTGATTGACGGCGATATCAGCGGCAACGGCGATCAGATCGCGCGCTATTTTCAGGATACGCCTCTGAAAACGTCACTGGGCGCAGCGCTGGAGCAGCTAGAGATCAAGGGAAGAACCCAAGGGCATCTGAAGCTTGATATTCCCCTCGACGGCGAGCTGGTGTACGCCAGCGGCAACGTGGATCTGCACAATAACGCGCTGCGCATTAAGCCACTCGACACCACGTTAGAGAACCTGACCGGGCGCTTCCGCTTCAACAACAGCAATCTGGATAGCAACAGGCTACAGGCGAACTGGTTTGGTCAGCCGGTTAACGTCAGCTTTAGCACCAAAGAGTATCTGCAGGACTTTAGCGTCAATATCAAACTCGACGGCGACTGGCAGCCGGCGAAACTGTCGCAGGTGCCGACGCAGCTCACCAGCCAGCTTGGCGGGAATCTGCCGTGGCAGGGTGACGTAAACATCACGCTGCTGCACCAAGGCGGGGCGCGCTACGACGTCAGCCTGAAAAGCGACGCGAAAGAAGTGAGCAGTCGCTTACCTGCTCCACTCGATAAGGTTGGCGGCGAGGCGATGCCCATCGCGGTTAACGCCAGCGGCGATTTGCAGCAGTTTGAACTCAGCGGCAGCGTGGCGAATCGCCATCTTTTTAACAGCCGCTGGATACTGGAGCCGCAGCTGCGCGTCGATCGCGGTATCTGGCTGAACGATGCGCTCAGCAAACCTGCCTTGCCAGATCGCGCCGGTATGGTGCTCAATCTACCGGCCCTGGACGGCGAGGCTTGGGCTGGACTAATGATGGCAGGTGGCGCGTCTGACGCGCGCGGTAGGAGAGAGATGGGCGGAGTCGCGATGCTCGGTGATGTGATCTTGCGCAGTCCGGCGGTGACGCTAGTGGGACAGCAGTGGCACGACGTTGACGCCACGCTTGAGCAGGGCGTCAACGGCAAAGGCCGTGTCGGCATCAAGGGACGGGAAATTCGCGGCACGCTGGAGACGGCGCAAAGCGCGGCGTGGCGCGTGGCGCTCGACTATCTTTACTACAGTCCTGAATGGCAAAGCGGCGGTAGCAACGGGGAGAAACTGCAGCAGGCCGGCAAAATTGACTTTAGCTGCTGGCCTGCGCTGCAGCTGAGCTGCAGCGAGTGCTGGCTGCGCGGGCAGAAGTTCGGCCGTATCCAGGCGCAGGTCGCGCCGAATGGCGATACGTTATCGCTTACTAACGGACTGGTGGATACTGGCTGGGCGCGTCTTAACGTTTCCGGCAAATGGGTCAATCGCCCGGACGCGCAGCGCACCTCACTAAAGGGTACGCTGAGCGGCAGTAATATCAATAACGCTACCAACTGGTTTGGCGTCAACACGCCGCTGCGCGACGCCTCATTTAAGGTTGATTACGATCTGCACTGGCGTTCGGCGCCATGGCAGCCCTCGGAAGCGATGCTAAGCGGCACGCTTAAAACCCATTTCGGCAAGGGACAGATTGCTGACGTCAATACAGGCGCTGCGGGACAGCTGCTGCGTCTGATGAGTTTTGACACGCTGCTGCGCAAGCTGCGCTTCGATTTTAACGATACTTTTAATAACGACGGCTTCTATTTTGATTCCATCAACGGCACCGCGTGGATTGAAAATGGCGTGATGCGCACCGATAACCTGTTAGTCGACGGGCTTGAAGCAGATATCGCTATGCAGGGAAAAGTCGATTTAGTAAAGCGTAATATCGACATGGAAGCAGTCGTGGCGCCGGAAATTTCCGCCTCGGTCGGCGTGGTGACAGCCTTTGTCATCAATCCGGTGGTCGGCGCGGCGGTCTTCGCCGCCAGCAAGGTGTTGGGTCCGCTGTGGAATAAAATCTCGCTGCTGCGTTATCACATCGACGGCCCGCTGGATAAGCCACAAATCAACGAAGTGTTGCGCAAGCCGCGCGAAGAAGAGAAAGAGAAGAAGTGAATTTGACGCCGTCGGGGAATTGACGCAGGCTAGTAAAATCTGACTTTATCCGCATCCGCGCAACGTCAGACGGCGCTGACGCAGAATGAGTGTCAACCCCTCATTATCCGAGTATAAAACGAGCGAGATACAATGACTCTTAACCTAGTAAGTGAGCAGTTGCTAACTGCTAACAATATTAATCAGCAGGACCTGTTTTCCATGTTAGGGCAGCTTTCAGAACGTCGTCTGGATTATGCCGATCTCTATTTTCAGTCCAGCTTCCATGAATCTTGGGTGCTGGAAGACAGGATCATTAAAGACGGCTCTTGGCATATCGACCAGGGCGTCGGCGTGCGCGCCGTCAGCGGCGAGAAAACCGGCTTCGCCTATGCCGACCAGATCAGCCTGAACGCGCTGCGTCAGTCGGCCGAAGCGGCGCGCAGCATAGTGCGCGAACAGGGCAACGGCAAGGCGCACACGCTCTTAAAAAACGTGATGCACCGCGCGCTCTACCAGCCAGTTAACCCGCTCGACAGCCTGACGCGCGAAGATAAAATCGCCCTGCTGCAGCGCGTAAACAAAGTGGCGCGCGCCGCCGACGCCCGCGTTCAGGAGGTGAACGCCAGCCTGAGCGGCGTCTATGAGCAGGTGCTGGTGGCCGCCACCGATGGCACGCTGGCGGCAGACATTCGTCCGCTGGTTCGCCTCTTCGTCAGCGTGCTGGTTGAGGATCAGGGCAAACGCGAGCACGGCGCCAGCGGCGGCGGCGCGCGCGTCGGCTACGAATTCTTCCTCGCCAATGAAAATAGCGAAGTGCGCGCCGATGCTTGGGCGAAAGAGGCAGTGCGTATGGCACTGGTCAATCTTTCTGCCGTCGCCGCGCCGGCCGGCACGCTGCCGGTTGTGCTGGGTGCAGGCTGGCCGGGCGTGCTGCTGCACGAAGCGGTCGGTCATGGTCTGGAAGGCGACTTTAACCGTCGCGAAATCTCGGTATTTAGCGGCAAAATGGGCCAGCTGGTAGCGTCGGAACTCTGCACCGTGGTGGATGACGGCACTATTGAAGCACTTCGCGGCTCACTGGCGGTGGATGACGAAGGCGTGCCGGGCGATTACAACGTGCTGATTGAAAACGGCGTATTGAAAAACTATATGCAGGACAAGCTCAACGCGCGTCTGATGGGCGTTGCGCCGACCGGTAACGGCCGCCGCGAGTCCTATGCACATCTGCCGATGCCGCGTATGACTAACACTTATATGCTGGCCGGCAAATCGACGCCGCAGGAAATTATCGAAAGCGTCGAGTATGGCCTCTACGCGCCGAACTTCGGTGGCGGCCAAGTGGATATCACCTCCGGCAAGTTTGTCTTCTCTACTTCAGAAGCCTATCTGATTGAAAACGGCAAGGTGACGAAGCCGGTGAAAGGCGCCACGCTGATCGGCTCTGGCATTGAAACGATGCAGCAGATCTCGATGGTCGGCAACGATCTGGCGCTAGATAAAGGCGTCGGCGTGTGCGGCAAAGAGGGACAGAGCGTGCCAGTCGGAGTCGGCCAGCCGACGCTGAAGGTGGATAAGCTCACTATCGGCGGCACCGCCTAATACGGCTAATAGCCTGCCTTTTAGTGGGCTATTAGCTGGCGCGGTGCTGTTGATACTGCGCCGTCACCTGCTGGAAATACTCCGTCAGATAGTCGATACAGACCCGCATCTTCTTCAGCGGCAGCTTATCCTTCTTGGTATAGAGCGCATAGACCGGATGCGGATCGGACTGATAACGCGGAAAAAGAATATCGATCTCCTCTGCGTTAATCTCCTCAATCACCCGCATCATCGGCACGTAGGCGATGCCGTTACCCGCCTTCAGCCAGTAGATTAGTGTTAGTGAGTCGTTAGTGACGAACCGCCCCTGTAGCGACAGTCGGGATACCAGCCTTTCAGGCGCGATCAGCTCGAAGTTATTATTGGGACGCACACTATATCCAGCTAGGTAAAATTATCGACGTCGGCCGGTTTCTCTAGCGTGCCATGCTGCTGCAGATAGCTTTTCGCCACGCACACTACCATCGGTATCGCGCCGAGGCGACACGAGAAAAGGCTAGAGTCTTTTAGCACGCCGACGCGGATTACCAGATCCAGCCCATAGGCGATCAGATCCGGCGCCGGAATGCTGCCACCAGATTTACGCTCAGGCCGGGATATTCGCGCAGCATATTGCTGGTCATTTCGGCGAGAACGTTTTACGCCATGGTGGAGGAACTGCCGATGTACAGCGTATCGATGGGCGTGTTGTTGAACGCATAGAGCTTCATGCACCTGCGTGGCTTCCGCTAGCATGCGACGGCAGCCCTATAATAGATCTTTCCCGCCTCGGTCAGGCCGAGGCTGCAGGTGCTGCGGTTCAGCAGCTTCACCTGAGCTTATCTTCCAGTTTCGCTACAATCTGACTGATAGATGAAACTCTAAGATGAAGCTGGTGCGCAGCGGCGGTAAAAGAGCCTAATCCAACCACTTTGGCGAAAATGTACATGTCTTTCAGACATTCCGTTGTTTACTCTAGTTAAAAAGTGATTCAGTTCACAATCTGTAGAAAACGTATAGTCAGGCGCGTTACTATATGGGCGCCTGGGTATCTCCCGGTGATCGGCTTTTGTCTAGGAAAGGTCAAACCGACCTGCGGCAAAACGTCTGCTGCTGCCCGATGATACGCTATTATTTACTTAGCAATGGTTCGGATATTGCCATCCGTCATCATCAACCCGTCGTGGCTTGCGGCCGGGCAGGCTAAGGATCATCTCGGCAAGGTTGAACTAAGGATCCCTGATGAGTGTGCTTCCGGTTTTTTTCGTGTTTGGGCTCTCTTTCCCGCCCATCTTCGTTGAATTAATCGTCTCGCTAATGTTGTTCTGGTTAGTGAAACGCCTGCTGACGCCGAGCGGGATTTACGATCTCGTCTGGCATCCGGCGCTTTTTAACACGGCGCTCTACTGCTGTGTGTTTTATCTGGTATCCCGTCTATTCGTCTGAGGTTTAAGTGAAATCGCTAATAAGAAAAATCGCGCGATACGCGATTACTATCCTGCTGGTCATCACCGCTGTGGTTATTATCTTTCGCGCTTGGGTGTTTTACACCGAGTCGCCATGGACGCGTGACGCCAAATTCGCGGCGGATGTCGTGGCGATCTCGCCGGATGTGACAGGCCTGATTACCGAGGTACCGGTGCATGACAATCAGCTGGTGAAAAAAGGCGACACGCTGTTCGTCGTCGATCGTCCGCGTTACCAGAAAGCGCTGGATCAGGTGCAGGCAGACGTCGAGTACTATCAGGCGTTGGTCAGCGAAAAGCGTCGCGAAGCGGCGCGTCGAAATCAGCTGGGCACCACGGCGATCTCGCGCGAGGCGATCGATCAGGCGGATAACGATCTGCAAACCAGTGAACACCAGCTGGCGAAATCGATCGCCACTCGCGATCTGGCGAAGATCGATTTGGATCGCACCGCCATTAACGCGCCGTCCGACGGCTGGGTCACCAACCTCAACGTTTATCAGGGCGAATTTATTACCCGTGGCTCCGTGGCGCTGGCGCTGGTGCAGCAGCACTCTTTCTACGTGCTGGCCTACCTTGAAGAGACCAAGCTGCACGGCGTTGAACCAGGCTTCCGCGCGGAAGTGACGCCGCTTGGCAGCAATGTGGTGCTGCGCGGCACCGTCGACAGCGTCGCGGCGGGCGTCACCAACAGCAGCAGTTCGGTAGACAGCAAAGGCATGGCGACCGTGGACTCCAACCTGGAATGGGTGCGCTTGGCGCAGCGCGTGCCGGTGCGCATTCGTCTCGATCGGCAGCCAGGCAATTGCTTCCCGGCGGGCACCACCGCAACCGTGGTGATCACCGGTCAGAACGATCGTGCCGACACCCAGGTGTCGCCGATGACGCGTCTCTTTAATCGCCTGCGTGAGTTTGGTTAAGCGGGGGCGATATGATCGAGTTCCTGCGTTTCCCAGTCAAGCTGACCTTCGCGCTGATGGCGGCGCTGATGATCGGCTTTCACCTTAACCTTGAAACGCCTCGCTGGGCGGTGATGACCGCCGGCATTGTCGCGGGCGGCACTGCCTTCGTCGCCGGCGGCGATCCCTACTCTGGGGCGCTGCGCTACCGCGGCATTCTGCGTATTATCGGCACCCTTATCGGCTGTATCGCCGCGCTGACCATTATGATCGCCATGGTGCGCGCGCCAGTGCTGGTGCTGCTGCTCTGCTGCATCTGGGCCGGCGTCTGCGTCTGGCTCTCTTCGCTGATCAAAGTGGAAAACTCCTATGCGCTCGGCCTGGCGGGCTATACCGCGCTGATTATCGTTGTGACCGCCGACGCCAGCGGCGGGCTGACGCTGGCGCCGCAGTTTGCGGTAGAGCGCTGTAGCGAGATCGTGCTGGGCATTCTCTGCGCTATCTTGGCGGATATGATCTTCTCGCCGCGCTCGATGAAAAAAGTGATCGACAGCGAGGTAGATGCGCTGCTGGTAGCGCACTATCGGCTGCTTCAGCTCTGCGTGGCGCATGAAGATGAAGATAAAGAGGAAGTCGACAAAGCGTGGAGCGCTGTGGTGCGCCGCACCACAGCGCTCGGCACCATGCGCGGCCAGCTGATGATGGAGTCATCGCGCTGGCAAAATACCAACCGCCGTCTGCAGATGCTTAACACTCTTTCGCTAACCATGATCACCCAGGCGGGGGAAACCTTCCTGATCCAGAATTCCAGCCCGGAATATATTCCGCCGCAGTATCGTCTACTGGTGGAAAAAGAGGTGGAGAGCGTCGCCGACGTGCACAGACGCATGAAGGTGATACGCCGGGTGATTAGCGCCCGCAGCGACGGCAGAGCGCTCGTGACGCTCGCTAGCTGGGTAGGCGTAGCAACCGAATACTTACTGCTGCTAAAAGGCATCAAAAGCAACAGCCGCATTACCACGCTGGAAGAGAGCATACTTGAGCGCGAAGTGGTTATTCAGGCGCGCTCCGCTGAAACGCACCACGCGATGATTAACGGCATTCGCACCTTTGCTGCCACCGTGCTCGGCTCGCTGTTCTGGCTCTATACTGGCTGGACCTCCGGTAGCGGCTGCATGATGATGCTGGCGGTGATCACCGCGCTGGCGATGCGTGTGCCGAATCCACTGCTGATGGCGAAAGATTTCCTCTACGGCATGACCGTTGCGGTACCACTCGGCGCACTCTACTTTATCTATGTGCTGCCTAACACGCAGCAGAGCGCGCTGCTGCTCTGTATCGCGATTGGCCTGCTCGGGTTTGTCGGCGGCATCTTTGTGCAGCGCCGTCAGCTCGGCACGCTCGGCGCGCTCGTCGGCACCATTAACGTGCTGGCACTGGATAACCCGATGAAGTTCGAGTTCAACGTCTTTCTCGACAACGTGCTGGGGCAGGTGATCGGCTGTTTCGTAGCGATGATAGTTATCCTGCTGATCCGCGATAAGTCGAAAGCGCGCACCGGACGTAAGCTGATAAACCGCTTTATGTATGCAGCTGTTTCCGCAATGACCACCAACCAAGCGTGCAGTCGCGAAAACTACCTTCCTGCGCTCTACCAACAGCTGTTTATACTGCTGAACCTGTTTCCCGGCGATATGGAGAAATACCGTATCGCGCTGACCCTGATTATCGGCCACCAGTGGCTGCGCAATGTGGACGTGCCGGTTAACGCCGATCTCTCCGCTTTTCACCGTCAGCTGCGCTCCACCGCAGATCATATTATCTCTGTGCGCAGCGACGAAAAGCGGCGTCGCTACTTTGAACAGCTGCTGTCGGAGTTTGAGATCTATCAGCAGAAGCTGGCGCAGTACGACGCGCCGCTGAGCGTCACCGAACCGGTAAAGCGGCTGGCCGATATGCTGGGTAAATACCAGAACACCCTGATCCAAATCTGAAAATCGCCGCTGCCTCGCGCAGCGGCCTGATCAATGCCATGCCTTTCCTGAGTCGCCCACTTTTGCCATCTACACTTTTCGGACGGGAAAAGAAAATGACAGGAGCGAATCTATAAAGACCCTACTACACGACAGCGAACTGTTTCAGACCTGCTATCTAGCTGACGGCGAGTGGCGCCGCGCCGCCGCGACTTTTGATGTGTTGAACTTGGCGACGGGCGAGGTGCTGGCTGCCATGGCAAAAGCGGGCAAGGCCGAAACCGAGCATGCTATCGCTGCTGCCGAACGTGCCTTTCCCGCTTGGCACGCGCAGACCGCCAAAGCGCGCTCGGAAATTTTATATCGCTGGTATCAGCTGATGATCGAACATAAAGCTTGGCTGGCTCAGCTGATGACCGCCGAGCAGGGCAAACCCTTTAAAGAAGCGGAAGGCGAGTGGAATACGCCGCGAGCTTTATTCAGTGGTTTGCAGAACAGGCGAAGCGGGCCAATTGGCGTGGTAGCGGCCATCACGCCGTGGAATTTCCCTATGGCGATGCTGACCGCGCAAACTGGGTCCGGCGCTGGCGGCGGCCTGCACCATCATTATCAAGCCGGCGAACAACACGCCGCTGAGCGCGTTCGCGCTGCTGAAGCTGGCGAAAGGGCTTGCCAGACCCGTATGCTTAATGCAGTGACTGGCGATACGCACGCTATAAGCGACGCGATTATAGCGAGCAAGGCGGTGCGTAAAATCTCGTTTACCGGGTCGACGCAGGTGGGCAAAACGCTGGTACGCAACGTCGCCGACACCATGAAAAAGGTGTCGATGGAGCTGGGCGGTAACGCGCCCTATATCGTGTTTGAGAACGCGGATATTGATGCGGCAGTGAAAGGCGCGATCGCCAGTAAATTCCGCAACGCCGGGCAGGTTTGCGTCAGCGTCAACCGCTTCTATATTCTATATTCACGATGCCGTCTACGATCGCTTCGTCGCGCAGCCGGCTGATGGGGTGGCAAAGCTGAAGGTCGGCAACGGCGTTGAAGAGGGCGTGGTGGTTGGGTCGCTGATTGAAGCCTCCGCGGTGTATAAAGTGGATGAGCACATGAAGGATGCGAAGGCCAAAAGCGGACGCATCGTTACGGGCAGCGAGCGTCATGCGCTGGGCGGCAACTTCTAGTAGCCGATGGTGATCGCCGACGCGCATGAATAGATGAAACTGGCGTAGGAAGAGACCTTTGGCCCTGTGGCCCTGTCGCCGCCTGCTTTCGCTTCAGCGATGAGGCTGACGTCATTCGCCGCGCCAACAACACCGAATTCAGGCTAGCGGCTTACTTCTATACGCAAAACCTGCAGCGTGTGTTTCGCGTCTCGGCCGCGCTGGAAAGCGGCATCATCGGCATCAACGAGTGCGCGTTATCTAGCGCCGTTAAGAGTCTGGGCTGGACCGCGAAGGCTCTGTGCTCGGTCTGGAAGAGTATCTTGAAGTCAATGCGCTGCATATCCGCGGCCTGAGCGAAAACTAACGTGCGGACGACCCCGTGTCGTCATGTGAAGTAGAACAGGAGCCTTGAGGATGAAAAGCGAGCGTTTCGATCTGGCGCCGGGCCGGATCGTCGATCTAGATGGGTTGTGGGAGGAGATCGTCGGTGAAGAACTGCCGATGCCGCTGGAGATTGAATTTATGAATCTGGGAAAAGGACAGGATCGGCGCTATAGCGCGCCGATCCTGCTGTTTGAAGAGGCGGAAGAGGAGCTGGAAGGCCAGCTCCTCTTTAATATTAAGTAACCTAGCAAAAAGAGGGCCCCGTCAAGCAGGGCCAAGGGGTTCGTCAGTAGTTGACGAGGAATTATTTTTATAGTCCAGCCGTGAAGTAGTAGTTGTCGCCGGTGCGCGCCTCAATCACTTTATAGGCGCTGGCGCCTTGCTCATCGGCTTTTTGAGAGAGCTGCGCGCGATACGCCTACCACACCACTAATGGTGACTGTACGCGCAGGCTGCATGTTTTGCGCCTAATCACCGGGTAATCAGCTGCGTTGCCTGAGTGAGCGCCAAATGCGATTACGGAAAGCAGGCTAACGGTTGCGATGGTTGCTTTGATTTTCGTTGTTCGTCTCCTCATTACAATCAACAATCTGCGGTTAGCAAGAATCGATGCGGGTCGTCGATATTTTCAGGCGTTGCACGGGCATCCAATCGGTTAATTATTTATACAGCTCAGCTGTGACATGGTACGTATTGTCTTAGTTGTTCTCGATAATGCGATAGTAGCTGGCGCCCTGCGCGTCGGCTTTCTGGGAAAGCGCCTGACGGATATTGGTCTGATCGCCGTTATGACCGATGATACTGATGGTCTGATTCAGCGGCTGCAGGGTTTCAGCCTGCAGATTTGAAACTAGGCTGGCTGTGCTGGCGCTAAAGGACAATGCGGAAGCCAGCGTGGCAATAGCGATAAGTGATTTGGTTTTCATGCTATACTCTCCTAAGTTTATTAGTCAGGCAACCCAATGGCAACCCAAAATGCGCAATCAGCGCCTCAAAGAGGCCGTCGGGACGATATTTGTTTACGTGAACTTATTTATAAAGCTCGGTAGTTGTGTGATAGTTGCTGTTGTTATAAGCCTCCATAACGCGATAGGCGCTGGTAGCCTTGTTGCTCTGCTTTGGCGTTCAGTTCTTCATTAATCTGCATGAGCAGATAGACTGCAGATTTTGCGCTTGCCGCGATTTAGCATATTATGCTGCAAAATCGCCAAATGAAAGGACAGATAGAATACTGAGGGTTGCGATAGTAGTTTTAACGTTCATATATATTTCCTCGTCGTCTATTTTTGTCTTTTTTTGGTGTGATGTGCATCACGAAAAGAAGTATAGAACTGATAACGTCTGAAATTAATACTTGCCTAATAATTTTTTTGTTATTATTTATCCTTATGCTTCATTTTTATTCTTTATCGTTATAAAAATAGATAAAAAAATGACCTTTCATCGCTAAATATGTTTAAAAACATATAGATATGCCATTTTATCTTTTTTGTGCGAAAGATCGTGGCGAACGTGGCTGGTTATTGATTTAAATCTGGGGATTTATACTGATTATGAGTGTAAGGTAGAGTAAAATATTGTGAGGATTTAAGCAGGCCAAAAAGTATGACCAAAGCTCAGCGCCATGAGGTAGTGAATAGAACAATGTAAGAGGCTGAAAAGGCAGAAAAAAGAAGAAGAGAATATCGTCATAGATGACCGGCAAGGAGTTTGCCGGTCAGTGAGCGGTTTAAAGCTCCTGTTCGAACAACATTAGGATGGCGTCGTGCAGCTGTCGAACGGTAAAAGCGCGAGCAGGAGTAATGAAAACGGTATCGTCGCCGGCGATAGTGCCGAGGATGCCTTCCGCCTTGCCCAGCGAGTCGAGCAGACGGGCGATAAGCTGGGCAGCGCCAGGGCTAGTATGGATCACTATCAGTGCATCGTTGTAATCAATATCCAGCACTAGGTTTTTCAGCGGGCTAGTGGTAGTCGGCACGCCGAGTTCCGCAGGTAGACAGTAAACCATCTCCATTTTGGCGTTACGCGTGCGCACGGCGCCAAATTTCGTCAGCATACGAGAAACTTTTGACTGGTTGATATTCTCGAAGCCTGCATCCTGCAGCGCCTGCACAATCTCGCCCTGAGAACTAAATTTCTCTTGTTTTAATAAGGCCTTAAACGCTTTAATGAGTTCGTCTTGCTTTGATGGGTTTCGCATAAGCTACCAGTAAAGAAAAAATGCCGAACGCCCGCCGTCGGCAGATACATTATTATGCATATGAATGAATTTTTATGCAATTCGTTGGTAAAACAGGCAGGCGTCTCGCTGCGCGGTCGCTAATGGTAACAAAGTTTTCCGCCCAGACCAAAAACAGCGCACGGCGGGCAAAGCGAAGGTTGCAGAATTGTTATACAGTTGGGGTGTCACAATGTATAGCTATTGCGGCCGAGCTCTATCTGTCTTTGGCATCGTTGTTAGTCATTCAGGCGCGTTGTGCTGACAAAGTAGTAACCCATGAGATTAAGTGCTGCTGCACGCATAATAGACAGTGGGTTTGTCATCGTCTGAGAAGTCGATTTAGGTCTAGACACAGATGGAAATTAGGCTCTACTCTGCCCTACTTTTTAATAAGGAGTACAGAATGAAAGTTGCCGTTCTTGGCGCTGCTGGCGGAATTGGTCAGGCGCTCGCCCTTCTGTTAAAAACCCAGCTTCCGGCGGGTTCAGAACTCTCACTCTATGATATTGCGCCGGTAACGCTTGGCGTGGCGGTCGATCTCAGCCATATTCCGGCGGCGGTTAAAATCCAAGGCTTTAGCGGTGAAGACGCCGCGCCCGCGCTGCAGGGCGCCGAAGTGATCCTAATCTCGGCGGGCGTGGCGCGCAGACCGGGTATGGATCGCGCCGATCTGTTTAACGTCAATGCGAGAATCGTATGCAATCTTATTGAGCAGGTAGCGCAAACCGCGCCCAAAGCGCTTATTTGCATTATCACTAATCCGGTCAATACTACGGTGGCGATTGCCGCTGAAGTGCTGAAAAAACATGGCGTCTATGATAAGAATCGTCTGTTTGGCGTCACTACGCTGGATATCATTCGCGCCAATACCTTTGTCGCCGAACTGAAAGGCAAGCAGCCCAGTGAGGTTGAGGTGCCGGTTGTCGGTGGCCACTCAGGCGTCACCATACTGCCTTTGCTGTCGCAGGTTGAAGGCTTGAGCTTTAGCGACGAAGAGGTCGCCAGCCTGACGAAACGCATTCAGAACGCTGGCACCGAAGTGGTAGAAGCTAAAGCGGGCGGCGGGTCAGCAACTTTATCAATGGGCCAAGCCGCAGCGCGTTTCGGCCTGTCGCTGGTGCGTGCCCTGAAGGGCGATGCGAACATTGTGGAGTGCGCCTATGTGGAAGGCGACGGCGAATATGCCCGTTTCTTCTCCCAGCCGCTGCTGTTGGGCAAAAGCGGCATCGCGGAGCGGCGTCCTGTCGGAACGCTCAGCATTTTTGAACAGCAGGCGCTAAACAGCATGCTGGAGACACTGAAAAAAGATATCGCGCAGGGCGAGGAATTTGTGAAGCAGTAAGCGCGAAAATGAAATCTGTTCTGCATGTTAACGAGGGCCGTATTAACGGGCCTCGCTTTTGTGTAACGGCAATAAGCCAGCATGTCTGTCATCTCCTCTAGGTCGTGCTGGTGGATATGCTTTTGAAGCAAGGTCGGGGCGGCCATCGTGCGATGGCCCTCAATTTCCTTGTCAGGAATAACGGTAACATCTACCACCAGTAGGAAAGCGCTGCTATAAAGCTTTTCCGCCATTACCGGATCGCTGAACTCATCCAGCCAGCATTTAGACTAGGGATAGGTACTGTGTTTGCCGATATAGAACAGAATCAGTATCACCAGCGGCAGTTTTTATGTCCGACATCAAGATGCCATATGCGCCTTTCTGGTGTCGATTGATGTATGTACATGTACATAGCCGCGCTCTCCCTGCGTGGTTTTCAAGCTATAGGGCACGTTGCTAAAATACTAGCGCAGATCCTCTTCAACAAAGGAACTGGATTCCAGCTTCAAAGTATTGAGATCGCCGCGCGCGCAGCTCGGCTGGCAGGTGAATCTCCATAAAATCGCGGGCGACTTCGGGCTGGGTGAGGAACTGACGGAATGTCGCATCGTGCGGGGTTGGCGTAGGCTTCTTGTTTTTCATTGCGACCGCCTGATCTTCCCGAATAGGCGAAAATTATGACATAACTAGCAGTGGGCAAAAATTGATCAAAATGCGTTGCTAGGCAGCTATGACGCCAGCGGAGCAAAAAACGCCCGAATTCACCGGGCGTTTTTCTCCTAAAGGCCGCCAGACTTAAAGGTGCGCGTTAGCGGCGTGCCGTTGCTGGCAGGCGCCTTTTTGCCCAGCGTCTCCATGCGAACCTGAAACGGTGGGAAGGGCATTTCGATGCTATGCTCGGCGAAGCCTTTCAGGATCAGCTGGTGCAGCTCGTGACGCAACGGCATGCGATGACCCATCTCCGCCGCGTGAATACGCAGCTCGAACAGCTGAATCCCCTGCTGCAGATCGACGAGGAAGACGTCCGGCCCCGGCACGTCCAGCACATAGCTGCAGCGGTCGCACGCCTGCTTCAGCACCTTCGTCACCTCTTCGCTGTCCACATGGGCGGGCGCAGGAATGGTCAGCACCACGCGCGTCACCGAATCAGAGAGCGACCAGTTGACGAACTGCTCGGTGATAAAGGCCTTGTTGGGCACAATAATCTCTTTACGATCCCAGTCGATAATGGTGGTGGCGCGAGTGTTGATGCGCGTAATGCTGCCGGTGAGATCGCGAATGGTCACGGTATCGCCGATGCGAATCGGTTTTTCAAACAGGATAATCAGGCCCGAGATAAAATTAGCGAAAATCTCTTGCAGGCCGAAACCGAGTCCGACACCGAGCGCGGCGACTAGCCACTGCAGTTTCGACCATTCGATGCCGATCATCGAGAAGCCGATCAGACTGCCAACCAGCATCAGCACATACTTGGTCAAAGTAGTAATAGCGTAACCGGTGCCGGGCGCCAGATTAAGGTGCTGCAGCAGCGCCAGCTCCAGCAGGGCGGGCATATTGCGCACCAGCTGCGTGGTGATAATCAGCACTAGAATCGCAATCAACACCGAGCCCAGCGTAATCGGCTGGATGCTCTCAACGCCCTGCACCGTGGTGCTGACGTCCCACAGGCGAATATTTTCCAGAAAGCCGAACGCGGAGTGGATCTCTGACCAGAGCACAATCACCGACACTAGCGCGATCAGGGTCAAGATAGAACGCACTAGCCGCAGCGACTGCGCGCTGATGGCGTCGAGATCGATAATCGGCTCATCGACGTCCACCACTTCGCCGTTCTGCGCCGCGGTATCTTTCTCATCTTCATGACGCGCGCGGTTCGCTAGCATATCGGCGCGGCGCTGGCGCGCGCGGTCAAAGGCGATGCGCCGCCGCTGGATCAGCATCCAGCGGCGAATGATGTGGTAAATCACCAGCAGCAGGAACCCGATGGCGACGGAGGTTTCTAGGCGTGCCAGCAGCGCCTGCGCGGTCGCCAGATAGCCAATCATTGAAGCGAGCGCGGCCGCTAGCGGAATGGCGATCATCAGGTTCCACAGCACGTGGTTTACTAGGTTATCGCCGTTGCCCTCTTTATCCAGATAGAGCGGAATACCGGCGCGCTTCAGGCTAACCGTGACGATTGACAGCGCGCCGCAGATCAAGATAAAGCAGAGTCGGCCGAGCGAGGCGGAGAACTGACGATCTTCCATATTGGTGAAGGCGATCAGCAGCATAATCAGCGGCACAATCAAGCCGATGGTCAGCGAGTAATAACGGGTCGCGCGCGCGACACGGGTTTGAGGCCAGCGAAAGTGGACGACGAACAGGCCGTTTGGACGCGCGAACGCGGCGCTGATCATGAAGGCCCAAAGCAGCGGTAGCGTCGCCGTAATGCCGTCGCCAAACGCGACCGCGATAGGGTAGGGCCAGGCGTGCTGCAGGCCGTAGCCGAGCGCGGCCCATAGTACCGGCAGCGCCACCAGAATCGACCAGAAAACGGTGCGCACCGTCAGGCGGAAGCGATCCTGAGTCACTTTGCCCACTTTACTAGCCGAACGCGCGAGGAAGGCGTTGAAGTGGCGACGCGTTCTGATGCTGAATCCGACTAGCAGCACCGCGCCGATCAGCGGCAGAATAGTCTCACGTCTGGTGGCAATCATCGCTAGCGCTTTGCCCAGCTGGCCCAGCGTGTCGAGCGACAGCAGGCGCGACAGATCGCGCGCCACCTCGACCGGATAATTCAGGCCGATGGGGCTAATATCCGCCGTCCAAAAAAGATAACGATGGGTCGCGTCTTTTACGTCGGTCAGCGCATCCTGCAGCTGTGTATTGGCGACCTTGAGTTTGGTGATCTCCAAAATCAGCGTATCGCAGCCGGAAATCAGCGAATTCAGCAGTTCGCGCTGGATTTTCAGCTGCGCATCCAGAATGCGGCGCTGCTCGCTGGTGAAGGGCTGACCGTCGGCCTGATGCGCTTTGCGCAGCGAATCCTGCTGCTGTAGCAAATCTTCATAGTGCAGGCGCTGGACGCGCAGCTGCGCCATATCATTATCGATCTGCTGCGATTTAGGCATGTCAGGCAGCCGCGTGACATGCGCGCGCAGCGCTTCGCCCAGCAGATTCGACGTGCCGAGCCACTGCGACTGCTCGCGCAGCGTGCTGAGCGCCTGACGTACTTGGATGATCTGATTGGTTGCCAGCCGCTGCTGAGACGCCACTAGGTCCATATGCTGCGCCTGCTGGTTCAGCGCACCGGAGAGGTCGCGGTTGACGCGAAACTGATCGCTAATGGCAGGCGGCAGATCGCCGCTGTTTTCTGCCAGCTGTTCGGTGCGCGTCAGCGCCAGTTCTGCCTCGCGCTGCCGCTGTTCGTTAAGCTGGTTGCGCAGCGCCTGCAGATAGTTGTCGAGCTGCGCCGCTTTGCGCTGATGCAGATCGGCGCGCATGCGCGCCAGCTCCTGCCGGTTGTTGGCGGAGAGCTGCGCCAGCTCTAGTTCGTCTACGCGCGCTTTGTTCAGCGCGTTTTCTGCCTGTGCCGCCCAGAGCTGCGTCTGCGGCGAGGCGGGCGATCCGCTTTGCAGGCGACGATCGCTCTCGTTCATCGCCCGACGCGCGTCGGTCTGCTGCTGCGGCAGCTGCGACAGCGAGTCGCTGATTTCGCGAGCGCGATCCTGCTCCTGCTGCGCTTGGCGACCTTCTTCCAGCAGCTGGCTGCTGACCTGCAGGATCTCCTGATCGAGCTGGGCGCTGTTCAGGGAGCTGCGCACGCTTTTACCGCTGCCGTCTAGCGAAGAGATTTGCTGGCGCAGTTCGCGCGCAAGACGGGGAAAGTCGTCGATGACCTGCTGATACTGCTTCGCGCGCTCCAGCGACTCGTCGCGTTCGGAAAGGGTGTTGAGGGCAGCCTCAAGGGACTGCATCTGTTCCGCCTGCGCGGGAGAGCTTTTTGTCGCTTTCGCCTCGTCCAGCGCCTGTTTGAGTTGGCTGGCGTCCGGCACGGTAGCCGCCAGCGCTGAGGTGCTGAGCCAGAGGCTCAGCACCAAGATGAGAAACGATCGCACAGCAAAAACACTCTCAGCGGTTAGTCGTCGATAACGTCGACGGGGGCGGTCTGCGGCAGCGCGATGGCCAGCGGCTGGCCCAGACGAGTTTTGCTTTCGGCTTCCAGACTCTCTGCCAGCTTGACGCGTCCCGGCGCGAACAGGTTGATCACGGTGGAGCCAAGCTTGAATCGCCCCATCTCTTGGCCTTTCAACAGCACGATCGCGCCTTCGTCATCGGCGGCTGGATAGTTCCAGCGTTTGATCACCCCTTCGCGCGGCGGCGTAATGGTGCCGGCCCAGCTGGTTTCGATGCTGCCGACGATAGTCGCGCCCACGAGGATCTGCACCATCGGGCCGATATCGGTATCGAAATAGCAGATAACGCGTTCGTTGCGCGCGAACAGGTTCAGGATGTTGCACGCCGTTAACGGGTTAACTGAATAGAGATCGCCCGGCACGTAGATCATCTCGCGCAGGATACCGTTGCAGGGCATGTGCACGCGGTGGTAATCGCGCGGCGCCAAGTAAGTCGTCACGAAATGACCATCGCGGAACTGCGCCGCCATCGCTTCTTGACCGGCCAGCAGCGCCTCCAGCGTATAGTGATAGCCTTTTGCCTGGAAAATATGATCGCCTTCAATAGTACCGAGCTTGCTGATGACGCCATCGGCAGGCAGCACGATCAGATTCGCGTCGGGATCGGCCGGGCGCGCGTCGTCCTTCAGGGGACGAACAAAGAAATCGTTGAAGGTGCGATAGCTGGCGGTGTCGGATTTACGTGCCTCCGACATATCTACCTTGTAGAACCAGACGAAGATATCGATCACCAGTTTGGTCAAACAGCCGCCACGACGGCTCGCGCCCCAACCCGCAAGTTCAGTTAACCATTTTTTCGGTAGTACATGATTTAGGCCGAGTTTTACACGATAAAACACCGTAGCCTCCTAGCTTTATTTCGCGTCAATCAAAAAGGGGCGAATGATATTCACGCCCCGGTCAGATGGCGAATTCCCCGTGATCTCCTCGATGACAGAAGCGATGCAGGGTCAATGCCGTTAATAAGCAGCGATCGTTACTCGCTGGAGGAGAAGTTTTTGCGCATTTTTACCTGCGTCATGCTCTCCAGAATACGTTGGTAGTTGTCGAAGCGCGAAATGTCTATCTGCCCCGCTTCAACGGCGGCGTGAATAGCGCAGCCAGGGTCGTTGCCATGTTTACAGTCGCGAAATTTGCAACTACCGAGAAATTCTCGGAATTCGACAAATCCACGGGTAATTTGTTCCGGTTCGAGGTGCCATAAACCAAATTCGCGCACACCGGGCGAATCGATCACGTCGCCGCCTTGGGGAAAGTGGTACAGGCGCGCCGCGGTCGTGGTGTGCTGACCCAGCCTAGAAACGTCAGAAACGTCATTGGTGACAATCGCGGTCTCCGCCCCTTCGTCAAGGCCGAGCAGGGCGTTCAGCAGGCTCGACTTGCCGACGCCGGACTGCCCGGTGAAGATACTAATGCGCTTGGTCAGCGCGGCCTCCAGCTCCGCTAGGCCCTCTTTGGCATGGCTGGAAACCATCAGCACGCGATAGCCGATGCGGCGATAGATAGCCATCTGTTCTTCAATGAAGGCGTGCGCCTCTTCATCCAGCAGATCGGTCTTGTTCAATACCAGCAGCGGTTCGATTCCGAGCGTTTCGCTCGCCACCAGATAGCGGTCAATAATATTGAGCGACGGCTCAGGCAGAATCGCCGACACGATAATAATCTGGTCGATATTGGCGGCGATAGGCTTCAGGCCGTCGTAATAATCGGGGCGCCTCAGCACGCTGGTGCGCTCGTGCACCGCTTCGACGATGCCTTTGCCGCCGCCAAGCGCCGGATGCCAGACCACGCGATCGCCGGTCACCAGCGAGCGGATGGTGCGACGCAGGTTGCAGCGATGCCCCTTGCCTGCGGCATCTTCGACGTCTGCGTGCATGCCGAAGCGGCTAATCACTAAGCCTTCCGTAGCTTCACCAAACAGATTGTCGTCCACTTCCGGCGCTTCGCGCTGGTTGAGACGACGCTGATGATTAGCGCTGACGCGACGTTGTTGACCTTTCGACAGTTTATTTTTGCTCACGCATTCCCTCAGACTGTAGCCAGATTTCGCCCCTCTGGGCAAAACGTCTATGATACACTTTATTGACTATTGATGACGACATTGACTATCGATGACGACTACGGCGGGAAACAGCATGGCAATAGGAAATGAAAATAATTTAATCTGGATCGATTTGGAAATGACTGGGTTGGATCCAGAGCGCGACCGTATTATCGAGATCGCCACGCTGGTAACTGACGCGAACCTTAATATCCTGGCGGAAGGACCGGTGATGGCAGTGCATCAGTCCGACGCACAGCTAGCGCTGATGGATGAGTGGAACGTGCGCATCCATATCGCGAGCGGACTGATGGAACGCCTGAAAGGCAGCGCATTTGACGATCGCCGCGCCGAACTGGCGACAATTGAGTTTTTAAAACAGTGGGTGCCGGCCAACAGCTCGCCAATTTGTGGCAACAGCATTGGCCAGGATCGCCGCTTCCTTTTCAAATACATGCCGGAGCTGGAAGCCTATTTTCACTATCGCTATCTGGATGTCAGCACTTTAAAAGAGCTGGCGCGTCGCTGGAAGCCGGATATTCTGTTAGGCCTTAAAAAGGCGGGGACGCATCAGGCGCTGGATGATATCCGCGAATCTGTCGCCGAGCTAGCATACTATCGCGAGCACTTTTTGCAGCTCTAGCCCTAAAAGGTGCGCAGGAAAACAGCAGGTTGCTGCTTTAAACAGCAAACGAATCGAAAGCGCAAAATTTTGCTTTTAGACTCTTGCAGCAGCAATAATTTCTCGTATAATGCGCACCCTTACCGATGAAGAAGTTATGTAGCGGTACAGGGCGCGGGAATAGCTCAGTTGGTAGAGCACGACCTTGCCAAGGTCGGGGTCGCGAGTTCGAGTCTCGTTTCCCGCTCCAAATTTTACATCACTAAAAATCACTCACTTAGACTATGCCTTGCCAATCGCTGCGTAACGCTGCGCTTACTAGGTATCTACAGTGCACCCGCCGCGTTAGCTGTCGCTTCCCGCAATCTGTAAAACTATTTTAAACAAAGTTGTCCACAGCCTCATCGTCAACTTTTAGCACTATCCACATTCGCATTTATACATATTATTGATTTAACCCATTGATTAATAAAAAAATGAGAACAGTTCATTTTTTTGAATGGGGGGTCGGCGCGCTCTATGTCAGTTGAATGACAACGTCTTTTTATTTTTATGCACAGCTTGTGGAAAACGCGGTCGGGTTTGACATCGGTCAATCATGTATTGCGCAGCAAACCCTTTTCGACGGCGCGCACCAGCCGTTTTTGCTGCACAGGCTGGACTTCCACCGCTAGCGCCAGCCGCTTATCATTTTGCTGACGCAGCATCCACTCGATATATTTATCCAGCAACGAGTTTTCGCCCAGCCGCTTCGCCAGCAGCTCGACGATCTCCGCCGTCCAAGGCCCATTACCCAGCGCCACGGCAATATTGCGCAGCTAGTGCAGATGGCTGATACGCCGTATCGCCGATCCCTCCGTCACGCGTAAAAAAGTCTTTTCATCCCACTGAAATAGCGTCATCAGCTCCGGTGCATGCAGCGCGGCGCGCGGCGAGAAATCCGCCTCGTTGCTGAGCTGTCCATAGAGGTGCCACAGGGCAGATCAGCTGACAGTCGCCGCAGCCATAGATACGGTTGCCCATCAGCGGGCACAGCGCTTCCGGGATCGCGCCCTCAAGCTCAGGAGATGCAGCGGCGTGCGTCGACTACGTAGGGTTCAACGATGGCGTTGGTCGGGCAAAATCGTCATGCAGGCGCCGCAGCGGCCGCGCTGCTCTTCCTACGGCGCGTCGATCGGCAAGGGCAGGTCGATCAGCAGTTCGCCGAGGAGAAACTAGGAGCCTGCTTCGCGATTGAGGATCAGCGAATGTTTGCCGGTCCAGCCTAGGTCCGCTTTGGCCGCCAACAGCCGCTCCAGCAGCGGCGCAGAGTCGACGAAGGGGCAGAAATTCAGCTCCCTGCACGCTTCCTAGATCATTTCTCCGAGCTTTTTCAGGCGATTGCGCAATACTTTGTGGTAATCACGTCCCAGCGCGTAGTGGCTGACATAGCCGAGCTGCGGGTTTTTTAGCGTGCTAGCAAAGGCGGCTTTCGCCGGCAGATAATTCATTCGCATGCTGATGGCGCGCAACGTGCCGTGGCGCGCCATCCACTCCATTTCACTATGATACTGTTTGTCCAGCTAGGCGCCTGCAGACGCGGCTCTTCCGCGCTGAGATCGGTGTCAGTGATACCAATCTGCTGAAAGCCGAGCTCCTTGCCCCACTGTGTTTGATCTGTTGAGCAAGCTGATGAAGATCGAGGAAGTATGACATGAGTATCTAGGAATCGAAAGCAAACGACCACAGTTTACCATATTCCGTCTGTCCTGCGCAGTCACTGCGCCAGCTGGAGCGCGACGGCGCCTATGCGCTGGGCGTAACGCTGTATGAACTGATGTAGCACACCGGGCAGGCGGTATTCGAGCTGACGTGCGCATTGTCTGCAGGCGCAAAGCTGGCTGATCCTCTGCGGCCACGGCAACAACGGTGGCAATAGCCATGTGGTGGGCTGGTGTGCGAACGCGAAAAGCCGCTGCTGGACGAGGCGCAGCGCGCGCGACACTTGGCTGGAAGCGGGAGGAGAAATTCATGCGCCTGATGCCGCTTGGCCGGAGCAGGTTGATCTTATCGGCGGAGCGCTGCTCGGCGCCGGCATCAACCGAGCGCCTACCTAACCCTGGATTACGCTGATAAAACAGGCGAACGCGCATGCCACGCCGGTGATAGCGATCGATATGCCGTCCGGGCTGTCAGCGGCGACCGATGCGCGCCGGGCGAGGCGATCGTCTCGACGCAGACGCTGAGGGTTGTCGCCCTTAAACCGGGTCAGATCACCGGCAAAGCGCGCGATTTTTAGCTTATCGCCTTTTCTCGCTAGCGAACACACGACGATGGTGCGCTTCGACGCCACCTTTCTGTCGCACTGGCTGAAGCCGCGTAAGCCGACCTCGCACAAAGGCAACCATGGCTGTTTGCTGGTAGTGGGCGGCGATACCGGCACCGCAGGCGCCATTAGCATGACGGCGTAGGCGGCGCGCTGTGCAGCGGATCGGGGCTAGTGCGTCGTATTGACGCATCGCGATAATATTGCGCCGATTCTGACGGCGTGCCCGGAAATTATGGTGGACGATCTGAAATGGGCGGATGTGATCGCCATTGTCCTTGGCTTAGGCCAGCGCAAATGGGGGCAGAATGCGATGAAAGCGGTCGCTGCCAGCGAAAAGCCGGTGCTTTGGGACGCAGATGCGCTTAACCTGCTGGCAATCAATTCGCAGAAACGTCAGAATCGCATTATCACGCTGCATCCCGGCGAGGCGGCGCGACTGCTGGGTGTTAAAGACCAACGAAGTAGAGAGCGGAAGTAGAGAGCGATCGTTTGCTCGCCGCGCAACGATTAGTGACGCGTTATGGCGGCGTGGCTGTGCTGAAAGGCGCGGGCCCCATTATTGCCAGCGAGTAGGGCGAAATGGCCTTCACCGACGTCGGCAACGCCGGTATAACATCCGGCGGCGTGGGCGACGTATTAAGTGATATTATCGTCTCGATGATGGGGCAGCAGCTGGCGCTGTTCGATGCGGCCTGCGCAGGCTGTGTGGCGCACGGCGCAACAGCGGATACGGTGGCGGCGCGGTACATGCGGCATGTTGTCAACAGATTTATTCGAGCTGCTTTGGCAGTTTGTTAATCCAGAGATAACCCAATAATAAAGCATGAAGACCTGTGTTATTTCCTTGCCCGATGAGGCGGCGACCCTTGAACTGGGCGCTCAGCTGGCTCGCGCCTGTACCGGCGCGGCGGTAATCTATCTCTATGGCGATCTGGGTGCGGGTAAAACCACCTTCAGCCGCGGGTTTTTAAAGGCTCTTGGCCATCAGAGCAATGTAAAAAGCCCGACCTACACGCTGGTGGAGCCTTACCAGCTCGGCGAACGCGTGTTCTATCACTTCGATCTCTATCGTCTGGCCGACCCGGAAGAGCTGGAGTTTATGGGCATCCGCGATTATTTCACCGGCGACGCCATCTGCTTGGTCGAATGGCCGCAGCGGGGCGCTGATATGCTGCTGCCGCCCGATCTGGCGCTAACGCTGAGCTACTTTGGCGCCGCGCGCGAGGCGCGGATCGAGGCGCGCTCTGTGCTAGGCGAACTCCTGACAGAGCAGGTAGCGCAGGCATGATCGCAAGAATGAAAAGCGCGTTTCTGCTAGCGCTCTGCCTGATTACGGCCCCTACACTGGCGGCCAGCCTTTCCGATATCAAAGTGGAAAACGGCGACAGCCAGGCGACGGTCACTTTAAGCTTCGCCGGTCAGCCGGTGTATGACTATTTCCCGCTGTGCAACCCGGATCGCGTGGTGCTGGATATCCGCCAGAGCGGCGTCATTCAGGGACTGCCGCTCAACTTTAGCGGCGAGAATGTCGTCAAGCGCATCCGCACTAGCACGCCGAAGGATAAGCAGAGCATTCGTCTGGTGCTGGAACTGACGCAGTCGGCCAAAACCCGCGCGGTGACGCAGCGTAGCGGCAGTAGCTATAACGTAGTGTTCAAGATTCGGGGCAGACAGCCCGTTACGCGCGCTGCGCCCGTTTCAACGGCGGCGCCAGCGCCGAGCCGTACGGCGGCTAAGTCGCGCAACGCTAGAAAGATGACGGTGGTCAACAATACCAATGCCACGACGCGTCCGGGCAATGCGGTGCCCACCAGCAATGACATGGTGATTGTGGCGATCGACGCCGGCCATGGCGGTCAGGATCCGGGCGCTACCGGCCAGCGCGGCCTGCATGAAAAGAACGTCACCATCGCTATCGCGTGCAAGCTGAAGGTGCTGCTAAACAACGATCCGATGTTCAAAGGAGTGCTGACGCGCGACGGCGACTACTTTATCTCGGTGATGGGCCGTTCAGAGGTGGCGCGCAAAGAGAACGCCAACCTACTGGTCTCTATCCACGCCGACTCGGCGCCGAGCCACAGCGCGACCGGCGCGTCGGTATGGGTGCTGTCGAACCGTCGCGCCAATAGCGAAATGGCGAACTGGCTGGAGCAGCGCGAGAAACAGTCCGAGCTGCTGGGCGGCGCAGGCGATCTACTGGCAAACAGCCAGGCCGATCCCTATCTGAGCCAAGCGGTGCTGGATCTGCAGTTCGGCCATTCGCAGCGCGTTGGTTACGACGTCGCGGCGAAGGTGCTGAAACAGCTGCGCGGCGTGTCGCCGCTGCATAAACGTTTGCCAGAGCACGCTAGTCTCGGCGTGCTACGTTCGCCGGATATTCCCTCGCTGTTGGTGGAAACCGGCTTCATTAGTAATACCTCGGAGGAGCAACTACTCGGCGGTAGCGCTTACCAGAATAAGATTGCGATGGCCATCTATAAAGGGCTGCGCAACTATTTCCTTGCGCACCCGCTACAATCGCTCCCAAAGGAGGAAAATCGTCCGCTCGGCTCATCGCCGACGGTGAGCGTCGCCAGTAATCCGGCGACCGGCGTCACGCAGTATACCGGCGTGGTGCAGCGCCATAAAGTGGTGCGCGGCGACTCGCTGACGGTGATCGCCGCCCATTACGGCGTCAGCCCGCAGGCTATCATCCAGGCGAACAATATGAAGTCCTCAAACGTGATGTTGGGGCAAACCCTGAAAATTCCCGCTTCCTGACGGACTGCCCAGCCAAGCTCTAAAAGGATAAACCATGCCCATTCAAATTCTACCGCCGCGGCTGGCCAACCAGATTGCGGCGGGCGAAGTCGTCGAGCGACCCGCGTCGGTCGTGAAAGAGCTGGTGGAAAACAGCCTCGATGCCGGCGCGACGTGCATCGATATCGATATCGAGAAGGGCGGCGCGAAGCTGGTCCGCATCCGCGATAACGGCTGCGGCATCAGCAAAGAGGAGCTAGCAATGGCGCTGGCGCGTCACGCCACCAGCAAAATCGCCTCGCTCGACGATCTCGAAGCCATTATGAGCCTAGGGTTTCGCGGCGAAGCGCTCGCCAGCATCAGCTCGGTGTCGCGCCTCACCTTAACCTCTCGCACCCAGGCGCAGAGCGAAGCTTGGCAGGCGTACGCCGAAGGACGCGACATGGAAGTAACGGTGAAACCAGCGGCGCATCCATGCGGCACCACGCTGGAGGTGCTCGACCTCTTTTACAACACGCCCGCGCGCCGCAAATTCATGCGCACCGAGAAAACCGAGTTCGGCCATATCGACGATGTGATCCGCCGCATCGCGCTGGCACGTTTCGACGTCGCCATCTCGCTTAGCCACAACGGTAAACTGATGCGCCGGTATCGCGCGGTCAGCGATGAGACACAGCGCACGCGGCGGCTGGGCGCGATTTGCGGTGCTATCTTTATGCAGCATGCGCTGTACATTGACTGGCAGCATGACTATCTGCTGCTGCGCGGCTGGGTCGCCGATCCGGCCGGTTCGCGCCAGCTGACCGACATCCAGTACTGCTACGTCAACGGCCGTATAATACGTGACAAGCTGATCAACCACGCGATACGCCAAGCGTTTCAGACGCAGCTACAGGTCGATCAGCAGCCAGCCTACGTGCTCTATCTGGGGATCGACCCGCATCAGGTGGACGTCAACGTTCATCCCGCCAAGCACGAGGTACGCTTTCATCAGTCGCGGCTGGTGCACGACTTTATTTTCCAGGGCGTGATGAGTGTGCTGCAGGAGAGCCGAGCGCCCGCTCTGCCTGTAGGCCCGGCGGAAGAGCCGGCGCCGCGCTGGCAGCCGGAGAACCGTAAGGCGGCGGGCGGCAACCACTTTTCCCAGCCGTCCGCACTGCGTCGCAGCAAGGGCGGCGGCGCGCAGCCTCAGCCGAGCTTGCAGAATAAAGAGAACGGCTACAGCAAGTTCGAAGGGGCGGTCTATCAGCAGCAGCTGAAAACGCCGGCGTTGCATTGGGCGACGCCGGCCGAGGCGCCGCTGACGTCGCATGCGCAAAGTTTCGGTCGCATGCTGACGGTGGCGCGTGAATGCTATGCGCTGCTGGAGCAGGAGCAGCGTCTGCTGCTGCTCTCGCTGCCGGTGGCGGCGCGCTGGGTTAGGCACGCGCAGCTGCAGCCGGGCGAAACCGAGCTGAAATCGCAGCCGCTGCTGATTCCGGTGCGGATGAAGATCGCTAGGCCGGAGCGCCAGATCGCCGCCGACAGGCAGAGCCTACTGAGCGAAATGGGCATCGATCTGCAGCCGGAAGGCGACCACGTGACGCTGCGCGCAGTGCCTTTACCCTTGCGCCCGCAAAATTTACAAATCTTGATTCCAGAGCTGTTAGACTATCTTGCCCAGCAGCCAGCGTGCGACGCTTCTCAGCTGGCGCAGTGGCTGGCGCGACGCTGTGATACGGAGGCGCCTCACTGGAATCACACCCAGGCGATTGCACTGCTGGCGGAACTGGAGCGGCTCTGTCCGCAATTGCTGAAATCGCCGCCTTCATGCCTGATTCAGGCCATTGAGATTGAGAGCGCGCTGAACGCATTAAAGCATGAGTGAGCAAAACCAAGCTGGCCGACCAAAGGCTATTTTTTTGATGGGGCCGACTGCCTCTGGCAAAACCGTGCTGGCGATTGCGTTAAGAAAGCAGCTGCCGGTGGAACTTATCAGCGTTGATTCTGCCTTAATCTATCGCGGGATGGATATCGGCACGGCGAAACCTTCAGCCGACGAACTGGCGGAGGCACCCCATCGCCTGCTGGACATTCGAGATCCGTCGCAGGCCTATTCGGCTGCAGACTTTCGTCGTGATGCACTGGCGGCGATGACGGAGATCGTTCAGGACGGCCGTATTCCGCTGCTGGTCGGCGGGACCACACTCTATTTCAAAGCGTTGCTGGAAGGATTGTCGCCGCTGCCCTCGGCCGATCCCGAGGTGCGTCAGCGAATAGAGGAAATGGCGCGCGAGAAAGGATGGGATGAACTGCATCGTCAGCTGTGCGCCATCGATCCGGTCGCTGGGAGTCGTATTCATCTGAATGATCCGCAGAGAATTTCGCGAGCACTGGAAGTTTTTTTTATTTCGGGTAAAACTTTAACGGAACTGACAAAAATATCCGGCGAAGCGTTACCCTATGATGTATATCAGTTCGCAATCGCCCCCGCGAGCCGCGAACTGCTGCATCAGCGTATCGCATTACGCTTCGAACAGATACTGATGTCGGGATTTGAAGCGGAGGCTCGGGCCCTGTTTGAACGAGGTGATTTGCATACGGATATGCCTTCCATTCGTTGTGTCGGTTATCGCCAGATGTGGTCTTACTTGGCTGGCGAGATTGATTACGACGAGATGGTTTATCGGGGAATTTGCGCGACCCGACAGCTCGCTAAACGCCAGATAACTTGGTTACGCGGTTGGGAAAATGTCCGCTGGCTTGACAGCGATAGCCCAGAATCCGCGCGTAACGAGATGCTTCAGTTTCTTAGTGCGAAGCATGAGTGATTGTGTACAATTGGCTGGTTATCGTGCGCAAATTTTTACGCAGTTTTTTCAGGATTTCGGTTCTATAAGTAATAAACAACAAGCATATAAGGAAAAGATAGAATGGCTAAGGGGCAATCATTACAAGACCCGTTTTTGAACGCACTACGTCGTGAACGTGTTCCGGTTTCGATTTATTTGGTCAACGGTATCAAGCTGCAGGGACAAATTGAATCTTTCGATCAATTCGTGATTTTGTTGAAGAACACGGTAAGCCAGATGGTTTACAAACATGCCATTTCTACCGTGGTTCCATCACGCCCGGTTTCTCACCACAGCAACAATGCTGGTGGCGGCAGCAATAACTACTACCACGGCGGTAGCAACGCTTCTGCACAGTCGCAGCCACAACAAGACGGCGATAACTCGGAATAACGCGCTACCCGTACAAGCTAGGGCGGGAGAACGCAGGCCGTTTTCCGTTCTGGTCTTCTATTTTCTAAGCGAGGTTATAGCTTGTTTGACCGTTATGATGCCGGTGAGCAGGCCGTACTGGTACACATCTGGTTCTCCCAAGACAAAGAGATGGAAGATCTCCAAGAATTCGAAACCTTGGTCTCTTCTGCGGGCGTAGAGGCGCTGCAGGTTATTACCGGCAGTCGTAAAGCGCCACATCCCAAATATTTTGTCGATGAAGGAAAGGCAGCTGAAATTGCCGATGCGGTAAAATCGAGTGGTGCATCGGTCGTTTTATTCGATCATGCCTTAACCCCAGCGCAGGAACGCAATCTGGAGCGCCTGTGCGAATGCCGAGTCATCGACCGCACCGGTTTGATCTTGGATATTTTCGCCCAACGCGCCCGTACCCACGAAGGTAAACTTCAGGTCAAGATGGCCCAGCTGCGCCATCTTGCCACCCGACTGGTGCGCGGCTGGACGCACCTTGAGCGTCAGAAAGGCGGTATCGGCTTACGCGGCCCGGGCGAGACCCAGCTGGAAACCGACCGTCGCCTGCTGCGCAACAGAATCAGTCAAATTTTATCCCGGCTCGAACGCGTGGAAAAACAGCGTGAGCAGGGACGTCAGGCGCGCGCGAAAGCGGACGTGCCGACCGTGTCGCTGGTGGGCTACACCAACGCCGGCAAATCCACCTTATTCAACGCCATTACCTCCGCTAACGTCTATGCATCGGATCAGCTGTTCGCCACGCTCGATCCGACGCTGCGTCGTCTGAACGTCGCCAACGTCGGCGACGTGGTGCTAGCGGATACCGTCGGCTTTATATGCCATCTGCCTCATGACCTTGTGGCGGCGTTTAAGGCGACGCTGCAGGAGACGCGCCAGGCGACGCTGTTGCTGCATGTGATCGACGCCGCCGACGTGCGCGTTAACGAGAACATCGAAGTGGTCGATGCGGTGCTGGAAGAGATCGAAGCGGACGAGATCCTGACACTGTTAGTGATGAATAAAATCGATATGCTGGACGGTTTCGCGCCGCGTATCGATCGTAATGAAGAAAATCTGCCGATCCGCGTCTGGCTTTCCGCGCAGAGCGGTGAAGGCATTCCGCTGTTATGGCAGGCGCTCTCCGAGCGGCTGGCAGGCGAAATCGCGCAGTTCGAATTGCGTCTGCCGCCGGAAATGGGCCGTCTGCGCAGCCGATTTTACCAGCTGCAGGCCATTGAAGATGAATGGAATGAAGAAGACGGCGGCGTTAGGCTGCGCGTGTGTCTACCGATGGTCGACTGGCGACGCCTGTGCAAGCAGGAACCAGCGCTGCGCGATTACATAATTTGACACATTGCTAAAAAGTCCTTACGCAATAGCTGGTAAGATATAGCAGGCATCTGCCGTTTTTCTGGGATCTTTCTCTTTAGGGCGAACAAAGGCAGCCAACACCGCTACAGCCTGAAAGCTACAGGGTAAATAGCGCACTTACAATAAATGGAGTAGAACATGGCGTGGAATCAGCCCGGTAATAACGGACAGGACCGCGACCCGTGGGGAAGCAGCAATAATAAAGGCGGCAACTCTGGGGGAAACAAAGGTGGTCGTGAGCAGGGACCTCCGGATCTGGATGATATCTTCCGTAAGTTAAGCAAAAAGCTTGGCGGACTGGGTGGTGGCAAACAGAATAAAAATGGCCAGCACCGTGGCGGCAGTGGAGGCAAACTGATCGGTATCGTTGCGGCCGCCGCGGTGGTTATCTGGGCCGCCAGCGGATTCTACACTATTAAAGAATCGGAGCGCGGCGTCGTGACGCGCTTCGGCAAGTTCAGCCATCTGGTTGAGCCAGGCTTGAACTGGGAACCCACCTTTATCGACCAGGTGCGCGCGGTCAACGTCGAAGCGGTGCGAGAGCTCGCCGCGTCAGGCGTGATGCTGACCTCAGACGAGAACGTGGTACGCGTGGAAATGAACGTACAGTACCGCGTGACCGATCCTGAACGCTATCTGTTTGCCGTCACCAGCGCGGACGACAGCTTGCGCCAGGCGACCGACAGTGCGCTGCGCGGCGTTATCGGCCGCTCAACCATGGATCGCATCCTGACTGAAGGGCGTACCGTGGTGCGTAGCGATACGCAGCGTGAAATCGACGAAACCATTCGTCCTTACAACATGGGCATCACGTTGCTGGATGTCAACTTCCAGGCAGCGCGTCCGCCGGAAGAGGTGAAAGCCGCGTTCGACGACGCGATCGCCGCGCGTGAAAACCGCGAGCAGTATGTGCGCGAGGCGGAAGCCTACGCCAACGAAGTGCAGCCGCGTGCCAACGGCCAGGCGCAGCGCATCCTTGAAGAGGCGCGCGCATATAAAGAACGCACCGTGCTGGAAGCACAGGGTGAAGTAGCGCGTTTCGCTAAACTGCTGCCGGAATATAAAGCGGCGCCGGATATCACTAAAGAGCGTCTCTATATCGAAACCATGGAGCGCGTGCTGAGCCATACCCGCAAGGTGTTGGTTAACGATCGCGGCAACAACTTGATGTTGCTGCCGCTCGATCAGCTGATGCGCGGCGCAAGCGGCGTGGTACAGGGCGGTCAGAAGGGCACGAATCTGTCCACGCTGCCCCCTTTGCCCTGCGGCACCGCCAGCCGCAGCGACATGTCAGCCTATAATCCAGCCAGTATCATGGATCAGCGCCGGGCCAACGCTCTGCGCAGCGATACCCAGCGCGAAAGGAGAGAGTAATCGATGCGTAAACCCATAATTGTAGTCATTATTGTTGTACTGGTGGCGTTCTACGCTTCACTGTTCGTGGTTCAGGAAGGCAAACGTGGCATCGTGCTGCACTTCGGTAAAGTGCTGCGCGACGACGAAAACAAACCGCAGGTATTCGCGCCGGGTCTGCATATGAAAGTGCCGTTTATCGAGACGGTGAAAACCCTCGATGCGCGTATTCAGACCACGGATAACCAGGCGGATCGCTTTGTCACCAAAGAGAAGAAAGATCTGATCGTCGATTCCTACATCAAATGGCGAATCAGCGACTTCAGCCGCTACTACTTGGCGACGGGCGGCGGCAATGTTTCTCAGGCGGAGGTGCTGCTGAAGCGTAAATTCAGCGACCGCCTGCGTTCCGAGATGGGTCGTCTTGACATAAAAAATATCGTGACCGACTCACGCGGCCGACTGACCACCGATGTGCGCGGTGCATTGAACACAGGCAGCACTGGCAGCGACGACGAAGTGCAGACGCCGGCGGCGGATGACGCTATCGCCAGCGCCGCCGCGCGCGTCGAGCGTGAAACTAACAGCAAAGAGCCAGCGATCAACCCAAACAGCATGGCAGCGCTAGGCATTCAGGTGGTAGACGTGCGCATCAAGCAGATCAACCTGCCCGAAGTGTCGGACGCGATCTACAACCGTATGCGCGCCGAGCGTGAAGCGGTTGCGCGCAGCCAGCGCTCGCAGGGTCAGGAAGAGGCGGAAAAACTGCGTGCCCAGGCAGACTATCAGGTAACCCGCACGCTGGCGGAGGCGCAGCGCATCGCACTGATCACCCGCGGTGATGGCGATGCCGAAGCGGCGAAGCTCTTTGCGGACGCCTTCAGCCAGGATCCCGATTTCTACGCCTTTATTCGCAGCCTGCGCGCCTATGAAAATAGCTTCAGCAACAATCAGGATGTGATGGTGCTCAGCCCGGATAGCGATTTCTTCCGATATATGAAAACGCCCTCTAACGCGCCGGGATAAGAACTGCTATAACCTACGGGCCGACAAAATAATGTCGGCTTGTTCCATGAACACAACCACATGGATGGCGCTGGTGTTATTACTGGAGGGGATGGGACCGATGTTTCTGCCGCGCGTCTGGCGTCGCATGATCCTCAGCATGGCGCAGCTGCCGGATCGTCTGCTGCACCGTTTCGACAGCGGACTAATGGTAGCAGGCTTGGTGATCTACTACATGATCGCCGCGCACAGGGGCTAGATTGTGTCTTTTGTGCTCACATTCCCCAAGATGTTGTGGTGCGTAAAAGCTAGGCGAAAAATGCGCGCAAACGTATGCTAAAAGTGCTGAAAGCCGCAAGATCAGATGGTAGAATCCATTTTTAAGCAATCGGTGATTTTGAAAATGGGTAAGAACGTCGTCGTACTAGGCACCCAATGGGGTGACGAAGGCAAAGGTAAGATTGTAGACCTCCTGACTGAACGCGCGAGTTATGTCGTGCGCTACCAGGGTGGCCATAATGCAGGCCATACGCTTGTCATCAACGGTGAAAAAACCATTCTCCATTTAATTCCATCTGGAATCCTGCGCGAGAACGTCACTAGCATTATTGGTAACGGCTTGGTGCTGTCGCCCGAAGCCCTGATGAAAGAGATGAAAGGCTTGGAAGAGCGTGGCGTACCGGTACGCGAACGTCTGCTGATTTCCGAAGCTTGTCCGCTGATCCTGCAATACCATGTGGCGATGGATCTGGCGCGCGAAAAAGCGCGCGGGGCCAAAGCCATCGGCACTACTGGCCGCGGCATTGGCCCCGCCTATGAAGATAAAGTGGCACGTCGCGGTCTGCGCGTCGGCGATCTCTTTAATAAAGATACCTTCGCCATCAAGCTGAAAGAGATTGTCGACTACTACAACTTTCAGCTGGTCAACTACTACAAAGAAGATGCGGTCGACTACTACAAAGTGTTGAGCGACGTGCTGGCAGTAGCCGACGTGCTGACCAGCATGGTGGTCGACGTTTCCGACCTGCTGGACAAGGCGCAAAAGCGCGGCGACCTGATTATGTTCGAAGGCGCACAGGGCACGCTGCTGGACATTGACCATGGCACCTATCCCTATGTGACCTCGTCCAACACCACCGCTGGCGGCGTGGCGACCGGTTCGGGCATTGGTCCGCGCTACGTCGGTTACGTGCTAGGCATCGTCAAAGCCTATTCGACGCGTGTCGGCGCCGGTCCGTTCCCGACCGAACTGTTTGACGACATCGGCGAGTTCTTGTGCGCTAAAGGCAATGAGTTCGGCGCCACGACCGGCCGTCGTCGCCGCACCGGCTGGCTGGATGCGGTCGCGGTGCGTCGCGCGGTTCAGATCAACTCGCTATCGGGCTTCTGCATAACCAAATTGGACGTGCTGGACGGTCTGAAAGAAGTGAAAATCTGTGTAGGTTATCGCCTGCCGGACGGTCGCGAAGTCACCATCACGCCGCTGGCGGCGGAAAACTGGGAAGGTATTGAGCCGATCTACGAAACCCTGCCGGGCTGGAGCGAAACCACTTTCGGCGTAAAAACGCTGGAAGGTCTGCCGCAGGCAGCGCGCGACTATATCAAGCGCGTCGAAGAAGTGACGGGTGTGCCGGTTGATATTATCTCTACCGGCCCAGACCGTGGCGAAACCATGATTCTGCGCGATCCGTTCGACGCATAATCCTGCACAGGCCGGACGTTCCGGCCTTTTTTTTCGCTTTTTATCCCTTCGCGCGCTCACATTACCGTTCGGCTGAAAAAAACACACTCTGGTTTCGACTCTGGTTTATCATCTACAGTAACTGCAAGCCGGTTTAATATTAAAATCAACCGCAACATGGCCAAAGCAGATAAATACGCCATAGGTGCTCTACTGAGGTCATTGTGCAACTGATAAGTTTTACCGATTATAGTCTACGGGCCTTAATTTATATGGCCACTTTGCGAGAAGTCAAAATGACCAACATTACCGAAGTCATCGAGACCTACGGCGTGTCGCGTAACCACATGGTTAAAATCATTAATCAGCTCAGCCGTGCTGAATTTATCGCAGCGACGCGCGGCAAAAACAGCAGGCATCCGTCTCGGGATAGATCTGCGTCATATCGTTATCGGCGACGTGGTACGAAAAATGGAGCCGCTACACAGTTAGTGGACTGTGCTATTACGCTAGCCTGCTGCCTGAGAAAGGCATTGAACGATGCAGTACAGCTTTTTTTGCGGGAACTGGACAGCTACACGCTGGCAGACTTAGTCAAGGGAACGAACCCTTATACCATATTTTATTGTCTCAACCGCCGGTGGCAATGAATCTGAAATGACATCGGAGGAACCGCTATGTCAAAAGATCCTTTTCAAGAAAGAGAAGCTGAAAAATATGAAAACCCTATTCCGAGCCGTGAATTTATTCTGGCTCATCTGAAAAAACGCGAAAAACCTGCCAGCCGCGACGAGCTGGCGCAGGAACTGAACCTGACGGACGAAGAGCACCTTGAAGCGCTGCGTCGCCGCCTGCGCGCCATGGAGCGCGACGGTCAGCTAGTGTTTACCCGTCGCCAGTGCTACGCGCTGCCAGAGCGCCTTGATCTACTGCGCGGCAAGGTGATCGGCCACCGCGACGGTTATGGCTTCCTGCGGGTGGAAGGCCAGAAAGACGACCTCTATCTCTCCGCCGAGCAGATGAAAATGTGCATGCACGGTGACGTTATCCTAGCACAGCCGCTGGGCGCCGATCGCAAAGGGCGCCGCGAAGCGCGCGTGGTGCGTGTGCTGGAGCCGCGTAACAACCAGATCGTCGGCCGCTACTTCACCGATGCGGGCGCAGGCTTCGCGGTGCCGGACGACAGCCGTCTGAGCTTCGATATTCTCATTCCGCCGGAAGCGACCTTACAGGCACGGATGGGCTCAGTGGTGGTAGTCGAGCTGGTGCAGCGTCCAACGCGCCGCACCAAGGCGATCGGTAAAGTCGCGGAGATACTCGGCGACAACATGGGCACCGGCTTGGCGATCGATATGGCGCTGCGCACCCATGAAATCCCGCACAGCTGGCCACCGGAAGTGGAAAAGCCAGTCAGCGAACTCAGCGAAGAAGTGCCGGAAGCGGCGAAACAAGGGCGCGTCGATCTGCGTTGGCTGCCGCTGGTCACCATCGACGGCGAAGACGCGCGCGACTTCGACGATGCGGTTTACTGCAAGAAAAAACGCGGCGGCTGGCGTCTGTGGGTAGCGATCGCTGACGTGAGCTACTACGTCCGTCCCGGTACTCCGCTGGACGACGAAGCGCTGCAGCGCGGCACCTCGGTCTACTTCCCGTCGCAGGTGGTGCCGATGCTGCCGGAAGTGCTCTCCAACGGCCTCTGCTCCCTGAATCCGCAGATCGATCGTCTCTGCATGGTGTGCGAGATGACCATCTCCGCTACAGGTAAGCTGACCGGCTACAAGCATTACGAAGCGGTGATGAACTCCCATGCGCGTTTGACCTACACCAAAGTGTGGAACATTCTGCAGGGCAATCCCGAACTGCGCGAGCAGTACGCGCCACTGCTGAAACTGCTGGAAGAGCTGCACAGCATGTATAAGGTGCTGAAGCTGGCGCGTGAGGCGCGTGGCGGCATCTCGTTCGAAACCGAAGAAGCTAAGTTTATCTTCAACGCTGAGCGTCGCATTGAGCGCGTAGAGCGCACCGTGCGTAACGACGCGCACAGGCTGATCGAAGAGTGCATGATCCTCGCCAATATCGCTTCGGCACGCTTCGTCGAGAAGCATCAGGAGCCAGCGCTGTTCCGCGATCACGATCGTCCCAGCGACGACAGCATCACTAGCTTCCGCACTGTGCTAAATGAGCTGGGCCTGTCGCTGCTAGGCGGCGCGAAGCCGGAGCCGATCAACTATGCCGAGCTGCTGACGCAGATCGCCGATCGTCCGGATGCGGAGATGCTTCAAACTATGCTCCTGCGCTCGATGAAGCAGGCGGTCTACGATCCGGAAAACCGTGGCCACTTCGGCTTGGCGCTGCAGTCTTACGCGCACTTTACCTCGCCGATCCGCCGCTATCCTGATCTGCTGCTGCACCGTGCGATCAAATACTTGCTGGCGCAGGCCGAGGGCAAGGTGAAAGGCAACACCATCGCGACCGGCGGCTACCACTACGATCTGCCGCAGATGCTGCAGCTGGGCCAGCACTGTTCGATGACGGAGCGTCGCGCCGACGAGGCGACGCGCGACGTCGCCGACTGGCTGAAATGCGACTTTATGCAGGATCAGGTCGGTAACACCTTTAACGGCGTTATCTCCAGCGTGACCGGCTTCGGCTTCTTTGTACGCCTGAACGATCTCTTTATTGACGGGCTGGTGCACGTCTCGACGCTGGATAACGACTACTACCGTTTCGATCCGGTCGGGCAGCGTTTGATCGGCGAATCAGGTGGTCGTACTTACCGTCTGGGCAATCCGGTTGAAGTGCGCGTCGACGCAGTGCATCTCGACGAACGCAAGATCGATTTCGCGCTGATCTCCAGCCATCGTCAGCCGTGCGGCGAAGACAAAACCGCGCGCGAAAAAGCGAAGCGCAGGAGCAAAGCGCCGCCGAAACGCCGTTGCCAGCTCGGTAAAAAAGGCAACTTCGAGTCGAACGAAGCGTTCCGCAGCGGCAAGGAAAAACCGACCAAAGCCAAGAAAGAGAAAAAAAGCAAAACCCTGTCGGAAAAAACTCGTAAAATCGCCACCGTCACTAAGGCAAAGCGCGCCGAGAAAAAACAGGCCGACTCCGCCTGATACGTTAACGGACGCCTTCTGCCCGCAGAGGGCATCTGCTGAAGTTCATTTCATTCCAAACTGAGCAGATCGATGAGCGAAATTGTTTTTGGCATCTATGCCGTACAAGCGCTGCTGGAGCGCGATCCCCAGCGCTTCCAGGAAGTCTTTATCCTTAAGGGCCGCGACGGTCGTCGCCTGCAGCCGTTGGTGGCGGCGCTGGAAGCTCAGGGCATCGTTATCCAGCTGGCCAAGCGCCAGTGGCTGGACGGTCAGGTTGAAGGCGGCGTGCATCAGGGTATCGTGGCGCGCATCAAGCCGGGCCGTCAGTATCAGGAAGGCTATCTGCTGGATCTGCTGGTAAATTTGGGAAAACCGTTGCTGCTGGTGCTAGACGGCGTCACCGATCCGCACAACCTTGGCGCCTGCCTGCGCAGCGCCGATGCGGCGGGCGTGCACGCGGTGATCGTGCCGAAAGATCGCTCCGCTTCGCTCAACGCTACGGCGAAAAAAGTCGCCAGTGGCGCGGCGGAAAACGTGCCACTGATCCGCGTCACCAACTTGGCGCGCACGCTGCGCCTGCTGCAGGAGTACAACATCTGGGTGGTCGGCACGGCGGTTGAAGCGGATCATACGCTTTATCAGAGCAAAATGACCGGGCCGATGGCGCTGGTGATGGGTGCGGAAGCCGAAGGCATGCGTCGACTGACGCACGAGCACTGCGACGAGCTGATCAGCATTCCAATCGCGGGCAGCGTCTCGTCGCTTAACGTATCAGTGGCGACCGGCGTCTGCCTGTTCGAAGCGGTACGCCAGCGCGGGGCGTAATCCCCGCCACAAAACCTCCTTAGTGCCTAGGCATAACCGCACGCCGTTCTCCCATCCTGATCAGGACAGACAACGCGAGGAGTGGTTATGACCTGCACAACCCACACTGTTTTCAATCAGCCGCAGCCCCTAAGCAACAGCAATCTCTTTCTCTCCGACACGCGGCTGTGCGAGGTGCTCTCCCACTTGGCGCACGTCAAACAGGTAGCGACCCTGCGCCGCGTCCGGGGCGCACCGTTCAACACGAAGAAATGACCGCTGTCGTCCAGCTTGCGCGCCAGCACCTTGTCGCGTATCAGCGCGTACTGTTTATCGATCTGCACGTCGACGAGCAGGATGCCTCACGGCGCCAGTCTCATCCTTTAACCGGCTGATACTGAGTGGTATAGCAATGGCCGAATAGCGTTGCCAGCCCGCAATAAATGTCGCCGCGGTTGACGTTTTTCCACGCTGCGCTGCTGCGGTCGAGGCGGCTGCCGATAACGCGGCTGCCGTCCTAGAGGTAGAGATACGGTAGTAGTTATCGCCATCGCGCACGAAGATAGTGGAGACGACGACGGTGCGCTGTAAGAAGTCGTCCACCCCTAACCTGGTCGAGGTTCAGGGTTTTCAGTCCGGTGCGTAGCGTCGGCGTAGAGAACTCGCCTACTTGGATGCACGAGCTGTCGTCTCGGCTAAAGCGCTGCGGCAGAAAGCTGGCGAACAGCTGAGTGTAGTTATTGACCTCTTCGGTCAAGGTGGCGTTGAACATCGTCGCCATTTCGCTGATGACCTGCACCTGATTGTGCATATCATCGGTGGCGAGGCTTTCCAGCTGACGGGCTGCAGTGTGGCTTTGAGTCGGTGGACGAACAGCATCAGCGCGACGCTGAGAGACGTCAGTACAGACAGCTTGACTCTAAGACTCATGGAGCTGAGAGAGACGCTTCATAAAAATACCTTTGGATCGGTTTACGGGATATATGATTAACGGCATCGGCAGCGAAAGGTTTACCCCCTAAAACGGGCAGTAGATTTGTGAAGCGGTTCGCAGAATAACGCCGCGGCGCGCAAACTCAGCGGAGTCGACACTGATAGCGGGGCAAGCATGATCGAACTGAATACGGAAAGGCTGGCGGGCGTCGAGGTGCTATGCTACATGCCGCGCCGGCGGGCTAGCGTTATGCGCCACTGCTGATGGTGCTGCTTTACTATGGTTTTACCTCCTCGAAAAAGGTCTATGCCTATCTGGCCGTGGCGCTGGTGCAGGCAGGCTTCCGGGCTGTTATGCCGGACGCCGATCTGCAGAGCGCGCGTGACAACGACAACGATGCGTTGCAGTTCGCGAGATTCTGGCAGATTTTACAGCGCAATATCGACGAGCTGCTACAGCTGGAAAACAAGCTGCACGCCGCCGGCTTGGTCGACGGCGACCGCTTCGGCGTGGCCGGCGCCTCGCTGGGAGGCATGACGGCGATGGCGCGCTATCCGCACCTCCGCAGCGTCGCCTGCCTAGTGGGGTCGGGCTACTTTATGCCCCTCAGCCGCTCGCTGTTTCCGCCGCTGCGCGTCAGCTTGCCGGAGGAGCAGGCGCAGTTAAGGCACTGCTGGCGGCTTACGATCCCAGCAACAGGCTGGAGAAGCTTGCGAACCGGCTGCTGCTGTGGCACGGGGAAGCGGACGAGAGATGGTGCCCTTCGTGGAAACAGAGCGGCTGGTGGTAGCGCTGGCGTGCCCGGCGCGTCCAGTCGATTGACGTAGATATAGCCTGAAGCCGCTTTGCTGCTGTTACTTCTAATCGCACAGTCAGTCTGGCTAGCAAGGGCGGGTAGGAATATGAAGAGACTCAGTAACGAACGTTTTCATACTCGACTCTCCACTAATGGGAACACACACTCTGCGACGGCGGAGAGAAGCTTCGCGCCGTCATTAGTAAGTTTAGTACCTGGCGTCGCCGATGCCAGACGGTTATTAGAAAAATTGACGAAGTTTGCGCAGCTCGTTGAGCTTTTGCTCATAGCACAGAAAGTTGCATTAGACGCGGTTTAATGAAATGTGTACTTGAGTTTAGAAAGCGACACCAGTATGATTACGTGTCAATTTTTCAGCTGCATTCAGAGGTGCGTTACATTCAACGAATGTTTCATGACCTATAACGTTCCTTGCTTCCGTGGGCCGCAGTTGACCCTGACAGGAGGCTGAATAATCCGTAAGGAGCAATTTCGATGCGTCATTACGAAATCGTACTCATGATCCATCCTGACCAGAGCGAACAGGTATCGGGCATGATCGAGCGTTACACTAGTGCTATCACTGGTGTAGAAGGCAATATCCACCGTCTGGAAGACTGGGGCCGCCGTCAGCTGGCTTACCCGATTAACAAACTGCACAAAGCTCACTATATTCTGATGAACGTAGAAGCGCCGCAGGAAGCGATCGACGAGCTGGAAACGAACTTCCGCTTCAACGACGCCGTTATCCGCAGCATAGTTATGCGCGTTAAGCACGCGGTAACTGAAGCATCTCCGATGGTTAAAGCGAAAGACGAGCGTCGTGAGCGCCGCGAAGACTTCGCTAACGAAACCTCTGACTCGTCAGAGGTTAGGGATTCTGAAGAGTAATCATTCGTGAAGGCCAATCGACTGCGCCTGTCTGGCACTGTGTGCAAGACGCCGGTTCGAAAAGTGAGCCCGTCAGGAATTCCTCACTGTCAGTTCGTGCTTGAGCACCGCTCAGTGCACGAAGAAGCTGGTTTCCACCGGCAAGCTTGGTGCAGAATGCCTGTGATTATCAGCGGCACGTTCCATCAGGAGATTACTCAACATATAACGGTCGGCACGCCGCTCACCCTCGAAGGCTTCATTAGCTGCCATCAGGCGCGAAATGGCCAGAGTAAAATGGTGCTGCATGCCGAGCAGATTAAATTGATAAATTCTGGAGACTAGCCAAATGGCACATTATTTCCGTCGTCGCAAGTTCTGCCGTTTCACCGCGGAAGGCGTTCAAGAGATCGATTATAAAGATATCGCAACGCTGAAAAATTACATCAATGAAAGCGGTAAGATCGTACCGAGCCGCATCACCGGTACTCGCGCAAAATACCAGCGTCAGCTGGCTCGTGCTATCAAGCGTGCGCGTTACCTCTCTCTTCTGCCGTACACTGATCGTCATCAGTAATCGGCAACTATTGTACATTAGCGACTTTAAGAGGATAAGGTAATGCAAGTTATTCTGCTTGATAAAGTAGCAAACTTGGGCAGCTTGGGTGATCAGGTCAACGTTAAAGCGGGCTACGCGCGCAACTTCTTGGTACCGCAGGGCAAAGTTGTTCCTGCTACCAAGAAAAACGTTGAGTTCTTTGAAGCTCGTCGCGCTGAACTGGAAGCCAAACTGGCTGGCGTTCTGGCTGCTGCCAACGCACGCGCTAAGAAAATTAATGCACTGGGTTCAGTGACCATCGCCTCTAAATCAGGCAACGAAGGTAAACTGTTCGGCTCTATCAGTACTCGCCACATTGCTGACGCTGTGACTGCAGCTGGCGTTGACGTGGCTAAGAGCGAAGTTCGTCTGCCGAATGGCGTTCTGCGCACCACCGGTGAGCACGAAGTTGGCTTCCAAGTTCATAGCGAACTTTTCGCTAAACTGGTTGTGAATGTAGTTGCTGAGTAATTTTACTCGGTAATGCGAAAAAGCCCGCCTTGTGCCGGCTTTTTTGTTTTTGCCGCCGCGCTACTGAGCGCGAATAAAGCTGCCGTCCGTCTGGCGAGTAAACAACACCGGGCCGTTAGCGCCTCCACCGTCAGCCCCGTCACTACCCCTTTCCATTCTGCCTTTCACCTGCTGGCCGCTCTGCAGCGCGCTCAGCGGCTGATCGTTGCCCTCTACGCACGCCATAGCGAAGACGTCGCCGACCGGCAGATTATTGTCGCGAAACAGCTCCGCCAGCGTCTGACTAGAGGCGATGGTGTAGCTGCGCCACACGCCCTGCGAATCCGCCTTCGGCGGTTGCGCATTTTGCGACGACGCGTTTTGATCGACGATCTTCGCCTGCATCGGCACCTCTTTTTCGCCGCTCGCGGTCTGCGGGCGTTCAATCGGATATGCGGCAGCTGGAGGGTCATGCTGGAGGGCCATAAAAACGCTAGCAGCATCACTAGCAGGCCGATAACAATGCCGCGTCGGTGCGCCCCTGCGGAAGGGGACCCATCCAGCGCAGAGTATTGGTAAAGTGCCAGATTTTACTCAGCTAGGCGGGCATGCGGGAAGGCGCGTCTTAAGCCATTCGTGAATCCTCCTCATCTCCCCACCGGCGGTCGGCAGTGGGGCGGGCCGCTAGGCGAAGCGGTGGCGCAAAGTGCGTGCGTCTTGCGGCATCGTGGGGCGATTTGATCCATGTCTCTCTCTTTTTTCAGTCCTCAGGCGAAGATAGCCTTCGCCTAGAATTATAGTATGGGCAATGCGAGCGCAGCGCGCCTGCCAGCCTGATGAAATGTGACCTGCGTATTGTTTCTGTTTCAAGGACAAAAGTTATCTGCGCGCACGGGATTTACGCCGGCGGACCGCGCTGTTATGCTGCCAGTTCAATTAGCGAAAGAGACAGATATCAAGATGACGATCCCTTCATTCGACAGCGTCGAATCACAAGCAAGTTACGGAATCGGTTTACAGGTTAGCCAGCCGTTACTGGAGTCCGGTCTGCAGGGACTTCAGCCGGAATCGCTGCTCGTAGGCCTGCGCGCCGCGCTGGAAGGGAATTCGCCGTCCGTGCCGGTTGACATCGTGCATCGTGCGCTGTGCGAAGTACATGAGCACGCCGAAGGCGTGCGTCTCGAGCGCGTCGAGGCGAAGGTGGCCGAAGGTCAGACCTTCCTAGCGGAAAACGCCCAGCGTTAAGGCATCAACAGCACCGAATCGGGCCTGCAGTTCAGCGTGATCAAACAGGGTGATAGCCCGATCCCGTCGCGCTAGGATCATGTACGCGTTCACTACACTGGCAAGCTGATCGACGGCACGGTGTTCGACAGTTCGGTAGCGCGCAGCGAACCGGCTGAATTCCCGGTCACCGGCGTGATCGCCGGCTGGATTGAAGCGCTAACGCTGATGCTGGTCGGCTCGAAGTGGGAGCTGACCGTTCCGCACAACCTCGCCTACAGCGAGCGCGGCGCTGGCAGCGATTCCATTCCGCCGTTCAGCACCCTAATTTTTGAAGTGGAATTGCTGGAGATCCTTGTCTGGCTTTTTTATGCGCTTACTGCTGCTGTAAATCTAATTTCCATATGGCAAAACCGATCTCGTCGCTGCCCTGCGACTGCATCGGGTACTGGGCATGGCTGCGTTGCCTTACCCCCCCCGGCGCGGTTTCAAAGCGAATATCGAGCAGCGTGCTGCTGCTAATCGGGGCCAGACGGCAGTTGTTGTCTGCCTGTGGACGCACCTCGCTATGCGCCTTTGTCTCTGCGCTGATATAGGTCAAAACCACCGCGCGGTTCTCATCAGAGACGGCAAAGGCGATATATTTATCGCCGGTCCCGGCGAATTTACCGCCATAGGTACGATAGTTACTAGTGGTGATAAGGAAGGTGGTTTGCGGATCGACCGATTTGCCTTGCTAGGTCAGCTTTTTGATGCGCGAAGCGTTAGGGTGGATAAGCTGGCATTCGTTAAAGTTCTAAGTGTGAAAATCCCAGTTAATCCAGCGACTGTGCGCCGCTACGCTGCGGATCGATCTGATTAAACTGCCCGGCGGAACACTCCACCCACTCCTTCACCTACGCGCCGCTAACTTTCATCACTACCAGCGTATTAGGATAGAGGTAAAGATCGGCGGTGTTGCGGAAGAGGTGAGGTCGCCTTTTTCCACTTCGTTATAGCTGGCTGGATCCGTTCTTGCGTCCGCCCGCTTTGAACGGCGCGACGGCGAAGAGCATCAGCAAGCGTTCCAGATCGGAATCGCCTCGGATAAAGTGCTCGACATAGGCGCGCTGCGCGTTATTAACGATCTGCACGGTAGGATCGTCCTGCACCAGCGAGTGAGAGATAGCTGTACATAAGTCTGTCGATTTGCCGATCGGTTTCGCTACGAACGCCCGCGTGGCGCGATGATCCCCTCCAGTACCTTCACCAGCGCCGGATCTTCAGCCGCCAGCGACTTTTTCTACGCCGCATCGTAAATCGGGCGGGCCTCGGCCCTGCGATCGCCGAGAGGATGGCATCGATCCCTTTTACTTGGCTCAGGTAGTAGACCGAGTTTTCCGCCATTGCATGGTATAGCTCGCTGCTGAGGCCGGAGTGGGGAATGGCCACCACTAGATGCACGCCCAAGGCGCGCATCTGCGGCACATAGCGGCGCGCGGTTTCGGTGATGTCCTCATACGCGCACTTTGCCCTCTAGATTAGCTCTTGTCCCACACCATAATCTGTGGCGGAACAAAACCGGTAAAGCCAATCTTCAACGTCTGAGGTTTGCCGTCGCGATCCACGACCTCAACAGGTTCAATGAGATAAGACGTAAACATTGGCTAGTTGTTTTTCAGATCGATAATATTAGCTTGATGTAGGGGAAGCGTGCCCCAGCCAACGCTTTACGCAGTAGTTGAATTCATGGTTGTCGACGCTGTAATCGAGCGTATTTAACGCCTTGTAGACCGGATTGATCTCGTCCTACTGCAGTCCCTTCGCCGCCATATAGTCTAGTCGCTGAGCGGACTGCCCTGAATAATATCGCCATTATTCACCAGCACACTGTTTTTCACCTTGTGACGTGCGGCATGGATCAGCGTCGCGGTGCGTACCAGCCCGAACTTTTTCGGTGAGCGCATCCTTATAATAGTCGAAATCTATCATATTGCTGTGCAGAGCGGTGGTTTCCAGCAGACGAAGATCCACAGTGGCGGTGTGCAAGGCGGTTGAGAGGCCAGCGCCAGAAAAGCTAGAGTCGGTTTAAACATGCATACTCCTGATGCAAAAAGGTAAAGCTCTCAAATTAATGTAAAAGAACAATGATGTGTCAGAGGAATACGTGATGGCTTTAACGTTTTAGACACTGGAACCGCTGAAAAGCGCACGGCATGGAGGCAGATCGCAACCTATGGTACTGATATCTTTAATATATTGAGGGTTTAGCACCTGGATAGCCAGGCGGCAGCGCTTTAGCTACTAAAATTTAACTGGTGTGGCGCACGATAACCTCGTGCAGCAGCCACCGATAAGGAGGTGAACAATGTTAGAGCACATTTGCCAGCTGGCGCGTGAAGCGGGCAACGCAATCATGCTGATTTACGAGAAAGAAACGGCGATAGACGTTTCACGCAAATCCGACGACTCCCCGGTGACCGCAGCGGATATCGCCGCGCACGATATTATTTTGCAGGGGCTGAGGCAGCTGACGCCGGAAGTGCCGGTGCTGTCGGAAGAAGATCCGCCCGCTTGGAGTGAGCGGCAGCAGTGGCAGCGCCACTGGCTGGTCGATCCACTCGACGGCACCAAAGAGTTTATCAAGCACAACGGCGAATTCACCGTAAATGTCGCGCTGATCGATCAGGGCAAACCGGTGCTAGGCGTGGTCTATGCGCCGGCGCTCGACGTGATGTACTCCGCCGCCGACGGCAAAGCTTGGAAAGAAGAGGGCTGCCACAAGGCGGCGATCCACGCGCAGGCGGCGCGACCGCCGCTGGTGGTCGTCAGCCGCTCCCATGCCGACGACGAGCTGAAAGAGTATCTAAAGCAGCTGGGCGAGCATCAGACCGTCGCTATCGGTTCGTCGCTGAAGTTCTGTCTAGTGGCGGAAGGCAAAGCGCAGCTCTATCCGCGCTTTGGGCCGACCAACATCTGGGACACCGGCGCGGGGCACGCCGTCGCGATGGCTGCCGGCGCGCACGTGCATGACTGGCAGGGTAAAACGCTGGACTATGCGCCGCGTGAATCCTTTCTCAATCCCGGTTTCCGCGTGTCGCTGTTCTAAGCAATTTGGGAGGCACTCGCCTCCCGTTTTCTTTCTACCTACTGCTTAAGTAGCGTCCGTACAAGATCGATCATCTGTGTCACTTCCTCTTGCGTCAGCGCGCTATCTTTCATAAAGCGCACGCGGCCGTTTTTATCCAGCACTACAATCGTTGAGCCGGCGTCCTGCAGCTGCTAGGCGTGCTTAACGTTGCCTTTGTTGTCGACGATAAACTGCGACTAGGGATATTGCTTTTTATTGCTCTTAGTACTGCGGCGCGTAAACATGCCGTGCAGGGGATGGCATCGTCGGTATTGATAATGCTAGTAGTCTGATAGCGGTCGTGCGGGAACTGCACCGCTTTAATCGCCTCAATCACGGCGGCGTTTTTCTCTTTGGCGGACGAGCGCCCGGCGATGTGCTGAATAACGCGCATCTTGCCTGCCAGCTGCGCGCTCTTTCAGCGCTTATAACTGAACTCATCCTGATGATAAAGCAGTTCGCCTTTATCGTCATCGTCGACGCCGACCGCAGGCGCGCGTTCATCGGGTTTCATAGCGTGGGCGAAAATCGCGCTGGGTAGTAAAACCAGTGCAAACAGGGCACAAGCGAGTCGCATTATCGAGCTCTTTGGTGATCCGACCAGTTAGTCATCTTTTTTCTGCGATAGTAAGCGGGCATGATACGCCTGTCTTGTTAAGGTGTCAGGTTTGTTATGCATGACACAATTTATTAACAAGTTTGGATTTATACTGTGTTGGTAACGCGTGATAACAGACTATTCTGTAATGATATGTTTACTCAGTAAAAAAATTAGTTTTCGAAACATTAACCCAGTTAATGTGTTCTATAGTTTACCGGCGTTTGCGCTTCATAGGCTCGTACCGAACTTGGAAACGGCGAAGCGTATTTAAATATATACAGGAGTTAGACAGCATGGAAATTTTCCAACGTTATAATCCACTGTAAATAGCGAAATATGTAAAAACGCTGTTCAAAGGAAGGATATATATCAAGGACGTTGGCGCGTTCGAGTTCGACAAAGGGAAAGTGTTGATTCCGCGCGTAAAGGACGTACAGCACTTAAGCGTGATGTCCGAAATTAACCGTCAGGTTCTGCACCTTCAGGCGGAGTTCAACTGATAAAAAGGGCGCCCTCGATATACAGCACGCGCATCACGTCGTCGATCGGCGTGCCACACTCCACTAGCTGGGAGTTCTCGTCGCGCGCGACAATCTGCTCTTCCATTCCCTAGCCGAACAGATCGCCCATCAGCGTGGTCATCACGTCGTTCAGGGTAATGATGCCCACGACCAGCGCGTATTCGTTCATGATAACCGCGAAGTCTTCGCCTGCGGTTTTAAATCTTTCCAGCGCTTTAGAGAGCGTCAGCGTGTCCGGCACGATCAACGCCAAGCAGGATCTGCACGTTGCTGTTAAGCGCCATGCTCTGATTGCCCAGCACATGCAGTAGCAGCTCTTTCGAGTCGACGTAGCAGAACGATATGGTCGATATCGCCGGCGCATACTAGGAGTTTCGAGTGCGGATGCTCGGCGATTTTGGTCTTCAGCGTGGTTTCGTCTTCGCGCAGTTCGAACCAGACCACGTTTTCGCGCGAGGTCATTGAGGAGGGCACGGTGCGCAATTCCAGCTCGAACACTTTTTCGATCAGCTCGTGCTCCTGCTTGCGCAGCACGCCTGCTTCCACTACCGCGTACATATCGTTAAAGGTGATGTCGTCTTTACGCACTATCGGCAGCTTAAATACAAGGAAGAAGACGTTCGCTAGGCCGTTGAACAGCCACCAGCGGGCTGAACACTAGCAGACAGAAGCTCATCGAATTGATAATGCGCAGTGCTACCACTTCCGGCGCGATCATGCCGATGCGCTTCTGCGTCAGGTCGGCGAACAGAATAAAGAAGCTGGTGACGATGATAAAGGAGCAGATAAAAAAGCTGAGCTGCTCGGCGAGCGCCGGCTCCATGAAGCGGCTGAAGAGGCTGCTGAAGGCGGGTCGCCGCGTTACCGACGATACCGCCGAGGATGGCGACCGCGTTTAAGCCGATTTGCACCACGGTAAAGAAGGTACCGGGTGTTTCCCGCATCTTCAGCACGCACTGGGCGTTGATATTGCCTTCATCGGCCAGCAGTTTAAGTTTGATCTTGCGGGCGGTCGCCAGCGAGATTTCCAAGAGAGAGAAAAAGGCGCTGATCACGATCAGCAAAAATATGACAAGCAAGCTATCTAACATAGTGTTTCCAAAGGGTTATCCACTTGTCATTTTTGGCCTAGGCAGCGCGCGCAGAGGGCATACCGTTTATACTCACCTCTCAGTCTGGGCTATCCGTGCCAAAATGTCTGCGCTTTATCGATGGAGCAGCATTGGGTCAGAAACAGGGCAGGCAGCGCCCTCAAGGCTGCTAGAGTTCGCAGCGACGCCGTTTAGCTCAGATTAATTCGATATCGATCCGGCCATTTGCTGACAATGGAGCGTTATTTAGCTTTGTTGCCACTTTTTCGCAGCCGTAGGCCGCTTTCTGCGGCTATGCTGATGACAGCGCCGCTGCGATGTTCTTATCTAGGGATCTATCACGTTCCGCGGAATAGGGATCGGCATGATTAATAGGAGTACGTGTGCCACGAATTCACGTCTATTTTATGAGCTGCCTGCTGGCCGCTGCGCCGGTCGCTGAGGCAGCGAAAGTGCGCCTTGAAGTGCAAGGCTTAACCGGGGATCTCAACAAAAACGTGCGCGCCCGTCTCTCGACTATCGGCGCCGACGAAGTATCGAACGACGGCCGCTTTCGAGCACGCGTTTCAGAGGCGATCCAGCAAGGGCTGAAAGCGCTCGGCTACTACGAGCCAGATATCGATTTTGAAGCGCGTCCCACGCCGCCGCAGGGCGGGCGAACGGTGCTAATTGCCCATGTCAAACCCGGCGATCCGGTCAAAATCGCCGGCAGCACTATCGTGATCGAAGGCGATGCGCAGCGCGATCCCGACTATCAGGCTTGGGTGAAGCAGGGCACGCCGAAAAAAGGGCTCCAGCTGAATCACGGCGAGTATGACAAGTTCAAAAGCGGTTTCTCTAATTTGGCGCTGCGCAACGGCTATTTCGACGGCAACTTCAAAAAGAGCCAACTTGGCGTTTCCGTGGGGCGACGCGAAGCCTTCTGGGACATTGACTACGACAGCGTTCGGCGCTATCGCTTCGGCGACGTCGGCTTCTCCGGCTCGCAAATCCGCGAAGAGTACCTAGATAACTTGGTGCCGTTCGAAAAAGGCGACTACTATAGCTCGCGCGATCTTGCTGAGCTGAACCGTCGTCTTTCGGCGACGGGCTGGTTTAACTCCGTGGTAGTGGCGCCGGAGTTCGTGCAGGGACGGAAAACCAAAGTGCTGCCTCTGAGCGCGGCAGTGTCGCCGCGCACCGAAAACACGATCGAAACCGGCGTCGGCTACTCCACCGACGTCGGGCCGCGCCTGAAGGCGACGTGGAAAAAGTCTTGGGTTAACGACAGTGGTCATAGTATGGTGGCCAGCGCCTATCTCTCCGCGCCAGAGCAGCAGGTCGATCTGAGCTATAAGGTGCCGCTGTTGAAAAGTCCGCTGGAGCAGTATTACATTTTCTCCGGCGGTCTGAAGTGCACCCATCTTAACGACACTAAGGCCGACACCACCACGCTCGGCGTGTTGCGCTACTGGGAGAACAGCACTGGCTGGCAGAAGGCCGTTAACCTGAAATGGAGCCTCGATTACTTTACCCAAGGCAGCGTCACTAACACCACGATGCTGCTCTATCCGGGCGTCAGCCTGAACCGCACCCGCTCGCGCGGTGGCTTGATGCCGACGTGGGGCGATTCGCAGCGCTACTCCGTCGACGTCTCCGATACCACTTGGGGATCGGACGTCGACTTTCTGATCCTGCAGGCGCAGAACGTCTGGATCCGCACTCTGGCGGATAAGCATCGCTTCGTGGCGCGCGGCAATCTCGGCTGGATCGAGACTAACGACTTCGAGAAGGTGCCGCCGGATCTGCGCTTCTTCGCCGGCGGTGATCGCAGCATTCGCGGCTACAAATATAAAGACATTTCACCGCGCGACGAAGACGGCAAGCTGACCGGCGCCTCGAAGCTCGCCACCGGCTCGCTGGAGTACCAGTACAACGTGACCGGCAAATGGTGGGGCGCGGCGTTTATCGACTTGGGCGAAGCGGTTAACGACATCAAACAGAGCAATTTTAAAACCGGCGCGGGCTTCGGCGTGCGCTGGGCGTCGCCGGTCGGGCCGATCAAACTGGATATCGCCCGGCCGATTGGCGACAGCGAGGAGCATGGTTTGCAATTTTATATCGGATTGGGGCCTGAACTATGAAACTGCGGAAAAAGGTCCTGATCGGCGTGCTGATCTTTCTGGTCGTACTGCTGGGCGGCGTGGCGTTTTTAATCGGCACCACGCCGGGGCTGCATCTGGTGCTGAACGGCGCGGCGCGCTGGGTGCAGGGCCTGTCGATCAAACAGGTGGAAGGCGGCTGGCGTAATCTGACCGTCAGCGGCCTGCGCTATGAGATGCCCGGCGTCAGCGTCGACGCTGGTACCTTTCACCTCGCAGTAGATCTTAACTGCTTGCTGCACTCCTCGGTGTGCGTCAACAATATCGCGCTGAAAGATGTCAGCGTGGTAGTCGATAGCAAAAAAATGACGCCCGCGCAGGAAGCGCCGCTGGAAGAGGAGAGCGGCGGCGGCGATCTCAGCATGCCTTACCCGATTACCCTGCGCTATCTCGGTCTGCATAACGCCAACGTCAAAATCAACAATACCACTATCTCGCTGCTCGATTTCACTACCGGCCTGCAGTGGCAGGATCGCGCGCTGACGCTGAATTCCACTCATATCCGGAGTCTGCTGGTGGCGTTGCCAAAAGTGGTGAAGGTCGCCAACGAAGAGGTGGTGCAGCCTAAAGTGCAGCAGCCTCAGCCGGATGAGAAGTCGATGTTGCCGGAGATGCCCGATTTTCGTCTGCCGATCGATATCGACGTGCAGGAGATCCTCGTCGAGCAGCTGCGCCTCACCGGCGACACCGACATTGCGGTCAGTCGCCTGCTGCTGAAGGCGAAAACCGCCGATCGCCGGCTGCAGCTGCAGACGCTGAACGTCGACTCGAACCTCGGCCAGCTTAACGGCAGTGGCGAGGCGACGCTGGCGGACAGCTGGCCGGTGAATTTCACGCTTAACGGCACGGCCAACGTCGATCCAGTGAGGGGCGAGAAGATCAAGCTCGATCTGAGCGGCGCAATGCGCGACGAGCTGAAGCTAAGCCTTAACCTCTCCGGTCCGGTACGCGCGCAGCTCGACGCCGCTACTCAGATGGCGGTAGCGGGCCTGCCGCTGTCGCTGCGCCTCACCAGTCCGCAGCTGCGCTGGCCGCTGAACGGTACGGCGCAGTACCAAGCAGACAACCTCGACTATCAGTTTAAGGGCAAAGCCACGGACTACGCGATGTCGCTGCGCACGACGATAAAAGGCGACAGCGTGCCGCCGGCCACTATCGCGCTGGATGGCAAAGGCAACGTCGAGCAGTTTAGTCTCGACAAGCTGCGCATCGGCGCGCTACAGGGCAACGTCGATCTCACGGCGCTGCTGGACTGGAGCAAAGCGATCAGCTGGCGCAGCGAGCTGACGCTCTCCGGCATTGACACCACGCGCCAGTATCCCGACTGGCCGGCGAAGCTGGACGGCAAAATCGCCACGCGCGGCAGCCTCTACGGCGGCATCTGGCAGGTGAGCGTGCCGCAGCTGCAGCTCAAGGGCAACGTCAAACAGAACGTGATCAGCGCCGACGGCTCGCTAAAGGGCAACAGCTACAACCAGTGGGATATTCCCGGCGTGCACATCGTGCTGGGCCGCAACAATCTGGACGTGAAAGGCTCGCTGGGCGACGTGCTTAACCTTGACGCCACTATCGACGCACCGCATCTCTACAACGCTTTGCCGGGGCTGGGCGGCGTAGCCAAAGGCACCATCAAGGCGCGCGGCACGCTGCAGGCGCCGCAGCTGCTAGCGGATCTCAACGCCACCGGCCTGCGCTGGCAGCAGCTGCAGATCCGTCGCGTGACGCTGGACGGCGACGTGTACTCCAGTGACCAGGTAGCCGGCAAGCTACAGCTGCGTGTCGAGCAGCTAAAGCAGGACGCGCTCAACATCAGCCTGCTGACGCTCAACGTCGACGGCAATGAAAAAGCGCATAAGCTCAAACTCAACGTGCAGGGCGAGCCGGTTTCCGGCCAGCTGGCGCTCAACGGCAGCTTCGATCGCCGGCAGCAGCGCTGGCAGGTCACGTTTAACAATACGCGCTTTGACACGCCGCTCAGCGAATGGCGACTGACGCGCGCGATGGCGATCGACTACCTCAATGCGAAGCAGACCGCTACCATTGGCCCGCACTGCTGGCAGAACACTAAAGCGTCCAACGCGCAGCTTTGCGTGCCGGAGCCGGTCGAAGCCGGCGCGAGCGGTCACGCGCATATCCAGCTCAACCGCTTCGATCTGACGATGATCAAGCCGTTTCTGCCAGATGAAACCCAGCTGGCTGGCGTATTTAGCGGCGACGCGCGTGTCAACTGGACGGCGGACGGCACGCTGCCGACTGGCACCGTCTCGCTGAGGGGCAATAGCGTGAAGGTACGGCAGAATATGCAAGGCAATACACTGCCGATCGACTTTAGCGCGCTGAATCTCAACGCGGCGCTGCGCAACGGGCGCGCCGATCTCAACTGGCTGATCCGCATCGCCAACAACGGTCAGTTCGACGGCAACGTGCAGATCAGCGATCCACAGAACCGTCGCACGCTGAGCGGTAACGTCAACATCCGCAATATCTCACTGGCGATGCTTAATCCGGCGCTGATGCAGGGCGAGAAGATCAAAGGCAACCTTAACAGCAGTCTGCGCCTCGGTGGCAGCATGAAGCAGCCACAGATCTTCGGCCAGCTTAGCCTGCAGGGCGTCGACGTTGACGGCAACTTTATGCCGGTCGATCTCACCGCAGCCAACCTGAACTTGATGTTCAACGGCATGAGCTCGACGCTTAACGGCTTGGTGCAGACCACGCAGGGCAACATCAACCTCAACGGCAATGCGTACTGGAGCCAGCTCGACAACTGGCACGCGCGCATCGCAGCGCAGGGCAGCCGCGTGCGCGTCACCGTGCCGCCGATGGTGCGCATGGATGTCTCGCCGGATCTGGTGTTTGAGGCGACGCCGGCGGCTTTCAGCCTAGACGGCAGCGTAGATATTCCCTGGGCGCGCATTACGGTGCAGAAAGTGCCGGAGAGCGCCACGGGCGTTTCGTCGGACGAAGTGCTGCTGGATAAAAACCTGCAATTGAAAACCGCCGTCATCCCGATTAATAGCAATCTGGTGATCCATGTCGGCAACGACGTGCGCCTGTCGGCCTTTGGCCTGAAGGCGAAGCTCAATGGTGACCTGAAAGTGGTGCAAGACAGAACCGGCCTCGGCCTCAACGGCCAGATCAATATTCCGTCCGGGCGCTTCCACGCCTACGGCCAGGACCTGATTGTGCACAAAGGCGAGCTGCAGTTCGCCGGTCCGCCGGATCAGCCCTATATCAATTTTGAGGCGATCCGTAATCCCGAAGCGACAGAGGATGACGTCACGGCAGGCCTGCGCGTCACCGGGCTGGCCGATGAGCCGAAGGTTGAGGTCTTCTCCGATCCGGCGATGTCGCAGCAGGAGGCGCTTTCTTATCTGCTGCGCGGTCAGGGATTAGGCTCTGAAAGCGACGGCAACGCATTAACCTCAGCGTTAGTTGGGCTGGGGGTTGCACAAAGTGGGCAGGTTGTGGGTAAAATCGGTGAGGCGTTTGGTGTCAGCAATCTTACTCTTGATACGACTGGGGTTGGCGACAGCCAGCAGGTGCAGGTCAGCGGCTATGTACTGCCGGGTCTACAAGTAAAATATGGCATCGGCATTTTTGATTCACTGGCGACCTTAACCTTGCGTTATCGCCTGATGCCCAAACTCTATTTGGAGGCAGTGTCCGGTGTGGACCAGGCTCTTGATTTGCTCTGTCAGTTTGATTTTTAGCAATGCGAGTAATTTCTACGGCAGTTTACGGCGCAAACAGGGAAATAGTCACTGGATGACGAATGCGCAAGGGGGATATGCAGATTGAGGGTTAGTCTCGGCTATTATCCGGGCGTGATCCCGTGCTAAGGAACCGTCTGTTGTGAAGTTTAGCGCATCGACGCCATCACGCTGGGCGAAATAGATGCATTGCCACTAAGGTTGGCGAGTACAAGCGCCAGCTGATGCAAACGCCTTACGGCAGCGCATGGCTTTATGTCTATCCGCGCTAGGTAAAGGGACGTCAGCGCATCGCCAGCGGCAACTAGCTACAGCGCGACGACCCTCTGTCAGACGCATAAACAAAAACACCGTCCTCTGGACGGTGTTTTTTTATCGGTCGGCGTCAGATTACTTTTTCTTTGCGCGCTCGAAAGAGGAGATAATTTCAGCTTTTGCCGCTTCGGCGTTGTCCCAGCCTCCCACCTTCACCCATTTGCCTTTTTCCAGCGCTTTGTATTGCTCGAAGAAGTGGGTGATCTGCGCACGCAGCAGTTCCGGCAGGTCGTTCACATCTTTAATATGATCATACTCTTTAGTCAGCTTGGTGTGCGGCACCGCAACCAGTTTGGCATCTTCGCCAGACTCGTCGGTCATCTTCAGCACGCCAACCGGACGGCAGCGGATCACCGAGCCAGGCTGCAGCGGATACGGTGTTGGAACCAGAACGTCAACCGGATCACCATCCAGTGACAGGGTGTGGTTGATGTAGCCATAGTTGCACGGATAGAACATCGCCGTAGACATGAAACGGTCTACGAACAGGGTGCCAGACTCTTTGTCGACTTCGTATTTGATCGGATCGGCGTTGGCCGGGATCTCAATGACAACGTAGGTATCTTCTGGCAGTTCTTTACCTGCAGGCACCTGGTTCAAACCCATTGGGCGTTCCTTCAATAGTCATATGTTGAGTGTCGGCTATTATAGCCAACTACTTGGAAAAGTATGCCCCAATTTTAACCTTTCGGAATGGTCGACCCCTTACTTCGCCGCGACAAACAGCGAGACGATCCCCGCAGCAATCAGTGGTCCGACCGGTACGCCGCGAAAGAAGGCGACGCCAACCACCGTGCCAATTAACAAGCCGCCGATCACCGAGGGCTGCGCGCTCATAAAGTTGACGCCGCGGCCGCCCAGCCAGGCGACGAAAATGCCTACCAGAATCGCCACGATTGACTGCCAGTTTGCGAACGATTTCAGCAGCGACGAAGCGGGAAGCGAGCCGCTGGCGAGCGGCACCATCACCGCCACCGTCAGGATAATAATGCCGACCTGGATGCCCTGCTTCTCTACATAGGGAAAAAACTGCGACAGCGGCGTCAGCTTAATCGCCAGCAGGATCAGAATAGAGATAGTGACTGTACTGTTGTGAACGAAATAGCTCAGGACCGCGAGGCCGATAAGAATAAGAGTCGAGGCGTACGCAGCCATGATTTCTCCCTGAAAATATACGGATGTGCCAGCTGATACCAGCGCGTAAGTAAATACACTCCCTTCATTGTATCAACAATCTGCGTCCTAGGCGCAACTGCCTTTATTGCGCTGCCGCCGATTTCCGCATCGCGCCGACGCGCGCAAACAGGCGTGATAAACATCATGAAAAAGTTCTTACTACGCACAGGACTCTTAGCTTTACTCGCCTTTATGACCCTGCTGCTGGCGGTCAGTGTGATGGGCATTCTTGCCATTAACAAAGAAAACCTATCGCTGCATGTGATCAACCGCATTCAGGGCATCGAACTCAACGCGCTCTATTAGAGCAACGGCGATCTGATGCGAGCGAGCGCCACCGCCGCGCTGGGCGATGCGCAAAATCCAGATTGGCCTGCTGGACGAAGGCGCCGCCTCGGTGAAACAGGTGCAGTCCGACGTCTTAACCTCGCAGTAAAATATGAAAGCCTTTATTGCGGCCGGAACGGTCACGGTGCACGGCAAAAGCTAGACGACGAGGTGGTGGCCTCCAGCACGGCGGTGGCGGCCTTTGGTAGCTACGCCAACTAGGTGACGGAGGCGCAGCTGCCGCCCGCCGGCGACAACGAGCTGGGGCCGCCTGAACCACGCCTTGGGCGAGATGCAGCAGGCGCTGCGTGCCCAAGTGAGCTAGGTGCTCGACGCCAGTATGCAGATCGACGTCGGAAGCCGCGAACTGGCGGCGGGCAAAGTGCATCTTTAGCGCACTGAGAAGTGTCGGCGGCGTCGCTAGAGCAGACGGCGGCCAGCACATGGAGCAGCTGACCTCGCCGGTACGCTCTTTGGGATTTACGGCACGTTTATGGTCGGTCTGGCGATGCTGGCACGTTCCCTCGGCCATTAGGTGACCGGTTCGGACACCAACGTTTACCCGCCAATGAGCACGCTACTGGAGCAGCAGGGCATTGCCTTAATGGAAGGTTACGACGCCTCCCAGCTCGACCCTGCCCGGACCTCGTTATCATTGGTAATGCGATGACACTCGGCAACCTCTGCGTGGAAGCGGTGCTGGAGCGCAACATTCTCTATCTCTCCAGTCCGCAGTGGCTGCATGACTTTTTCCTTCGCGATCGCTGGGTGGTGGCAGTGGCAGGAACCCATGGCAAAACAACAATGCTTTATCATCGGCGGCGTGCCGAGCAACTTCGACGTCTCGGCAAAATTAGGAAAAAGTCCATTTTTCATCATTGAAGCGGATAAGTATGACTACTCATTTTTCGACAAGCGTTTCAAATTCGTTCACTACACGCCGCGCATCCTGATCCTTAACAACCTTGAGTTCGATCATGCGGATATCTTCAACGATCTGAGGGCTATCCAGAAGCAGTTCCACCATCTAGTACGTATCGTGCCGGGCCATAGCAAGATCCTGCTGCCGGAGCACGACCATAATATTCGTCAGGTGATGACGATGGGCTGCTGGAGCGAGCAGGAGAGCGTCGGTGAGGTGAACTGATCGCTGATGGGCGAGCACAACATGCATAACGGCCTGATGGCGACCACCGCCGCGCGACACGTCGGGGTGAAGCTGGAGAATGCGGCGCAGGCGCTGGATAGCTTTATCAACGCGCGCCGCCGTCTGGAGCTGCGCGGCGAAGTGAACGATATCAAGGTCTACGACGATTCTGGCGACCCTGTCCCGCCTTATGCAGCAAGGGCAGCGGCCGGGAGCGCATTCTGGCAATGCTGGAGCCGCGCTCTAATATCATGAAGATGGACGTGAGCAAAAAAGATCTTGCGCCGTGGCTGGCGCGCGGATGAGGTATTCCTGTTCCAGCTGCACCATATTCTGTGGCAGGCCTCCGGCTTGGCCGAGGCCTGCATGCCGCTGGCGCACACTGGAGCGCCAATGTCGATACGGTGGTGCAGATGGTGGCGAAAACCGCGCCGCCGGGCGACTCGATTCTGGTGATGAGCAACGGCGGTTTTGGCGGCATTCATCAGAAATTGCTGGATCGACTGGATTAATTTATCAGGCGCCCGGCGACGGGCGCTTTTTTTATTAATGAATCGGCTAATTATCATCCTGTTTTCTTTTTCCTTAGCAAAAAAATCCACGCTTTAATATTTCAAATCAATCGGTTTACTCTTTCTGTTGTTGCCATTTTAATTTATTTCCGTCGAAAATAAAAATGATTGTCGCAGGGATTATTTCTAGCATCGGGCGTGTTGCCATACAAGAAATAAACAGTTTTCTCATTAGCGAAATGAATAACAGGTGTTGATGATTTTATCATGCATATTTTGGTATGTGGGTTAAATATAAGTTAATTACCAAAAATAGTCTGCTTATTATTTTAAACTTACCTCACTATATGAAATAAGGATGTTATTATATGGGAATAAATAAATTATTGCGCGCTTCTCTGGGCATCGCGCTGATGCTTGGCTCTGCGGCGGAGCTGGCGACCGCGACGGTTGGACTACCGACACGAGTATCGTCTGCGCGACTGTACGCACTACGATAAGCTGGGGCTGGCCACTACCTTGCCCGATGATATGTTTATCGGCGTAGAAACCAAATTCAAAGCCGGCGGCGCCGATCCGAAAGATAAATTTTACAACGACACTGTACTGAATGTCGTGGAAGTCACCTTTCTGAAATTGTACTTCTGGAGAAACTGGACGCTCTCGCCCTTTATTCAGCCGGAATTTAACTCCGCGCTTACCGAATGGAAATTCGGTAAGCGCCCTAGTATAAAATTAACGACCAGTAGTATCTTAGCGGTTTATATCGTCTTGAGCTGACCGACTATTCGAATGGAGATAAATACCGCACCGGCGGCATTGATTATTGCGAAACCGATCGCCACCTCACCGCCAATCGCTTCGATATCTATTTACGTAATAAAAGCGATCGGCTGACCACTACCTGTAAGCTGGTCTATAAACATGCGGATGCAAAGCTGTTCGCCAATAAGCATGACGACTATGAGCAGGAATTACAGTTCGACTACGCGCTAGGCAACGATTGTGCTTGGGTTCCCTGTGTCACGTTCAGCGATATCGGCAGCTCTTCAACCTCCAGCGAGCGTCAGCTGCGTCGGCGCGCATATTTATCGTTAATTAGGTTTAGGTGGGCAGCCTTTTGCGCAGGCTTAGCTTTCCGCCAACTTGCGCAGGTACTGGAAAATCTGACGTGACGACTTCAGCGGCTTATTGCCCGCTTTCTCTTTCTGCGCGTTGCGGATCATGCTGCTCAACTGCTGGCGATCGGCATGCGGATAGGGCGCGATTACCTCGTTTATTGCCTCGTAGCCTTGGTCGATCAGGCGGTCGCGAAGCGCTTCCAGCTTGTAGAACAGCGCAACCTGCTGGTTGTGGCGGTTCTTCAGCTTATCGAGCGCTTGGCGAATCGGATCAACGTCGCGCGCGCGCAGCATTTTGCCTATCAGCTGCAGCTGACGGCGGCGGCCCTCTTTCTTGATGCGCTGCGCCAGCTCGATAGCGGCCAGTAGCTCTTCATCTAGCGGGATCTTCTCTAAGGCGTTCTTGCCCAGATGGGCTAGTTCGGCACCTAGGCGTTTCAGCTCTTCAGCGTCGCGTTTAATCTCGCTTTTACTGACCCAGATAATCTCTTCATCTTCTCCCTGATTATCCGGCACATCGTCGAGCCGCTCATCGGGCTGTTTGGTCATTTTTCTGAGCTCCCCTAAAAAAGAGACTAATTTTACCAGTTTATCGGGTGACTGCGAAATTGTTCTCTGACTCTGATAGACTCAAAACTTTCATACATAAGACATAAGATTGGACGACAGGCCGATGAACGTATCTACTCAGGTTGCAGAACAGCAAAAAGTGTTGGAACAGGCAGTGGTACAGGCGCTGGATCTGGCGAAAGCCAGCAATGACGGCGCGGAAGTGGCAGTGACCAAAACCATTGGAATCAGCGTCAGCACCCGTTACGGCGAAGTGGAGAAGGTCGAGTTCAACAGCGACGGCGCGCTCGGTATCACCGTTTATCATCAGAACCGCAAGGGCAGCGCCTCGTCCACTGACCTCAGCCCGGAAGCGATTAAACGCACCGTGCAGGCGGCGATCGATATCGCGCGCTACACCTCGGCGGATCCGTACGCCGCACCGGCTGACCCCGATCTGCTGGTGTTCGACGCGCCGGATCTCGATCTTTATCATCCTTGGGAGATCGACGCCGATCGCGCCATTGAACTCGCCGCGCAGGCGGAGCAGGCCGCGCTGAAGGCGGATCCGCGCATCATCAATACCGAAGGCGGCAGCTTCAACAGCCACGTCGGTATCAAGGTGTTCGGCAACAGCCACGGCATGCTGCAAAGCTACTGCTCCAGCCGTCATTCGCTCTCCAGCAGCGTGATCGCCGAGCAGGATGGCGATATGGAGTGCGACTACGCCTATACCATCGGCCGCGCCTTCGAGGATCTGCAAAGCCCGGACTGGGTCGGCGAAGAGTGCGCGCGTCGCGTGGTGTCGCGTTTGGCGCCGCGCAAGCTCTCTACTATGAAGACGCCGGTAATTTTCGCGGCGGAAGTCGCCACTAGCCTGTTCGGCCATCTGGTCGGAGCCATCAGCGGCAGTAGCGTCTACCGCAAATCGACCTTCCTGCTGGATGCGCTGGGCCAGCAGATCCTGCCGGAGTGGCTCACGATTCGGGAGCAGCCGCATCTGCTGAAGGGACTGGCGTCAACGCCGTTCGACAACGAAGGCGTCCGCACCCAGGCACGCGATATCATTAAAGAGGGCGTGCTGCAAACTTGGCTGATGACCAGCTACTCGGCGCGCAAGCTGAGCCTGAAAAGTACTGGCCATGCGGGCGGCATTCACAACTGGCGCGTCGCCGGCCAGGGTAGCAGCTTCGACGATTTGCTGAAGCAGATGGGATGCGGTCTGGTGGTCATCGAACTGATGGGCCAAGGCGTCAGCGCCATTACCGGCGACTACTCGCGCGGTGTGGCCGGCTATTGGGTCGAAAACGGGGAGATTCAGTATCCTGTGAGCGAGATCACTATTGCAGGAAATCTCAAGGATATGTGGCGCAATATCGTAACGGTCGGTAACGACATTGAAACCCGCAGCAACATACAATGTGGCTCGGTGCTGCTGCCGGAGATGAAAATCGCCGGACAATAATAATACTCGCTTCCCGAAAGCAGCCGCTCTGGCTGCTTTTTTTTACCCATAATAAAAAAGATATACCGATGTGTAAGCATGTGATTGCAATGTTATCCCTCTCTTTACTGTTTGGAAGCGCCAGCCTGTACGCGGCGGATCTGGAAAATGACATGGACACCCTGAAAGAGTGGCTGAACACCGTGATGAAAATAGACGACGCGCATTAAAACCATGATCACCCGCGTGAGTTACCAGTTCCATATTCCCAACCCGATAACCCGCTGCTGGACAATATCGAACAGCACTATCTGATGGCCTATGACGTCACGCTGGTAAGGCGGTGGCGATTGATTGTCTGGGGCGGTTGTAAAAACGGGCGCCAGCCTGTGGCTAGCGCCGTCGGGGACGCCTAGCTTCTTTTCGCCAGCAGACGCGGGATCTCGCGCAGGCACTAGGCTTTGGCTTCGCCCATGCTGTCGCGGCGCCACGCCATAATAATATCCACTTTGCAGGTAATTCCGGACTAACGACGTGCAGTCGACCTTCCGCAATATCCTTTTCCACCAGCTAGTGGCAACGCCGAGGCCCGCTAGCAGCGCGCGGCGCTTGTCGTCCATGCTGCTCACCGTCAGGGGCTGCTGTTTATCCAGCAGCTGCACCGTCAGCACCGGGCGCTCACGCGCCGCATCGGCCACGGCGATGCCGCGGTACTTCACGCGCGTCACTTCCGACTACGGCTCGTTGTAGATAGGGTGATCGGCGCTGGCGACATAGACGCTCATCATGGTGTAGAGCTTGGGGGTGTTGATTTCAGTCGAGGCGCGGAAATGCATATCCGGTGCGATGACGATATCGGCGCAGTCCTGCTCCAGCAGCTCCCACGTGATCGCCAGCACCTCGGTGATCAGCAAAATCTGGATATTGGTTCTTTCCGCTAGCTTCTCCACCAGCGGGAGGAGCGCGTTGGTCGGCACTAGCGCCTCGGTGACGATAGTGAGGTGGGTTTCCCAGCCGCGCGCCAGCGCTTCGGCGGCTTGTCCAGCCCTACAGCAGCACGTGTCCGCGCTCCAGTAACATGCACCCAACGTTGGTGAATTTGGTCCGGTATCCGGAGAAGTCGAACAGCACCACGTCCAGCCCCTTCTCCAGCTTTTGCATGGTGTAGCTGAGCGCCGAAGGCACGCGCCCTAGCTCATCCGCCGCCTCCGCAAAGCTGCCGCACCGGTCGATCGCATCCATCACGCGCAATGCTTCAAGGGTTAAAGCACGCTCTTTGGCTATCCGCACTCTCTTTCAGGAAATTTGAATATGCACGGCATATTAACTGGCTAACAATACGGCGTCCGGCCTTTTACCATAATGGGTATCAAGTCTGCGCCCGCTCTCTGCCGCGGCGAGCTAGAGGAAAATCATGATAACAATGCGCAGTGTGTCCGCATGCGGCTAAGCGGATTTCGGCTGGCTGCAGGCGCGCTACAGTTTCTCTTTTGGTCATTATTTCGATTCCAAACTGATGGGCTATGCTTCGCTTCATGTGTTGAACCAGGAAGTGCTGGCCGCTAGGGACCGCCTTTCAGCCTCGCACCTATCCGCATGTCAACGTGCTGAACATCGTGCTGCAGGGCGAGGCGGAGTATCAACAGCGAAGGCAATCATATCGTCGCGCGTGAAGGCGAAACGCTGCTGCTCGCCACGCAGCAGGGCTCAGCTACAGCGAAATCAACCTGCATAAGGATCAGCCGCTGACGCGCATGCAGCTCTGGCTGGCCACCTGCCCCGAGCGGGAAAAACCGCCGCTGCAGAAAATCGCGCTGACGCCGCGGGAAAACAGCCTGTTGACGCCTCGCCAGATGGCGCGGGCAAATAGCCTGCAGCTGCGGCTGGCGCCGGGGGAAGAGCAGCCGCTGACGCTGCGCGGTCCGCGCGCCTATCTGCAGTCGATTCAAGGTTCGCTGGAGGCGGTGACGCCAAGGGATCGTCAGGAGAAGCTGACTGGGCGGCGGCGACGGGGCGTTTTTGCAGGAAGAGCACTAGATTTGGCTGTGGGCGAAAACCGAGACACGTGCGCTGGTAATCGATATACCGCTATAAAAAGGGCGGCTAAAGCCGCCCTTTTACATCTGTTACCGCTCACGTACGAGCGGCCCGAGGCTCGCTTACTTCAGTATGGTGAACGCTGTGGTCACGTGCTTCACGCCGCTGACCCAGCTGGCAATATCCGCTGCCGCTTTCGCCTCTTCTACCGTCACCAGACCTAACAGGAACACTTCCCCGTTCTCGGTGGTGACTTTCACGTTCGACGATTTCACCTGATTGCTGCCTAGCAGCTGCGAGCGGATTTTGGTGGTGATCCAGATGTCCGACGACGAGGTGCCGAGGCTCACTTTCTGGCCGATGCGGATCTCGTTGTAGACTTCGGTCGCGCCGTCCACGCCCATGGTAATCTGCTTTGCGCGGCTGGCGATATCCTGCGACGGCGCTTGGCCGGTCAGCAGTACTTTGCCCTGATAGGCGGTTGCGATAATGCGCGCGTCGCTTTTGATCTGCTGATTTTTCGCCAGCGCGTTTCTGACGCGCAGCTCCAGCGTCCCGTCATTGACTTGGGTGCCCACGGTGCGTGGGTCAGTAGCGGTTTTAGTGGCGACGGCCGCGCCGCCGGCGATAACGGCGATGCAGCCCTGCATCAGCATAGCGATTAACAGGATGGCAACAGCTTTCAATGCTTTCATGTTTGCTCCTTTAGCTATTCCTAGTGTGGAAACAGAGTGTTGTCAATCAGGTCGCACAGACAATTCAGCGTCAGCATATGCATTTCATGGATGCGGGCGCTACGGTGCGACGGGATGCGAATTTCCACGTCTTGCGGACCCAGCAGGCCCGCCAGCTCGCCGCCGTCATAGCCGGTGAGTGCAACAATGGTGATATCACGGGTAACCGCTGCTTCCACCGCCTTCACGATATCTCGCGTGTTGCCGCGGGTAGAGATCGCCAGCAGAACGTCGCCGGTCTGACCCAGCGCGCGCACCTGTTTAGCGTAAATTTCATTGTGCTGACGATCGTTGCCGATCGCCGTCAGCATCACGTTGTCCGCGCTGAGCGCTAGCGCAGGCAGGCTAGGGCGCTCGGTCTCGAAACGGTTGATCATGCTGGCTGCGAAATGCTGCGCGTTGGCGGCTGACGCCCCGTTGCCGCAGCTGAGAATTTTATTGTCGTTAAGCAGGCACTGTACCAGCGTCATCGCGGCGCGGGAAATCGCGTCCGGCAGCGCCTCTGTGGCGGCAATCTGGGTTTGAATACTTTCAATAAAACACGCTTTAATTCTGTCTTGCACACGACCACCTGGTTCTATACGTCTGCATTAAAGGCATTAGGCAGCCATTCCAGCGCCGTACCGGTAATGGCTATGATGTCGAAACGGCAATCCACTGTATCAAAATTGCCGCCGCGCTGTGCCAGCCACAGGGCGGCGGCGCGCAGCAATTTTTGCTGTTTGAGGCGGGTGATGCTGGCCAGCGCGCCGATAGCGCACCTCTACAAACACCCAGCATGCGCCGTCGCGCATGATGAGATCCAGTTCGCCGCCGCTATAGTTCACGTTGCTGGCGACCCAGCGCAGCCCGGCTCGCTCTAAATAGCGCCGGGCGCGCTGTTCCTGTCCGGGCGCTTCGGCGCCGACGATTCAGGAGGCGGGAATGATCTCGCCCTGACGATACTGGCTCCATAACAACGTCCTGTTGATCACGCAATCCTGACTCGTGCTCAGCTTGCCGGTATTGCCGTCGATGGTGAAGCCCGGCGTCTGGCGCGCCTGGTTAAAACTGTTCGCCAGCGTCCAAGCGTCAATGCCCATCGCATAGAGGCGAACCAGCGAGTAGTCGTTGTTGAACAACTGCACCGCCCGCTGCATCAGCGCCGGATTGCTGCCTGAAAGGAGCGGAATATCGCTAAACTGCAGACCTTCCATCTCCAGACGGAAGTCGGGGTCGGCGCCCGCCTGATAGCTGCGCGAGCTAGCGTAGAGCGAGGCCGCGCAGCGGCTGCCAGCGCGCATGGCAATCATCGGCTTAATCAGCTGCAGCTCATCCTGTGTCGAGACGATATAGACCGAATCAACGCCGCCGCTTGCCGCTGGCGCCGCGCTCTCCTGCTGCGGCAACGGAATGGTCAGCCCGGCGATGGTAACGCCCTGCGGTTCGGCAGGCTGCGTGTTGACCGGCGTGCCACTCAGCGTAATGCCCGCGCCGCTGTTGATACCCTGCTTCAGCTCGACGGTGGAACCGAAGCGCTGCTGCAGCGGCGCTGTGCCGCCCAGTTTCTGCCACTCCTGCGTGAAGGCGTTGACCACGCGATCGCCGAAGCTGCTGCGCGGCACCAGCAGCAGCAGATGGCGTTTGCCCTGGTCCCACATATGGTGCGAGGCGTCGCGCGCTTCGTCTTCAGGAGAAAGCGCAAAATAGCAAATATTAGGATGGTTCTGGATCTGCTCCGGCGTGTTAAGCGCCAGCACGTTGAGCGGCGTCTGGCTGTTGGCGACCGCTTCGACGTTTTTTTTCAGCAGCGGTCCGACAACTAGCGTCGCGCCATCCTGCTGCGCCTGCTGCATTACCTGCTGAATCGGCTGGCTGCTGGTGTCATACACATTGATCTGCGCGCCGCTAGCGGGCGCGGCGCTAGCCGCTGGCTGCGCGGTGGCGGGCCACTGCGTGTCGGCTGAGGTAATCGAGGCGGCGGCAGGGCTGACCACGGCGTTGGCTTCGCCGGTCGGTGCGGTCGGCGCAGCGTTCAGCACGCCGTTTCTAGCATCGTTGAAGCCTTTCTCGATGGCGCTGGCGAACACCTGCGCTTGGCCGTTCAACGGCAGCAGCAGCGCGATAGTGCTTGTAGAGGCTTTAGTAAAGTTCTGCGCTTGGCTAAGCGGCGTCGGCAGGGTCTTCGCCGCCGGGTTTTGCGGATAGCGCGTCTGCCAGTCTTTGAGGGCAGACTTCAGCATCTCGCCGTCCTGCGCATTGACGCGCCAGATGTTAAGCAGATTCAGCCAGTCCTGCAGAGTATTCTCGCTGACGTTGACCACTAGGTTGCTCGCCTCCTGCGGCGTCATCTGCGTCAGCGCCTGCCAAGTGGCGTCGATGTTTTTCTGATGATCGTCGCCGCTCAGCAGCGGCTCCTGCGCGATATAGGCGCGCAGGAGCGCCAGCGAAGGTTTGCCCTGCACGGCAGCGATCTGCAGGCCGTAGTAGCGTGCCTGCTGCTCTTTCGACAGGTCGTCTATTTTCAACTGATTCAGCAGCGGCAGCGCGCTCGACACGTTCTGCTGGCTGAAAAGGAACTGCGATTTAAGTAGCAGCAGCTCCTGCTGTTGCGTGTCGCTGAGGCTGTTCGGCAGCTGGTTAAGCTGCTGTCTGGCCTGCGGATACTTTTCTTCTTTCATCAGGGCACGGATGGCAAGTAATTGCCAGTCTGTCCTGCTATCATCGCAGCTTTGCTGCACTTGCTGCAGATAGTAATCAGACATGCCCTGAATATTTACGTTTAAGGTTTGCGGCCCCTGACCGATACAGGCGGCTAAAATCAGCCCAGCAAGAAGGACAGGCACAAAGAGTCCTACTTTATGACGAACGACTTTTGAAGGAAGCATACTGTATCCAGTGATGTTTTCTCAAGATACTCAATATTAAATCGGCAATTCGGATGAAACAATGAAACAACTCGACCGGGTAGAGATTTCTGCTAGCACGCTCTACATCGTTCCAACCCCGATTGGTAATTTGGGTGATATCACCCAGCGGGCACTAACGGTGCTTTCGGGCGTCGATCTGGTCGCAGCGGAAGATCGACGTCATACCGGACTGTTGCTACAACATTTCGCCATCACTGCGCGGCTCTTCGCACTTCACGACTACAACGAGCAGCAGAAGGCCGAACTGCTACTGGCGAAGCTGCAGGAAGGACAGAGCATCGCGCTGGTCTCCGATGCTGGCACGCCGCTTATCAACGATCCGGGCTACCATCTGGTGCGCCGCTGCCGAGAGGTGGGCATCCGCGTGGTGCCGCTACCCGGCGCCTGCGCCGCCGTTACAGCATTAAGCGCCGCCGGATTGCCGTCCGATCGTTTCTGTTACGAAGGGTTTCTACCCGCTAAAACCAAGGCGCGCTGCGACGCGCTGCGCGTGCTGGCGCAGGAGCCGCGCACCCTGATTTTTTATGAATCTACGCATCGTCTGCTCAACAGCCTGGAAGATATGGCGAAGGAGCTGGGCGCAGATCGCTATGTGGTTCTGGCGCGCGAGCTGACCAAAACTTGGGAGTCTATTCACGGCGCGCCAGTAGGCGAGCTGCTTGCCTGGGTTAAAGAGGATGAGAATCGTCGTAAAGGGGAGATAGCGCTGATCGTCGAAGGACATAAGCCAGATGAAGAGGCACTGCCAGTCGACGCTCTGCGCACGCTGGCGCGGCTGCAGAAAGAGCTGCCGTTAAAAAAGGCGGCAGCGCTGACCGCGGAAATCCACAGTGTGAAGAAAAACGCGCTCTATCGCTTTGCGCTCGATCAGCAAGAGGCGTGACAAATGCGGGCGAATGCCGTAATATCTCGCGTCGAAGCTGATCAGACAGTCGCCGCTTTGTCGTCGTCCCTCTTCTTGTAGGGAGACGGGCAGAGGGGAGGAAAGTCCGGGCTCCATAGGGCAGGGTACCAGGTAACACCTGGGGGGCGTAAGCCTACGACCAGTGCAACAGAGAGTAAACCGCCGATGGCCCATTTATGGGATCAGGTAAGGGTGAAAGGGTGCGGTAAGAGCGCACCGCGCGTCTGGCAACAGTTCGCGGCACGGTAAACTCTACCCGGAGCAAGGCCAAATAGGGGTTCGTATGGTACGGCCCGTACTGAACCCGGGTAGGCTGCTTGAGCCAGTGAGCGATTGCTGGCCTAGATGAATGACTGTCCACGACAGAACCCGGCTTATCGGTCAGTTTCGACTTTTCAGGTGAAAACCGCGCTCAAACGGGGTTTTTGCTTTTTGCGAGTTAAAACTAACAGCTGCCTTCTGAAACCTTACCTCTGCTTGGCTAGCGCATGAGCAGCAAAACTACCTCTTTCGTTAATTTCGATTAATTTAGGGCAGACGCTCTATTTTTCAGAGCCTTTCCCTAATGGGTTAACTACTGACGACCGCAAACGCAAACTATTCGCACGGGAAGCCCATGACTAACGCCATTCTGGATAGCTTAAACCTGCTGGTTCAGAAGAGAAGGAAATTGAAGTCGCTTTACGCGGACAGCGTGAACTGGCGACATTTCTCTCTACAAAGCTGGAAACGCAAAAAATATCGATTCAGGATGCAAACTCAAATTCACCACATTGAGTTGCCTACCTCTGCGCTGAAGCTGCTTATGAACATTTTGGGCGAGCTGGCGGCAGGAAAAGCGGTGCAAGTTGTGCCGGTACATACTGGATTAACGATGCAGGAAGCGGCCAATATTTAAAATGTTTCACGCCCGCATATGGTGAAACTGTTATTAGAGGAAGGGAAGCTGCCGTTTCTAGCCGCTGATTTCCAGCGTTTCGTTACCTAATGTTGACGACCGGCATGTCGTCGCCGCAGCGATAAGATTTAAAGCTGAAGTCATCGTTACGTTTAATCTGCAAGATTTTCTCCGGCTGAACATGGCTAAGTTTGATATTGAAGCTATGCATCCGGACGCGTTTATTTCAGATTTGCTCGATCTTAATCAAGCGCAGGTGTTAAAGGCGGTGTACGCGCAGCGAAAAAGTCTTAAATCGCTGCCGGTAGAGGCAAGCGATTATCTAGCGGCTTTGTTGAAGCTGGGATTGCCCATGACAGTCAAAGCGCTCGAAGCGTATCGTTTCATCATCTAGCTCGCGTTGCCGTCTCAGCCACTCGCTATGCTAAACGGTGCGCCGGCAACGAAAGGAGCAGTCCGTGGGAAATATCAGCAACTGACGGATGAAATCCAGCAGCAGATTGAGGCAGGCATCTGGCCGCTGAGCACGAAGCTGCCGTCGCTACGTCAGCAGGTAGCGCAGCACGGGCTAATCCTGATGACGGTGATGCACGCTTATGAAGGTGCTAGAGAGTCAGGGCTGGATCGTCTCAAGGCTGCAGTTCGGCGACTATGTCGCGCCGCGCGCGCTGTAAAGTGCCCTCGCATAGGTGGCGCTCAGCGAGCAGGTCGATATCAACGACTTCGTCTTCGACGTGCTGCAGGCGATACGCGATCCGGCGATCCGGCGATTGTGCCTTTCGGCTCCGCCTTTCCTGACCCCGAACTCTTTCCGCAGCGCTAGCTGATGCGTTCCCTCTCTAACGTTTCCCATCAGCTGACGCAGTTCGACGCGCTCAACAACCTTCCCGCCGAGCAACGCGGCGCTGCGACAAATGCTGGTGCAGCGCTACGCGCGGCAGGGCCATTAGGCTACCGCCCAACGAAATCGTTCTTACCAACGGCGTGCTGGAGGCGCTTATGAAAGCGCTGGCGGTGCCAACGACCCGCAGCAGGGCATCGACATTCAGCAGCTGGAAGAGATGCTGCAGCTCTGGCCGGTAAAAGCGTGCTGGCTGATGACCACGCTGCAAAATCCGCTCAGCGTCACGCTGTTGCCCCCCCCGCGCAAAGCGTAGCTGGCGCGCTATCAGGTGCCGCCGATCGAAGATGACGTCTACGCCGAACTCTGGGCCGGCACCGAGCCGCTCCATCCGGTGAAATACTGGGATCGCGACGACGGCGTGCTGCACTGCGGCTCTTTTCCAAATGCTTGGTGGCGGGGTTTCGCGTCGGCTGAGTTGCGGCGGGACAGCGCGCGCAGTGCATCCAGCGTCTGCAGCTAATGAGCACGCTCTCCACCAGCGCGCCGCTACGACACTCACCTGAAAAAACTGCGGTATACGTTGGCGCGGCGCAAAGAATGAGTGCGGCAGGCGCTCAGCCGCGCGCTGTCGACGGGAGCCAGTGTGTGAGTTGATTCGCTAGGTGGGTTCTTTTTGTGGATGACGCTGCTGTGCGGCTTCGACACCACGCGGCTCTATCAGCAGGCTTTGCAGCAGGGAATCAACATCGCGCCGGGGCGGCTGTTTTCAGCGGGCGAGGAATTCACCCACTGTGTTTTCGCATCAACGCCTCTTGGCCATGGGATACGCGCGCCGAAGTGGCGATCGAAACACTGGGCAGGCTGATTGCCGTCCAAATCCGCGCCGCCTGCTGGTGGCCCTAGGTCAGATAGTAGACGTCATAGAAATCCACTTCGCCTTTCTACTGCAGCAGACGATAGACGCCGCTTTTCGCCTGCTCCGGCGCATCCGGCAGATTCAGGATCTTTTTCACGCCGCCTTCCGACACCGGCTGCACATAATACCACTCGCCATTATAGCAGACGCGTAGATCCAACGCGTCGATATCCTCGACGTGGTATACCCAAAAGTATCAGAAAGCTCATCGCCAGTACGAAAAGGGTGGCGAGGCCAGCCCAGTATCTCGGTGGAAAAAATCAGCGCCACGCACAGCGCGTAACAGAGATATATAATCGCCCACAGCCCGGGATAGGTTTTCAGGAAGGAGAAGCTGAAGTGCGGCCGGTTGTCGCGGCGTTCTTCGCGATTCAGCGTTGCGATTTCGTCGATCAAGATTTGTTTAATGGCGTCTATTGTTCACCTCACCGTTATTGTTCTGCTTAATAAAACAGATGACAGTGAGGCGGAGGAGACACAGAAACGCGCAGAATGTTGGCAGGCGCCGTTTCGCAAAGGAGACGGCGCCTGCGGTCAGCCGCGACAGTGCGGTTCATCCCAGTCAAACGTCGGACCCAGCGAAATCACGCCGTTCGGGTTGATGTTTTTATGACTGACGTAGTAGTGGTGACGAATATGCGGCAGATTCACGGCGTCGGCGATGCCCGACATCTGATAGATATCGGGCAGGAAACCGCTCAGGTTAAGGTAGTCGCCGATGCGGTGGAGGTCGCATTTAAAATGCGTCACGTAGACCGGATCGAAACGCACCAGCGTGGTCCAGAGACGCAGATCTGCCTCGGTCAGCTGATCGTCGGTGATATAGCGATGCTGTCCCAAGATCTGCTCCGGCCGCGACAGCGAATGGAACAGCGCGGTCACCGACTTGTCATAGGCGCCTGCGAGGTGGCGAAGCCCAACTTGTAGACGCCGTTGTTAACCGTGTCGTAAATCCAGCAGTTCAGCTCGTCGAGCTTCTCGCGCAGCGCAGGCGGATAATAACCCCCGGCGCGCGCCGACGGCGTCGAAGGCGCTGTTGAACATGCGAGTGATATCCGCCGACTCATTGGTGACGATGGTGTTCTGCTGTTTATCCCATAGCACCAGCACCGTCACGCGACCGGTGTAGTGCGGATCAGCATACAGAGGTAGAGCTGATAGAGAAATTCGTTCTGATGGAGCTTATCGCCGGTGGCGTCGTCAAAGATCCAGCTATTTTCCAGCATTAACGGATGCACTACGGAGACGTCAATTATCGGCTCCAGCCCTTTGAGCTGGCGCATCAGCAGCGTGCGATGCACCTAGAGGCAGGCGAGAGAAACATACAGATGATAGCGGTCGCGTTCAGCCTTAAAGCCTGCGCTGCCCGTCGGGCCGGAGCTACCGGCCGCCGTCACCCAGTTGCGCCAGACCACTTCCTAGGTGTCGTGCTGGCAGTTGGCCCATATCGCCTCCAATGCAAACAGGGCTTATGCGCGGCATTACGCCGGATGTGTGCTTAGCGAAGAGCCGCGGCCGGTTACGCTTTTTACGCAGCAGGCGGTCAAGGCTGTACGCGCCCTGACCCATCAGACCCAGCTCTAGGAAACCGCCCTCTATAGAGAGGTTTTTCATAAACATCAGCTGGTTAACGCCTTCCGCGAAGTTACTGTGGAACAGGAACGCCGTCAGGATGGTGAAGGCGGCAGTAAACAGCGCGGTAAAGCGGGTCAGGAAGCCCAACAGAATCGCCAAGCCGCCGACGAACTCCAGCAGGATCACTAGCGGTAGGAAGAAGGCGGGCACGCCTATCGCCCTAGGTGCCGGCGTAGCCGGTAATCTTGCCCCAACCGGCCGAGATAAACAGGATGGGCATTAAAATACGCGCTAGCAGCAGACCAGTATATTCGAATTTTTTCATCATTAACTCCACACTAGGTTTTCGGTAGGGCAATCGCCCCTGTGTTGGATAATTCTCAGCGAAAGACGACATTGCCGTTTGTTGAGCTGATAGCTGGAGACAATAGTCGCGCAAGGCAAAGGTTGTAAGCGAAATATTCGGTAGGTCTTATTCAGGAAACTTGGTAAAGCGAAGCCGGCGATTTCGCACCGGCTGAAATCAGAGAGGAATCAACGCTGCAGCAGCGCTGATTTCAGCATGCGCCAAGTGCTCCAGACGCCGAAGCCGAGCTTGAGCAGGCGCATAAATTTATTCGGGCTACGTACCGACCAGATGGCCAGCGCGCTGCTGCCGATAGTCAGATAACGGCGCATGCTGAGGAACGTCAGCCAGCCGCGATCGTACTGCGCCGTGCTTTGCAGAAAATCACGGCGGCCCGCGCTGAGATCCAGCCGCTGCTGCTGAACCTCGCTCAGCAGCTCATGAATACGTGCTTCACGTTCCTGTTTGCTGCTCATGCGCGGTCATCCTCCAGCAGCTTGCGGTCGGTCTCCAGCTCTTTGCGCGTATGATGCAGCAGCGTGGACTGACGCGATTTGCGCAGGCTCCACAGGCCGAAAATAATTGCTAGAAGAAAGAGGACACCGGTGGTAAAGCCAATCACCATCAGACGATACTGTGCGTCGACGGCCCAGATAATCAGCACCATCAGGCTCATCAGCCCAAAAGCGGTGAACAACATAGTCAGACCGAACATCAGCAGCAGCTGGATCAGATTGGCCTTTTCCGCTTCCAGCTCGATCACCGCCAGACGAACGCGGGTCTCGACCATGCTGACCAGCGTCGAGACGATGCGCTGACCAATGTTGATGACCCCTTTGCCGGGGCCGTGGCTCTGCTGTGAATTCGCCATAATTAACGCCATGAAATCAGCATGCCGATCGCCAAGCCGATTGCCGCACCGATGCCTACGCCATGCCAAGGGTTGTCACGCACGTATCCGTCCGCTTTCTGCGCGGCTTCACGCGTGGTTTGCGCTAGGTATTTGCCGGAATCGCCCAGCTTCTCGCGCGAGATGTCAAGCGCCACGCGCGCTTTCTGACGCAGCTTCTTATCCAACTCGCCTTTCGATTTATCCGTGCTGCTGCTCAGCACTTCTTCCAAGGTATCTGCTAGGTTTTTCAGTTCAGCGCGCAAATTTTCTGATGAAGTGTCTTTTGACATGTAATGCTCCTTTTAGCTTCAGTGATTAAGTCCGGATTAATAAGGCGCCGCCTGTAACTTTTTCAGCTCTTGGCGTGCTTCTTCCACTTTAAATTCACGTTTGGCGATCTTGTCCTTGTCGTCGCCCTCCTGACGTTCTTCTTTCAGTTCGCGCTCGCGTTCACCGACTTTTTCCGCTGCTCTTTGATGCGCGCCTGACAGGCGGATTTCAGTCTGTCGTCGCTACAGTTGACGCGTACTTCGCTTAATGCCCGCTCCAGTCTATTAACGCGACGCTGATTGCTATGCTATTTCGCCATCGCAATTTTATGCTGAATAACCCCCTGCTCTTTTTGCTGACAGAGCGATTCCGCTGCCATCAGCGAGCCTGAGAGAGAAAACAGCGCGAGGCCAAGAAGTAAATGTTACCTTCCTTTGTTACTGACCTGCCGTGACCAGACAGCGTCATGTCTTGGCGTGTCAGATGACTGAGCTATCCTTAAAGCATAGACAGCGCTTGTAAAAAGTTCAAAAAAGACGAGGGGATACAGATTATTCCGTGCCGTCCAGCGCAGGCAGGACGGCACGGTGCGTCAGGAGGTATTCAACGAGGCTGAAGCGGCGGAGGCGGAGTAGAGATAACCAGCGACTACAAAGCCGTCCGGCAGCATGCGGCGCGGGACGGGGCCTAAATTTTCATCACTCCCCCTTGCTGTTCCGGTTCGTCTGACGCGTGCGCCACAACACCAGCAGCGAGCCTGCTAGGCCGATGGCTAGCAGCACCAGCGGCAGCAGCATCAGACAGAACATCAGCTCGTCTTCATAGCGGCGGAAGAGAGGGGTTTTGCCCAGCGCGAAGCCGAAAACGGTCAGGATCAGCACCCACAACAGCGCGCTGACCCAGTTGAAAAACTGGAAGCGCGCGTTATTCAGGCCGGAGAGGCCGGCGATGGTCGGCAGCAGGGTGCGCACAAAGGCGATAAAACGGCCGATCAGCAGCGCCGACAGCCCGTGCCGGTGAAACAGACTGTGTGCGCGGGCGTGATACTGCGCCGGCAGATGCGACAGCCACTTTTGCACAGTCGGCGTATTGCCGAGCCAGCGGCCCTGAATATAGCTGACCCAGCAGCCGAGGCTGGCGCCGGTGGTCAGTACCAGAACGGTCAGCGCGAAGCTCATGGTGCCTTTAGCCATCAGCACGCCGACCAGAATCAGCAGGCTATCGCCGGGCAGAAACGCGGCGGGAAGCAGGCCATTTTCCAGAAACAGGATCATGAACAACACTCCGTAAATGGCCCATACCAGCGTCGGATTAGAGAGGGTCTCGTAATCCTGTTGCCACAACGCTTGCAGCAACGCATGCAAAATATCCATCAATAATTCCTAAACATCATTGTTTTAACGCGTCTCAAAGGACAAAAGTGCAGACCGGCGGTTGATTATCTATTTTAGGAGCGCAGTCTGAGTAGGATTTCCGAATCTTTCCAGAATTGATTGTTAAATCAGCAGCTTTTAAAAGCTTGTCGCAAAGGGTAAGAAAGGGTCGATAACTGTAACAAAAACCACAGGTTTGAGACAGGGGAATGTACCCGTCGCACAGGAGTTTTACACGATTTGACACTATCTCAGATTAACTAACTTTGTTGCGCAAAAACGCAGCGGAATTAAGACAGATTGCTGTAGCCTTCCGGGTAGGAAAACGGGGTTTTCAGCAAACATGTATCGATCCACGTTAAATTCGAAGAAGTCGTCGTCGGTCGCGTTAAATAACATCTGCTTAGTATTTTCTAGATGTTGCCACATCGCCAGTTTGCAGGCGGCAGGATCTTTGCTCATCAGCGCTTTCAGGATCCGATCGTGGTCGTCGCACCAGCTGAGAATGCTGCGCTGGTCGATATGCTCGTGGAGTTTGAGCCAGTAGGGGTTATGTAGGCGATGCAGCCACATTTTCTCGATGATGGCCTCCAGCACGCTGTTTTGCGTGGACTGCGCGATGCGGACGTGGAACTGCATGTCCCACTGCGAATCGGGGAAGTGATCTTCCTGACGCGCTTTCTCCTGAATCGCCATCAGTTCGGTAATGTCCTGACACGTCACTTAGTCACTTAGGTCACGGTGAATTCGGCAACATTGCTTTCAATCAGCTGGCGCGCTTGCAGCAGTTCGAAGGGGCCAAAGCTGGCGAATTCGAGCTGGCTCGAGGTGGTAGGTGGTCACGCGGTTTTGCTGCTGGCTGGCGATAACGTGAATACCGGAACCTTTGCGTACCTCAACGTATCCTTCCACTTCAAGCATAAGGATCGCCTCACGCACCACCGTGCGGCTGACGTTCATCTCTTCCGCGATCAGCCGTTTGGCAGGCAGTTTGTCGTCCACTGGGTAAGGAACTGATTCAATGCGACTTTTTAGGTATCTGGCAAGCTGCTGATAAAGTCGGCGAGGTTCGGTCAGTTCCATAGCGCTTATTCCCGTGTAACAAATAAAGTTATTATACCACTCTACGGGCGCTAAAGAAAATGTCCTGCCCTATTACGGTGCGGAACATATCGTTTTTCGGTTAAGAATAGGGCGTAGGCATTCGGCGAAGAGCCGCCTCAACCGCGCACCGCTGCGGCCTGTGGCACCTCTACCTCTTTTTTCAGTTCGGAGACGGGTTTATTGCGCAATACCGTCCAGATAACACTGCGCCCCAGCAGGTCAAACACCGCCCGCGCGCCGGCCACCAGAGCGAACATGGTGCTGGCGGTCCACGCCGCCATGCTGGTCTAGGCTGTTGGCGGTGTCAACTTCGTTACGGCCGAAGACGTCGGAAGAGAGAGTAATCAGCGCGCCGGAGAGCGCTTGGTAGGCGAAGCCGCCGACGCAGAGCAGGCCGATAACGATGTAGCGGCTGGTGAACAGACCGATGGTGCCGGGACCAATCATCAGCACCACGCCTATGGTCACCACCAGATTGCGCGACACGATCAGATTGACGCCGAACCAGCGCTGAAACAGCGGCGGCAGGTAATCGCCGAGGATGCAGTCGAGGTTGGCGAACAGCATCGGCATCTAGGTGAACAGCGCGATCTCTTTCAGGTTGAAGCAATAGACCTTAAACATAAACAGCGGGATTCAGGCGTTAAAGGTGCCGTAGGCAGGTTCCGCTAGAAAGCGCGGCAGTGAGATGCCCCAGAACTGGGGGCTGCTCAGGATCTGACGCGCCGACATTTTTTGGTGTTGCCGATCTGATACTGCGCTTCTTGACCGGAAATGAAATAATGTACTAATGCTCTTCGTCGCTGAGTTTGGTTTGCTATTTCGGATGTTTATAGAACACTAGCCAGCATAGCGCCGATAAAGGAGCCAACATTAGAGTAGCCGACGGCGACTAAGCGCGCACCGTGCCGCACACCATCGGCAATCCGCTCTATCACTGCACCTTGAGCTGCGCTATCCGTTCGGCATTACCGACACCTTGCTCTCCGAAAAAACCGCCGACAGCATCTAGGAGCGCTGCAACGCCTTGCTGACGCAGGATGCGTTTACCGCGCGCGGCATTATGCAGCAGATGAACGTGAAGATGGTCGGCACCACCGACGGTCCACTAGATGATCTTTAGCACCACTGCGCGCTAGCGCAGGATGGCAGCTTCAGTGTCAAGGTGCAGCAGAAGCTGGCGGCCAGCCAAAGCCTTCAATATCGAAGCGGAAAGCTTCCTGCCGTGAATCGAGAGGCTAGAGTCGCTGACGAACATCAGCGTGCGCCGCTTCGACGATCTGCATAGCGCCCTTAGCAAACGCCTCGACTACTTCGCCGATCACGGATGCAAAGTGTCGGACCACGCGCTTGACGTGGTGCTCTACGCCGACACGGACGACGCGACGCTGGACGCCATTCTGGCCGCGCGCAACGCAGGCGATCGCACAATTCAAAACCGCCGTGCTGGTCTAGCTAGGCGGCGAATACGCGCGTCGCGGCTGGGTGCAGCAGTACTATATCGGCGCGCTGCGCAACACCAACCGCCGTCAGTTCGAGCTACTGGGACCGGACGTCGGCTTCGACTCTATTAACGATCAGCCGCTGGCGAAAAACCATCCTCTACTGCCTGAACCCGCGCGACAACGAAGTGCTGGCGACCATGGCGGGTAATTTTCAGGGCGAAGTCGAGGAGGGCAAAATGCAGTTCGGCTCCGCTTAGTGGTTCAACGATCAGCTCGACTGGTTGAACCAGCACCAAAGCACCGACGCGGGCATCGTGGTGGTGCGCGCGCCGCAAATGTGCTTCGTCTTCTCTAACACCACTGAAGCGGGTACCGCCTTTGTCGAGGACGATCGCCTGACGTATGCGCTCGCGTCCAGCTTTCCCGGCAAGCTGACGCAGCTGCTGTGGACGCACTTCGAGCACTTCAGCGGCGCCGGCGACAAAGGCTGGCTGATTGTGCCCTGTGAGCTGATCGACCATAACGGCAACGTGCTGCGCGAGCTGGTGCTGCGCTATGCGCGCCACTGGCAGCTGCCGGAAAGCTTCGCCGACTGGGTAACGTAGCACTGCGTGTTCTATATACATGCTCGTGGACCGCATCTTGACCGGCTTTCTGTAGGAGAGCGAGGCGCTCGCCGCCCAGCTCGGCTATTATGAGGATCGTTTTCTGGTAGCGGTCCACTATCAGTGGATAACGTCGCCGTGGCGCTGCGCGACTTAGACGCGGAGCCAGGCCATCGATCTGCAGCAGACATCGGTGTAGCTACAGCAGGCGGTCACGCGCGGCCATAAGTTCGCGCTGCGGCCCGTCGCCGAGGGCGAGCTGGTGATCAAGTATGGGCTACCGGTCGCCCACATCACGCAGACGATCGCGGCATACGAGGTGGTCCACTCTAGCAACGCGCGCACCAACCTGAGCGATCTGGATGAGTACGACTATCAGCCTGAATTCGCCGCAGCCGGGCGATCACGAGGTGCAGATCTATCGCCGCGCCAACGGCGACGTCGAGATCCGCAACGAGCTGTGGATCCTGCCGACCGTCGACCGCGTTAACGGCATCGCGCGTCAGATCCTGCAGCGTTTTATCAAAGAGACTGGCAACGCGGCGGGCACCTGACGGCGCGTTTCTGTTCAGCTATACCTTCAGCTGCTCGCAGCTGGGTCAGGATCATGAGAACACCCGTACCATGCTGCAAAACATGGTGCGCTACCCCAATGCCGGCGCGGTGCTGGTGATCGGCATCGGCTGCGAAAACAACCAAGTCGACGCCTTCCGCGACACGCTGGGCTTGCCGGAGAGCGACCGTATCCAGTTTATGGTATGCCAGTAGCACGACGAAGTGGAAGCGGGGCTGGAGCGTCTGCGCGGGCTGTATTGAGGTGATGCGCCACGATAAACGTTAGCCTGGCAGGCCGAGTGAGCTAAAGTTCGGTCTGGAGTGCGGCGGCTCCGACGGCTTCTCTGGCATCCTCTGGCATCACCGCCAACCCGCTGCTGGGGCGTTTCTCCGATGATCAGATGATCACCAACGACGGCACCACTGTGCTGACCGAAATGCCAGAGATGTTCGGCGCGGAACGTATTCTTCTGATGAGTCACTGCTGCGACGAGGAGTCGACGTTCGAGAAGACCGTGGCGATGATGAACGACTTCAAGCGCTACTTTATCGATCATCATCAGCCGATTTACGATAACCCGTCGCCGCGCGATAAAACGGGCGGCATCACTACACTAGAGGAGAAGTCGCTGGGCTGCATGCAGAAAGCCGGCTCCAGCCAAGTGGTGGACGTGCTGAAGTATGGCGAGTGGGCTGAAAACGCTAGGGTTGAATCTGCTGAGCGCGCCGGGTAACGATGCGGTCGCCGCCAGCCCGCGCCCGCTAACGCGCTAGCGGGCTGCTATATGGTGCTGTTCAGCACCGGGCGCGGCACGCCTTAAGGCGGCTTTGTGCCGACGGTGAAGCTGGCGACCAACTCGCCGCTGGCGGAGAAGAAGCCGCACTGGAGCGACTTTAACGCCGGTCGTCTGCTGGAAGGGATGAGTATGGACACGCTGCTGGAGGATTTCGTCGACACCATCGTGGCGATTGCCAGCGGCGAGCTGACGATTTTTAAAAGTGGCGTGACGTTATAAATCGACTAATCGGACACTGAGGCTGATGTAGCTATTTCAGAAGCATCAGCAGCGGCGCGACAGCCTTCAGCGCGCTGACGAAAAGCTTGCCCAGTAGGCTAACGGCCAGCGCGGCGTCCTTACGCTGGCTACCAGCCCTACCATGATTTGTTTCACTAGTCTTCCTGCAAAGAGCACCCTAGACGACCGGAAAGTGAGTTCTGCATAATTGTTCTTTAACGTTGTAGCGGGATGTGGCTTCAGAGGGCGTCGATTAACGTGCCTGAAGCGGTTTGCCCGGCGGGGTATAAGGAAAAGATGGGACGAAGAAAGAGATAATTCTGTCGGTGCGAGGCGGCTCGGATTTCTATTATGCTGTATGAAGAGAATGTGACGAAGAGAATGTGACAGAGTGATGAAATGTTGCATCCCTGACTGGCAAAATAAAATAGGAGCATTAACTGTCCCTGTAGCGGATTATTGCGAGATCTTTTTCTGGTCGCTTTTGCGGTTCACCCATGCGTTGATTAGCAGGGTCGAACCTAGGATCACGCCCACCACGCCCAGCGAAATCGCGACCGGAATATGGTAGAACTCGACGATCAGCATCTTCACGCCGATAAACACTAGCACCACCGCCAGACCATATTTGAGCATCGAGAAGCGCTTGGCGACGTTAGCCAGCAGAAAGTACATTGCGCGTAGGCCGAGGATGGCGAACAGGTTAGAGGTCAGCACGATAAAGGGATCGGTGGTCACGGCGAAGATCGCCGGAATGCTGTCGACCGCGAAGATAACGTCGCTCAGCTCCACCATAATCAGAACCAGCAGCAGTGGTGTCACAAACAGCACGCCATTTTTGCGGGTGAAAAACTTCTCGCCTTCCAGCTCGTTGGTCATGCGCAGATGCTTACGCAGCCAGCGCACTACCGGCTTATCGCCTACCGCGTTTTTGTCGTCCTCTTTAGAGAAGGCCATCTTCAGCCCGGTGAGCAGTAGGAAGGCGCCGAAGAGATAGAGGATCGAGCTGAACTGCGTCACCAGCCAGCTGCCGGCGAAGATCATAATGGTGCGCAGCACAATCGCGCCCAGCACGCCGTAGATCAGCACGCGGCGCTGCAGCGCCGCGGGGATGGAGAAGTAGCTGAAGAGCATCAGCCAGACGAAGACGTTATCGACCGCCAGCGCTTTTTCCATCACATAGCCGGTCAAAAAAGCGAGGGTTTGCGTTGTGGCGACTTCGCGTCCGGCGCTGCCGTCGAGATACCGCCAGAAGGTGGCGCTGAACAGCAGCGACACCGATACCCACACCAGCGACCAGACGGCCGCCTGTTTAAAGCTCATGGTCTGCGCGCCGCGACGTCCCTGTAACAAGAGATCGATCGCCAGCATGATAAGCACCACCGCCGTAAAGCTGCCCCAGAGAAGAGGCGTTCCTACAGTCTGCATAGCGTTTCCTGTCCTGAAATAGAAAACGGCTGAAGTCAGAAGACGTCAGCCGCTTTACAGAGTTGTAAGCAAACGCAAGATATCACTTACAACGCAGAATCAGATTCCGGGTTGCCTGACGACCGGATGCTTAAGCATTGTAATGACAATCGTGCAGCTTACAAGTTACTCCCCTTTGCTGGCAGTTAAGATAAGCTCAGGCCGGGAAAGAGGCAAGAGCGTGCCATTCATATTTAGACATATTTACACAGCGCAGCTGTCGGCGGGGAAAACCACCCCGGTCTGACGGCGGATTTCGGTCAGCAGCGTGGCGGTGATGCGCGCGGTTTCCAGCTTGGGATGAGCGACATAGCGCTGGCGCACCAGCTGCACAAGGGGTCTGGGCCTCATATAAATCATGGTGTTGATATGCTGCGGCTAGCTGAGATCCTACGCGTCGCCCTGACGCGGCATCAGCGTTACCGACTGCATCTCCGCCAGCTTTTTGATCAGCAGCGAACCTGCTTCGCCCTGAATTTCGCTAGGAATGTGCAAATCGCTGACCTTGGAGTGCAGCAGCGTAACGTCGAAGTCGCCATAGTCGAGCAGCACGCTGCCGTGGCCGTCGATGCCGCTAGCCAGCAGCGTCGCGCTCGCTTTGACCGCCCGCGGGCGCGCCCCACAGCATCACCGACGTCGCTAGACAGCAGTAGCCGATATCCATTATCGAGCCGTTCGACCAGCGCGGATTGAAAGTATTGGGATTCTCGCCGTCGAGATCGCGCTGATAGCACGACGAATACTGGCAGTAGCTGAACAACAGCGCCTCGATAAACTGGCGCGTTATCCAGTTGGTTCCCACAATGGCAAAATGGATATGGATCATGTCGGCTCTCCTGCGGCAAATAGCGGCAGAGTAGCACGCCGGTCAACTAGCGCAAGCGTGGGAAAGAAAGGGAATTTGATCCTGCGATCCGCCTTCCAATATAGTGATGGCGCAACGGCGACTGGCTAAAAAAGTGGAGAAACGCTTGAAAGGAAGTGAACACGCTTTGAACTGGACCACGCTGCTGGTGGCGAGCCCGGTGTAGAGCTGACGGCGTCGCTAGTGACGCTGGCGTTTCGCGGCGTTATCGACCTGATTAACCGTCTGCTGTTCAACACCGACAATGAGATCACCGTGGCGATGGCCGCTGCTGCCGGACTCTCGTCGTTCTATCACGCGCCGCTGGCGTCGCCGAAATCGCCTTCGGCATCTCCGCGCTGCAGCGTTTGATTCCGCTGGTAATCGCCTTCTCTGTCGCCGTGATGGCCATGTGGTCGCTCGGCTTTCGTAACGCGCTCTATCCGCTGGCGAAGGTCAGCTTTCAGATGAACGTCGCCAGCATGCTGATAACGGTGGCGATCGGTCTGCTCTCCGGGTTGGCTGCTGATCAAGTTTATTGTGCCCAGTAAAGCGCTGTTCGGCCATATCCGCTCGCTGCCGCGGCGGCTGGGCGCGGGCGGACTGGCAATGGGACTGCTTGCGCTGATCTCTACCGATATTCTGGGCAACGGCTAAGAAGTGATCGTCAAAATCATAGCGGGCGACTATCTGCTGCTAGGTTTGCTACTGCTGGTGCTGAAGGCTCTGGCGACGATGCTGTTAGTCGGCTCCAACGCGGTGGGCGGACTGTTTACGCCGTCGCTGCTGCTTGGCGTGGCGCTGGTGACGCTCGCTGGGCGCAGCGCTACATCTGCCGCTTGGCGACGTGCTGCTCTATGCGGCCATCGGCATGGCGTCGATGGTAGTCTATCGCCTGCAGTCCGCCAGCACCTATCCGGTGGTGGGCAACCATTTCAACCGGTCAGAAGCGAAATATGACTTCGACAATATGCGCATGTCGCAGCTAATTATTCTGGAGGCGGCGTTACAGTCGCAGGAGTCAGTAGGACAGGCGCTGGCAGTCAGCTCGCTGAAGCGCGAACGCTACGTTTACGTCATCAACGAGGCAGGCGCCTTTCTCGGCGTGCTGACCAAAACCAGCCTGATCCAGAAAGCGCAGGAGTTTCTTTAAGCCGTGTTGCCGCACATCGCTTGGTCCGTTATCCAGAGCTGGGTGTCGAGCAGCAGCTAGTGGTAGTCCGGCTCCATATGGCAGCAGAGCTGATAAAAGGCTTTGTCATGCTCCTTCTCTTTCAGATGCGCCAGCTCGTGCACCACAATCATGCGCAGAAACGGCGCAGGCGCGAGGCGGAAAAAGTTCGAGATTGGCCTTCAGGTTGCCGCCCTGCACGCGCGACACCACCGTATGCAGTCCCAAGGCATGCTTCATCACCTTGATTTTATTGTCCCAGATAACTTTACTGATGAGAGGCGCGTTGCGCATAAAGCGATTTTTCAGCGCTTGGGTGTAGTGATATAACGCTTTATCGCTGACGATATCGTGGATGTCGGGATAGCGCTGCTGCAAAAAAGCGTCCAGCTTTTGGTGGTCAATCAGCGTCTAAACCTGCTGAAGGATATTCTCAGGATAACCCTGCGGATGGATAAGTGAGGACATTAGGGATTCCCGGCGAAAGACAGTATACTACGCCCCCTTTTGGGGCGTAAAACAGCCAGATTGTACCAGCCGGAGAATTCATGAGCCAACTTGAACTAGTAGATGGCACCTTGGTCCTGCATCGTTTCCCGCAAATGCGCGAAGAAAGTCCGCTTCAGGCGTGGGATGCGGCGGATGAATATCTGCTGCAACAGACGCTGCCGGAAGGGCCAATTCTGCTATTCAATGACAGCTTCGGTGCGTTGATCTGCGCGCTCAATCCGCGCCCGGTCTGGCACGTCAGCGACTCTTAGCTCAGCCAGCAGGCGACGTGGCAAAACCTGCGCCCAATGCGCTCGACGACGGCGAGGTGCGTTTTCTCAGCAGCCTTGACGCGCTGCCCGCCGTGCCAGCCGCCGTGCTGAGCAAAGTGCTGAAAACCTTGGCGCTGCTGGAGCAGCAGCTGCTCTACACCCACTTCAGCGCGCCCGCGCCGGCGCAGCCGCGGCCACCACTGTCTGGCCGCTGGATGAGACGCCGTATCAGATCCATAACCATGCCAACGTCTTCTCCCGCACCTCGCTGGATACCGGCGCGCGTTTCTTTATGCAGCATTTGCCAGAAAATATCGAAGGCGAGATCGTCGATCTCAGCCGTGGCAACGGCGTCATCGGCCTGATGGCGCTGGAGAGCAACCCGCATGCGGAAGTGCATTTTCTATATGAGTCATATTATGGCGGTGGCGTCGAGCCAGCTTAATGTCGAGGCAAACCGGCTGCAGGATCTAGCGCGCTGCGTGTTTCGCGTCAATAACGTGCTGAGCGGCTATCCGTCGGATCGTCTACACGCCGTGTTCTGCAACCCGCTGTTCCATCAGCAGCACGCGGTCACCGATCGTCTCGCGTGGCAGATGTTCCGCGACGCCAAACGCTGCCTGCAGTACGGCGGCGAGCTGCGCAGCGTGGCCTCCAGCTCGCGCTGCGGCTCTTAACTAGCGCAGATAATCACGTTATCCACGCGTTTCCACCGCGCCGTCGCGGCGCAGATGCAGTCCCTCATCATTAATCGCCAGATACTCTACGCCGCCCCACATGCGCACGTGGCGCAATGGATCCAGCCGGTAGTTTTGCCTAATCCCGCGCCGGGTTTACCGGCTTTCGCTGCAGCAGCCAGATGGCGCGCGCCGCGCTGCGACAGCGTCAGGTCGATGTCCCATTCGCGGCAAAAATGGTCAACGTCGTTCTCTTCCGCAGACTGAGAGAGAAACATTACGGTGTCGAAGCCGATGCTGCCCGCGCTGATAATGGCGACGCGTCGGCCCACTGCTTTTTTGTCGCGCAGCACCTAAAGATAGCTGAGCATGCTGGGGTGAGCGATGCCTAGAATGTTCGGCGTACGCGGCTAAATCCCAGTGGCTAGTATCACCTCGTCTACGTCGTCCGGCATTTCTGACGTGACCCGGCAGCGGGTGCGCGCCTCAACTGCGTCGGCGTCGAGCTGATGGCTAAAGTAACGCAGAGTTTCGCTGAATTCACTTTTACTGGGGATCTGGCGGGCAATGTTGAAATGACCGCCAATAGCATCACCGGCCTCATAGAGCCGCACCCGATGATCGCGCTGCGCCGCCTGCAGTGCAAACGCCATCCCCGCCAGACCGGCACCGACAACGGCAATTTGCTTTGGCGCGGCGCAGGGCGTCACCGGCATTAATGTTTCGTAGCAAGCGCGCAGATTCACTAGGCAGGAGGTCACCTTGCCGATAAAGATCTGGTCAAGGCACGCCTGATTGCAGGCGATACAGGTATTGATGCTCTCCGCCGCGCTTTGCGCTGATTTACTGACGAAGGCGGCGTCTGCGAGAAACCGACGCGCCAGTGACACCGTATTTGCGCAGCCGCTCTGCACCAGCTGCTTGGCGACCTGCGGATGATTGATGCGGTTGGTGGCGATTACCGGCGCCGCGCCGCCGCGGCGAAGGTCGCGTGCGGCACTGAGGTAGTCGATAGTAGGCACGCGCGCTTCGTGCCAGCCATGCCGGTATTGAACAGCTTGACGCCGCACCGCTCCGTTCGGTCGCCAGCGCCAGCGTCTCCTCAATCGAGCTGCTGTCTTTCACCACATCTAGCATCGACAGGCGGAAAATCACAATAAAGTCGCGGCCTATAACGTCGTGCACCGCGCGAGTGACGGACAGCGCGAACGCCTGATGCCGCCCCAGTGGTCGCTGCGCTGGTTGGTACGCGGCGCTAAAAACTGATTAATCAGGTCACCTTCCGAACCCATAATCTCTACGCCGTCGTAGCCCGCCCGCTGCGCCAGCCGCGCGCAGCGGGCGAAGTCGCTGATGGTTTGCAGGATCGTCTGCTCGTCCATTTCCTGCGGCAGATAGGGGTTGATGGGCGCTTGAATCGCCGAGGGCGCCACTAGATCTTTAGCGGCCAGTTTGCAAGATCTGCAGGGCGATTTTGCCGCCTTCCACGTGCACGGCGTCGGTATCGGGTGATGCCAACCGTATTATTCGGGCTAGGTCAGTGTCGCGCCATGCTTCATCGCCACGCCGCCGGTCACAATCAGCGCGACGCCTTCGCGCGCGCGTTCGCTGTAATCGGATAAGTGTAATGTAGCGGCCGTGATGTTAAAAAAAGTGAAAATTTGTCGTCCCGCCGACGTATCCATGAAAAGCGCGATTGGTAGCCGCTGTTGAAGTAGGTGTTGCGTCGATAGCTCGATCTTACTTCCGCCATGCAGTAGGTGCAAAAGCCGACATTTTCGATATTCGCCGCCGGCACGCCCGCCTGTATCAGCAGCTCGGTCGCCAGCTGCGGCAGATTGAACCAGATGCCGTTCTGCGTGCCGATCGCCTGCGGTCGGACGGCTAGCGAATTGCGCGGCTGCTCGCGGTGCCAGCAGTACGCCTGTGGGCCGGATACACGCTGTGCGATGGGCGTCAGCATCTCCTCGCCCAGCTCGTAACAGCAGGGCGCAATCGCCGGGCCGATGGCGACGTAAAGAGCATCCGGCACGCTGCCCGCTTCGCACAGCCGTGTCACGGCGCGATCCAGCACGCCCGCTAGTGTGCCTTTCAGGCCCGCATGCACCGCCGCCACGTGCCGCTGCTGCGTATCGGCGATTAGCACGGGCAGGCAGTCGGCGGTGTAGACCGCGACTGGCCGCGCGCCCAGACCGATAATGCCGTCCGACTCGCAGCTTTTCGGCGGCACGTTGGCGTCGTCGTCCACCACCGTGGCGCTATGGCGCTGATGGCCGTAGGCGACGTTGTCGGGCGGGGCTTCGCCTGCGGGCTGAAAAGCATATTCAACCCACTCCAGCACATCGAGCAGGGTAGAGCGTACGCGGATCCCCATATGAATCTCCTCTGAGGCGTTTGGCTGCATTTATCTTAGGTTAACTGCTACATTTTGAAAGCGTTACCTCTTCCTACTTTCCTGCTTAAGGACAACAACATGAAAATGACCGCAACGCTGCTAACCAGCGGCTTGATGGCGCTGATGCTGTCGGGTTGCGCCTCGCAGTCGACGCAGAACGCGCAGCAGTAGCTTGGCCAGCAGTCGGTGCTAGCTCTGAACTGGTTTCAGCAGTCCGGCGAGTACTAGGCGCTGACGTAGCAGGCCTTTAACGGCGCACGCCTCGCCTTCGACGCGGCGCCGTCGCTGACTGGCAAGCCTAAGGCGGTGAGCGTCGATCTTGACGAGAAGATGATCGACAACAGCGCCTACAGCGGCTGGCAGGCGAAAAATGGCCAGCTATTCAGCGTGTAGAGCTGGTAGAGATGGACCTAGGCGAAGCAGGCGCTGGCGGTGCTTGGCGTGGTCGATTTCGCTCGCTATGTCACTTCGCACGGCGGCACGATGTTCTACGTGTCGAACCGCGATCAGAAAGATTTTGACGCCACGATCGCTAATCTGAAGCATCTCGGCTTCCTACAGGTTAACGCGCAGCGTCGCGCCTTTGTCAGCCAGAACTACCAGCGTTTCGGCACCTAGTTTGTCGTACTGCCGAATCTGCTGTATGGCGACCGGGAAAGCGGCATAGCGGAAAACTATAATAAGCTGACGCAGCAGCAGCAGCTCTCGACGCACGATGCGCAGCTAAAAGCTTGGAACGGTAAACAATTCGTCAAGCAAAAGAGCCTGCCATAGCAGGCTCTTTTTTAATGCGCCGCATATTTACGTTTACAGGTAATTATATCCCTACGAATTAATTTTATTATCTTTTACTTTTAAACCCGCTGTTATTAAGCAGATCGCACTGCCTTTTCGGTTTCTTGCCAGTTTTTATAGCTAAAGGTTAACGATGCAATTAGGATTGTTATATAAAAAAGTGCTGTTTCTAAATCAATGTGGATAATCTATTAAAGCAGTCATCTGTAAGTATTTGTCAGCAAAAAATTCATTATTTCTTCTATAAGATTAATTTATTTTATTGAAAACTAGCGATTTTATTTTTCTCGCTAGTAATTCGTCAGCCGTTGTCAATATATTAGTTTTACCTGATACTTACCTGCCTTGAATAATAATTAACAAAAATGGTGCCTCTCTGGCCCACAATAAAATTGTGGGTGAGCAATGATTCATAAACGTCTATAACCATTTTTCTGTGACCTGCTGCGTTAAGTTGCCGACTGCTCACTTTTATCTGTAAGCTAGTTCACTGCCTGTATAGGCTGGATATCTTCTGCACGATTGTTGAGAGAGACGATTGTGACGACACTGAAACCTTTATTAGCGAAAAATCCCGCTGGTCGCTTCAGCGCCGCGAGCGTAATCCTCTGACTACTTTGAAAATACCTCCATCAACAAAAACCGCATTCCCTCTGGATTGGCTGTTCCGACAGCCGCGTACCGGCCGAAGTCCTGACCGGCTCGCATCCCGGCGAACTCTTTGTTCATCGTAATATCGCCAATATGGTGGTGGATGGCGACAACAACCTGTTGAGCGTGATGCAGTACGCCATCTATCTCGGCTTAAAACGTATCGTGCTGTGCGGCCATTACGGCTGCGGCGGCGCTCGATCTGCCGCACAACTCCGTTGGCGCAGAAAACCTCGGCGCTAGCGCGCCGCATCGCCGCGCTGCGTCAGGCGCTGGGCGAGCAGGTGTCTAGCGAGCAGGCGATAACGACAGAAACGCTGAATCATCTGGTAGAAGTGAATATGCTGTTCCCGCCTCGCCGCCACCGTGCCGGTGCGCGACGCTTGGCGCGCGGGCCGTTTTATTTCGCTGGTGCCCGGAAGCGTGATTAAGGGGATGATGGCAGCTATAAGTATTCTGCTGATCCAGCAGATCTCGGTGGCGTTCGGCGTGTAATGCGCCGCTCTGGGCTGGCCGGATTCGCCAGCGGTACCACCAGCTTCTCTGCGCCAGCGATGCTGGTCGCGCCAGCCTGGAGACGCTGCTGAGTCAGGAGGCACTGAAGAAGCTGCGTCCGTAGAACCGGCCGCCATCGCCCGATCGCGAGATGTTCGCCCAAGGCTTCGGCAATCTCAGCATGGGCCTGCTAGGCGCGATGCAGATTACCGCGATAATCGTGCGCAGCTTGGTAAAATTCAGCACCGGCGCGCAGACCACACTTTCGATTCTGATCCACGGCGTGCTGCTGTTGATCTGCGGGCTGTGGTTCAGCGATCTGCTGAACCACAGCCCGCTCGTCAACCTCCTAGCGGCGGTGCTGCTCTACAACGGCTATAAGTTGGCGCCGTCGCGTCTATTCATTGAGCAGTTCCGACTGGGTGCGCAGCAGTATGTGCCGTTTCTCGCCACCATCGGTGGCATTATCGTATTCGGCATGCTGATGGGCATCAGCATCGGTCTGACGCGCAGCAGAACCTGACCTTTCTGCACAACCTGAAACTGTAGGGGCTGCTGGCGGAGATTCCGGAGAACAGCGTGGTGATTGTGGATTCAGATACGTTTGATAAACGACGCGCCTAAAGAATGTCTTGAGAGTCATTGTTCAATATGGCGTTGCACTGAGTTAAACGGCCACTGAATAGATTGTATTGCCTACGCGGCAGGCGGGAGCTTTGGTAAAGCGGTAGAGGGTTCCTTTTACGGGTAAATAGATCACGCCATCATCTATCCTCTCCAACGCATTGCGGTCCATTATAATCATAAAGGGTTCGTTGCCATCTTTCAGGTTCGCTATAAAAGTGCGAGTATTTTTGCTGGCATCGTATAAATAAAAGCGGTAAGAAAAATCTGTTGTGGCGCCTGCACTGGCTTCGGTGATGTAAAGGTTTATGTGAGAGGTAACGGGAATGGTTTGCAGTAGGAAAAGCCTGAGCGTTCCACATATTCTATACCCATTCTTATCCATGCCTGATCATCTGGATCGTCTCCATAAAGTACAGATTTATGCCAGTCGCCAAAAGCAGGTGAACTTGTACCTGCTCGACTTTGTACCCATCGAAGAGCTCTTAGTAAGATCTCTACAGTAATGCCTGCAGCATGTCCGACTGCGCCATAATGGAAATTTCCAAAATAAGCATGTTGCTTCCCATATTGATTCTTATAATCCCAGAGACCATGATTTTTTACCTGCTGGTAAAATCAGATATCAGTTAATACTGAAGGATCACGATGCAGCCTAGCCAACATCATATTTTGTAAAATATTTACTCCTAGCGGAGAAAAAGATGATACATCATAAGGAGGATGTGGGAAGGTGGCTAAGGTAGGATATCTCATGTTTGCACTCGCTCATTCCAGCTATCTATAAACATTAAATTTCCATCGCAGTGCTTCTACATGATTTTTTCATAACGCAATTCAATATATTCAAGATGGTTGTGCTTTGCCTTACTTACGTCGTAAGTGTCATGCATGACAGGCTATACGCCAACGATCCAAATGTTTTCAAGTAATATATTAAAATATTCTGCTTCTTGTTCAACGTCATTAATGTGATACCACTTAAATTCGGCAGACTTAAGCGTTTTTCTAGTACAGAATCTTTATAAAAATAGAAAAATGAAGAATAAAATTCTTTTTGTATTAAGACAAGTGAGTGTTTTATTTTTCCTGTGATTTTACCTGTCATGACATTGGTAGGAAGACTTAAATTATGAGAAAAAGCAGTGATTTCAATACTGCCTTTACGGTCTTGAACATCAACTGAACCTCGAATAATAGAACCACTATCATCCTTTAACTCCATTTAAGATGGAATTGCCATTTGAACACCTTTTTCCTTGTAAAAAAAGAGAAGTTTCTCTTTCAGAATTAAATAAAAATGATCTTAATCAATTCATTTATTATTTAGTATGTTATTTAATGTAATTAATTAACTTGCTATTTAATAATGAAGTAAATATGAAGTTTATATGAATTTGATTAACAACTTATGTTTTTTTATTTTAGTATGAATGCAATTGGTAATGAAATGCTTATTAGATATCCGTTTGATTTTTGTTTTACTGGTTAGTTTTGATAACGGCTATGATAAAAGTACCTGAAAAAGAGATTAGCTTGACCGGATGAAAAAGGACACACTCCATAACGCCGATAATAGCTTAAAACGAGCTGATATATGTGAAATTGTGTTTTAGGATACTAAAGATATTCTAGTAGAATCGTTTAAATCGTTTTTAACGTATCAGAAAATTGCATCGCCATTTTACCGCTATTCTATAACCCAGCCAACAAAAAAGCCACCTTGGAAGATGGTTTTATCTGCTAATGATACAGCTTAAATTTGGTGGCCCCTGCTGGGTTTGAACCAGCGGCCAAGCGATTATGAGTCGCCTGCTCTAACCACTGAGCTAAGGGGCCAGCGGAACAGGAATTATAATGTATCTGTTTAGAGCGATCTAGCACTCATCCGCCGGATGCTGAAAAATTCTCCAGCGCATGAGCGCTTGATTAAACTACACATTCCAGAACATACGGACCTGTTTTGCACATCTTCTACAAACAAAGCGAACAAATCAGCCCATTACCGCGCTAATAAAGCTTAACCTCAATCGCAATAGCGCGACGCCGGCTGGCTCAGCGATAAATAGGGTAGCATTGCGCCGCGCGCCCGATCGTAATCGTTCCACAGCGCCAGCTCCTCCAGCGCCGGAATGGTCACCGCTTTTCCCGCATCTAAGCCCTCTAGCGCGGCATCTACCATATCTTCTACTTCCATAATCATATTGGGTCGGCAGCCCATCGATTGACTTGCTGGAGCGGTCGAAGGTCTCAGTACGCGTTACGCCAAGCAAGACCGCCGACACCTGCATGCCGCTGTTCTCCAGCTCACGCTGTATAGAGCGGGTCAGCACAAAAGATTTGCTGCCGTTATAGTCGCCGTTGAACCTCTCATCCATCAGTGACAGCACCGAGGCGACATTGATAATCACACCGCGTCCGTGCGCGAAGGGCATTAGCCGCTGCATGCGCTAGGCGGGTTGGGGCGATGATGTTCAGCGCCAGAATGGTCTGAATAGCCCGATATCGGCATCAATAAACTCGCCGTCTACGCTCATGCCAGCGTTGTTCGCCAGCAACTTAATCGCTTCGGCGCGCAGAGCACATGCACCTCTATCTGATCCTGCTGTTGCAGCGTCTGTGCCAGCGTCTCCAGCCTCGTCTGGTCGCGCGCCACCAGTACAAATCTTAGCCGCACGCTGCCAGCCGATGTGCATAGGTCGCGCCGATACCGCTTGAAGCGCTAGTGATTAATGAAGCGCGTCGGGCTAACGCACGGCGGCTTCTACGCCCACATCGATTCGTGCGAGGCACTAGTGCAGGCGGTGATCGCCGAGATGTTTGCTGATTCCGTAGTCGCTCTGGCAGCACAGCCCGACCCTGCTGAGCCCCTGAGCGCCCTTATCGACTACTACCGGTCCGAAA
>BBOA01000007.1 GCA_001485295.1 Type-B symbiont of Plautia stali
AAAAAAATTATCGGTCGCACTATTTTTCGTCAATTCGCTGTTATTCACACCGACTTGACGGGATATTGCACAAATTCACGGGCGAAACGCGACACCTGCAGCCAGTCGGTACACTCCACCTCTTTACTGCTATCCGTTTCTCCGTCGGTCATACGCATAATCAGCTGAATCATTACCCGGTCGAACCAACGATAGCGCGGATAGCGCAGCGCGCCGGCAAACACGGCGCAATAGTCGGGCTGCCAAGGCGACTGCTGTAAGAACTTACGCGTATAGGTGTTAGTTTTTGGCGAACGCTTTTCCGGCTTGCGCGCGGTCAGGTTCACGCAAAAGAAACCGCTGGCGCGCTGCTGCAGCGCCTGCAGATGGGTCTTAACGAACTTCGCCACGGCGGGATGAAATTTGCCATAGCGGATTGAGGCGCCAATCAATACCCGATCGTATTGCGTCCAGTCAACCGAGTCGGCGTGAAGAATGTTGATAACGTCGCACGCCTGCTGCTCCTTTATCTCATTGGCAATATAAGCCGCAATTTCGCGCGTTTGCCCGTCGCGGCTGGAAAAGAGAATCAACGCTTTCATCTGTACGTCCCTTTTGCTTATTCACGCTAGAAGGTCAGCGTAAAGGGTACTAAATAAGGTAAACACTTCAAGACGACCAAATAGCATGGTCAGGATCAGGATCCATTTTGCAACGTCATTCATTGAAGTGAAGTTGTCCACTACCACGCCCAAGCCTGGCCCCAGATTGTTCAGGGTCGCGGCCACAGCGGCGAAGGCGGAGAAGTCATCCACGCCGGTGGCGATAATCGCCAGTATGCTGGCGAGAAAGACTAGCGCATAGGTGGAAAAGAATCCCCATACTGCTTCCAGAATACGTTCCGGCAGCACGCGGTTGCCCAGCTTGATGGTATAGACCGCGTTGGGATGCACTAGACGTTTCAGCTCGAGCGATCCCTGCTTGCAGAGCAGCAGAATACGAATAACCTTCAATCCGTCACCGGTTGAACCGGCCATGCCGCCGGTAAAAGCTGAGCTGAGCAACAGCACCGTTAAAAACAGAGGTCGGCGCGCGATGCTATCGGTGGTAAAGCCTGCCGTGGTCGCTATCGGCACTACTTGGAAAAAGGCCAAGTTAAGGGTCTACCAGCCGCTGGCGTAGACGTTGTGAAACCAGAGCACCAGCGTGCAGATAACCACCAGCGTCAGCTGCAAGCCGATAAAGTTGTGAAACTCGGGGTCGCGCCAGTAAACGCGCAGGTTGCTGAGCAGCAAAAAGCAGGCCGTAGTTATAGCCGGAAATCAGCAAAAAGATGGCGATGATGGTGTTGATGGTGCCGCGCTGTTGAAATAGCCGATACTGGCGTCGTGGGTCGGAAACTGTGCCCTATTGCATCGAACAGCAGCATGCCAGCCAGAGCGCCACCGCGCAGGCCACATCAGCAACACAAAGATCAGCCAGATTTTTTTTGCGGTCTCAGCGAGACGGGGCCGCATCTTATTGTCTTTCAGCGGGCCAAGCATCTCCGCGCGGTGGAGCTGCATGCCGCCGACTCCCAAAATCGGCAAAATCGTCACTGCCAGCAAAATGATCCCCATCCCGCCCAGTCACTGCAGCATCTGCCGGTACAAGAGAATAGCCTTCGGCATCGAATCAAACCCCACCAGGGTAATCACGCCGGTAGTGTTCAGTCCGGAAAAGGACTCAAAGAGAGCATCGGTCACGGAGAGATGCAGCTCTCAGCGAAGATAAAAGGTATCGCCCTTACGCTGCCGAGCACTGTCCAGAACAGCACCACAATCAAAAAGCCTTCGCGCGGCTCCAGCTCGGTACGCTGTTTGCGATTGTGCAACCAGAGAAGCGAGCCGATCGCCTGCGACATCAAAAAGGTCTGGCTAAACGCGCCGCAGCCGCCATCGCGGTAAATCAACGCCACCAGTCCCGGTACGATTATGGTAACGGAAAAGAGAATGACCAGCAGACCGACAATGCGAGTAATGGCGCTAAAATGCATTCAGCCGTTCCTTTGAAAAGGATTATCAGTATGTTAAGGGGTCGAGGCTCAGCACACCCCGGCTAAAATCAGACAGCGTCTGCGTGAAAGCTGCGATGCCTGCGCAAGGCAGCGCCAGCGGTCAGCGCGATACGGTCGAAATAGACATCTCATCAATGTGGCCGTCGAACCGCTCCACGTCGCCAAGCTGGGCATGGTCGCACCTCAGCTTATAGCGTTTAATCGGCACTTTGCCCGGGCACGCCAGCTGCTTAAGCCATTGCTGAACGCCGCCACCCTAGGCTTTAGATCATCGCTGCCGGTAAAGTCGTCGACGGCGTCGCAGCGCTGAAGCTCAGACTGGTCGATGCGGTGGTCAGCCGCGATAAGCTGCGTGACGCCGCACTAGTCATGCTGCACGACGCTATCGCACAGGTCGACTGGCTGAGGCGCCGCGCGCCGAAGCTGGCGCCGCTGCGCCTCAGCCCCATTCATGAAGCCGCGATGAGATTTACCCTAGCCAAAAGCCTAGTGCTGTAAACCGCAGGCAAGCACTATCCTGCACCGCTCGCGGCGATAGAACCATTAGTCGGCGTGGAAAGGCGTGCCGGTGAAGATGAAAGATATCCACCCGCACGCGCTGGCGCTGGGAATGAATGAACGAGGTAGGCAAGCTGCTGAATAAACAGCTGGAGCACGGCAAGATCGACGGCGGCAAACTGGCCAGCACCATCGCCGTGATCCAGCCGACACTTGACTATGCCGGTTTCGAGCACGCCGAGATCGTGTTCAAAGCGGTGGTGTAGAATCCACAGGTCAAAACGAAAGTGCTGTCGGAAACCGAGCAGCATTTGCGCGCGGATGTGGTTCTCGCCTCGAACACCTCTACTATTCCCATCAGCCAGCTGGCGCAGAAGCTAAAGCGTCCCGAGAATTTCTGCGGCATGCACTTCTTCAATCCGGCACCGCTGGTGGAAGTGGTGCGCGAAGCAGCGACACCACCATCGGCAAAGTGGTCGCTTGGGTGAGCAAAATAAAATAGGTAAGACGCCGATTGTCGTCAACGACCGCCTTAGTTTCTTCATTATTAACCACGTGCTCTTCCCCTACTTCGTCGCATTTAGCCTGCTGCTACGCGACGGCGCCGATTTCCGCCAGATCGACAAAGTGATGGAAAAACAGTTCGGCTGGCCGATGGGCCCAACCTAGCTGCTGGACGTGTTCGGCATCGATACCGCGCATCACGTGCAGCGCGTCATGGCGGAAGGCTTCCCGACGCGCATGCAGAAAGATTACCGTAACGCCATCGACATCGACATCGACATGCTGTTCGATGCTGGACTCTACGGCAAGAAGAACGGCAAAGGCTTCTATCGCTGGGAAACGTGATCGCAAAGGCAAAGCGAAAAAAGCGCCCGACGCTGAGGTAGAGTCGCTGCTTAACCTGGTCTGCGCGGCGACGCGCGTTTTCAGCGACCAAGAGATCCTTAACCGGATGATGATCCCGATGCTGAACGAAGTGTTGCGCTGCTTGGAAGAACGTATCATCGCCTCGCCGGCAGAAGCAGACATAGCGCTGGGCAACGTCGTCGATCAGGCCAGACCTACGACGCGCTCGGACCGCTTTACCAGCTGCCTGCGCTGCTTCTGCAGAAGGCACATCAGCATAAAAGCTGTATCCGGCGGCTCAATCCATCGACGAAGCGGCGCTGCAGAGCGCCTGAAATGGAAAATGCAGTGATTATCGATACGCTCCGCACGCCGATGAGCCGCTCTAAGGGCGGCGCGTTTCGCCAGGTGCGCGCGGAAGATCTCTCTGCCCATATGATGCGCGAACTGTTGAGCCGCCATCCCGCACTGGAGACGGCGAGCTTGGACGACATGGTGTGGGCTGCGTTCAGCAGACGCCAGAGGAGGATTTCAATATCGCGCACAAGGCCGCGCTGCTGGCGGAGATCCCGTATCGCGTGCCGGCGACTACCGTCAATTGCCTGTGTGGGTCATCGATGCAGGCGCTGCACGATGCGGCGCGCGCCGTTATGGTCGGCGACTTGCACGCCTGTTTAGCAGGCGGCGTCGAACATATGGGTCACGTGCCGATGATTCACGGCGTCGACTTTCATCCCGGTCTGAGCCGCACGGTGGCCAAAGCGGCAGGCATGATGGGCCTGACTACCAAGATGCTGGCACATCAGCCGCGAGCAGCAGGGTGCCTAGGTTGCGACTCAGTGCGGCGACTTCAAGCGGGAAATCGTGCCGACCTACAGACACGACGCCGACGGCGTGCTGAAACGCTATGACTATGATGAGGTGATCTGTGAGGAGACCAGTCTCGAAGGGCTAGCGGCGCTGAAAGCGACATTCAATCCGATTAACGGCACGGTGACGGCGGGCAGCTCGTCGGCGCTCTCCGACGGCGCGGCGGCGTTGCTGATCATGAGCGAAAGCCGCGCGCACGACCTCGGCCTTATGCCGCGTGCCCGCATAAAAAGCATGGCGGTTATTGGCTGCGACCGTCGATCTGGGCTACGGCCTAGTATCCGCTAGCAGGCTGGCGCTGAAGCGCGCAGGCTTAAGCGTAGAGGATATCGAGATATTCGAGCTGGAGGCGTTCGCCGCGCTGATGCTACCCTGTATCAAAGATCTCGTCCTGCCGGATCAGCTGGACGACAAGGTGAACCTGAACGGCGGCGCGATTGCGCTCGGTCATCCGCTCGGCTGTTCCAGCGCGCGCATCAGCACCACGCTGCTGAACATTATGGAACGACGCGCCGCCCGCTTCGGCCTTGCCAGTATGTACATCGGCTTAGGTCAGGGCATCGCAACCGTATTCGAACGTCTGTAATACGTTGGATCATGTTGGCAGTTTCTTCCCGCCTGTCAGGGGCGGATTTTTTCTGCCTATCGCGCCTTAAATAAAGGCGAACGCGTCACCAAACATCTGCGCTTCTTTAGCGCCGCGCTCAGCGCAGAAGCGGTCACGTGCGATCTTCGCCATCTCGAAACGTCCGGCGATATAGATATCGTGCTCCGCTAGAGTGGCAAAATCCTGCATCACGGCGGTCAGCACCGTGCCGGAACGTCCCTGCCAGCCCGCTTCCGGCTGCTCGACCACCGGCACCACGCGCAGGTTCGGATGTTTGACCGCCAGCGCGTTCAGCTCGTCTAGGTCGTAGAGGTGCTGCAGTTCGCGGCCGCCCCAGTAAATAGCGATTTCGCGATCAGGCCGCTGCGCCAGCGCAGTTAGCAGGATAGAACGAGCATAAGAGAAGCCAGTGCCGCCAGCAATCAGCACGATCGGACGGGTGCTCTCTTCGCGCAGCCAAGCGTCGCCGTGCGGAATATCCACGGCGATCTGGCGATCGCCGTGGATGCGGTACATCACCGCCATAGCGTAGAGATTAAGATCGGACGCGCCGATATGCAGCTCGATAATCTCTTTCTCCATCGGCGTCGAGGCGAGCGAGAACGGACGCTTGTCGCGCTCGTCCATCACCACCATCAGATATTGGCCAGCACGAAAGGTGAAATCCGCTTCGGGGATCAGACGAACGCGATATACGGTGTCGGCAATAGCTTCTACTGAAGTTACTTTACAGCTTAAGGTTGTCATGCGTTCCCTCTGTCGGGTCGACATCATGGTTATGCGCGCCGTCAGCGCTGCGGCGGCTGAGTAAATATGCCTAAGTCATCCCAGATTGCGTCGATGCGCGCCGTGACGGCGGGATCCTTCACGATAGGACGTCCCCACTTGCGCTGGGTTTCGCCCGGCCATTTATTGGTAGCGTCCAGTCCCATCTTGGAACCCAGCCCGGAAACTGGCGAGGCGAAATCCAAGTAGTCGATGGGCATATTCTCCACCAGCACCGTATCGCGCGCCGGATCCATACGCGTGGTAATAGCCCAGATCACGTCGTTCCAGTCACGTGCGTTAACATCGTCATCACACACAATAACAAATTTGGTATACATGAACTGCCGCAGGAATGACCAGACGCCAAACATCACGCGCTTCGCGTGGCCAGCGTACTGTTTCTTCATCGTCACCACCGCTAGGCGATAGGAGCAGCCCTCCGGCGGCAGATAGAAATCGACAATTTCCGGGAATTGCTTGATCAGAATCGGCACCAGCACTTCGTTCAGCGCTACGCCCAGCACCGCCGGCTCATCCGGTGGACGGCCGGTATAGGTGGAGTGATAGATGGCGTTTTGCCGCTGCGTCACATGGATTACGGTGAACACCGGGAAGTTATCCACTTCATTGTAGTAGCCCGTATGATCGCCATAGGGGCCTTCCGGCGCCATATCGCCCGGCTCAATGTAGCCTTCTAGCACGATCTCCGCGTTGGCAGGCACCTCCAGATCGTTGGAAAGGCACTTCACCACTTCGGTTTTATTGCCGCGCAGCAGACCGGCGAAAGCGTACTCCGACAGCGTGTCTGGCACCGGCGTCACTGCGCCGAGGATGGTGGCGGGATCGGCGCCGAGGGCCACCGACATCGGGAAGCGTTCGCCGGGATGGGTCTGGCACCACTCCTGATAGTCGAGCGCGCCGCCGCGATGAGAGAGCCAGCGCATAATTAGGTGGTTTTTGCCGATCACCTGCTGGCGATAGATGCCAAGATTTTGCCGCTCTTTATGCGGTCCGCGCGTGACGGTCAGCCCCCAAGTGATCAGCGGCGCGGCGTCGTCCGGCCAGCACTTCATCACCGGAATGCGTGACAGATCGACCTCGTCTCTGCTGTAGACTATTTCCTGACAGGGCGCCTTGCGCAGCCGTTTGGTCGGTATGTTTAGCGCCCGTTTGAACTGCAGCATCTTGTCGAACAGATCGCGAAAGCCTTTCGGCTGCTCCGGCTCTTTTAAAAACGCCAGCAGCTTGCCGACCTCGCGTAGGGCGCTGACCTCTTCATGTCCCATGCCCATCGCCACGCGTTTCGGCGTCCCGAACAGGTTGCACAGCACCGGCATGTCATAACCTTTGGGGTTCTCAAAAAATAGCGCTGGTCCGCCCGCGCGCAGCGTGCGGTCGGCAATCTCCGTCATTTCCAGTTCAGGATCGATCGCTTGGCTAATGCGCTTCAACTCGCAGCGCTGTTCTAGCAGCGTGAGGAAGTCTCGTAAATCGTGATATTTCATGCGGCTTTTGCTTCCAGCCAATGTAAATCGGCCATTATATATAGGGCCGATTCTTAAGGCGTGTTGAGTTTTATGCGGCAACCTTAGTCGCAGCGAAAGGGAACCAGCGGCTGTGTAGCGCCAAGGTATCGCGATGAGCTTAGATCGGCTAGTTATGGCGGAAAACTTTAAAGTCTTCGACGCGTACGCTGAAGTAAACCAGCTCGTTTTCATGCACATGCAGGAAACTTCCTTCGCACAGCCGCAATGACCGATTCATCGGTATGAACGGCGAAAAACTCTGCCAGCCGTTCATCGCGCGTTTCGACCATACGGACCGCTGGCGTACACATCAAGATAATGCGGATTGATCTGGACCAGAAACAGGCCCAGCGTAGGCCGCACCACGCTGCTGCGCACCGGCATATCATTGGTAGTGCGAATCGACAGCGGCGCCACGTTGCAGCCGGTGCTCGAGCCGGCGTAAGGCACGTTGCGTCCGCGCACCGTGTGCGCTGAATCGCTACGATCAGGCCAGTTTCGTGCAACATCTGGTTGAGCAGCCAGCTATTGCCGCCGCTGACCAGAATCAGCTCCACCTGCTCAATAGCCGCGACCGGCGTGGCAAAATCCTGGTGCAGCGCACCTCGATACCCAGCGAGGCGCCCAGCTCGGCGGCACGCTGCTGACGATCACCGCGAATAATGGCGTACGGCACCAGCACCACCGAACAGATGCCGCGCTGAGCGATCATCGCGTGCAGCTGCGGCAGCACATAACCGAGCGAAGAAGTGGCGTCGTCGGCCAGCTTGCCGTTGCTCAATAAAAACAGTTCCATCAGCAGGTCCTTTTCGCAAACATTATAGGCAATGAGTCTGAACCAGCGCACTGCCGCTCGTCAATTCTCCTTCGCGCGCCGGGACGTTTGCGACAACCGCAGCCACTTTACCGGCATCCGCATCTTTCCAAGCTGTGATGCGCTATAACTCTGGCAGCAGGTTTGCTGTTCTTAGCGTCCATTCAATGGGAGCATTTATAGAATCTTAGTACTTACTCTATTGCAAACATGGACAGCTGTTGCGCGAGAAAGAGCATCTTGAGCGGCAGGAGGTGCATTGTCTCAGCCCAATGATCACTCTGGAAAAAGTGGTGCGCGGCAAACGGACCACCGTGAGTGAGCCACTGTTTCCTAACTACCTGTTTATCGAATTCGATACGGAAGCGATTCACACCACTATCAGTAGCACGCGCGGTGTCAGCCACTTCGTGCGCTTCGGCACCCTGCCCGCGACGGTGCCGGCCGCAGTGATCGAAGCGCTGCAAACCGACGCGCCGTAAACGCTGGTCGACCCGAAAACGCCGCAGGTCGGTTCTGCTCAACAAACAGGTGATGCGCAGCGTCGACAACAAGTAGTTCTGCAAGCTTTAGACCAGCCGAAACAGCGCGCGCGCGTTGCGATCGACCTGCGCTGCCAGCGCATCCTGCTCTTCTCCACGCCACTTCGCCACCTGCTGCACGATATGCGGCAGCAAGCAGGGTTCATTGCGACGTGACGTCGGCCGCGGATGCATATCGCGCGGCAGCAGATAGGGCGCGTCCGTCTCCAGCAGCAGCCGATCCGCCGGTATCAGCGGCAGCATCTCGCGCAGCGCCATGCCGCGGCGCTCATCGCATACCCAGCCGGTAATCCCTATCGACAGCCCCATCGCCAGACAGGCCTCCAGCTCGTCGCGCGTGCCGGTAAAACAGTGCACCACCGCGCCCGGCAGCTTTGACAGCCAAGGCGCCAGCACCGCGGCAAACCGATAATGCACCTCGCGACAGTGAAGGAACACCGGCATATTCAGCTCGGCGGCCAGCGCCAGCTGCGCGTCGAAGGCGTACTCTTGCTGATCGTGCGCGGCGAGATTGCGGTTGAAATCAAGGCCGCATTCGCCAATCGCCACCACTTGCGGCCGTTCCGCTAGGCAACGCAGCGTGCTAGCCGTCTCGTTCGACCATTCGCTGGCGTGATGCGGATGTACGCCAGCCGTGGACCAGCAAAAGTCAGGCTGACGCTCCGCTAGCCACTGCGCCTGCTGGCTCTCCAGCGCATTGGTCCCGGTGATTAACATGCCGGTGACGCCCGCTTCGCGCGCACGCTTTACCACCTTATCGTGGTCGGGGGCGAACTGCGTGCTGGTCAGGTTTACACCGATATCAAACATAATCTTCTCCCATAGCTTATTAAATAAAAACCGCCCAGATGGGCAGTTCGGTAACAGGATCAACCCGCCAAGCGCGGGAGATAGACAATTACGGGTCAGGAATCGGTGTGCTGTTCCTCTTCCTGCGCCCATCGTCCCTTCCCAACGTAGTGACGGGAAAAGAATACGCCGACTTCAAATAGGCAGTACATCGGAATAGCGAGCAAAGTTTGTGAGAAAACGTCTGGCGGTGTGAGCAGCATCCCAACAACAAAGGCGCCGACCAGAATATAGGGACGTTTCTTTTTTAAATCTTCTGGCGTGGTGATGCCGGTCCAACAGAGCAGCACGATGGCAACCGGCACTTCGAACGCCACGCCGAACACCATAAACAGCGTCATGACAAAGTCGAGATAGTTGGTAATGTCGGTGGCGATAGTGACGCCCTGCGGCACGGTTTTGGCGAAGAAACCGAACGCCAGCGGGAAGGCGATAAAATAGGCGAAGGCCACGCCGACGTAGAACAGCAGCGTGCTTGAGAAGAGCAGTGGCATCACCAGCTTGCGTTCGTGACTATAGAGCGCCGGGGCGACGAAAGCCCACACCTGATAGAGAATGACCGGCACCGCGACGAAGATCGACACGATGATGGTGAGCTTAATTGGGGTGAAAAACGGCGACGCGACGTCGGTGGCGATCATGCTGGCGCCTGCCGGCATCTGGCTGATCAGCGGCGAAGCGACCAGATGATAGATGTCGTTGGCGAAATAGATCAGCGCCATAAAAATCACGAACACTGCGATAATGCAGTAAAGCAGACGCTTACGCAGCTCAATCAGATGGCTAATAAGCGGTTGGGTATCTTCAACGGCCATGGTTATCGTTCATCGATTGCAGAAGAGGGAGTTGCAGGACTGCGCGGCGCGGCCGGTTGAGACTCGCCAACTGGCGTAGCGTGGTTCACATGAGTTTTAGCGGTGTCCGCGACCGGCTCAGGCGCCTGTGCAGACGCGCTGGCCTGGGCGAGAGCTGTTGCCGGCGTCCCGGATTCGGCTGCGCGCTGCTGCGGCGCATAGATGGTATTGGCTTCATCCTCAGCTTTCTCGATATCGATGCTCTGATGAACCGAGCGCTTCATAGAGTCAGCGGTTTTACGCAGCTCCTCCATCGACTCTTTTAGCTCTGGCAACATCGTGCCGCGGCTCGCCTCTTCCACTTTTTTCAGGCTGTCTTGCAGCTCCTGCAGCTTTAGCTCCTGCGCTAGCTTGTGCTGCACGTTAGCAGCCAGCGAGCGCATCGCCCGAATCCAGCCTACTACGGTTTTTACCGTAACCGGTAATCGTTGCGGGCCGAGAACAATCAGCCCGATAACGAACACCAATACCAGTTCACTAAAACCAATGTCGAACATGGTTTACACCTACTTGTCGTTTTTGACGTCTTCTTTGTTAGCCGAGATTTGCTGCTTATCCACCAGCGTTTTGGTATTGAAATCAGCGCCCTGCTAGTTTGGTTCGCTCTTTTTCTCGTCTTCATCGCTTATGGCTTTTTTGAAGCCTTTGATCGAAGAGCCGATATCTGAACCCAGATTTTCTAACTTGTTGGTTTCAAAAAGAAGAACAGCGATGACGGCAATAATTAATAATTGCCAGATACTGATACCGCCCATGAGATAGTGCCTCTGATGTTGCGAGATTTTGAGAAGAGTAATGTCAGCCAAAAACCCCGATGGGGTCGGGCTTAAGGCTGCGACATTACCGCGATTTAGGCGTGGCTAACAATTAGTTTGTCCTACGCCAGCCGATTAACCAAGTAACGAAGCCCGCCGCCATTAACAGTGCCGGGAAGAAATCACACTCCGGCCGGTTCAGCAGTACCGCCGTGCCGCTAAGCAGCAGAGTCGCGCCGACGCCGAACAGATAGCACGCCTTATAGTGGCGTGTGCGCTGGGCATGCATATTGTTGGTTAGCTTATCGACGCTGTGCTGCAAAATTTTATGGTGCCGCACACTTTCGTAGAACAGCTCCGGCAGCTCCGGTAGCTTCTCCGCCCAGAACGGTGCCTTGTCTTTGACGGCGCGCAGCAGCGCAGGCAAGCCAATCTGATCTTTGATCCACTCTTCGAGGAACGGCTTCGCGGTTTTCCACAGATCGAGCTGAGGATAGAGCTGACGGCCAATGCCCTCAATATAGAGCAACGTTTTTTGCAGCAGTACCAGCTGCGGCTGCACTTCCATATTGAAACGACGCGCCGTGCTGAAGAGGTTCAGCAGCACATGGCCGAACGAAATTTCCGCCAGCGGCCTCTCAAAGATCGGTTCGCAGACGGTACGAATGGCGAATTCGAAATCTTCAACGTTGGTGTCGGGCGGCACCCAGCCGGAATCGACGTGCAGCTCCGCAACTTTGCGGTAGTCGCGGTTAAAGAAGGCGATGAAGTTTTCCGCCAGGTAGCGCTTGTCTTCTTTGTTCAGCGAACCGACGATGCCGCAGTCGATGCCGATATATTGCGGATCTTCGGGGTGGTCGTAGCTGACGAAGATATTGCCCGGGTGCATGTCGGCGTGGAAGAAGCTGTCGCGGAAGACCTGAGTAAAGAAGACCTGCACGCCGCGCTCGGCCAACAGCTTCATATTGACGCCGTGCTGCTTCAGCGTCGCCACGTCGGAGATAGGAATGCCATAGATGCGCTCCATCACCAGCATGTTCTCGCTGCAGTAGTCTGAGTAGACTTCCGGCACGTAAAGCATATGGCTGTCTTCGAAATTACGACGCAGCTGAATGGCATTGGCCGCTTCGCGCAGCAGGTTCAGCTCGGCGATCAGGTTTTTTTCATAGTCGCGCACTATTTCCATCGGGCGTAGACGGCGGCCGTCCGGCAGCAGACGCGGTACCCAGCGCGCCAAGCGATAGATCAGCTTCATATCCGCTTTGATCACCGGCAGGATGTCCGGGCGGATCACCTTGATCACCACTTTTTTGCCGGTGGACTTCAGGGTCGCGGTGTGCGCCTGCGCGATCGACGCCGACGCCAGCGGTTTGATGTCGAAATCATCGAACCAAGTCTCGACCGGATCGCCGATAGACTTTTCGATCACCTCTTTGGCTTTGATGCCGTCGAAGGGCGCGACGCGATCCTGCAGGATGGACAGCTGATCGGCGATAACCGGCGAAAAGAGGTCGCGCCGCGTAGAGAGCATCTGGCCGAACTTGATCCAGACCGGCCCCAGCTGCTCCATCGCCAAGCGCATACGCACGCCGATCTCTTCATTTTTATGGCCATTAGGGATCCAGAAAATGCCGCGACGCCAGAGGCGCATCGGAAGGGTAAGACGCATGCGGGGGATCAGCTCATCAAGACCGTAGGTTAAAAAGATCTTGACAATGAAATATAAACGGCAAATTTCTCCAAGTGTCATCTCGCCTCCAGCTGCGCTAAACGCGCAGTGAGCGCATCAAGCGAACGTTCCATCGCGTCTACCTCCTCAGAAAACCACGCCAGTTCCAGCGCGCCTGGCGCGACGCGCCACTCTTCGGTTAATACCTGGCCCAGATAATCCTGACGACGCGCGACCTCGCAGCGCAGCAACCGCAGGGCGCGCTGCGCGCGCTGGCTGACGCTCTGCGCGGCGATATCGCCGATCCAGGGCGCCAGATACTCGGCCGGGTCCAGTTCCGCCAGATCGATCAGCGCGGAAAAGCGCTGCACTACCTGCAAATCGCCTTCTACCTGCAACTCGCCGTTTCGGATCAGGCTGGTCAGCTTCTGGCGGACGCGCAGCTTCGGCAAGGTTTTCAGCTGTGTAATCAAGGTGCATTCGCTGCTGTCCTGCCAGTCGCTCAGCACGTCCAGCTGCTGTTTGCTGAAGACCAGTACCAGCGGATGGGAAAGCTCGTCGAGACACAGCGTCAGCACCTGGCCTGCCAGCCGCTGGCGCGCGGCCTTCAGGCTGCAATCGCGATAGAGAACGCGGTTTAACACGGTCTCAAGACCGGCGGTAACCAAGGGCGTTAAGCGCATCACCATATCCGGTTAAAACTTAAATCCACGATGCAGCGCGACGATGCCGCCAGTCATGTTATTGTAGGTGGTGTTCTCGAATCCGGCGTCATTCATCATCGCCTTCAGGGTCTCCTGATCGGGATGCATGCGGATCGACTCCGCCAGATAGCGATAGCTTTCGGCGTCCTGTGCCACCAGCTGGCCGACGCGCGGCAGAATATAGAACGAGTAGGCGTCATAAACCTTGCTGAGCGGATCGAGCACCGGTTTGGAGAACTCCAGTACCAGCAGACGTCCGCCCGGCTTGAGCACGCGGAACATCGACGCCAGCGCCTTCTCTTTGTCGGTCACGTTACGCAGGCCGAAAGAGATGGTGATACAGTCGAAATAGTTATCCGGAAAGGGCAACGCTTCGGCGTTGGTCTGCACATAGCTGACGTTGCCGACCACGCCGAGGTTGCGCAGCTTGTCGCGGCCCATTTTCAGCATCGAGCTGTTGATATCCGCCAGCACCACATGGCCGGTTTCACCCACCAGACGGGAAAACTTCGCCGTCAGATCGCCGGTGCCACCCGCCAGATCCAGCACGCGCTGTCCACGGCGCACGCCGCTGCTGTCGATGGTAAAACGCTTCCAGATGCGATGGATGCCAAACGACATCAGATCATTCATCAAGTCATATTTCGCCGCTACGGAGTGAAACACGTCCGCGACTTTGTCAGCTTTTTCGCTTTTGGCGACCGTCTGAAAGCCAAAATGGGTAGTTTCCTGCTGTGATTCATCTGCCATCGGTTTTACCTGTTCCACTAACAATACTTTCCGAAGTATATCAGAGTCAGGGTGGTCAGGCACGCGACGACCGGCTTATTCGTGGAACTGCCTCACGCGCGTCCGCGGTCTCGGAGAGATTGTCCGATCTCTACTCCTCGTCCCATGCCTTTTCTGGCATCGCCTGCTCCGCTAACTGCGGATTAATTGAGCGTTTAACTTCAACGCCGAGGGATTTAAACGCCTCGCTCTGCGCGATCAAGTTGCCACGCCCTTCCGCCAGCTTTTTCATCGCCTCACGGTAGCTATTGTGCGCCTTGTCCAGATTATGGCCGATGCCGCTCATATCATCGACGAACAGCCGCATCTTGTCGTAAAGGCGCGCCGCCCGCTCAGCAATACGCTGGGCGTTGCGGCTCTGATGCTCGTAGCGCCAGAGATTGTTGATAGTGCGCAGCGCCACCAGCAGCGTGGTGGGGCTCACCAGCATGATGTTCTGCTGCAGCGCTTCGCTGATCAGCTCCGGCTGGCGATCGATCGCCAGCAGAAACGCCGGCTCCACCGGAATAAACATCAACACATAATCGAGCGAGCGTAAACCTACCAGTTGTTGATAATCTTTTCGGCTCAGCAGGCGAATATGGCTGCGCACCGCGGCGACGTGCTCCTGCAGCGCCTGCTCGCACGTCACCTGATCTTCTGCGTTGAAGTAGCGCTCATAGGCCACCAGCGTCATCTTGGCGTCGACCACCACATCTTTGCCCTGCGGCAGACGCACGATCACATCCGGTTGCATTCTGCCCTGCTGCTCCGACTGCAAACTGACCTGCGTCTGATACTCGTAGCCTTCGCGCAGGCCCGACGCTTCCAGCACGCGGCTCAACACCACCTCGCCCCAGTTGCCCTGGATCTTGTTGTCGCCTTTCAGCGCTTTGGTCAGGTTGATCGCCTCCTGCGCCATTTGCGCGTTCAGCTGCTGCAGCTGGCGGATCTCATGCGCCAACGTGTGGCGCTCGCGCGCCTCCTGGCCGAAGCTGTCGTGCACCTGGCGGCGAAAACCATCCAGCTGCTCGCGCAGCGGAGCGATCAGGCCGTTCAGGCTCTGACGGTTCTGCTCGTCGACGCGGCGGCCGCTGTTTTCAAAGATGCGGTTGGCGAGATTCTCGAACTGCGCGCTGAGGCGCTGTTCGCTGCTGGTGAGCAGACGCTGCTTCTCCTCGGCGGCGAAGCGCGTCTCTTCAAGACGGATGGTCACCTCGCGCAGCTCTGCTTCCTGCGCGCTGTTGACCTCCAACTGGTTGCGCAGCTCGCGGTTGAGCTGTTCGCATTCGCCGCGCCAGTAGTCGAGCTGCTGCAGCCGCTCCTGCGCGCCGCTCAGCGAGCCGTGCAGTTGGCGCAGCTCCTGTTCGCGCTGCTGCAATTGCTGCTGTTGCTGTGCAAGCTGCTGCTGCTGCCGCTGCTGCACCTCCTGCTGCAGACGCCGCTCGGTGGCGCAGCTGGCACTCTGATGGCTGGCACGCAGCTGCGCCAGCATCCAGCCGATCCCCAGTCCGGCGAGCGCCAGACAGGCGCTGATAATAATCTGCTGATCCATAATTCCCTCGCGACGCGTGTTGCTGGGAAGAAATTAGGGTCGCCCTGTATGAATGTCCAGACTATTTTCAGCCCGGGCGGAGTTTTACAACGCTTTGACCTGCAGCTCTCCCGCTTTCCAAGCATTGGTCAGAAAGAACGGTATCGACATGATCCATTCGCCGCCTTTCACCTGCGCCGGATAGACAAAGACGTTGTCGCCGTAGGTCAGCTCCACGGGCTACGTCTTGCCCTCTTCTACCCTCGCTTGCCCGCCATGCTGGCAAACCTAGCGTTGCTGCCGACGTGGAAGTTTTCCATTTTCCAGCGCACCTGCGCGTATGGCAGCCAAGGCTGAGCCTGATAAAAATGGAAAATCTCATCGTGGCTGAGCATACTTTTCCGTACCGTTGGCCAGAGCGCGACCTTTAGAAAATATTGATCGGTAAAGCGCGCGCTGCCGCTGTAGCGGGCGATAAAGTCGCGCATCACCTGCGCTATATGGCTGAAGACGCCGTTGCAGCAGCTCTACATGCCTGCCAGCAACAGGTTGATATGGGAAAAGTAGTCACACATATTGTGGAACCAGTATGGCGAGGCGAGCCAAGTCTCGACCGCCGCCGCTTCTTGCTCCGACAACAGTGAGTCAGCGGCGCGGATGATAAAGCGTTTTACACTTTGGTCGTCCATCAACAGAAAGCGCCACAGCGTCGGGTAAATCGCCTTCTCCTGCGACATATCGACCAGCTCGACGTGCGGCTGATTAAGGCGTTGCCACACATGTCAACGTTTTTAATCAGGGTTTTGCAGTAGCGCGGGTGGCCGCCATAGAGGCTGAAAGCGATGATGTTCTGTTCATATTTCGTCAGATCGATAGGCTCCGGTTGCACTGCCGCAAAGGGGTAACGCTGGGCCCTAGCGATCACGCCTGCAACCATGCCCCCGCGCAGTCCCTAGTTGGCGCCCATCGTCAGTAGAGTGGCGGACTCCATCTCATAGTTGAGAACGCCCATCTGCTGCCACTCTTTCATCGATCCCTAGAAACGGCTGACCACGCGGCCGAAGAAGGTATCGTAGCGCTCCTGGCCTGGATAGAAGGTGCCCAAGGAGGCGGTGACGCCGATATGGGTAGTGTCGCCGCTCGCTTCCGCCGCCGCGACTAGCGCGGTGGTGCAGGCGAAGTCCGCCACGGTCGTAAACTCCAGCGGCGCGAAGTGCTGGCTGGCGCCGGTGGTGACCAGCACGTCGCTTACGTTAATATGCGGCTGGATCGCGCCGGTGTGGTGCCGACGCGCAGGAAGGTGCGCACGCTAAGCTGCGCCAGCTCTTCCACGGCGATAGAGGTAAGAGGGGCCGCCGATGCCGGTCGAGTAGACGACGACAAGCTTGCCGTCCAACTTCGCCAGCTAGGAGGTGAATTCGCGGTGCGAGGCCAGCGGCTGGGCGTTCGCCATCAGTCCAGCAATTTTCTTTACGCACTCCGGATCGCTAGGAACGATAGCTAGGGTCGCGCCCTACAGATCGGCTTTAGTCAGGGCGAGGTGGAAAACGTTAGACATAGTGAACTCCTGAACAGGGAAGTGAAGCGAATCACTCTACTGGAGCGCTGCGCACATTTGTGTGATATCAATCACCATCAAAAATGAATGTTACATTTTAATCGGGCAATAATGAGATACATTTCACATATTTCATCTACTCAGAGTGCGATTGCTACAAGCTGCGCGCGCCGGAAGGAATTTGCAGCAATGTTAAAGAGAAGAGTGTTTTGCTCGTTTCCTAATCTGTTCCCGACCTCTGGTCCAGACGCAATCTGGCCAAGCTATAGTCACGTGATTGCGCTACTGCCAGCACGGAGAAAAAAAGAATATGGCATAAAAATCAGCGACGGGCGGTTTCGCGCCGGCTGGACAGCCGAACGTCTCAACCACAATCCACACCGACAGCTCGGATATTCCGACAGGCGAAGCGCCCGTACCGAGTCAGGGCGACAGTATGCCCGCCTACCACGCCAGACCGAAAGAGGCGAACGGCCCGCTGCCGATGGTGCTGCTGGTACTTTAGATCTTTAGCGTGCACGAGCACATCCGCGATATCTGTCGTTGGCTGGCGCTGGAGGGCTATCTGGCCGTGGCGCCGGCGCTCTATTTCCGCGAAGGCGACCCGAACGACTATCACGACATCCCGACGCTGTTCAGCAAGCTGATTAGCAAAGTGCCGGATAGTCAGGTGCTCTCCGACCTCGATCACGCCGCAAACTGGGCGGCCGCATTAGCTGGCTTTACGCCGCGCACAACCCTCAGCAGCGCGCTACAGTGGCCTAGTATGGCTGCCTGATTGGCGAAAAAACCATGAAGTAGCAGGAGCACCCGATCGATATCGCCGTCGATTTAGGCGCGCCGGTGCTGGACCTGTACGGCGGACAGAATGAGGGCATTCTGCTGGAGAGCGTGGAGCAGATGCGCCAAGCACTGCACGCTGCCAACGCGAAAGCGGAGATCATCGTCTATCCCGACACGGGACACACCTTCAACGCCTACTATCGTCCGAACTACCACGCCGAATCAGCTCAGGACGGCTAGGCGCGCATGCTGACATGCTTCAAGCAGTTCGGCCTCGTCTGACTCGCGCCATAAAATAAGGGGCGCCTCAGCGCCCCAGTCTCAACAGCATAATTCAGGCGATTTCGCCACGCAGCCGTTTCGCCGCTTCCACCATATTCGCCAGCGCCTGACGGGTTTCCGGCCAGCCGCGCGTCTTCAGGCCGCAGTCCGGGTTCACCCACAGACGCGCTTCTGGAATGCTTTGCGCCGCTTTACGCAGCAGATTCTCCATCCACTCCACGCTCGGCACGTTGGGGGAGTGAATATCGTAGACGCCTGGGCCGATTTCATTCGGGTACTCGAACATTTTAAAGGACTCCAGCAGATCCATATCGGAACGCGAGGTTTCGATAGTGATCACATCTGCATCCAGCGCGGCGATCGCCTCCATGATGTCGTTGAACTCGCAGTAGCACATATGGGTATGGATCTGCGTGTCATCTTTCGCCACCGCCGCGTTCAGGCGGAAGGCGTCCACCGCCCATTTAAGGTAGCTAGCCCAGTCGGACTGATGCAGCGGCAGTCCTTCGCGCAGCGCCGGTTCGTCAATCTGGATAATGCCGATGCCGGCCGCTTCGAGATCCGCTACCTCGTCGCGCAGCGCCAGCGCGATCTGCTTCGCGAGGGTTTCGCGCGACACGTCTTCGCGGGGGAAGGACCAGCAGAGAATGGTCACCGGGCCGGTCAGCATCCCTTTCACTGGCTTGTCGGTCAGCGACTGCGCATAGGTCGCCCACTCCACGGTAATCGGCTGCGGACGGCTGACGTCACCGATAATCACCGGCGGCTTGACGCAACGCGAACCGTAGCTCTGCACCCAGCCGTTCTGGGTGAAGGTAAATCCGTCGAGGTTCTCGCCGAAGTACTCGACCATGTCGTTGCGCTCGGCCTCGCCGTGCACCAGCACGTCAAGACCGAGACGCTCCTGCTCGACAATCGCCTGTTTAATATGTTGCACAATGCCGGCACGGTAGCTGCCGCCGTCGATATGGCCTTTTTTAAAGTCGAGACGCAGACCGCGTATTTCCGTGGTCTGCGGGAAGGATCCTATGGTGGTGGTCGGCCAAGCGGGCAGGTTAAAGCGCTTGCGATGCGCGCGCGCGCGCGCGGCGTAGGCGCTCGTTCGCTCGGTATCCTGCGCGGAGATCTCCGATAGACGTTTGCCGACTGCGGCGTTATGGACGCGGCTGGAGTGGGCGCGCTGGCGGATCGGCGCGCTCCAAGCCTCCAACGAGGCCGCGTCGTTATTGTTAAGCGCGTCGTTCAGCAGCTTCAGCTCGCCGCATTTTTGCAGCGCGAAGGCGAACCAGCTTTTCACTTCGTCATCGAGCCGGGTTTCCACGCTGAGATCGATCGGGCTGTGCAGCAGAGAACAGGAGGTGCCGATCCACAGCCGATCACGCTGGCCGACCAGTGGCTGCAGACGCGCGAACCAGTTGCTTAGATCGGCGCGCCAGACGTTGCGGCCGTTGATAACGCCGAGCGACAATAGCCAAGAGGCAGGCAGCTGCTGATGGAGCCAAGCGATGTCGTCATGGCCATGCACTATATCGACATGCAGCCCCTGCACCGGCAGATCGCGGATGACGTCAAGATTCTGGCCGATGCTGTCGAAATAGGTGGTTAGCAGCAGCATCACGCTGTCCTGCAGCGCGCGATAAGCGGGCTTGAACGCTTCGCGCCACGCTTGCGGCAATTCCAGCGCCAGCGCCGGCTCGTCGATCTGCACCCATTCGATATCGCGCTTCTTCAGCTCGGCCAGCACCTGCTGATAGACCGGCAGAATCGCCTGCAGCAGCGACAGGCGATCGAACGGCTCGCCTTTGACTTTGCCCAGCCAGAGCCAAGTCACCGGGCCGAGCAGCACCGGCTTCACTTTGTGGCCCAGCGCTAGCGCTTCGTCTACTTCATCCAGCAGCTGGGTCCAGCTCAGTCTGAGCTGCTGACCTTTTGTGAACTCCGGCACGATGTAGTGATAGTTGGTGTTAAACCATTTGGTCATCTCGGCAGCGGCGGCTGGTTCGCCGCTGGGCGCGCGGCCGCGTCCGATGCGGAACAGAGTATCGAGATCGACGGAGCCGTCTCTGTTCTGATGGCGCGCCGGAACGTTGCCCAGCATCAGGCTGGTGGTCAGCACATGATCGTACCAAGCGAAGTCGCCGACCGGCAGCAAATCCACGCCCGCCTCTTTCTGCTGCTGCCAGTGACGGGCGCGCAGTTCGCGGCCTACGGCCAGAAGCTCCTGCTGAGTCGCCTTGCCCGCCCAGTAGCTCTCCTGCGCTTTTTTCAGCTCACGACGCAGGCCGACGCGAGGAAAGCCAAGTGTGTGGTTCAGAATGGTCATATGCTGTTCTCCAGATAATCCTTCTCTTAGACTTCGCTTGGAAATCCAATATGTTTAGCCGTCCAGATGTTTACACCGCTATATTCTGCGGATAGTGTATGTTCCTCAAGCGCAAATTGTTCAATCTCGATGTGAAGGACTCTCATGGTCGAACTCAAGCACCTGCGGACGCTTCAGGCTCTGCGTAATACCGGCTCGCTGGCCGCCGCAGCCGTGCGGCTTCATCAGACGCAATCCGCGTTGTCGCATCAGTTCAGCGATCTCGAACAGCGACTGGGATTCCGCCTGTTCGTGCGTAAAAGCCAGCCGCTGCGCTTCACACCGCAGGGAGAGATCCTGCTGCAGCTGGCGGAGCAGGTGCTGCCGCAAATCCAGCAGGCGCTGCAAGCGTGCCATAAGCCGCTCCAAGCGACACTGCGCATCGCCATCGAGTGCCACAGCTGCATTCAGTGGCTGACGCCGGCGCTGGATAAATTTCGTCAGAGCTGGCCGCAGGTGGCGATGGATTTCAAATCGGGCGTCACTTTCGATCCGCAGCCCGCATTGCAGCAGGGCGAACTGGATGTGGTGCTCACCTCGGATATCCTGCCGCGCAGCGGCCTGCACTACACGCCAATGTTCGACTTCGAGGTGCGGCTGGTGATGGCGCCAGATCATACGCTGGCACAGCTGAAGCAGATCTTGCCGGAGGACCTGGCACAAGAGGTGCTGATGATCTATCCGGTGCAGCGTCAGCGTCTCGATATCTGGCGCCATTTCCTGCAGCCGGCGGGCGTCAGCCCGGCGCTGAAAAGCGTCGACAACACGCTGCTGCTGATTCAGATGGTGTCGGCGCGCATGGGCATTGGTGCTCTGCCGCATTGGGTAGTGGAGAGCTTTGAAAAGCAGGGACTTATCGTAACCAAGACGCTGGGTGAGGGGCTGTGGAGCCGGCTCTATGCCGCAGCGCGCGACGACGAACAGCGTAAGCCGGTGTTGGAGGCCTTCACCCGCTTCGCGCGTCAGCATGCCTGCGAACACCTGCCGTTCGTGCGCGACGCGGCGCAGCCGGGCGCGATTTTGCAACGCTGAGCCGCAATTTCCCCTATAATGCGCAGCCTGTTAAACTACCATGAGAAAATTTCACTATATCCAATAACGGTTTTCTGCGCAGCGTGCGCTTTATGCTGGATTTAAGCAGTGCCAAAATGGTGGAGATTTTCGCGCTGACCAACTGTGAAGTGGCGTTGGCCGACGTGCAGGCGTAGAGGATGACGCGGCGTATAAACCGCTGCCGGACGTGCTGATGGGCTACGTTCTTAACGGCCTGATCTTCTTCCTCACCAGCGCGCCGGCGATAAAGCTGGGCCAGTGCAGCTTTTGCTGCCAGATCGCCAGATTCACTAGCAGACCGAGCGGCACGTACAATTGTTCATAATGCCCAGCGTGCCCGCGTCTATATACGTCGCGCCGTAGTTCCACATAAAGTAGTCCAGCACTGACGCCACCCCAGCCATACCAGAATGCCCCACTGCAACGAGATAGTCGGCAGCTTCGCAGGATTGCCCCAGAGAGACCAGGCGATAATCGCAATCAGCACCGCACCGAGGTAAAGCCAAGAAAATACGGTGGGCTGCGGCATCGGCCGGGTCTACTGCAGACGCTTATATCCGACCATGCCCACGGCAAAGCAGAGGTTGGCCAGCTGCACCAGCAGCTTGACTTTATCATAGCGAATAATCGCCGCACCTGCGACCGCCAGCAGCGCGCTGAAGGCGTAGCAGATGCGCAGCGATCAGGTCATAAATCAGGGTAACGTGGAGCGGCGTTATCACGGGTAAACATCAGGAACTCTGATACGCTGAGATAGACATAGGCCTCAAAGCTAATCAGGTACATGATGCCCAGCTGCAGCACTCCCAACAGCATATAGAGCAGCAGCGTCGAGCGACAATAGCCACGCCAGCGCAGCAAGGGTAAAAACACCAGCGGCGCCAGCGCTAGACGCATTACGCATTAATACCTAGAACCAGGTGTCCACCTGCCCCGCCAGATATTCTCCAATAACGACGATACGCTTAGGAGGGTAGCTATGCTGAGTATCTTTAAACCCGCGCCGCATCGGCCGAAGGTCGCGGAGGATTAGGTTGATCCTTTATATCGTCGTCTGCGCTGGCAGATCTTCTTCGGTATCTTTTTCGGCTACGCCGCATACTATCTGGTGCGTAAAAACTTCGCGCGGGTGATGCTCTATCTGGTAAAGTAGGGCTTTTAGCGCGGCGACCTCAGCTTTGCGCTTTCTGGCATCTCGATTGCGTATGGCTTCTCTAAATTCATTATGGCTCGGTGTCGGATCACTCGAATCCGCGCGTCTTTCTGCCCGCCGGGCTGATCCTCGACGCCGCGGTGATGCTCCTGATCGGCATGGCCTAGTTCAGCGACTGGAAATCGGTGCTCTATATGCCCGCCTTCGCCGCTATCGCCGTAAAGAGGTGAAGCACTTCACGCTCGTTAAGTCATCATGGGCCTATTTCCTCCACGAATAGGTCGGTATTCCCGGCACGCCACTGTGCGGCTGAATTATTCAAAGGGAATCGCGGCGCCACCGGAGTCTTCTTTATGACGCTGGTGACTATCACCACGGTGGTGTACTGGCTGAATCCAGCGGGCAACCCTGGCGCCGAAGAAAGCGGCAGGCACCGCGGCGGGCTTTACCGGTCTGTTCGGCCATCTGGGCGGCTCGGTCGCAGCCAGCGCCATCGTCTACTATACCGTAGTTCGCCTTCCGCGTTGCGCGCGCCGTTCGAGGTAATCATGTAGGTGAGGATGCCTAGCTTATTGCGCATCTGTCCGAGATCAATATAGTGACGTCCGGTGGCGAAGACAAAATGGATATCGCGCGCCACTAGCTGTATAGTGACGTCCGGTGGCGAAGACAAAATGGATATCGCGCGCCACTAGCTGTTGCAGAACTTCGTGGGCGTAAGGCGTCAGGCGATACTCGGGAGAGAGCAGTGTGCCATCCAGATCGGATGCGACAATTTGAAACATGAAAACCTCAGATATTGTTTTAGGCTGAAGCTGGTAAGATAAGAATTAGAATCAAGGGTGCGCCTCAAAAAAATCGACCAGCGCTGTCAGCGCCTCGGCGCGTATCGCATCTTTTTCAAACAGAATCTCATGGCGCGCCTCTTTAATCACCCGCGCATCGCAGTGATGGCCCGCCAGCGCCATCGCGGCGCAGAAGAGATTCTGCGAACGGTTATCCACCACGCAATCGTCGCTTGCCTGCAGCAGCAGGGCAGCAGGATCGGGGTGGTGATGGTGTTGGCCAGACTCAGGATATTACGCCCGGCGTGGATGCCTTCGCGCACCCAGTGAAGTGAGTAGCCGTTGCGCATCGCCGGGCGCTTTTCCGCCCAGTCGAGAATACGGTTCGCCAGAAACGCGGGCATCAGCAGCGCAATACCAAACATCGGCGCTACCAGCGTCACGGCGTGAAACGCCTGCGGCTGACGCGCCAGAAACAGCGTCAAGATCGCGCCGCCCATTGAGTGCGCCAGCGCATAGCGCTGCTGATAGTGGCCGTTGACGCTCTCTTTCAGGTAGAGCGTCTCCATATCGTCCACATAGTGCATGAACTCCGAAACGTAGCCGCGATGCGTATCCTGCAGCAGGCGATCGGAACACCCCTAGCCGCGATGATCGAGGATGACGATGTCAAAGCCGCAGTGAAACAGGTCATACGCCAGCTCGGGATATTTGACGCAGCTTTCGATACGTCCGGTTACGAAAGAATAACGCGCTTATGTGGCGGCGCGGTGAACCCGCACATAGCGCAGCGTGACGTTTTCCATACTAATGAATTCACGCTCTTTGCGAAACTGCCAGAAGTCTAGCAGCGGTCCGTGCGCAAAAGCGGCGAAGGCTTTTTCCCGTTTGAGCTAGCTCGCTTTATGTCGTTCCATCCATCCCCCTGCAGACGCGCGACAGAAGCGTAACGGGCCGCGCATGCAGCCCGTAGCTTCGCGCTTGTTTCTGGCGTATTGTGTCATATTTCTACCCAGATAGAGAGCGCAACCCATGACCACTGAATGGTGGCTGTCCTACCTTCTTACCACCACTATCCTTAGCCTGTCCCACTATCCTTAGCCTGTCGCCCGGTTCCGGCTAACACCATGAGCACCGACATCAGCCACGGCTATCGCGGTGCGGTAGCCTCTATCAGCGGTTTACAGCTGGGCCTCACTATTCATATCGTGCTGGTAGGTGTTGGAATGGGCGCGCTTTTTTCACAGTCGCTGCTGGCGTTCGAGATCCTGAAATGGCCGGGCGCCGCCTATCTGGTGTTGCTCGGCATTCAGCAGTGGCGCTCTGCGAGCGCGATCGATCTGGACGCTGTCTCAAAGGCGATGCCGCGTCGTCGTCTGTTCAAGCGCGCGCCGCTGGTGAATTTCACCAATCCGGGAAGCATCGTGTTTCTCGCCACGCTGTTTCTGCAGTTCATTCTGCCGCATCAGCCGCAGGCGATGCAGTACCTAGTACTCGGCGCCACCACCATTTTCGTCGATATCATCGTGATTATTGGCTACACCACGCTGGCCACGCGTATTGCGTAAAGCAGATGAAGCTGCTGAACTGTATCTTTCGGGGGTTATTTATGGCGGTCGGCGCGCTACTGGCAAGCGCCAAGAAGATTGCCTAAAGATAGCACTGATGTTTAAAGCCGTCGGGCGGCGCAGTTAGATTGCGCGCGGGCAGCGCGCAGTCGCCGCAGTGTACATTTAGTACGTGACGACGAGCACTGCCCAACCGCAAATTGGCAAGTAAGCTAGGCTCTAACGCGAAATGATCAGGTGAATACCGAAACCGGCGAAAAGCACGCCTGCCACGCCATCCACCTATTTCGCCGCGCGCTGATACTTATACCGCATCCACGGCAGCGCGAAGATCGCCGCCACCAGCGTAAACCACGCGAAGGTCTCGCCGACGCTCAGCAGAAACAGACCCCAGCGCTCCAGCGCGCCGACGTCGTTGTCGATGAACAGCGAGAAGACGCTGCCGAAATAGATAATCGCTTTCGGTTTCGACAGGTTGGTGAGAAAACCTTTAAAAAAGCTTTTGCTCTTTTTCGGCAGCTCGACCACCGGCGCGTCCTGTACTGCCTGCTTATGATGCTGACGCGCCGAGCCGAGCAGCTGCCAGACCATTCCGCCGCCGACCATAATGATCTGATGCAGCCACGCCATCTTCTCCAAGATCAGCTGCACCCCTATCATCGCCTCTTTGCGCGAGCGGCTGGCAGCGGTTTGCGACGCAAAGAAGTCCGGGCCGGGATTCATCAGCGCGACCAGATGCACCAGTGAGACCGTAGCGAATAACATCAGCATGTGTAGTGTTTTTTACTCTTCATAATCAAGGTGCTCTTTGATCATCACCAAGAAAGGTTTGGCAAAGCGCTCCAGTTTGCGGTGGCCGACGCCGTTGACGCTCAGCATCTCCGACGCCGTCACCGGCATCTGCTCCGCCATCTCAATCAGCGTGGCGTCGTTAAACACCACGTAAGGCGGAATATTCTCTTCGTCGGCAATCGCTTTACGCAGCTTACGCAGCTTGGCGAACAGTTTGCGATCGTAGTTGCCGCCATGGATTTTCGGCGAGCTACTGCTTTTCGGCTTCGCCGCGTTAAGGCGCGGCACCGCCAGCGTCAGCGGCATTTCGCCGCGCAGCACCGGACGCGCCGCTTCCGTCAGCTGCAGTGCCGAGTACATGGCGACATTCTGCGTCACCAGTCCAAGGTGGATTAGCTGACGCAGCACGCTGACCCAATGCTCGTGGCTCTGCTCGCGGCCGATGCCGTAGACCGGCAGTTTGTCATGGCCCTGATCGCGGATACGCTGGTTTTTGGCGCCGCGCAGCACCTCAACCACATAGCCCATGCCGAAACGCTGCCCAACGCGATAGATGCTGGAGAGCGCTTTCTGCGCCTCCACTAGGCCGTCGTAGCGCTTCGGCGGATCTAGGCAGATATCGCAGTTGTCGCACGGCTGCTGGCGGCTTTCGCCGAAGTAGTTCAGCAGCACTAGACGACGGCAGGTCTGCGCCTCGGCGAACGCGCCCATGGCGTTAAGCTTATGGCGCTCGATATCCTGCAGCGAACCGGGCGCTTTCTCTTCCAGACATTTGCGCAACCACGCCATATCCGCCGGATCGTAGAGCATCATCGCTTCGGCTGGCAGGCCGTCGCGTCCGGCGCGGCCGGTCTCCTGATAGTAGGATTCGATATTGCGCGGAATGTCGAAGTGCACCACGAAGCGCACATTGGGCTTGTTGATGCCCATGCCGAACGCCACCGTCGCCACCACGATCTGCAGGTCGGCGCGCTGGAAGGCTTCCTGCACACGAGCGCGCTGCGGGCTGTCGATACCGGCGTGATAGGCGCCGACGCTCAGTCCGCGGCTTTGCAGCCGCGCGGCGGTGTCTTCCACCTTAACGCGGCTGTTGCAGTAGATAATGCCGCTTTTGCCGCGCTGATCTTGAACGTAGCGCAGCAGCTGCTCCGTGGGCTTGAACTTCTCCACCAGCGTATAGCGAATATTAGGGCGATCGAAGCTGCTGATCTGGATCAGCGGATCCTGCATATGCAGCAGATGCGCGATATCGTTACGCGTGGTTTCGTCGGCGGTGGCAGTTAGAGCCATCACGGGCAGCTGCGGGAACCGCTGACGCAGCTGGCCCAGCGCGCTATATTCGGAACGGAAGTCGTGACCCCACTGCGAAATACAGTGCGCTTCGTCGACCGCTAGCATCGCCGGCTGCCAGTGCGCCAGAGTGTCGAGGAAGTTATCCATCATCAGACGCTCAGGCGCGATATAGAGCAGCTTCACGCGCCCGGTGCGACAGTCCGCCATCACCTGCTGCTGCTGCTCTCGCGTCATGGTGGAATTGAGGCACGCCGCCACCACGCCGTTCGCCAGCAGCTGATCCACCTGATCTTTCATTAGGGAGATCAGCGGCGACACCACCAGCGTCAGTCCTTCTTGTACTAGCGCCGGGATCTGATAACAGAGCGATTTACCGCCCCCGGTGGGCATGACGACCATACAATCCCGTCCGCTCAGCGCCGCATTGATAATGGTTTGCTGACCAGGACGAAAATGCTGATAGCCGAAGGTATCTTGCAATACCTGCTGCGCCAGCGATTCCTGATTATGTAATGCCAAGATTGCCACTATATTCCTGTTGTTTTCCGGAGAGTCAGAACAGATCGTTTAGCATCACGCCGACACGCTTCTGGCGATGGTTATAGTCGATAAGCGACTCGTTATAAAAGAAAAGAAACGAACGTGTTCGCTGATCGGATAGCTCCAGCCCAGCGGCGCGCCGCCGAAATCGGTACTCCAGTTGTAGTTGCCTTCCACCCACGCTGAAGATATTCTCGCCTGCGATATAACCCAGCTTCAGGCGGTAGTGGCCCATATATCTGGTGATGTCCGGGTTATCTTCTTTGCTGTCCGGGTTCCAGCTGCGCGAGGTCGGATCACTACGGCCGTAGGATGATGGTTAAAGCCTACTTCCACATCGCGCAACGTCCAGCCGGCGAAGTCGTAATCCGTCGCCCGGCCAAAGAACAGCTGCAGCTCGTAGTTGGTTTCGCGGAACGGGGATGACTCGCCGCGGTTCGACAGCTGCCACCAAGAGCGCTGTGTGTAGGAAGCGGCCCGCACGGAGTTGTCTCCCAGAATACCGCGTCACAGCGTAAATGCCAGACTGAGCTGAAATTTCACCTCATCATCTTTACGCGCGTTGTTTGCCCAGTTATAGGAAGAGATCGCCTCTCTGTTCATGTCGCTGGTATAGGTATAAAGCAGATAGTTGTTCTCATACGGGTAGAGCACAAATGGGTTGTCGTGCTTCTCCAGCAGGTTGGCGATTATACTGCCGCGCCCCTGAGGGGTGTCGCGGACATCTTTAACGGTGACTTTCTCTGCCTGCGCCAGTGCAGGGAGTAACAGGGCGGCTGCTAACAAGGCGCGATGCTTGCGCATAACATTCTCCGGTGAAGGCTTGTGTGTCAATTAATGGGGGAGTCATAAAAAGGAGGCCATTCTGCACGCAAAAGTCGGTGAAGACGAGCAGCGCTGATTTCTGAAACTGGAAAACCCCTCGCGCTCGGCTTAGAATACACAATTCTTTAACATTCCACGCCGCTCAGGCCGTGTTTGCAGGATAATAGTTACGTCTTCAACGCTGCTGTCTCAGCAAGATGCTCGCCGGATGGTGGGCGAAATCTTTGTTTATCATATGCCGTTTAATCAGGCGCTCGGCCTAGAGCTGGATCGGATGGAGAGCGACTACGCTGAAATCAGCTTCGCCAACAAAACCATGCTGGTCGGCAACGCCACACAGTAGATCCTAGACGGCGGCGTGATCGCCTCGGTGCTGGACGTCGTCGCCGGCATGGTCTGCGTCAGCAACGCGCTGACGCGCGCGGAGAAGCATCAGCGAGGAGCTGTGCCAGCGCCTGTCGCGCATGGGCACCATCGATATGCGCGTCGACTATATCTGTGCGGCCCGGCCGCGGCGAGCGATTTACCGCCACCAGCAGCCTGCTGCGAGCCGGAAATAAAGTGGCGGTGGCGCCGCACGTCGAGCTGCATAACCAGCAGGGCGAATATATTGCCACGACGACGGCGACCTATTTGATTGGTTAATCGCGAACGGCGTGCAAGAATCGACTTTTTTGGGGCGCTTTTTATGGACACGCAACAGACTCGCTAGGGCATTGGCTTCGCGCTCGACGCCTACTTTATCTGGGGCATTGCCCTGGCCTACTTCAAGCTGGTGAAAACCGTTCCGCCGGCAAAAAGACCCATCGCGTCATCTAGTCAGCGCTCTTTATGCTGATGCTGATCAGCCTCTAAGCCGCAGCTGGGCACAGGTGCGCAGCGTGCTGGCGTAGCCGAAAAAGGTGCTGCTACTGGCGCTGGGCTTCGCCTTTTACGGGCTGGTGCGTAGATTCAGGTCAATGCGCAGAGAGGTATGCTGATTGAAACGCTGTAGCTGTTTCCGCGGGCAGCGATCTATCTGTTCAGCGTCGCCGATACGCCGACCAGTCGCCTGAACGCCAATCCGCTCAGTCCGAACCTGAAGCTGGTGGCGGCAGGAATCCTGACGACGATCCCGCTAATGCTGTTTGCCGCTGCCTGTACGCCGCTGCGTCTCTCTACCTTCAGCTTTTTCTAATATCTCAGCCCGACGCTGATGTTCCTGCTGGCGGTGCTGTTTTACGGCGAGACCATCACGCCCGACAAGATGGTGACGTTAGCGTTTATCTGGCTAGCGCTGGCAGTCAACGCGTTCAAAAGCTAAAACGCGAGTGACACGAAGTAACGGGCGTACCTCATGAATGAGGTACGCATCTGCGCGGGCCGAGCTGGTAGGAATGCCGTTTTTGCGTCTTTGCGATCGGTCCTTGTCATTCGCGTAGGCTCCGGACTCCCCATCCGCTGATGAACGATTACAGCCAGTTCTTTCGCTTAAAGTAGAGATAAGGCGCTAGACCGGCAAGGATCATCAGACCAATCGCCGACGGATAACCAAAGCTCCACTTCAGCTCCGGCATAAACTCGAAGTTCATCCCATAGCTGGACGCCACCAGCGTCGGTGGCAGAAACACCACCGACACCACCGAGAAGATCTTGATAATGCGGTTCTGCTCGATGTTGATAAAACCCATCGCCGCCTGCATCAGGAAGTTGACCTTCTGGAACAGCGATTCGTTATGTGGCAGCAGCGACTCGATATCGCGCAGGATCTCGCGCGCCTGCTCCAGCTGATTGTTTGGCAGACGCGCCTTGCGCACCAAGAAATTAAGCGCACGCTGGGTATCCATCAGACAGAGCCGTACCTTCCAGCCGATATCTTCCAGCTCGGCGAGACGCGACAGCGCTTGGTCATACTCCTCGCCCTGCTGCCCTTCCATAATCACGCGGCTGAGCTTCTCCAGCGCGCTATAGATATTCTCGATCTCATCCGCCAGCTGCTCGATTTTGGTCTCGAACAAATCCAGCAGCAGCTCAAAGGCGTTGCCGTCGATCAGCGTCTGGTTGCGGGCGCGCATGCGGTAAAGGCGAAACGCCGGCAGCTCGCGCTCGCGCAACGTATAGAGACGCCCTTCGCGGATGGTGAAGGCCACGGTGGAGTTACCAGCGTGATCTTCCGCATCTTCATAAAAGAAAAAAGAGTGGATATGCAGCCCGTCTTCATCTTCGAAGAAACGCGCCGAAGCTTCGATATCCTCCAGCTCGGGACGCGTCGCTAGGCTCTGCCCAAGCTCGCTCTGCACACGATCGCGCTCGCCCTCTTCCGGCTCGATCAGATCGACCCAAACGGAGGTGGTTAGTTTGTCGTTTTGGTCTTCCAGCTCCAGACGCGTCAGGCGTCTGCGATCCAGTTTAAATGCGCTCAGCATAGCAATACTCCCCATTGCAGACTAAACCGCAGGCCGATCGGCCACGGCAAACGCCTGAACACGGAAACGCTCGTTAACGCTCGTTCAAAAGGTGAATCAGTGCTGACTCATGCGACGGGAGAAAAAAAGGAGGTCGCTGATAACCGCTAAGGTTACCAGCAAAAAGAGGTAACCTTAGATGTTATTCCTGATAACCAAGTGATTGAGCCAGCATCGACTGGGCGTGTCCAAGACATTGTCCTCTCTTGATAATAGTGCGCGCATGTTACGCTGAGTCGAAAAAGTCGTCAACCGGTGACTAAGCGGTTTCCAGCTTCGCATAAGCGGCAACCAGCCACTTGATGCCCTGCCCCTGAAACGCCACCTGCACGCGGCTGTGCTCGCCGCTGCCTTCCAGATTAATGATGGTACCTTCGCCGAATTTGGCATGCTTCACGCGCTGGCCTAGTGAGAAGCCGCTGTCACTTTTCGCGACCGGCGTGCCCATGCGCTGATGGCTGATCGGCCGGCTTACGCTGGCGCGCAGGCGCACCTCTTCGATGCATTCCTCCGGCAGCTCGCCGATAAAGCGCGACGGCCGGTGATAGACCTCTTTGCCGTAAAGCCGACGCGACTCGGCATAGGTCAGCGTCAGCTTCAGCATGGCGCGAGTCACGCCGACATAGGCGAGACGGCGCTCCTCTTCCAAGCGGCCGCCCTCATCAATCGACATCTGACTCGGGAACATGCCCTCTTCCATGCCGACGATAAAGACTTGGCTGAATTCCAGTCCCTTCGCCGAGTGCAGCGTCATCAGCTGCACCGCGTCCTGCCACTTATCGGCCTGGCCTTCACCCGCTTCCAGCGCGGCGTGCGACAGAAACGCCTGCAGCGGCATCAGATCTTCGTCTTCATCCTGATAGCTGAACTGACGCGTCGCCGTCACCAGTTCCTCAAGGTTTTCGATACGCGCCTGGCCCTTTTCGCCTTTCTCCTGCTCATACATCACCCACAGGCCAGAGTCTTTAATCACGCGGTCGGTCTGTACATACAGCGGCATCTCGGCGGTTTCCGTCGCCAGTGAATCGACCAGCTCGCAGAAACGCTGCAGCGCCGAGGCAGCGCGGCCCACCAGCGCTTTGGTTTGCAGCAGCTCGCGCGCCGCCTGCCACAGCGTCATCTGCCACTCGCGGGCGGTCTGACGCACTACATCGAGCGTGCGATCGCCCACGCCGCGCGTCGGCGTATTGACCACGCGCTCGAAGGCGGAGTCGTCGTTGCGGTTGGCGATCAGGCGCAGATAGGCAAGCACGTCCTTGATCTCCTGACGTTCGAAGAAGCGCATACCGCCGTAAATGCGGTACGGCATGCTGCTCTGCAGCAGCGCCTCTTCCAGCACGCGCGACTGGGCGTTGCTGCGGTAGAGAATGGCGCAGTCCTGCAGGGCGTTGCCGTTCTCCTGCCAAGTTTTGATGCGGTTGGTCACGAAGCGCGCTTCATCCAGCTCGTTGAAGGCGCAGTAGATGGAGACAGGGTCGCCGTCGCTGCCGTCGGTCCACAGCTCTTTGCCGAGACGACCGTTGTTGTTGGCGATCAGGACGTTGGCCGACTTCAGGATATTGTTGGTGGAGCGATAGTTCTGCTCGAGGCGAATGGTTTCCGCCGCTGGGAAATCCTGCAGAAAGCGCTGGATGTTCTCGACCTGCGCGCCGCGCCAGCCGTAAATCGACTGATCGTCGTCGCCGACGATAATCACCCGCCCGCTGTCGCCCGCCAGCATGCGGATCCAGACATACTGAATGTTGTTGGTGTCCTGAAACTCATCCACCAAAATATTGCTGAAGCGTTCGCGATAATGATTGAGAATATGCGGCTTGTGCAGCCACAGCTCATGGGCGCGCAGCAGCAGTTCGGCGAAATCGACCAGCCCGGCGCGGTCGCACGCTTCCTGATATGCCTGATAGATGCACAGCCAAGTCTGCTCCACCGGATTGCCGTAGCTTTCGATATGTTTCGGGCGCAGCCCTTCATCTTTTTTGCCGTTGATGTACCACATGCTCTGACGCGCGGGCCACTGCTTCTCATCCAAGTTCATCGCCTTGATCAGGCGCTTCAGCAGGCGCAGCTGATCTTCGCTGTCGAGGATCTGAAAATCCTGCGGCAGGCCGGCGTCGAGATAGTGCGCGCGCAGCAGGCGATGGGCGAGGCAGTGGAAGGTGCCGATCCACATGCCGCCTTGGCTGCTGCCGATCAGCTGTTCGATACGGTGGCGCATCTCCGCCGCCGCTTTGTTAGTAAAGGTCACCGCCATAATCGAATAGGGCGAGCAGTTCTCTACCGACAGCAGCCAAGCGATACGGTGCACTAAGACGCGTGTTTTTCCGCTGCCCGCGCCTGCCAGCACCAGCAGGTTGCTGCGCAGCGCCGCCACGGCTTCGCGCTGTTTGTCATTCAAACCGTTCAGTAGATCAGAAAAATCCATTAAGCACCGTTTATCTAGGAGAACCAAAAGCGCACCCTGAATCATTCGGCTTGCGGCAAGGCGCATGACTCAGGGCGCGACTGGATAAATATGCAGCCATTATAACAGTGAGGTCAGGGATGCCAATCGCGAAATTTCGACATGCGGTAACAGACGTGCATCGCTAATCTGCATCAGGTTGCCTCCGTGCAGGTTGATCCAGCACGCCTGCATGCCGCAGCGCAGCGCGCCCGCCACGTCGGTGGTGAGATCGTCGCCGACGTGCAAAATCTGCTCTGGCGCCACGCCGAGCCGCTGCATGGCGAGATGGTACATATCCTGATAAGGCTTCGCGCGGCCGTCCGGCCCGGCGCGCAGCGCGAACTGAAAATATTCGGCGATACCGAGCTGCTCGGGGTGCGCGTTGCCGTTGGTGATCGCCACCAGCGGAACTTCCGCGCCGAGCGCCTTCAACGTCTGATGCGTCTCTTCCGGCATCTCCACTTGGCTGCGCCAGTGGTGGAAGACATTCATGATCTCGTCCGCGCCTGCCGTCGCTTCCTGCGCCGGGAGCCCGGCGTTAAGCAGCGCCAGCTCGACCGAGCGTCGACGCCACTCCGATACGTCGTGGTAGATTTCCGGCTCACACGCCAGCAGCTCGTCGCGCAGCGCCTGATAATCCCGTGGCGTGAACTCTCGTAGCGCCGGATGATAGGCCTGCAGCGCCGCATGCGATTCGGCGGTGGTTTTGCGGATAACGGGATAGTTATCGTAGAGCGTATCGTCGAGATCGAAGGTGATCGCCTTAACGGCGCGTAGCGGACGGTAAAACTTCATTCTTTCTTTCCTCGTTTGGCGCGGGGATGCGCAGCGTCATACACCGTCGCTAGATGCTGGAAATCGAGATGGGTATAGATCTGCGTGGTGGAGAGACTGGCGTGGCCTAGCAGCTCCTGCACTGCGCGCAGATCGCCGCTCGACTCCAGCAGATGCGTGGCGAATGAGTGGCGTAGCTTGTGCGGATGGATATGGCTAGCGATGCCCTGCTTTACGCCCCATTCTGCGAAGCGTTTCTGCACGTTGTGCGCCGCCAGCGGATCGTTAAGGTCGATCTCCAGCAGCTGACTCACCTCGTCGACGTCGACATTTTTCGGCAGACGACGGGCGTTGCGCGGCGTGGAGACCCCTTTAGCGGGATTAGCGGAGAGTTTGCCTTGGCTGACCTGCCAGTCGAGAAAACTGCGCAGCGCCGAGAGACGCAGCGCGAGGCTACTGGCGCATAACCCGGCGCGACGACTACGCGACACCATGCTGCGCACCTGCGCAGGCTCCAGCGTCGCCCAGCTGTCAAGCTTCATCTCCTCGGCCATGTCGGTCAGCGTCGCCAGCTGGCGCGCGTAGTTTTCTTGGGTTAGCGGGCTGAGCTGACGCTCGATCTTGAGATAGCGCAGGAATTCATCGACGACAGCCTGCAGCGCGCTCATGCGCGTTCCACCCAGCGCGACAGCAGCTCCGGCATCATCTGCGCTAGATACTGTATCAGCAGCGTGCCCATGCCAGCTTGGTAGTGCTGGCTGTCGCGACTGCTGAAGATCAGCACGCCCAGCTCGCCGCGCTCGCCCATCAGCGACATCGCCACGGAGCCGATAGCTTTGGCCTGTGGCAGCAGCTCCTGGCCGTTCAGGCTGCCGAGAAAATGGTGTTGCTGGCCGAAACGCTGGATGCGCAGCAGCTCGAACACCTGACGCGACAGGCCGAGCTGAACGAATTCCGAAGGCGCGCCCAGCCGCCACTGGTTGGCGAAAAGGCGCAGATTGACGCCCGCCAGTCCCAGTTCGCGCGCCCAGCGCTGTAGCCGATTAAGCATATCCTGCAGCGAGCCGGCCGCCGCTAGATGTCCCTGCAGCGCTAGCAGCCGATCAAACAGCTCCTGATTGGCGCTCGCCTGCTCCAGCAGCAGCGTGATCTCCTCCTCTAGCCGCTGAATATGGTTGCGCTGGCGCGCCATATACCACTCCACCAGCGATACGCTGCCGCGCACCGGATGCGGCACTGCCATCTGTTCGACCTGGCGCGCGTTGCGGATAAAGAAGTCGGGATTTTGCTGCAGATAATCGTTAACAGCCTGATCGTCCAGCAGGAGCGTATTGTCAGCCTGCTCTTCGATATTTTTCATAGATGAATAAACCCATCGTAAACGTGTGTGGCGGGGCCGGTCATAAACAGCGGCTGACCTGCTCCTTTCCAAGCGATATGCAGCGTGCCGCCCGGGAGATCGACGCGCACTTTCGGCGACAAAATGCCCTGCTGAACGCCGCAGGCGACCGCAGCGCAGGCGCCGCTGCCGCACGCTTGGGTTTCGCCCGCGCCGCGCTCGTAGACGCGCAGGCGAATATGCTCCGGCGAAACCACTTCCATAAAGCCGACGTTGACGCGCTCGGGAAAGCGTTCGTGGCTCTCCAGCAACGGGCCGAGGGTCTCGACCGCGGCGGTCTGGACGCTATCGACCTGGATCACGCAGTGCGGATTGCTCATCGACACCGCGCCGAACATCACTGTCTGTTCGGCGACGCGCAGCAGATAGAGATTTTCCGCTTTATTGGCGCGAAACGGCACCTGCTGCGGTTCGAAATTAGGCTCGTCCATATTGACGCGCACCAGTTCGTCCGGCGTCACGCTCAGCACCATGCGCCCAGTCTGTGTGCTGACGCGGATCTCGCTTTTATTGGTCAGCCCTTTTAGCCGCACAAAACGGGCGAAACAGCGCGCACCGTTGCCGCACTGTGCCACTTCGCTGCCGTCGGCGTTGAAGATGCGATAGTGAAAGTCGAGATCGGGATCGTAAGGCGGTTCGACGATCAGCAGCTGATCGAAACCGATCCCCAAATGGCGATCCGCCAGCCAGCGAATCAACTCCGGCGAAAAAAAGACGTTTTGCGTCACAGCGTCGACTACCATAACGTCGTTGCCGAGGCCGTGCATTTTGGAGAACTGCATTTTTTACTCTGCCAAGTGCGCCATTACGATTAGTCTGCTGACATGCTGGCGTTGCCACCGCTCACCAGTCCGTTGGTATCGGCCTGCGCCGCACGCTGTTGCTGCCGATCAGCTTGCTGAGGATTTTGCGTCTTCGGCTGGGCGGTGGGTGGGAAATAAAGCGGTCCTTTTAGTCCACAGCCTGCCAAGCTCGCGAGTGCCAGAGTCATTGCCAACAGGATTTTTACTGTCTTCATTTTTTCTGCTCTTCTGTCCTTAACCTAGTTGCTTATCATCGCAGTTGAAGATGGAAAAGCAACAGGAATACCCGCATTTCACGTGCGCGCAGCGACAGTTCAACAGGGAAAGGGCCGTGCGGCGTCAGTGCACCTGATAGCGCGGCTGATAGTCGCCGTTATCGTTGTCCGGCTGCATCGCGCAGAGCTGAGCCAGCGTCTGGCTGCGAAACGGGATCACCTGGAAGCGATCGCCGGTACTCACGATCTGATAGAACTGCGGTAGATTGAAATTGATAAAGCTGGAGCCATAGGTAAAGCGATCGTGCGACGAGGAGTAGAAACGGCTGACGTCGCGCACCAGCTCCTCTTTGCTGCCTTCGCAGTGGTGATAGACCTCGACGCGGTTGGTTTCATCCAGAATATAGATGTTGAACCCCTGCTCGTCGGTAGTCTCTTCGAAAAAGAACTGAATAATGCCTTCGCTGGCGTAGCCGTTCACCACCGACGGCAGCGGCGTCTGGTTAGATTCGACTTTAATCGACAGGCCGTGCAGCTTGTTGTTGGAGATGCCGCCGTAGAATTCCACCGCGTTTTCTAGCTTCTGCACCGAGACGCTCATGCGTTCGAAGAAGAGTCCCCACGTCTGGCCCGCCATCCGTAGCGCCTTGAAGCGGCCCGGTTCCTGACGCGTACTGGAGAGGCGCAGCTCAATGCATTCGGAGACCAGCTGCTGAACGCGAGTGCGGATCAGCCCGCGCAAATGCTGGCTATAACAGAAGACTTCCACCGTATCCGGCGGTGCGGCGTCCTGATGCATTTTGCCCAAGATGGTTTTCAACGCTTCGATCATCGCCTGTTCGCCGCTAAAATGCAGCGTACGCACTTCATTCCAAGAATTGCGGTAGAGCAGATCGATGCTGCCGATCAGACACTGCTGCTGACCGAAGCTAAAGACGTCGAGCTTACGGAAGTCGAAGTGCACTACCTGATTGCGGAATGCGGAAGTCGGATCGTGCTCAAGGTTGACGATAATCGCCAAGTGGCGGATTTCACACGGGCTGTAGAGCGCCTTCGGCGTCGGCGCAGGCAGACGCAGCGGAAAGTGCGAAGAGACGTCGCTCACCAGCTCCTGCAGGCGCGCCAGATCGCAGATCCCGTTGCCTTTGATATGCAGCCGCGTTTTGCTAGTCATTAAGCCATTGAACCATGCCCAAGCCACCAGCTTGTTCAGGTAGCGATTATACTCCAGCGGCTGATGGCTGATGATGAAACTCATGCCCAGCGCCTGGTTATAGAGATACCAGCCTGCGCGATTAGCGCGGCCCGCCGGCACGTGAATAAAGGTCAGGTTCTCTTCCGAGAGATCAGGCGAAATCTGCGGATTGACCAGCGTGACCTTGCCCGGCAGCTCTTCGAACGCGGCGTACAGTTTACGCGTCAGCACCCCGATATCCTGCGGACTCGCGCTAACGCTTAAATTGTTGCGGCGCGCGAAGCGGATCAGGTTGCAATAGCTCTGCATCATCGCATCCAGCAGCTCGTTATGCGCATCGCGCACGCGTTCGATTTTCCAGCCGCCGCGGTTGTCGAGTATCGCTAGTTTCTCTTCGTCCCAGTCCCACTCTTTCACCAGCTGCGACAGGATCTCGCGGCGCCAGCCTGAGCGGCTGACATTTTCGTCGGCACTCAGCTTCTCACACACCTTAAGATAGAAACAGCGGCGCACCAGATCGAGGCGCGGCTGATCGTCCACGCTGGTCAGGTAGTGCGCCACACGCTCCAGCATCATGCAGTAGGGATCGAGTCCAAAGCTGACGATTTGGCCGTCGTGCAAGCGCTGTTTAATATCCATTGCCAGTAGTTGCGTATTGGGATACTCCCAGCTGTAGGCTTCCAGCAGCAGGGTTTTCAGCACCGCCTTATAAGGCGAGTCGATGCTTTTATAGAGCTGCCACAGGCTGGCGCCGAAATACTCTTCCGCTGACAGCGTGCCCAGTCCGCCCAGATCGAGCCACTCGTTAGGCGTCAGCACGCCCTGCGCGTAGAGCGACATCACATAGTCGTCGTAGTGATGCTCTTCCTCGCACGGCACCATATTCCACAGAATGCGTTTGCCCGCCATGCGCACGGCTGTACGGTAGAACTCGTCCAGCAGCAAAATATGCTGGGTCGAGCCGCAGTCTTCCGCGCCCAGGCAGCCGCTCTCGTTATGACGGAAGCGGTTTTCATCAATCAGGAAGAAGCTGACTTCCACGCCCATCGAGACGCACCACTTCTGCAACAGTATGCACTTGCGCTGCAGGTCGAGGCGTTCTTCATTATCGAGCCAAGATTGATGGCAGACCCAGATATCGAGGTCGGAGAGGCTGTTCTGCCCGACCGACGACGTGCTGCCCATCGAATAAATGCCGGTAATCGGCATTTCGCCGCTGCGCGACATATCCAGCGTCAGCTCGCGATTGCCCGCCAGCTCGCGCATCAGCGCCAGCTGGTTTTCTTCAGGCGTGAAGAAGCTGATGCCTCGAGGAACGTTACCGTCAAAGTAACCAGGCATCAGCGGGTGATTATAATGTAGTAAGATCGGCAGCAGACTGTATACGTGCTGGAAAGCAGGTCCCATTGCAGCCAGCGCGCGATCGACGCGCAGCTGGTTAATGGCATCCAGTCTCTGTTTCAGTGTCTCAATGTAGAGGTACAAGACGTTTCGCCTGATTGTCCCAGTGTTTAAGCAACCTGTTTCCTAAACCTGCCGCTTAGTAATCGAAAAAGGTGGGCAGATTATTGCTGGAAACGTGATCAATCTAACGCCTGGCAGATTGACTGTAAAGAAATTTGTGCTACTTAACAGTTTAGCACGTTCCTGTTCGCGTCCTGCGCTTTTAGACACTGCTTCCCGCGTTATCCTCTGTTGCGGGGCGGATGTCACCGCTAGTACGGGCAAATAATCCGTTGAAACTGTCAGCCATCAGCCGACTAATGATAGGATATTCGGTGAACGATCAAAATGGTTAACAGCATGTTAAACAAAATTTTCAGAATTGCTACAAGACAAAGTCCTCTTGCGCTCTGGCAGGCACATTATGTCCAGAGGCGTCTGATGGCCGCGCACCCCGGCCTGCGCGTAGAGCTGGTGACGATGGTGACCAAAGGTGACATTATACTGGATACGCCGCTGGCGAAAGTGGGCGGTAAGGGGCTGTTTGTCAAAGAGCTTGAGCTGGCGATGCTGGAAAATCGAGCCGAGCTCGCGGTTCATTCAATGAAAGATGTGCCGGTCGCGTTCCCTGAGGGATTAGGGCTGGTTACGATTTGCGAGCGCGAAGATCCGCGCGACGCCTTCGTCTCAAACCACTATGACTCGCTTGACGCTCTGCCGCAGGGCGCAGTGGTCGGCACCTCCAGCCTGCGTCGCCAGAGTCAGATAAGCGAACGCCGGCCGGATCTAGTGATCCGCTCGCTGCGCGGCAACGTCGGCACCCGCCTATCGAAACTCGATGCGGGCGACTATAATGCCATTATTCTGGCGACCGCCGGGCTAAAACGCTTGGATCTCGAATCACGCATCCGCCAGCCGCTGCCGCCGGAAATCTCCTTGCCCGCCGTGGGTCAGGGCGCGGTCGGCATTGAGTGCCGTCTTGACGACAGCGGGCTGATCGGCCTGCTGCAGACGCTCAACCATGACGACACCGCCATCTGTGTTAAGGCCGAACGCGCGATGAACACGCGGCTGGAAGGCGGCTGCCAAGTGCCGATCGGCAGCTTCGCGCTGCTGGAAGACAACCAGCTCTGGCTGCGCGGCCTAGTCGGCGCGCCGGACAGCAGCGTAATGGTGCGTGGCGAACGCCGCGGCCCGCGCGCCGAGGCGGAAGCGATTGGCATTTCGCTCGCCGACGAGCTGCTCGCTAACGGCGCACGCGATATCCTGCGCGATATCTATCAAGGGCAGCCGCCTGCATGACTATCCTAGTCACGCGCTCAGAACCCGCCGCCAGCGAGCTGGCGACCCGCCTGCTCAGCCTTGGCCGCGAGGCTTGGACGCTGCCGCTGATCGAGTTTGCGCCGGGCGCCGACCTTGATCGCCTGCCGCAGCAGCTCGCCGCGTTACGCACCGGCGACCTAGCTTTCCTGCTATCGCAGCAGGTGATCCGCCATGCGCAGCCTGTGCTAGCACGTCACAACGCAGCGTGGCCCGCAGACGTAGACTATTATGCAATTGGTCGCAGCACCGCGCTGGCGTTTCACACCGCCAGCGGTCGACACGTTGACTATCCGCACACGCAGGAAACCAGCGAAGCGCTGATCAACTTGGCGGCGCTGCAGCGGGTATCCCGTAAGAAAGCGCTGATTTTAAGAGGAAACTCAGGGCGAGAACTGCTGGCGGAAACGCTGATCGTGCGTGGCGCCGAGATCGCTTTCAGCCAGTGCTATCAGCGCTGTCAGAAGCATTACGATGGCGCTATTGAGGGTCAACGCTGGCGCAACCGTGGCATCACGACGCTAGTGGTCAGCAGCGGTGAAATGTTACAACAGCTATTTTCTCTGTTCCCCGCGATCGATCGCGAGGAATGGTTATTACGCTGTCGACTGGTTGTCGTCAGCGAACGTTTGGCTACGCTAGCCAGTGAGCTGGGCTGGCAGGATATTCAGGTAGCCGATGGTGCCGATAACGATGCGCTGCTGCGCACGTTACGCTGAACTTAATCATGGGATATGCCACAGATGACGGAACAAAAAGCGACCTCCGCCACGGTTGAAGAGACCACGCCAGCGGCAGATACTTTGCCCTTTTCTTGCCTTCAACCGCCGCGCGACAAAAAGAACGGCGGCATGGTGCTGGGCGCGGTGGCGATTATCATCGGCCTAGCGACCGGTGCGGGTCTATACCTTAACGGGAAACATCAGGCTGAACTTCAGGCGCAGGCGAATCAGAGCCTAAGCGATAAGCTGAACGCCTTGCAGCAACAAGCGGGCAGCGACAAACAGCAGCTGGCGCAGCAGCTAAGCAGCGCGCAAAGCGCGCTGAACGACGCGCGCTACCAACAGGCCGCTACGGCGAAAGAGATGGAACTCCTGCGTGAAAAGGTCGCCACTATTTCCGGCAATGACGTGCACACCTGGCTAGTGTCGCAGGCGGACTACTTAGTGAAACTGGCAGGCCGCAAGCTCTGGAGCGATCAGGACGTCACTGCCGCTGCCGCCCTGCTGAAAAGCGCTGACGCTAGCCTAGCCGATATGAAAGATCCCAGCGTGGCCAGCGTGCGCCGCGCGCTAACGCAGGATATCAGCACGCTGTCAGCCATCGATCAGATCGACTATGACGGCATCATTCTCAAGCTAAATCAGCTGTCGAACGGCGTCGACAATTTGCGCCTAGCGGATAACGACAGCGACGACGCGCCGGTGAACAGCGACGGCGGCGAGCTGACCTCTTCGCTGCGCGAATGGCGTCAGAACCTAGTGAAAAGCTGGCATAACTTTATGGATGACTTCATCACCATCCGCCGTCGCGACAATACGGCGCAGCCGCTGCTGGCACCGAACCAAGACGTTTATCTGCGCGAAAATATTCGTTCGCGTCTGCTGATCGCCGCGCAGGCGGTGCCGCGCCATCAGGACGAGATTTATAAACAGTCTATCGACACCGTATCCAGCTGGGTGCACGCTTGGTATGATACCAACGATCCCGCTACCAAAGCCTTCCTAGCGCAGCTGGATGAACTGAGCCAGCAGAGCATCAATATGAATCTGCCGGACAATCTGGAAAGTCAGCCGTTTATCGATAAGCTGATGCAGACGCGTGTGCGCAACCTGATTGCGCAGCCTTCCGTCTCTGCTGACCAGCAAGAAGGCTAAGCGCATGCTTAAGGTATTTATCTTGTTCGTTCTGCTGATCGCCGGCATCGTGGTCGGTCCGATGATCGCCGGTCATCAGGGCTACGTACTGATCCAGACCGATAACTGGAATGTGGAAACTAGCGTCACGGGCCTAGCGATCATCCTGATTATCAGCCTGCTGATCATTCTCGGCGTGGAGTGGCTGCTATGTCACCTGTTTCGCACCGGCGCGCGCACTCGTGGCTGGTTTACCAGCCGTAAACGCCGTCGCGCGCAGCGCCATACCCAGACCGCGCTGATGAAGCTGGCCGAAGGCGATTATCGTCAGGTCGAGAAGCTGCTGTTGAAAGACGCCGATCACGCCGACATGCCAGTGGCCAACTATCTGCTAGCGGCCGAAGCGGCGCAGCAGCGCGGCGATGAAATTCGCGCCAACCAGCATCTTGAGCGCGCCGCGGAGCTGTCGGACAACGACATAATCCCGGTTGAGATTACCCGCGCGCGCATTCTGCTGGCGCGCAATGAAGATAACGCTGTGCGCCACGCCATCGATCGCCTGCTGGAGGTCGCGCCGCGTCACCCGGAAGTGCTGCGGCTAGCGGAGCAGGCGTACCTGCGTACCGGCGTATGGAGTTCCCTAATCAACATTTTGCCCGCGATGGAAAAATCGCAGGTGGGAGATGAACAGCATCGCGCCAATCTGCAGCAGCAAGCGTGGCTGGGCCTGATGAATCAGGCGATGGCTGACCAGGGCAGCGGTGGCCTGAAGTGCTGGTGGTCGAATCTCAGTCGTAAAACGCGCCAGCAAACAGCGCTGCAGGTGGCGATGGCGGATCATTTGATTGAGTGCGACGATCACCAGACCGCACAGGAGATTGTCCTTGAAGGTCTGAAGCGTCACTACGACGATCGTCTGGTGCTGCTGATGCCGCGCATTAAGAGCAACAATCCCGAGGCGCTGGAGAGAGCGCTGCGCCTGCAGATCAAGCAGTATGGCGCGACGCCGCTGCTGCACAGCACGCTGGGCCAGCTGCTAATGCGCTATGGAGAGTGGCAGCAGTCCGCCGAGGCGTTCCAGCAGGCGCTGGCACAGCGCCCCGACACGTTCGATTACGCATGGCTGGCGGATGTCTATGATCGTATGCATCGCCCGGAAGAGGCGGCAAAAATGCGCCGTGAAGGCTTACTGTTGACGCTGAAAAACAATCCGAATGCTTAATATTGTTGTTACTTATTCACGCCGGGCTTGCCCGGCTTTTTATCTGTTTTAAGGACAAAAAAATACCTGCCAGAGGCAGGTATAAGATCAGGTCAGTAAAACAAACATGAGGTATCCGGTAGGTCTGTTGATCCTGTAAAGCGTGAGCGATACAGGCAGGCAGACAACTGATACCTAAAAGTGGCTCTGCGTCATTCCCAAGTTTATGCAGTATCAGCAGACATAAGAGGTGGAATGAGCATCTACGCGATAATTATTGCACAGAGCGTGCCAAGTTGGCAAAAATATATTAAACGCTTTTTTTCAAAAGTATGAAGTTAATCAACTATAGCTGCAGCCCTAAAATTGTCAGTAACAGACGACAAACGATCGGCTTTCTGTCTCAATTTTGAGACGATAGAGGCTATCCATTCATATAATCATTTAAATCAAATGTTTAATTGTCTCTATTAAGAGACAAGCACATTTCATTTAACAGACGATAAAGAAGTTTGAAAAACGGATAGCGTGGGCGGCCCAAACCACAGCGCTAATTTTCTACTTCTACAAACGAAAAAACCTGCTTTTTCAAGCAGGTTAAATGGTCGGCGAGAGAGGATTCGAACCTCTGACCCACTGGTCCCAAACCAGTTGCGCTACCAAGCTGCGCTACTCGCCGATAATTTTTATTGTTTTGATTTACCTACTGCGAAGAGAGGGACTTGAACCCTCACGTCCGTAAGAACACTAACACCTAAAGCTAGCTCGTCTACCAATTCCGCCACCTTCGCGTATCCCAACAAAATCTGGGGTGGCTAATGGGACTCGAACCCACGACAACTGGAATCACAATCCAGGGCTCTACCAACTGAGCTATAGCCACCACAATTCGATATGTTGCAAGCCAACGACCTGCATCATGTAACTCTTTACTAATACTAACGCGGTAATGTAACCACCGCAGCTCCTGCGCACAAACTAAATAGCGCGCCCGACAGGATTCGAACCTGAGACCTCTGCCTCCGGAGGGCAGCGCTCTATCCAGCTGAGCTACGGGCGCGTAGCTCCATTGCGGATGGGCATACTACGGACTTGAGGTGATACTGTCTAGTGCTTCTTTAATAAAAAACGCGTTTGATTACGCTTTGTGCATTTCGTCGAGGAATAGAGCGATTTGGCTATTTCCTCGGCGAAAAAAGACCGAAGTAATCAGTCATATCAGAGATCGCCACGCAAGTGATAACGTAAATATTTGATCAATTTTAGCTGACGACGCAACCGGCTGGGCTGCCGAATCAGTCGATAGAGCCATTCCAGCCCCAGACGCTGCCAAATCTTCGGCGCGCGCTTTACATGTCCGGTAAACACATCATAGGTTCCGCCTACGCCCATATATAAAGCGTGCGGCCAGCGCGCGCGACAGCCGCGTATCAACAGCTCCTGACGCGGCGACCCCAGCGCGACAGTAACGATACGCGCGCCGCTGGCAGCGACGCGGGCGAAAAGCGCATCGCGGTCGGCTGGCGCGAAAAACCCATCCTGCGCGCCGACGATATTGATATTCCACTGCCGACGCAGCTTAACGCATGTCTCCTCCAGCACCGCCTGACGCCCGCCGATTAAAAACACCGGCGTGCCCTGCCGACCGGCGCGCTCCATCAGCGCCTCCCACAAATCGGCGCCCGCGATGCGCTGCGCCGCCGCATGGGGATACTTCTTACGGATGGAGCGCACAATGCTGATGCCGTCGGGATACTTGAACTGCGCCTCCTGCAACAGCGCACGTAGCGCCTCGTCGCACTCCGCCGTCAACATCTTCTCGGCATTCACCGCCACTAGCGTCCCACTGCGCGCGCCCTCCTCCGGCAGCAAAAAGTCCACAAAGGCGGACATACTGTCGAAGCCATACAGCAACATGCCGCGGATATCATACTGTGGCGTTTCTAGTAACCTTGTCATGGTTGAGTCTTATCTTCCCGTTGTGCCCAGAGGCGTTAAATTGGGCTATGTAAAGCCTGACCGCCGCGACGTCGAATCAGCCCGGCGCGATCCAGCAGCCAGAAAAGCATCTTCGCCACACAGAGGCAGGCGAGAAAAATCAAGGCGAAAAAAACTACGCGTGAGCCAAACGCATCCAGCCCCTCGCGCACCAGCACAATCATATTGAACACCGCGCCGAAGCAAAAACTCTGCATAATCGCGCCGCTATAGCGGTTGTCGGCGTCTCGCCCGTGTAAATAGAGCGTATCGAAGCCCTTAATAATCAACCCGACCGCCCCCGCCCCCGGCAGGATAAACCAGAGGCCGCCCATCACCAGTAGCGAGCCAAGCAGCGTTGGTGAAATCGCCAAGCCTGAATGATTGTTCAGCACTTCCCAAGTAAAATAGTTGGCGCTGTTAAGCACCATTGACGGCCTGCCCGGCCACAGCCAGCCGGGGATATAGACATAAAAGTCGCGCCAGATAGGCGCCAGCCCCTGAAACTCAATCTTAGAGTAGTTCTCCAGCAACAGCGCCAGATTCTCCCAAGGCGAAAAGGTATCGCGTGTCAGGTAAAGAAAGGCGTAAACCGCCTCTTCGCCGAGCACGTTAAGGTTATAGCGCTGCAGCGCCAGCCAGAATATACCGCCTATCGCCAGCACGCCCGCCGCAGCCAGCATCCACAGACTGATCCAGCCGCGCGTAATGCTAATAAACAAAAACAGCGCAAAGGCGATGATGATATTCGCCCGCGTACCGCCCACTAGCACATAAGTCAGCAGGCCGAACGCAACCGTCACCACCATAAACAGCAGCCAGTTACACTGCGTCGGCCGTAGAAAATAGAGGATCAGCATCGCCGGGATAAAGAAATAGAAAAAGCGCTTCAGCGCCACGCCGGAGACTTCACTGGAAAAAATCTGGTTGTAGGCGGTCAGGCGAAACAGCAAAAAGCCGTTGTGCAGGAAAAATACCGTTACCGTGCTGATGGCGACCAGCGCCAGCAGAATACAGGTCAGATGGGCCTCGACGCGGTTCATCTCTAGCCAAGGTCTGGCGCGCGGCACCGCCGCAAAGCGTAGCCTAACCTTATAGCTGACGTAATAGACGGCGTAGAACGCCGTCGCCGATAGCAGCGCCTGCAGCAGATACTCCGGCGACACTACCTCGACATTAAAGCGGAATACTAGCCCGCAGGTTAGTGGAAAGCCAAAGTAGAAGGTCAGTAAAAACAACAAGGTGAAAAAGAGGTGGAAGTTAAAGCGCACGCGCCTGAACTCCCGCCAAGTCAGGGCTAGGATAAAACCCAGCGACAGCAAATAAACCACTAGTAGACCGCTAAACTGCATGAAGTTCATGATGACTCCCCTTCACAATGGCGTAAGGCGTCGCGCCAGCCCGCTATATAGCCGTGGGCAAAAAAGGCGATGGCATGCTTATCGCAGCTCGCCAGCTGTCGACGCGCTTCCGCTACGCTGTCGCTATCGAGCGCATCGCCGCTGAACAACACCGGCAGCCCCTGCTTGCTGATATCGCGCCAGAACGGATTGCGCCGGTTAAGCACAAAAGGCACGTTAGCCTGAATCAGCAGGCAGAGCGTGCCGATACCCTGCTGGCGTTCGAACATAAAATAGCCCAAGTGGCAGCGCGCGAGCAGCGCTGAATAGTCATCAAAAGCGAGGTCGTCACGTAGCAGCTCGACCTGCCCGTCAGGAAAGAGATTTTCGGCCGCCGCTGCCACCTCGTTGATATAGGCCGCATTGTTCGGCGGATAACCGAGCGGCACCAAGATGCGTACCGCTTCGCCAAACTGTAGGCGAATGGCCTTGAGGCCCTCGATATGGCGATTGCTGGCATCACCAGAGTTGCCCAGCAGAATGGTAAAGCGCGCATCAGGTGTGCTTCGCGGCGCGGCCAAGCTCATTTTCGTCGGGAAATAGAGCCGTGCGGCGGGCACGCGCGGATGACGCTGCTGGTAATAGTGCAGGTCGCCCTGGGTGGCGAAAACCTGCGCTACACACCCTTGCGCGATGCGGCGCAGCAAATAGAATAGGCGAAACTTCAGACTGCGCGACTCTTCATAAAGATCCGCGCCCCAGACGTGCCAGTAAAGCTGGCTGGAGTTGATCTTACCGCTTAGCAGCGCCAGCCAGATGCCCGGATTAAACTGTCCATGGCAAAAAAAACGCTGCTCGCGGTTTTTCGCCCGCCTGACCAGCGCCTGCATCAGCGCTTTTTTCGAGCCGAAGGCTTCGATGCGCAGATTGTCGAAGGCGGAGAGCGCTGCAGGCTGCTGCGTTACCACCATAAACTGGCGCGGCGTATAGACAGGCAGTTCAACGCTTAATACATCGTTGAAAAAGCGCAACACCGTTTGATTATGATGAGGGATACTAGATCCCAGCACGTGAATTAACGTCATTTTTTCCGGCAATAGATCATAAATGCGCCGCAGCAGAGCGCGAAATAACAGAGATAGGTCGCCATATAGGCCTGAGCCGCGCCGGTCACGCCCGACAGCGGGATCAGCCAGCGCGAGAAGAGCGTCAGCAAGATAAACTGGCTCATTTCAGCCAGAGTATAGAAACGCAGCGACGCTTTCGCAATCACCAGATAGCCGAAAACATAGGCGCCTACCTTAAACACGTCGCCGCACAGCTGCCAGACAAAGAGATTGCGCATGGCGTTAAACGCCGGCGAAAACAGCAGCCAAATCGCCACATCGCGCAGCAGCCAGACGCAAAATCCGATCGCCGCCACCGCAGATAAGGCAAAGCGCAGCGCGCGTCCGATTTCCCGGGCGATATCGCATTTCTGATCCAGCCGTGCCAGCGTCGGCAGTAGCCAGACGCTGAAGGTGGCGGTAATAAACTGCAGCCAAGCGTCGGAGATGCTGTTCACGCCTTGCCACAGGCCGACCTGCGCCCAGCCGTCGTGCTGCGCCAGCAGATTGCGCATCATCACCCAAGCGGCCGGTAGCGTGAACGAGGTAATCAGCGCCATCAGGGTAAATTTTGCCAGACGCCGCGCAATCTCCGGCTGCCACTGCGGCTTAAGCCAGCCGAGCGGCAGCGACACGTGCCGCTTTAGCAAAGCGAATGCCGGCACCACCACCAGCGCAGGCACAAGCGCAAAGCCCACCAGCGCACCCGAATAGCCGCCAATGCACCAGCAGAGCGCATAGGCCGCGACGCCGAGCAGACTGCCGACGATCAGCGCCAGCGCGTTGCCGCGCGCATCGCGATAGCCTTTCAGCAGCGCCAGCACCAGATTGGCCCAAGCGATGCCGAACTGCAGGAAGGCGAAGATGCGCACCACATTGTCGAAGCGCGTATGGCCGAACAACACCTGGCTAATCGGCGCGGCCGCCAGCAGAAACACTAGCGCCAGCAGCGTGGAAAAGCCCAACACCATCGCCGAGGCGGTGCCCAGCAGCGCGCGCAGCGGCTCCGGCTGATGCTGATACTGCGCGATGTAAGTGGTGACGCCGTTAAAGATGCCTGCGCCGGCCAGCACGCTGAGCACGGTGATCAGCTGGCGGAAGTTGCCCGCCTGCCCGACGCCTTCCGGGCCGAACCTCACCGCCAGCAGCTTTACCACCAGCAGCCCGGCAGAAATTTTCACCAGCGTGGACGATGCCGTCCACACCGACGCTTTTGCCAGCGACATCAGGCGAAAAAGCTCAGCAGGGAACTGATAACAGTATTCTGGTTATTGTCCGTCAGGTTATAAAACAGCGGCAGGCGCAGCAGACGCTCGCTCTCAACGGTGGTAAAGCGATCCTTGCCGTGGAAACGGCCAAACTGTTGGCCCGCCGGCGAGCTGTGCAGCGGGATATAGTGGAACACCGTCAGAATCTCCGCTTCTTTCACCCAGCTAATCAGCGCCTGACGATCGTCGCTGTCTCTCAGCTTGATATAGAACATATGCGCATTCTGTTCGCAGGCGTCAGGCAGCGACGGCAGCTGGATGCGCCCCTGTGCCGCCAGCGGCTGCAGCGCATCGTAGTAGCGCAACCACAGGCGCAAACGCTGCTGATTGACGCGCTCCGCCGCCTCCAGCTGCGCCCAGAGATAGGCCGCCTGCAGATCTGCCATCATATAGCTGGAGCCGATATCGCGCCAAGTGTACTTATCCACCTGGCCGCGGAAAAACTGGCTGCGGTTAGTACCTTTCTCACGAATGATCTCGGCGCGCTCTATCAGCGCCGCATCGTTGATCAGTGTCGCGCCGCCTTCACCGCCCGCCGTGTAATTCTTGGTTTCGTGGAAGCTGAAGCAGCCGATATGGCCGATCGTGCCCAGCGCGTGCCCTTTGTAGCGCGACATTACGCCCTGCGCTGCATCCTCGATGACGAAGAGCTGATGCGTCGCCGCCAGCGCCATAATCGTATCCATTTCGCAGGCGACGCCCGCATAGTGCACCGGCACGATAGCGCGCGTTTTCTCGGTAATCGCCGCTTCGATTTTGCTTTCGTCGATGTTGAGCGTATCGGGACGAATATCCACGAAAACAATGGTCGCGCCGCGCAGCACAAAGGCGTTGGCGGTAGAGGCGAAGGTGTAGCTCGGCATAATGACTTCATCGCCGGGCTGAATATTGATCAGCAGCGCCGCCATCTCCAGCGAGGCAGTACAGGAGGGCGTCAGCAGCACTTTTTTGCTGACGAAATGCTGCTCCATCCACTGCTGACAGCGGCGAGTGAAGCCGCCGTCGCCGCACAGCTTGCCGCTGGCCATCGCTGACTGCATATATTCGAGTTCGCTGCCGATAACCGGCGGCATATTAAATGGGATCATGACCTTTCCTGTACAACCAGTAAGCGGTGCTTTCCAGCCGCGCACCGCTGCGTAAATAGAAGCGTATCGCCGTCAGATTGCTGAGCTGCGTCGCGACGCGCAGACGGTCAAGCTGACGAACCCGTCCCCAGTCGGCGCCGGCCAGCAGCAAGCGTTGCCCGATGCCGTTGCTCTGCGCATACGGCAGCACGCCTAACAGCCCTACGCGCACGTCGCCTTCTGTTTCGCGCAGCGAGATAAAGCCCTGCAGCACGCCGGACGCGTCGCTGGCGATCAGACACTGATGATCGAAGGTGCCACGCACCGCGTTCTCAATCCACTGCGCGTAAAAGCGCGCACTGGCGTCCGCGGCGAACCAAGGCGCGCGAAAGCGGCTCTGCACGAAAATCTGCTCCGCCGCCGCACGCAGCTCAGTAATTTGCGACTCGCGGGCGATGCGAATGCCGGGCTGACGTTCGGTGCGTTTGATATTGATAGCCATATCGGCTTCGCCTTCCGCCAGCTGAAAACTGTGCTGGCAGAGGGCGTCTATCGCCTCAAGCCGGTCGGCAGACACTCTGATTTGCCATAAATCGGCCGGATGTCTCAGCACCTCTTCAAGCGGCAAATTGCCATCGAGCTCGAGCCGCGCCGTCGCGCAGCCGAAAAAGGCGCTCTCCCAAGCGAGGGAATTAATACTGACGTGGACGGGCATGTAATAGATCCAGCAGATACTGGCCGTAGCCGGTTTTCGTCAATGCCTCGCCGGCGGCGCGCAGCTGCTCGTCGCTCAGCCATCCGTTACGCCAGGCGATCTCTTCCAGACAGGCGACTTTGAATCCCTGACGTTTTTCCACCGTCTGTACAAAGGTGCTGGCTTCAATCAGGCTATCGTGCGTGCCTGTATCGAGCCAAGCGAAACCGCGCCCTAACAGCTCGACAGAGAGCTGGCCCCGCGTCAGATACATCTGATTGATGGTGGTGATCTCCAGCTCGCCGCGCGCAGAAGGCTTTACCTGCTTTGCAAACTCCACCACCTGATTATCGTAAAAATAGAGGCCCGTTACCGCCCAGCGCGATTTCGGCGCGCTGGGTTTCTCTTGGATAGAGCGCGCGTTAAACGCGTCGTCAAACTCTACGACGCCAAACCGCTCGGGATCCATCACTTGATAGCCGAACACCGTGGCGCCCTGCTTGTGTGCGGCGACTTTCTTTAGCTTCGGGCTGAAGCCCTGACCGAAATAGAGATTATCACCCAGCACCAGACAGCAGTTATTGTCGCCGATAAAGCGTTCACCGATGATAAAGGCCTGTGCCAGTCCATCCGGACTTGGCTGCACGGCATAGCTGAGGCGAATGCCGAATTCGCTGCCGTCGCCCAGCAGGCGCACAAAGTGATCGCCGTCTTCCGACGTGGTGATCAGTAGGATGTCGCGGATGCCCGCCAGCATCAGCACCGACAGGGGATAGTAGATCATCGGCTTGTCATACACGGGCAGCAGCTGTTTAGAGATCGCTCGCGTAATGGGATGGAGACGCGCGCCTGAGCCGCCAGCCAGAATGATACCTTTCATTGATTTGCCTCCTCCGACGCCGTCACGTTCGCGACGCGGCTAGGCCGAGCCGTTGGCCGCGATAGCGCCTCAGAATAGTCTGCCACCATGCCTGATTGTTTAAATACCAGCGCACGGTTTTATACATGCCGCTTTCGAAGGTTTCCGCCGGCGTCCAGCCCAACTCGCGTGCAATCTTGCTAGCGTCGATAGCGTAGCGCCTATCGTGACCGGGACGATCCGCGACAAAGGTGATTAAATCGCGGTAGTGCGCCAAGCCCGCAGCTTTACGCTCCGGCGCCAGCGACTCCAGCAGATCGCAAATCGTCTGCACTACGTCAATATTACGCCGTTCGTTATGCCCACCAATATTGTAAGTTTCGCCAACTTTGCCGCTGCTCACCACACGGTAGAGAGCGCGTGCGTGATCTTCGACATAGAGCCAGTCGCGCACCTGCTCGCCGTTGCCGTATACCGGCAAGGCTTTGCCCGCCAGCGCATTGATAATGGTTAGCGGGATCAGCTTTTCGGGAAAATGACAGGGGCCATAATTATTCGAGCAGTTGGTCACAATGACCGGCAAACCGTATGTGCGTAGCCAAGCGCGCACCAGATGATCACTGCTGGCTTTGGTCGCAGAATACGGACTGCTCGGCGTGTAAGGCGTCGTTTCGGTAAAAAACGCGTTGGGGTCCTGTAGATCGCCGAACACTTCATCGGTGGAGATGTGATGGAAGATAAAGTCCTCGCGTCGCATGGTCTCTAACCCGTTCCAGTAGCCGCGCGCTGCCTCCAGCAGCTGATAAGTGCCGACGATATTAGTTTCGACAAAGGCGATGGGGTCATCAATGGAGCGATCGACATGACTCTCTGCCGCCAAGTGCATCACGCAGTCAGGCTGATAGCGCGAAAATACGGCGTCCAGCGCCGGACGATCGCAAATATCCACCTGTTCGAAAGCAAAGCGGACATCCTGCATCACGCTGGCCAGCGAGGCGAGGTTGCCCGCATAGCTGAGCCTGTCCACCATCACTATGCGGTGATCCGTATCTTCAATCAGAAAACGCACCAGCGCTGAGCCGATAAAGCCTGCGCCGCCGGTGATCAAAAACTGTTTCACCGCCACACTCCCCGCGTATCCACAACCCAGCCCTGCTTCACCTGCGACGCGTCGACGGCGCGGAAGTGGTCATGATCCACCAGCATCACCAACACGTCGGCCTGCGCCAGCGCCTGCGCGCGCGAGACCAGCGTCGCCTTGTCGCCGAGCGCGGCGGGCAGCGCGTCGATATGCGGCTCCACCACCCAGCTCTGGCCGCGATGCCACTCGGCGATCATCTGCGCTACCTGCATCGCCGGGCTTTCACGCAGATCGTCGATGTTGGGCTTAAACGCCAAGCCGAAGCAGGCGATCACAATCTTGTCCGCGCGCTTGCCGCTCTGATTCAAGCAGTCGGCCAGCGCTGTCTTGACCTGATTAAGCACCCAGTGCGGCTTGCTGTCGTTTACTTCCCGCGCGGTGCGGATCAGTCGTGCCAGCGACGGGTTTTGCGCCACGATAAACCAAGGATCGACCGCGATACAGTGGCCGCCGACGCCGGGTCCAGACTGCAAAATATTGACGCGCGGATGGCGGTTCGCCAGCGCGATCAGTTCCCAGACGTCAATCCCCTGATCGGCGCAAATCAGCGACAGCTCGTTGGCGAAGGCGATATTGACGTCGCGGAAGCTGTTTTCCGTCAGCTTGCACATCTCCGCCGTGCGCGCGTTAGTTTCCACGCATTCGCCTTGCAAAAAGAGACGATAAAGCGCGCTGGCCTGTACAGAGCATGCGGGCGTCATGCCGCCGATGACTCGATCGTTGTGGATCAGCTCCTGCATGATTTTGCCCGGCAGCACGCGCTCCGGGCAGTAGGCGATAAAGATATCTGGCGTGCCGCCGTGCTGCGGGAAACGCAGATCCGGGCGCGTCACTGCCAGCCACTCCGCCATCTGCTCGGTCGCGCCGACCGGCGACGTAGACTCCAGGATCACCAGATCGCCTTTTTTCAGCACCGGCGCGATCGACTCCGCCGCCGCCTTTAAAAAGCGCAGATCGGGCTGATGATCTGCCATAAAGGGCGTCGGCACCGCAATCAGAAACGCATCAGCCGCTTCAGGCTGAGTGGTGGCACGCAAATAGCCCTGCGTCACGGCGTCGTGCACCACTTTATCCAGCGCAGGCTCGACGATATGGATCGCCCCGCGGTTAATGGTCTCGACCGCGCGGGCGTTAATATCCACGCCAATGACGTTTTTCCTCTGCGACGCAAAAACGGCTGCGGTCGGCAGCCCAATATAGCCCAGTCCAATAACGGAAATAGTGTCAAAATTCATAGGTCAACTCGGGTTATCTTTTAAGGCCTGCAGGATACGCTGACAGGCGTTGCCGTCGCCGTAAGGGTTATGGGCGCGGCTCATGGTTTGCCAAGCCACCTCGTCGCTCAGCAGCAGATCGACTTCAGCCACAATTTTTTCTACGTCGGTGCCGACTAGCTTCACGGTGCCGGCATCGACCGCTTCTGGACGCTCGGTAACGTCGCGCATCACCAGCACCGGCTTGCCCAGCGACGGCGCTTCTTCCTGAATGCCGCCGGAATCGGTCAGGATCAGCCAAGCGCGGTTCATCAGCCAGACGAAAGGCAGATATTCCTGTGGCTCGATCAGCACGATATTGTGGATGCCGCTGAGAATGCGGTTTACCGGCTCGCTGACGTTGGGATTAAGGTGCACCGGATAGACGATCTGCACGTCGGGATGCTGGCGGGCGATTCGCGCCAGCGCGCTACAGATGCGCTTAAAGCCTTCGCCGAAGTTTTCCCGGCGATGGCCGGTGACCAGCACCAGCTTTTTATTGCTGTCGAGGAAAGGATAATGGCAGACAAGCTGTGCGTTAAGGTCGGGATCGGCGATCACCCGATCGCGCACCCACAGCAGCGTGTCAATCACCGTATTGCCGGCGACAAAAATGCGCGCGTCGGGCAGATTCTCCGCCAGCAGGTTCTGGCGCGAACGTTCGGTCGGCGTAAAGTGTAGGCAGGCAAGATGGCCGGTCAGCTTGCGGTTGCCCTCTTCCGGCCAAGGCGAGGTCAAATCACCGGTGCGCAGTCCCGCTTCCACATGACCGACCGGGATCTGCTGGTAAAACGCCGCCAAGCTGGCGGCCAGCGTGGTGGTGGTATCGCCATGCACCAGCATCACGTCGGGTTTGAAGTCGAGCAGCACAGTTTTTATGCCCTGCAGAATGCGGCAGGTAATTTCCGTCAAGCCTTGCTCAGGACGCATCACGTTCAGGTCGTAATCTGGCTGCAGCGCGAACAGACGCAGCACCTGATCGAGCATCTCGCGGTGCTGCGCCGTGACGCACAGGCGAGAGTCAAACATAGGATCCTGCGCTAGCGCCTGCGCCAGCGGCGCCATTTTTATCGCCTCCGGGCGAGTCCCGAATACTGTAAGCACTTTCATGCGGTTTCTCTCGCTGATCGGGCGCCGGAGCGACGCCCCAGCGCCACACCTGCACCGGTCAATGCGCCTAATGTGCCCCACATAATCATCATAAACAAACGACGCGGACTGTCGCGCGACACCGGCTCTTCCGGCGTACGCAGGTAGCGGTAGGTCTGGAAGGTCCGGTTCAGCGTCGGCCCAGCGTTCAGGGTGGTGAGCATCACCCTGTTTTGATCATAGCTGATATCGTAATTCGGGCCGGTCGCCTGCAGGGTTTCCAGCTGCGCCTGCAGCTGCGGCTCGCCCAGCAGGAAGAGGTCGCTGTCGGCGATGGGTTCGCGTGCGTCCTGCGAACGGTTTTCATGAATGTCCTGCTGGCTGGCGACCTTCAGCGCCTGCTGCAGACGATGCTGCTGGCGCTGAAAGACCGCGTTCGCTACATCCTCCTGGCGTTTTACCTGCGCCTGCAGCTGCACGCTGCGCGCCTGCCAAGCGCCTTTTAGTTCGCCGTTAAGGTGGCGCGCCGCGCGCTCGCTGGCGAAGGCGATATACTGACGCAGCAGGTTATTGGCGTCGCAGGCAGTCTCCGCAATCAGCTTGACGCTGTCGCGCGTGTTGCGCGCCGCATTAGCGGGCAAAAACTGGATATTGGCGACCATATTGTCCAGCAGCGCGGCGTCGTTGTGCGCGTTGCCTGAACGGCGGCTTTTATAATAGTTCGTCTGTTGCCAGAAGTCGCGCCGCGTATCCCAGGCGCCCAGCTGCATAATAAATTCCTGATAGACCTCATCCATAACGGTCGGAGAGGGCGCAGCCAGACTAAACGTATTGTTGCGCACGTCGAGGTTGTTCAGGAATTGCTCCTGCGCGTAGTAGTCACCGAGCATATTCACCGTGGGGCGATCGGTGATCGCCGTGGTGCTCCACACCTGCTTCATCAGCAGCGACGCGAGCCAAGCGACCAGCGCAAACAGCAGCGCTAGGCCGATAATCCAGCGCTTGCAGCGCCAAAGCGTGCAGCCCAAGCCGCGAATATCCAGTTCGTTCTGTGCAACCTCAGAGGTCATAACAAAGCAATCCTTATCAGGGTAATTTTTTCTTTGCGTCGCTTCTGGCGTTCAGGCGGCGCTTTATACGACGGATTAGGCGCGCCACGCGCCAGGCGTGTTTCAGGCAGTAGCTGTACAACATAAACGTTATCATAAATAGCACCAGCATCACCCATTCGAGGATGAAGGCGAGGTACTCGCCGAGCACGCCGATGCCCGCCAGAATCGCTGCGGCCACGGTAATCAGCACAAACGCCTGACGCGAGGTGAAGCCGGCGCGCATGATCAGGTGATGGATGTGCTGACGATCGGCGGAAAAGGGACTCATGCCCTTACGCAGGCGACGATACATAATCGCCACCATATCCATGAGTGGAATGGCGATCAGCCAGAGCGCAGTAACGGGCGTAATGGGATGGCTTAAACCCTGCGTGGTTTCCAACAGGATCCAGATAATGGTAAAGCCAATCATGGTGCTGCCGGCGTCTCCCATAAAGACTTTGTAGCGGCGGCCGAGGAAGCCGAGATTAAGCAGAATGTAAGGCAACGTGGCGGCAATCATCGAAAAACACCACATGGCGAGGCTGAACTGCCCATCGAAGCAGAGAATGATTCCCATAGCGGCGAAAGTGACGGACGAAAGGCCGCCCAGCAAACCGTCGATGCCGTCCACCATATTGAAGGCGTTTATCGCGGCCCAGACTGCGAACAGGGTCAGCACGTAGCCGAATGGCCCGACGATCAGTTCCACCGGACCGATAATAAAGCCCAAGCTGAGCAGATAGAGCTTGGCGCCCACCATCATCGCCACCGCGACGGCAGCCTGCACCACCGCGCGGATTTTCACGCTGATATCGAAGCAATCGTCGAGCGCGCCGACCATCACCAGCAGACCGGCGCAGATCAGATAGAGCGTAGCGTGGGGCAGATAAAAGTGGGTGATGAGAAACATAAAGCAGATGCCGGCATAAACAGAAATACCGCCGACCAGCGGAATGGCGCCGTGATGGCGTTTACGGGAATTAGGCGTATCGACTAAACCTATTTTTTTAGCCGCTTTGCGCGCAAAAAAGATAAAGACTATAGAAAATAGAAAAGTAAGGCCCAGCTCAGTACTCATAGTGAGTAAATTCACGTTAAACGCTCTCAGCTAAAATCAGGGACAGAATAAATAAACTGCATGTTTTTGCCTTTCATTCCGAGTCCGAATTCTGCTTCCCATAGCGCGCCAATGGTGATTTTTTGCACGTCGGCGCCACAGTCATTATAAATGCTCCTGCCAGCGATAATCCTAATGCGCACAAATAAAAAACGCCACGTTAAGACGTGGCGTTAGCGCTATTTCCTGCCCATTTAAGCTAAAAAAGTCGGTTGGCCCGCCTCAGTTAGTCGCAGCGGGATTACGAACGCTTCATCATATCGAAGAATTCGTCGTTGGTTTTGGTCATGGCCAGCTTGTTAATAAGGAATTCCATTGCGTCGATTTCGCCCATCGGGTGAATGATTTTGCGCAGGATCCACATTTTCTGCAGTTCTTCCTGAGAGGTGAGCAGCTCTTCTTTACGCGTGCCGGAGCGATTATAGTCAATCGCCGGGAAAACGCGTTTTTCAGCGATCTTACGCGCGAGATGCAGTTCCATGTTACCGGTGCCTTTAAACTCTTCGTAAATCACTTCATCCATCTTCGAACCGGTATCAACCAGCGCGGTCGCGATGATGGTCAGGCTACCGCCCTCTTCTACGTTACGCGCGGCGCCGAAAAAGCGCTTCGGACGATGCAGGGCGTTGGCATCAACACCACCGGTCAAGACTTTACCAGATGCCGGCACGACGGTGTTATAGGCGCGCGCCAGACGGGTAATGGAGTCGAGCAGGATAATGACGTCTTTCTTGTGCTCAACCAGACGCTTCGCCTTCTCAATCACCATCTCGGCGACCTGAACGTGGCGTGAGGCCGGTTCGTCGAAGGTAGAGGCGATGACTTCGCCTTTGACTAGACGCTGCATCTCGGTGACTTCTTCCGGACGTTCGTCGATCAGCAGCACCATCAGCACGCAGTCTGGATGGTTGTAGGCGATGCTCTGCGCGATATTCTGCAGCAGCATAGTTTTACCCGCTTTCGGCGGCGCGACGATCAAACCACGCTGACCGCGACCGATCGGCGAAGCGAGATCCAGCACGCGTGCGGTCAGGTCTTCCGTCGAACCATTGCCGCGCTCCATGCGCAGACGGCTGTTAGCGTGCAGCGGCGTCAGGTTTTCAAACAGGATCTTGCTACGAGCGTTTTCCGGCTTATCATAGTTGACTTCGTTAACCTTCAGCAGCGCGAAGTAGCGCTCACCCTCTTTCGGCGGACGGATCTTGCCAGAGATGGTGTCACCAGTGCGAAGGTTGAAACGGCGAATTTGGCTGGGAGAAACGTAGATGTCATCAGGACCGGCAAGGTAGGAGCTGTCTGCGGAGCGGAGGAAACCAAATCCGTCCTGCAGTATCTCCAGTACACCATCACCGAAGATGTGTTCACCGCTTTTCGCGTGCTGTTTCAGGATGGCGAAAATAATATCCTGTTTGCGCATACGCGCTAGGTTTTCCAGCCCCATATTTTCGCCGAGGGTTATCAGCTCAGAAACCGGCGTATTCTTTAATTCGGTAAGATTCATAGTGATGGGTTCTTAAACTCGGGGTAATTCTCGAAGTGTTGGTCGTGAATGGTATGGCTTAGTATTCCATGCCTGTTAATGGCGCTTTCAACTCTTCTCGACGATCATCGTTAGGGATGGCGACTGGAAGCGAGAGAGACGGTTGAAATGTGATGCCAAAGTTGGTACTAACCGTCAGAATTGCTAAACTGCTGCATATATGGAACGTGCTTCAGGGTTTAACAAAGGAAATCTTTAAGATGCAAACTACAAGGTAAGTGCGTAATGCAGTGAAAGTAACTTAGCACGCTAAAATGAGAACGTCCAGCAGTGGAAGAAAATTCACCACCGCTGAACGTTCGGCCTGCTTACGCCAAGTTGGCGTTCAGGAACTCTTTCAGCTGGCTTTTAGACAGCGCGCCGACTTTCGTAGCGGCTACTTCACCGTTTTTGAACAGCAGCAGCGTCGGGATGCCGCGAATGCCGTACTTCGGCGCAGTGCACGGATTGTCGTCAATGTTCAGCTTGGCGATGGTAAGCTTACCGTCGTACTCTTCAGCAACCTCGTCGAGGATCGGTGCGATCATTTTGCAAGGACCACACCATTCAGCCCAGAAATCAACTAGCGTAACGCCGTCTGCTTTCAGAACGTCTGCGTCGAAACTGTCATCGGTAAGGTGAACGATTTTATCGCTGCTCATGTATTACTCCACAATATTATGCTTGGCAAATTGGCGTAAAGTTTACCAACGAAGGTTAACTTTATTTCATTAGATACGCTTTCGTAAAGGGATAGTAAGCTGATACTTTACCACATTATGAGCAAAACACACTTAACTGAACAGAAGTTTTCCGACTTTGCCCTGCACCCTCTTGTCATGGAAGCTTTTGATAAAAAACTTTTATAACTACACGCCTATTCAGACGTTAGCACTGCTCTTTACGCTCTCAGGGCGTGATGTCGCAGGCCAGGCGCAAACCGGTACCGGCAAAATGATGACGTTTCTGACGCCGACGTTTCATTATCTTCTCTCTCACTCGGCGCAGGAAGGCCGTCAGATCAATCAGCCGCGCGCGGTTGATCATGGCGCCGAGGCGCGAGCTGGCTGTGCAGATCCACGCCGATACCGAACCGCTGGCGCAGGCGACCGGTCTGAAGCTGGGCTTGGCCTAAGGCGGGCGATGTTTACGACAAGCAGCTGAAAGTGCTGGCCGACGGCGTCGACATTCTGGTCGCGACCAACGTTAAGGCGCACAGTCTGCATATTCCTGCGTTCACGCACGTGTTTAACTACGATCTGCCTAACGATCGCGAAGATTACGTTCGCCGTATCGACCGTACCTGCAACGGCCCACGTCACGGCGGCAATAAAGCGAATCGTCGTGGAGCACCGCGTAACAACAACCGTAAACGTTCGGGTTAATCCAGGCTATGCTAAGCGCATTGTCACTTTATGCTGCGATCGATCTAGGCTCCAACAGCTTCCATATGTTAGTAGTGCGCGAAGTTTCCGGAAGCATTCAGATCGTCGAGCGTATTAAACGCAAGTTGCGTCTAGCTGCCGGGCTGGATAAAAATAATCACCTCTCCATCGAAGCGATGACGCGCGGCTGGGAGTGTCTGAAGCTTTTTCCCGAACAGCTGCAGGACATTCCGTCTGAACAGATCCGCGTAGTGGCGACTGCCACCCTGCGCCTTGCGGCTAACGCTGCTGAATTCCTTTTCACCTTCACTGCGCAGCAAATTCTCGGCTGTCCTGTCAACGTGATCAGCGGCGAAGAAGAAGCACGCTGATCTATCAGGGCATCGCGCATACCCCTGGCGGCTCGGACAAGCGGCTGGGGGTCGATATCGGCGGCGACAGCACCGAGCTGACCACCGGCGATGGCTCGCACGTTTCGGTGCTGTTTAGCCTGTCGATGAGCTGCGTTACTTGGCTGGAACCCTTTTTTAGCGACCGTCATCTGGCGAAAGAGAATTTTTCCACCGCCGAACAAGCCGCGCGCGAAATGATCCGTTTTGTTGCCGCGCCGCGGCGCGCGCACGGCTGGGAAGCCTGCGTTGGTGCGTCCGGGCACTGTCCAGGCGCTGCAAGAGATCATGGTGGCGTGGCGCAGAGCATGGATGAACGCATCACCCTGAGCAAGCTGCAGTAGCTGAAGAAACGCGCCATTCAGTGCGGCAAGCTGTAAGAGCTAGAAATTGTGAGGGGTTAATACTGGAGCACGCGCTGGTTTTCCCCAGCGGGCTGTCGCTCCTGATCGCGGTCTTTCAGGAGCTTAGCATCGAGAGCATGAAGCTGGCCGGCGGCGCGCTGCGCTAAGGGCTGGTGTACGGCATGCTGCATCTGCCGGTCGATCTCCGCAGCACGCTATCTATCTGGTGCGCCATCTCGACCTCCCCGGCTTTACACCTGCACAGAAGAAACTGCTGGCCTGCCTACTGCAAAACCAGAGCAGCAGCATCGATCTGGCGCTGCTGACCCAGCAGAACGCCCTGCCGCCTGCTGCGGCTGGCGATCCTCTTTTGCAGCCGCCATCGCGACGATATGATGGCTGCGGTGCGCTTGCAGGACAGCGACGACGAGCTGCGCCTGTCACTGCCTTCAGGCTGGCTGGAAGCGCATCCGCGGCGCGCCGAGCTCCTTGAGCAGGAGAGCCATTATCAGTCTCACGTGCACTGGCTGCTGACCATCGCCTGATGACAGAAAGGGCGCTTAGCTCTCTTTCGCCTTTTCCAGCATCGCCCGCAAACCGTCAACCCGCGTCTATCCGATTTTCATCCGCTCTTCGGCGCTGACGACTTTGCGCTCGGTTTCCCAGATGACATCATCTTGCAGCAGCTCCAGCAAAAACCGGCTCGGCTCCGGGCGCACCAGTTCGCCGTACTGACGACGCTTGCGGCAGAACGTAAAGGTCAGCTCTTTCTGCGCGCGCGTAATGCCGACGTAGGCCAGATGGCGCTCCTCTTCAATATTATTCTCGTCGATGTTGCTCTGATGCGGCAACAGTCCCTCTTCTATGCCTACCAAGAAGACATAGGGAAACTCTAGCCTTTTCGAAGCGCGCAGCGTCATCAGCCGCACCTGATCGAGGTCCTCGTCGCTCTCGCCGCGCTCCATCATGTCGCGTAGGGTAAAGCGCGTCACCCACCTGCGTCAGGGTCATCGGCTCGTAGATATCACTGCCTTCCAGCATCTCCGTCATCCACTGAAACAGTGTATTGACGTTCTTCATCCGAATCTCGGCCGCTTTCAGACTGCCAGAGGTTTCAAACAGCCAGCTTTTGTAGTCGATGCCGCGGATCAGATCACGCACCGCGTTGACCGGCTCGCACTCGCTCATCTGCACGATCTCCTGCAGCCAGTAGATAAAGCGCTGCAGATGCTCTAGGTCGGGCCTGCTCAGTGGTCTGTCTAAGCCCAGTCGAAACTGGCGTTGAACAGGCCTCTGTTACGCAGGTTGGCCCACTCGCCCAGCTTTTGCAGCGGCGCCAAGCCGATCTCGCGACGCGGCGTGTTGACGATGCGCAGAAAGGCGCTGTCGTCGTCCGGGTTAGTGAGCACGCGCAGATAGGCGAGCAGATCCTTGATCTCCGGCCGCGAGAAAAACGAGGTGCTGCCGGAGATGCGATAGGGAATACGGTTCCGCATCAGCAGTTTTTCAAACACTCGTGACTGATGGTTGCCGCGATAGAGGATCGCGTAATCCTTATACTGCGTTTTGTTGATAAAGTGGTGAGCGCTCAGCTCGCCCGCGAAGCGCTCCGCCTCGTGATCTTCATGGTTGGCGGTTAGCACTCGCCCAGCTGGGAGAACAGGCGCTTCTCGAATATGTGCGGGTTGTTGGCGATCAGGATATTCGCCGCTTTCAGAATGCGCTGCGACGAGCGGTGGTTCTGCTCCCGCTTGACCACCTCCAGCGCCGGAAAGTCCTCTTTCAGCAGCACTAAATTCTGCGGCAGCGCGACGCGCCAGGAGTAGATCGACTGATCGTCGTCGCCGACCACGGTAACACGCGCCCGAGCACCGACCAGCAGCTTCACCAACTCATACTGGCTGGTGTTGGTGTCCTGATACTCATCCACCAGCAGATAGCGAATGCGCTGCTGCCAGCTCTCGCGTACTTCTTCGTTGTGCTGCAGCAGCAGCGGCGGCATCAGGATCAAATCGTCGAAGTCAAGCACGTTGCAGGACTTCAGATGCTGATCGTAGAGGCTGTAGCAGTAGGCGAAGTTATTGGTCGCGCTCGCTGCGCGCTAGCGCCAGAGCGGCGGATCCACTAGGTCGTTCTTCCAGTTAGAAATCGTGGAAATCAGCTGCTGCAACAACATCTTGTCCTCTTCCAGCTAAGGCTGCGTCAAATCCTTCAGCAGCGCCAGCTGGTCGGTGTCGTCGAACAGCCAGAAGTTCGATTTCATACCCAGCGCGGTATATTCGCGCCTGATAATTTCCAGCCCCAGCGTATGAAAAGTAGAGATCATCAGGCCGCGCGCCTGATAGCCGCGTTCGCGGATCAAGTGGGCAATCTTGTTGGTGATGACGAGGGTTTTGCCCGATCCCGCTCCCGCCAGCACCAGACAGGTGCCGGTAACAAACTCGACAGCGCGTTGTTGGCTGGGGTTTAAACGCATAGTAAAAAATCGCTCAGTATAAAAAGAGAGGAGGATGAAATAATGAGCGGTCAGTATACACAATCAGAGGACTACGCGGCAGCTTTACACATCTTAGTGAAAGAGGAAGCGCTGGCTAACGACCTGCTGGCACAGCTGGGAAAGGGCGCCAGTTTTCAGCAGCTGGCAAAGAAAAACTCTATCTGCCCTTCCGGGTGCAACGGCGGCGATTTAGGAGAGTTTCGACAAGGCCAAATGGTGCCGGTCTTCAATAAAGCGGTTTTAACCTACCCATTACTGAAACCTTTTGGGCCGGTGAAAACTGCGTTTGGCTATCACATCATTAAAGTGCTCTACCGCAGCTGATCACTTTTTGCTTTTCATCTGCTTCAGCACGTTGCTGCACTGGTTGTCTTCATTGTCGTTCGGGCTGATCAGCGCCAGCAGCGCGGCGGCGCTAGTAGCGGACCCTCCTTCACGCCTGCGTCTGGGTTTTTAAAGATGCCGCGCCCGTAAAGCAGCGATCGCAGCGTCACGATGCGGACGCCTTTACTTTCAGGATTGATGGAGAGATCCATGCGTTCGTTGGCGAAGTTGGCGTTGCCGGTGACGTTGATGACCGCATTCTCGGTATTGAACACAAACAGATTCGGCGTCGCCACCCCGTTCTGCAGCCTTCACATCCGTCGCGGCGCAGTTAATGCGCACCTCATCGTCGCCAAACAGTTTGCCGACCACATAGTTGCCGACGTTAAGTCCGGCGATCTCCATCAGGCGGCGGCTGATTAAGCCGTCATTCATCAGCAGCTTTAGCTGGCCGTTGCTGGTCGCCAGCAGGTCCACCACGGAATTGCCGGTGCCGGGAAAGCTGACGTCGCTATTCAGCTGGCCCAGACTGCGCTGCATCGCTCGACGCCCGGGAAGAGCTGGCAGATGCAGGCGACGCGCGTGAATATCGGCACGGACGCGCATCGGCGATTTATCGCCTTCGAGATGGACGGTGCTATTCAGCGCGTCGCCCGCCGTGCCGAAGCGCAGCGGATCAAGCAGCAGATCGCCATTTTTCAGCTGTAGGTGGGTATAGAGATCGCTCAGCGGCAGCAAACTGCCATGTTCGATGCGCTTGCCGCTGAACTTCACGTCGGCATCTATAGCGCCCCAGTTTTTGGTGTCGAACTTGTCGTGCGGCAGCACGCGATCGGCGGACTGCGTCGATTTTTCGCCGCGCTTCGCCTTCGCCTGTTCGGTTTTCGCGCTGCCTTTGCCGGAATCGACACCGATCAATGGCCTCAAATCCGCCATGCGCAGCTGCTTCGACGTCAGCTCTCCTACCGCGCTGGTCGCGGTTTGCTTGGGTGTAGGTGAGCGAGCTATGAATATCGCTGTCGCCGATATAGCCGTTAAAGTTCTCATAGCGATACTCCTGCCAGGGACCGGTTGCGAAAAAAGTAATCCTGCGCCGCCATGGTGGGCGAACAGCACACTGCCGCCACTCCTCGGCGATCTCGACGCCCACGACGATTACGCCGTTGCAGTAACGGTTGATCAACGCTAGTAACATAGAGAAGAGAAGAGCGCTTTGCCCTCGTCGGTTTTACTCAGCAGGATAAACAGCTCGCGCGACAGCTTGATGTAGTCATATTTCAGCTCGGTCAGCGCGGAAAATTTCGCCATGCCGGAGCCGAAGTCATTGAGCCACAGCGGCCACAGCTCCGGCATCTGCGCCATCATCTCTTCATTTGGCAGCGCGTGATGCTCGGTCAGCTCGAAGCGTACTCACGGCAGCTCAGTGATCAAACGGCGAATGGGCGCGTCTCGCTGGATCACCATCAGCGTGGGACCGTCGATATTGACCGACGCGACGATCTGATCGTTGCACAAAAAGTGCTGCCACTCTTTCAGGAGCATCAGCTGCTCATGGACGACGTGCAACCGCTGGTTAATCGCCAGCCCCTCAAAGTAGGGTGGGTTGATGTCAGTTGAGGAAGGTAGCCGATGACTAATATTCTTCATCACTATGGTTTTTTCCTAGTTGTTGGCAAGTGCCATGTGAAACTCAGCGGCAAGTATCGGCTATCGCCAAGATAACTTTATTCACCCTTTGGTCACATAAGGCTACAAAAGTGTACCACACCCGAACCAGACACAATCGTGAAAAGCCCGGATTTGGCGGCTAAATTACTGCTAAGACACGCTTTTTATACTTAAGTGGAATTAAAACGATGTTTTAAAAACCATTGACGTCAACCATAACAGACGCGAGACTAAGGCACCATTTCACTACAGGCTAAATACCATGACGCATAAAAAAATAGCCATTACCGGCGAGTGCATGATTGAGCTTTCCAAGAAGGGTGAGAACATCAAACGCGGCTATGACAGCAGGAAAACATTAATACCCGTCTGATCCAGCGGCTGGAAAACAAAATGCTAGGCCTGTATATCATTGAAACTGATTATAAAGGCGAGCGAACCTTCTGTGGTACTGGCACAATGACGCCGCCGCGCGCTACTGGTTAGCGCCCGATAGTTAGCCTTGAATAGTAGTTAGTAGAAAAATTAATGCTGGCGCTAACTTGTACGCGATGCAAGACCTCTTTTCCCAGCCTCGATCCCGCCTCTCCCTATCTCCAGGCATAGTCTGAATCCTGCTTCGCGCCCCGTTTTCGGATGGACAGCCAGCGTAAATAAAGACCATCTTTCTTTTCCTCAACAGCAGGACGCTGTTTATCCCGGCCGTGAAAAACAATTACAACACCTCTCGCATCAGGACTGTTTTATGCACACAGAAAATCAATATCTGGTCAAATGGCAACGCGCCTGGCGCCAGCGATTCGCGCGCGCAGCCGCAGATTGTCGATCTGGCGAAAGAGTATGAGCCTTACGATTGCGCAACTACTGGGGTTCGCTGCCCGGAAATCGCCCTCTAGCATCCCGAAAAGTCCAACAGCGTTACGCTGCTGGTGGCGCCGGGCGGCGGCTATCAGCGCATACTTATCGATCGCGAAGGCAGCGCGCTGGCGCTGCTCTCCTCCGGTGCGGCGTCGGCTGAGGCTGGCGGCGCCATCACCTTATCCCAGATCACCTGCAGGCTCTCCACGTTGGTTTCCACTTCGCCTTCCGGCTGCATCAGCACTATTGTAAGTTTTTGCGACAGCTGCTGACACAGCTCCTAGTTCAACTGCTCGCGCGTCAGGCCCCTCAGAAACCCCGACGCAGCTTTTGATACTGCTCAGGCGTGATATCCACCACAGCGTTCTGCAGCGAACGCAGACGCTGGCTCATCAGCACGTCGGTAATCGGTACGCGCATATTCAGGTTCGGTTCGAGAGACTCATTGCGGGTGTTGAGGTTGATAGAGCACTGGGAGCACTGATAGAGGATAGAGCATGCGGCAGTCGAAGCCGACCTGCAAATTCTGCGTTTTGCTGTCGCCCAGCGTGCGCTGCAGATGCCAGAACAGCGCCTCACGCGCCAGATCGCCCTGCCAGTAGCGCTGAAGATTTTGCGAATCGCGAATCGGCTGCCATGCGCTATCCCATACCAGCACCAAGCGATCCTAGCTTATCGCGCCGTTCATCAAGTTGATCGGCTGATGTGGCAGCGGGGAAAGCGTCGGCAGCGGCCCCGGGCTGCTGCGCTTGCCGGACAGCGAGGAGAAGGCTTTATTAATCTGCTCGGCCAGACTGCGGCTTTCCACGTTGCCGGCCACATATAGCGTCATGGCGTCGGGCGTATACCACTGCTGGTAAAAGGCGTTGAGTGCGTTGAGATCGACCGGCGTGCGCGGCTGCTCGGCGGGATCGTGCGCCAGCAGCATGGAGCCTTTCAGGCCATAGCGCCACCAGACATCCTGAGTATTGACTGGAGACGTCGCCGTAGGATCGGAGGCGTTCAGCGAGGTGATGACCACCTCTCGTTGATCGTCATTTTGCCCGCTGTCGCCGCCAGCCAGTTAAGCGCTTCTTTCAGCAGCTCCGGGTGGTTATTAGGCAGGCTGAGGTTGTACTGGGTAAAGTCGTAGGAAACGATCGCGGGCGGCAGCGGATGTTGCGGATCCATCGCCTGCTGCCAAAGCGGGCGATGCTGGTTGGTGCCGAGCGTGGCATTGTGCAGCACCATCGCCAGACGCGGCAGAAGATGGCTGAAGCCGGTCTGCTGAGTAGTTTCCACCAGCGAGCCGTTATTGACCAGCATGCGCAGTTCAATGCGATCGCTGGAACGCTGCGGCGTGGTCAGCAGCTGCCAGCTCAATCCGTTGTCCAGTTTCCCTTCCTGCCAAGCGGGATCGGGCTGCAACGTTTCGGCATAAGCGCCAAAGCTGGCGGCCACCCAAGCTAACCCCCCAACCAAAAGTCGAATTCTGGTGCCCTGCATGTGAACCTCTAATCTAAAAGTCGTTATCACTGGCACGTTTCGCCGTTGTAATAAGTGGTAAATTTTTCTCGTTTTGGCCGCGTCGTTTTTCAACAAAAGAGTCTTCGACCACGTGAAGGCTAGGATGTCGCGCAACGAAGTGAAAAACCATGTCAAAAATAAGTGGGCATTTAGGGAGGTTTTACTGTAAAGCTGCTTTTATGCAGAGGTTTCCGGCAGCTTTTTCGCCTTCGCATCGCCGGAAAGCGTCGCCTTAAGCTAGTTTTCGTCCAGCTAGCCGACCCACTTCGCGACCACCACCGTTGCCACACCGTTAACCACTAGGTTAGTTAACACGCACGCTTCGGACATAAATCGGTCGATGCCCAGAATCAGCGCCAGACCAGCGACCGGCAGATGGCCCACCGCCGACAGTGTCGTCGCCAGCACGGTAAAGCCGCTGCCGGGCGCTCCCGCCGCGCTCTTCAAAGAGAGCACCACCACTCTGATGGAAAACGTACATATGCGCGTTGGTGGCCTGCGCGGTAAATACCGCCGCTATGGTCAGGTAAATCGAGGTGCCGTGGAAGTTAAAGGAGTAGCCGGTCAGGGTCACCAACCCTACCACCGACTTCTTACAGCCCAGCTTCTCCATCTTATCTAGCATGCGCGGCAGCGCGGACTCCGACGAAGAGGTGCCGAGCACGATCAGCAGTTCCTCTTTGATATAGGCGACGAAGCGGAAGATGTTGAAGCCGGCGACGCGGGCGATAAGGCCTAGCACCATCAGTACAAACAGCACGCAGGTGATATAGAGGCAGGTAATCGGCTGACCGAGTTGCACCAGCGAACCGACGCCATATTTGCCGATGGTGAAGGCCATGGCGCCGAACGCCCCGATAGGGGCGAGTCGCATGATCATATTGATTGATTAATGCCTAATATGACCTTCGAGAAGCTCTTGATTCAGAATATTGCCGCTGGCGAAGGCGCCGATGACGCTGCCGGGAATAACGTCGAGCAGGAAGACGATAACGCTCTGCTGCTCCGCCTGCTGCGCATACACCGCCACCGCTTTCACGTCCAGCGTAGCCAGATCGACGTCCATGCCCGCGCCCGGCTGCAGCACGTTGACCACCACCAAACCGATAATCAGCGAGATCGTGCTGACGATTTCAAAATAGAGCAGCGTCACCGCACCGGTGCGCCCCACGGCTTTCATGCTCTCCATGCCGGCAATGCCAGTCACAACTGTACAGAAAATAACGGGCGCGATGATCATCTTGATCAGTTTGACGAAGCCATCTCCCAGCGGCTTCATTTGTGTGCCTAAGTCTGGATAGAAATGGCCGATCAGGACGCCGATGCCGATGGCTAACAGCACCTGCAAATAGAGGCTTTTAAACAGTGAGGTTTTCATAACAGGCGTCCGCTACAACAGAGTTGTGAGGTTGTCGTTTTAATGTGTCCTCAAGCAACACGCTCCCCGGTGCAGGTGGTTGGCAAAAAATAACACCCCGTTAATGGGATTAATACAGCCTTACAAAGTAGAGGGTTTGCTGGAAACGCAACTATGAAATGAAACGATTCAGCAAGACATTTTGTAACTAAAAAACGCGAAAAATTAAAGGATCAGGAGCGCTAATCGTCGGAGGGAAGTGATGAAAGCCAGATTTGCGTAAAACATTCCAGCGGCAGTGCTTCGGCATAGAGATAGCCTTGGCCGATATGAATGCCGCACGCCAGCAACCAGTCGCGCTGCTCTGTGGTTTCTACTCCTTCTGCGATGACATCGAGATCGATAATCTCGGCGATCGCCGCCGCGATGCGCACCATGGTGTCGTCGTCGGGCAGCGTGGCGACGAAGCTGCGATCCATCTTCAGCTTGTTGACCGGCAGCGCCTTGAACTGATTCAGATAGTTAAGATTGAAGTACCCCATGCCGAAATCGTCCAGCGCCACCGCGACGCCTGCGTCCTGCAGCGAACGCAGCAGCGCCGTCGCCACCTTAGCATCGCCGATCTGCGCGGTTTCGGTAATCTTCAGCACAAAGCTGCCGGGCGCGATGTGGTGACGCCTCAGCAGACTCTGCAGATGGCTCACCATACTGGTGTCGCGCAGCTGCACGGTGGAGATATTGACGCTGAGGGGAATAGTTATGCCGCGCGCCTGCCAGCCGGCAAGAATGCGGCACGCTTCCTCGAACACCCAGCGCCCTATAGCGGCGATGACACCGATCTCCTCCGCGCTAGCGATAAACTCTTCTGACAAACCGTAGCTGCCGTCGGGCATACGCATGCGCAGCAGCGCCTCCGCGCCCGCCAGCTCGCCGGTCTGCATATTGATCTGCGGCTGCAGGAACAGGCGGAATTGCTCCTCCTGCAGCACCTGCAGAATGTCATGCTCCTGCGTCAGGCGCTTCTGTGCGCGCTCGGTCATCGCCGCGTCGAAGAAGAGGATCTGGTTTTTGCCGAGATGACGCGCTGACATCATCGCCGAGGTGGCGCGATCGAGCTGCTCGTTGGCAGAGAGATGCTGCTCGTCGTAGATCGTCAAGCCGATGCTAGCGTTGAATCGCAGCTGCAGCTGATGCAGCGTCACCGGCTGGTTAAGGCGGATCATCAGGTTGCGCGCCAAGCGCATAGCGCGAAACGGCGTGCTGGCGCGCTTCATCAGCAGCGCGAAATCGCTCAATCCGGTCTGCGCCAGCAGAGTATAGTCGTCGACGGTGCCGCGAATTCTTTCCACCAGCGTCAGCATCAGGGTATCGCACTGCTCATCGCTCAGCACGCCGTTGTCTTCCTGCAGCGTTTCGATGCGGATCACCATTACGCCGAACCCTTTGCCATGACTACGGATATGCTGATCCAGCAGCGCCAGAAAGAGCGTACGGTTAGGCAGATCGGTCATGGCGTAGTGAGTAGTCAGACGGCTCATCTCGTCATACACCGACTCCAGCATCTGCTGATTGCGGTTGTAGCTGTGGATCAACATGCCGATCTCGTCGTCTCGGTGGCTCGCGGGCAACGCCAGCTTGTGGTTTAGGATCGCCTGCGGCGGCAGCTCCTGTAACTCACGCGAAATATTGCGCAGCGGATGCACCACCAGCCGATTGATGCACCAGCTAATCGCCACCGACAGGATCAACGCCAGCAGCAGATAGGTGGTGACCATAGTGGAGACGGTGCTGAGGATAAACCGGTAAACCCGCGTGGAGTTAGCCTGCAGCACCAGATAGGCGAGCGGCTTGGGTGATCCGCTGCTCTCCACTGAATAGAGCGGTAGGGTAATCTGCACCGGCAGCTCGAACAGGCGAGCTATCAGCAGCGGGATTGGCTTTTCGTTTTCGATACTGGCGTGCAGCGCCTGAAAGGCGTTCGGCAGCACTACGTCGGCGCGCGACAGCACGCCGGCGGGCTTCAGGGTTTGAAGGATGCGCTCGGCCTGGGCGATATCCGCTTTCAGCACCGCCTCGGAGAGCGGCTGACGCACGGTATGCGCGATATTCTCCATCTGCTGAGCGTAGTCAATCCTGCGCTGCTGCACAAAATGAAACAGTTGGATGACGATAAAAATAGAGACGGTAATCAGCGCCACTGCGGATACTGTCGCCATTTGCTTTATCGTAAGTGAACGGCTGACGCGCAAAATCTTCTCCAAGCTAAAAAGCACAGCTATCAGACAGGAAAATGCGCAGTAAGCATATCCTAGAACTCACTTTTTTACTGCCTGCCAGAGTCCGAGTTTTACGCGCTTCGATAATTATTTGAAATCTGCGTAAGGGATCAGCAGCTCCGGCGGCGGCGGTATATCTAGGTTGCCATCCCAGCCGGCGGCGGAGTAGCGTACGTAGAGCAGCCCGTGGCTTGGGGTGTAATCCTTCGCCTGCTGAATATCCACGCCCGCGCCGATAAACCAGTGCGGCGTAATGCGACGCTCCACCACAGCCTGCAGGATATAGCCGACGCCACCGGCTCAGCGGTCCGGCGGGCATCCGTCTGCTGCGTGCCAGCTGCGATCAGGCCTCGCACAGCGGGCTCTATAAGCCGACCGATGCGCACTGTTATCTGTTTGATAATCTGGCAAAGCTAGGCTTTAAACAGCAGCTAATGATGAATCACACCGGGGTGTTAGGTGTAACTATCTGAAGGAACTGCGCGAAGACGGCAATATTCAGGCGTCGCTGATGTCGCAGTCCGGCATTGCGCCGGAGCTGACCTTGTTCGACGGCTCGCCGGCGTTTAACGATGCGCAGCTGATGCAGCGCTGGCTGGACGACAGCAGCAAGAGCAGCGCCACCTTCTACAGCCTGATCCCGCTTCAAGTCCTGTGTTGTTACTAACAGCTTTATTGCTGCAAGCGTGAACGTTGCGCTCAGACGACACAGTCGTTATGCAGGTGGGGGTTTAGTCGAGGCATCTGATACGCTGAGGCGAGCACAGCGGCCAGGACGTCGGCGAGAGCGCGGCATGAGACAGAATAAAAACGCCCCGGGAGCGTTTTTGAACAGCGCAAGGCGCTGGCCCCGAAGGGGTGAGCCCCATGGATGGAGCGAATAAGTCGAATCCGCGCGGTCCGTCGGCCGACGTAAGCAACGAAGGAACCGCGTGGAGCGCGGCGTGGAAGCTACCGAAAACCGGGATTGTTAAGGGGCTAGCGAGCCCCTTAACACGAACGCCGGCAGTGGCACTGCTGAAACTCCCTAACGTCTGGCGGCGGAACCTGCTCAGCGCCGCCTATGCAGCAGGCAAGGTCGACCCCGTCAGCGCTTCTCCTGAAGCGCCAGCCGGTCTCTGATATACCCCGTCTCGTTGAGCGTCAAATCGCGGATTGATAGCAAACCACTGTCAAGATTGTAAGGCGCGTTGCTATTACCCAGCACGTCGAACCAAGCGAGCGTCTTCAGGCGGTCTTAGCGCTGCCAGACGTTCTGGAATGGCACCAGACACAGGCTCTGCTGGTCATACCACCAGATATTGAGCGGCACGCGAACCGTATCTTAGTTGAAGCGGTTGGAGTAACCCACCGCCGGCGCGACCGAACCGTCCGCATTAAACGCCACCCAGTCGAGCGGTAGACGCGTTTTGCCGAAATGCATCGCGCCCAGCAGATCCATCCCGTCGTTAATCAATGCGTTCCAGACTTTGAGATGGCTGTGCTCGGCAAAGGTCTTCCAAGCTTCAAAAAGGAAGTAGGAAGGGTTGAGTACCACGTAGCTGGTCTTATTGAACTCCTGCGCGCCCGGCAGCATCACCGTGCGGCCTGCGAAAGTCACTACGTTGTGCTTCACGATCGCGCGCTGAATACGATCCGACGCTTGCTGATAGGTCTGCGACGACCACTTATCGGCCGCGCGCTGCAGCGCCTAGGCGATCAGCACGTCGCCATCAGAGGCGTTGTTCTTGTCCGCCAACGGTTCGGCCGCGTCCAGCGTATAACGCCAGTAGAACAGGTCGTTTTGCGTATTCAGCAGATGCTGGCGCGTCCAGCCCCACAGCTGGTCGAAGGTGGCGCGATCGTCATTCGCCACCACCAGCAGTATGCCGTAGCCCTGTCCCTCGGTGTAGCTGACGTTGTTATTGGCGTTATCGACAAAACGTCCTTCCGGGATGAGAAAAACGGCTCTTGAAGATGCTCTAGCCGTCAGCCGACGCCTGCGCGCTCACCATCATCACCACTAAAAAAATCGTCCATCGAAGCTAGGCTGGCTTTATCATTTCGTCGCTCCATTAGTACCGATAGTGTAGGGTCTGGCCGTCGTTAAGTTCCAGCGCCACGCTAACCGCCGCGCCGCCGCCCTAGGCACGCAGCCAGCCGCCGTAAAGTCCCGCTAGCATGGCGGCCAGCGCGACCCGCTAGCTCTCCGCATCCAGCGCGCTGTCGCCCGCGGGAAGCGCGTGATGCTTAAGCAGAATCGCCACCTCCTACGGCTGAAGCTGAATAGAAGTGGGCCCGCAGCAGATTCTTCTCGCGCTCCAGATCCATCCTGCATGGTGCGCGCATTAGGCAAAGGATAGCGCGCCGCCAGCGAATCGCCCATGCTGTAGATAAAAGCTTCCGCCTCCTCTTTGCCCGCGTTGGCGAGCATCCCCTCAATCATCACGCTGACCAGATCGAATCATCCAGGCTGATGCCCATGGCTTACCGCGCCGAGATGCTCACTCATTAGTTATTTCCAAACAGATAGCGGAAGTAGAGCTGTGCCGTACTTTCGCTGTAGTTGCCGAGGGCATCGTAGCCAAGCTGGCCGCCGATGGTGACCTCTTTGTTCACTTTGTAGTCCGCGACGGCGTGCAGGTTATAGCCGATACCGTTTTTTATGCCGCCGCTGTAGTAAGCCTGCTTAGCGAAGCCGTCCGTCACCATTTCGTTCATAAAGGCCTAGTAGTTCGTACTATTCGGAAAGTAGGCGCTTTTATCCTAGCTGTAGGACTGATAGCCTACCGAGCCGCCGATTTTGACATTAAGGTTGTCATATTTGCAGCTAAACTCGACCGGGAACGACACCGACGCGTAGTTTTGCGGACTAGACTAAAGTAGCCGCCCTGACCGTAGCTGATATAACTAAGGTTTTTAGAAAAATCCATCTAGGAAAGTCCTATGCCTAGCTTCAGTTCACAATCGTCCATGTAATATGGACGGACATAAGCACCTGCATTAGCCTGAATACTTTTGTTACTCGCCAAGTTCTCGCCAAGGTAGCTGTACGTGCCAGCGCCGACTTAAAAGCCTGCATCATCATTGTCATAACTCAGCAGCGCATTACCGCCGTTTTTTTACGCGTCCCCACTCTTTGCCGGAAAAGGCGTCTTTAACGCCGACATAAGAGAGCAGGCTGTCTGTTACATCGCGACGCTCGCCCGTAAGGATCAGCGTCAGGAAATCGATAAATAAAGACATGACACCCCCTTATTTCTTGTGTCGTATGCGCGGATTGACCACTCCCTACAGCAGATCAACCAGCAGGTTGACCAAGATAATCAGGATCGCTACCAGCAGCACGCTACCCTGCACCACCGGATAGTCGCGACACTGCAGCGCTTCAATCAGCCAGCGGCCGAGGCCCGGCTAGGAGAAGATGGTTTCCGCCCGCCAGCAGCGTGCCGACCTGCAGGCCGATCACCGTAACCACCGGCAGAATAGCGTTGCGCCGCGCATGAACGAAGATAACGCGCATGCGCGTCAGCCCTTTGGCGCGCGCGGTGCGGATATAATCTTTGCCCAGCATCTCCAGCATCGCCGAACACGTCATACGCACAATCACCGCCACCAGTGGAATGGTGCCGAGTACGATGGCCGGCAGGATCATATGCATTATCGCGTCTTTGAAATCGCCCGCTTCGCCCCATAAGAAGGTGTCGATCAGCATAAAGCCGGTGAGCGGATTGCTGTCGTCGAGGAACACGGTATCGCTGATGTGGCCGGAAACCGGCGTCAGGTTAAGCTGCACCGAGACTAGCATAATAAGCATGATGCCCCACTAGAAAATCGGCATTGAATAGCCATTCAGGGAGATGCCGACCGCGGTGTGGTCGAAGATGTAACCGCGCTTCACCGCCGCGATCACGCCCACCGGAATACCGACGGCGACAGCGAAAATCATCGCACAGATGCCCAGCTCCGGCGTGGCTTTAAAGCGCGGCACAAACTCATCCCACACCGGGATGCGGCTCTTGAACGAGATGCCGAGATCGCCGTGCAGCACGCCGTAAATGTAGTGAACGTACTGTTTCCACAGCGGCTTGTCGAGGCCGAAGGCCGCCATAGCGGCTTGTCGAGGCCGAAGGCCGCCATCAGCTGGGCGTGACGTTCCGGGGAAATCCCGCGCTCGCCCGCTATGATCAGCACCGTATCGCCGGGAATCATATGCACAAACGCGAAGGTCAACAGGGTAATGCCGATAAGGATGACAAGTCCCAGACGTCGGAGTATGAACTGCAGCATAAGCCGGATTCTCAGTCGTTTCCCACTGCAACAAGGCGCGGGATCTATTGCTCACAACTCGCGTTCGGGCAAGCGCTTGGGCGCGACGCAAAGTGCGTTTCACCGTCATCTTTCACTGCACAGGCGCGGCGACCTCCGCCCGACGCTTGCCAGAGCAAACGGCAGAGAAGGATTGGCTCGCCGCTTTCCTGCTGCGCGAAGATGTTGGGTTTATTCGAAGAAGTTAGCCGAACAAACGGGTCGTCTGAGCGGGTCGGTCTCTAATGCAGGAATTATTTTTGGATATCGACGTTTTTGAAGTGGTGTTTGCCTAACGGATCGACTACAAAGCTCGATACGTCTATTGTGGTCCGCTTCCGCGCTCGCCGGCTGGATCAGATCTTCAAACGGCTTGTAGCACCAGCGAGAGTAGTTGGAGCCATCTTTTGCCACCGCGCAGCTAAACAGCGTGGTGAAGAAGTGGTCTGGATCCCCGTTGTCGCCGGTCCAGCCCATCATCACCGACTGGTGCTTACCCGCTTTCGCGTGCTTCAGGTATTCACCCCACTCGTAGATGACGATTTTGGCTTTCACCCCGATCTCCGCCCAGTTAGCCTGAACCATCTTGGCCATACGGCGCGCGTTCGGGTTGTAAGGACGCTGAACCGGCATCGCCCATAGGTCGATCGAGAAGCCGTCCGGCAAGCCCGCTTCTTTCAGCAGAGCTTTGACTTTTCCTAGATCATAGGCGTAGTCCTGAATGGCTTCGTTATAGCCCTACATCGTCGGCGGGATCAGGTTTTTCGCATTCTTGGCCTGCGCTCTGATAGACAGCGTCTATGAGAGCTTGCTTGTTCACCACCGCTTCTTTTCAGTGTTGAACGAAAGAGGGATAGCAAGCAACGGTAAAAAAAGCCTTCTCGGGTAATTGCCGGATATTACACAGCGCTTTTCGTCGCTAGGCCATAATCCAAATAAGCCCGGCGATAATTGACAGTGATTCTTACCTCTAAAAAACATCGTCACCAACTCGATAAATGTTGAATAAATGAACAATTTAGCGTTTGTTATCGCGTCCAAGCAGTGCAAAATGCTAGGATACAGGCATAAACAATCAACATGACGATAAAAAGGGCTATAAGAAAAACGTGATGCGAAATAAGCGTCTTGGCCTGATGCAGCGCGTGATAGACGGCGAAAAGGGGAATAATCGATTTAAACGCGCCTGCGCGGCGGCAAAGGTGGATTTCGTCGGGTTTTTAATAAAAATTATGTAAAACAAACGGGATAACCGAGCACGCTATTTCTGTAAAAAATTGCTGGCGCTATTCTTTGTTCAAACTTGTTAATGGCTAATAAAAACTTATGCGAAGAATAATTTTGGCTACGCTTATTTCAGCCAGACAATCACCCCATTCAGAGAATACTTAAGTCGAAAGGTACGACAACTAACCAAGTTTTGCAGACAGGCAGCTCATCAGCTAAAACGCGGATGGCATGGACGGAAGAGCAAAGCGGCGCGCGACAGGGACAAAAACGCCGGGAGCGTTTTTGAACAATGCGGCACGTTAGCCCGTTTACGGGCGCACCTCAGGGATGGGGTGCGTATCCACCCGTGCCAAGCGAGCATGGATGCATAAAGCGACTTTGCGCGATCCGTCTATGCCATCCGCGTGGGCACTCAAACCCATAGCACCCATTTCCTTCAGAATAAAAAACCCTGCTTATTCAAGCAGGTTTTCTCAATTTGGTCGGTGAGAGAGGATTTGAACCTCCGACCCCTTCGTCCCGAACGAAGTGCGCTACCATGCTGCGCCACTCACCGATGAGGGCGCATGCTACTGCGCCCAATTGTCAGCGTCAACTGCTTTTTATCTGTTTAATCACGTTCGCCTAGAAAGCATCCTGCTCGCCAAAATTCTGGTGCTTCTCAGTCATATCCCGCGCGCCACTGTGCGTCGAAAACGGCGCTTGACACTATTTATTCGCCGCCTTGATGCCGCCGTTTGTCGAGGTGTACCTCAGACAACCGAGAATAGTATCCAACAGTTCAACTTGACGATGAGCCTTACCCACGCGCGGCTGCGCCTGCAAACGCTCAAAATTCGCGCGGCTGTTGGCATCAGCCAGATACTTATCCGACGCCCATACCATCATCGGCACGCGGAACTGCTCCGGCGGTGCCAGCTTGCGCGGTGTGCCGTGTAGATGGATATTCTCGCTGATTGACTCGCTGTGGTCGGCGGCGTAAAACACAATCGCTTTCTTATCGCGCAGCTGCTCTAGCACGCTGTCGAGCATCGTATCGACATATAGAATCGAGTTATCGTAGGCGTTGATCAGCGGCGCCTTACTGCAGGTTTAATCCACGCCCATACACTCCCGGCTGATAGCGCGCGAAACTGCCGGGATAGTGCTGCGAATAGAGATAGTGCGAGCCTTTAGTATATGCAGCACCAGGTGCTTGCCGTGCGGATAACGATCCAGCGATACTTTCAGCTTCGGCACCAGCAGCATATCGTCAACCGACTTGCCTGCGTTGTGTGGCTCCGAACCAATCTGCTCGCAGAACGCGAAATTGTTCACTTCTGCATTATTATAAAACTATACTTCGTTTTGCATGGCGAATAGCTCGGACGAGAAGCCTAGCTCTTTCATCACGGCGAAAATATTTTTCTCTTTCAGCGTGCGGCCTAGACTCTCCTCGGTGCCGCCTTCGCGCACGAACATACAGCTTGGTGGCGGTGTCACACGACTCGCCGCGAAACGTCGCCAGATTCTTCTCTCATGGTATCGCGAACATAACCCAGCATGCTCATATGATCCCAGCGCGTAGTCTCGCCAATCACAAACACCACATAGGTATCGTCGACGCCCGGCGGCGCATTCTTCGCCGGATCGAGCAGCTCCTGACTGTCCAGCGTCTCGTCAATACGTGTCTAAGCAAAGAGCCCCACTGGCGACAGCCAGTTCGATGGCAGATAAGGATTGCGCTACCAAGTAGCCATAGCTCGGCAGATCGATATTAATGATCTCTTCGCTCGCCTTTTGCAGCTTGTCGAAATAGTGGATCGGCAGCCACACCAGCGGCAGCGCGCTGACGGCGATCTTCCACAGCACAAAATGTAGGCCGACCACCTCTTTCGACAGATCGACGTCGGTAGTCATCACCGACGCGACAATGCCGTAGCCGATCACTACGTTGAAGAACGCTATTATAGTAGGCGGCGGCGACGGAAATCAATACCAGCAGCGTCGCGAGCGCGTTATACAAACGCTTTCCGCCCGGCGACAGCAGACGCATCAGGAAAAAGGTCAGCACGACGATGGTCATCACCTCAGTTACAGCCGTCAGCCAGTTGGTCACGGTCGATTTGGTTAAAAAGCCGTCAAAGCTACGTTAAAAAATCGGCAGGTTGAGCAAAATGCCAATGTATAACGCCAGCAGCAAAGATAGCTTTTACTGGGTAATTGTCTTTATATAATTCATCTTAAAGGTGGGACTAGAGCACGATGTTGAACACTATTGTAACTATCGCAACGCAGAAGAGTTCACTTAATTAGCGCAGAGACATGACGATTTCTTGACGAACAGGAAGAATCTGAACGGGATCGGACAGCTCTTTCACGAAGCGGCACAGTAGAACATAAATTAACCAGACAGGCCAGAAAAGAGGTGGAGATGTGCGGCGTGAACGCGCAGAGAGGCGGGAAAATAAAAACAGGCCAGCTAAGGCCCGTCACATTTAGCGAATAATATTCAGCGTCACGTCGATGTTGTTGCGCGTGGCGTTAGAGTACGGACAAACGATATGCGCCGCGGCGACCAGTTTCTGCGCTTCCGCTTCATCCATCTCCGGCAAATGAATATTGAGTTTGGCTTCGATGCCGAAACCGTTCGGGATTGGACCGATGCCGACTTCGCCTTCGATCCACGCATCTTTCGGCATCGCAATTTTGTCACGGCTCGCCACAAACTTCATGGCGCCGAGGAAACAGGCAGAGTAACCAGCAGCGAACAGCTGCTCCGGGTTCGTGATCTCGCCGCCTGCGCCGCCCATCTCTTTCGGCACGCCCAGCTTCACGTCCAGCACACCGTCAGAAGAGGTTGCGCGACCATCACGGCCGCCGGTGGCTTCGGCTTTTGCGGTATAAACAACTTTCTCTAGAGACATAACTTCCTCTCTGTTTTAAACGGTTTAATCGTACGCGATCAATGTAAGTGTAGCAGGTGTTCTAGCGGGTGCGAACGCCCGTCAGATCCTCATCGAGACCGGTTCAGATTGTCGCGCAGTAAAGCGAGTTCGTTCTTCAGCGCCAACAGCGTGTCGTCGTCGCAGGCTAGTGCGCACTGGACCGTCTCCGGGATGGCGCTCGCTTGGCTTTGCAGCGCACGGCCCTGCTCCGTCAGCGTCACCACGACCTGACGCTCATCCTGACGCGAACGCTGGCGGTTAATCAGCCCAGCGCTCTCCAGCCGCTTCAGCAGCGGCGTCAGCGTGGCGGAGTCGAGAAACAGCTGCTCCCCGATCTCAGACACGGTAAGATCGTCCTGCGCCCACAGCACCAGCATCACCAGATATTGCGGATAGGTGAGATCGAGCTGCGACAGCAGTTGCCGATAGACTTTATTCATCGCCAGGTTAGCAGAATAGAGCGCGAAACAGAGCTGTTGATTGACCAACAGTGGCGCTGGCTTCTCTTTTTTGTCATTTTGGTTACTGTTCATGACAACGAATATAAATAGCGCACTAGATAATTTCAAGCAATTTTTTACCAGGAGGGCTTTTGCATGTTAGAATCTCTGGAAGAGCAGGCGCGACGCTATGCGACACGCGCCCATGCTGAAGCCGGTCAACGGCGAAAATATACCGACGAGCCTTACATCGTTCATCCTGCTGCTGTGGTCGAGCTGGTGCGCAGCGTCAGCGCAGACGACGCGCTGCTGGCGGCGGCCTGGCTGCACGATACGGTAGAAGACACCGATACGACGCTGGCGGACATCGCATCTCACTTTGGCCCGCGCGTGGCGCAGCTGGTCGAGATGCTCACCGACAGCGCCCAGCCGCTGGCGAAAAACCGCGCGGCGCGCAAGCTGGCGCATTTTCGCCATACCGCCGAGGCCTCACCTGAGGCGCAAACTATCAAGCTGGCCGACATTATCGACAATACGCGCGCTATCGTGCGTTTCGATCCCCATTTCGCGCGGATCTATCTGGTAGAGAAACGCATTCAGATCGATCTGCTGAAGCAGGGAGACGCGCAGCTATGGCGGCAGGCCAGCGCGAGCATCGAACAGGGCATCGTACAGCTGGGTACCCCGCCCTACAACGTGCCGCAAAGCTGGTTTGACAGGCAGGTAGCGAAATATAACAGCCTGAACTAAAAAAACCCGCCTCTGGCGGGTTCTGTTTTTTCTTCTTTTTAATCCAGTAACTGCCGTCCCAGATAGGGGTTGGCATGCAGCAATTTCATTAGCTTTCGCGCCGTGGCAGAAGGACGCGTCCGCAGCGCTTCCCAGCTTTTGACCGAGGAGACGCTGACGCCCATCACTTTGGCAAATTCATCTACTTTCATACCGGTTAACTCACGCAGGCGTTGCGGCTCTGACATAGCGGGCTTAAGCTGAATTTCAGTTGTGGCAGGTGTTGCATCACGTGTCAGTACAATCTGCTCAAGGCTGCTGAGCAATTCAAAAACAGGATCTTTTACTTCCATAGGGAACTCCTTAAAAATCACTATAAATCACGTGAAAGTAGAGGTAAAAACCAAATGGTTCACACACCGATTGTTGCAGACTGTATCCCGCAAGGGTTTATCATTTTTGTTCGTGAAGCACTTACGGGACACAGCCTGACATGCAGCCCCTGAAAAAGCGTCAGAACAATGCGTCATCTCGTCAGGATCCTTAAGTATGGATAGAGGCCTGACGATTTGCTGCGTGAATATTGATTATTTTTTTAGTTGAAACTCTTCTTTTTGCTATAAGCAGATCAAGCCTTTGATCAAAAAAGGCAAACGCGCCGCGCTTCGCTTAAAAAGCGCAAAAAATGTACACCGTTTACACTACTACTATAAACCTTTCTGTCTAAAAAGCAGACAAAAAGCGCGTCAGAATGCAAAGCCTGCGATTTTTTCACATTTCATACCCTAGTCAGATGACGATAGAATGAACTCTGCACCACAGCGACGCCTCCTAATAGCGCAGCTGCACCCTGTTAAGGAAACAGAAATGCATTCACGTTTCGATTTTCACGCCAGCTACGTGTCGCATTGCGTGCCGATGATGGGCTGCAACCGCCGTCGCCACCTCGCAGCCGCTGGCGGTGCAGACCGGTCTGTGTAGCAGCCTGACGGCAGCTCGCCGCGCGGCGGCGAGCTGTTCCGCAACCCGGCGCAGGCCGAGTGCCGAAAGCAATAGCGAGAGTTTTTATCGCGGTGATCTGGCAGAGAAAATCGCGGCCTTCGCGCTAGAACAACTCCGCGCTGAAGTTGGCCGATCTCAACAGCCACCGCGCCGACTGGGTCAGCATACTGTCGCAGCCGTTTGCCGGCGGATCAGTTTGGGAGCTGTCGCCCAATGATCAGGGGATCACCACGCTGATTGAGCGGGGCGTTCTGGAACGGCTCGACATCGGCCGCTATTCGCCTGATTCCGTGCCCTGGCTGCGCCTCTCTATCGAGGCGATGAAGCTGGCGCTGGTGGATCTTGAGCGTTATGTCAGCGATGAGGATCATCTGGAGTTTCCGTCGCAGCGGCTGCTGAGCGACAATTATTTACGCCAGCGCGTGGTGCTGATCGATCCTGAACGCGCCGGCGACTTCACCTTCGGCGCGCAGCAGCAGAGCAGCACTGTCTACCTCAGCACGACCAACGCCAGCGACATGATGGTCTCTTTTATTCAGTCGAACTTTATGGGCTTTGGCTCTGGCGTCTTCGTGTCCGAGGCCGGCATCAGCCCGCAGAATCGCGGCGCGGGCTTTTCGCTCGACCCGACGCATTCCAACGTAGTAGTAGGTTCCACACCATTATCCCCATGTTCGCGCTCGACGCGCAGAGCGCGTCGCTGATGGCGTTCGGCGTGATGGACGACCCGATGCAGGCCAGAGGGCCATCTGCAACTGGCGCTACGCATCATGCTGCACAAATAGAATCCGCAGGTGGCGATCGACGCGCCGCGCTGGCGCGTCGAGCAGGGCCGACAGGTGGTGTTTGAAGCCTCGCTCGATCGCAACACGCTGGCAGCGCTGCGGCTGCTGCGTCATCAGGTGACGCGTCCGCTACAAGGGCTACAACTTCGGCGGCGCGCAGGCGATTGCGACCCTCAGGGGTTTTATATCCCAGCGACGGAAAGCCGTAAGGATGGCCAAGCGGTGGTGTTCTAGCGAAAACCGGGTCCGGCAAACAGGTTCAGGCCGCGATAACCGGGCGCACGCCCAGCGTATGGCAGATGGCGTAGCTCATTTCCGCACGGTTTAGGGTATAGAAGTGGAAGTCCTTTACCCCTTCGCGCGACAGAATTTTCACCATATCCATGGCGATATTGGCACCGACCATTTTGCGCGTCTCCGCATCGTCGTCAAGCCCGGCGAACATCGCGTTCATCCAGCCCGGCACGCGCACGTTGGTCATGGTGGCGAAGCGCGTCAGCTGTTTAAAATTTGACACCGGCAAGATACCCGGCACGATCTCGACATCGATGCCGATGGTGACACAGCGGTCGCGAAAGCGCAGGTAGCTTTCGACATCGAAGAAGAACTGGGTGATAGCGCGGCTGGCACCCGCGTCGATTTTGCGCTTCAGGTTAATCAGATCCGCCTGCGCGCTTTTCGCTTCGGGATGCACTTCCGGGTAGGCTGCGACGGAGACGTCGAAATCGCCGACCTCTTTCAGCAGGGAAACCAGATCGAAGGCATATATTTCTGGTTTGCCGCTGTTGGCCGGCAGATCGCCGCGCAGTGCCACGATATGACGAATGCCGTTGTTCCAGTAATCCTGCGCGATGGCGCGCAGCTCCTCGCGCGAGGCGTCGATGCAGGTCAGATGCGGCGCGGCTTCCAGACCGGTGCGATCCTTAATGCCTTTAATAATGCTGTAGGTGCGGTTGCGGTCGCCGGAGTTCGCGCCGTAGGTGACGGAGACGAATTTCGGCTTCAGGCTGCTGAGCCGATCGATAGAGTGCCGCAGGGTCTCTTCCATTTCGCTGGTGCCGGGCGGAAAAAATTCGAATGAGACGTTAATGCGCCCGTTCAGCTCTACTAGGCTCTGATTCAGCGCTTCGCGCTGGTTAGCGTGAAAGAAACCCATCCTGCTTACCTCATCAAAAACGTCGGGTTAATTTTTTGTCTGCAAACATCTATAAGTTTAGACGTCTAGATGCACAAAATGAACCAATCTAGCAGAGGCGTCAACAGAAAAGTAATAAAGAGGTGTGACAAAAATTCAGACAGGTTGAGGGAATTTCACGCGGATGCAATAAGCGCCTGCCGGGGAAACAGGAGCCGGAAATTTACAACAATTGAGCAAATCGGACTGAATCGCCCCCACCGTGACGTCGTGCCCTGCGCCCGTACCGCAGATCACCAGCGGATTGTCGCGATACCAGCGGCTTTCGATAAACACATTATCGCACGGCAGCAGCAACGCCAGTGGATGCTCCAGGCGTACCGCCTCAACGCCGACGCGCGCTTTGCCGCTGGCGTCGAAACGCACCACGTAGCGCAGCACCAGACCCATCTTCTGCGTTGCCTCAAAACGGCTGCAGCATCTGCTCGTCGAGCGCCTCGCCATGCTCAAAGAAATCGTCGATCGATCCCGCCTCGCAGCCCGCTGCCACCAGCGACTCGACGCGAATCTGATCTGGCTCGATGTTGTAGCCCGACTCGCGCGCGAGGATCACCAGCTTGCTCTTTACATTCTGACCGGACAGGTCGACGTGCAGATCCGGCTCGGTCAGGCCCTGCTGCCACGCCTAGCTCACCAGCTCGGTAAAAAGCACCGTGCCGTCGAACTGCAGGAACATCCACGACAGCGTGCCGAAGAAGATGCCGCTGATCGGCCGCGTCGCCGTTATCGCGCAGATCGTGCACCGTGTGGTTAATCGGCAGGCCCACACCGACCGTGGCGTTATAAAGCCAGTGAAAGCCGGTTTTGGCGAAGGGTCGCGAATTTGGCGCCAAGTCTGGCTGTCGGAGGCGCCTGCGACTTTGTTCGCGCTGATAACGTGGAAACCGTGGCTGGCGAAGTCGAGATACTGCTGTGCTGGCGGTGACGTCGAGCACCACCAGATCGTCGAACGGATGCGCGCGCATCCACAGAAACAGCGAATCTTCGTCGCGCGCTTCCGTTTCATCGTCAAAAAAGGCGAGCACGCGGCTGGCGTCGAGAGTCTCATAGCTCAGCAGGCTGCGCTGGCTGCCCGCCACACCCGCTAGCACATATTCAAAGCCGGTGCGCGCTGAGAGCGTTTCCTGCTCGCGCGCGAAGCTCTAGCCAGCGCGCCTTTGCCGAACAGCATCAGGCTAATGCGCTTTCTGCAGCAGCTGGAAAACGCTATTAACCACTTCCGTGGTATAGCAGAGCTGCAGCAGCGGCGCGCGCTTAAGATGCAGCTCCACCTCTTTATGAAGCGCCGCGAAGTCGTGCTCATCCGGCACCTGAACGTCAATCAAACAGACGTCGTCATGGCTGGTGACGATGCGCGCGCCGATGCCAGAGGCGAGAACGCGTTCGATGCGCGTCGAGCCCTGCTCCGGCTGGTAGCTACAGCGCCGCTGAAGATCGATATCGCTGCCGGAGACCGGCTGCAGCGTACGGGTATGCAGCAGCGGCAGCAGACAGGCGCGGAGACTTTACGCGGATCGCGGCGCTGTAAACTCCGGCGACGTCGCTCCAGATGGTGGCGCGATTAAAACCCGCCAGCGCGCCGATCTGCGTGGCGGAATAGTCTGAGCCGTACGGCTCAGCAGCACAGTTTCGCCTGCGTCGTTGCAGCTGATAAAGTTGGTCACCACGATGCGCTGATACGGACTCTGCGCCAGCAGCGTTTGCAGCAGCGGCCAAGATTTGCCTTCATCTGCGCTGCGGCTCGACGGCACGCTCTACACGTAAAAATCCCGTGTGTCGACCACACTTCGCCGTAGCCGACCACTTCGGCGTAGACCGCGTCGGTAATGGGGCCGTCCAGCAGCGCGGCGAGTTTTTCCAGATCACGGATAAAGCTGGCGTTTAGCGCTTCGGCATACTCAGCAGGCAGCAGCCACAGCGATCAATTCGTTGTGGCAACGGCGTAAAGCCTATTACACCTGATGCGCGGCCAGCCGATCACTCTGGCCGAGCTTCAGCCAGAGTGATCGGCTGGTTGGTTGTCGAGCCTGCCACCGACACCACCATCAAATCGCCCGGCTGACTGTAATCCGCCATGATGCTGGCAACGCGCTGGTAACAGCGCGCATCGGCCAAGCTGCTGCCTCCAAATTTATGCAGCTGCTTGATATTCGGTGTTGTCGCACCGGCTGAAATCGTCATTTTTAACCCTCAGACGCCGTCCGGAACGCATTATCCAGATCGGCGATTAAATCTTCATGATCCTCAATGCCCACAGAGACGCGGAGCAAGGTTTCCGAAATGCCCGCTGCCGCGCGCGCTTCCGCCGACATGCCGGCGTGCGTCATGGTCGTGGTGTGGGAAATCAAGCTCTCTACGCCGCCCAGCGACTCCGCCAGCGTAAACAGCCGCAGCGCCTTGAGAAAACGGCGCAGCAGCGCTTCGTCGCCGTCTAGCTCGAAACTCAGCATCGCGCCGAAGCCGCGCTGTTGACGCGCCGCATATTCGTGCCCGGCGTTTTCCGGCAGTGAAGGATGATACAACTTTTTCACCAACGGCTGCTGCTGCAGATAGCTCACAATCGCCAGCGCGTTGCGCTGCGCCGCCGCTATACGCGGCGCAAGGGTGCGTAGACCGCGCAGCAACAGATAGCTGTCGAAGGCCGCGCCGGTAACGCCGATATTATTCGCCCACCAAGCCAGCTTGGCCACTAACGCCGGATCTTTGGCGATCACCGCGCCCGCCACAACGTCGGAGTGGCCGTTAAGGTATTTGGTGCAGGAGTGGATCACCAGATCAGCGCCCAGCGCCAGCGGGTTTTGCAGCACCGGACTCAGGAAGGTATTGTCGACCACGCTGACCGCGCCCGTGCGGCGCGCCGCCTCGCAGATGGCGGCGATATCCACAACGCGCAGCAGCGGATTGCTCGGGCTTTCCACTAGCATCAGCTTCGGTTTTTCCGACAGCGCCGCATCCAGCGCCGCGCAGTCGCTCTGATCGACAAACTTCACGCGATACGCGCCGCGCTTCACCAAGCTGTCGAACAGGCGATAGCTGCCACCGTAGCAGTCGTACGGTGCGACTAGCAAATCGCCTGGCTTCAGAAACACCGTGGTCACCAGATGGATCGCGGACATGCCGGTATTGGTCAGCACCGCGCCCGCACCGCCTTCTAGCTCCGCCAGCGCACGCTGCACCACATCGCGCGTCGGGTTGCCGCGACGCGAATAATCATGGGCGCGCGGCTCATTGAAATCGAGAAAGTTATAGGTGCTGGAGAGGTGGATAGGTGGAACAACGCAGCCATATTGCTCGTCATCATTCAAACCGCTGCGGACTGCGATGGTTGCCTGTTTACGCGTCATAGTGCTCTGTGTTCCTGATGAGAGTAGTAATGAAACAGGATAACATTCCACAATTGGACGTCAATACATCTGGACATCTAAATGTCTTTGCGTATAGATTGAGCGGAATGCCATAACCCGCTAAAATTATCCCTCATTGTCTGCATTTTTCGTCCGCACCGGCGGCCAAGATAAATAAACCCCGCTGTTCAAGAGAACAGGCACGGTAAAATCGGGCATAATCCACGGATTTCATCACTTTTAACTTTTATTGATTAAGGTAACCCATGGCTGAATGGAACGGCGAATATATCAGCCCCTACGCTGAGCACGGTAAGAAGAGTAAACAGGTAAAGAAAATCACAGTTTCTATCCCGTTGAGCGTGCTAAAGATTTTAACGGATGAGCGTACCCGTCGTCAGGTGAACAACCTGCGTCACGCCACAAACAGCGAACTGCTGTGCGAAGCCTTTTTACATGCCTTTACCGGACAGCCGCTGCCGGACGACGTCGACCTGCGTAAAGAGCGCAGCGACGAAATACCGGAAGAAGCGAAGAAAATCATGCGCGAGATGGGCATCGATCCCGATACTTGGGAATACTGATCCATCAGACATAAAAACCCAGCCTTAGCTGTTTTTTCTTGCCGTCAAATCTGACAGGTTCGAATGCCTTTTTAATCTTATTTTTTCGCGGCTGGCACGCTGAAACGCTTGTTGAAGCGGTCAACACGGCCACCAGTCGCAACTTCACGCTGCTTACCGGTGTAGAACGGGTGGCATTTATCACAGATATCCAAGTTCAAGTCGTGAGACATAGTAGATCGAGTGTGGATCACGTTACCGCAGGTGCAAGTGATGGCCACGGCTTCGTATTTCGGGTGAATACCTTGTTTCATGGGAAACCTCATAAAAGGCGGTGTCGCTCTGCGTGCCAAGCGAAAATCTGCACCACACCACACGCGATTGAACATTAATGTTTAGGCTCTGGCGAGGCACTTTCTTAAGAAAGGCGACATTCTATACAGAAAATAACTGCTTTTAGCAAATCTTCTGCAAGTCTGCAAGATATCAGCTGGCGCGGCCAGCTGATATACTAAGCATCCCGCTACGAATTGTTAAACCGGAAAGAGATCGCCATGCCCGTCATTCAGGTTGCCCTGCCCGTTCCACTCCCTCGTCCGTTTGATTATCTGCCACCGCACGGCGCGCAGCCGGTGCTGGGCGGGCGCGTCAGCGTGCCGTTCGGCAACCGGAAAATGGTCGGCGTCGTAGTGGGTTTCCGCAAACGGAGCGATCTACCGGAAGCGCAGCTTAAGCGCGTCGCCGAGGTACTGGACGGCAAATCGCTCTATCCGCCCTCGCTCTGGCGTCTGCTTAACTGGGCGGCAGGCTACTATCACTCTCCCTTCGGCGAAGTATTAAGCCATGCGCTGCCGGTGCTGCTGCGTCAGGGCAAACCCGCGCAAGAGGCGCCGCTGTGGCAATGGGTTATTACCGAACAGGGCCAAGCGACCGCGCCGGAAAGCCTGAAGCGCGCGCCGAAACAGCAGCAGGCGCTAGCGGCGCTGCGCAATCAGCCACTCTATCGCCATCAGGTCGCCGAGCAGGATCTCACCGAAACGGCGTTTCAGGCGCTGCGCGCGAAAGGCTTGTGCGACCTGCGCGAACATCAGCCGCAGCGGCTGGACTGGCGCGAACGCTATGCGATGAAGGGCGAGCGCTTGCGCCTCAACACCGACCAAGCAATGGCTGCTGGCGCCATCCGCAGCGAGGATGAGCGCTATGCCGCTTGGCTGCTGGCCGGTACCACCGGCTCTGGCAAAACCGAGATCTATCTCAGCGTGCTAGAGAACGTGCTGGCGCGCGGCAAGCAGGCGCTGGTGCTGGTGCCGGAAATCGGCCTGACGCCGCAGACTATCGCCCGCTTCCGCGAACGCTTCGACGCGCCCGTCGACGTGCTGCACTCCGCTCTCAACGACAGCGAACGGCTCGCTGTCTGGCTGCGCGCGCACCAAGGGGAAAACGCCATTATCATCGGCACGCGCTCGGCGCTGTTTACGCCGCTAGCGCGTCCGGGCGTGATTATTATCGATGAAGAGCACGACAGCTCCTATAAACAGCAGGAAGGCTGGCGCTATCAGGCGCGCGATCTGGCTGTGTTCCGCGCACGCGAAGAGGATATCCCCATCGTGATGGGTTCGGCGACGCCGGCACTGGAGACGCTGCACAACGTGCGCAGCGGCAAATATCGCCAGCTGGACCTGACGAAGCGCGCCGGCAACGCGAAGCCGGCCCTGCAGCAGCTGGTGGCTCTCGAAAGGCAGCGGCTGATCGGCGGGCTCGCGCCCGCGCTGATCGGCAAAATGCGCCAGCATCTTGAGGCGGATAATCAGGTGCTGCTGTTCCTTAACCGCCGCGGCTATTCGCCGGCGCTACTCTGCCACGACTGCGGCTGGATTGCCGAATGTCAGCGCTGCGAGCGCTACTATACCCTGCATCAGCAACAGCGTCAGCTGCGCTGCCACTACTGCGACAGCCAGTGCCCGCTGCCCAATCAGTGCCCGCAGTGCGGCTCGACGCATCTGCTGCCGGTCGGCGTCGGCACCGAGCAGCTGGAGCAGCAGCTCGGCATGCTGTTCCCCTGCGTGCCGGTGTCGCGCATCGACCGCGACACCACCAGCCGCAAAGGTGCGCTGGAGCAGCATCTGGCCGATGTGCATCGCGGCGGCGCGCGCATTCTGGTGGGCACGCAGATGCTGGCGAAAGGCCATCACTTCCCGGACGTGACACTGGTGTCGCTACTGGACGTGGACGGCGCGCTCTTCTCCGCCGACTTCCGCGCCGCCGAGCGCTTCGCGCAGCTTTATACCCAGGTCGCCGGCAGCGCCGGCAAGCAGGGGGAAGTGCTGTTGCAGACTCACCATCCTGAACATCCGCTGCTGCAGACGCTGCTGCATCAGGGGTATTTCGCCTTTGCCCAGCAGGCGCTGCTGGAGCGCCAGTCGGTGAGGCTGCCGCCCTGGACCAGCCACGCGCTGTTCCGCGCCGAAGATCACGATAACCAGCAGGCGGCCGAATTTTTACAGCAGCTGCGCAATCTGCTGGACGCCAGCCCGCTGAAAGACAGCGCCATGTGGCTGATGGGGCCGGTTCCGGCGCTGCAGCCGAAACGCGGCGGGCGCTGGCGCTGGCAGCTGCTAGTGCAGGACGCCTCGCGCAAACGTCTGCAGCAGCTGCTCGACGGCTCGCTGCCGCTGATTGCCTCGCTGCCCGCCGCGCGCAAAGTCAAATGGACGCTCGATATCGACCCCACCGAGAGCTGAGCCTGCGAGCCAGATCGAAAAAAGTCGCACAAGTCACAATTTTTATGCAAATTAAGTAACAATTCAGCCGCACAATCGTTAACAATGTGCGCAGCGTGGCTTTTTCCGCCACAACTATCCTTGGAATGCATCAGGAGTAGAGTGTTGGAGCAGAATCACCAAGCGCACGCTGCCACCATGAAAGATGTGGCTGAAAAGGCTGGCGTCTCAACCGCAACCGTTTCGCGCGCGCTGATGAATCCTGAAAAGGTCTCGGCAGCGACGCGGCAGAAAGTTGAACAGGCAGTGGTTGCCGTTGGCTATGCTCCGCACGGCCTGACGCGCAACGCGCGGCGCGGCGAGACGCAAACCCTTCTGGTGATTGTGCCCGACATCTGCGATCCCTTTTTTAGCGAAATCATTCGCGGCGTCGAGGTCACGGCGGCGCAAAAGGGCTATCTGGTGCTGATTGGCGACTGCGCCCATCAGAATCAGCAGGAGAAGACCTTTCTAGATCTGCTGCTGACGCGTCAGATCGACGGCATGGTGCTGCTCGGCTCGCAGATCCCCTTCGATTCGCTGGATGACGAGCAGCGCAATCTGCCGCCGATGGTGATGGCGAATGAGTTCGCACCGGAGATGTCGCTACCTACCGTGCATATTGATAACCTCACCGCCGCCTTTGAGGCGGTGAATCATCTACTGCAGCTCGGCCATCGTCAGATCGCCTGCATCGCCGGGCCGGAAGAGATGCCGCTGTGCCAGTACCGCACCCAAGGCTATATTCAGGCGATGCACCGTAGCAACCTCACCGTCGATCCCACATATATCGTGCGCGGCGCCTTCAGCTTTGAAGCGGGCGCGCAGGCGCTTAAACAGCTAATGGTGCTGCCGCAGCCGCCGCGCGCCTTGTTCTGTCACAGCGATATGCTGGCGCTCGGCGCGATGAATCAGGCTAAGCGTCTCGGCCTGCGCGTGCCGCAGGATCTGTCGATTGTCGGTTTCGACGACATCGAACTCTCGCGCTATTGCGAGCCACTGCTCACCACCGTGACGCAGCCGCGCTATCAGATTGGGCGCGAAGCGATGCTGCTGCTGCTTGATGAGCTGCAGGGCAAGCGCGTCAACAACGGTTCGCGACTGCTGGACGCCGAACTCACCGTGCGCGGCAGCACGGCGCCAGAGAAAAAGCGTGAGAAATAGCCACTCTTCTCCGTTATTTTCAGTAGATTCTTAAGGCGAACACTGCTGGTCAAAGTTCCAACCCTTAAGTAACATGGCGGACTCCTTGCCGGGCGGTCTTTCCAAGCGTTTTCGCTCCGTTGGCACGATTTTTTTGAAGGGTATCAGAACGATAGTGGCACAGAGAGATTACGTAAGCCGCGGGTGTTCAACAGGGACGCGTCGCAAAAAAAGCAGCACTAGCCGTGGAGAGAAAAGCAAAGGCGGTTCAGGCGTCTCCAAACTTATGATCGGACTGGCCGTTGCAGTGCTGGTGACCTTTGCCGGTGGTTTATGGTTCCTTGCGCATCATAAAAAAGAAGATGTGCTGGTGATTCTGGATCATAAGGCCAACGGCAACGGTTTGCCGCCGAAGCCTGAAGAGCGCTGGAAGTACATCAAAGAGCTAGAAAACCGTCAGGTGACGGTGCCGACACCGACCGAACCTTCGGCAGGCGGTGAGGTCCAGTCGCACACGCAGCTCACCGACGAACAACGTCAGCTGCTGGAGCAGATGCAGGCGGATATGCGTCAGTCGCCGACGCAGCTGAATGAAGTGCCGTGGAACGAACAGACCCCGGCGCGGCGTCAGCAGCAGCTACAGATGCAGTCGCGCCAGCAGACACAGCAAAGCGCCTCGGCGCTTGAGCCGACGCAGCAGAGCCAGCTTGCGCCCGTCACGCGCGAACCTGCGCAGGAGACGGCGAAGAAACCGGCCTCTTCCCAGCGCTGGATGGTACAGTGCGGCTTGTTCAAAGGCACTGACCAGGCAGAATCCGTGCGCGCCGGTCTGGCGTTTGAAGGATTCGAAAGCCACATCACCACCGGCGGCGGCTGGAACCACGTCGTGATCGGTCCCTATAAGGATCGCAGCAGCGCCGACAGCACCCTGAAGCGGCTGCGCGGCAACGGTCATTCAAACTGTATTCCGCTCGCCGTGGGGGGTTGAAACACGACAAACCCGCCCATATCTGGTTGCATAATGCGCAGCGCCTTTGCCGCGCTGCGCTTTTTTTCTACTGCAACAAGGGGTCTGCCCGTGACAACAATAGTAAGCGTACGACGCAACGGACGAGTCGTTATCGGTGGTGATGGCCAAGCAACTCTCGGCAATACCGTGATGAAAGGCAACGTAAAAAAAGTGCGTCGTCTTTACAACGATAAGGTAATTGCCGGTTTCGCTGGCGGCACTGCAGATGCCTTCACGCTCTTTGAACTCTTCGAACGTAAGCTGGAAATGTATCAAGGCCACCTAGTGAAAGCCGCCGTCGAGCTGGCGAAAGACTGGCGCACCGACCGTATGCTACGCCGTCTTGAAGCGCTGCTGGCGGTCGCGGACGAAAACGCCTCGCTGATCATCAGCGGCAACGGCGACGTAATCCAGCCGGAAAACGATCTGATCGCTATTGGTTCTGGTGGCCCCTTTGCTCAGGCGGCGGCGAGTGCGCTGCTGGAAAACACCGAGCTGGGCGCGCATGACATCGTCGCTAAATCGTTGAATATCGCGGGCGACATCTGCATCTACACTAACCACAATGTTAACTTTGAAGAACTGCCGTCTAGGGCGTAAGGATCAAACATGTCTGAGATGACTCCCCGCGAAATCGTTAGCGAACTGAATCGCTTTATCATCGGCCAAGACGGCGCAAAACGCGCAGTTGCCATCGCGCTGCGTAACCGCTGGCGTCGTATGCAGCTCGATGATGAGCTGCGCCACGAGGTGACGCCGAAAAACATTCTGATGATCGGCCCGACCGGCGTCGGTAAAACCGAAATCGCCCGTCGTCTGGCGAAGCTCGCCAGCGCACCTTTTATTAAGGTGGAAGCGACCAAATTCACCGAAGTAGGCTACGTTGGTAAAGAGGTGGACTCCATTATTCGCGACCTGACCGACGCCGCCGTGAAGATGGTGCGCAGCCAAGCGATTGAAAAGAACAAATACCGCGCTGAAGAGATGGCGGAAGAGCGCATCCTCGACGTGCTGATCCCGCCGGCCAAGGACAACTGGGGCCAGCCGGAGCAGAGTAGTGAACCTTCCGCCGCACGCCAGTCGTTCCGTAAAAAGCTGCGCGAAGACCAGCTGGACGATAAAGAGATCGAAATCGACCTCGCCGCCGTGCCGGCTGGCGTCGAAATCATGGCGCCTCCGGGCATGGAAGAGATGACCAACCAGCTTCAGTCGATTTTCCAGAACCTAGGCAGTCAGAAGCAGAAGCCGCGCAAGCTGAAGATCAAAGAGGCTATGAAGCTGCTGATCGAAGAAGAAGCGGCCAAGCTGGTGAATCCGGAAGAGCTAAAGCAGGATGCGATCGAGGCGGTAGAGCAGCACGGCATCGTATTTATCGACGAGATCGATAAAATTTGCAAGCGCGCCCACTCGTCCGGCGCAGACGTCTCACGCGAAGGCGTACAGCGCGATCTGCTGCCGCTGGTGGAAGGCTGCACCGTCTCGACTAAACACGGCATGGTGAAAACCGATCACATCCTGTTTATCGCTTCAGGCGCGTTTCAGGTCGCCAGCCCGTCGGATCTGATCCCGGAACTGCAGGGCCGTCTGCCGATCCGCGTCGAGCTGCAGGCGCTGACCGTAAACGACTTCGAACGCATTCTCACCGAGCCGAACGCGTCGGTGACCGTACAGTACAAGGCGCTGATGGGCACCGAAGGCGTTAACGTCGAGTTCACCGACGAGGGCATCCGCCGTATCGCCGAAGCAGCGTGGCAGGTGAATGAAACCACCGAGAATATAGGCGCGCGTCGTCTGCACACCGTGCTGGAGCGTCTGATGGAAGATATCTCCTATGACGCCAGCGATCGTCACGGCGACTCCGTCACTATCGACGCGGAGTATGTCAGCAAGCATCTAGATGAACTGGTGGCGGACGAAGATCTAAGCCGCTTTATTCTGTAATTCCATTTTTCTATGCGCTTGCGCAAAGCCTGGGAACTGCGCCGGGCTTTTTTTATCTGCATGCTGCTGATGCAGCCCCTTTTTTCCGCTGATGATTTTGCCAACAATCCGTTTCTGGCGGTATACTTACCGCTCCTATAGAGCAAACAGACGGACCCACCATAAAATACGATACTTCCGAACTCTGAGACATCTAACATGAAGAATTGAACGTTGTTGAACCGCTTTTTTCCAACTTAGGCGGCCGCGCCTCATTTGGCGGCCAGATAACCACAGTGAAATGTTTTGAAGACAACGGCCTGCTTTACGATTTGCTGGAAGAGAACGGTCGGGGTCGCGTGCTGGTGATTGACAGCGACAGCTGCGGGTCGGTGCGGCGTGCGCTGGTCGACGCGCAGCTGGCTCGCATGGCGGTGGATAACGAATGGGAAGGGCTGGTGGTGTACTGATCCGTGCGTCAGATAGAGGAGCTGGAGGAGCTGGAAATCGGCATCTGGGTAATTGCCGGTATCCCAGCTGGCGCGGCGTGCGAAGGCATTGGCGAGAGCGACGTGCACGTTAACTTCAACGGCGTCACCTTCTCCTCTAGCGACCATCTCTAAGCCGATAACACTGACATTATTCTTTCTGAAGGTCTGCTCGATATCGAGTCACCCCAGAAACGAAAATAGGAGCACGCCGCTCCCGTTTATCATTCGGTTGAGGCTGTTACACCTCTTCCATTTTTCCCAGCAGTACGCGCAGGCGATCCTGCCACAAATGCTGCTCTTCCTTTAACTGCTGATTTTCACGCGCCAGTGACTCATGGTTTCCCGCCGCCTGCTGCGCGTCGTTTTTCAGCTGGTTGTTCTGTTCTTTCAGCTCTTCGATTTCCATCTGCAGCAGGGTGATGGTATCAATCGCCTGATGTACTTTCGCTTCCAGTTTCTCGAATACTTCAAATGACATGACCTCTCCTAAATTCTCGTAGGGCATTGATAATGCTAGCCTTAGCGCTTGACGCCCCGTATCAGCCAAGCCAGCAACAATGTTTCCGATTTTATGTAGCCTGATAGCGCAAGTCCAGCGGCGCGGGCGATGCGAAAAACGAGGCGGCGAAGCGAAGCGCGCGATGTTTCATGAAAGCAAAAAAGCGCGAAAACGCGCATCTTTTTGATGTCAGCACACAGATTTCGCTATTTCTCGTTTATGCTCGTTAACGATAAATTTACACTAGCCCTACACAGAGAGCTGGGTGGCTCATCGAATGAGAACAAAAATTGATAAAATTTAACCTCGCTTCAGGAATACCATTATGAGTCAGACAACGAACACGCTGAAAGGCCAGTGCATCGCCGAACTCATCGGCACCGGGCTTGATTATCTTCTTTGACGCCGGCTGCGTGGCCGCGCTGAAAGTCGCTGGCGCCGCCTTCGGACAATAGGAAATCTGCATTATCTGGGGACTTGCCGTCTCTAATGACTGTCTACCTTACCGCCAGCGTTTCCGGCGCTCACTTTAACCCTGCCGTCACGGTGGCGCTCTGCCTGTTCGACAACTTTAGAGGGCGCAAGGTGGTGCTTGTACATTCTGGCGCAATGGTGATCATGGTGCTGACCGACGATGGCAACGGCGTTCCGCGCGGTCTGCTAGCGCTGCTGCTGATCGGCCTGCTGGTGGCAGTAATTGGCAGCGCGATGGGTCCACTAACCGGCTTCGCACTGAATCCAGCGCGTGATTTCGGACCCAAGCTATTCGCTCTTTGCCGGTTGGGGTAACGTTGCCTTCACGGGTGGTAAAGATATCTCTTACTTCTTGGTACCGATTTTTGGCCCGTTAGTGGGAGCCTGTCTGGGCGCCTTTGGCTACCGTGTACTGATTGGCTACCACCTGCCGGGCGCCGTAATGGCCAGCAGCAAAACAGAAAAAACGGTCGCACGCGCTGAGCAGCGTAAAGCGTAAGTTTCACCTTTTCATCGGGAATGCATTATGACAACTACCACTAATAAAAAATATATTGTTGCGCTTGACCAAGGCACTACTAGCTCGCGCGCCGTCGTGCTGGATCATGATGCCAACATCGTTTCAGTATCGCAGCGCAAATTTGCCCAAGTCTACCCGAAAGCGGGCTAGGTAGGGCACTATCTGGGCATCGAAAAGTTCGATGCTGGTCGAAGTGCTGGCGCACGCCGACATCCGCTCTGACGAGATTGCCGCGATCGGCATCACCAACCAGAGTGAAACCTCCATTGTCTGGGACAGAGAGAGCGGCAAGCCGATCTATAACACTATCGTCTGGCAGGATCCGCGCACTGCGGACTACTGCAACAAGCTAAAAAAAGAGGATCTGGAAGAGTTATATCCAGCACACCACCGGCCTAGCGATCAACCCCTACTTCTCCGGCACCAAGGTGAAGTGGATCCTCGACCATGTGGAAGGGGCGCGTGAAGCGCGGTGAGCTACTGTTCGTCACCGTGGATACCCGGCTGGTGTGGAAAATGACCTAGGGCCGCTTGCATATTACCGACCATACCAATGCCTCGCGTACCATGATGTACAACATTCACAAGCTGGAATGGGATCAGCGTATGCTGGAGATCCTCGACATTCCGCGTGAAATGCTGCCGGAAGTAAAAGGCTCCTCTGAGATTTACCGCCAGATCAACATCGGCGGTAAAGGCGGCACGCCTATCCCTATCCCTATCGCTGGTATCGCTGGTATCGCAGGCGACAGCAGGCGGCGCTCTACGGCCAGCTCTGCGCTCGGCCGTGCATGGCGAAAAACATCTACGGCATCAGCTGCTTTATGCTGATGAACACCGGCACCGAAGCGGTAACCTCGTTGCACGGCCTGCTGACCACCATCGCTTGTGGCCCGCGCGGCGAAGTGAACTATGCGCTGGAAGGCGCCGTGTTTATCGGCAGCGCCTCTATTCACAATGACTGCGTGACGAGATGAAGCTGATCAGCGACTCCACTGACTCTCTGAATATTTCGCTCTTAAAGTGAAGGATACCAGTGGCGCCTATATGGTTCCGGCCTTTACCGGTCTGGGCGCGCCCTACTAAGATCTCTATGCGCGCGGCGTGACGCGCGGCATTAACGCCAACCACATCATTCGCGCCACGCTGGAGTCTATCGCCTATCAGACGCGCAAGGTGCTGGAGGCGATGCAGAAATGACGCCGATACGTGCCTGCAGTCGCTGCGCGTGGATGGAGGGCGCAGTGATGAATAACTTCCTGATGCAGTTCCAGTCCGACATTCTCGGCACTCGCGTTGAGCGCCCGAAAGTGCGCGAAGTTACCGCGCTGAGCGCCGCCTATCTGAAGGGTCTGGCGGTCGGCTTCTGGAACGATCTGGAAGAAGTGCGCGCCAAAGCCGTCGTCGAACGCGAGTTCCGCCCGAGTATCGAAACCACTGAGCGCAACGTTCGCTACGCCGGCTAGCGAAAAGCGGTGGCGCGCGCAGTCGTGGGAAGATCACGACGAGTAATGGCTTCATATCGGCGAAAAGGTCGGCAGCGGTCGCGGCGCCGCAGTCGATCCGATCGAAGGCACCCCATGACCGCGATGGGCCAGCCTAACGCGCTCGCGATGCTGACGGTCGGCGACAAAGTCTGCACGCGCCTGATATGTATATGGAAAATATGTATATGGAAAAACTGATCGTCGGCCCGGCAGCGCGCGGTCATATCGATCTCGACCTGTCGCTGGAAATCAATTTGCACAATACCGACGCGGCGCTGGATAAACCGCTGACGCAGCTGACAGTCGCCATCTTGGCGAAACCACGCCACGACGCGATCATCGCGCAGCTTGTAGAAGCTTGGCGGGCGCGTATTCGCCTTCCTGAACGGCGACGTGGCAGCCTCTATGATCCGAGCACTGGACAGCGATATACAGGGTCGCCTGCTGCCGCGTCACGAGGTCAAGGGCGAAAATGAAGAGAATCGCCGCTGCGGCGAGCAGGAGCTGGCGCGCTGCGAGGACATGGGTATTAACGCGGGCGAGGTGCTGCCGCTGGCACGTATGGCGCGCGATTTTCGCCGCCACCGGCATCACCAGCAGTGATTTGCTAAAGGGCATTACGCGTCAGGTCAATATCGCTACCAGCGAAACCCTACCGATCCGTGGCAAGTCGCGCACCATTCGCCGCATCCAGTCGATCCACTACCTAGATTGCAAAGACACGACGCTGCACCCGTTTATCCTGTAACCGTGCCGCTCTGACTTTTTGGCTGACGCGACAGCGGCAGCCAGCGCAGCAACATTACCAGCTCTGTAGCGAACATCAGCATCCCTAGGCTGAAGCTAAACTGATCGCGCTGCGGCAGCAGCGCGGACGCCCAAGCGACCACGTCCGATCCCAGATTCTGCAATCTGCCAATCAGCGTGGCGGCGCTGCCCACCAGCCACGCTTAACGCTCCATCACGCCTGAGGGTCGCTAGCGGAAACAGCATACCTGCGCCAAAGAAGAAGAGCGCGGCGGGCACCAGCAGTGTTCTAGATGTTCATGACACCGAACCACGCCGGGATCCACATCAGCGCGCCTGCTAGCAGGCAGCTGTTGACGCCAGTCCACATCAGGCTATGCCACTAGCGCGCTTCGCATGCAGCGAACCACGCGCCGAAAAAGCCGGCGGAGCTCGGTAGAATAAACAGAATGCTCACGGTGAACGCGTCCAGCCCGAGCACGCTACCCAGCAGCACGATATACCGCACAAAGCTGGCGTCGTTCAGCAGCGGGCAGCAGCCCCATATTCAGCAGACTATTGGCCTGACGCAGCGCGACGCCCGCGTAGAGATCGCTCGGCATGGTGCGCACCATCACGCCCGCCACGCCGGCGGGCCAGCTACTGAATAGCGCTACCCAGCACCCGCACGTTCAGCGCCGGCGCCAGCATCGAGATCACGGCAAGATCGTCATCCCGGCGAGGATTACCGGACGGCGTCCAACGCCGACAGAGAGCAGACCATAGATCAGCTGCGATCCGCTGTAGGTCATCAGATAGGCAGCCATCACGCGCTGTATCGTGCCATCATGCACGTTCAGCGCGTCCGCCATCGCGGCCATCGCCGGGATATAGACCGTCTGCGCCATCTGCTCTACCGCCAGCATTAAAATTAACATCAGCAGCAGCCGGTTTTCCATCTTCTTCATCGACATCTTAGCCTAGGAAATAAGGTTAATACAGCAGCAAAACGCGCTGTATCGGGATAATGCCGGGGAAAATATCAGAGTTGCGTAACAAATCGAGAGGCGAACCCAAAGGCGTCTGCGTGGAGGCATCAAGTTTTCGCACCACTTTGTCAACAGGGGGCAACGCGTGATGAGGCGTGCGGCACATTTGTCGATTAGAACCTAAAAACCGGCATGCGGGTGGAAAATTCGCCCTGCAGCCGCGATGATATCTTTGTGCCTGAAAAATCAATGACCGGGAGAGTAACCATGGCCGAATGGGTCAATGCGCAAGTAAAGGAAGTCAAAAATTGGACGGACGCGCTGTTCAGCCTGCGGGTGCATGCGCCGATCGACGCGTTTACTGCCGGCCAGTTCGCCAAGCTGGCGCTGGAGATTGACGGCGAGCGCGTGCAGCGCGCCTACTCTTACGTTAACGCGCCCAGCGATCCGCTTCTGGAGTTCTATCTGGTTACAGTGCCGGAGGGCAAACTCAGCCCGCGCCTGCAAGCGCTCAAGCCTGGCGACAGCGTGATAGTTACTAAAGAAGCCGCCGGTTTTTTCGTGCTGGATGAGATCCCGCCCTGCAAAACCTTGTGGATGCTGGCGACCGGCACGGCGATTGGCCCCTACTTATCTATTCTGCAACAGGGCGAAGGTCTCGACCGTTTCGACCATATCGTGCTGGTGCACGCGGTGCGCTATGCCGCCGATCTGAGCTACCTGCCGCTGATGCAGTCGCTGCAGCATATCTACAACGGCAAGCTGCGTATCCAGACGGTGGTCAGCCGCGAAAACGCCGCCGGTTCGCTGACCGGACGCGTGCCGGCGCTAATTGAGAACGGCGAGCTGGAGCACGCGGTGGGGCTGCCGATGGGGGTAGAATCGGGCCATATTATGCTGTGCGGCAACCCGCAGATGGTGCGCGACACCCAACAACTTCTGAAAGAGACGCGCGATATGCGTAAAGATCTGAAGCGCAAACCGGGTCATATCACCAGCGAGCACTACTGGTAGGCCGCGCCGCGCGGCGATAATTCTTAGCTGCTGTGCCTCGCGCTGACGGCTCCGGCATTTGCCGCCGATCCCCCGCTGCGCGAGCGTAGCGAATCCGTGCCTTCCGCGCCCTATCTACTGGCGGGCGCGACCACGTTTGATATGACCATCGGCCATTTCCGCGAGGAATATAACACTGCCAACGCTGACCTGCCGCTGATGGAGTATCGCGCCATTGACAATAAAAATGACAGCAGCTGCCTGACCCGCGCGGCGAGCAAAATCAGCGAGACGCTCTACGCCTCTACCGCGCTGGACTAGGGATAGGGAACCGGCAAGGTGAAAACCCTCCAGCTCACCTGGCTGCTGGTGCCAAGCCTCGGTGAAAAAGCCTCGCAGGAAAAAGCGATGGCCTATATGACGGCGCTGCTGCGCTTTTTCGTGCCAAGTTTGACGCCGGACAAGGCGCAGCAAAAGCTCAACGTGCTGCTTAGCGAGGGCAAAGGCGTGCGTTATTTTCCCGCAACGAAGGCGCACTACGTTTCATGGTGGCGGACAACGGCGACAAGGATCTGACCTTCGCTATCGAGCGGTTAAAACTGACGCTGCCGCCCGCCGATCAGGGCAGCAAAAATGACGAAAAGCAAAGCCATTGACCTGATAGATCTCTATACTGTCTAGCAGTCTACGCTGCCTGGCGGCAGTGCAATTTAATAAATCGCATAACGCGGAGGATAGAATGCGACATCCATTGGTTATGGGTAACTGGAAACTGAATGGCAGCAAGCAGATGACGGGCGAGCTGATCGAAGGTCTGCGCAAAGCGCTTTCCAGCGTTGACGGCTGCTGCGTTGCGATCGCCCCGCCAGCTATCTATCTCGACCAAGCGAAGTACGCCATTTCCGGCAGCCACATCGTGCTGGGCGCGCAGAACGTCGATGTTAACCTGTCTGGCGCGTTCACCGGCGAAATCTCCGCGGAGATGCTGAAGGATATCGGCGCGAAATATATCATTATCGGCCACTCTGAGCGTCGTAACTACCACAAAGAGAGCGACGAGTTCATTGCGAAGAAATTCGCCGTGCTGAAAGCAGCTAGCCTAGTGCCAGTGCTGTGCATTGGCGAAACCGAAGCAGAAAACGAAGCGGGCCAGACCGAAGAAGTATGCGCGCGTCAGATTGATGCCGTGCTGGAAACTCAAGGCGTAGAAGCCTTTTACGGCATAGTTATCGCCTACGAGCCGGTCTGGGCGATCGGCACCGGCAAATCCGCGACCCCGGCGCAGGCGCAGGCGGTGCATAAATTTATTCGCCAGCACATCGCTAAGAAAGACGCCGCGGTCGCTGAGCAGGTCATTATTCAGTACGGCGGCTCCGTTAACGATAAGAATGCGGCTGAACTCTTTACCCAGCCGGATATCGACGGCGCGCTGGTAGGCGGTGCCTCACTGAAGGCTGATGCCTTCGCAGTGATCGTTAAAGCCGCAGCGGAAGCGAAAAAGGCGTAAAGCCAGATAAAAAAAGAGGCGGCTTCGGGCTGCCTTTTTTATTGCTGCAAAATCTGGCAGCGATGATCCTGTATCTCCTCTGCCGACCCCCGATTCAGCAGCAGCCAGTGCAGGCAAAAGATGTGGATATGCAGCTGATTCTGGTGCGGCCATACTCGGCATTGATCGCCAGCGACAGTGCGCTGTCGGCGATGGACGCGCCTCTAGCTGCGTACGCGACTGCCAAGCGAAGGCGAAAAAGTTGGGTGTAGCGCAATCCAGCAGCGTCAAGCTTTCCATACCGGTGATTTTCGCCAGCGGAATAAGCAGATACTGCAGCGGTCCGTTGAGATCTTTGAGCAGCGCATAGCCTTCATCAAGTGCGACGCGCTGGCAGGGCGCAGGCGAACCCGTTGCGCCCTGATTCGGCTCGCACTTTTCGCTAACGATTTGCCACAGCGCATCGCTGTTTTTATGCAGGTGGAAAGCGGCGATCGCTAGGCTGCCGATCAGCAGCAAAAGCAGCAGCGCAATCAGACGCAGCGCACGACAACTTCCAAGCATAGCGGGATTTCTCTCTCGGCTTTTTGCGCATCCTCGCTTGGCCGCTGCGTAATGTCACGCACAAATAAAAACGGCCAGCGCGCTGGCTGGACGTCTGCTCTTTTGCGAACTATTAAGGCTTCATCACCTGCTCGTAGGTGCCACCATAGGCGAAGTGCGTTTTCTGCGCCTACGTCCAGCCGCCGAACTTATTGTCGATGGTAAACAGCTTCACCGGTGCGATGGTGCTGGCAAATTTCTTAGCTACCTCCGCATCGCGCGGACGATAGAAGTTCTGCGCCGCGATGGTCTGGCCTTGCGGCGAGTAAAGGTACTTCAGATAGGCGTCGGGTACTTCACGCGTGCCCTGCTCGCCCGCCACCTTGTCGACCAGCGAGACGGTCGGCTCGGCGAGAATGGATTCGCTCGGCGTGACGATTTCAAATTTGTCTTTACTCAGCTTGTCGACCGTCAGATAGGCTTCGTTTTCCCAGGCGATCAGCACGTCGCCGATGCCGCGCTCGACAAAGGTGTTGGTGGCGCCGCGTGCGCGCGTGCGCTGGAGTCCTGCAACTCGACGTTTTTAAACAACGCTTTGACGTAAGCCTGCGCTTTCGCCTGGTCGCCGTTATTTTGATCCAGCGCCCAGCCCCATGCGGCCAGATAGTTCCAGCGCGCGCCGCCTGAGGTTTTGGGGTTCGGGGTGATGACCGACACGCCTAGCTTGATCAGATCCGGCCAGTCTTGAATACCTTTCGGGTTGCCTTTACGCACTAGGAAGACAATGGTGGAAGTGTAGGGAGCGGAGTTATCCGGCAGACGCTTTTGCCAGTTCTTATCGATGCGCCCGCGCTCCGCGATGGCGTCAACATCGGATTGTAACGCTAAAGTCACAACATCGGCGCGAATGCCGTTGATCACCGAGATCGCCTGCTTGCCTGAGCCGCTGTGCGACTGACGGATGACCACGCGTTATCGCCGGTTTTCTGCTTGTAGTGCGCCGCGAAAGCCTTGTTGTACTGCTCATACATCTCGCGCGTCGGAACGTAAGAAACGTTCAGCAACTGGTAATCCTTTGCCAAAACGCTGGCAGAGACCAGCAGAAGGATAATACTGATACTCCACTTGTTCATTATGTACTCTCCCAAGGTCATCAGGCCAGTAGGGTGACATAAATCATTTTGGAGCTAAAAGAATTAAAAATAAGGATTTATAACTGCGAGGAATATGGACGGCAAGAAAGGAGGCGCGCTGGTCGGGCGCGTCAAGATAAGACCGGGGATCAGTAGAGTTTTTTCGCAGTTTCCAGCCAGTTGCGTTTAAACGGACGCTTCATATTCTCAATCGCGTCGATGATGTCGTGATGCACCATCTTCTCGTTCTGAATGCCGACGCAACGGCCGCCGTAGCCCTGCAACAGCAGCTCTATCGCGTAGGCGCCCATACGCGACGCCAGAATGCGGTCGTAGGCGCAGGGCGCGCCGCCGCGCTGAATGTGCCCAAGCACCGTTGCGCGCGTTTCACGTTTAGTTTCCGCTTCGATGTACTTCGCTAGATCGTCGATATCGCAGATATGCTCGGTAATCGCCACAATAGCGTGCTTTTTACCTTTGGCGATGCCGGCTTTAATCTCCATTACCAGCTCTTCGCGGGTGTAGGGGATTTCCGGCAGCACGATAAATTCGCAGCCGCCCGCAATCGCCGCCGCCAGCGTCAGATCGCCGCAGTAGCGTCCCATCACTTCGACAATGGAGATACGCTGATGCGAGGAAGAGGTGTCGCGCAGGCGGTCGATCGCTTCGACTACGGTTTCCAGCGCGGTAAAGTAGCCGATGGTGTAGTCAGTGCCTGCGACGTCGTTATCGATGGTGCCTGGCAGGCCGATGCAAGGAAAAGCCATTTCGGTCAGACGTTTTGCGCCCATGTAGGAGCCGTCACCGCCGATGACCACCAGCGCATCGATGCCGCGCTTTTTCATATTCTCGATCGCGACCTGACGCACTTCATCATTGCGAAACTCAGGAAAACGCGCCGAGCCGAGGAAGGTGCCGCCGCGGTTAATCATATCTGACACGCTGTAGCGGTCGAGATTAATCATTCTATCTTCATACAGTCCCAGATAGCCGTCATAGATACCAAAAACTTCCAGTCCTTCGCTCAGCGCTAATCGCACAACACCGCGAATGGCTGCGTTCATGCCCGGGGCGTCGCCGCCACTGGTCAATACACCAATTTTTTTGATCATGACAACCTCTGGATTGTGAATACGAAAGTTAATCCTGCCTATCGCGTGCCGCTAAGCGGCATATCGTTATGCTCGACCCGTGATGGCAGATAGTATATCAAAGGCTTGCTGATGAATTGATTCAGGTCAGATAAGTTTTCACTAAATTTTTTGCAGTAATGTTAGCACTTCATTATTATTTTAAATGATTGAAACTGATTCAATCCGGTTAAAAGCAGGGTAAGTTTTGCTGTTCGAGCGGCATCACTGGGCAGGGATCGTGGTGAATAATCACGTTCGAGCCGGGAAAGCGCTGCAGCAGCGCCTTTTCTACCTGATCCGCCACGCGATGCGCCTGCACCAACGGCAAATTATCATCCAGCTCTAGATGCAGCTGTATAAATTTAGTCGGACCTGACTGACGCGTGCGCACATCGTGCAAGACCTCTACGCTAGGCCAGTTCAGGGCGAGTTCCAGAATGATGTTGTGCTCTTCCTCGGGTAGGGTGCTATAGAGAATATAAACTCCGATGCCTAAGGCGAAGAGCACGTCTGCGCGGGCGAAGCCGTAGCTGCTTAAGGCAAGGGCGATCAGGATCGCGCCGTTCATTACCACATCAGACTGATAGTGCAGCATATCGGCGCGGATCGCCTGACTGTGAGTGTGCCGCACCACCGAGCGCTGAAACGCCACCAGCAGTAACGTCGAACAGAGAGATCGCCAATACGGTCACCACACTACCCCGACCAGCGCCGCGCGCAGCGTATTGGGCGAGGCGAGATGCTGAATGCGGGTTAAAAACAGGAATAGCGCCGAGCCAGAGATAAACATGCTTTGCGCCAGCGCCGCTAGCGACTCCGCTTTGCCGTGTCTAAAGGTATGATCGGCGTCCGCGGGCGTAACGCGTAGAGCACTACCAGAAGATTGGTCAGCGAGTCGACCACATCCGCCAGGATGGCTAACCGATCCCGTATACCACCACGCAAAGATTTTCACGATAAGCAGACAGGTTGCTAGGGCAGTCGCCGCTAGCTCAGCGCGTTTAACCAGACAAGCATAGGTGGGCTGCATAGTGTGTTCCCTGTGCCATTACTGGCATGCACCCGAAACAAAGGAATGGTTAAAGTTTAATATCCCGCACGTCGCTGCGCATAAACCCTGAGTAACCAGAAGAAGAAAGCGAATAGAACGCCTGAAAAAACAAACCCCGACTTCAAAGAGGACGGGGTATCATTTCCCGGTCGGGAGACACACGGTTACAGCTTAGCTCTATAACAATCAGTGGAGAGCTGCGGCGATCACCATGGCTGTTCTGACCGCCTTTTTTGCCTGCTTCAGAGGCTTTCTGCAGGTTGTCCGCGAAATTGTCTGAACGAACAAGATGTTCTGCCATAACTTACTACATTATTAATATATTCAGATTTATTTACGTAATGTGGTTAATGCACTCCATTTAATTTCGCGGGATGTACACCTTCCTTGCTGCGACAGAATTAATTTTAGAAGCAACCTAAGAAAATCCAAGTAAAACAATAAAGTATTAAAATTATTATTTTTATGGTATTTATGTACATATGTAAAACTTATTTACTTATTATCATATAATTAAATATATTGTCTCTTCACTTTTAATAATTATTCCGACTCGCTTACTCATATATTAAGCCGTCATAAATATACCAGTAAAAGAAAATAAACGAGGCGATAGAAAGTTTATTTTTTTAATTTAAGGAAAACAGGGATACTATGTTACTGGTACTATTCACTGCTTGCAGTGATGACGCTGACTCCAAATTGGAGAGCCTGCGCAACTCGCTGAGACGCTGCTCGTAATTCTTTTGCAACGTGGCCCGCTGGGCCGGCGTTAGCAGGTGATACATCTGGTTGCGAATGCGCGCCATTTCGACATGTTGTTCAATCTCCACCTGTGCAATTTTTTTTGCCTAGGCGCAGATGGCCGCCTCATTGAATATCCTTGCCGTAATCAGCTCATGCATGTTTTCGATGTCGTTGATGCTGGCAGAAGCGCGTTCATATTGCGCCTGCTGCATCAGGTCTCGCATTTGTTAACGCTGCTCTTCCGTCAACTCAATGCCGTCGAACATGTGGCTTTGCGGATTTTACATCATACTGCCTGTCGTAAATCTGCCGTATTTCGTCAATCGTCGTCGTGTCTGCTGCTCCTGCGCTGGCGTGATTGAGAACCATCGCTGAGGCAAGAACGACGGGGGTTACTGTGCGCATCGTTACTCCAGTTTGTTCCGTTTTGCGATTCAACAAGAGCCAGCGTACGGCGACAGCTGCAAACATCCGTCAGGGGGTGTAAAACTACGTAAAGCGTTCAATTGACAAGTCAGGAACACGGTATTTTGCCTGCGGAGGGCAGTAAAAAATGAATAAAATCCTGTTGGTTGACGATGACCGCGAATTGACTTCGCTGCTTAAAGAACTGTTAGAAATGGAAGGGTTTGAAGTGGTGGTCGCCAGCGACGGCGAACAGGCATTAAGCCTGCTGGACAACTCTATTGATCTACTTCTACTCGATGTGATGATGCCGAAAAAGAACGGCATCGACACGCTGAAAGAGCTACGCCAACAGCATCAGACCCCAGTCATTATGTTGACGGCGCGCGGCAGCGAGCTGGATCGCGTGCTGGGACTGGAACTGGGCGCGGACGACTACCTGCCTAAACCGTTCAACGATCGCGAGCTGGTGGCGCGCATACGCGCGATTCTGCGCCGTTCTAACTGGAGCGAGCAGCAACAGCAGCACGATAACAGCTCGCCGACGCTGGAAGTGGACTGTCTCCGACTCAATCCGGGACGCCAAGAGGCGAGTTTCGACAGCCAGACGCTGGATCTCACCGGCACCGAGTTCACTCTGCTCTATCTGCTGGCGCAGCATCTTGGTCAAGTAGTCTTACGCGAACATCTGAGCCAAGAAGTGCTTGGCAAGCGCCTGACGCCGTTCGACCGCGCCATCGATATGCATATCTCCAACCTGCGCCGCAAGCTGCCCGAGCGTCGTGATGGCCATCCGTGGTTTAAAACTCTGCGCGGACGCGGCTATCTGATGGTATCAGCGTCATGATAAGCAGCCTCACCACACGCATCTTCGCTATCTTCTGGTTGACCCTAGCGCTGGTGTTGATGCTGGTGTTGATGGTGCCCAAACTGGATTCTCGCCAGATGACCGCGCTGCTCGATAGCGAGCAGCGCCAAGGCACCATGATTGAACAGCATGTGGAAGCCGAGCTGTCGCAGAACCCGCCCAACGATTTAATGTGGCGCCGCCGCCTGTTCCGCGCGATCAACAAGTGGGCGCCGCCGGGACAGCGCCTGCTGCTGGTGACTAGCGAAGGCCGTGTGATTGGCGTGCAGCACAATGAGATGCAGGTGATCCGTAACTTTATCGGGCAGTCCGACAATGCCGATCATCCGCAGAAAAAGAAGTATGGCCGCATTGAAATGGTGGGTCCCTTCGCCGTGCGCGACGGGGAAGACAACTATCAGCTCTACCTGATTCGACCGGCGACCAGCTCGCAGCTCGATTTCGTCAATTTGCTATTTGACCGTCCGCTGCTGCTGCTGATCGTCACCATGCTGATCAGCTCGCCGCTGCTGCTGTGGCTGGCATGGAGCCTAGCGCGTCCGGCACGCAAGCTAAAACATGCAGCAGACGAAGTGGCCAGCGGCAATTTGCGTCAGCATCCTGAACTAGAATCAGGCCCGCAGGAGTTTCTCGCTGCAGGATCCAGCTTCAATCAGATGGTCAGCACGCTGGAGCGCATGATGACATCGCAGCAGCGCTTGCTCTCCGATATCAGTCACGAGCTACGCACACCGCTGACGCGGCTGCAGCTGGCGACTGCGCTGCTGCGCCGCCGTCACGGCGAAGGCAAGGAGTTGGAGCGTATTGAAACCGAAGCCCAGCGTCTGGATGGAATGATTAACGATCTGCTAGTGCTGTCGCGCACCCAGCATAAGAATGCGCTGGTGAGCGAAGCGATGAAGGCGAACCAGCTCTGGAACGGCGTGCTGGAAGATGCAAAGTTTGAAGCCGAGCAGATGGGCAAACAGCTCGACGTGCCCTATCCGCCCGGCCCTTGGCCGCTCTACGGCAACCCGCATGCATTGGAGAGCGCGCTGGAAAACATCGTGCGCAACGCACTGCTCTATTCGCACTCGCATATTAGCGTCAGCTTTTCGGTGGATATCAGCGGCCTGACGGTGCACGTCGACGATGACGGTCCTGGCGTCAGCCCAGAAGATCGCGAACAAATTTTCCGCCCGTTTTATCGCACCGATGAGGCGCGCGATCGCGAGTCCGGCGGCACCGGGCTTGGCCTGGCGATTGTCGAAACCGCGATACAGCAGCATCGCGGCTGGGTAAAAGCCGACGACAGTACGCTCGGTGGTCTGCGCCTGACGCTCTGGCTGCCGCTCTACTCCTCCAACCGCCAATAATTTGTATGCTTCGGCTCCTGTTATCGGAGGCCTTATGCTTAACATCGTCTAGTTTGAACCAGAAATTCTGCCTAATACTGGCAATATTATTCGCCTCTGCGCCAACACCGGCTTTCAGCTGTATCTGATTGAGCTGCTCGGCTTTGCATGGGAGGATAAACGACTGCGTCGCGCCGGCCTCGACTACCACGAATTTACCGCGATTCAGAAGCATGCGAGCTACGCCGCGTTTCTGAGCGCCAAACAGCCGGCGCGGCTGTTTGGCGCTCACCACTAAGGAAAGCAGGCGCACAGCGCCGTCAGCTATCAGGCTGGTGACCATCTGCTGTTTAGACCGGAAAACCGCGGGCTGCCAGCCGAGATCTTAAACGCGCTGGCGGCGGAGCAAAAAATTCATATTCCCATGCGCACGGAGAACCGCAGCATGAATCTATCGAATGCGGTATCGGGGTGGTGTATGAAGCTTAGCGCCCGCCGCGATTAGATGCCATCGCCGAACTCAAAGCCTAGCACGGTGCCGTTGAAGTGCTGATCCATATCCATTGAGGGCTTGTAGCTCGCCGGCTTGCCGACGATGCGCGCCGGGACGCCTGCCGCAGTGGTGTGCGGCGGCACCTGCTGCAATACCACGGAGCCGGCGCCGATCTTCGCGCCGCATCCCACTTCGATGTTGCCGAGAATTTTCGCGCCCGCGCCGATCATCACCCCTTCGCGAATTTTCGGATGGCGATCGCCGCTGATTTTGCCGGTGCCGCCGAGCGTCACCGACTGCAAAATAGAGACGTCGTTTTCCACCACCGCCGTTTCGCCGATTACGATGCCGGTCGCGTGGTCAAGCATAATGCCGTGGCCTATGCACGACGCCGGGTGGATATCAACAGCGAAGGAGACGGAAATTTCGTTCTGCAGATAGACTGCTAACGCGCGACGCCCTTCGTTCCACAGCCAGTGGCCGATACGATAGGCCTGTAGTGCATGAAAGCCTTTCAGATAGAGCAGCGGCGTGGAGTATTTGTCCACCGCCGGGTCGCGCTGGCGCACTGCCTGAATATCGCGCGCGGCCGAAGCAATCATCGAGGGATTCTGACGATAGGCTTCTTCAACGATTTCACGGATAGCGATGGCGGGCATAATTGGATTCGAGAGCTTGTTCGCCAGCATATAGCTCAGTGCGCTGCCGAGGTTCTCGTGTTTCAGCAAGGTCGCATGATAAAAGCTGGCCAGCATCGGCTCGCAATCGGCCAGCGCGCGCGCTTCCGCTTTGATGTTGTTCCAGACCAGTTCTAACTCATCAGACGACATTGCCTTTTTCTCCCGATAAAAAAGCGCCTGGATGGCGCTACAGGTAATGTGCTGCGCATCCTGCGTCAGCCTGTGCTGTTTTCGTCATTCCTTGTACGGCTTAACAGGCTTAATGCTGCCTCTTGCGCCGGTTTTCCGCAATAGAGCACTTGGTAGATTTGCTCGGCAATCGGCATCTCCACGCCGACACGTTCGGCCAAAACCTTGACTTCCTTGGTGTTTTTATAGCCCTCTACAACTTGTCCGATAATGCGCTGCGCGTGGTCGACCGTTTCGCCCTGTCCCAGCATCAGTCCAAAACGGCGGTTGCGTGACTGGTTGTCAGTACAGGTCAGCACCAGATCGCCTAAACCAGCCATGCCCATAAAGGTGGTTGGATCGGCGCCCAGCGCCGATCCAAGCCGGCTCATTTCCGCCAAGCCACGGGTGATCAGCGCGGTGCGCGCATTGGCGCCGAAGCCGATACCGTCGGAAATACCTGCGCCGATAGCGATGACGTTTTTCACTGCGCCGCCGAGCTGGACGCCGATAAAGTCGGGATTGTTATAGACGCGGAAGCTTTTGCCACAGTGCAGCTTCTGCTGCAGATCCTTGGCAAAGGTCGCGTCGGTCGCCGCTAGCGCAATAGCGGTCGGCAGACCCGCCGCCAGCTCTTTCGCGAAGGTCGGCCCGGAGATCACCGCGAGCGGTGTATCTTCGCCGAGGATGTCACGCGCCACATCCTGCAGCAGCCGTCCGGTCTCTCTCTCCAGCCCTTTGGTCGCCCAGACGATGCGCGATTCAGAACGTAGATGCGGTTTAATCTGCATCAGCACGTCGCCGAACACACCGCTCGGCACTACCACCAGCAGATCGCGGCTGGCCGCAATGGCGCTGGCTAGGTCAGGCTCAAGCTCAAGATTATCGGGAAAAGGGACGTCGGGAAGAAAAGCACTGTTGCAGCGGTCGGCCTGGAGCTGCGCGAGATGAGCAGGATTATGCCCCCACAGCAGCACGGGATGATTGCCGTTGCGGGCCAGCGTGATAGCCAGAGCGGTGCCATACGAGCCGGGACCGAAGACGCTAATCGAAGCGTGTGTAGTCATCAGGCATCCTGATGTGGTTCGGCACCTTCGCCTTGCTGCTGCAGGTAGTTCATGAACAGCGCGTCAAAGTTTACCGGCGCCAAGTTAAGCTGCGGGAACGTGCCGTGAGACACTAGGCTGGTGATGCATTCGCGCGCATACGGGAACAGGATGTTTGGGCAGTAAGCGCCTAAGCAGTGCGGCATCTGCGTGCCTTCGATGCCGCTGATGGTGAAGATGCCTGCCTGTTGAACTTCGCACAGGAAAGCGGTCTCTTCGCCGACGCTGGCGGTAACGGTCACGCGCAGCACTACTTCAAAGACTTCGTCAGCCAGCTGTGATGACGCAGTATCCAGATCCAGCTTCACTTCCGGCTCCCACTCTTTCTGGAAGACCTGCGGCGCGTTCGGCGCTTCGAAGGAAACGTCTTTGGTGTAAACGCGTTGAATCTGGAATTGCATTTCGTTGGTGTTATGTTCTGACATCTAACTAAGTCCTGTGAGTTGAAAAATCTCGCGCCTTCTACGCTTGCAATAACGGATCTAAACCTTCACGACCGTCCAGCGCGTAAAGGTCATCACAGCCGCCAATGTGCTGCGCATTAATAAAAATCTGAGGAACCGTGTTACGGCCGCTGCGTTTGATCATCTCTTCGCGTTTCGCCGCGTCCCCATCGATAGGGATCTCCTGAAACGCTACGCCTTTTTGACTCAGCAGTGCCTTCGCACGGTGGCAGAAAGGACAAGTCGTTTTGGTGTAAATCTCGACATTGGTCATGTTACGTTCCTCAATAGAAGTTATTTTCCGCGCACCAGCGGAAGATTGTTTCCACTCCAGCCGCTAATGCCGTCTTTCAGTACGGTCACCCGGCTAAAGCCGGCGGCGCTCAGCTTTTCAGCCGATTCGCTGGCGAACTGGCCAGTGGCGCACACTACAATTATGGGCTGGGCTTTATGATTTTCCAGCGCGCCGAATCTACCTTTTTTGATATCGGCCGCCGCGACGTTCAGCGCGCCTGAAATATGTCCTTTGCGGCAATCGTCACGCGACCGCACGTCTACAACTACCGCCTCTTCTTTGTTAATCAAGTGGGTCGCTTCGCCGCGGCTGATAACTTTCACCTTAGAAAACATCCCTTTAAATGTGGTCACAATCACTAGAACTAGTAAAACGAACCATGCCAGACTGAGGATGGTGTGACTGCTTACAAACTGCATAATTTCTTGCATGAGGGGTAACGGCTCCAGACCTGCTTAATTAAGCTAAAAACAAGAATTCTCAGTATACCTGCGCTACTTCTTATGTACAGACGCTAAGCGGCCAGAATTACGATTTGTGCGTCATTTTCCAAAAAAAATTGCCGTATCGTAAAAATGACGTAACCCTCATGCGAGATCAAGATAAATACGGACATTTTTGGAAAAGGAAATCCCGTGGCGTTACGCTGGTAAGCGTATGTTCATCGTGGAATAATCACTGGCCTATGAAGGGAAAAGCGACTGTTTTAGCTACAAAGACCCGTCACAGCGAAAAAAATCCCCGTTGCTTGCATGCCTGTCCATTTTCTCCTTCAGCCTGCTCTGCGCGGGCGCCCTGTTGTTGCCCGCCGCCGCGCACAGCGCCGACGACAGCAAGTCGCAGCTCAAATCCATTCAGCAAGATATCGCCGAAAAAGAGAAAAGCGTTAAGGCGCAAAAAAAAGTTGCGCGCAGCAAGCTGCCCGATCAGCTTCAGAGCCAAGAGAAAGTAATTGCCCAAGCCAGCCACCAGCGGCGCGAAACCCACAACAGCCTGAGCGCGATCAACGCGAAATCTGCCAGCTCACCGCCTCTATCGTGCGGCTTGAAAAGCAGCAGTCGCAGCAGCTGGACGCCGCGTTTCGACAGGGCAAGCACAACGGCATGCAGCTCTTGCTCGGCGGCGAAGAGAGTCAGCGAAGCAAACATATCCTCGTCTACTTCGGCTATCTCAACGATGCGCGTCGGCAGAGCACCGACGCGCTGCAAAAAACTTGCCAGACGCTGGGCGCGCAAAAAGCGTCGCTGGAACAGAAACAGCAGCAAAGCCAGCAAGAGAAGCTGCAGCAGGCTAGCGCTACGCGTAAAAAACGCTTAGGGCGCTGGAGAAAGATCAGGCCGACCAGTCGAGATGCGCCAGAACGAAAGCCGCCTGCAGGACAAAATCGCCCGGACCGAGCGTGAAGCGCGCGAAGCAGAAAAAGTGCGGCAGCGTCAGGTGGAGGCGAAAGCCAAAGGCTTAACCTACCAGCCGACGCAAAGCGAACGCGAACTGGTGGTGCGTACCGGCCGCACGGGCCGCGCTGGCGGATAGGCGATGTGGCCGGTGCTCGGACGTATCGAACATCGCTTCGGCAAACAGCTGCAGGGCGAGCTGTTCTGGAAAGGGATGGTGATCGACACGCCGGAAGGCGTGGAAGTCAAAGCGAGCGCCGGCGGCCGCGTGCTGATGGCCGACTGGCTGCAAGGCTACAGACTGGTGGTGCTGGAGCACGGCAAAGAGGATAATACAAGCCTCTACGGCTATAATCAGAGCACGCGCGCCCAAGTGAAGGCAGGAACAGCCTATCGCATTAGTGGGTACCAGCGGCGGACGCGGTACGCCGTCGCTCTATTTTGAAATCCGACGTCAGGGACAGGTCGTCAATCCACTCCTGTGGTTAGGAAGATAAGTGTTTTTTCAACGTCGCCCTCTCGCCGCCGTTATCGGCGGAATGCTTCTGAGCTGCACCGCCCATGCAGGCAAGCTCGCCATCGTTATCGACGATTTCGGCTATCGTCCCACTGAAGAGAACAAAGTTTTGCAAATGCCCGCCGCGCTCTCCGTCGCGGTGCTGCCTGATGCGCCCGGCGCGCGTCAAATGGCGACGAAAGCGCATCAGAGCGGCCACGAAGTGTTGATCCATCTGCCGATGGCGCCGCTCAGCAAACAGCCGCTGGAAAAAAATACCCTGACGCCGGAGATGAGCAGCGAAGAGATCGCGCGCATTTTGCGCAGTGCCGTCAGCAACGTGCCTTATGCGGTTGGGCTTAACAATCATATGGGCAGCAAAATGACCTCCAGCCTGCCGGGCATGCAGAAAGTGATGCAGGCGCTCAATCAATACAATTTTTACTTTCTCGACAGCATGACCATTGGCAACAGCCAGTCGGTGCCCGCCGCGAAAGGCACGCGCGTGAAGGTGCTGAAGCGTCGCGTCTTTCTCGACGACAGTCAGGATATCAACGCCGTTCGCCAGCAGTTCACGCGCGCGGTGAAGCTGGCGCAGCGCGACGGCTACGCCATCGCTATAGGCCATCCGCATCCCAATACGATGCGTGTGCTGCAACAGATGCTGCCAACGCTGCTGGCGGACATTACGCTGGTGCGTCCGAGCCAGCTGCTGAACGAGCCGCTGCACGGCACGACCGCAGCGCCGGCAAAACCGCAGCAGCGTCCGCAGAAGCTGGTCTTCCAGCCGCCGGGCCTGTGTAAAGTGCAGCCGCAGCCGGTTCCGGCGATGAAGGCGCTTGACGCTGTCTGGGACAGCGCAAGTCAGAGCGCGGTTGTCATCACCTTGAAACAGCTTTTTTAACCCGCTATTTCGCGCTGTGGTTCAGCCTTAACATTCTTTTCCGACCAGAAATCACCATAATCCGGGCGACCGACGCAGACCGGCTATAGGGATTTCTGTCAGGATGAGGACGGCGAAACAAAAAATTATGTTGCTAGATAACGGCAGGGAATGGGGCGGCGGCACTAACAGTATGCTGGAGATGCTTAAGCGCATCGACCGTGACGCTTTTGATATTACCTGCTGCTTTTATCACAACTACACGCGCGGCAACGGCGAAACTATCGAGTCGGTTCTGAACGCCATCACTATACCGGTCGTTTTTATTGTGCAAAAAAAGCAGTTTGGCTAGGCGAAGTGCGCGAAGGAAGCGGCACGCGTCCTGCTTTTCTTCAATAGCCGCCTGAAAAAACAGGCAGTCGACGCGGGCGGGCGCGTTTGGCCAAATGCCCACAAGCTGCGCAGGCTGCTACAGCAAGGCCGCTACGATACGCTCTATATGAATAACCAGCCCAGCACCAACGTTGAGGGCTACCTCGCCGCGCGCGATCTTGAGATTGCCATTGTGCAGCACTGCCGCATTGAGCCGCTGATGAATGCTCGCCTAGCAAAAATGGTGAAAAAGAGTGCGGTGCCGTCATTGCCGTTTCGCATGGCGTGAGCCAGACATTACGCGCTAGCGGCGTCGGGGCGTCGCGCTGTTTTACCGTTTCCAACGCGATTGATATCCATCAGCCGTTACCCGACCGCGCGGCGGTGCGCCAGCGCTTGAACCTGCCAGCTGATGCCTTTATTTGCGGCACTATCGGCTCCCTGATTCCGCGTAAGTCGAATCAAGATGTTCTGCAAGAACTGAGCTATTTCAAGCAGGCCTGTCCCGAGGCGAACTGGAAAATAATCGTGGTTGGCGACGTGCCTGAAGCAGCAGCACTACGCCAGCAGGCCGCCAAGGACGCGATTCTCGATCGGGTTATCTTTACCGGTTTCCAAAATAACGCGCTGGATTACCTCGCCGCTTTCGACGTCTTTATTCTCGCTTCCCATAGCGAAGGTCTGCCGCGCGTCGTGCTGGAAGCAATGCTAGTGAATACCGCCGTGGCACGTTCCCGCGTGGTCGGCATTGAGGAATTAATCAGCCATAGAGGAATTAATCAGCCATAACGACACCGGTCTGCTATTTGAATACGGCGATGTGGTGCAGCTGACCCAGCACCTCATCACGCTCTGGCAGGACAACGCCTTGCGTCAACGACTCACCCATGCCGTAGCGGTGCGCGTTCGATCGCAATATGCCATCGAAACCTACGTGAACGGTGTGGAAACTATTTTAAAAAGCGTCACAAGGAAGAAGCATGCTTAATTCTCTCAATCCACGTTTTCGCCGCGTGCGAACACGCCATAATCTGCCTTACTCTCAAGCCGATGTGCAGGGCGATATTCCCATCACGTCCATCGTTATTCCCTGTACCGGGGAAGATTATATTGAGGAGGCGAAGCTCAGCGCGCTGTTTGCCGAGCGTTTTGCCACTGCGGCGCAGGATATCGTCATCGTTAGCGACCAGCCAGCCCGCCGCTGCATTTGGCGAGCTGTCGCACAACACCCACACTGTGACGCTGGATGTGCCGCATCGCGAAGCCGCCTATCCCTACAAACAAATTTATCGCAGCCGACTGATCAAAATTCAGGCTCCGCTGCATGTGAAAGGCGAAGGCATTCTGATGATCGATTCCGATCTCAATCTGCTTAAGATGCCTGAAATTAACATGGAAAACGGGCATTTTTACTCAAGCTTTCGCCAGGGAAAAATGCTTGCCAAGCTGGCGGGCGCGGTGCAGGATTCAATCCACGCCTATTATCAACTCAGCATTCGCCCTTACCTTGCAGACCACGTTAACGTCGCCTACCTGGCGGCTACGCGCCAGACTTGGCAACGCGTCTGCCCGCTCTGGCTTGCGCTGTTCGACGACACTTGGAAATTGATGAATGACAGCCAGCCGCCGACCGATCAGCTGCCTCTGGCCTGCCTGCTGGATCTACTAGACCTGCGCACCGTCAACTTGGGCGAGTGGGCGAACTGGCCGGTGTCCAAACGCATCGGCGGCAAGCACGGCGTCATCCCTGTAGAGGTTGTCGGCGCCCACGGCGGCTTCCCGCTTTCTGAATGGCAAAATATCTCGACAATCCCCGCCAGCCTTTAATCTTTAAAGGTCAGGATTACACCCGTAAAGTGCGCTATCTAACGGACGCGGAGAAAAAGCAGCAATAAAAGAAAGCCGCCTGAGCAGCTTTTTTAATCCTAGCTCAGCACCACTTTTCTCGATCGCCCGGAGTGCATCTCGTCGAAGTCCTGCTGGAAATAGTCGATAGCGTAGCGATGGGTGATTACAGGCGTCAGATCAAGCCCTGACTGACTGGATCAGCACGGCCATTTGTACCAAGCTTCAAACATCTCTCGGCCATAAATCCCCTTTATAAACACCCCTTTGAAAATCACCTGATTCCAGTCGATAGCCATGTCGCCCGGCGGGATGCCCAGCAGCGCGATGCGTCCGCAGTGGTTCATCACCTCCAGCAGCGTGCGAAAAGCAGGCGGCGCGCCGGACATCTCCAGCCCCACGTCGAAGCCCTCCGTCATGCCTAGCTCGCGCGTCGCGCCCATCTTGCGCGCTAGCTCTAGAAGAGAGTCGTTAATATCGGTGATCACCACGTTGCGCGCGCCGACATGTTTACACACCGCCGACATAATGCCGATCGGGCCTGCGCCGGAGATCGGCATATCTTCGCCCACTAGATCGAACGACAGCGCGGTATGCACCGCATTGCCGAAAAGATCGAAAATCGCGGCAAGCTCGTCGGAGATTCGGAGATATTGTCGGGAATGCGAAAGGCGTTGAAGGCCGGAATCACCAGATACTCGGCAAAGCAGCCCTGACGGTTGACGCCGCCGCCAATGGTATTGCGGCACAGATGGGCACGTCCGGCGCGGCAGTTGCGACAGTGGCCGCAGGTGATATGTCCTTCGCCGGAGACGCGGTCGCCGATGCTGAAGCCGCGTACCTCCTAGTCGATCGCTACCACTTCGCCGACATACTCATGCCCGACGATCATCGACACCGGATGCGCTGGTATCATTGTTCTCTCCTCAAATGGCATAAATTTGGCACATATTACTAAATCGCGAGTAGGCAAACGATAAATCCACCAAGAAAATATCAATTTTGCAGCATAGTTCACTTCAGCGCGCGCGGCACATGGTGTGTCGGAGTCATCTGGCTGTCTGCACCGTGATGAAATGTTATGATGTGAGGCATTAGCGCGTGAAATCGCCTGTTTCACCCCCAACTTTTGAGGTAGAGCACATGATTATCGTCACCGGCGGCGCTGGAATGATTGGCAGCAACATCGTCAAGGCGTTCAACGATCGCGGCATTAGCGATATTCTGGTCGTCGACAACCTGAAAGACGGCACCAAATTCGTCAATCTGGCCGATCTGAATATCAGCGACTACATGGATAAAGAGGAGTTCCTCACCTATATCACCACGGGCGAAGATTTCGGTCCCATTGAAGCTGTTTTCCATGAAGGCGCTTGTTCCGCGACCACTGAGTGGAACGGCAAGTACATGATGAACAACAACTATCAGTACTCGAAAGATCTGCTGCACTACTGTCTGGAGCGCGAAATTCCTTTCCTCTACGCCTCCTCTGCTGCCACCTACGGCGGCCGCAAAGACAACTTCATTGAAAAGCGCGAGTATGAGCAGCCGCTGAACGTCTACGGCTACTCTAAAATGTTGTTCGACCATTATGTGCGCCAGATCCCGCCGGAAGCGGACTTGCCAGTTTGCGGCTTCCGCTATTTCAACGTCTACGGCCCGCGCGAAGGGCATAAAGGCAGCATGGCGAGCGTTGTGTTCCATCTCAACACGCAAATCGCCAGCGGCGAAAACCCTAAGCTGTTCGAAGGCAGCGACGGCTTTAAGCGCGATTTTATCCACGTCGACGACGTGGTCGCGGTGAATCTGTGGTGTTGGGAAAACAATATTTCCGGCATCTATAATTGTGGCACCGGTCGCGCGGAATCTTTCCAGGAAGTAGCGGACGCGGTGCTGAAATTCCACCAGCAAGGGCAGATTGAGTACATTCCTTTCCCGGACGAACTGAAAGGCCGATATCAGGCGTATACCCAAGCGGACCTCACCAACCTGCGGGCAGCCGGTTATGACAAACCGTTCAAAACCGTGGCACAGGGCGTGGCTGACTATATGGCCTGGCTGAACCGCAGCGCATAAGGAATACGTACCGGCGATGAAAATTCTGGTTATTGGCCCGTCGTGGGTCGGCGATATGATGATGTCGCAAAGTCTCTATCGCACTCTCAAGGTTCATCATCCGGACGCCTTGATCGACGTGATGGCGCCCGCGTGGTGCCGTCCGCTGCTGTCGCGCATGCCGGAAGTCAACCAAGCGCTGGCGATGCCCCTCGGCCATGGCGCGTTGGCGATTGGCGGGCGCCGCCGCATCAGCAACACGCTGCGCGCCAGCGGCTACGATCGAGCTTATGTACTGCCGAACTCCTTTAAGTCCGCGCTGGTGCCCTTCTTCGCCGGAATCAAACGCCGCATTGGCTGGCGCGGCGAGATGCGCTACGGCCTGCTTAACGACGTGCGCGTGCTGGACAAGGCGGCGTTTCCCCTGATGGTGGAGCGCTATATTGCTTTAGCTCTGGATACACCGGTCGCCTCGGCGCAGCAACTGCCGCAGCCGCTGCACTGGCCGCAGCTTCAGGTCGAGGATCAGGAAAAAATCGAAACTTCCGCCCAGTTTCAGCTATCGCCGGAACGGCCGCTGATCGGCTTTTGTACTGGCGCGGAGTTCGGCCCGGCGAAGTGCTGGCCGCACTATCACTATGCCGCGCTGGCGCAGCAGCTGATTGCCAAGGGCGAACAGGTGGTGCTGTTTGGTTCGGCCAAAGATCGCGAATGCGGCGAAGAAATTATCGCGGCGCTGCCTGCCGAGGCGCGGCCCTATTGCCGTAATCTGGCGGGGGAAACGCAGCTTGAGCAGGCGGTTATTCTCATCGCGCGCTGCGACGCCATCGTCAGCAATGACTCAGGTCTGATGCATATCGCCGCCGCGCTCAACCGGCCGCTGGTGGCGCTTTACGGACCAAGCAGCCCCGATTTTACGCCGCCGCTGTCAAAACAGGTGCGCATTATCCGCTTGATTACCGGCTACCATAAAGTCCGCAAAGGCGAGTCCGAGCAGGGCTATCATCAAAGCCTGATCGACATTCAGCCGCAGCGCGTTCATCAGGAACTGAGCGAGCTGCTAGCGCATCCACAGGAGACGACATGCAGGTCCTGATCGTCAAAACGTCGTCGATGGGTGATGTGCTTCACACGCTTCCCGCGTTAACCGACGCCACGCAGGCGATTCCAAGCATCCGTTTCGACTGGGTGGTGGAAGAAAATTTTGCTCAAATTCCTTCTTGGCACCCGGCGGTGGATAAAGTTTTGCCGGTCGCGATCCGCCGCTGGCGCAAGCACTGGTTCGGCAGCCAGCAGCGCGAAGAGCGCGTCCTATTTAAGCGCGAGTTGCAGTCGCGTCAGTATGACGTGGTGATCGACGCACAGGGGCTGATCAAAAGCGCCGCGCTGGTGACGCGTCTGACGAGAGGCGTCAAGCATGGCCAGAACAGCCGTAGCGCACGCGAGCCTTTCGCCAGCTGGTGGTACGACCAACGTCATGAGATTGATAAAAAGCAGCATGCTGTCGAGCACACACGCGAGCTGTTCGCGAAGAGTCTCGGCTATGAGAAGCCGCAAACCCAAGGCGATTACGCCATTGCCGCGCACTTCCTGCGCGAGGCACCGCAGGACGCCGCGCCTTATCTGGTCTTTCTGCACGCCACGACGCGCGACAACAAGCACTGGCCGGAAAGCTACTGGCGCGATCTTATCGCGCTGCTGCAGCCCTCAGGATTACGCATTAAGCTGCCTTGGGGCGCCGAGCATGAACATCAGCGCGCGCTGCGGCTGGCGGAAGGTTTCGCTTACGTCGAGGTGCTGCCGAAGCTGACGCTGGAGGCGGTGGCACGTGAACTGGCTGGCGCAAAGGCGGTGGTCTCGGTAGACACCGGTCTAAGTCATCTGACGGCGGCGCTCGAGCGCCCGAACATGACCCTGTACGGTCCGACCGATCCGGGGTTGATTGGCGGGTATGGGCAGAATCAGTATGCGCTTTGCCCTTCTCAGGGAGACAGCATGGCAGATATCAGCACGCAAGTGGTCGCAGAGAGGCTGGAAAAGATTTTAGGATGAAAAAGCTCCACATTATTAACATCGGCAAAATGGGGGGGTCGAGCGCCTGTTTCTCCTTCTCCAGTATATCAATGACTTTTCCAAGGGAAAAGACGAGGTGATCTGCATCAGTAATGATATTGATGAAGAAATCCGTCAATAGATGCCGCCGCAGAAAATTATCTTTGCCAACCGACTGTTTAACGGCCTGAAGCTAAAAGCGCCACAGTTTCTGTGCAAATACCTTCAGCAAAGCTGGTCGAGGCCAGCGACGCGCAGGCGATGGTAGTCTGGGATCTGATGCCTTGACTGACAGCGAAACCAAAACGGGCGAAGCTAGTCTACTACGACCATGGCTGCTCTTGGCGCTATTTAGACAATCACAAGACCATGAGTTTTATGCGCATGTTAGACGTCGTGATCTCTGCGTCCGCGGCCTTTTCTCAGATGATGCAGCATCGTTTTAAATTGCCCTGACCTCATCATGTGGTTATAAACCGCATCATGACGCCGTCTGGTATTCGATCCGAACCGCAAGTGTTGACCTCTCCGATAAAAATCGGCACCGCTTCGCGTCAGATCATCCTGAAGGGAGTTAGCGTCACGCTGTTGACGCTGAAAGAATTACTGCGCCGTGGTCATGACGTGACGCATAAGATCGCTGGAGAAGGCCTGACCGCGACACCTTTATCGCGCTGGCCAACAGGCCGGACATTGACCTTTAGCGGCTTCCAGCAGGATATTACGCTTTTTCAACCGCATCGATATCTATATGGGCACGCCCGTAACTGAACTTTTTGGCCTCTCCTGCATGGAGTCACTCTATTTTGGCGTTCACGTGATCTATTCCTTGGTCGACGGACAGTCCGAAGTTATCAACAATGGCGTATGCGGTATTGGGCTTACGCCTTCCGTCAACATTGAAGAGCATGAAAAGCTGACGGGAATACACGTCGATTTTCC
>BBOA01000008.1 GCA_001485295.1 Type-B symbiont of Plautia stali
ACGACTCCTTCTTTTTTTATGCGACAGGTAACTTAGAACTTGTAAACTAAGCCTACTGCTACGGTGTCGTCGGTGTTCAGACTCAGGCGGTTGTTGTCATCCAGCTGGTTAATCTGATAGTCAACATAGATCGACATGTTTTTATTGAAGTAGTAGGTTGCGCCCACGTCGATGTATTTGATCAGGTCAGCATCGCCCACGCCTTCGATGTCTTTGCCTTTAGACTGCACGTAGGCGATAGACGGACGCAGACCGAAGTCGAACTGATATTGCGCAACCAGCTCGATGTTCTGAGCTTTGTTGGCGAAAGCAGTAGTGTTAGTGCCGCTAGCATTGGTGAGTGTGAACGGTGTAGAGTTACGGGTTTCACCGTAGTAAGCCGCTAGGTAGATGTTGTTGGCGTCATATTTGACAGCCGTTCCCCAGTTTTCAGCGCGTTTGCCCTGACCAACTAGGTTGCCGTTGCCGTCAGCTACGCCAGCCGCTTGGTTGTTAGTACGATCGCTGATGCTATATGCGCCTATAACACCTAAGCCGATCGGCGAGATGTAGGAGGTTGACAGACCCCAGCCGTCGCCGTTCGAGCGACGAATTTCGTCACGGTCGTTTTTGCCCTGATGCTGCACCGCGAAGTCCCAGCCATCAACTAGGCCGAAGAAGTTTTTGTTGCGGTAGGTCAGCAGCCCAGTGCTACGACCATTCATGAAGTTGTCTGAGTAGCCGGAGTCGCCGCCGAATTCTGGCAGTATATCGGTCCAGCCGATAGCGTCGTAGACAACGCCGTAGTTACGACCGTAGTCGATTGAGCCGGCGTCGCCGAATTTCAGACCGGCGAAGCCCAGATGGGTGTGGCTGCCGTTCTGCGCTTCAGAGCCTTCAGAATTGTTAGCCTGAACGTTGTATTCCCACTGGCCGTAACCGGTCAGCTGGTCGTTAATCTGAGTTTCACCCTTGAAGCCGAAGCGAACATAAGTTTTGTCACCACTATTGCCGCCGTTATCGGAAAAATAGCGCAGACCAACAGCTTTACCGTACAGATCCAGTTTATTGCTGTCTTTGTTATGGATTTCTGCTGCGTTTGCTGCGCCAGCAGCAAACAGAGCAGGCATAACCACTGCAAGAATGTTGCGCTTCATCATTATTTGTTACCCTCATTAGAGTTTATTCGGACACATGCCACTGCCGTTAAGAAACCGTTACGGAACCCTGAGAGAAGTTTGGTATCCTCCTGTGTCTGCACGCATATTTCCATCCCGGAGCAGGATATGCCACCTTGAAAATGCTACTAAACTCATGATCTGGTTTCTAAAAGAAAATTTTCATTACATGATGTAAAATAAAAGAGTCCGGCGGTACCGGCCTCTTTTTATATATGAATTTATTATAATTAGTGTGTAATTTTAGAAATTCGCATTGCGTGGAGTGCGTGGGAAAGGGATAATGTCCCTTATATTTTGTACGCCGGTGAGATAGGAGATTAAACGTTCAAAGCCTAAACCAAAGCCGGAGTGCGGCACGGTGCCGTAACGACGCAGATCACGATACCACCAGTAGTCTTCTTTGTTAAGACCCATCTCTTCCAGACGTGTATCCAGCACGTCGAGACGCTCTTCACGCTGGGAGCCGCCAATAATTTCGCCGATGCCAGGCGCCAGCATGTCCATCGCCGCCACGGTTTTGTTATCTTCGTTAAGGCGCATATAGAACGCCTTTATATCTTTCGGATAGTTTTTCACCACCACCAGCGCTTTAAAGTGCTGTTCAGCCAAGTAGCGCTCATGCTCAGAAGAGAGATCGATGCCCCAAGAAACCGGATTTTCGAAGCTCTGACCGCAGTTTTCCAGAATGGTGATGGCGTCGGTGTAGTCAACCTGTGCGAAATCGCTGGAGATAAAGCGCTGCAAGCGCTCGACCGCCTCTTTATCCACGCGCTCGGCAAAGAACGCCATATCGTCGGCGCGTTCGTCCAGCACCGCTTTGAACACATACTTCAGCATCGCTTCGGCGAGCACGACGGCGTCATCCAGCGTGGCGAAAGCGATTTCCGGCTCCAGCATCCAGAACTCCGCTAGGTGACGGCTGGTGTTGGAGTTTTCCGCACGGAAAGTCGGGCCGAAGGTGTAGATCTTCGACAGGGCGCAGGCGTAGGTTTCGCCGTTCAGCTGGCCGGAAACGGTCAGGAATGCCTCTTTGCCGAAAAAGTCTTCGTTAAAGTCAACCGCGCCCTGCGGCGTGCGCGGCAGGTTTTCCAGATCCAACGTCGAGACGCGGAACATCTCGCCGGCACCCTCGGTGTCCGAGGCGGTGATCAGCGGCGTCGAGACCCAGAAATAGCCGTTCTCATGGAAGAAGCGATGCAGCGCCTGCGCCAGCGTATGACGCACGCGCGCCACGGCGCCGATCAGGTTGGTGCGCGGACGCAGGTGCCCCACTTCGCGCAGGTACTCGATGCTGTGACGCTTCGCCGCCATCGGATAGGTGTTAGGATCGTCTACCCAGCCGATGACTTCCACGCGGGTCGCCTGAATCTCAAACGCCTGACCTTGGCCCGGCGAGGCTACCACGATCCCGGTGATAATTACGGAGCAGCCGGTGGTGAGGTGTAAAACCCCATCATAATTATTCAGAGAACTATTCACAACGGCCTGAACGGAATTAAAGCAGGAACCGTCATAAACGGCGACGAAGGAAAGACCAGCTTTTGAATCTCTTCGGGTACGCACCCAACCACGTACGGTGATTTCACTGTCAACCGCGACGCGACCGTGCAATACGTCCGCTACAGGCACTACGCTCATAAATATCTCTCTATAGAAGAAGTGAGTTTACATAATTCCCCAGATTGGGGTGTTGCTATGTTACTTGCGAGTCGCAAGTAAACAAGCAAAATCCAGCGGGAGGGCAGATTTATTACAGCAGAAGCGGCGCGCGTCAACGCCCCGATGACGTAGGGATTAGCTGGTCTTTTTCACCAGCGGCAAATCGAAGGCTTTGTGCAGGGATCTGACGAAGGCCTGATCCTGACAACAGATGGTTTTGCTGGGGCTGTCGGAGAGTTTCGCCGTCTTATCTAGGTCGAGGTTATCGGAGAAGACTAGGGTTTTGCTGTGCGGATCTATGCCCAATTTTTCATAGTGGGCCAGCGCCTTTTCGCCTTACTCAACAGGATCGCCGGAGTCGTAGCGCAGTCCCTGATAACGGCTAGCGAAATTGACGCCGAAGTCGCGGAGGAAGGCGTCTATCTCGATGCAGTCGGTGAGCGCGATGCCAAGCTGGCCGTCATATTTGTCGAGCCACGCCAACAGCGCAGCACGCTGGCTGTTGGCTAGGACCGGACTGATCTGCTGGAAGGCCTGAAACCACTCAGGCGACTGGGTGCCAACCGGCGTTAACGCTAGGCGCCGCGCCAGATCGTAATTGCTGGTGCCGATCAGCCAAGGAAAATCCTGCTTCAGCGTCGCAATGATGGCATGCTGCACCTCTTGGGAGAAACAGCGGCGCGTGCCGAAATCCATTAGGCGAAAGCGCGACATATCGATGTCGGCGACGTCGCGGCGAAAGGCGCTTAGCTTCTGCTGCAGATGCTCGACCGCCTGCTGCGCGTCTGCCTACGACGAGCGGTAGCGACGAACCACTTCGCTGATTAGCGCTAGCAGCCGTACCTCTCACAAAATCACTTCACGCCACGGCCTGATGATGCGGATAGCGAGGTAGCCGTCGTGATTGCGCACCTGCACCTGCTCGGGGTTATAACGAAAATCGCGCAGTCAGTTAAGGTAGTCGGACTGGAGAAGAGCAGGCTGGAAAGATACGTATATTCGTCATCGGTCAGTACAAGCATCTGTATGGCGTCGATAGTCTGGCGAATCTCATTCGCATAGAGACCGAGCAGATCGTCGCCGTGGCAACGAAACTCAGCTGCCACCGTGACGTCGTGATAACGGTGAAAAATCGCTTGCTGCATATGAAGCTTGTGGGCGTCCGTATCCAGCAGGGAAGTCAGTATCGGGGAAGCATGTCCTGTCATAGTGCGTTTCAGCATCCTATTCGGCGGTGCAGAGCCCGGTGTATAAAGGTCATAGACGTGCATTGTGCATGGCAAGCTAAAGGCAACGCGCTTAGACTTTGGTGGTAAACCTATAACAATGCGAGACGGAATATGACGCAACAGCCCCACATTAAATATCGCCACGACTATCGTGCGCCGGATTACACTATCACCGATATCGATCTGACCTTTGCGCTCGACGCCGCCGTAACGCGCGTTACTGCAGTTAATCAGGTTAAACGACTCGGCGATGCGCAGGCTGAGCTGCTTCTCGATGGCGAATCGCTGACCCTGATCGCTTTGGAAGTGGATGGTTCGCCTTGGAGCCACTATCGCCAAGAAGAGGGCACGCTGGTGCTGAGCCAGCTGCCGGCGCAGTTTGAGCTGAAGATCGTCAACGATATTCATCCCGATAAAAATAGCACGCTGGAAGGACTGTATCAGTCCGGCGAGGCGCTCTGCACCCAGTGCGAAGCCGAAGGCTTCCGTCATATTACTTGGTATCTCGATCGCCCGGACGTGCTAGCGCGCTTCACCACCACTCTTATTGCCGACGAGGCGCACTACCCTTATCTGCTCTCCAACGGCAACCGCATCGACGGCGGTAAAACGGAGCAGGGCAAGCACTGGGTGAAATGGCAGGATCCCTTCCTGAAACCCTGCTATCTCTTTGCGCTGGTAGCGGGTGATTTTGACGTGCTGCGCGACAGCTTCAAAACACGTTCCGGGCGCGACGTGGCGCTAGAGATCTTCGTCGATCGCGGCAATCTAGACCGCGCCGACTGGGCGATGACCTCGCTGAAGAACAGCATGAAGTGGGATGAAGAGCGCTTCGGCCTAGAGTTCGACCTCGATATCTTTATGATCGTCGCCGTCGATTTCTTCAATATGGGCGCGATGGAGAACAAAGGCCTCAACGTCTTTAACTCTAAATATGTGCTGGCTAAGGCGGAGACCGCCACCGATAAAGATTATCTCGGTATCGAAGCGGTGATCGGCCACGAATATTTCCATAACTGGACCGGTAACCGCGTCACCTGCCGCGACTGGTTCCAGCTCAGCCTGAAAGAGGGGCTAACGGTGTTCCGCGATCAGGAGTTCAGCTCCGATCTCGGCTCGCGCCCGGTCAACCGCATCGATAACGTGCGCATTATGCGCGGCGCGCAGTTCGCCGAAGACGCTAGCCCAATGGCGCATCCGATCCGTCCGGATCAGGTAATAGAGATGAATAACTTTTATACCCTGACCGTTTACGAAAAGGGATCGGAAGTGATCCGCATGATGCACACGCTGCTCGGCGAGGAGAACTTCCAAAAAGGGATGCAGCTCTACTTTGAGCGCCACGACGGCAGCGCGGCCACCTGCGACGACTTCGTGCAGGCGATGGAAGACGCTTCTAACGTCGATCTGTCGCTGTTCCGCCGCTGGTACAGCCAGAGCGGCACGCCGGTGCTGACGGTGCGCGACGATTACAACCCTGAACTGGAGCAGTATACGCTGTACGTCACGCAGCACACGCCGGCTACCGTCGATCAGAAAGAGAAGCTGCCGCTGCATATTCCGCTCGATATCGAACTGTACGACGGCAAAGGCAACGTGATCCCGCTGCAGCATAATGGCCACCCAGTCCACCATGTGCTTAACGTCACCGGAGAGTTTCAGATCTTTATCTTCGATAATGTTTACTCCCAGCCGGTGCTGTCGCTACTGCGTGAATTTTCCGCGCCGGTGAAGCTGGACTATAAGTGGAGCGACGCTCAGCTCACCTTCCTGATACGCCATGCGCGCAACGACTTCGCGCGCTGGGATGCGGCGCAGAGCCTGCTGGCGACCTATATCCGTCTTAACATGGCGCGCTATCAGCAGGGCCAGCCGCTGTTGCTGCCGCTGCACGTCGCCGACGCCTTCCGCGCGGTGCTGCTGGACGAAGGATGCGATCCAGCGCTGACTGCGCAGATCCTGACGCTGCCGGGCGAGAACGAGATCGCCGAGCTGTTCGAGGTCATCGATCCCCAAGCCATTACGGTGGTACGCGAGGCGCTGGTGCGTACGTTGGCCACCGAGCTGGCGGATGAGTTTTATGCCGTTTATCACGCAAATCAGCAGGGCGAGTACCGCATCGAGCATGATGCGATGGGTCAGCGCGCGTTGAAGAATGTGTGTCTCTACTATCTGGCATTTGGCGAAACCATGCTAGCGGACAAGCTGGTGCAGACGCAGTATCAACAGGCTAACAATATGACGGACGCGCTGGCGGCGCTGGCAGCGTCGGTGGCGGCCCAGCTGCCGTGCCGCGGCGTGCTGCTGGCGCACTACGACGAGCGCTGGCATCGTGATGGCTTGGTGATGGATAAATGGTTAATGCTGCACGCGACCAGCCCATCGCCCAATGTATTGCAGAAGGTGCGCGAGCTGTTGCATCACCGCTCGTTCACCATGAGCAACCCTAACCGCATCCGCGCGCTGATTGGCGCGTTCGTCTCAGGCAATCCGTCGGCGTTTCACGCCAAAGACGGCAGTGGCTATCAGTTCCTAGAGGAGATGCTGACCGATCTCAATACCCGCAACCCGCAGGTGGCGGCGCGTATGATTGAGCCGTTGATCCGCCTTAAGCGCTACGACGCCGATCGTCAGGCGCTGATGCGTCAGGCGCTGGAAAAACTGCAGAGGCTGGATAAGCTGTCGGGCGATCTCTATGAGAAGATCACACGCGCGCTGAACGCCTAAAAGCAAAGGCGGGAAGCATTCCCGCCTTTCTGTTCGGCAGCGGTGTGGGTGGACATAGCCCGATCGCAAAGTCGCTTAAGACATCCCTGCGCGCTCGTTCCGCGTGGTTACGCACCTCATCCCTGAGGTGCGCCCTTTAACGGGCTAAGGCGCTGCGTTGTTCAAAAACGCTCCCGGCGTTTTTGTCCCTGTCGCGGGATGCTTTGCTCTTCGGGCTATGTCATCCGCATATTACGCTATGGTGCCGTTTGGCTTAGTGCTGGTGGGTGTAGCGCATAGGCTGCTCGCTTTCGCTGCGACGCATCACGCGGTCCAGCACCTCCGCCTCCAGCGCTGCACAGCGCCATTCACGGCTTTTTAAACCGAGACCGATGTTGTCGATCACCCGCTTCCACGGCAGCAGACGGGCGTCTTGGAACATCAGACGGGTATCTTCGCGCGCCGTCTGCCGCGGGCGCATTGACCGCCAGCAGCTTGTCCTGCGTGGTCTGCTCCAGACCCGTCAGCAGACGCAGCAGCGTACTCTTCCCGCAGCCGCTGCGGCCGGCCACTGCCACGAACTGGCCGGAGGGAATATGCAGGTCAATATTATTCAAGATGGTGCGGCTGCCGTACCGCTTGGTTACACCGTTGACGCCGACCGGCGTGCCGGTATTAGGCTTGCCGGAGAGACTCATGCGTTCTCCTCCTGCCTGATGCCAGCGCGGCGACGTCTGCCAGCTTGCCGAGCAGTGGCGTAAAGAATGATGGTGACCACCACGTCGGTTTGTAAAAACTCACGTGCGTTCATCGCTAGATAGCCGATGCCCGAGTTGGCGGAGATGGTCTCGGCGACAATCAGCGTCAGCCACATCAGGCCGAGCGCTAAACACACGCCAACCATAATTGAGGGTAGGGCGCCGGCAGGATCACCTGAATAAATAGGCTCCAGACCGACAGGCCGTAGCTACGTACCATCTCCACTAGGCCGCGATCAATATTGCGAATGCCATAATAGATATTGAGGTAGACCGGAAACAGTGCGCCGAGCGCCACCGGAAAAACCTTCACTGCTTCGTCGATGCTGAACCAGAGAATCACCAGCGGGATCAGCGAGGCGGCGACCAGCTAGGCATCTTCTAGGCGTCTTCGCATGAACCGCTAGCCGGGATCAGCACGCCGCCGAAGCCTAGGCAGTCAGCGGTCTGCGCGATCTGCTGCAGTCGGCAGGCCCATCGCGGGAGTAGCTCACGCTGGCTAAGCGTCAGCGCATCGGCCTAGCTAAAGGTATCAGCACCTGCTAAACGAAGGCGCCGTTCCGCTCGGCGAACTGACGCGTCGCCAGATAGAAAGAGCCGGTGAGGTTGAGCTGACTGCCGTCAGTCAGCACGCGTACGTTGCCCTGCTGCTGCGCGGTGGAGTAGTAGGGATGCTAAATCGCCTAAGCGTCTACGTCGCCCTGCTGGAAAGCGGCGGGCGTCTGGAGCCTTTCTGAGCAGCGGGCTGTTCTTCGCCACTAGGATCATTTTCGATTTCGGCTTGGGCGGCTCTGAGCTAACGTAGAGCAGGTTAGCGCCAGCCGCTTGGGCGAACAGCGGCGGAATATCGCCGGTGCTACCTAGGTCGATGCTGTCGATGTTCAGCGCCTCCAGCATCTGCGGGCCAGTGGGAAACTCAATCCGCTGGATTTGGTATGAGGAAAACGCTGTTCCAGCAGCCGATACGGATCTGCGCGGGCGCGTCCGCCACCTGGGTCTGCAGGCTTGCTACGGCGAGGAGGGCGAAAAGCCAGCCGGTTATCCTTTTCATCTCGTAATATATACAGCCTGAGCCAGGGGATTGTGATAGCGAGTCAGCACCAGCCAGAACGCTTCAATCGCTTCGTACAGCCGGCTTGCCAGCGCTGGCCAGTGGCAGCACTACTTTGTGCTCCAGTGCGCGTTCGGGTAGCAAATCGAGCAGCGTTTTCAGCGCACCAGAAAAAGAGGCTCTTTATAGACCGGCGCCGCGCCGATGACGCTATCGGCGGCTAGCAGATCTTCTTGCAACGCCAGCAGCGCGGGCGCATCGAAAACGCGCGTTAATCAGATCGTCCGGCTGAAAATTCTGGATATTCCATGGGATAACCTCAACGCCGCGCGCTTCCAGCGCGCGTTGGCACAGGATTAGCAGCGAGGTCGAACGTGACGGAAAACACGGGCTGCCAGCTAGCGTAATAACTCGCATCGTTACTCCTTATAATTTAAAGTTATTGATTGATTATTGTTGAGAACTGATGCTGTCATCCTGACAGAGCGAGGAAGAAGGCTTAAATGATTTATCTGGCGATGGAAAGGTGAAATCTGTAAAAAGCACAGTATTGCTAATGAAAGCTACCGCCAGCGTAGCGGCCATCAAGGTTGCCAATAATCTTAAAAGGAGACGTTAGATCCAGATGAATAATTTATAAAGGCTAAATAAATAGTAGTAAAATTATCAGGGTTTATAAGAAAGAGAGAAGGTTTATTATAGAGGCTAAAGCGACTCAAATGCTACTGACAGCACCTTGCCGCTGCGCTTAAAAGGTAATGCTCTACTGGACAAAAACCATAGCATCTGGTGTTTCTTGGCCACTTTTATCAGATAATCGTTATATTTAGCACTGCTATTAAACGCTAGTAATAAGGGCAATATTATAGATACGTCATCATTCTGAAACTTTTTGTGAGGTTTATTAGCCTCGGACGCGAGGCGCTTTCTGCCGATAAAATTAATCCACGCAAAATAATAGCCTTGCTTTTCATCAGATACTCTACAGTAAGTGATAAGTTGACGGCCGGCAGGAAGCTTAATAAAACGCTGGTCCTGTTAATAGAAAAAATCTTCTGCGTATACTAATCTACCACGTAGAGACTGGTTGTTTAAATCTCGTTTAATTTTTAGCGCATTACTTTAACACATTTTAAAAATTTTGTAACGCTCGTGCCTTTTCTTTTCATTGAATCAGAGAAAAATTTATGGCAAAGACGCTATTATCAGTCCCACTTATAACTTGGAAAAATATATAGTCGAATGTGTTGACTCGTTGTTGCGTCAGGTTGACGAGTCAAATGAAATTATCGTTGTTAACGACAGTTCCACCGACGGGAAGCTGGCGTTAGATCTAAAGAGCTAAAAAACTGCCTGACTTGTTCGCTCGCTCTGACTCGCCTGCCGACCTGACGTACAGCGCCACGTCGACGGCGTCTGGCCCGGCGGCGCCGATACGCTACGCAGCATGATCCCGCACCGCTCGGCGTATCGTGTGCTGTGGAGCCGCATTCTCGCGCGCGATCAGATCGCGCGCACCGGCGTGCAGTTTCTGCCAATCCAGAACCACGAAGACGCGCCCTATAATGTTCGTGCTCTACATGTCGACGCGCCAGATCGACTTTACCCGCAAGAGTTACTACAACAAATGCTTTATGCCGGCCTCGCTGTCACAGAGCAAGGCCACCTTCTCTTGGGTGGAGAGCTACTATCATTTGCCCGACGCAGCAGAGAAAGCTTCCTACGCGAGCAGGGCTTGCTGCCGGAAGAGAAGCTGCTCGACATCTACTATCAGCTGGTAATATACGGCTGCCTGTGATTGAAATCCGCGAAAATAATATTTCGGTGCCCGCCGCCTGACATCCCACCATCGATCAGCTGGTGCGCAAGGGAACGGGCGAAAGCCGGCGTCTTAAACTGCTCTGGTACTACCCGACGCTCTATAGCGGCCTGCAGCAAGCGTGCCGTCGGCTAGTGCGCTATGCCAGCAAGCGCTGATCCCGATCAATAATCTCGACCCGTCAATAATTTACTTTTGCGCCAGAGGCCTTTACGATTCTGGCGCACATTTTCCTGTGCACCCCCTGACAATTCATCGCTTTCGATATCTAGGAGAGTGCATGCTTTATCCTATCGTCCGACCCGCGTTGTTTAAGCTCTATCCCGAGCGCGCCCATGAACTCACTTTTCAGCAGCTGCGTTTTATCTGCGGTACGCCGCTGGAGTCGCTAATCCGTCAGCGGCTGCCTTCACGTCCGGTCACCTGCATGGGCTTACATTTTAACAACGCGCTGGGACTGGCGGCCGGACTGGATAAAAATGCGGAGTGCATCGACGCCTTCAGCGCCATGGGGTTCGGCTTTGTGGAGGTCGGCACCGTCACGCCGCGCGCACAGGCGGGCAACGATAAGCCGCGTATGTTCCGGCTGGTAGAGGCTGAGGGCATTATCAACCGTATGGGCTTTAACAACCTCGGCGTCGACCACTTGGTTGAGAATGTCAAAAAGACGCGTTTCAAAGGGATCCTCGGCATTAATATCGGCAAAAATAAAGACACGGCGGTGGAAAACGGCAAAGAGGATTACCTGATCTGCATGGAGAAGGTATACGCCCATGCTGGTTATGTCGCGGTAAATATCTCGTCGCCTAATACGCCAGGATTGCGCACGCTGCAATATGGAAAGGCGCTAGACGATCTTCTGGCTTCGATTAAAGCGAAACAAAAAGCGCTGGAACAGCGTTATCTGAAATATGTGCCGGTGGCCGTAAAAATTGCACCCGATCTTTCTGAAGAAGAATTAATACAAATTGCCGACAGCTTGCTGCGTCATAATATCGATGGCGTCATCGCCACCAATACTACGCTGGATCGCTCTCTGGTCAGCGGCCTGAAATACAGCACCGAAACCGGCGGCCTGAGCGGTCGTCCGGTGCAGTCGCGCAGCACGGCAGTGATCAAGCGGCTGGCGCAGGAGCTGGACGGGGCGCTGCCGATTATCGGCGTTGGCGGCATCGATTCATTAACCGCGGCGCGGGAAAAAATGGCTGCAGGCGCCTCGCTGGTGCAGATTTACTCCGGCTTTATTTATAAAGGGCTAGGATTAATAAAAGATATCGTGACCTATCTCTAAGACATTTCTAATAAAACGCAGGACTTCGCTAAGTCTGTGCAGAGAAACGCGGCTGTTAACGACGAGGCAAATTATGAAAATCAAACCTGACGGTAACTGGCGCTGGTATTTTAACGCCGACCATGACCGCATGATGCTCGATCTGGCTGACGGTATGCTTTTCCGCTCTCGATTTTCCCGCAAAATGTTGACGCCGGATGCCTTCAGCCAGGGCAGCTTCAGCGTTCACGACGCCGCGCTCTACTATACCTTTGAAGAACGCTACCGAACGCTGCCGACAGAGTTCGCTAAGCGTCAATCAGTGCGCCGAGCTGACGCTCAATGCCCTGGTGGCGAGCAGGTTTCTCAAGCCGCTGATGCCGAAGAGCTGGCACTTCACCGCTTGGACATGCGTGCTGTAGCCTGAAGCGGTCGACATGGTCGAGGTGACGCTAGCGGAGAACGGCGAGCAGGCGCGACTACTGGCGGTGAGAGCGGGAGCAATGCTACGCTTTGTCTGCTGGTCCAGCCTTCTCTGACGCTGGCGGGCAAACTGATGATGCTGGGCGACGCCATTAAAATCATGAACGATCGCTTGGTGTCGCACCATGCCGACAGCGCGCCGCGTTTCGCGTACGCCGTCCAAGGTTTACGCCAGTTCAATATCCCCAGCTGGAATACAGCTGCAACTCAAAATAGTGCCGTCGCTGCGAATAGCACTCTTCTTTAACACCTTCACGTCGCCTGACAGCAGCGTCACTTTGCAGCTGCCGCACAAGCCCGCACGGCAAGAGTGGGGGATTTTAAATCCCTGCATCTCCAACTGTTCCAGCAGCACCTGCTGATTATCGCCCTGAAACAGCTGCCCCTGATAAGCAATAGCGACCTCGGCCGCGCTTTGCTACTGCGGCCTCAAGGTTTCCACCACCGCGCCTAGGCCATAGGCGCGCTGCGTATGGCGCGCCAGCATCTGAACTTCATCGCCGACGCGCACGATGCCGCTGCTGCGAGCAATGAGTCGGTCGGCTGCTCCTATGTGGCAAAATCGCTAAAGCGGATCATTGCCTAGCTGCCGTCGGGCGCCTGCAGGTAAAGGCCGTCGGTTAGTAGCGCCGGGGTGAAGCCCACTATCTCTGGATACTGGCGCGCGGTATAGTAATAAAGGCGCCGTCCAGTTCTTTCAGCATAAAAATACGGTCGAACGCCAGCCTGCTCTCTAGCACCTGCGCGTGAGAAAGGTGCAAACGGCGCATCGATCTGACCGGATGGATAAACAGACGAAATAGCAGCTGATCGCCTGCGATCGCGCACAGGGCCTGCTTCGCGGCCTACCCACTGGCGTTAGCACAACGACGCGCTGTGGCGGGAAGTGAAGAGCGATGCACCGCCGCTGCGCAGCCGCGTTTCTTCGGCTCGACAGCGTCGCCGATCTCTGTCAGGACGTATCGCTCTGCACAGCCAGCTCGGCCACATTATGAAGCAGCACTTCGGCGGCTGGACGCTGTCGCTGTTCAGCGGCTCGCCGGAGCTGTTGAGCTGTCTGCAGCTGCGCGCGGAGCATCATTTCAAAGCTAAAAACGGCCCGATCGAGTGCGTGCAGAAAAACTATCAGCTGGTGGAAAACGGCGGTGAAAGCGGCGCGCAGATCGTCGAAGACTACGCTAACTGCCTGTGTAAAAATCTGAAGAAGCTGGATATGTGGGCGCGTCAGGAGGGCATATCGCCTGCTATCGCCTCTATGACACCGATCTGCCGGAATATAATGTCGCCATCAACCGCTACTGCAAGTGGGTGGTAGTGCAGGAGTACGCGCCGCCGAAAACTATCGACGCTGCCAAGCGCCAGTGTCTGTTCGATGTCATCGGCGCCACCTTCAGCGTGCTGGATCTGCCCGCCAACCGTCTGGTGCTGAAAACTTGCGAGCGGCAAAAAGGCAAAAATTAGTATCAGAAGCTTAATGAAAAGTGTAATTTCTTCGAGGTGCAAGAGTTTAACGCGCGTCTACTAGTCAATCTGACGGACTACTTGGACACCGGGCTGTTCCTCGACTACTGCATCGCGCGCCAGATGCTCGGCAAAATGAGCAAGGATAGAGATTTCCTCAACCTTTTCTCCTACACCGGCAGCGCTAGCGTGCAAGCCGGGCTGGGTGGCACGCGCACCACACCACGATCGACATGTCGTGCACCTACCTTGAATGAGCGGAATGCAACCTGCGCCTGAACGGGCTGACCGGCCGCTAGCATCGCCTGATACAGGCCGACTGCCTGAGCTGGCTGCGCGAAAGCGATGAGACCTTCAATCCGATTTTTATCGATCTGCCGACCTTTTCTAACTCTAAACGCATAGAAGAGGACTTCGACGTGCAGCGCGATTACATTATGTTGATACGAAATCTGAAGCGCCTGCTGCGCGCTGGCGGCACCGTCATGTTCTCCAACAACAAACGCGATTTTAAAATGGATCTCGAAGGGCTGGTGCTCCTAGGCCTTAAGGCGCAGGACATCACCCAGAAAACCCCGTCGCAGAATTTTGCCCGTAACCATCAAATTCACAACTGCTGGCTGATTACCCACGCCGGTAAGGAATAAGTTCAGATGTCATTAATCAGTATTCACAACGCCTATCTCTCTTTTAGCGACGCGCCGCTGCTCGATAACACCGAGCTGCATATCGAAGAGAACGAGCGCGTCTGTCTGGTCGGCCGTAATGGTGCCGGTAAATCGACCCTGATGAAGATCATCAACGGGGAGCAGCTGCTGGACGACGGCCGTATTATCTTTGAACAGGATCTGGTAGTGGCGCGTCTGCAGCAGGACCAACCGCGCAATATTACCGGCTCGGTGTATGACTTCGTGGCGGAGGGTGTGGAGGAGCAGGCCGAACACCTTAAGGCCTACCACGCGATTTCCCATATGGTGATGCTCGATCCCAGCGAGAAAAACCTCAATGAGATGGGGCATCTGCAGACCATTCTCGATCACCACAATCTATGGCAGCTGGAGAACCGCATCAACGACGTGCTGCAGCAGATCGGCCTGCAGCCCGATACCGAGCTGTCGTCGCTGTCGGGTGGCTGGCTGCGTAAAGCGGCGCTGGGCCGCGCGCTGGTGAGTAATCCGCGCTTGCTGTTGCTGGATGAGCCGACCAACCACCTCGATATCGAAACCGTCGACTGGCTGGAAACCTTCCTAAAGACCTTCAGCGGCAGCATCGTCTTTATTTCCCACGACCGTTCGTTTATCCGCAATATAGCGACGCGCATCGTCGACCTCGATCGCGGCAAGCTAGTTTCCTGGCCGGGCAATTATGACCTCTACTTGGAAGGGAAAGAGGAGGCGCTGCGCGTCGAAGAGATGCAGAACGCCGAGTTCGACCGTAAGCTAGCGCAGGAAGAGGTGTGGGTCCGTCATGGCATCAAGGCGCGCCGCACCCGTAACGAAGGCCGCGTGCGCGCGTTGAAAGCGCTGCGGCGCGAACGCTCCGAGCGCCGCGAGGTGATGGACAAAGCCAATATGCAGGTGGGCGAGGCTTCGCGTTCCGGCAAAATCGTCTTCGAGCTGGAACACGTCAATTATGGCGTGGGCGGCAAGACGCTGGTGCATGACTTCTCCGCCCAAGTGCAGCGCGGCGACAAAATCGCGCTGATCGGCCCGAACGGCTGCGGCAAGACCACGCTGCTGCGCCTGATGCTGCAGCAGCTGAAGGCCGACAGCGGCCGCGTGCACAGCGGCACCAAGCTGGAAGTCGCCTATTTCGACCAGCATCGCACGGAACTAGATCCCGATCGCACCGTGATGGATAACCTCGCCGAAGGCAAGCAGGAAGTGATGGTCAACGGCAAGCCGCGCCACATGCTGAGCTACCTGCAGGACTTCCTGTTTAATCCGAAACGTGCCATAACGCCGGTGCGTGCGCTCTCAGGCGGCGAGCGAAATCGTTTGCAGCTGGCGCGCCTGTTTCTGCGTCCCAGCAACCTGATGATCCTCGATGAACCGACCAATGACCTCGACGTTGAAACCTTGGAGCTGCTGGAAGAGCTGATCGACGGCTACCGAGGCACAGTGCTGCTGGTAAGCCATGACCGTCAGTTTGTCGATAATACCGTGACCGAATGCTGGATCTTCGAGGGCAACGGCGAAATAGGCAGCTTCATTGGCGGCTATCATGACGCGCAGCAGCGCGCGGCTTACAAACAGCAGAAAAGCTCTCAGGCGAGCAAGCCCGCCGCCGCGGTGAAACTGGCGACGAAAAAAAATGACGTCGGCAAACGCGGCAGCGCTAAACTCAGCTATAACCTGACGCGCGAACTGGAGCAGCTGCTGCAGAAGCTGGAGTCGCTGGAGGCTCGCATCGGCGAACTGCAGGCGAAAATGAGCCATCCCGATTTCTTCAGCCAGCCGCACGACCAGACCCAGCCGGTGCTAGATGCGCTAGCGCAGTCAGAGCAGGAGCTGGAAGCGGCGTTTGCTCGGTGGGAAGAGCTGGAAGCGTTAAAAAACGGCGCATAAACAAAGGGAGTCGGGATGTGTTCAGCCGCTGAAAGCCAGGCGTGGATGCTCTGTCCACAGTGCGATTTAATGGTCAAACTGCCGGATGTGCCGCAGGGCAGTCGCGCGTCCTGCCCGTGCTGTCACTCGGTGCTGACTACTAACTGGCCCGAGCCGCGCAGGCGGCCGACCGGCTATGCGCTGGCGGCGCTGTTTATGCTGCTGCTGGCGAACCTGTTTCCCTTTATCACTATGAAGGTCGCGAGTCTCAGCAGCCAGATATCGCTGCTGCAGATCCCGAAAGTCATGGTGTCAGAGGATTACAGCAGCCTCGCCACGCTGTTTCTGGTGTTTGTGCAGGCGATCCCCGGGATGTGCATGCTGACCATTATTCTGCTGGTTAACCGTTTCAGGCTGCCGGCGAGTCTGCGTCTTGGGCTAGCGCGCACGCTGTTTCAGCTGCGCAGCTGGGGCATGGCGGAGATCTTTATGGCCAGCGTGCTGGTCAGCTTCGTGAAACTGATGGCCTATGGCGATATCGAGCTGGAAACCAGCTTCTGGCCTTGGTGTCTGTTCTGCTTGCTGCAGCTGTGCGCCTTTCAGTGCGTGGATCGCCGCTGTCTGTGGAACCAGATCGCGCCGATGCCGTCGCTGCCGCACGTACCGGAAAAGGGCGTCAGCGGGCTACAGCAGGATCTACGCTCCTGTCCGTGCTGCACCGCCATACTGCCTGCGGATCAGCCGGACTGCCCGCGCTGCGGCGTCATCGCCGCGCCGCGCCGCAAGCACAGTCTGCAATGGACGCTGGCGCTGCTCTTTACCTCGCTGGTAATCTACATTCCCGCCAATTTGCTGCCGATTATGGTAACCGAAACCCTCGGCATGCCTTATCCGTCTAACATTATGTCGGGCGTGATCCTGCTCTGGAGCGACGGCTCCTATCCGGTAGCGCTGGTGATTTTTATCGCCAGCATCATGGTGCCGTCGCTGAAAATGCTGGCGCTCGGCTGGCTCTGCTGGAACGCTAGCGGACGCGGCTACCGCGACAGCGAAAGGATGCATTTGGTTTATGAAGTGGTCGAATTCATCGGCCGCTGGTCGATGATCGACGTGTTTGTTATTGCCGTGCTCTCTGCACTGGTGCGCATGGGGCAACTGATGAATGTTTATCCCGAGACGGGCGCGCTGCTATTTGCGCTAGTGGTGATCCTGACCATGATCGCCGCCATGACGTTTGACCCGCGCCTGACTTGGGATCGCCTACGGGAACACACTACGAAGGAGCCACGCTTTGACGGAAAGTAACCACGGCCATGCAAAAGTGGACCAGATAAAACGCTGGTCGCCGGTCTGGATTATCCCCATCGTGACACTGTTGATCGGCGGATGGATCCTGTTTTATCACTTTAGCCATCTCGGGCCGGAAGTGGCCCTGATTACGGAAAACGCGGAAGGTATCGAAGCGGGTAAAACCACCATTAAAAGCCGCAGCGTCAATGTCGGCGTGGTGGAAAAAGCGGAGCTGACCGACGATCTGCACCATGTAGAAATCACCGCGCGGCTTAATTCCGGCATGGAAAAGCTGCTACACGGCGACAGCGTTTTCTGGGTGGTGAAACCGCAGATCGGGCGCGGAGGGGTTACTGGCCTCAACACGCTGCTCTCCGGCAACTATATCGAACTGCAGCCCGGCACCAAAAAAGATGAAAAGAAAGAGCAGTATCAGCTGCTTGACACGCCGCCGCTGGCGCCGTCCGACGCTAAAGGCATCCGCATAACGCTCGACAGCAAAAAAGTGGGGCAGCTGAACGCCGGCGATCCGGTGCTGTTTCGCGGCTATCGCGTCGGTACGGTGGAAACCAGCAATTTCGACACCGACAAGCGCATGATGACCTATCAGCTCTTTATCGCCGCGCCTTACGACAGACTGGTAACCACCAACGTTTGCTTCTGGAAAGACAGCGGCATCGCGGTGGATATGTCGGCATCGGGCATGCGCATCGAGATGGGCTCGCTGACCACGCTGTTCAGCGGTGGCGTCAGCTTCGACGTGCCGGACGGCTGGGATTTAGGCCAAGCCGCGGCGAACAATGCTGACTATCACCTGTTTGACGATCAGCGCAGCATCCAGAATTCGCTCTACACTAATCATGTATATTTCCTAATGTTCTTTACCTACTCAATTCGCGGCCTGCAGGTCGGCGCACCGGTCGAGTTCCGCGGCATCCGTCTGGGAACCGTCTCGCAGGTACCCTTTATGACTAAAGGCGTCAATCAGGCGTTAAATAACGACTATCGCGTGCCGGTGCTGATCTGCATCGAGCCTGATCGCTTCACCGCCCGACTAGGTCAGGACTTTAATCTGGAGCAGAATCTGCAAGACGGCAAAAAACGTGGCCTGCGCGCCGCGCTGAAAACCGGCAACCTACTCTCCGGCTCGCTCTATATCGATCTCGACTTCTACGATAACGTGCCGGCTTATAAAGGTCCGAACAAAGTCGCTGGCTATGAGATCATTCCCACCACCAGCGGCGGCCTGAGCCAGATCCAGCAGAAACTGGTGGCGGCGCTCGACAAGATCAACGCATTGCCACTTAACAATGTGATGACCGAGGCGACCGGCACGCTGAAAGAGAGCCAGCGCACGCTGCGTGAAATGCAGGGCACGCTGAAAAATCTCAACCAGATTAGCGCCAGCCCGGCGATGAAAACCTTGCCGGAAAATATGCAGCAAACGCTGCGCGAACTGAATCGCAGTATGAAAGGGCTGCAACTTGGCTCCCCGGCTTATAACAAGCTGGTGGGCGATATGCAGCGACTGGATCAAGTACTTCGCGAACTGCAGCCGGTATTGAAAACCCTCAATACCAAAAGCAACGCGCTGGTCTTTGAGGCCAAACCGGGTCAGGATCTCCAGCCAAAGAGGGCGAAACAGTGAGAAAAGGAGCCGTTTTGTGCGCCGCGCTGCTGTTAAGCGCGTGCAGCAGCACTATTGATAACACCTACTACCAGCTGCCGTCGACACCGGCGGTTATGCAGGTGCGCACCGGCGGGGAAGCACAGCCGCCGGTGCTGTGGGTTGAACAAGTCGCGGTGCCCGATTACCTGTCGGGCAACGGCCTAGTCTATCAGACCAGCGACGTCAAATACGTTATCGCCGCCAATAATCTCTGGGCCAGCCCGCTCGATCAGCAGCTGCAGCAAACGCTGGTCGCTAACCTGAGCAAAGCTTTGCCTAGGTGGCTGATTTCCACCGCGCCGCTGGGCGAGAAGCATGACATGCTGAACGTCACGGTCACCGGTTTTCAGGGGCGCTACGACGGGCGCGCCGTGGTCAGCGGCGAATGGGTGTTGCAGCATAATGGCCGCGTGGTGAAGCAGGGGTTCTATATGACGCTGCCGCAGAACGAAGATGGCTATGACGCGCTGGTGCGGACGCTGGCGATCGGCTGGCAACAAACCGCGCAGCAGATTGCCAAAACGGTGATAACCATAGAATAAAATGGGCTAAAGATGTTGCTCAGCCCCTGTTGGCCGTCGGCGCTCCGCTGCGGCCAACAGGGGCTTTTTTTACTGCCGCGTCAAACTGATGACGCTGGCGTGAAATTTGCGCATTGACCCTTTCCGGGCAGGACAGGTAAGACCCAAATCCGGCGGCGTATTATTTCTTCACTCTATTTCTTTTCACCAGATTCTATAGACCTGATATAAGGGATACGGAGTATGAATATGAGGGATGCGGAGTACGAAGAGACAGAACGGCGCTCACTCACGTGGCTGGCTGGTATTATAGGACGCTCAAAAGAGATGTGTCCGTATCAGATGATTAAGGCTAAGTCTCAATGGTTGGGAGGTCGGTGACAAGCCATGGAGGACAGGTCGGTTACGGTGTAATCGACTGTCAGGAAAAGGAAGAAACCTCCGCCGCTGCGGAGGTTTCTTCCTTTGAGCTATCAGAAAGCGCTGGCGTCTTTGAACAGACCCACTTTCAGATCGCTGGCAAAGTAAATCAGGTTGCCATCGACGAAGACTTCGCCATCGGCGACGGCCATGACCAGTTTACGGTTAATGACGCGTTTGAAGTGAATGCGGTAGGTCACTTTCTTCGCCGTCGGCAGCACCTGACTGGTGAATTTCACTTCGCCGACGCCCAGCGCGCGGCCTTTTCCTTCGCCGCCGAGCCAGCCCAGATAGAAGCCCACCAGCTGCCACATGGCGTCAAGGCCAAGACAACCCGGCATCACCGGATCGCCGATAAAGTGGCAGGCGAAAAACCATAAGTCCGGATTGATATCCAGTTCGGCTTCCACGAAACCTTTATCGTATTTACCGCCGTCTTCATTCATTTTGACCACGCGGTCCATCATCAACATGTTGCCTGACGGAAGCGGCGGTCCGTTCTCGCCAAACAGTTCACCGCGACCTGACGCAATCAGGTCCTCTTTGCTATAGGATTCGCGTTTATCAACCATATTTTCAATAAGCCTTGTTTAGTAGAGCACGAAGTTTAGCGAACAGCTGTACGCCGGGCAATTTAATCAGCGCTGGTTAAACCAGTTTAGCCAGCGAAGGGGCCATGGTCGATGGCTCGCTTCCTGCTGATTGAGCTGGGCGATGCGATCTTGGATCCTGCGCAATAGAGCGTCGCCATTCTCCTCTTTGCTGTGCCAGACGACACCGGTCAACAGTGGCAAGGCCTCCTCGGCGCGATCGATCGCCCAGATGTGAAAACGCCCCTGTTCGACGGTGTCGACCACCTCTTGGCTCAGGCTCAGGTGGCGCATGTTACTCATCGGGATAATGACGCCCTGTTGCCCGGTCAGCTCACGTTCGTTGCAAATGGTAAAGAAGCCTTCAATCTTCTCGTTAAGGCCACCGACCGGCTGCACGTTGCCGAACTGATCGACCGAACCGGTCACGGCGATCTGCTGATTGATTGGCTGGTTAGCCAGCGCGCTGATCAAGGCACACAGTTCAGCTAGCGAGGCGCTGTCGCCGTCAACTTCCAAGTAGGATTGCTCAAATACTAGCGAGGCGGAGAAGGGCAGCTCCTGATCCAGCTCCAGCTCGGCAATCAGATACGCTTGCATGATCATCATACCTTTAGCGTGAATATTGCCGCCCAGCTCCGCTTTGCGCTCGACGTCGGTAAATTCGCCGTCGCCCGGATGAACCACGCAGGTAATGCGCGAAGGTTCGCCCCACAGGCGCGGATGGCCCGGGAATTCCACTACGGAGAGGCCGTTGATTTGGCCGATGACTTCACCTTCGGTTTCAATCAGGATCTGTTTCAGCAGGATCTCATCGCGCATGCGTTCGGCGAGGAAGGCCTCGCGCCAGGTGCGCGCTTCAAGCGCGCTAATCAGCGCCGCTTCACTCAGCACCCCCTTCTGCATAACGGCTTCGCGCATCTGGCGCAGCAGCCAGCGCGGACAAAGCGGCAGCATCTTCTGATCGCCGGTGTAACGCACCGCTTCGCGAATCAAGGGCGGCCAGAAGTCGGCCTGCGGCGCAGGCAATGCCGCCTGCTGCGCCACATCCTGCGCCCAGCGGCACCAAGCGAGCAGGTCCTCTTCATCGACGACCTGCAGATTTTCTTCGAATTCGGTATAGGTCGCTAGTTCATGCAGTTCAGGATCGCTCTCCTGAAATGCCGCCAGCGCGTCGCGATCGCCGCACAGCACTAGCTTCAGGCTGAGTGGCAGCGGCGGAATGGAAACCGGCAGAGGATGACGTTCATTGGGCGACTGCCACTCAAGCCGTCCCAGCTGAATCGCGCGTTTCAGGCGCATCCAGAGCAGTGGCTGCGCCTGCAGCGTGCGCAGCGACAGCACCAGCGTCCCGCTGTTGGCGCGATGGATCAGGCCCGGCTCCAGCTGAAGACGATCACGATACAGGCGCACGCAGCCAAACAGCTGATCGTTCTCAATCCATTCCGCAAAATGGACTTCGCCGCTACCGGTGAAAGGATGCGATGCATAGCCGGGCGGCTGAAGGGGCACGTTATCTGCAATGATATGGTAGTGTCCGCCGAACAGTTCAGTGGTTTGGTCAGCAATACGCGCCATCTGACGCGCGATCAGCGACAGATAATCAGTATTTTCCTGACTGCATATCAGCAGCAGGGGAAAGCCGTCTGTCTGGTTGGCAAGATAGGCTAGCGCATTGAGCAAACGCGGTTGCACCGCCGCTAGGCTATCGGTCTCTTCTTCCGTAATACGGGAAAAAACGGATGCGTATTCGGTAATATTCGGCTGCAGGTCTTGCCAGGAAAGTTGAGAGCTGGTCAAAATAATCGTATTTGGTTAATTAAAGAAAAGCGGGATTATACAGGAAGACCCCCTGTTAAGCACAGCATGGTTCTGAATAACCCTGAAACAATCAACAACTTTTCCTTTCTGCATCCTGCGAAAAAACTGTTATTCTTGGTTTGTTACGCGGTCACGATGAGATTTCGATGAAATACCAACAACTCGAAAATCTTGAAATTGGATGGAAATGGAAATACTTGTTAAAAAAATACCGGGAAGGTAAGCTGATGACGCGTTATCTTGAACTGAGCACTGCGCCGGCGGCCGTTGAGGAACTGCTCTCAATAAAGAATCGTCCGGTTAATGTCGCAGAATGGATCGCGCAACACATTCACCCGGAGCTAGACAATCGTCTTAAGCAGACGATCCGCGCGCGCCGCAAGCGCTATTTTAATTCAGAGCATCAGCACACGCGTAAAAAGTCGCTCGATCTGGAATATCTGGTCTGGCAACGCCTAGTAGGACTGGCGCAGCGGCGCGCCTGCACGCTATCGAAAACCATCGTTCAGCGATAGAAGATGCGGAGCGTAAAGAGAAATACGCCACGCAGATGTCGAGTCTGAAGCAGGATTTGCAGGCTATCTTGGGCAAATCCAAACTCGACAGCGAAGTAGCGCCTTTTTTGTCTCGACAGTAAACAGCAGACATAAAAAACCCCGCTTTGCGGGGTTTTTCCTTACGTCAGAACTTAAGCCTGCGGCTGAGTTACAATGTCTTTGATACCTTTCACGTCAATTTCTACGCGACGGTCCGGCGCTAGGCAGTCGATCAGAGCCTGACGGCTTTTCACATTGTCACAGGTGTTGCCGGTAACTGGGTTAGATTCGCCCATGCCACGTGCAGAGATCTTGTCAGACGGGATACCTTTAAAAACCAAGTAGTCAATCACGGACTGAGCGCGTTTCTCAGACAGTTTTTGATTGTACTGTTCGGAACCGATGTGGTCGGTGAAGCCCAGAACGACGACTGAATCGTCTTTCGGATCCATTGAGCTCAGCTGGCTGTACAGTTGATCCAGAGCCTGCTGACCTTCCGGCTTCAGGGTAGATTTATTGAAGGTGAACAAGACGTCAGACTTCAGGGTGAAACGCTTGGTTTCAACAACCGGAGCTGGAGCTGGAGCCGGAGCAACTACCGGTGCAACTTCATCCTGACCGAAGCGGTATGAAACGCCTACGCTCAGCATGCCATTGTCAGGACGTGCGCCAACGGTCTGTGCGTCACCGATGTTGTTAACCCACTGGTAATCAAGATGGGTTGCCCAGTTCTGAGTCAGAGCGTATTCAACACCCACTGCTGCCAGCGAAGAAACGCCGGTGTCGTGGTCGCTGATGCGACTGTTAACAACGTTGTTTTGGGTTGCATCAGCACGCCATACCATACCACCCAGACGAGTGTAGACATCCAGCTCGTCAGTGATAGGGTAGCTCAGTTTAGCAGCTAGCTGAACGCCCTGTGCTTTGAATGCGCCGTTGTTTACGGCGCCTTTATTGGGCATACGGCCAAGCCAGTCGTAGCCCAGCTCGAAGCCCAAGTACGGGTTAGCTTGGTAGCCTAGGAATGCGCCAGCGCCAAGCTGAGATTCGTGAGTTGGGCCATTGTTGTTGCCATAACCGTTACCGTAGTAACCAGTATCATGGTACTGGGACCAGCCCAGTTTAGCACCGGTATACCAAGTGTCATCTTTCGGAGCGGCCTGCGCTACGGTAGCGAAGCCAGCCAGTACCACTGCAATTGCGATAGCTGTCTTTTTCATTTTGCGCCTCGTTATCATCCAAATAGGCAATGAGCAATAAAGGATGCTCTTGGTTGTAATCCTTCGCCGGGTTAATACGCTCGCTTATGACTCTACCAATAAAAAACGGAGATTATTGAGCACCCTAGCGAAGTAAAGTCTACAACGAGATTGGAAACTTACAAGTACAAGTATGATGTGAGAGGATGCTGCAAAAAAAACAGGGCTTTATTACACATATCCTAACATTTTATCCGGCCTTAATGCCGCCGCGTCTTTCTATAAAACATAGCTAAGCCCTTGTCAAAACTGGAAGGAAAATAATCAGTGGTTTAGCCGGGACAAAGAAGGAAAATAACTGAAGAAAAATCCTAATTTTACTTAATGAAACAAATCGGACTGAATTTTTAGCCTTTTCTCTGGCCCACGCGCCGCTGAAGCGCTCCCGTTTGTGCGCAAAATCAATCCCAGCGCTTAACCTTCTGCAGCCGCCTGTTCCAGTTCGCGACGCTTTTCTTCTTCGAGGTCGTAGGGGATCTATGCTAACACCACGCTGTAATTGCCTGTACGCAAAGCTTTAATCATCGCTTCTACCAAGGTGCAACGCTCGGAATCCGCTACATGCATGCGCTTCTCCAGCGGCGGGCCGGACTGCTGCAGCCAGGCACTATTAAGCTTGTGCGCAGGCGTTAGCCACAGCTGCCAGCAGGAACTCCTGGCTGAGCTGTTGTAGTAGCGGTAGAAGCAACATCTGCATCATGCCGGGTTGTTTGCTATATAGCGCAGCTCCGTGATCCAGCCTCTGTGCTGTGTGACGGTCTGGCGGAAGAAACGTGACGGTGAGCAAAACCTGCATTTTTAAGGTGTTGGGCGCGCATAATTTAACCACCCAGCAATAGACTGTATGGATATACAGTAATGACTTAATGAACGAATAGTATCTAGAAACGCTTAAGCGCTCCTACGCCTAAGTCTATGCGCAGGCAGGCGATTTCTAGTAGCGATACTGCTCCATAATCGCATCGAGATAGCAGTAGTTGGCGTTCAGCGTGCGAGCGGCCACCGCTGGCAGCTGATGGAACCGCCAGTCAAGCCAGATAAACAGTACCGCCAGCCAAGCGAGCGCGCACCCCAGCAGCGTGTCCACGACGCGCGGCAGCGACACTTCAAAGCCTTTGCCCGGCAGATTCTCGCTGGCCAGCGACTGCTCTGACTCTATCGAGGCCAGCTACGCATCGATAGCATGCAGGTTGCGCAGCAGCCAGAAAAGTAGCATATGTAGGTGCGTCAGGCTCGTTTAGCTTCAGCCGCTCTAGCGCGGTTATAGGCGATCGAACGCGCGCTTGAAGCGGGGGGGGATTGTGCTTCCAGCGTTCGCGCAGCAGATGATATTGCAGATGTGACGAGCTGGCGCGTCCGTAGCATAAAGCCCTAGGTCGACAACGCTAGTCCGAGCATAAAGGCCAGCGGATGGGGAAACAGCAGTCCGACCGAGACCGAGGCGATACAAGAGCAGAGCAGGCTAATCAACAGATTGCACAGGCGGCCGCTAAGGCGATCGTCGAGATCGACCAGCGTGGCGGCCACCACGCCAAGCGTCAGCGGGATGGTCCAGTCAATCTGATGCCGCTACTAGGGGGCATCGCCGCGCCGCCGGTCAGCGCCAGAAAGATGCGCAGCAGATAACTCTGGCTGATGTTAAACAGGTAGTTGCGCCAGCCTAGCAAGGCTTTCGACATTATGCGGAGACCTCAGTAGCGACGACAGGCGCGCCTCTTCGACCGACACCACGCGACGGCCGACCAGCCAGAGCGCGATAGCGGTGATTTCAAAATTGGTCATCTCCACGGGGATGCCGATGATGCTGATGCACTGCACTATGCCGGTTGATTTATGGGTTAGGCAGAGCCACCAGCCGAAAAAGATCAGCCAGAACACATTTTAAAAGGTGCCGCCGGTGTTCAGCAGGGCTTTACTCTCCGGGCGCAGCACCTCCACATGCACCGCCTCGTTGCCGTAACGCACCAGTGAAAGTTTGGTGATTTCCCAGCAGGAACGCGTTAGCGGCAGGGTAAAAATCAGGACGATGCTCACCGGCGTGGCAAACAGCCAGCAGAGAGTAGTGATAAAGCCGCCGAGGATAAAATTAAGCATGTTCAACACTGTGTGCATGGCGTTCTTTTCCTTGGCTGGGTCTAATGCGTGCGCATGCATGGCGGCGCGCAGGCGGCGATGATCGCTGCGTGCTGGACACCACCTATTGCTTCAACGATCGCATCGGCGACATCGCCAAGCGTGCGCGACGAGCGCAATATGTTTGCTGAGGCCAAGCGTACGGACAGTCTGTTCCATTAAGCCTTCCTAGTGAGGTCGAGTGCGAAAGTAAGACCCGAGTTTACCCTGCGCCTTTCCTAATCATCAACTTGTCCTTAACAATTTGACCAGCGAGAGGAATTGCTGACGCGTCGCCTGATCGAAATGATGAAACCAGCGACTGATGGTCGGGTCGGCGACTGCGCTTCTTCAACCTAGGCGAACTCCGCCTCGGCGGGCAATATTGCCGCCGCATCGCTTGAGGGTGGCAAAATGCGGCACAGAGGCGGCCTGACCGTTGCGGTTATAGAGGAATCGCCTTTTTAGACGCGGCGTTCGTCAACCAGCTGGAAGTTCAGAGTGCGATCGAAATGGTGCCGCTCGCGGCGGTTCTCCAGAGCGGGCAGGCGGATGGCGATAGTTTTCACTTGCGCGTTGAAGGTGACGATCATCGGTACGGACCGGTAGCACAACGAGGCGTCTTTATGCGCGTCGCATGATCGCAGACGTCAACGGTTTCACCCAGTTGCGCTTTACCTTCAAGGCGTGAGACGGCCCCGGAAAATACCCACGGATGGCGGCGGAGCAGGGATTTTTCACATCCCCTAGCGAGAATTAATCGAACGGTCATAGTTTGCTATGCTTACCTGAAAATATGATTCGCCATTATCTGGCGGAAAGCGGTAAATTGCAACGCGCAGCTACGGAAGAGAGATGACATCGCAGCTTGGCGTGTTGGGTTATGCACGTAATCTGGATGACTGCAGCGTCGAAGTGCTGGCCTGCGGCGAATCAGAGAAAATCGAGGCGCTTAGCTGAAGGCGTGCGAACCGCGCGGCGACAAAGTGTTAACCGAGCCGCATCAGCCAGCAGAGCCGCCGCGTCGTTTTACTACCGGTTGAATCAGAGACACTTCGCCGGTTTCGGTAGGCCGGCGATTTTCGTCGCCTGCTTCGACGGGCTATCCGGGAAAAGACGAAATAGATAGCGGCTATTGCCTTTCTCTTCGCCATATTTTTGCGACATTGCCTTCACCAGCATGCGAATGGCGGGCGAGGTATTGTACTCCAGATAGAACGCGCGCACGAAACGCACCACTTCCCAGTGGGCGTCGCTCAGAGTGACGCCCTCCTGCAGGGCGATCGCCTCAGCCAGCGCCTCGCTCCAGTCATAGAGGTTTTTTAAATATCCTTCGCTATCGACCTCAATGTTTTTACCGTTGAATTCTACGTTTGCTCCTTACTGCCCATATGGCGGTATTCTAGGCAAATCGTGCCGTCAGAAAAAGCAAAACCCTGCCGAAGTGGGTTCAGAGGATATTGCCTGTGTCACAGACTTTTAGTCGTTGCGCACGAAGCCCAGAACGCTCAGCAGGCTGATAAAGATATTGTAAAGCGAAACGTAAAGGCTGACGGTAGCGCGAATATAGTTGGTCTCGCCGCCCTGAATGATATTACTGATTTCCCACAGGATCGCGCCGGCGGAAAACAGAATAAACAGCGCGCTGATCGCTAGATGCAGCGCAGGCAGCTGCAGAAACAGGTTGGCGATAACCGCCACCAGCAGCACCACGAAGCCTGCCATCATCATGCCGCCAAGGAACGACATATCGCGGCGCGTGGTCAGCACATAGGCCGAACAGCAGAAGAAGACCAGCGCGGTACCGCCTAACGCCAGCGCGATGATGTCGCCCATGCCGGCGGTTAAAAATGAGCTGAGGATTGGACCCAGACAGTAGCCAAGGAAACCAGTAAAAGCGAAGGCCGCTAGGATGCCCATTGGGCTGTCGGCTAGCTTGTGCGTCAGAAACATCAGGCCGTAAAAGCCGATCAACATCAGGATTAGGCCGGGACCAGGCAGGCCCAGTACAGTGCTGGCGGTGGCGGTGACGGCGGAAAATGCCATTGTCAGGCCGAGTAGGAAATAGGTATTTTGCAGCACTTTATGGGTGCTGAGCAGGGATGCCCGGGAGGACGAAGTAATAATTCTTTCCATAATGCGCTCCTTTATTAGAACACGACGTTTACACTGAGAATACGCAGCGGCCGCAAAACAGGAAAGACATTTTACCTTTCTTTACGCGATAAGTGGCTGTTTCTCTAAGCGGAATGGCGATTTTGCCAACGAATAACACCGTTTTGGCTGTTTTTCAGGCGAATGAGTTAGTAAGGGATTTACATCCTTCGGGGGGATGTTTATAGTGCACCTCTATTGCGGAGGAGTGGCCGAGCGGCTTAAGGCAGCGGTCTTGAAAACCGCCGATGGGAAACCATCCGAGAGTTCGAATCTCTCTTCCTCCGCCACATTAGATATGTCAGCATAATGCGTTGGCTTTTTGCATTGTGGCCTCCGTTCCCTAGGCTCTACGCCTCTCTAGCTCGCTTTCAGTCAACTCTGCTATAGTCCATACAGGGTTTTTGTAAACAGCGGGCTCTTTTCGCAGCCAGCTTGAGTGACACTGCGTGTCACTATGCTCTGAACAGAGCTAATTGGTTGATAGCCAGAGTGTTTCTCTACTGAAAAAATGGAATAGACACAATGATCAAGAAACTAAGTCAACGGTCTAGGCGGCTGAAGGCGACATGCAGCTGTAACAAGTGCTCATGTTTAGCCGCCACAACCTACGCGCCCCGCTGGCCGATAACGGCAGCGGGCTGGAACAGTCTACAAAGAAAGCTGGCCGCAGTGGAGCGTGGCGGTCGAGCAGCTCACTACTAAAGGCGGCGTGCTGGAAGTCTACATGGGCAACTACGTACGTCAGTGGCTAGCGCAGTAGGGATTGGTGAAAAACGGCAGCTGCCCGTAAAGCCGCGATGTCTTTGTCTATGCCAACAGCCTACAGCGTACCGTGGCGACGGCTCAGTTCTTTGTTAACAGCGTTTTCCCGAGCTGCGATATCGCCGTCACCCATTAGGACCCTATGGGCACCATGGATCCGGTATTTAATCCGGTGTTTTTACCGACGACAGCGAAACCTTTAATAAGAAAGCGCTTTCAGCGATTAAGAACGGCTATCAGGATACGCTGTTCACCGCCCGGACGTCGCGCGCAAAGTCGCTGTACCGCTGATGGACTATATCCGTAGCCAGCTGGTGGATCAGGATAAAGCCAGGCACGCCGATAGCGCCGGCCGCATAGCCTGCTGCGACTGACGCCGACGCCGGCGATAATTCAGCGGATAAAGCCGCAGCCTACAAAGCGGCGGCAGAGAAAGCTGCCAAGCCGAAAACCGCGGAAGAGAAGGCGAAGGCGGCTGATGATAAAGCAGCAGCGCGCCGTTACTCACCGCCTCATCCACCTGCTTCACCAGTCGGACGCGCGCTTCTTTAGAAGAGGGCTAGCCAAGCATCGGGCCGCGCAGGGCGGATTATCGGGCGGCCTGCTGTTGCTACGGTAGATAGCCACGATCGAACTAGGCCAGCCCGTACAAGTTGTTGCTAAAAGTCAGCGCCAGCACCTCGCAAAACAGCACGTCATGCGTGCCGACCAACGTTGATCTCGCTGATGCGGCAGTCGAACGAGACCAGCGAGCACTTCAGTACGGGCGAACCTGTCACGCCGGTGGCGCCACTGCGTCGCCTGAAAGCGTTCAGCCATCGGCATTTTGCAGCCAAACAGGGTAGAGAGAGCTGCCTGATCGGCCGCTAGGGCATTGACGTAAAGCTAGCGGTTGGCGTTGAAAACGGACCATAACGAGGCTGAGCGGTTCAGGCAGACTAGCAAGGTCGGCGGCGTATCGATGAGCTGCACATTGCCAAAGCAGTAAAGCCTGCGCGACCGGCTGGGCCGTCAGTGGTGATGATATTAACCGCGGCGCCAAGGCGCGCCATACCGTCATGAAATGCCTGCTTCTCGACCAGTTCGATGTTAGGTAAAACGGAAAGGATGCTCATGATTATCTCCTCAGCGCGCCGCGCGCGGCGGAGCGGCTTCGCTCTGGTTAAGCCACTGTAGCAGCGATAGGCTAGCTGCGCGTTGCAGCTTCAGGGCACTAGCAGGTCGTCCTAGCTGCAGATCGCCAGTACCGGCTAAGTAATGCGCGCGGCCCGCGTGGTAAAAATGCCGCGCTGCTACGCTAGCGCCTCCGCCAGCTCGGCCGCTATCATCGCCATCGAATAATCAGCTAATCAGCCGGCAGCGGCTGCGCGTTAAGGTCGGTACCGCGCTGGTCGTAAATCACCACGCGATAGCACGCGCTCAGTGCCGCCAGCTGCGGCTGCCAGAAAACCGCTACACCACCTAATCCCGACGACAGTACCAGCGTCGGCGCCGCGGCATCCTGACGTGCCACTATCTCCAGATGCATTACGCTCCCGCTAACCGATATACGCCACACTGGCGATCTCTACTAGCGCGTCGTGCTTTATTAGGCCGCACTGAATGCAGAAGTGCGCTGGCTTATCGCCGGGGGAATAGTCAGCGTAGACCTGATTGATGGCGGCGTAGTACTGCTAGTCAGTGAGAAAAATCGAGTTGAAGGTGACGTCTTCTAGCAGGCCGCTCGCGGTCTCTGTAACGGTTTTAATGATTTCCAGCACCTGGCGTGTCTGCGCGGCGGCGTCGCCAACAGGGTGGCGGCGGTGGCGTAAATTTAAATGCGCGAGGTGACCGCAGCCAAACTTGCCATCAGGGTGAAGGACTCCAGATTGTGCTCCCAGAATTCGGTTTTGCCGCCACGGCTAAAGCCGCTCAGCTTGATCATCGAAAGCGCAAAATCGAAATGGTAATGCTCCGCTCGCTGTACGATCGCCTTAATTTAGCTCGAAGGTCGGTTTATACTGCGTGGCGCGGCATCCTGCTTCATCCCTGATAGCTGCGCTTGTTGACAAATTCGCAAAGGTTGTGCCAAAAAATAAAAAGTTATTATTAACAATAAATTAAATAACAGGGGATTTAAAAAAGCAGAGCATCTGGTCCGTTATGGACCAGATGGTCAAAAAAGACTACACGTTTTACAGGCAGGCTGAACGAAAAAGGTGCAGCGGCTAAGTTGGGCAGGGCGGAGGGGCTTTACTATGATGCCAGTACGCTTAAGGAACGAGGTGACGCTGTGAAAACAGACGAAAAAAACCGACGTGTCGAGCGCGCGCCACCGCGGCGAAACGCGCGGCCATTCTAGACGCCGTGCTGGTGCTATTCTTGCATTTTGGCATTCACGGCACGCCTCTGGATTAGGTCACCGAGCGCTCTCCGACGTGTCGAAAACCAATCTGCTTTACTATTTTCCCTCTAAAGAGGCGCTCTACTTCGCGGTGCTGAAAGAGATCTTCGACGTCTGGCTGGCGCCGCTGCGCGCGCGGCAGCATGATATGGATCCACTCAGCGCAATCCGTCGCTATATCCCTCTAAAGCTTGAAGTGTCGCGCAACCATCCACAGACGTCGCGTCTGTTCTGTGTGGAGATGCTGCAGGGTGCGACGCTGCTGAAAGGCGAGCTGGCGGACGGCAAGCCGCAGCACTTACCGGCCAGACACTGAACCACGCGCGCTTTTTTGATGAAACGGTTGAGAATGTCCAGCGCATGATTATCGAAGGCATTCGCATGCGCTAATTTCCCTGCGGCTGTCGCCGTCTGTTCTGTCTTGGAGTCACCCATGGATTCTGTTTCGCAACTGCTGTTAGGCGCGTCGGTCAGCGTCGCGGTAATGGGGCGGCGTGTGCCATTCTGGCAGGCAGCAGCGGTCGGCGCGGACTGCGGCACTTTGCCCGATCTCGATGTGTTTATTTATCACAGCGATGCGATCCGCAATATGACGCTGCACCGCACCGAAAGCCATGCGCTGCTCTGGCTGCCGCTGGCGTCGCCGCTGCTTGCTTGGCTTGCCGCTGGGCTATTTCGCCGCGGCGTGGTTGGCGCTGATTACCCATCCACAGCTTGATCTGATGACGGTCTACGGTACGCGGCTGGGCCTGCCGCTCACCGATCATCCCTTTGCCGTCGGCAGTATCTACATCATCGAGCTGCTCTACACGTTGCCGCTGCTGATCGGCTTGGCGGCGGTGTCAGCGGTTTGCGCTGGAATCGCGCCGGACTAACGCTCAGCGCGATCTATCTGGCCTAGAGCATGGTGGATTCAGGGTAGGCTAGCAGATCAAGCAGTCGCTGGCGCAGCAGCGTATTCCTGACGGCAAGATGCTGGTGACGCCTATCGCGTTTAATACCTTAGTGTGGCACACGGTGATTATTGACGGCGATCGCTATGGCGAAGCTTGGTCGTCGCTGCTGTCGCCGACGCGGCTGCTACAGAGCATCTGGCATCCACGTCATATGGCGCTGTTAGCGCAGCTGAAAGGCGACTGGTACGCGGAGCGCACCTAGTTCAGTCACGGTTTTTATGCGATGCGCGAGCAGGCGGGGCAAATCACTATCGCTGATTTATGTATGGGGTAAGGGGAGAACTATACCTTTACCTTGGATTCGGTATGCTGCAGTTGCCCGCCGCGCAATCCTGCGCGGCTGCTTTCAGCATGCGTAAACCCGATCAAACGACCGGGACGTCAGTCTCTAACGCGAGGCGCGCCGGCGCAGCAGCCAGCCTATGGTCAGCATCACAAACCACAGCGGCGTCACCATCAGTGCTCGGCGGGTGTCTTCCTGCAAGGTAAGCAGCACTAGCACGAAGGCGAAGAACGCTATCGCCGCCCAGCACATCACCTTGCCGAGCGGCATTTTGAAACCCGAAGCCGCATGGCGCTCCGGGTGCTTCTTACGATAGGACAGATAACTGCACAGGATAATGGTCCAGATGAACATAAACAAGATCGCCGACACCGTGGTCACCATGGTGAATACCGTCATCACGTCCGGGATTAGGTAAATCAGCGCCACGCCCACCAGCAGACAGAGGCAGGAGAAGAACAAGCCGGCGGTCGGCACTGCGCGTGCGGAGAGCCGACCGAAGGCGCGATGCGCCACGCCCTGCTGCGCCAGACCATAGAGCATACGGCTGGTGGAGAAGATGCCGCTGTTGGCGGAAGAGGCGGCCGAGGTCAGCACTACAAAGTTAACGATGCTGACCGCTGCGGGCAGGCCGATCAGCACGAACATTTCAACAAAAGGACTGCGATCCGGCAGCACTTGAGCCCAGGGCGTCACCGTCATAATCACCATCAGCGCCAGCACATAGAACATAATCACGCGCAGCGGAATAGCGTTAATCGCGCGCGGCAGCACCTTATGCGGGTCGTGCGTTTCCGCCGCCGCCGTGCCGACCAGCTCAATGCCGACAAAGGCGAACACCGCGATCTGGACGCCGGCGAAAAAGCCGCTCAGCCCTTTCGGGAACAGCCCACCATAGCCCCAGATGTTGCTCAGCGACACAGTGCCGCCGCCCGGTGACGGATAGTGAAGCGTCACCAGCACGATACCGGTCACAATGAGCGCGCCGATGGCGACGATCTTGATAATGGCGAACCAGAACTCCATCTCGCCGAACATCTTCACCGTGGCGATATTGAGCGCCAAGAAAACAAACACGCAGAGCAGGGCGCTCATCCACGCGGAAAAGCCGGGGAACCAGAGCTGGAAATAGGCGGATATCGCCACCACGTCGGCGATGCCGGTAACGACCCAGCAGAACCAGTAGGTCCAGCCGGTAAAATAACCCGCGCAAGGGCCGAGTAGATCGGCGGCGAAATCGCTGAACGATTTATATTCCAGATTAGAGAGCAGCAGCTCGCCCATCGCGCGCATCACGAAAAAGAGCATAAAGCCGATGATCATATAGACGAAAATGATCGAGGGTCCCGCCAAGCTGATGGTTTTACCAGACCCCATAAACAGGCCGGTGCCAATGGCGCCGCTGATGGCGATAAGCTGAATGTGGCGGTTATGCAAATTACGCCGTAGCTTGTCAGGATTCTCCTGCGCAGCGGCGACTTCTTTTGTTTGATCAACCATAAAATTGTTATTCCTATCTAGATGTTGTGTCAGCTCTGCTGGCTGTTTGTAGTGCCTGCTTGAAGGCAAGTTGGCATAAGATAGAGGAATAAGACAAAAGGCCGCTAATGGTTTTTATCCAAACAGAGGCTTTACGTCTTAGCGACATGTCAGAAAATCTTTACGCGGCACAAACTTGCGGCACAACGCTTCCCTTTTAAACGAAATGCGCCTTTAGCGGCGCTAAATCGGCGCGTAGCTTCTACACTTTTGTTCTCTAAATCAAGCTGCTGCGAGAGGGAGAATGCGCATGATTATCTTGTTGCTGATACTGGTAGCGGTCTACTGAGGAAGTTTGCCTTGGCTGAAACAGCATTTGCCGCCTTAGTTCAATCCCTTTACCCCTTTACGCCGCTGGCGGTAACCGATCCGCACGGCTGGATAACGCGTTACAAACTCAAGCGGCTAGCGAGCAGTCCAGAAGTCTGTCTCGACGTCATGCGCCGCGCTCAGCAGGCGGGCTTCTTCACCTTTAGCTCGCTTCCCGCCGTCACCGGAGCCTGTCCATTGCCCGATCCACTGCGCATCCAGCGCTTCGGCAAGGTCAGCTTAAGCAGCAGTTTTCTCGCCAGCTGCCCGCTGGCCGTCGCCAGCACCATGTACGTGCTGCACAGCCAGCATCGGCAGCTATTATACTCCTGCCGCAATATCTATCACCGCGCAGAAGGACGCTTAAGCGAACATGCGACAGCGGACGCTTGGGGCGTCACGGAATTTCAGCTTGGCGACGTGCAAAGGCTGCAGGTAGGGAAAAACTGGACGCAGCCGGAAAATAAATCTCGTCTGCTGCGTCAGCTCTGGCAGGAGGGATGTAATAATTTTGGCAATGCGCTGGGTCCCGATTATAACGGCCAGCCATTTTCATTTCGGCATGCGCGGAACGGGATATTGCCGATAAATTATACCGCCGGATTCAGGCCGCGCTTAATCAAAAAATAATTGGCTGGCCAGGAAAATATAAATCCGGTTAGCATAGCGAGCTACAACATAAACCAGAAAGCGGCGACCAGCGGATTGATTTACTGGTTAAGCTCGAATTTCAGGGCCAGTTACATAAAGAGAAAAATACCCGCCTGATAAACCAGCAGTGGAAAGGCTTCGGTGCAACACTTTACCGGCCGGTCAGCGTCTAGATAGGGTTCATTATGCTGACGGGATGAGGGTAGCAGAATATATCCTTCAGGATCATTAAAGCAGTACAGCCTCCCAATAAAAGAAAGGGTAATTCCAGCTGATTCAACATAGTATCTTCCACCTGCAAATGTTAACGTGCGCCCGCCTGTTTGTTTGAAAGCGGCCAACAAGCCCCGCAGGCCGCGCAAAAGAAGGATGTGAAGGCTTAAGCTGCTAAGCGTAGCCCCAATCGCCTCGCGCTGGACGGTAAACCGATAAGCGAAGCAGAGAGAAACGGTATCCATTTCATCTTTTTCTGGCATCATATCTTTAGATTAGCTTAACTCTTAAATTTTATTTAAAAAAATTACTATTTATGCTAATTTTACTTAATCGCTATGCCAAATGCCTATTGACGTATAAAAAATTTATTCTGTTTTTTCGCGCTGTAATGCTGTCAATGAAATAACTTTGGGAAGTGCATGAGACAGGCTTTTAGTAAAACACGTACAACCGGACGTCACGTGGTTTTTACTTGCATACCTGTTATTCACAATAAAACTTTTTTCTCTTATAAATTTATTTTTTCAAATGTATAATCTCAATAACCAGACGCAAACGATAATTATTTCTTCTAGCGCAGAGAAAGGGAAAAACAATTTCAGGCTATTACTTCAACCGCACAATTGAAGTCGCTTATTCAGACTTTTGTCCTGTCACCAGGCTTCGATAGCTATTCCTTTAAATTTAGTAGTTACGTTACCGAAGGTAGTTGTCTACCCTGCGCCGGGACGTTACTAGAGTGGCGTAGCGTAAATCAATGCAAACATGAGGATGTCGATGTCAGGGGCGCATAATGAAAATAATTTAAACCCAGTTAAAAGATATGCCTTCTTCTCTGCTAGTCGAGTTAGGTAGCTACCATTATAGCATCTTTGGCACGTGGAGAAGGCTGGTCGATTCCGCCGCGTCTGAGCATGCCGGGTTAGGAGTATGACCGTTTCGATCGTTCAGATCTCACTTGGCTGCTGGTCTGGAACGAGCGCGCCGTCATCAGCGGCTGATGCCGTGGCAGGAGCCAACCCAGAGCAGGGCTAGTGGTGCCCTTCAGCCATGAGAAAGTATGGGAAATGTCTCGCTTCTCGGCGAAGCTGAGCCGCTGCCGCCCGGCTTGATCCAGTTAGAAGACAGTCTGTTCGCCGACGCTGGTGGAAAAATATCTTGATACGCGCCGCTTCAGTCCCGAAGAGATGCTGCCGTCGCTCGGCGTCTCGGTGAGCTGGCAGTCGCATACCTGACGACGCGCTCTCGCGCCGTAGCTGGGGCGAACGCATCACTGACGATACGCGGTTTTAATCTGCTTAATCGTGTTGCCTAGGGTTTGCACGTAGCGTTCCATATTAATAATTACCTTTCCGGTATCCGCCTAGCCCATTCCTTTCAGAATCAGCGTAACTATCATTTTCAGGCATGCGACCTCATCGGCCAGCTTCAGCGAGTCGTGCGAAGTGATGAAATCTTCATCATTCATCGTAATCTCCTTATGGATTAATGATCGTGTCCGCATGTTCCGCGCAGCCGGTCCTGAATATACCACATTGCGCCTTTTCCCTAAAAAAGCGAGGCGCGAGGGCAGTTTGTTAGCGATGAGATATTATTTAAAGCAGATGATGAATAATTTTCACAGGCTTACGCTGACGCATTTAGTCAGCAAGATAACTTTATCTGACTTCATAATTTAACTTATTGAAAATAAATAATTAATTAAAAATATGTTGGCTAAATTTTATTTAGCCAACATATTTTTTGAACTGAAAGTAAAGCTTTGATGTAAATTATTAAATACGAGCATACATTCAGCTCATTGATGTTCATTACTGTCAAAAGCAGGTATCATGTGCGGATTCAATCTCAGATTTATTCCTCTTTTTTAGCTTGCGGAGTGCTCTCCGTTGATCAATGTTCTTCTTGTTGATGACCATGAACTGGTAGCGCCGGCATCAGACGCATACTGAACGATATGAAAGGTCTTGTGGTCGCGGGAGAGGCCTGTTGCCCTGTTGCGGCGAGGTCGTGGTGAAGTGGTGCTGCGCGCACTCGGTCGACGTCATCCTAATGGATATGAACATGCCCGGCATCGGCGGACTGGAAGCGACGCGTAAAATCGTGCGATTTAATCCAGACATCAAAATCATTATGCTGACGATCCACACCAAAAAACCTGCTACCGGCGAAAGTGATGCAGCGGGCTATCTCAGCAAAGGCGTCGCGCCGCAGGAAATGGTCAACGCGATTCGCTCAGTGCACGCCGGCCAGCGCTATATCGTCTCAGATATCGCGTAGCAGATGGCGCTGAGTCAGATAGAGCCGAATAAAGGTGGAATCTCCCTTCAGCTGTTTGTCGGAAAGAGAATTGCAGATTATGCTGATAATCCCCAAAGGGCAAAAGGTGATGGAAATTTCCGAGCAACTCAATCTTAGTCCTAAAACCGTTAACAGCTACTGTTATCGCATGTTCAGCAAGCTGAACATCAGCAGCGATGTAGAGTTAGAGTTTAATGTATCTGGCCATTCGACATGGTCTGTTCAATGCGGAGCCGTTAATCAGTAGTGAGTGAAGTTTTCGACGCCAAAGCCTTTCTCAGCACGGTAACTAGTCAGCCGGGCGTGTACCGCATGTACGATGCCTCGGACACCGTGATCTATGTAGGAAAAGCCAGAGATCTCAAAAAGCGCCTCAGCAGCTACTTTCGCAGCCACGTCAGCAGCCGAAAGACTGAGGTGCTGGTCAGCAACATCCATCATATAGACGTCACCGTCACGCATACCGAAACGGAAGCGCTGCTGCTTGAGCATAACTATATTAAACTCTATCAGCCGCGCTACAACGTGCTGATGCGCGACGACAAGTCCTATCCGTTTATCTTTCTCAGCTGCGACACGCATCCGCGCTTGGCCTGTCATCGCGGCGCGAAACACGTCAAAGGCGAATATTTCGGCCCGTTTCCCAACGGCTACGCGGTGCGTGAAACCTTAGCGCTGATGCAAAAGGTCTTTCCGATTCGCCAGTGCGAAAATAGCATCTACCGCAATCGCTCCCGACCCTGTCTACAGTATCAGATCGGTCGCTGCCTCGGACCGTGCGTTGCCGGGCTGGTAAGCGAAGAGGAGTATGCGCAGCAGACCGAGTATGTGCGGCTGTTTTTGTCCGGCAAGGACGACCAAGTGCTGAACATGCTGGTGAAACATATGGAAGAGGCGAGCGTCGGGCTGTGCTTTGAAGAGGCGGCGCGCCTGCGCGACCAGATTCAGGCGGTGCGACGCATCACTGAAAAGCAGTTCGTCTCCAGTCAGGGCGACGATCTCGACGTGATGGGCGTCGCCTACGACGCTGGCATGGCCTGCTTGCACATGCTCTTTATTCGTCAGGGCAAAGTACTAGGCAGCCGCAGTTACTTCCCGAAAGTCCCAGCCGATACCGAGCTGGCGGAGGTAGTGCAGACCTTTGTCGGCCAGTTCTACCTGCAGGGAAGCGAAGCGCGTACTCTGCCGGGCGATATTTTGCTGGACTTCAACCTACCGGAGCGCGAGCTGCTTTCCGCGTCGCTGAGCGAGCTGGCAGGGCGCCGCGTGACCATCCAGAGCAAACCGCGCGGTGACCGCGCGCGCTACCTCAAGCTAGCACGCACCAACGCGGCGACGGCGCTAGCGACGCGGCTGTCGCAGCACTCCACTATTCAGCAGCGGCTGGCGGCGCTGGCGCAGTTTCTGGAAATTGATAAAATCAACCGCATGGAATGCTTCGATATCAGTCATACCATGGGCGAGCAGACCACCGCCTCTTGCGTAGTGTTCAACGCCAACGGTCCGCTGCGCAGCGACTACCGCCGCTACAATATCGAAGGTATCGCTTCTGGTGACGACTATGCGGCGATGAATCAGGTGCTACGTCGCCGCTACGGCAAGTCGCTGGACGAGGATAAAATCCCCGACGTTATCCTAATTGACGGCGGCAAAGGGCAGCTGTCGCAGGCGAAGCAGGTGTTTGCCGAGCTGGATGTAGAGTGGGATAAATCCCGGCCGATTCTGCTAGGAGTGGCAAAAGGCAGCGACCGTAAAGCGGGGCTGGAAACCCTGTTCTTCGAAGCAGAAGGCGAGGGCGTTTTCCTACCGCCGGACGCCGCTGCGCTGCACGTTATCCAGCATATTCGTGATGACGCTCACAATCACGCAATTTCTGGCCACCGTAAAAAACGGGCGAAAGTGAAGAACACCAGCGCGCTGGAGAGCATCGAAGGCATCGGCCCAAAACGTCGCCAGCAGTTGCTGAAGTATATGGGAGGCCTGCAGCCGCTGATGAACGCGACGGTTGATGAGATCGCGAATGTGACTGGCATTTCGTTCGCGCTAGCCGAAAAAATATACCATTCGCTAAAACACTAGCATTGAAACGGGTGAGATAATGTAGGAACATAGGGAAAATTCTACCCATTCCAGACAGTTACCGGCATATGCAATATAACATTCCGACGTGTCTCACCTTGGTTCGAGTCGTCCTGATACCTTTCTTCGTGCTGGCTTTCTATCTGCCGTTCTACTGGGCACCTTTCGCCGCCGCACTAATCTTTGTGATTGCCGCCGTGACCGACTGGTTCGACGGCTTTCTGGCGCGCCGCTGGAAGCAAACCACGCGCTTCGGCGCCTTTCTCGATCCGGTGGTTGATAAGGTGATGGTGGCAATTGCGCTGGTGCTGGTGGCGGAATACTTTCATTCATGGTGGATCACTCTGCCGGCGGCAACCATGATCGCGCGTGAGATCATCATCTCCGCGTTGCGCGAATGGATGGCGGAAATCGGCAAGCGCAGCAGCGTCGCCGTATCCTGGATCGGCAAGGTCAAGACCACGGCGCAGATGCTATCGCTGTTGGCGCTGCTGTGGCGTTATGACACGACCATTATCGCCGTGGGCGTGGTGGCGCTCTACATCGCCGCCGTGCTGACATTTTGGTCGATGTTTCAGTATTTAAGCGCTGCGCGCGGCGATCTGCTCAATAGCTGATCGATGCGACTTAAAAAGCAGCAAACGGATGCATTGTGAGGATAATTCTGTTGACTGAGTGTATCATGTCAGTAAAATGCATTGCATAGAACGGGAGCAATGCCGTCAGAATATAAAGAAAATCAGCAAGTTCCATCACACTGCACACTGCTGACCGATGCGGGAATAGCTCAGTTGGTAGAGCACGACCTTGCCAAGGTCGGGGTCGCGAGTTCGAGTCTCGTTTCCCGCTCCAGATTTGCCGGTCAGAATAACTTGGCGGCACAGCGGATAAAGGTGCGTTGGCAGAGTGGCTATGCAGCGGATTGCAAATCCGTCCACCTCGGTTCGACTCCGGGACGCACCTCCACTTTACATCCTGCCCGGGTGGTGAAATCGGTAGACACAAGGGATTTAAAATCCCTCGGCTTATGGTCGTGCGGGTTCAAATCCCGCCCCGGGCACTTATCTGTACAGATTAAAAATACTGAATTAAAAAAAGCAGTAGTAAGCAATGTCGTGACTGCCTTCAGGGCGGTTTTTTGTACTTTGAGTTTCTGCCTGACATCTCCTGAGATCACTACAGAACCTGAGCTGGGCCTGTCGCTTAGTGTGCAAGAAGATCCATCCGGTCGAATATGGCTGTGACGGCAGACGGCGACAGCGGCAGAGAAGCTGTCGTCTGGTGGCAGGCGCTGCCTGAACAGTTTTTCTCCTCTTTCGCCTGCGTCGGCAGCAAAGAGCTGCCGGGCGATCCGCTGATGCTGACGAGCGGTTCGCAACTGGCGCTGCAGCAAAATGCCGATCGCATGGTGCTGCGCGACGGCTGGCTGACGGTAGAAGGTAGAAGGAAGCGAGGGCGTGCGCTGATATTTTTTGCACGGCGAGCTAGCGAACAACGCTTTCAGCATTATTAAAGAGAACCATACGCTGGTGTCGCGGCTGCAGGCGCTTGAGCGGTAGCTGAAAGCACGCTGGTCGGCGGCGCCGACTCGCTGAGCAGCAGCCGCGGTTAACGGGTTCGACAGCCTGGCGTCGCTCTCTGGGCAGCGCTGCACGCCTTTTAGCCGTGATCGCGACGGCATCTCCATCGGCGAAGGCGCTGTGCTGATGCTGCTGGGCGTGGGCGAGTCGCGCTGGACGCCTGCATATGTCGGCGCAGCACCCCGAAGGCGAGGGCGCACAGCACGCTATGGAGATAGCGCTGCATAGCGCGGGCCTGACGGCGCAGGAGGTGGGCTATGTCAACCTGCATGGCACGGCGACGCCGCTTAACGATCAGATTGAGTCAAAGGTGGTGCATCGTCTGTTTGGCGAGCGGGTCCCCTCCAGCTCGACTAAACATCTTACCGGCTATACGCTGGGCGCGGCGGGTGTGATCGAGGCGGCTATCGCCGCATTAATCTTGAGTGACGGTTTGCCGTTGACGCTGCAGGACTTTTCAACGGCAGCGCAGGATGACAGCCGCTGCAGCCGATGCAAAAGCCGGTTATCGCCTCGAATTCGTTTGCGTTTGGCGGCAATAAGAACATCTGCCTGATTTTAGAACGGACATTTTGCGCAAGCGACTATTTGCCGCATCAGACGCCGATGATTTTAGTTGAACGCGTCATCACCGTAGATGAGGAGAACGTACATTGTCAGGTGTCTACTGTGCTCGACGGCGTGCTGGCGCCTTTTCTGTGTGATCACGCTGGATATCCGGCTCCGCCTCCTGATGCGTGACGATCCCATGGGCAGTTTGAGGGCGATATCCGCTACGGCGAATAGCCTGCTCGCCAGCGGCATACTGAATACCTATCAACCCAACGAGCAAGAGTTACAACAACTGATGTCACAAGGAAAACAGCCATGACGCGTTCTGTACTGGTTACTGGCCAAGTAAAGGAATCGGCCGAGCTATCGTGCTGCGTCTGGTGCAGGACGGCTTTCAGGTCGCGGTGTACTTTAACAGCGACCGCGATGGCGCCGGGCAGACGCTGGCGTATATCTAGGCGGCGGGCGGCGTCACGCGCCTGCTGAGTTTCAACGTGGCGGAGCGCGCCGCGTTTCTGGCGCTGACCGACAAGCGTCATCCATACCAACTCGACAGCTTCCACAATGTCATCCAGCTTTGCGTCATGCCGATGCGAGCTGGCGAAACGCAAGAGCACCGTAAACTGCATCGCGCCTAGCCTGATGAACACCGGCATGGAAGGGCTTAAGTCGCAGTCCGGCGTGTCAGAGTTTTAGCACCGCTATGCGCCTCGATAAATGGGGACGCGTCAACTGGGGTCGAGTATGCCGGCAAAGCGCAGCAGCGGAATGCACAGGTGGATCTCATACAGCAGGAACGCCACGCCGAACACCAGCGCCAGCCCCACGAAAAAGCCCAGCGTGTTGTTACCGGTTAGCGGCGTAATAAAGATGCCGTAGAGCAGCGTCAGCGGGTAGTGCACCAGGTAGATAAACAGCGAGGCGTTGGTCAGATACCAGCGCGTCGAGCATAAAGAAGGGCAAAAACAGCAGCGTCTGCATCACCATAATTCTGAACAGGCTGTCCATCAGCAGCGCCGGGAAAAAGGTGAACACCGCGCGGTGGAAAACATCCCACAGTAGTGCATAGTTCATTATCCCTAGCGTGACCTCGCCCCAGCCGATGCGGCTGTAGTCAAGGCGATGCTGCTGGCGACGCAGCCAGTTAAAGGTCGCCACGCCCAGCGAGGTGAGGATCACCAACACTACCAAGAACCACAGATGGGAGATCAGCTCCCAAATCAGGTTATTGAACTTGCCGTGAAGCGTTAGGCTGTAAAGCGTTAGGCTGTCTCAGAAAAACTGCGGCACGGCGGTCAGTCGCGGAATGCTGACGCGTTCCATCCGCACCTTGAGCCAGTGCCGCGGCTCGTAGCGCAGATAGAGTTTGTAGGAGAAATAGCCGGAGATGACGAAAAAGACCTGCAGTGGATAAAATCGTTTAGCACAGCCAGCTAGAGCGACGCGTCCTGACTGTTGACAGCACATTTTTGCGTGGAATAAATGAAATGAGGGAAACGTGAAACGGCACCCCCAACAACATCAAATATGCCCGAATTGAATCGAGAAAATATTCACGTTCAGGTTTTGCTGTGCTCATAAAATCCTATTTTGCTAGCTGTTTCGGCCAGTTTCGCTCTGAAACTGGATTATTCTAGGCCAGAATTCTACCTGCAGTAAACAAGGTATACTATCAGTCCATTCTGGAACGTTTAATTGTCCTAAAAGCGGGCTACTCGCTAACGAAACCACGGAACAATCTTTGGGATATGCTGTCGAAAAGCCGAATAATCCTTTAAGATAAATGGGTTTGTACTTAGTACAGGAAAGGGGGGGATGTGCTGATTAAAGTGGAAAATAAAGGCGGGCTGATGAAGATGCGCTGGGTTGGCGCGGCAGTTCTGCTAGCGTTGTACGCCAATAATAGCTGGGCGTTTAATCTTGATGATGTCGCAAAAGAAGCGAAAACGCTGGCAGAGAAAAGTTTTGACGTGCCTAAGAGCAATTTACCCTCTCAGTTTCGTGAAATGAAGTTTGCTGACTATCAGCAGATCCAGTTTAACCATGACAAAGCGTACTGGGGCAAACTGCGTACGTCATTCAAACTTGAGTTTTACCATCAGGGTATATATTTCGACACGCCGGTAAAAATCAACGAAGTGACGGCTAACGCGGTGCGCGAAATCAAATACAGCCCTGACTACTTCAACTTCGGCAACGTCAAGCACGACGCCGATGCGGTGAAAAATTTAGGGTTCGCCGGTCTTAAAGTGCTTTACCCGCTTAACAAACGGGATAAATACGACGAAATTACCAGCTTTCTAGGCGCCAGCTATTTCCGCATTATCGGCGGCGATCAGGCTTACGGCCTCTCCGCACGCGGCTTGGCCATCGACACGGCGCTGCCGTCCGGCGAAGAGTTCCCGCGCTTCAAAGAGTTCTGGATCGCGCGTCCAAAGCCGCAGGATAAACAGCTGGTGATCTACGCGATGCTTGACTCGGCGCGCGCCACCGGCGCCTATCGCTTTACCGTGTATCCGGGCAAAGAGACCACCGTCGACGTGCATTCGAAAGTCTATCTGCGCGATAAAGTCGGCAAGCTGGGCGCCGCGCCGCTGACCAGTATGTTCCTGTTCGGCGCCAACCAGCCGTCGCTAGTGACCAACTTCCGTCCGGAGCTGCATGACTCCGACGGACTGTCGATTCACAACGGCAACGGCGAATGGATCTGGCGTCCGCTCAATAACCCGCGCCATCTGACGGTGAGCACCTACACCATCGAAAGCCCGAAAGGCTTCGGCCTACTGCAGCGCAGCCGCGATTTTAGCCGCTATCAGGATCTCGATGACCGTTACGACATGCGTCCGAGCGGCTGGGTTGAACTGCAGGGCGACTGGGGCAAAGGCCGCGTCGAGCTGGTGGAAATTCCGACCACAGACGAAACCAATGACAACATCGTCGCCTTCTGGACGCCGGAAAGCCTGCCGCATCCGGGCAAAGAGATGAGCTTCAGCTATTGCCTGCACTTTACGCGCGACGAGAGCCAGCTCCATCCCGACGACGTCGCGTGGGTGAAAAATACGCTCCGCTCGACGGGAGACGTGAAGCAGTTGAATCTGGTGCGTCAGCCGGACGGATCGATCGCTTTTACCATCGATTTCGTCGGTAAAGCGATGAGCCAGATGCTGGACAACAGCCAAGTCGCGCCGCAAGTGAGCGTGGGCGACAATGGCGAAGTGGTTGAGCAGAGCGTGCGCTATAACCCGGTCACTAAAGGCTGGCGTCTGGTGCTGCGTCTGCGTGTCAAAGATAGCAAACAGCCTACCGAAATGCGCGCCGGGCTGGTTAGCGGCGACAAGACATTGACGGAAACTTGGAGCTATCAGTTACCTGCCAATGAATAATCCGACATTTTTTACTAAAAACTACGTGGAAGCGCTGCCGCTGGATGCGGTAGGGAAGGTCCGGTTAAGCACCTTGCTGCAGCACGCCGAGGCGTTTCACTTCATCCACGAGACGCTTGGCCAAGATGTCGCCGCTAGCGATCGTCCCGACGACGCGCCGCTTAAGTCAGTCTCCGCCCGTGTCAAGATGGCGTGGCCCGACTCGCTGGCCGACGGCGAGCAGTTCGGCAAGGATTACCTTGACCGCACCACGCTGAAGGCGATGCCGAAGGTGAAGCGCTCGCTGATGTTCCCGGAAGCTTGGCGGACCAACCCGCTGGTGCGCGCTTGGCGCTCGCTGCGCGGCGAAAAGCTGACGCATCGCTATGCTACGGCGGAAGAGCAAGGGCAGCGCGCCGAGGATAAGTGGCGTCACGTCGGCTTGATTCGCCGCTATGTGCTGCTGATCCTTACCGTGTTGCAGACCGTTATCGCTACTTGGTACATGAAAACCATCCTGCCTTATCAGGGCTGGACGCTGCTCGATCCGATGGAGATGCTTAACCAGAACTGGCAACAGTCGATGATGCAGATCCTGCCCTACGTATTGCAGACCGGGATTCTGTTCCTGTTCGCGATTCTCTTCTGCTGGGTCTCGGCGGGCTTCTGGACCGCGCTGATGGGCTTCCTGCAGCTATTGATCGACCGCGACAAGTACAGCATATCTTACTCGACCGTGGGCGACGAGCCGCTGAATCCAGAGCACCGCACCGCGCTGATCATGCCGATCTGCAACGAGGACGTGGAACGCGTCTTCGCAGGGCTGCGCGCGACTTGGGAATCGGTGATGCGCACCGGCAATGCGGACCATTTCGACGTTTACGTGCTGAGCGACAGCTACGATCCCGATATTGCCATTGCCGAGCAGAAGGCTTGGATGGAGCTGGTGTGCGACGTCGGCGGCGCGGGCAAAATCTTCTACCGCCGTCGCCATCGCCGCGTGAAGCGTAAGAGCGGCAACATCGACGACTTCTGCCGTCGCTGGGGCACCAACTACAGCTACATGGTGGTGCTGGACGCGGACAGCGTCATGAGCGGCGAGTGTTTCACCGGTCTGGTACGCATGATGGAAGCGAACCCGAACGCCGGGATTATCCAGTCGTCGCCAAAGGCATCGGGCATGGATACGCTCTACGCGCGCTGTCAGCAGTTCGCCACGCGCGTTTACGGTTCGCTCTTCACCGCCGGTTTGCACTTCTGGCAGCTCGGCGAGTCCCACTACTGGGGACATAACGCCATTATCCGCGTGAAGCCCTTTATCAAGCACTGCGCGCTGGCGCCGCTGCCGGGCGAAGGCTCCTTCGCTGGGTCGATTCTGTCGCACGACTTCGTCGAAGCGGCGCTGATGCGTCGCGCCGGCTGGGGCGTCTGGATCGCCTACGATCTGCCGGGATCCTATGAAGAGCTGCCGCCCAACCTGCTGGACGAGCTGAAACGCGACCGCCGCTGGTGTCACGGCAACCTGATGAACTTCCGCCTGTTCTTGGTGAAAGGAATGCATCCGGTTCACCGTGCGGTATTCCTGACCGGCGTGATGTCCTATCTTTCGGCGCCGCTCTGGTTTATGCTCTTGGCGCTCTCTACGGCACTGCAAGTGGTGCACACGCTGATGGAGCCGACCTACTTCCTGCAGCCGAGACAACTTTTCCCGGTCTGGCCGCAGTGGCGTCCTGAACTGGCGATCGCGCTCTTCTCGACCACGCTGGTGCTGCTGTTCCTGCCGAAGCTGCTCAGCGTGATGCTGATCTGGTTCAAAGGAGCGAAACCGTACGGCGGCGCGTTCCGGCTGTTTATTTCGCTGCTGCTGGAGATGCTCTTTTCCGTGCTGCTGGCGCCGGTGCGTATGCTATTCCACACCGTGTTCGTGGTCAGCGCCTTCTTGGGCTGGGAAGTGGTGTGGAACTCGCCGCAGCGCGACGACGAAGCCATGCCGTGGAGCGAAGCCTTCCGTCGTCACGGTTCGCAGATGCTGTTAGGCATCGTCTGGGCGGTCGGCATAGGCGTGCTGGATCTCAACTTCCTGTGGTGGCTGGCGCCAATCGTCTTCTCGCTGCTCCTCTCGCCGTTCGTCTCAGTGATGTCGAGCCGCGCGACGGTAGGGCTGAAAAGCCGACGGGCGAAGCTGTTCCTGATCCCGGAAGAGTACGAGCCGCCGAAAGAGCTGGTGGACACCGATCGCTATCTGCATCTCAACCGCGAGCGCGCGCTGAGGCATGGCTTTATGCATGCGCTGTTCCATCCGGCGTTTAACGCGCTGGCGACCGTGCTAGCGACTTCGCGTCATAGACAAAGCCAGCTACTGGATTACGCGCGCGACCGCCGCGTTGACCAGGCACTGAGCGACGCGCCGGAGAAGCTGAACCGCGAACAGCGGCTGCAGTTGATCAGCGACCCGGTGGTGCTGGCGCGGGTGCACTCGCGCCTGTGGGAAAATAGCGAGAAGTATCATCAGTGGATAGAGAGCTACCAGAAGCTCGCGCTTAATCCTCTGGCGTTACCGCCTCAGGCGAGTTAAGGTACCGAAACAATAAAGCGGCAGCGATGCCGCTTTTTTTATGGACGAAGTTTAACGTCGTTATTGCGTTTTACTGGCGTAAAACAGCGATAAAAACGCTGACGCATTGATTACACTGGCCGTTGTCTAATTAAGCGTCGCATGTGATGAGTTTGCTGAAGACAACAGTTGTCATGCGGATGGCGCTAATATTGAGCGGATGCGGCAGCATTATTAGCCGGGCCGTGCCCGGGCAGGGACACGGCAACCAGTACTATCTAGGCGTACAGTGGGATGTGCGCGACGGCCCTTGGCGTGTCATCACGTGCACACCATGCTACTGCCGATTGATGTCCACCACAGCCCGTACGAGTAGTCAGAGCAGGCGGTCAGACACGCTGTTGTCGTTCACTCCTGCGCCGCCGTTTCGCCCTCTTCGGTGTCGAGGGACGGCTCCAGCTGGAACTCACCTTCATCCCACTCGTGCAGCATATTTTCAGCTAGCGACTCCTAATAATTTGCTGTGTGTAATCTTTTTATATTTTTAGAAGGGTAGTTGAATAACAAACTGTCATGTTAGAAATTACTAAGGTATGTCTGAGTTTACAAAAAATTCCATAAAAGCATAAAGCCTATAAAATTATATGTGACGTACTTGACAAGATAATACCTTGTAAAATAAGTTAATTTTATTGCATATTATAAGCTAAAGCAAAGAATTGTCAGTGAATAAATAAGAAAAGATATAATTTAGGGCCAATTGAGATAAATCTCAAACATTAATTTCGCAGCAAGTTAATTGTGTTATTTCTCGCTGACTGGCTGTTTTCACCGTTATTAATTTAGACATTATAAAAATTTAGTCCATACCGGTAATCAATATCAGACGTCCTTGAGTTTTACTTGGTGCGCCTGAGCGAAGTTTTACAATATAGTTCTTTAAAAAAATGGGTTGAGTTGAGTGTTCGCCTTTAGTAAGGGTAAGCGGCTGTGATGCTTAATGCCGGCGAGCGACTAGGCGCTCGCCGGCGAAGATTAAAAGATTAATAGCGCGAAGGTTCGCCTTCAGGGCGGGTTTTAAAGCGACGGTGCAGCCACATATATTGCTCCGGCACCAGCAAGACCCTTTCCTCCATGACTTTATTCATCTGTGCGGCGGCGGCGACATCGCTGTCAAGCGGCAGCTGCTCGCTGACGTCAGGTAAAATCAGCATCTGATAGCCGCGACCGTGCGGCAGACGACGTGGCACAAAGGGCACGACGTGCGGCTTGCTAATGCGGATCAGCAGATAGGTGCCCACCGTCGTCGCGGCTTTCTCCACTGCGAAGAAGGGCACGAAGACACTGCTGCGTGGGCCGTAGTCGTGATCGGGCGCGTACCAGATGATATCGCCGTTTTTCAGCGCGCGGATCATGCCCTTCAGGTCCTTGCGATCCAGCATGCTTTTGTTGGAACGCATCCGGCCCCAGGTTTGCAGCCAGTCCAGAAGCTTATTGTCGTTGGGACGATAGACGCCGATGCCTGGGTTGTAGATGCCGAAAATACGTGCGCCAAGCTCCAGGGTCAGAAAGTGCATGCCTATCAGCAGCACGCCGCGCTGTTCATCTTTTGCCTTTTGAATATGCTCAAGGCCTGACACATCGAACCACTTCTTCACGCGCCAGTCGGGCCAGAACCACGCCATTCCGGTTTCGAAAAGTCCCATGCCCACTGATTCGAAGTTATGCTTGACCATCGCTTCACGTTCGCTGGCGGGCATATCGGGAAAGCAGAGTTCCAGATTGCGCTGGGCGATAGCGACGCGGCGTTTCAAAAAGTGCATGGCGATGCGGCCTAATCCGCAGCCCAGCACATAGAGCAGCGGGTAGGGCAGCAGCACCAGCAGATAGAGAAAAGCGATGCCTAGCCAGGTCATCCAGTACTGGGGATGAAGGAGTTCTCGGGAAAACTGCGGCAGCTGAGTCATATGAAAAAGCTTATCCTGCGTAATGCGCCTGATGGCGCCAATATCTAGTTGATTTTCCCCTATTGTGCCATTTTTTTGTGCCAGTTTTTCTTCTGCGCTGAAATAAAGCTAGAGGCGGATTGCGCACAGCGTGAACGGAAACAAGCAGCCTTCCAGGCGGGGCAAAAAGCTGCGTAATGTTCTTTGCATCCTAACGCATTGTTGTATCATATGTGGCGCAATTTTTATCCCCCAACAGGAACGAACACCATGCCAGTGTTACATAATCTTGTTAACAATAAAGAGCTTAAGGCACGTATGCTGACGGAGATCGAACCGCGCACCACCATCTCCTTCTACAAATATTTCCACATCGCCGATCCAAAAGTCTTCCGCGACGCGCTTTACCTCGGTCTGACCGAACTCAAGGTCTTTGGTCGCGTTTACGTTGCTAGAGAGGGCATTAACGCGCAGATCAGCGTGCCAGCCAGCCGCTATGAGAAGATGAAAGCCTTTCTCTACGGTTTCGATCCGGCACTGGACAATCTGCGCATGAATATTGCTCTCGACGACGACGGAAAATCGTTCTGGGTGCTGCGCCTCAAGGTGCGTGACCGCATCGTGGCGGACGGGATTGAAGATGAGAGCTTCGACGCCAGCGATGTCGGCATCTATCTGAAAGCGGCGGAAGTCAATGCGATGCTCGACGATCCCGACGCGGTGTTTGTCGATATGCGTAACTACTACGAGTACGAAGTGGGACGCTTTGATAATGCGATGGAGATCCCGTCCGATACCTTCCGCGATCAGTTGCCGATGGCGGTCGAGATGCTGCTGCAACAGAAAAATAACAAAATCGTCATGTACTGCACTGGCGGCATTCGCTGCGAAAAGGCGAGCGCCTGGATGCGCCATAACGGTTTCGACGACGTCTATCATGTCGAAGGCGGCATTATCGAATATGTGCGTCGCGCGCGCGAACAGGGATTGCCGGTGCGTTTCAAAGGCAAAAACTTTGTGTTTGACAATCGTATGGGCGAACGTATCTCTGATGACGTGCTGTCACAGTGCCATCAGTGCGGTATGACGTGCGATACGCACACCAACTGCGTTAACGACGGCTGTCATTTGCTGTTTATTCAGTGTCCGCGCTGTGCGGAGAAGTTTCACAACTGCTGCTGTCTGCTCTGTATGGAGGAGTTTCAGCTGTCTCCGGAAGAACAGCGCGTGCGCTGCGCCGGTCGCGAAAACGGCAACAAAATTTTCAATAAGTCGCGTGGTCGCCTGACGATGGCGATCCCGTCGGCGGACAGAGAATAACTCTTCGAGCCTGACGCATATGTATCAGGCTTTTTTCATTTAGCTTAGCTGTCGAAGCGGGAGAGCAAGAAGGGCGCGAGGTCGAACGAAAAAGGTTTATTGAGCACGAACTCATCGGCTAATCCGGCAGCATATCGATAATAAAATCTTCGTCGGGGATGATGTCATAGCTGCAGGCCTCGCCGTGCAAGCAGACCCCGACGTCGGTCAGGAATTTACGCAGAAACGCAAAGGCGTCAACGTGTTATTGTCCGCTGGGAAGCCGTTGAACTGGCTGCTGTTCTCCATCTCCACCGTAAAGCCGGAAAAACGATTGTTTTCGCTGTAGCGTACGTCGGCCTGATACCAAGCGAACACTTTGCGCGTTGGCTTCAGTGGCAGGCTAGGCACCAGCTGGCCGACCTAGGTGCCGGCGCTGATCAATAGCTTGCGCGCGCGGAGGGTGCTGTCTGCCGTCACCACCTGCTGCAGGTCGCCATCTCGGCCGATGTGCTGCGACACGCCGCAGTCAATCCGCAGTTAAACAGCGGCGCGCAGTCCGTCTGCTCGGCGAGCGCACACCGCCTGCTTGCACTTCAGATAGCCCGACTGGGGTTCATACGCGCCGATATAGCCGTCCGGCACGCCAGCGCTGACGCACCTCGTCAGCCTGCAGCACACCTGCACATCCAGCTTCCAAGCCTGCGCGCTCTCAATAAAGTTGAGAATGAATTCAGAATGGACAGGAGCGAGGTTGATAATGCCGTTGCGGTGCATAATGCGTTAAAGCCTACGGCGACGCTAAAGGAACCGTTGCCCACTTATTACTCTTTAAACGAAGTTCATGATGAGGTTCAATGCGGCTTTTTTATCCAGTAGCGAGACAATTATAACAGAAAATATGCGATCTCTGATTAAAAAATACGGCGAACAAAAAGTGAGCGAAATATTCAGCATTAAAAATGCGATTAAAAAAAATAAAATGCCTGACGTATTAGGCAGTTTTTTCAGGCGTTAAAATCATCAGGCTTGGGGTTCGGCTAGCTGCGTGCTGGGGTGCTTTTGCAACACCTGCGCCAGTCGGGCGAAGTGCTGTTGCAGATGTTCATCGTGATTCTGATTTTGTGCCTCAAGCGTCAGGTGATGCACGGCGCGCTCGTCAAGGCAGAAAGGCTGAAAAACGCGCTTTCCAGTACCGTCAGGTGACGCTGCTGTTCTGCTATCAGCGCCAGCAGTTGATCGATCAGAGTCTAAATGCAGCAAAATGTTCTGGCGAGGGAGGAAAGCGATAAAAAAGCCGGATGGCGACACCCGGCAAAAACTGCGCAGTGGGGGTTAATCGGTAATAAACCAGTCGTCAGCGCTCTCCCATGTTTCCTGTATAATATTGCTGATACTACGATGCACGCCTTGACGTGGTTCTAGCCGTCGGGGAACTCTTCATCGATACGGCGGGAAAGTTCTGCCTTCAGCGCCTCCATGGCACCGGACGGAAGCGGGGACGTTTTGGCAACGGTAATTTCAACACGCATAGCAGCCTCCGGATTAAATACTGTATATATATACAGTATAATCGCGCCGGGGGCAAGTGAAAGCGCAGATTAGATCTTCACGCGCCAGTTTAACGTCTCGCCGGCGAGGAAAGGCACCAGCGCATGTTCGCCCATGCTGACACTCGCGTCTACCGTCCACGGCTCGCGCACTAGGGTGACGGTTCCTTCATTCAGCGGCAGTCCGTAAAAGCGCGGGCCGTTTTCCGAACAGAACGCCTCAAAATGTTGCAGCGCGTCCAGCTCCTCAAAAACGGTCGCGTAAGCGGGCAGCGACGTTGGCGAGTTAAACACGCCCGCGCAGCCGCAGCTCGCCTCTTTCAGATGACGCAGGTGCGGCGCGGTGTCGGTGCCGAGGAAGAAGCGCGGATGGCCGCTGGCGACCACCTTGCGCAGTGCCTCCTGATGCACGTTGCGCTTGAGGATCGGCAGGCAGTAGAGGTGCGGGCGCAGGCCGCCGACCAGCATATGGTTGCGGTTGAACATCAGGTGCTGAGGCGTAATGGTAGCGCCGAGCTTCTTATTGCCCGCCTCGACATACTGTGCCGCTTCCTGCGTAGTAATGTGCTCAAAGACGATCTTCAGTTCCAAGTACTGTTTGCGCAGCGGCTCCATTACCGTCTCGATAAAGCGCGCCTCGCGGTCGAAAATGTCGATATCGGCGTGGGTGACTTCCCCATGGATTAGCAGCGGCATGCCGATCTTCTGCATCCGCTCCAGCACGCCGCTGATAGCGGCGATGTTGGTCACACCGTGGCTGGAGTTAGTGGTGGCGTGCGCCAAATAGAGCTTCGCAGCGGTAAATACGCCAGCGCTAAAGCCCTGTTCGATCTCGTTGGGATCGAGCGAGTCGGTAAGGTAGCAGGTCATCAGCGGCGTGAAAGCGTGTTCCGTCGGCAGCGCGGCCAGAATGCGATCGCGATAGGCAACGGCGGCGGCGACGCTGGTGACCGGCGGTACCAAGTTGGGCATCACGATGGCACGTCCGTTAACCGCGCAGGTGTAGGGTAGAACCGTGTTTAGCATCGCGTCGTCGCGCAGATGGATATGCCAGTCGTCAGGGCGGCGCATAGTCAATTGCTGAGGATGTGCAGTCATCGGTAAAGCTCCGGCTTGTCAGGAAACGTAGAGGCGTGTTTTGGCCGGGCACAAAGCATAATGTGTCGTGCAACTGTTTGCACTTCTTTTCTTGCGGGGAAAGCAAAACAACATGAGGCGCGATTGAGTGTAGGGATAACATGCAGTCGTGGGTAACATGGACCGAAGAGCAAAGCGTCCCGCAATAGGGACTGCGCGGGCCGAGCCGACAAGGATGGCGCTTTTTGCGTCTTTGCGATCGGGCCATGTCACCCACGTTGTGAACTTTTCAACGGTCTTTAACCCTGTCAGGGAAAAATTCAGCTTTTCAGGCGATCTACTGTGTAAAGGGAATCACCAGCTGGCCCGGCTCGACCTTCAGGCTTTTGGCGAATTTTTTCGCCAGCGCCTCACCTTTGCTGTGATCGACGCTTAGCACATAGGCGGGCTTCTGATTAAAGTAGCTTTTCAGCGACTGGTTAAGATAGGGTGTCAGGCTTTTCATCACCGCCGCCATCTTCTCCGGCCGCACCTGCGCGTCGACGACCTCCAGATCGCGCAGATAGATGGCGCCCTGCTGCACGTCGAATACCGGCTGCGCCTTCATCTTTAGCTGCATATCTGCTTCCTGCGGGCCAAGCAGCGAGGTGCCGTTGATTTTCGCCTTGCCGGTCAGCGTGACGCGGTCCGGCTCCTCGCGGCCGATCTGGCTGCTGAGATCGGTTAACAGAATATGGGCGTTCACCAGACCGGCGACGCCAATATCTTTTTCATAGTTGTTGTGCTTCGCTAGCGCCTGATTCACTTCCTGCTCGCTGACGGTGCACTGCGTAAGCTGATTGCAGCCGCTAACCAGCACGGCGAAAAACAGGGCCGACAGCCCCAGAAATGCCTTTTTCATGATGTACTCATCCAGATGGGTGCTTATGCAGCGCATAGGGTACCTGAATGCGGAAGGGGTGTCATTAAGAAGGCAAAATGAGAAGCGCGGCGGCGCTTCTCATCGAACAGCGTCAGATGGCGATAGAGGAGAGTAAGTTGACCTGCGTCTGCTTCGCCATATTGTCGCGATAGTCAGCGACGCGGCTGGGCCAGTCGATGCCGGCCACCAGCGTCAGCGAACGCAGCAGCGGGAAGAGATGAATATCATCCTCCGATAGCTCGCCGTTGACCGCATTTGGCTTGACGATCAGTTTGTCGAGCTGGCGCAGATCGTCGCTAACGTTTTTGATCAGGCCGGGCGCATGGCGTTTCAGCTCGGTGAAGTCGCCGATCGCCGCTTCTTTCTTGCTGCGGAAGTAGCTGCGCGCTTCCGGCGTGGCGAATTCGGCGAACGCGGCGTCAGCGATGCGCGGCAGCAGCAGCTTATTGATATAGCCGTTGGTATGGCGCAGCCAGTCGCTGATAGCCGGATTGTTTTTGCCGGTCAGCAAGGGTTCGCCGTCGCTTTTATCGATCAGGTGCACGATATCGAGGCTCTCCGGCATGGCGCTGCCGTCATCTTTTTGCAGAATTGGCGCCATTTTCTGCCCCACCAGCTTTTTCGGCGTCGCTTCGTCGTCGTTGAGCATTACGATCAGCTCTACCGGCAGATTTTTTAGGCCGAAAATCATGCGCGCTTTGACGCAAAAGGGGCAATGGTCGTAGATGTAGAGTTTCATCCTAGTCTCCTTTTGGTGTTCAGGGCGACGGGCGTTACCCTGAATGAGGACGTGCCGCAAGTATGGAAGAGATTCAGGCCTAGGGCAAACCCTAGCCGGGCGCCAACGGCGATTTGCCAAACAAAAAAAATCAGCGTGTTTCTGCATAACTGTTAACGAATATTTTACCGGAGCAGAGGCGAAGGTTATAGTGAAAGTAATGTGACTGGCACCGCTTTCCTTAAGCCTCAGATTTCAGGAGTCATGATGTTTGGCTATCGTTCTGCCGCGCCTAGGGTGCGATTGACAACCGACAGGCTGGTGGTTCGTCTGGTCCATGAGCGCGACGCCTGGCGGCTAGCGGATTACTATGCCGAGAACCGCACCTTCTTGAAACCTTGGGAGCCGGTGCGCGATGAGAGCCACTGCTATCCCTCCGGCTGGCAGGCGCGTCTGGGCCTGATCATCGATATGCATAAAAGTGGTTCCGCCTACTATTTTGTCCTAATGGATCCCGAAGAGAGCGAAATTCGTGGCGTCGCCAACTTCAGCAACGTGTTACGCGGCTCTTTTCATGCCTGCTATCTCGGCTACTCGCTGGGCGAAAAGTGGCAAGGACAGGGGCTGATGTTTGAGGCGCTGCAGAGCGCTATCCGCTATATGCAGCGTCAGCGGCACATTCACCGCATCATGGCGAACTACATGCCGCACAACCAGCGCAGCAGCGACCTGCTGGCGCGTCTCGGCTTCGAGAAAGAAGGTTACGCGAAAGATTATTTGTTGATCGATGGTCGTTGGCAGGATCACGTGCTGACCGCGCTGACTAGTCAGGAGTGGATGCCGAATCGGCGTCGTTAATGGAGATCGAAATGAAAACGGCGCTTTCGCCTCTGACATTACGTATTCTCGGCTGCCTGCTGGAAAAGCAGATGACCATGCCGGAGCAGTATCCGCTGTCGTTAAACGCGTGCAATCAAAAATCGAATCGCGAGCCGGTGATGAATCTTACCGAAAGCCGCGTGGCGAAGTATGAGCAGCGCTTCTGCAACTCGACTTTTGGCAACCTGTAGCTGAGCAGTGACAAGGTGGCGTTACTGACGCAAGCGGAGAGCTGGACGCTGGCGTGCGCGTTTTCCCCTGACCAGTAGAAGGCGAAAGGGGTCTACGATAGCTATCGCATAGCCTGCTTTTCCTCACTGAACGCGCTGGAGGACGCCTGCAACGCGCTGCTGCTGGCAGGAAATGATGTGCTGGTCGACAAGCCGCTGCAGGCTGATGGTCGGCTTTAACCGCCGCTTTATCAGCATCTGCGGCCAGCCTGCGTCTGGAGAAGCATCGCAGCGAGAGCGTCGGTCTGTGCGATCTGCGCTTTACGCTATTACGCTATTGGACGATTATCTGCACGTGGTGGATACCGCGCTGTGGCTGGGGCGGGCGGCCGCGTTACTCAGCTTCATGGCTATATCAGCACTAGCGAACGTGGCGAAATGCTATATGCCGAGCACCACTTCGCCGCCGCCGCGCTGCAGATCGCCACCAGCATGCATCGCCGCGCGGGTAGCAAGCGCGCCAGCCTAACTGTGGCGCGAGGCGGAAAAGGAATAACGCCTTGTAACATTCCGCGCTGGTCATTTCCCGCCGTGACAGCAGACTATCGCTGGGCGTTCGCGCTAAATAGCTTATTTTTCGGACTCTTTTCAGGAAGCGCGCCAATTATGAATCTTTTAAAATCGCTGGCAGCGGTCAGTTCCATGACCCTGTTTTCCCGCGTATTGGGCTTTGCGCGTGACGCCATCGTAGCGCGGGTGTTCGGCGCCGGGATGGCAACGGACGCCTTCTTCGTCGCTTTTAAACTGCCTAACCTGCTGCGGCGTATTTTCGCTGAAGGCGCCTTTTCCCAGGCCTTCGTGCCGATCCTCGCCGAGTATAAGAGCAAACAGGGGGAAGAAGCGACTCGGCTGTTTATCGCCTATGTCTCTGGTCTGCTGGCGCTGGCGCTGGCGCTGGTGACGGTAGCGGGGATTATCGCTGCGCCTTGGGGGATTCTGGTGACCGCGCCCGGCTTTGCCGATACCGCCGATAAGTTTTCGCTGACCAGCGCGCTGCTGCGCGTCACCTTTCCCTATATATTGCTGATTTCGCTGGCGTCGCTAGCGGGGGCGATACTCAACACTTGGAACCGCTTCTCGGTTCCCACGTTTGCGCCCGCGCTGCTTAATATCAGCATGATCGGTTTTGCGCTCTTCGCAGCGTCGCACTTCCATCCGCCGGTGATGGCGCTGGCATGGGCGGTGGTGGCGGGTGGCGTGCTGCAGCTTTTCTATCAGCTGCCGCACCTGAAGAAGATCGGCATGCTGGTGCTGCCGCGCATCAACCTGAAGGATGCGGGCGTCTGGCGCGTGATGCGTCAGATGGGGCCGGCGATCCTCGGCGTCTCCGTCAGCCAGATTTCGCTGATCATCAATACCATTTTTGCCTCGTTCCTCGTTTCCGGCTCGGTTTCCTGGATGTATTACGCCGATCGCCTGATGGAGTTTCCGTCTGGCGTGCTGGGCGTCGCGCTTGGCACTATTCTGCTGCCGTCGCTGGCGAAGAGCTTCGCCAGTGGCAACCAAGAGGAGTATTCGTGCCTGATGGACTGGGGATTGCGCCTCTGTTTCCTGCTGGCGCTGCCTGGCGCGGTGGCGCTAGGCATTTTGTCCGGCCCGCTGACCATCGCGCTGTTCGAGTACGGCAAGTTCACCGCCTTTGACGCCCTGATGACGCAGCGCGCGCTGATCGCTTATTCTATTGGGCTGATGGGACTAATCTTGGTAAAAGTGCTGGCGCCGGGCTTCTATTCGCGTCAGGACATCAAGACGCCGGTGAAGATCGCCATGATTACCCTGCTGATGACGCAGCTGATGAACCTGGTCTTTATCGACCTGCTAAAGCATGCGGGTCTGTCGCTCTCTATCGGTCTGGCGGCGTGCCTTAACGCCTCACTGCTCTACTGGCAGCTGCGCAAGCAGCGTATTTTTCAGCCGCAGCCGGGCTGGGCGAGCTTTCTGCTACGACTACTGATCGCGGTGGTGGTGATGGCGGCGGCGCTGGTGGGCATTCTCTGGCTAATGCCGGCGTGGGAAGAGGGCGTGATGGTCTGGCGTCTGCTGCGGCTGGCGGCGGTCTGCGCGGTAGGCGGCGGCGCTTACTTCCTGACGCTGAGCCTGCTCGGCTTCCGGCTGCGTGACTTCGCGCGCCGGGCGTACACGTAAAAGCGCACTAACAATCTCGCCTTTCAGGCGTTTTTTCCAGACGTCTCGGAAGCTGACACTCGGGGTAGTATGGGGCATCCTTGTCAGCTTGGCCCGCCCCTTCCATGGCGCGGGACGCTTTGCTCTTCGCGCCATACTACCCGTGTTGGCACCTGTTCCGCAGGCAAAAAAAATCTCGCGTTGTACGCGGGATTTTTTAAACCCCTTCCGGCTCAGCGTCGTCTGGCCTTTGCCTAGCCCGCCCGGGCCGTAAAACGCTTAGTCTGATGTGGCTTGAGCAAGGTCAGCGCCTCTTCGGTAAAGCAGATCTGCTGATTGAGCAGCAGACCGTTATGAATATTAGCGTCGTTCAGACAGCTTGTCATCTGGCCGATATTCTGCCAGCGGCGCGTCATATCACTGTGACTAGCATAAGGCGCCCAGGTACCGAGCTGTTGCTCGGTGCTGCGGCGCATTTCGTCCAGATGATAGTTCAGCGTCGCCAGCAGTGCGCCTTTATTTTCGGTAATGCGCTGCAGCAGATTGCTGTTAATCTCGCCGGCGGCTAGTTGATGCTGCTCCTTGTCGAGAGCGTTCGACAACGAGGAGAGCACCTCCTGCATCTTATATAGTGTGGTCAACAGGTTGCTCATGGGGATTAGTTACCCTCTAAATACACCTTAGTGTTGGCAATCAGCGTGTCGGCGACCTTGCCGGTATCCATTTTCAGTTCGCCATTGCGAATGGCGGTTTTCAGTTGTTCGACGCGCGCCCCGTGCCCGGGCTGGGTCAGCTGCGCGACTGCGCGTTGCTTAGGCTCACCTAGGCCGCTGCGGGCGTGGTCGCCGTGGTGCTCGACGCCTGACGCGTTTTACCGGCGGCGGACTCGTTGCTTTCGCGGGTCTGCACGGTGGCGACGGACTTCAGAGGTTGCGTTCTGTCGATGCTCATATTCAGGCTCCTGTACGGTCAGAGGAAACTGCCACCTGAATCAGAATAGCGTAATCGCTTAGTTGATTTCTCTATATCGGCAGAACAGCAGCGTTCTTTAGCGCCTTATAGCGATATCCGAATATTCCCATCCGCATCGACTTTTCCGCTCACCACCTGACCGTTGCCCATGCGCACGCGCACCGACTGCGCTAGGATTAAAATGGGGCTGTTTAATGCCTTGCCTTCGCCGCTGGCGTTAAAGCCCTCACTGCTGGTGATCACCATCACGCTCTGACCCGCCTTCACGCGCCACGGCTAGCCAAGCGGGATGTCGCGTTAAACAGTGCGCGGCAGGCAGCGTATTGAGATGACCGCTCTGCAGGTGAAAATCGTCGGCGGGCAGGGCGGTAAGGTCACGCATCAAAAGACTCCTTGCTATTGATGGCGACGAATGTAGTTGCGCGGCGACAAAATCAAGACAGAAAATAGCCGCGGAATATCGATTTTGCCAGCGAGCTGAGTTGGGTCATGAAAAACGGCCGCGCCAGAGGCGGCGGTATGGCGCTGAAAGTGACCTCGCCGTGCCATATCGAAGCGCAGGTTAATTCGGCGGCGTTGGCGGATCTGCTTTATCGCATTCCCGATCAGCCTGCAGCCGACGGTAGTACTGTCGACATGGATCGCGAACGTACCCAGTTCGCGGACAACAGTCTGAAGTATCAGACAGATATATTTTTGACATTGCCGGCTCAGCGATGACCGCGCAATCCTAGCATCTCAACGTCAGCGCCAGCAACTTGGCGAACGCCGATAGCGTTACCGGACCCGACGCCCAGCTTTACGTGGCGAAGCAGGTGGCTTTCTAGACCGATGCGGTGCCCGGTGGCGTCAAAGTGGCGGAGGTGCTGTATGATCCCTATCCGGCGAAGCTGGTCCACGACCTAGGCAACCCGCTGGCGGACGACAAAGGCTACGTGAAGATGCCGAACGTGGACGTGGTGGCGGAAACTGTCAACACCATGTCGGCGTCGCGCAGCTACTAGGCCAACGTCGAGGTGTTGAAAACTGTGAAATCAATGATGATGAAAACCCTGACGATGGGTTCTTAACGGAGAAACGATATGGGCATTGCGGTACAGGATCTGCAGAACCAGTTCCTGACCACGCTGGTGACTTAGTTGCGGTATTGAAAAACTCAATACCACGTTGGGATCGATCTCCAGCCAGATCAGCACTAGCCAGTCGCTGCAGAGTTCGACACTGAGCGGCTACGGCATGATGGTCGACGGCTCGCAGGTACTGGTCGGCAGCAGCACCACACACTGTTCGGCGTCGAGCTGACCAACGCCTCAACCGCCACTATTTAAAGATTGGAGCGGCAACGTGGTGCGCACCTCGTGGAACGGCAGCCTAGCGGATAGCGCCACCTCGCCGGACGGCAAATATAAGGTTTCAATCGCCGCCAGCAATGGAATGGCAACACGCAGCTGATCGCTCAGCCGCTCAACTACGCCTGCGTCAACGGCGTCTCGACGGCAGACAGCACCACCAAACTGGATCTTGCCACTGGGCTTCGCAACCCTTGATGAAGTACGCCAGATTCTCTGATTCATCTCTAAACAGGAGAAATAAACATGTCATTTCCCCAAGCGGTGAGCGGCTTGGGCGCTGCCTACAGCAACTTGGACGTTATCGGCAACAACATCGCCAACGCCTCGACGCCGGGCTTTCGCGCCCAGCTTACGGCCCCTCCGCCGGCTCTGCAGGCCTCCTATAAAGACCTTCACCGATATGTCAAAGATGTCACTGTTCCAGCTTAACAGCTAACAGAACCCTTATTCGAGCATGCCTGAACCGTACATACTTCTTTTGTCCCACGACCCAGATCGGCATCGTGGGATTTTTTTGTCTGTCACAAAGCAAAAGCAGCGGTAAAAGGTTATCACGTCAGAGGATTACGCGCTTTCCGGTCGGGTCGCCGGCGCGGTGGCCTGATGCGTGGCGCTGTGACCACCTGCAGAGCCCTTGCCCTCAAAGGCGAACGGCGCGCGCACCCAGTCGCGGTGGCGTACTGGCTCTGGCTGCCAGGCTGGCTCCGGCGCTTTAGTCATCGGCGCGGTGGCGTGATGTGTAAAGCGGACAGCAGCTTCCTGCGGCGTAACGTCGCGCGCCGAGACCGGCGCATGTGGTTCGCTAATCGGTTTCGGTTCAGGCTGGCTTTCCGCTGCAACCGGCGCAGCGGGAACCGCCTGCTCAGCGGTCGCTTCCGCTACGACTTCATCAGCGGACGAGATCACGGCTGGTTCATGATTAACCGGCGCTTCGATCGGCGTGTTGTTACCGGTATTCATTACGGCGATCGGCGTGTCCGCCTGAGGTTCAGTTTGATGCACAACGTCAGCCTGCGGCTCAGCTTCAACGGCCTGCAGCGCAACCTCGTCAGCGGCGACCGGCAGCGAGATAGCACCTGCGGTTTCCTGCTGGCTGTAGTCCGGCTGCTGCGCTTTCTGCTCCTGAGCCTCAACTGGCTGAGCGACCGGATAGCGAACCCAGACCTTGCCGGACGCCATTTCTGGCGAGGCAGCGGCGGCAGCCAGCGGCATAGCGGACTCAGTCGGGTAACGCTCGTCACGATAGCGACGACGACGCTGACCGCTGACGCGCAGGTGGCGCGGCGAACGGCGCGAGCGCCGCGGCATATTGCCGTTATCGCGGTTTTCTGCGTCATCCTGCTCGATCGGCGCAGGCTCTTCGCTGTGCGGCGCGCTGCGCGTAACCTCAGGCTGCGGCTCATCAGTCGCCTCAATTGCCGGCTGCTCGCCTTCGCCGCCGATGCGCACTTTCTGCGTTAGCTGACGTGGTTTACGACGCGACATCACCTGAACGCACTCTTCTTCCTGCGCCTCCGGCGACTGGACGATCTCAGTAGCAGCCAGCACAACCGCTTTGCTCGCCTCCTGCTGCGCGCGCTTCTCTTCCTGGCGACGACGCTGACGCTCGACGCGCTGTTCGCGACGCTGCTGCTCTTCGCGCGCCTCGTTCTGCGGCGTCTGACGCTTGTTGCGGCGGGTATCGGCGTTGTCACACGGGTCGCAGCTTTCATGCGGCTCGCGGTTTTCGCCATTGCGCGGCGTGCGCTCGCGACGGTTGTTGTTGCGGCGATTGTTGCGACGGTCACCGTACTCTTTGGCGCTGCTATCGCTCTCTTTGCTGTTGGCCTGCGGCGCAGGCTTCGCTTCCACAGTGGGCGACGGCGCGGTTTCGTTGCTGCCGAACAGCTTCTTCAGCAAGCGGCTGAAGAAGTCGGTTCCGCTAGCGCTAGCGCTGGTGGCGGCTGGCGCAGGCTTCGCGGCAGGTTTGGCCGCCGGCGGCGCGTCGGCTTTAGACTGCTCGACTGACATCGGCGGCGTATCAGGCATGACGAATGCGTCCAGCGCAGGCTGCTCTGGACGACTGCGCTCGGCGTGCTCCTCTTCCGACGGCATCGCCATTTCAGCTTCGTGCAGCTTCGGCAGATGGTAGCTGAGGGTCTGAGTCTCTTCGCCTTTGCGCACGCGCAGCACCGAGTAGTGCGGGGTTTCCGTGTGATTATCCGGCACGATAATCGCGCGGACGCCACCTTGGCGCTTCTCAATCGCATTCACCGCTTTGCGTTTTTCGTTCAGCAGATAAGAAGCGATCTGTACCGGCACAATGGCATGCACCTCTTTGGTGTTGTCTTTCCGCGCTTCTTCTTCGATCAGGCGCAGAATCGACAGCGACAGCGATTCGTTATCGCGGATGGTGCCGGTGCCGCTACAGCGCTGACAGACGTGATGGCTCGATTCGCCCAGCGACGGGCTGAGGCGCTGACGCGACATCTCCAGCAGGCCGAAGCGAGAGATATGGCTAATCTGGATACGCGCGCGATCTTGACGCACCGCTTCGCGCAGGCGATTTTCCACCGCGCGCTGGTGACGCACCGGCACCATATCGATAAAGTCGATGACGATCAGACCGCCTAGGTCGCGCAGGCGCAGCTGGCGCGCGATCTCATCGGTCGCTTCAAGGTTGGTGTTGAAGGCCGTCTCTTCGATATCGCCGCCGCGCGTGGCGCGTGCCGAGTTGATATCGATAGCGGTCAGCGCCTCGGTGCTGTCGATAACGATAGAGCCGCCGGAGGGCAGGCGCACTTCGCGCTGGAAGGCGGATTCAATCTGCGATTCGATCTGGTAGTGGCTGAATAGCGGGATCTCGCCGGTATAGAGCTTGATCTTGCTGCTAAAGTCCGGGCGGCCGAGTGCGGCGATATGCTGACGCGCCAGCTCGAGCACTCTCGGGTTGTCGATCAGGATTTCGCCGATGTCTTGGCGCAGATAGTCGCGGAAGGCACGCACTATAACGTTGCTTTCCTGATGGATTAGGAAGGGCGCAGGGCGATTTTCCGCCGCTTTCTTGATCGCTTCCCAGTGCTTGAGGCGGAAGCTCAAATCCCACTGCAGCGCGTCAGCGGATTTGCCGACGCCTGCGGTGCGCACGATCAGGCCCATGCCGTCCGGCAGGTCCAGCGAGAAGAGCGCCTCTTTCAGCTCGGTGCGATCGTCGTCTTCAATGCGGCGAGATATGCCGCGCGCGCGCGGGTTGTTCGGCATCAGCACTAGATAGCTGCCCGCAAGAGAGATAAAGGTGGTCAGCGCTGCGCCTTTGTTGCTGCGCTCCTCTTTATCAATCTGCACAATCACTTCCTGACCTTCAAGCAGCACGTCTTTAATATTCGGACGACCTTGCGCGTTGTAGCTGGTAGGGAAATATTCGCGGGAGATTTCTTTCAGAGGGAGAAAACCGTGGCGCTCAGCGCCGTAATCGACAAACGCAGCTTCAAGGCTAGGTTCAATGCGGGTGATTTTACCTTTATAGATGTTGGCTTTTTTCTGTTCGTGTCCGGGGCTTTCAATATCCAGATCGTACAGACATTGTCCATCAACCAAGGCAACGCGCAACTCCTCCTGCTGAGTTGCATTAATTAACATTCTTTTCATCGTATCTGACTCGTTATTCTCACATGAGTGATAAAGCTGCGGGCATAGTTACCCTAGACGAGTTCTGACCGATGGCCCCATGACTAAGTGCTTTACGTCAACCTCCCGGTTGTCGACTGCGCGAGGGGCGCAAATAACGTCGGTGGCCTGTTTTTCATAAGGAAAAACAGCGCCGTTGCGCTGAAATGCCTGAGAGAAATTGAAAACTCCTGCATCTCAAACTTCCGTCCAGGCCGCAACCCGCAGCCCGCTAAATGCCTGAATTAACATCACGTCTTACGCCATTGCTGCATGTCCGTTTCATTCGGCAAAATGACTAATTAGCTCTTTTTCTGGCCTGAGAATAGAACAGGCCAGAAACTCAGATATTATTCCATTGCTTACCTGCATATAGCAAGGCGACTTTCACCACCTAATGAAGATTAGTGATGCTTAACACCTTAATATCTCGAACGATTGATCGAGTTGTTGAAAAAGCTAGCACACAATGTGCTTTTTCGCGCGACATGAGGAGAGTTAGGCACAGAAAAAGGGGTGGCGCTATCACAGAACACTATTTAGTTTAGAATCGCTACCATGAAAACAGAGAATATTGGCGTACAGCTTGTCGCCATTTCGGCTGAAAATGCCGGACAACGCATCTATAACTTTTTGCGCACCCAGCTGAAGGGCGTGCCGAAAAGCATGGTTTACCGCATCCTGCGTAAAGGCGAGGTACGGGTGAATAAAAAACGCATCAAGCTGGAATATAAGCTGGAAGAGGGCGACGAAGTGCGCATTCCGCCGGTGTGTGTCGCCGAGCGCGAAAAACAGGCCGTGTCGCCGAAGCTGAAAAAAGTGGCGGCGCTGGCGGAAGCGATCATCTATGAAGATGACCATATTCTGGTGCTAAATAAACCCTCCGGCACTGCGGTGCACGGCGGCAGCGGCCTGAGCTTCGGCGTCATCGAAGGGTTGCGCGCGCTGCGGCCTGAGGCGCGCTTCCTTGAGCTGGTGCACCGCCTCGACCGTGATACCTCTGGCGTGCTGCTGGTGGCCAAGAAGCGCTCGGCACTACGCTCGCTGCACAAGCAGCTGCGCGAGAAGGGGATGCAGAAAGATTACTTGGCGTTGGTGCGCGGCAGCTGGCCGTCGCACCTTAAAGCGGTGCAGGTGCCGCTGCTGAAAAATATTCTGCAAAGCGGCGAGCGCGTGGTGCGCGTCAGCAGCGAAGGCAAGCCCTCGGAAACGCGCTTTAAGGTTGAAGAACGCTTTGACTTCGCCACGCTGGTGAAGGCGATTCCGGTCACCGGCCGCACCCATCAGATCCGCGTCCATGCGTTGCACGCGGGCCATGCTATTGCCTTTGACGATCGCTACGGCGAGCACGAGTTCGACAGTCAGCTGGCCAGCACCGGATTGCGTCGCCTATTTCTGCACGCCGCCGCGCTGACCTTTACCCATCCCGCCAGCAGCGACACCCTGCGTTTAGAGGCGCCGCTGGATGAGGAACTCAAGCGCTGTCTACGGGCGCTGCGTCAGCAGAAACGCTAACGCGCGGTCGGCCGAACAGCGTATTGGGATCGCGCCCCTCTAGCCGTTCGAACAGTCAGATTCCCAGCTCTTTGCTTTTAAAACTCCCCGCGCACTGTAAAGGCTGCTCTTTCTCCCTCTAAAATATAGACATAGACGCGAATATCCGCCTCGCTGAAAAGGTTCGCAGCACTGCAACAGCCGCTGGCTGAGCGGATTATAGAGCGCCAGCCTGGTACAGAAGGTGATATCGCGGAAGTGCACCACGAAGCTTTACCGCTCGCTTAGCGCAGCTGCGCTAAGCGAGCTCGAGCGTATGCGGTTTGCCGGGAGCGCTTGCACTTTGGCGACGGCGGGGCGCGTGACTAGGGTTTCGGCATTCTCATCGGGGCGCGGCGTTTCGTCGACCTAAGGCGCGGCGGTAATAGAAGGCAAGCCGAGCTTGCCTAATAACGCCTAGCGGAAAGGCAAGGTAGAGACTAAAAGAAGGGAGTCAGGCATTTTTTCACAAATTAATAGTAATGGCGAATTGGTGACACTTATTTTAAAGTGTGCGCCGTACTAGAGCGCATAAACTGGTAAAAGATGCTGTGACACGGCCTTTTTCTTTGACTCTATGACGTAACAAAGTTAATATGCGCGCCCTATGCAAAAGGTAAAATTACCCCTGACGCTGGATCCGGTCCGCGCCGCTCAAAAATACCTCGATTATCAGAGCGTTTACACCCCTGAATTGGTCGAGCGCGTAGCCGACTCAGTTGTTAGTGTGGACAGTGACGTGGAATGTATCATGTCATTTGCGGTTGATAGCCAGCGCCTCGCCGTACTGCAAGGTACAGCGGACGTGCAGGTTACATTATGCTGTCAGCGTTGCAACCAGCCATTTCCTCACGCTGTCCACGTAAGCTATTGCTTCAGTCCTGTCTCAAACGATGAGCAGGCCGAGGCACTGCCGGAAGCCTACGAACCGGTCGATATCGATGATTTTGGCGAAATCGATCTGCTGGCAGTGATCGAGGATGAAATCATTCTCGCCCTGCCGGTCGTTCCGGTGCATGATTCTGAACACTGTGAAGTGTGCGAGACGGACATGATCTTTGGCAAATTGCCCGCAGAGGCGGAAAAACCAAACCCATTTGCCGTATTAGCCAGTTTAAAGCGTAAGTAACAGGAGTAAGGTCCATGGCCGTACAACAGAATAAACCCACCCGTTCTAAGCGGGGCATGCGTCGTTCGCACGATGCGCTGACCACAGCTACCCTGTCTGTAGATAAAGTTTCTGGCGAAACGCATCTACGTCACCACATCACTGCGGATGGCTACTACCGCGGTCGCAAGGTTATCACCAAGTAATAAGACTTGCGCTTAGCAAGGTGCTACTTTGACACGTTTGACCTTGGCTATCGATGCCACGGGCGGGGATTTCGGTCCCTGCGTTACAGTGCCTGCAGCTTTGCAGGCACTGGCTTCTTATTCACATCTCAATCTTCTTCTGGTCGGTACTCCCGACGACATTACTCCATTGCTTGCTAAAGCGGATTCCTCCTTACTGGGGCGTTTGCAGGTTATTCCTGCGGAATCGGTTATTGCAAGTGATGCGCGGCCCTCGCAGGCGATCCGCAGCAGTCACGGCAGTTCGATGCGCGTGGCGCTGGAGCTGGTAAAAGAGGGACGAGCACAGGCCTGTATCAGCGCCGGCAACACAGGTGCCCTGATGGGACTGGCGAAACTATTGATAAAACCGCTGAACGGCATTGAGCGCCCGGCATTAATGACCGTGCTGCCGCATCAGCAGCGCGGCAAAACGGTGGTGCTGGATTTAGGCGCCAACGTGGATTCGGACAGCGACATGCTAGTGCAGTTCGCTGTGATGGGCGCGGTAATAGCGGAAGAGGTTTTAGCCATCCCCAACCCGCGCGTCGCCCTGCTCAATATTGGTCAGGAAGAGACTAAAGGGTTGGAAAGCGTCCGCGCCGCTGCCAGCACGCTGAAAGCGTCCGCTCAGATTAACTATATTGGTTACCTGGAAGGCAACGACCTGCTTACCGGCAAAACAGATGTGCTAGTGTGTGACGGATTCGTCGGCAACGTCACGCTGAAAACTATGGAAGGCGTGGTAAGAATGTTTCTCTCCCTGCTGAAGTCGTCAGGAGAGGGGAAAAAACAGCCATGGTGGCTGAAGCTGCTGGGGCGCTGGATCCAGAAACGTTTGGCGCAACGCTTCGGGCATATCAATCCCGACCAGTATAATGGCGCTTGTCTGTTAGGATTGCGCGGAATAGTAATCAAAAGCCACGGCGCGGCGAATCAACGCGCGTTCGCCGTGGCAATAGAACAGGCAGAGCAGGCGGTGCGACGGCAGGTTCTTGAACGGATCGCCACGCGCCTTGATGCTGTATTAGCTAGGAGTGACAAAGCCTAGATGTTTACCAAAATTATCGGTACGGGCAGCTATTTGCCTAGCCAGGTACGTTCGAACTCGGATCTGGAAAAAATGGTGGAGACGTCGGACGAGTGGATCATAACCCGCACCGGCATCCGTGAGCGCCGCATTGCCGCGTCGGATGAAACTGTTGCTAGCATGGGCTTCACCGCCGCGCAGCGAGCGCTGGAGATGGCGGGCGTAGAGGCAGGCGAGATCGGACTGATTATCGTCGCCACTACCTCGTCCAGCCACGCCTTTCCCAGCTCGGCCTGCATGATCCAGCAGATGCTGGGCATTGACGACTGCGCCGCGTTCGATCTCGCGGCGGCCTGCACCGGCTTTACCTACGCTCTGAGCGTCGCGGACCAGTACATCAAAAACGGCTCGTTGAAACATGCGCTGGTGATCGGCTCCGACGTGCTAGTGCGCACCCTGGACCCGAACGATCGCAGCACCATCATTCTGTTCGGCGACGGCGCGGGCGCGGTGGTGCTGAACGCGAGCGAAGAGCAGGGCATTATCTCCACCCATCTGCATGCCGACGGCCGTTACGGTCAGCTGCTGACGCTGCCCTATCAGAATCGCTCGCAGCAGAATAAGCCGGCCTATCTCACCATGGCGGGCAACGAAGTCTTCAAGGTGGCGGTAACCGAACTAGCGCACATCGTTGATGAAACCCTGAAGGCCAACAATCTCGATCGCGAGATGCTCGACTGGCTGGTGCCGCATCAGGCTAACCTGCGCATCATCAGCGCAACGGCGAAAAAACTCGGCATGGGCATGGATAAAGTTGTGGTCACGCTGGATCGTCACGGCAACACTTCGGCGGCGTCGGTGCCAAGCGCGCTGGATGAAGCCGTCCGCGACGGCCGTATCAAACCCGGACAACTGATTCTGCTGGAAGCCTTTGGTGGCGGTTTCACTTGGGGTTCTGCACTGGTTCGCTTTTGATTCACAGGAACTGAATATGACGCAATTAGCATTTGTTTTCCCTGGTCAGGGTTCACAGACCGTCGGCATGCTGGCAGAGCTGGCGGCGGAATATCCGCAGGTGGAAGCGACCTTCCGCGAAGCGTCCGGCGCGCTGGGATACGATTTATGGCAGCTGGTCAGCAATGGGCCGGCTGAAGAGCTGAATAAAACTTGGCAGACGCAGCCTGCGCTGCTGGCCGCTTCCGTGGCGATCTATCGCGTCTGGCAGCAGCAGGGCGGCAAGCAGCCGTCGCTGATGGCCGGCCACAGCCTCGGCGAATACTCTGCGCTGGTTTGCGCTGGCGTAATTGACTTCGCCGACGCAATCAAACTGGTCGAGCTGCGCGGCAAGCTCATGCAGGAAGCGGTGCCGCAAGGCACCGGCGCGATGCAGGCGATTATCGGCCTAGACGACGCTGCGATCCGGAAAGCTTGCGAAGAGAGTGCCCAAGGTCAGGTGGTCTCGCCAGTCAATTTCAACTCGCCGGGTCAGGTGGTGATCGCCGGTAATAAAGAAGCGGTCGAACGCGCAGGCGCTGCCTGCAAAGCCGCGGGCGCCAAACGCGCGCTGCAGCTGCCGGTCAGCGTGCCGTCGCACTGCGCGCTGATGAAGCCGGCCGCCGATAAGCTGGCGGTGGCGCTGGAAAAGATCACGTTCAACGCGCCATCGGTTCCGGTGGTCAACAACGTTGACGTAAAATGCGAAAGCAACGCGGCGGCGATCTGTCACGCGCTAGTGCGTCAGCTCTATAGCTTGGTTCGCTGGACTGAGAGCGTAGAATTTATGGCGTCGCAGGGCATCGCACAGCTGCTGGAAATGGGGCCGGGCAAAGTGCTGACGGGGCTGACCAAACGCATTGTGGGCAGCCTGACGGCGACAGCGGTGAACGATCCGAAGTCACTTTCTGCAGCCATTAAACAGGAATAAGAGGAAAAACATGAGCTTTAAAGGTAAAGTTGCGCTGATAACAGGCGCGAGCCGCGGCATCGGTCGCGCCATCGCGGAAACGCTGGTGGCGCGCGGCGCCAAAGTTATCGGTACCGCGACAAGCGAAAGCGGCGCGGAAACGATCGGCGCTTACCTCGACGATAACGGCAAAGGTTTGCTGCTGAATGTGACCGATCCCGAATCGATCGACAGCATGCTGGAGAAAGTTCGCGCAGAATTTGGCGAAGTAGACATTTTGGTCAATAATGCAGGTATTACGCGTGACAATCTGTTGATGCGCATGAAAGACGACGAATGGGCGGATATCTTGGATACCAACTTGACGTCGGTTTTCCGTCTTTCCAAGGCGGTCTTGCGCGCCATGATAAAAAAACGTGTGGGTCGTATCATTACTATTGGTTCCGTTGTCGGCACTATGGGCAACGCGGGTCAGGCAAACTACGCAGCAGCCAAGGCGGGTTTGATTGGCTTTAGCAAATCACTGGCGCGCGAAGTGGCGTCACGTGGGATTACCGTAAACGTCGTGGCTCCGGGCTTTATTGAGACGGACATGACACGTGCACTAAGCGAAGATCAACGTTCCGGCATTTTAACGCAGGTTCCTGCAGGTCGTTTAGGCGATGCGCAGGAAATCGCCAATGCTGTTGCATTCTTAGCCTCTGACAAAGCAGCCTACATCACGGGTGAGACGCTGCACGTCAACGGCGGCATGTATATGGTCTGATATTCACGAAATCATTTGCATTATTTGCGGTGAAAACCGCAAAATAGCGTAAAATCGTGGTTCGAACAGCCGGGATTTTGTTGCATCTTTTTCAACGTTTTATACACTACGAAAACCATCGCGAAAGCGAGTTTTGATAGGAAATTAAATAGTATGAGCGATATCGAACAACGCGTTAAGAAAATCATTGCTGAGCAGCTGGGTGTGAAAGAGGATGAAGTAACTAACTCTGCATCTTTCGTTGAAGACCTGGGTGCTGATTCTCTTGACACCGTTGAGCTGGTAATGGCTCTGGAAGAAGAGTTTGATACTGAAATTCCAGACGAAGAAGCTGAGAAAATCACTACCGTTCAGGCAGCGATCGATTACATCAATAGCCACCAAGGTTAATGAATACTTTCAGGCGGTCGCTCGACCGCCTGAGTTTTATGCTTGTTCCACAGAGTTTTTTCCCCTCCCGGGAGGACGAACGTGTCTAAGCATCATATTGTGAACATGATCGCCGGTCATCTGACGATCATGTACGGCATGAAAGGTCCCAGCTCATCTCTATCGCCACGGCCTGTACTTCCGGCGTGCACAACATCGGTCATACGGCGCGGACATCGCCTATCTATAACGATACTAACGTGATGCTGGCAGGCGGCACAGAAAAAGCCAGTACCCCCCCCGCTGGGCGTTGGGGGCTTACGGCGCAGCACGCGCGCCCTAGATAAAGATTGCGACGGCTTCGTGCTGGGCGACGGCGCAGGCATTATCGTGCTGGAAGAGTATGAGCACGCTAAAAAGCACGGCGCGAAAATCTATGCGGAAACTGTCGGTTTCAGTATAAGCAGCGACGCTTAACACATGAACCTCGCCGCCGGAAACTTCTACGCCGGACGGCGACAAAGCGGGAGCGCAGGCGGTGAAATCGATCTTCGGCGCGGCGGCGAAAACCGTCATGGTTAGCTCGAACAAGCTGTGTAACTCTTTCGGCTTCGGCGGCACCAACGGTTCGCTGATCTTCCGTAAGATCTGACGCTTCACGTTCTGCCAAAAGGCCCGCATTTGTGCGGGCCTTTTTTCTATTCAGAAAGGCTCTGCAACGGATTATCACATCACAACGCGCTACCATAACCCTTTTCCCTGCGAGAGAGAGTCATGTGGATAAACGGAACGGAGCAGTCCACGCTGCTGGCCAGCGACCGCGCAACCCAGTTCGGCGACGGCTGCTTTACCACGGCGGCTGTTAGTCACGGCACTGTTCAGCTGCTGGACGCGCATCTGCGGCGGTTGCGCGAGGGCTGCGAGAGGCTGAAAATGCCGGTAGTCGACTGGACTCGGCTGGAAAGTGAAATGCGCGCCGCAGCGCAGCCGTACGCGCAGGGTGTGCTAAAGGTGATACTCAGCGCCGGATCCGGCGGGCGCGGCTACAGCCGTAGCGGCGTCAATGGCGCCACGCGCATCGTTTCGGTCTCTCCTTGGCCGGCCCATTATCAGCCGCTGCGGACACAGGGCGTCAGGCTGCGAACCAGCCCGGTCAGGCTGGCGCAAAATCCATTGCTCGCGGGCATTAAACATCTTAACCGTCTGGAGCAGGTCTTGATACGCGCGCATCTCGACCAGAGCGACGCCGACGAGGCGTTGGTGCTTGACACTGCGGGCTTCGTGGTGGAATGCTGTGCGGCCAATTTATTCTGGCGACAGGGCGAACGCGTTTTCACGCCTAACCTGAGCCAAGCGGGCGTCGACGGCATCATACGGCAACGCCTGATGGCGCAGATGGCCGCCGCAGGCCAAGCTTGCCACGTTGTCCGCGCTGAAACGGCGCAGCTGATGGCGGCTGACGAAGTCGTTATCTGCAACGCCCTGATGCCGGTACTACCGGTACGGCAGCTAGACGACAGGCTGTTTAGCGAACGCACGCTCTACCACCGGTTACAGCACAGCTGTTAAATGGAAGCAAAATGATTCGAACCAAAAACATCCTCCTTCTCGGCATTCTGCTGCTAGCTCTGGCAGCTGCCTTCAGCTACTGGCAGATCCAGCATTTCGCCGCGGCTCTGCTAACCATCGATCGGGAAACGATCTATACCTTGCCGGCCGGTACCGGCCGCGTGGCGCTGGAAGCGCAGCTTAAGAGCCAGCATCTTATTGCTCAGAGTATCTGGTTCGGCCCGCTGCTGAAGCTGGAGCCTGAGCTGGCGCAGTTTAAAGCCGGCACCTATCGGCTAGAGAAAGGCATGACGGTACGCGCGCTGCTGGCGCTACTCGCTAGCGGCAAAGAGGCGCAGTTTCCACTGCGGCTAATCGAGGGGCAGCGGATTAGCGACTGGCTCGGCGAGCTGCACGACGCGCCCTATATCAACCACCAGCTGAAAGATGACCAGCTCGCCACTTTGGCGATCGCGATGAACATCGATCCGCTGGCGCTGGAAGGAAGCTTCTACCCGGACACTTATCTTTATACTGCCAACACCAGCGATATAGCGCTGCTGCAGCGCGCTCATGCCCGCATGACGACATTGGTAGATGAGATCTGGAAAACGCGCATGGCGGATTTGCCCTACAAAAATCCGCAGGAGATGGTGACTATGGCGTCGGTGATTGAAAAAGAGACGGCGGTCAGCACCGAGCACGCCCGCGTAGCGTCGGTATTTATCAACCGGCTGCGCACTGGGATGAAGCTGCAGACCGATCCTACGGTGATCTATGGCCTAGGCGATAAATACACCGGTACCCTGACGCGTAAAGACCTTGAGACGCCGACCTATTACAATACCTATACTATTAGTGGTCTGCCGCCTAGCCCGATTGCAGCGCCGAGCAAAGCTGCGCTGGAAGCGGCCGCGCACCCGGAAAAGACGAATTACCTCTATTTCGTTGCGAACGGTAAAGGCGGTCATACCTTTACCACTAATCTCGCCAGCCATAATCAGGCGGTACAGGCCTACCGGAAAACGCTAAAGGAAAAAGATGAAAAGTAAGTTTATCGTCATTGAAGGTCTAGAAGGCGCCGGAAAAACCGCGGCGCGCGAGGCCATCGTCGCCACGCTGCGCGATCGCGGCGTGCATGATATCGTCTTTACGCGCGAGCCGGGCAGCACGCCGCTAGCGGAACAGCTGCGCGTGCTAATGAAGCAGGGCGTTAAGGGAGAGCAGCTCACTGGCAAAGCGGAGCTGCTGATGCTCTACGCCGCGCGCGTACAGCTGGTCGACACAGTGATCAAGCCTGCGCTGGCGCGCGGCGCTTGGGTGATCAGCGATCGACACGACCTTTCTTCGCAGGCCTATCAGGGCGGCGGTCGCGGGCTGGACAGCGCTCTGATGCGCACGCTGCGCGACGCGGTGCTGGGCGACTTCCATCCCGATCTGACACTCTATCTCGACGTCACGCCGGAAATCGGCCTGCAGCGCGCGCGCGCGCGCGGCGAACTGGATCGTATCGAGCAGGAGTCGCTGTGTTTTTTCGAACGCACGCGCGAGCGCTATCTGGCGCTGGCGGCCAACGACGTACGCATTCTTACCGTGGATGCAACCCAGCCACTCGATAGCGTGACGCAGTCTATTAAAACCATCCTGACCGGCTGGTTGGAACAACAGGCATGAACTGGTATCCGTGGCTGAATCAGCCTTACCGACATATTATCAGCCAGCATCAGGCGGGACGGGGGCATCACGCCCTGTTGATCCAGGCGATTGACGGCATGGGAGACGACGTGCTGGTGTGGGGCGTTAGCCGCTGGCTGATGTGTCAGCGGCCAGACGGGCTAAAAAGCTGCGGCCCATGCCACGGCTGTCAGCTGATGCAGGCCCAGGCGCATCCCGACTGGTACTGTCTGGCGGCGGAGAAAGGCAAGAGCACGCTGGGCATCGACGCGGTGCGTCAGGTCACGGAAAAACTTTATTACTTCGCCCAGCAGGGCGGCGCGAAAGTGGTCTGGCTGCCCGATGCAGCTCAGCTGAGCGAGTCGGCGGCGAACGCGCTGCTGAAAACCTTGGAGGAGCCGCCGGCCAACTGCTGGTTCTTTCTCAGCAACCGCGAGCCGTCGCGTCTGTTAGCTACGCTGCGCAGCCGCTGTATGGTGCTCTCTCTAACGCCGCCGGAAGAGGCGCAGAGCCTGCAGTGGCTGAGCTGCCAGATGCCGCAGGAGGAGGCAGCGCTGCAAACCGCGCTGCGCCTTAGCGCGGGCGCGCCGGCCGCCGCGCTGCAGCTGCTGAAGCCAGCGCGCTGGCAGGCGCGTCAGACTCTCTGTGATGCGCTGGCTAACACGTTGCGCCAGGATATTCTGCAGCTGCTGCCGCCCCTGAACAGCGAGGATGTCGCCACGCATATCGGCTGGTTGCTGGCGCTGTTGGTGGACGCGCTGAAATGGCAGCAGGGCGCCACGCGCTGGCTGAGCAATCCCGATCGGCAGGATGTGGTGGCGCTGCTTGCCGATATCTTCTCCGCCCGCGCGCTGGATGAGAGTGCACGCGAGTGGATGCAGTGCCGGGAGCAGCTGATCCACGTTGCCACTGTTAACCGCGAACTTCTGTTAACCGACCGACTTCTGAGCTGGGCAGATAAACGCAAGCCCGGTGTTGTCTCTTAACGTCAAAACGAGAGTAACTATGTTATTGTGTATTCCCACTGCCATCTTGATGGCCTAGATTATAAAAAACAACATCGTGATCTCGACGACGTGATCGCCGAAGCCGCCAAGCGCAACGTGAAATTTATGCTGACAATAGCTACGACGTTGCCGGGCTTTCATACACTGAAAGCGCTAGTGGGGAGAGCGCGACAATATCGCGCTCTCGGTCGGCGTGCACCCGCTGAATTAGGATAGGAAGAGCCTTACGACGTAGAGGAGTTCCGTCGGTTGGCGGCGGATCCGCGCATTGTAGCGCTGGGCGAACCGGCCTTGACTAACTACTATCAGCAGGAAACTAAAGCGCAGCAGCAGGCGTCTTTCCGTGAGCGTATTCGCACCGGCGAGGATGCGCGGGCGATTTTACGCGAAGAGCAGGTAGGACGCTTGCGGCGGTGTGCTGGACGGTCTTACCGAAGACTAGGCGACGGCGGTTAAGCTACTCGATATGGGCTTCTATATCTCTTTTCCGGCATTGTCACCTTTCGTAACGCCGAGCAGCTGCGTAACGCGGCGCGATATGTGCCGCTGGATCGCATGCTGGTGGAGATCGACTCGCCCTATCTGGCGCCGGTGGCCGTATCGCGGCAAAGAGAATCAGCCTGCCTACACGCGCGACGTGGCGGACTATCTCACCATGCTGAAAGGCGTCGATATCGACACGCTGGCCGCCGACACCACGCAAAACTTCTCGACGCTTTTCCCGATGTCGATGAGCCGTCTTGGCGGCTAAGCTTTTATTTCAAAGTCTGTAATAATTCAGTAATAGCGATCGATATCCCTGTTTTTTGCGACATTGCTACTGTTTTATGGTGCAAAATCGCGCTGCGTCACTCAGAATCTTCTGCTAACAACCGGGAAGAATCTTAGAAACGTGATAGTCATCAAAGTAAGTCCCATATATTTATTTTACCATATCATAATATTAAAAGACGGTCACCGTCAATCGAGTTGCGGATCTTCCCCCACGACCCAGCGCACTGCGAAAAATCGTACTCATATTCAGGAGTTTCAGGCTATGTTCAAGAACGCATTTGCGAACCTGCAAAAGGTCGGTAAATCGCTCATGCTACCGGTATCGGTTCTGCCGATCGCCGGCATTTTATTAGGTGTTGGTTCGGCTAACTTTAGCTGGCTTCCGGCCGTGGTTTCCCATGTGATGGCGGAAGCGGGCGGCTCAGTGTTTGCTAATATGCCGCTTATCTTCGCTATCGGCGTGGCGCTCGGCTTTACGAACAATGACGGCGTCTCCGCGCTGGCGTCGGTGGTGGCCTACGGCATCATGGTGAAAACCATGGCGGTGGTCTCGCCGCTGGTGCTACACCTGTCGGCTGAAGAGATTGCCACGCATCATCTGGCGGACATGGGCGTGCTGGGCGGCATTATCGCCGGTGCGATAGCGGCCTATATGTTCAACCGCTTCTACCGTATTAAGCTGCCGGAGTATCTGGGCTTTTTTGCCGGTAAGCGCTTTGTGCCGATTATTTCCGGCCTGACGGCGATTATTCTGGGCGTGCTGCTCTCCTTTATCTGGCCGCCGATTGGTTCGGCGATTCAGGAGTTCTCGCAGTGGGCCGCTTACCAGAACCCGGTTGTCGCCTTCGGCATTTACGGCGTAGTCGAGCGCGCGATGGTGCCGTTCGGCCTACACCATATCTGGAACGTGCCGTTCCAGATGCAGATTGGCGAATTCACTAACGCGGCGGGTCAGGTTTTCCACGGCGATATTCCTCGCTATATGGCGGGCGATCCGACGGCGGGCAAACTTTCTGGCGGCTTTCTGTTCAAAATGTATGGCCTGCCGGCGGCGGCGATTGCTATCTGGCATTCGGCGAAGCCTGAAAACCGTGCCAAAGTGGGCGGCATCATGATCTCCGCCGCGCTGACCGCGTTCCTGACCGGCATCACCGAGCCGATCGAGTTCTCGTTTATGTTCGTTGCGCCGATCCTCTATGTGATCCATGCGGTTCTGGCTGGCTTGGCGTTCCCGATCTGTATCCTTCTCGGCATGCGTGACGGCACCAGCTTCTCACACGGCCTAATCGACTTTATCGTGCTGAGCGGAAACAGCAGCAAAATCTGGCTGTTCCCAATTGTCGGCATCATCTACGGTCTGGTGTACTACACCATTTTCCGTGTGCTGATTGTCAAGCTGAACCTGAAAACCGTTGGCCGCGAAGAGACGACCACCGAGTCCACTTCAGCAACCGGCAGCAAGATGGCGGGCAAACTGGTTGCCGCCTTTGGCGGCAAAGAGAACATCACTAACCTCGATGCCTGTATTACCCGTCTGCGCATCAGCGTGGCGGATGTAGGCAAGGTTGATCAGAATGAGCTGAAAAGCCTTGGCGCGCGTGGCGTGGTAGTGGCAGGCTCTGGGGTTCAGGCGATTTTCGGCACCAAATCCGATAACCTGAAAACCGATATGGACGACTACATTCGTAGCATATAATGCGTTATAACAAAAAAGCCCCGTTACGGGGCTTTTTTTAATCTGCGTGCTGCCATCAGAGATAGACGTGCTGGTACTCCGTCAGGCACAGCAGCGCCATCGCCTGACTGTACGGCATCGTGGTGAGCAGCACGTTGTGGTAGTAGTCGAGGTCACTGCCGATGGTAGTGCCGAACGACACCTGCCTTAGCCCGCCATCTTCGTCGATATTGGAATCACGCCGCGCCGCGCAGCGCGGCGATACCAGCAGGGTCAATACCAGCGCGCAGATCACCGAGAACACCAAACTAGTGTAGAAGAAGGAGAGCGGGTTCTCTTTGTCCAGCGCAGGAAGTCTGTTAGAATCACCAACAGCTGCACCAGCGCGATACGCACGCCGGAAAAGCGGGTTTTCTGTTTGAAATTGTCGGTCATATCTGGCACCAGCGTTTCATAAGGTACTAGGATGATGATGTAGGCCATGTCGAATAGCAGATAGGTGGCGAGATACCACCAGAACCTCATACCACTCAGCCACATCAGGCTGTAGCTAAAGACACAGGGAATGGCGAGCAGGATAAAGGACTTTCGGCAGCCGAAGCGTTTTCCCAGTCAGGTGGAGCCGAAATTATCGGTCAGAAAGACAATTAGCAGGCTGACCGCGATGTCAAGCAACGCGCGCGGCGGCGAAAATAAAGGTCGCCTGAATCCAACTCAGGTCACAGAAGGTGGTGTAAAAGTAAAGCAGCTAAGCGGCGGACGGATGCTCCTTTTATTGCCATTGTCATACATCTCTTGTTATCCGGACGACATACTCGGAATAGATAGAAATAGAAAGTAGAGCCGCAGGCCGGGGCAAACCTTCGCATTTTCGACAGGCTCCTTTCGGTGAGGCAAAGTGGTAATTTGCGAAGGGGCACACAGAGAAAATAACGCGCGAAAATGGCGCAAAGGCAGGCAGTTAATCAGGGAAAAGTGGCCTTGAGCTTGAAAGAAAACAAATTCTTCACGCATACTGATCAACTATCAATCAGGCTTAAGGAATTGCACCATGGCTGAAGAAACCATTTTCAGTAAAATCATCCGTCGCGAAATCCCTGCCGACGTAGTGTATCAAGATGAACTGGTCACCGCATTTCGCGATATCTCTCCCAAAGCGCCGACCCATATTTTGATTGTTCCCAACGTGTTAATTCCTACCGCTAACGACGCCCTGCCGGCTCACGAGCAGGCGCTGGGCCGCCTCTTCACCGTGGCGGCGAAAATCGCGCGTGCCGAGGGCATTGATGAAGACGGCTACCGCCTAATCGTCAACTGCAATCGTCACAGTGGTCAGGAAGTGTATCACATTCATATGCATCTGCTCGGCGGCCGTCCGCTGGGTCCGATGCTGGCCGACTGATTTCTCCCACACGGAAGCGAGCTATGCGTCAATGACTGATGTGCCTGCAGCTCCTGCTAACACTGGCAGGCTGCAGTAGTGATAAACCGAAGATCGATACGTCGCAGTCGCTGGTTGATAGAGTCGTCAGTGCTCTCTGCCAGCATCATCACCGACGAGCCGGTGGATCGATGAAAAGGACGGGCAGCAGCGCGCGTAGCGTGCTCTATAATCAGCCTGAACGCCGGTGGTCATCCACTATGCTACAAAGGCTTGGAAATTACGCCGCGTGGAACCGCCTCAAAGGGTCACTATACCGGCGCACAGCAGCATTGTTGCCGCTTCCCAAATGGGCAACCTGACGGCCAGCAAGGCTCGTCTCCACCTTTATCTCTGAGGATTGTTAAGTGATTCGCCGACTCCCTCGTTCCGGAGCGCTGCTAATAGCGCTCATTCTTTGCGGCTGCGTAATTAAACAGCAGCAGACTGTGCCGGTTGAACCGACGCAACTCGCCGAACTTATGCAGCCGCAGCCGCCGAAGTTAAAAACCATCAACTGGGACGCCAGCGTGCAGCCGCTGGTGGCGCAGATGCTGCGTTCTTCCAACGGCGCCGCGCCGGGCAGCGTGCTGATGGTAGATCGCATCAAAAACAGCACCAACGGCGCGATGCAGAGCGGAAAAGCCACCGACGCGATTCAAAACGCGCTGGCCAACAACGGCAAGTTCCAGCTGGTGACTAACGATCAGCTGGCCCAGGCCAAGCAGACGCTGGGCCTCTCGCCGAACGACAGCCTTAACTCGCGCAGTAAAACGATCGGCTTGGCCCGCACGCTGAACGCGCAGTATGTGCTCTACAGCACCGCACAGGGCGATGTTAAGACCCCGACGCTGCAGATGCAGCTGATGCTGGTGCAGACCGGGGAGATTATCTGGTCCGGCAAGGATGTTGCCCAGAACTGATCTCACTCTGCTGGGTAAAACAGGCTGCCGGGCGCTGGCGCGGGCAGCCTGAAGCCGCTGCAGGGGCTGACCAGCCAGAGCCGCAAACTGGTGAACGAGAGTAGGGCGCTTTCGTCGTGCGGCCTGCGCCGTTCGCGCCGATCCCCTTCGTCGATCGCCAGCGCGAAGCCCGCCTCCTGCGTAAACTGCATCCCAGCGGCCTGACGCCGCGCCCGGTTACCGCGCTGCGCTAGCTAGAGCGCAAAGGCGAACCCCGGCTGATGGTAGCGGTCGATTAGGAGGGCGGAAGCGTGTAGCGCTTCCGCGACGGCGATGCAGTCTTTCGCGGCGCTGCACAATTTGCAGATCAGTGACGAGTTGGCGCAGCAGACGGGCTAGCAGATAGCAGCGGAGATAATCGCCATGGATATCGACATCAGCTTCGCGCCGGTGCTCGATCTGAGCCATATCAGCGTGGCCATCGGCGACCGTTCGTTTCATGAAGATCTGCAGACCGTTCGTTTCATGAAGATCTGCAGATTGTGCAGATTGTGCTGGCGATGGCGCACCGCATTATCGCCAGCATACATGATGCCGTGATGCTGGCGCACGTTATTTATACTGACATCGAGCCGCTGCCCGCCAGCGGCTCGCCTCACTGGCTGAAAACGGTGCTGCATTAGTCGCTGTCGGCTGGGTGCGACATGATTCTAGTCTGCAACCATCGTCAGGGCGTGATTAGCGTGCTGGATAATTTGATCGCGATCGGCGCTAAACGCGTGCTGCGCCTGTTCCATCGGGGAACCGTTACCCGTCAGAGCCTAGAGCAGAACGCTCAGCAGCTGAGCAACCTGCAGGCGCACTGGCTGGAACACAAAGCGTCAGGGAAATAATCCATTCTCCCAGCGCGCAACGTTGAGGAGCATCATGATTATTTATCTGCATGGTTCCGATTCCAACAGCCTAGGTAATCATGAAAAGGTGCTGCAGCTGCAGTTTATCGATCCTGACGTCAGGAATTTGCGGTGTCGGGCTTGTGCTGGCTACTGGGCGGAGCGTATCGGCTTTCTCTCTCTACGGCATTTGTCAGGCGATCTTCGTGACGAGGCGCTGGATAGTCAGCGCAGCCCGCAGCCGCTGCACCCCTTCTATGAGATTGTCTGGGATGATATCGAGAGCCATAAGTTCTGCGATATCTCGCCTCATCTGCAACGAATTAACGCTTTTAAAACATATGGAAAACATTCTTGCCCAGCGCAGCGGTAAGCCGCTGAAAGCCCTATGTCTATAAAAATCACGGCTCGCTGGTCTCGCTGTCGCGTTTCACACAGTCGGCGGTCTCTGATGCGCGGTTCGATGATTGTATAGGGGGCGCATCGCGCGTTTCGTCTACACTACGGCTATTTCAAGACCGCGCTGATGATGCTAGTCGGCAGCCTTAACCGCGTGATCCGCCCACGCCTCAAGCTACACTAATGTTTGACAAGCGGCGTCATCTTAACCCGCTGAACCATAACACCAATTAATTTAAATCCGGCTGTTTACCTGCTTATAACTCTCCGAAAAGCTGGTCCTGATCCGCTTGCGATGCGTTTTCCTCCATTAATCTTTGCAATTTCGGGCCATCGGTAAAACTTCTTGCAATGACACGGCGGGTCGTCACGCCGTTCTGTGCCATAGCGATAGGGGACATCGTCGCGGCACGCATGCACGGTAACGACTTCAGCAGTATGCGCAGGTGCTTTCCGCGATGCTGATCAAAGAGAGCATTAAGCAGCCGCGACAGGAGTGTCGCAACGTGACACTCCTGTCGCGCGGTGCCGGCAGGATGAAAACAGCATCGCCGGTTCGGTGCTCTGGGCGCGCTCTAGCGGGCGGCTATGCCGGCAATCAGGTGCAAGGGCGGTTTGTAGGATCGCAACACCTACACCACCTCAGAGCAACGCTGTAAAACGGTTTACGATAAACAATAAAAGATGCTGGGGTTATGAAGTGACCTATAAAATAGGCAACCAGCAGCGCAAAATCCGACCCTAGTACCCACATCCCGCTGGGACCATAACGGCCAGCTCATCTTGGACAGAAATCAGGCTTAACGGGGCAGAGATTCCCAATGGGACTTTTTTATCTGGCGAGTGCAAAAGCGGATGAACGCCCGGTCTCATCCGCTTGCCGGTTCCATCAACCGATAGTCATCAAACTGGCGTTGCCGCCCGCCGCCGCGGTGTTGACGCTCAGCGAACGCTCAATTAGCAGACGCTCCAGCAGCAGCTGAGTATCGCCGTGCGCAAAGTTCTGCACCGACACAATCGCGATGGCGCGCGCCGCAATCTGCTCGCACAGCGTGCGCAGCTGATCGGCGTCGCCGTGGTAGATCACCGCGTCGAAGTGGGTGGAGAGCGGATCCTTCGCCAGCGCGATACGCGCCTGCACCGCATGCGGCAGTGCGCCGCGCAGCTTGCGGTGCAGCTCGTCGTCCGGCCACAGCAGCTGGCTGCCGACGCTGGTCACCGCCGCCAGCTGCACCAGCGCATCCTGCTCGTTGTCGGCTAGGCAGAGGACACGTTCGCGCGGCAACAGCGAGAAGGTGTTGCGCTCGCCGGTCGGACCGGTCAGCAGCCGAACGGTGCCCGCCTGCGTTAGCGTAGCGTAGCGCAGGCAGATCGCGGCCAGCTCCGGCTTGTCCTGCTGCGCCCAAGCGGTGAAAGCTTTATGCGGCTCTAGCAGCGCCTCGCGCAGCGAACCGTCCACCGGACGCTCGCTATCCTGACGTTCGAAGGTTTTGCTCAGCGCTGCTTCCGGCCGACTGGCCAGCAGACGATAAAGGTAGAGCGGACCGCCCGCTTTCGGGCCGGTGCCCGAGAGGCCTTCACCGCCGAAAGGCTGCACGCCGACCACTGCGCCCACCATATTACGGTTGACGTAGAGGTTGCCCACTTTAGCGTTGGCCGTGACCTGCGCGATGGTTTCGTCAATGCGGGTATGCACGCCCAGAGTCAGGCCGTAGCCGCTGGCGTTGATCTGCTCGATCAGCTGCGGCAGTGCGTTGTGCGCGAAGCGCACCACATGCAGCACCGGACCGAAAATCTCTTTGTCGAGATCGCTGACCTGATCCAGCTCGATCAGCGTCGGCTTAATAAAGGTGCCGCTCTGCCACTCTGCGCTGTCATGCGGGTTCTCCTGTACCGCCTGATACACGGCGTTGCCTTTGTTGCGCATCGCCTGAATATGACGCTCGATATTGGCTTTCGCCTCGGCGTTAATCACCGGGCCGATATCGGTAGAGAGGCGCTCCGGATTGCCCATACGGCATTCGGCCATCGCGCCGCGCAGCATCTTCAAGGTATGGTCCGCTACATCCTCCTGAATGCAGAGCAGACGCAGCGCCGAACAGCGCTGTCCGGCGCTGTCGAACGCCGACGCCAGAATATCTATCACCACCTGTTCAGTAAGGGCGGAAGAATCGACGATCATCGCGTTCAGCCCGCCGGTTTCGGCGATCAGCGGCGTTGGACGGCCCTGCGGATTGAGATGACTAGCAAGGTTGCGCTGCAGCAGCTTCGCTACGGCGGTGGAGCCGGTAAACATCACGCCGCGCACGCGCGGGTCGCAGGCCAGCTGGGCGCCGACGGTTTCGCCGTCGCCCGGCAGCAGCTGCAGCACTCCCGCAGGCACGCCTGCGTTCAGCAGGATCTGCACCGCCCGCGCGGCGATCAGCGGCGTCTGCTCCGCTGGCTTAGCCAGCACGCTGTTGCCCGCCGCCAGCGCGGCGGCAATCTGACCGGTGAAGATCGCAAGCGGGAAGTTCCACGGGCTGATGCAGACCACCGGGCCAAGCGGGCGATGGGTCTCGTTATCAAAATCGTCGCGCACCATGCCGGCATAGTAGCGCAGGAAATCGACCGCCTCGCGCACTTCGGCGATGGCGTTGTTATAGGTTTTACCCGCTTCACGCACCAGAATGCCGATCAGCTGCTGCATGCCGTCTTCCATATGCTGCGCCGCGCGCTCGAGAATCGCTGCGCGCTCGTCCGACGGCGTGGCGGACCAGATTGTCCCGGCGTTCACCGCAGCGTCCAGCGCCAGCGACACTTCCGCTTCGCTGGCTTCGCGCACTTGGCCGACGATATCGCCTAGCGCGGCCGGGTTGATCACCGCGCGGGTGTCGCCGTCGCCCAGCTCGCCGTCGATGATCGGCTGCGCCAGCCAAGGCTGCGCGGCGCTGCTCAGCAGGGCGCTGGAGAGCGACGCCAGACGGTGTTCGTTAGCCATATCGATGCCCGCCGAGTTGCTGCGTCCCGCGCCATAGAGATCGCGCGGCAACGGAATTTTCGGATGCGGCAGGCCAATCGCGCCTTCGCTCGCGCCGAGCTTCTCAACCGCCGCGACCGGATCTGCCACCAGCTCGTCAATTGGCAGCGAGGTGTCGGCGATGCGGTTAACGAAGGAGGTGTTAGCGCCGTTTTCCAGCAGACGGCGCACCAGATAGGCGAGCAGGGTTTCATGGGTGCCGACCGGCGCATAGATGCGGCATGGGCGGTTCAGCTTGCCGTTCGCCACCTTGCCAACCACCTGCTCATAGAGCGTTTCGCCCATGCCGTGCAGGCACTGGAACTCATACTGACCGGGATAGTAGTTATTACCCGCCAGCTGATAGATCGCCGCTAGCGTATGGGCGTTGTGGGTGGCGAACTGCGGGTAAATGAGGTTCGGTACCGCCAGCAGCTTGCGCGCGCAGGCGATATAGGAGATATCGGTATAGACCTTGCGGGTATAGACCGGATATCCTTCTAGGCCTTCCACCTGAGCGCGTTTGATTTCGCTGTCCCAGTACGCGCCTTTCACCAAGCGGATCATTAGGCGGCGACTGCTGCGCTGCGCCAGATCGATCAGCGAGTCGATGACAAACGGGCAGCGCTTCATATAGGCTTGGATCACGAAGCCGATGCCGTTCCAACCCTCCAGCTGCGGCTCTAAGCAGAGTTTCTCCAGCAGATCGAGCGACAGCTCCAGACGGTCCGCCTCTTCGGCGTCGATATTGATACCGATGTCGTAAGAGCGCGCCAGCAGCGTCAGGGATTTGAGAATCGGATACAACTCTTCCATTACGCGTTCATACTGGGCGCGGCTGTAGCGCGGATGCAGAGCGGAGAGCTTAATGGAGATGCCCGGTCCTTCATAAATGCCGCGTCCGTTGGAGGCTTTGCCGATGGCGTGGATCGCCTGCTGGTAGGAGACCAGATAGGCTTTGGCGTCGCTAGCAGTTAGCGCCGCTTCACCCAGCATATCGTAGGAATAGCGGAAACCTTTCTCTTCCAGCTTGCGCGCGTTCGCCAGCGCCTCGGCTATGGTTTCGCTGGTAACGAACTGCTCTCCCATCAGACGTATCGCCATATCGACCCCTTTGCGGATCAGTGACTCGCCACTCTTGCCGATCTTGCCGATAATGCAGTTCAGCGAGCGCGACAGATTGGCTTCGTTATGCGTGGACACTAGACGACCGGTAAACAGCAGCCCCCAAGTGGCGGCGTTGACGAACAGGGAAGGGCTGTGGCCCAGATGAGACTGCCAGTTGCCGTTGCTGATTTTATCGCGGATTAGCGCGTCGCGCGTCGGTTTGTCGGGAATACGCAGCAGCGCTTCCGCCAGACACATCAACGCCACACCCTCCTGAGAGGATAAAGAGAACTCCTGCAGCAGACTTTGCACCATGCCGGCACGTCCGGTTGCACCTTTTTGGTGCCTCAGCTTGTTAGCGAGGCTGTATGCGAGCTGATGGGTTTTCTCCGCCAGCGCCGCCTGCAGGCGCGCCTGCTCCAGCAGCATCGGCACCGCGTCGGTCTCTGGGCGACGCCAGGCGGCTGTAATAGCGGCGCGCGCCACCGACTGCGGCAGAATGTGCTCCGCAAATTCGAGGAAGGGCTGATGCGTCTCTTCCGGCGCATTCAGCTTCACCCCCATGGTAGTAGTGCCCATGACGTCTCTGCTCCTATTGTCTGTATCTTACTGCGTAGGCAGCACTATTACTGATGTTGCAACTTTGTGCAACCGTGTTAAGTGTGACCTGTGTAGCAGCTTTTTTAATGATTAATTTGTTAACATCAAAAAAGACGGCACGGAGAAACGGAACTTGCTAAAATCATCAGAATCTCGCCAGAATGCAGAATGACGCGGCGCTAGCTCACTGCATTTTTAGGGTTATCAGGAGTGTGACTGGCGGAACTGGAGCGAGTGCAACCTGTTAGCAAAATTTAGCCATCCATTAACATGGTGAAATTCCTGTAATGCCTGTGTTCAATTTATTGTGTGCGCGTCGCGCCTTTCCGGCAGGATACCGCGCCTCAGGAAACCGCCTGAATCTGGGAAAAAAACCTGCCGCGTCGCTTCGTTCCGGCTATGCGTCAGCGTGCGGTTTCTCTCGGGGAATCAACTATGTTTCTCTCGGGGAATCAACTATAAAGTGGAGAGAAGAATGAAATGAGTGTAATCACACCGATGCTGGTGACTTTTGTAATTTATATCCTTGGAATGGTGCTTATAGGGTTTATTGCCTACCGTTCTACGAAAAACTTTGACGATTACATTCTCGGCGGACGCAGTCTAGGCAGCTTTGTGACGGCGCTCTCTGCGGGAGCGTCGGATATGAGCGGTTGGCTGCTGATGGGGCTGCCCGGCGCGATTTTTCTCTCTGGCATCTCGGAAAGCTGGATCGCCATCGGCCTGACTATCGGCGCTTGGCTTAACTGGAAAATCGTAGCGGGCCGTTTGCGCGTTCATACCGAGCATCACGACAACGCCCTGACGCTGCCCGATTTCTTTACCAATCGCTTTGAAGATAAAAGCAAAATTCTGCGTGTTATCTCGGCGCTGGTGATCCTGATCTTCTTTACCATCTACTGCGCGTCCGGCGTGGTGGCGGGCGCACGCCTGTTCGAGAGCACCTTCGGTATGAGCTATGAAACCGCGCTGTGGGCCGGCGCGGGGGCCACCATCCTCTATACGCTGGTGGGCGGCTTCTTGGCGGTGAGCTGGACCGACACCGTGCAGGCGAGCCTGATGATTTTCGCCTTGATCCTGACGCCGGTTGTCGTGATCGTCGCTGTCGGCGGGCTGAACGATTCGCTGGCAGTGATCGAAGCGAAGAGCATTGAAAACCTCAATATGCTGAAAGGAATCAACTTCGTCGCAGTGATTTCGCTACTTGGCTGGGGACTCGGCTATTTCGGCCAGCCACATATTCTGGCGCGCTTTATGGCGGCGGATTCGCACCGTTCTATCCACACCGCGCGCCGGATTAGCATGGCGTGGATGGTGTTCTGCTTGGCAGGCGCGGTAGCGGTCGGCTTCTTCGGCATCGCCTATTTCCAGAGCCACCCAGAGCAGGCAGCGAACGTCAATGGCAACAGCGAGCGCGTATTTATCGAACTGGCGCGCATTCTGTTCAACCCGTGGATCGCCGGCATTTTGCTCTCGGCCGTTCTGGCGGCGGTGATGTCAACCCTGAGCTGCCAGCTGCTGGTCTGCTCCAGCGCGCTGACGGAAGATCTCTACAAAGGCTTCCTGCGTAAAAACGCCAGCCAGAAAGAGCTGGTGTGGTTCGGCCGCGCGATGGTGCTGCTGGTGGCGCTGGTCGCTATTGCGCTCGCCTCTAACCCCGACAACCGCGTGCTGGGTCTGGTGAGTTACGCTTGGGCCGGTTTCGGCGCGGCCTTCGGCCCGGTGGTGCTGTTCGGCGTCTGCTGGAAACGCATGACGCGCAACGGCGCGCTGGCGGGCATGGTGATCGGCGCGGCGACGGTACTGATCTGGAAACAGTACGGCTGGCTGGATCTCTACGAGATTATCCCGGGCTTCGCCTTCGCCAGCATCGCTATCGTGCTTTTCAGCCAGCTGGGCCGCGCGCCGTCCGCCGCCGCGCAGCAGCGCTTCGACGCCGCTGAGGCTGAGTACCTAGCGGAATAATTGATTACAACAAAAAAGCCCGCTTTCATCACGAAAGCGGGCTTTTTTTCATCTGCTGCCAAGCAGTAAATAATTTCGGAGGATTACTTGTTTTTTCTCCCGCGATAACGATAATGGGTATCGTTCGCATTTTATCTAACTTTTACCTGCGATTGACGATGCTTAACATTCCAGAGGTAAGCTATGTTTGTTCCCTTTCTTATCATGATGCGAGAAGGCCTCGAAGCGGCGCTTATCGTCAGCCTGATTGCCAGTTACCTGAAGCGCACCGGGCGTAGCCAGTGGTTTCCCGCACTCTGGGCGGGCGTATTTATCGCCGCTGTGCTCTGCTTGGCTCTCGGTATTTTCATTAACCAAACCACCGGTGAGTTTCCGCAGAAACAGCAGGAGCTGTTTGAGGGCGTCGTCGCCGTGGTGGCGGTGACTATCCTGACTTCAATGGTGTTCTGGATGCGTAAAGTAGCGCGCAATATGCGCTTGGCGCTGGAGCAGGCGATCGATCAGGCATTAAACCGATCGGGACACGGCGGGCTGGCGCTTGTGCTGATGGTGTTTCTCGCCGTAGCGCGAGAAGGGCTGGAGTCGGTATTATTTCTGCTGGCCGCCTTTACTCAGGATGTCGGCTACGCGCCGCCTGTCGGCGCCGTGCTGGGGCTGGCGACCGCCGTGGCGCTGGGCATGCTGCTCTACTGGGGCGGTGTGCGTCTCAATATGGCGCACTTCTTTCGCTGGAGCAGCCTGTTCATTTTGTTTGTCGCCGCCGGGCTGGCTGCGGGTGCGATCCGCGCTTTCCACGAGGCGGGGCTCTGGAACCATTTTCAAACTGTCGCTTTCGATCTGAGCAGCGTGCTCTCCATCCATTCGTTGGCGGGCACTCTGCTTGAGGGCGTGCTGGGCTATCAGGAGACGCCGAGCGTTAGCGAGGTGGCGGTCTATTGCCTATATCTGATCCCAGCGCTATTGCTATTTTTACTGCCGGCGCGTCCGGCGCGACAACTCTCGACTAAACAGGGATAACTTTATGATGATTCGCTTTCGCCGCAAAACCGTGCTGGCCTCTTTACTGGCGCTGTCAGGCGCCGCCGCGGCGGCCGATATTCCTCAGGTTCAGGTCAGCGTGACGGATACGCAGTGCGAACCGATGCAGCTCACCGTTAAGGCAGGCAAAACCCAGTTTTTGATTAAAAACAACAGCCAGAAAGCACTGGAATGGGAGATCCTGAAAGGCGTGCTGGTGGTGGAGGAGCGCGAGAATATCGCACCGGGCTTCAGCCAGAAGCTGACAGCCAACCTTGAAGCGGGCGAATATGAGATGACCTGCGGCCTGCTTAGCAATCCCAAGGGCAAACTGATTGTGGAGGGCGATGCCTCGCCAGCCGAGAAGGGCGGCAAGCCGGACGTACTGGCGCTTGCCGGCCCGATTACCGCCTATAAAGCCTATGTGACGCAGGAGGTGGCGCAGCTGGTCGCTAGCACTGAAGCCTTTACCCATGCGGTGAAGGCGGGCGATCTGGCGAAAGCACGCTCGCTCTATGCGCCGACGCGGCAGCACTATGAGCGCATCGAGCCGATCGCCGAACTCTTCTCTGATCTGGACGGCAGTATCGACGCGCGCGAAGACTACTACGAGAGGAAAGCGGAAGATCCAAAATTCACCGGCTTCCACCGTCTGGAGAAGGCGCTGTTCAGCGACAACAGTACCAACGGCATGGGAGGCTACGCTACTCAGCTCAACCGCGACGTAAAGGATTTGCAGACCCGCATCAGTGAGCTGGCGTTCCCGCCAGTGAAAGTAGTTGGCGGCGTGGCAGGCCTGATTGAAGAGGTCGCCTCCAGCAAGATTTCTGGCGAAGAGGATCGCTACAGCCGCACTGACCTGTGGGATTTCCAGGCGAACATCGATGGCGCGCAAAAGATTATCGATCTGCTGCGCCCGCAACTGCAGCAGGCAAATCCGCAACTATTGGCGAAGGTGGACGCCAACTTTAAGAAAGTCGACGCCATCCTCAGCAAATACCGCACGGACGAGGGCTTTACCTCCTATGAGAAGCTTACCAGCGCGGATCGCAATGCGTTGAAGGGACCGATTACTGCGCTGGCGGAAGATCTCTCTTTGCTGCGTGGAACCTTAGGTCTCGATTAGGATGAGTCGTCAACACAATGAGGTGCAGCCCGCACGGCGGCGCCTGTTAAAAGATCTAGGACTGCTCGGCGGCGCTGCCGCTCTGAGTGGCAGCTGCCCGTTTCATGCGGCGGGCGACAGCTTCTCTCCCGGCACAGTTGCGCCCGACGCGCGGCGCCAAGTGCAACTCTTCTATGGCCAGCATCAGGCAGGCATTATCACGCCGCCGCAGGCGTCGATGATGCTGGTCGCCTTTGATATTCTGGCCAGCGATAAAGCCGAGCTGACGCGCCTGTTTCAGATATTGACCGCGCGCATCGCCTTTTTAACGACTGGCGGACCCGCACCGGCGGTGAGCAATCCACAGCTGCCGCCAATGGATTCCGGTATTCTTGGTGCAGAGATCGCGCCGGACGACCTGACCATTACGGTGTCGGTGGGCGAGACGCTGTTTGACGATCGCTTCGGCCTACGGGCGTTGAAGCCGAAAAAGCTACAAAGCATGACGCGCTTTTCCAACGATTCGCTGGATGCCGCCCAATGCCACGGCGATCTGCTGCTGCAGATTTGTGCTAACACGCAGGACACGGTGATCCATGCGCTGCGCGATATCGTCAAGCACACGCCCGATCTGCTGGGCGTGTGCTGGCGGCGCGAAGGGTTTATCGCCGCCCACGCCGCGTGTAGTCATGGAAAGGAGACGCCGATCAATCTGCTAGGCTTCAAAGACGGCACGGCGAATCCCGATATCCAGGATACGCCGCTAATGGATAAGCTGCTCTGGGTGACGGCCGATCAGGATGAGCCGGTATGGGCGCGTAACGGCTGCTACCAAGCGGCGCGTATTATCCGTTTTCGCGTGGAGATGTGGGATCGCGCGCCGCTGAGCGAGCAGCAGGCTATCTTTGGCCGCGATAAGCTGAGTGGTGCGCCACTGGGCATGCAGCACGAGCATGACGTGCCTGACTATGCGAAGGATCCTAACGGCGAGGTGATCGCTCTGGACGCGCATATTCGTCTGGCGAATCCGCGCACCCGCGAGACCGAAAGCAGTTTGATGCTGCGTCGCGGATACAGCTACTCGGCGGGCACTACCGCATCGGGTCAGCTCGATATGGGCCTGCTCTTCGTCTGCTATCAGCACGATCTGGAAAAGGGCTTTATCACCGTGCAAAAACGCCTTAATGGCGAAGCGCTGGAGGAGTACGTGCGTCCCGTCGGCGGCGGCTATTTCTTTGTGTTACCGGGCGTTGTGGACGTTCATCACTATCTGGCACAGCCGCTGCTGGAAGCTTGACACGCCTGCACCGCTGTTGCAGCGGTGCGCTTTTAACTGGCATAACAAATTTATGGTTAACCATCCGTTAAACGTAACTGATTAATTTTAAATAAAAATAGTGTCGTGCCTTGCCCGCTTTCACACCCATTTCTGATTTCTGCGGCCGCTGGCAAAATAATGTTGCCAACTTTGTTAAAATTAGTAAAATTTAATGAATAAGCGTGTCGTATTGCAGACTGGACTGGAGTCGTGCATGATAAGGTCCTTTACAGGAACAGGACAGACAGCTTTACCTTAGTTTTCACATTCCTCAGTGAGGGCTAGCGCGGCCTTCGACAGCATTCTCTTCTTTATTAACTTGTATTTTCACTTCCGATTTTACCGGTGTACAGCTGCGCTTTGCCCGCTGGAGTACCTTTTGGTCTCGCGGACGCGCTAGCGCGGTTCGAATTCGAAGAGGACGAGATGGTCAGCATTGTACGCGTGAGCAAAGATGAGTGCGTGCGCTCGACGCTGTGTCAGCGTACGCTGCATGCGTATAGTGCCTGTGTAGCGAGCAAAACCCGGCTTACGCCGGGTTTTTTATAGACAGCGGAGCCTGTGCGGGCGCTGTCCAATGGACTGCGCCCGTTGTCGAACCCGGCGGGGGTTCTCATTCTCCTCTCATCAAGGGATATAAACAAAAAAAGCCTGAACGTAAGTTCAGGCTTTTCTCTAAAATTATGGCGGTGAGGGGGGGATTTGAACCCCCGATACGTTGCCGTATACACACTTTCCAGGCGTGCTCCTTCAGCCACTCGGACACCTCACCACGTTTTTTCAGCTGACCGTTGCTGGGTCAACGGGGCGTTAATATATGGAGCCGCCCCAAAAGGGTCAAGCACTATTTTTCTATCCGCTTAAGCTCTGTTCGAATCGTTTTATCTCTGTGCATCTCGCTCAGATTGTTATCAAAAGGAAATCCCGCAGTCACAAAAATACTATCGAAGCATTACAGACTTAACCCATGAAACTTCTAGTAAATTATTTTTAATAAAGGAATAAAAAAGGAATACAAGATGAAACCGATGCGCCTCTTTGCCTTTTCGCTAATCGCCTCGCTGGTCAGTCTCTCTGTGAATGCCGAGACCGCCACATACTCGCGCGCCGCGACCGGCGATATCACTAAGCACGGCGGCGCGTATGGCCTCACCGGCGAGCAGACTGAGGCGCTGATGTCGCTGCGCAACAGCACGGCGTGCTGATTGGCAACGGCATGGATGATTCTGAGATCACCGCCTCTCGTCACCTAACAGAAAGTGCAGGCGGCTTTTTTAAAGGGCTGGACACGCTGCCGCTCACCGGCCAGTACACTCACTACTCGCTCGACAAGAAAACCCATAAGCCTGATTAAGTAACCGATTTCGCCGTCTCCGCTACCGCGTGAGCCACCAGTACTAAGAGCTATAACGGCGCTATCGGCGTCGACGTTAACGGCAAGGATAAGCAAACCTTGGTGGAGCTCGCCAAAGCCCCAGGCAAAGCGACCGGCAACGTCTCGACGGCGGAGCTACAGGACGCCACGCCCGCCGCGCTGGTCGCGCATGTCACCAGACGTAAATGCTACGGCCCGGAGAGAATCAGCAAGCTTGTGCGCCAGCAACGCGCTGGAGCAGGGCGGCAAAGGCTCGATCAGCGAACAGATCCTGCAAACCCGCGCTGACGTGGTGCTGGGCGGCGACGCGAAATCCTTTAATGAGCTGGCGAAAGCGAGCGACTATCATGGCAAAACACTGCGTGAACAGGCGCAGGCGCGCGGCTATCAGTTGGTGAGCGACTAGCAAGGACTGACCACGGTGACGGCGGCGAATAACGATAAGCCGTTGCTCGGCCTGTTTGCCGACGGCAATATGCCGGTTCGCTGGAAAGGGCCGAAGGCGAGCCATCATGGCAACATTGATCAAGCGGCGGTGACCTGCGAGGTCAATAAAGATGGTCCGGGCGCCACTCCGACGCTGGCGCAGATGATTACCAAAGCGATTGATCTGCTTAAAACCAACCCGAACGGTTTTTTTCTGCAGGTAGAAGGCGCGTCGATCGACAAAGAGGATCATGCGGCGAAACTGTGGATCTTGACGAAGCGGTGCAGCAGGTGCTCACCTTCGCGCTTGAATAGGGCAATACGCTGGTGTAACGGCGCGGATCATGCGCACAGCAGCCAGATTATCGCCAACGGCAGCAAAGCCGCTGAATACTTAAAGACGGCGCGGTGATGACCATCAGCTATGGCAATTCGGATACGGGTTCGCAAGGGCATACCGGCATGCTGCTACGTATCACGGCCTAAGGTCCCTATGCGGCTAAAGGGGTGGGACTGACCGATCAGACCGATCTCTTCTCTTCTTTACATTGCGTAGTGCGATGGCGCTGAAGTAAGGGAGACGTTATCGCAACACTAAACGCGGTTTTCGCGCAGCTGGGCCATAAAGCTCTGCACCCACTCCATCCGTAGCTTGCGTTCCGCCAGATCGTGCGTGAAGCGCAAACGGGTCGGGCCGTCGAGTTTCCACTGCTGCGGATTCTTCTGCAGCAGGCTAACCAACCAGCCGGGATCGACGCTGTTATGCGGCGCGAAATTAAAGAAGCCGCCTTTATCGCTTACTTCGACCTTACGGATGCCGAGACTGCGCGCCACCAGCCGCAGGGCCGCGATGTCGAGCAGATTACGTGCCGGGTCGGGCAAGACGCCGAAGCGGTCGACCATCTCGACCTTTAGCTCCTGCAGCTCCTCTTCGCTGTCGGCGCTGGCGATGTGCTTATAGAGCGACAGGCGCGTATTGACGTCGGGGATAAACTCCTCCGGCAGCAGAGCGGGCATACGCAGCTCGATCTCGGTCTGATTGCTGGTGAGATCTTGCAGCGACGGCTCGCGCCCTGCCTTCAGCGCATCCACCGCGTTTTCCAGCAGCTCCATATAAAGCGAGAAGCCCAGCGTTTCCATCTGGCCGCTCTGCTCCTTGCCGAGCAGCTCGCCCGCGCCGCGGATCTCCAGATCGTGCGTCGCCAGTGCAAAGCCCGTGCCGAGCTGCTCCAGCGAGGCGATCGCCTCTAGGCGCTTTTGCGCGTCGCTGGTCACCGCCTTAGGATGCGGCGTCAGCAGCCAGGCGTAGGCTTGGTGGTGCGAACGCCCGACGCGGCCTCGCAGCTGATGCAGCTGCGCCAGACCGAAGTGGTCGGCGTGCTCGATGATAATGGTGTTGGCGGTTGGAATATCGATGCCGGTTTCAATGATAGTGGTGCAGACCAGCACGTTGAAACGCTGGTAGTGGAAGTCGTTCATCACCCGTTCAAGATCACGCTCGTGCATCTGACCGTGGCCGATGGCGATGCGCGCTTCCGGCACCAGCTCTTCCAGCTGCTGCGCCGCTTTCTCGATGTTTTCGACGTCGTTGTAGAGATAGTAGACCTGACCGCCGCGCAGCACTTCGCGCAGGATCGCCTCACGCACCACTAGGTTGTCGTACTCGCGCACAAAAGTCTTTACCGCCAGACGACGCGCGGGCGGCGTAGCGATAATCGACAGATCGCGCATGCCGCTTATCGCCATATTCAGGGTGCGCGGGATCGGCGTAGCGGTCAGCGTCAGGATATCGACGGCGGCGCGCACCGCCTTGATGCGCTCTTTATGGCGCACGCCGAAACGGTGCTCTTCGTCGATGATCAGCAGCCCTAAATCTTGCCACTTCAGATCGCTCATCAGCAGCTTATGGGTGCCGATCAGGATATCGATCTTGCCTTCGCTCGTTGCCTGCAGCACCTGCGTCTGCTCTTTAGCGCTGCGGAAGCGCGACAGCATCTCAATACGCACTGGCCAGTTGGCGAAGCGATCGCAGAAGTTGTCGTAGTGCTGCTGCGCCAGTAGCGTGGTCGGCACCAGCACCGCTACCTGCTTATGGTTCTCAACCGCGAGGAACGCCGCGCGCATTGCCACTTCGGTTTTGCCGAAGCCAACATCGCCGCACACCAGACGATCCATCGCCAGCGGCTGGCACATGTCGCTCAGCACCGCGTTGATCGCCTGCGCCTGATCCGACGTGGTTTCGAACGGGAAACTCTCGCAGAACAGCTGATACTGTTCGCGATCATGCTTAAAGGCGTAGCCCACTTTGGCCGCGCGCTGGGCGTAGATATCCAGCATCTCGGCGGCGACGTCACGCACTTTCTCCGCCGCTTTCTGGCGCGCACGTGTCCAAGCGTCACTGCCCAGCTTGTGCAGCGGCGCGTTTTCATCCTTGCCGCCGGTGTAGCGGCTGATCAGATGCAGTGACGACACCGGCACGTAGAGTTTAGCGTCGTTAGCGTAGGAGAGCATCAGATACTCCGCCATAATTCCGCCCGCTTCCAGCGTGGTCAGACCGATATAGCGGCCAACGCCGTGCTCCAAGTGTACCACCGGCTGACCGGGCGTCAGCTCGGCTAGGTTGCGGATCAGAATATCGGGATTGATGGTGCGGCGCGTATCCTGGCGGCGACGGCTGACGCGTTCGCCTATCAGATCGCTTTCGCAGATTAGCGCGCGGTCGCGCAGCGTATCGACAAAGCCGCGTTCGCTGGCGCCGATCATCAGGGTAAAGCGTTCGCTGTTCGCTTCATCGAAGCGGCGCACCGTTCGCGGGCGCAGCTTGATGCGCGCCAGCAGCTCCTGCAAACTTTCGCGGCGGCCCTCGCTCTCTACCGAGAAGGTGGCATGGCCGCTGAAGCCATCTAGGAACTGGCGCAGCGGATCGAGCGACGTTTTGGCCTGCGCCTGCACGGCGATATCCGGCAGCGGCTGATAGCCAAGGTTGGTATTGACTGCTTTTTCCGGCAGCGCCTCGTTGCTCATTTGCACGCGCGGCCAGTGTTTCAGCTCGCTTAGCAGCGCGTCGGGGCGCAGCCACAGCGTAGTCGGCGTCAGCAGCGGACGCATCGGATCGACGCGGTGGTTCTCGTAGCGCGCCTCCACATCTTGCCAGAAACGCTCCGCGCCGCTGCTGAGGTCGCCGGAGTTTACAATCAGCGTATTGTCGGGCAGATAGCTGAACAGCGGCCGCAGGTCCTCTTCGAAAAAGAGCGACTGCCAGTATTCGATCCCTGCGGGCAGCGCGCCTTTGCTTACCTGCTGATAGATATGCTCCGGTTCGCGGTGCACGTCGAATAGCTCACGCCAGCGGGTGCGGAACAGCTCGATCGCCGCTTTGTCGGTAGGAAACTCATGGGCCGGCAGCAGATTGATCGCCGGCACTGCTTCCAGCGTGTGCTGGCTGTCGACGTCGAACAGCCACAGGCTGTCGATCTCATCGTCGAAAAAGTCGATGCGGTAGGGCTGCTCACTGCCCATCGGGAAGAGATCGAGCAGCGCGCCGCGCGTAGCGTACTCACCATGCTCCATCACCTGGTCGACGTGGCGGTAGCCCGCTTGTTCCAGCTGATCGCGCAGGCGATCGCGCGACAGTTTTTGTCTCTGCTTCATCACCAGCGCGTGGCCGTGCAGATAGGCGTGCGGACAGACGCGCTGCATCAGGGTGTTCACCGGCATAATCAGCATGCCTCGCTCCATCGTCGGCAGCTGGTAAAGCGTCGACAAACGCGCCGAGATAATATCCTTATGAGGCGAGAAGCAGTCGTAGGGCAGCGTTTCCCAGTCGGCGAGATAGCTGACGGGCAGATCGGTAAACTGGCGGATTTCATCCAGCAAACGCAGCGCGGTTTGCATATCGGGGGTAATCATCAGCACCGGCCCGGCGTGGCGCTCAGTAATGCTGGCGCATTCCACCGCGTGCGCGGCACCGATCAGCTGACCGAGCTGTCGACGATCGCCAGGTTTAACGGGCAGGGCATAGCGAGTCTGTTCGGACATGGGATCTTGTGCTTCTCTCCATTTTTTTTAGGGCGTCATGATTCCACATTACGCTCTAGCGATCACCTGCTGCGACGGTTTTTCCTTTGCGCGGTGGTCGGGTTATTTAATTTGCCCAGCTCAACTCTGTTTCTAGATGATGGCTGTGGTTGCCGTCGTCCCATTTGACGTAGTAACCGGTGGGCGTGTCTCTCTGTTCAAAAACGTTAACAACTGCGCCTTTAATCTTTCCCGATTTGTGCTTCACAATACTGCTTTGGAATATCTGAACATGGTGTTTACTCCAGCTCCTGCGGAGCGGGATATCAGCTCTAGTTAATAGTGTAGCCTACCCGTGTGACTGGCGATTAAGCGTACAGGTCAGCTCGTCCGCGCTCTTTTTAATAAATATAGGCCATACTTTGCCGCGTACTCAGAGGGTTAGAGGTTTCATAAACCAGACACCTCCTTTATCATCACAGGTCTACTTTCAGGCTACTGCCAAGACGAAATATATGTATCAACCTGTCGCGCTATTTATCGGCCTGCGCTATATGCGTGGGCGAGCATCGGATCGCTTTGGTCGCTTCGTTTCATGGCTCTCCACTATCGGTATCACGCTCAGCGTACTGGCCCTCGTCACCGTTCTCTCGGTGATGAACGGCTTTGAGCACGAGCTAGAGGGCAATATTCTTGGGCTGATGCCGCAGGCGCTGGTCACCAGCGAGAAGGGCAGCATCAACACGCAGCAGCACGCCGATAGCCTTAAGCTAGCAGGCGTCAGCCGTATGGTGCCGCTTAGCACCGCCGATGTGGTGCTGCAGAGTGCGCACAACGTTTCGGTTGGCGTGATGCTCGGCATTCAGCCCGACGAAAAAGATCCACTTACGCCTTATCTGGTCAACACGCCGCAAAGCGTGCTGCAGTCAGGCCAGTACAATGTCATCCTCGGCGAACAGCTGGCAACGCAGCTTGGCGTCAAGCGCGGCGACGAGCTGCGCCTGATAGTGCCGTCGGTCAGCCAGTTTACCCCGATGGGACGCGTGCCGAGCCAGCGACTGTTCACCGTAGTGGGCACCTATGCTGCTAACAGCGAGGTGGGCGGCTATCAGATTCTGGTCAATCAGCAGGACGCCTCGCGCCTGATGCGCTATCCGACGGGCAACGTTACCGGCTGGCGCCTGTGGCTAGATAAGCCGTTGGCGGTGAATGCGCTCAGCCAGCAGCCGCTGCCGAGCGGGCTGGTGTGGAAAGACTGGCGCGAGCGCAAAGGCGACCTTTTCCAGGCGGTGCGTATGGAGAAGAATATGATGGGGCTGCTGCTCAGCCTGATCGTCGCCGTCGCCGCCTTTAATATAATTACCTCTCTCGGCCTGCTGATTATGGAGAAGCAGGGCGAAGTAGCGATTCTGCAAACTCAGGGGCTGACGCGCCGTCAGATTATTGCGGTCTTTATGGTGCAGGGCGCCAGCGCCGGCATTATCGGAGCGCTGCTCGGCACACTGCTCGGCGTGCTGCTCGCCAGTCAGCTCAATAATCTGATGCCGGTTATTGGCCTGTTTTTGGATGGCGCGGCGCTGCCGGTCGAAATCAATGTCTGGCAGGTGGTGACCATCGCCGTCACGGCGATGGTGGTCGCGCTGCTGTCGACGCTTTATCCCTCTTGGCGCGCCGCCTCCGTTCAACCCGCTGAGGCTTTACGCTATGAGTAACACCCCTTTGTTGCAGTGCCGCGCGCTATGCAAACGCTATCAGGAAGGCAGCGCGCAGACGGACGTGCTGCGTGACGTCACTTTTAGCCTGCAGCACGGCGAGTTGATGGCGATTGTTGGCAGCTCCGGCTCTGGCAAAAGTACGCTGTTGCATCTGCTGGGCGGTCTGGACGCGCCGACCTCCGGTGACGTGGTGTTCGACGGCCAGGCGCTGAACACCATGTCCTCGTCGGCCAAAGCGGCGCTGCGCAACCGCGAGCTGGGCTTTATCTATCAGTTCCACCATCTGCTGCCTGACTTTAACGCGCTGGAAAATGTAGCGATGCCGCTTCTGATCGGCAAAACCGGCAAGGCAGAGGCGCAGCAGCGCGCCCGAGAGATGCTAGCGGGGGTCGGGCTGGAGAAGCGCGCGCATCACCGTCCGTCGGAGCTGTCGGGCGGCGAGCGCCAGCGCGTCTCTATCGCCCGCGCGCTGGTGAACCGTCCGCGCTTGGTAATGGCGGATGAGCCGACCGGCAACCTCGACGTGCGCAACGCCGACGCCATTTTCGAACTGCTGGGTGAGCTGAACATCCGTCAGGGCACTGCCTTTCTGGTGGTGACGCACGATCTGCATCTGGCGAAACGGCTGTCGCGTCAGATGCAGATGCGCGACGGGCGGTTAAGCGAGCAGGTGACCTTAGTATGAGCTCTCTGATGGGTTCGTCTTTATCCCTCTTGTTAGGGCTGCGTTTCAGCCGCGGCCGTCGCGGCGGCATGGTGTCGCTGATTTCCATTATTTCCACGCTCGGCATCGCGCTGGGCGTGGCGGTGCTGATCATCGGCCTGAGCGCCATGAACGGCTTCGAGCGCGAGCTGAATAACCGCATTCTAGCGGTGGTGCCGCATGGCGAGATCGAGGCGGTGAATCAGCCGTTTTGCAACTGGCAGTCGCTGATTGCGCTGGTTGAGCAGGTGCCCGGCATCGCCGCCGCCGCGCCCTATGTCAATTTTACCGGCCTGATCGAGAGCGGCTCGAAGCTACAGGCGCTGCAGGTGAAGGGCGTCGGTCCAGCGCAGGAGTCAAGTCTCAGCGCGCTGCCGCAGTTCGTCGAAGGTGACGGCTGGAAGACCTTCGCCGCCGGCAAGCAGCAGATTATTTTAGGCGGCGGCATTGCTCGCACGCTGAACGTTAAGCAGGGCAGCTGGATCACTATCTTGATCCCCAACAACGATGGTGGCACGAAGCTGCTGCAGCCGAAGCGTATTCGCCTGCAGGTGAGCGGTATCTTGCAGCTGAGCGGCATGCTGGACCACAGCTTGGCGCTGGTGCCGCTGGCGGACGCGCAAAGCTATCTGGATATGGGTGACAGTGTTATGGGTATTGCACTGAAGATGCAGGATCCCTTTCAGGCAGTGAAGCTGGTGCGCGCCGCGGGCGGGGCGACGCACGGTTACGTCTATATCCGCAGCTGGATTGGCACCTTCGGCTATATGTATCGCGATATTCAGATGATCCGCACCATTATGTATCTAGCGATGGTACTGGTAATTGGCGTAGCCTGTTTCAATATCGTCTCGACGCTGGTGATGGCGGTGAAGGACAAGAGCATCGACATCGCGGTGCTGCGCACGATCGGCGCGAAAGATGGGCTGATCCGCGCGATTTTTATCTGGTACGGCTTGCTGGCGGGGCTGCTCGGAAGCGTCAGCGGCGTGGTGATCGGCGTGCTGGTGGCGCTTAATCTCACCACGCTGGTGCACGGGTTGGAATCGCTGACCGGCCATCATTTACTAGCGGGCGATATTTACTTTATCGATTTTCTGCCTTCGGAGCTGAACTGGCTGGACGTCGGCTCTGTTTTGCTGACAGCCAGCGTGCTTAGCCTGCTAGCGAGCTGGTATCCGGCGTGGCGCGCCAGCCGTATCGATCCGGCGCGCGTGCTGAGCGGCCAGTAACCGGGCGGCATCACGCCGCTACACTACTTGAGATTTTCAGGCGGCGACCCGACGTCGCTCACAAGGAGTTTTTATGCGTACACCGCGTCGACGCTTGCGACTCGCCCGTTATAAGAAGACTCGCCGCAAGGTGCATCAGCGTTTTTGCCAGCGTATTTTCGAGCGCGATCGTCAGGTTGAGCTGGCGGCCCATTCGCAGCCGTTAGTGGTGGTGCTGACCGGCGCGGGCGTTTCGGCCGAATCAGGCATTCAGACCTTCCGCGCCGCTGACGGCCTCTGGGAGGAGCACAGCGTGGAGGATGTGGCGACGCCGGAAGGTTACCGCCGCGATCCAGAACTTGTGCAGCGTTTTTACAACGCGCGACGCCGCGCGCTGCAATCCAGCGAGATCCAGCCCAATGTCGCGCACAAGGCGCTGGCGGAGCTGGAGCAGGTGCTGGGCGACAACTTTTTGCTGGTGACGCAGAACATCGACAACCTGCACGAGCGCGCGGGCAACAGCCGCGTGCTGCATATGCACGGTGAGCTGCTGAAGGCACGCTGCACCAGCAGCGGTCAGGTCATTGCGTGGAGCGAGGATCTGACCACCGAGGATCGCTGCACCTGCTGTCAGTTTCCAGCGCCGCTGCGTCCGCATGTTGTGTGGTTCGGGGAGATGCCTATCGGCATGGAGGAGATTTACCATGCGCTGGAGCAGGCGGATCTTTTTATCGCCATCGGTACGTCAGGGCATGTTTATCCTGCGGCGGGTTTTGTGCATGAGGCGAAACTGCAGGGCGCGCATACCGTGGAGCTAAACCTGGAGCCGAGCCAAGCAGGCAACGAGTTCGCCGAACGTCATTACGGGCTGGCGAGCGAAGAAGTGCCGCAGTTCGTGGATGGCTTTTTGCGCAGTTTATATAAGTAGAAAGACAAAAAACAATCGCTGTATAGGCGCGTAACGCGGGAGACAGGGACTGATCGCAAAGACGCAAAAAGCGGCATCCCTACCAGCTCTGCCCGCCACATCCTTGTCACAGGGCGCTTTGCTCTTCGCTCCATGTCACCCGCAGTTAAACTTTGGCGTGGCTGTTTAGGCGACAATCCCTGCTTCCTAGCGTTTTGAATGTGTCTGAAGAGATGTAAAAAAGGCGGCCAAGCCGCCTTTTTGTTACCAACCCGCCTTTAGCTTCTGGAACAGTGTCTCATACTGTACGCTGACGTCGCCGACGTCGTTCTGCCATTCGCCGTTCTTAATCACCTCGGCTGAAGGGGAGAGCGAAGGATCGTTCGCCACCCCTTTCGGCAGCAGAGCCTTTGCGGCTAGATTCGGCGTCGGGTAGCCGATGGTTTCCGCCACCTTCGCCGCCACGTCGGGACGCAGCAAGAAGTTGATCAGCTTCAGCGCGCCCGCCTTGTTTTTCGCGTTGGCCGGGATTACCAGGTTATCCATCCAGAAAATTCCGCCCTCTTTTGGCCACACCACCTCAAGCGGCGTGCCCGCCTGGCGCGCCACGTAGGCGGAGCCGCTCCAGATCATGCCGAGATTCACTTCGCCTTCCATATAAGGGTTGCCCGGATTGTCGGAGTTAAAGGCAAGCACGTTCGGCATCAGCTTCTTCAGCTCTTCATAGGCGGCGTTAATCTCTTTCGGATCGCAGGTATTACCAGAGAGGCCTAGCTTGCGTAGTGCCATCTGGAACACTTCGCGCGCGTCGTCGGTCAGCAGCAGACTCTGCTTATACTCAGGCTTCCACAGATCCGCCCAGCTCTGCACCGACTTCGCGTCAACCACGTCGGTATTGACGCCAATCACCGTCGCGCCCCAGATATAAGGGATCGAATAGTCGTTGTTAGGATCGAACGGCTTGTTCAGCAGATTAGGATCGAGATTTTTGAAATTGCTCAGCTGCGCTTTATCGATCTTCTGCAGCATGCCTTCATTGCGCATCTTCGCCACGAAATAGGTCGACGGCACCACCAGATCGTAGGCGCCATCCTTCCATGTCTTTAACTTGGCGTACATGCTCTCATTGGATTCGTAGGTGGAATAGCTTATCTTGATGCCGGTCTCTTTGGTGAACTGTCCCAGCAGACCCGGCGGCACATATTCGGTCCAGTTGTAGAAGTAGAGCATGTTGCTGTCGTCAGCCTGCGCGCCCTGCATACCCAGTGCCAGCGCCCCAGCCACCAGCCAATGAGACCATTTTTTCATCATCATCAATCCTCTATTTTGTTTTATCACGGAGCAACAGCTGGCTGACGCCAACCAACAGTAGCGACAGTAGCAGCAAAATGGTCGCCAGCGCATTCACTTCAGGCGAGACGCCAACCTTCACCATCGAATAGATCTTCAGAGGCAGGATCTCGAACGTCGGCCCGGTCACAAAGGAAGAGACCACCACGTCGTCTATCGACAGTGTAAAACTCAGCAGCCAGCCCGCCGCCACCGCCGGCAGCGCCAGCGGCAGAATGATTTTGCGCAGAATCGTCGTTTCGCTGGTGCCTAGATCCTTAGCTGCTTCCAGCATGCGCACGTCAAAGCCCCTCAGACGCGAATAGACGGTGGTCACTACAAACGGCAGACAGAAGGTGATGTGGGAAAAGAGCAGCGACCAGAAGCCAAGCGAGATGCCCAGCAGCATAAACAGCACCAGCAGAGAGATTGCCATGACAATATCCGGCGATATCATCACCACGAACAGCATGCCACTGACGAAGGGCTTGCCGCGAAAGCGGTAGCGGTAGAGCGCCACGGCGGTGAGCGAGCCGATCAGGGTCGCGCTGCTGGCGGAGAGCAGGCCCATCAGCAGCGAGTGCTGCGCCGCCTGAATCAGGCTGTCGTTATTCATCAGCAGGCCGTACCACTGGGTGCTGAAACCCTGCCAGTTGATGCCAAAGCGCGAGGCGTTGAACGAGTTAACGATCAGGATCGCGATAGGGATATAAAACCAAGCGTAAATCACGACCATAAAGCCGCCGCGTAGCAGGTGCGCAATCATTCCAGCTCCAGCATGCGCGCGGCGCGCCAGTAAAACAGCAGCATCAGGCCCATCAGCAGCGTCATCACGATGCTGGTCGCCGCGCCAAACGGCCAGTCGCGGATATTCAGGAACTGACTCTTGATAACGTTGCCACTCAGCAGGTTCTTCGCGCCGCCCATCAGGTCCGCTACGTAGAACAGCCCCATCGCCGGGATCAGCACCAGCAAACAGCCCGCGATGATGCCTGGCATGGTCAGCAGCAGAATGATGCGAAAAAAGGTCTGCGCTTTGCTGGCGCCAAGGTCGCGTGCCGCTTCGAGGCAGACGCGATCCAGCTTCTCTAGGCTGGAGTAAAGCGGCAGCACCATAAAGGGCAGCAGGATGTAGATCAGGCCGAGGATCACCGCCTGCGGCGTGTACATGATGCGAAACGGCGTCTCAATCACGCCCAGCCACAGCAGGAAATCATTCAGCCAGCCGCGCGTGCTGAGGAAAATTTTTAGCCCGTAGATACGGATCAGCGAGTTGGTCCAGAAGGGGACGATCAGCAGAAACAGCAGCAACGGGCGCAGGCGCGCTGGCAGCTTCGTTAGGCACCAGGCGAAGGGATAGCCAAGTAGCAGACAGCAGAGCGTGGCGATAACCGCCATATTAAGCGAGTGCAGCAGCACCTCGCCGTAGAGCGGATCAAGCAGCCGTGTATAGTTGCTGAGGGTGAACGCCATACGCACGAAGTGAGCGTCGTCGCGCGTCAGAAAGCTGGTGACGAAGATCATTAGGTTCGGCAGTAGCACGAATAGCGCCAGCCAGCCGACAATCAGCGCTGTGACGCTTTTCTGGAAACGATTACGCATCAGCTTCATAGGGTAGCACTACCTCCCAGCTGGGAACCCAGTTCACCGCCATTTTCTGATTAAGAGAGTGATAGAAGTCGGGATCGTCCTCGTTAAAGAATTTGCTGACCATCACCAGCTTGCCGTTCTCCAGCTCCACGGTGGACTCCAGCGTCATCCCTTTATAGTTGCGCTCGCGCACGTAGCCGGTCAGGCCTTCGATCGCCTGGTCGCTGTGCACTTCGTCGACGCGTAGATCTTCCGGCCGCAGCAGCACATGCAGGCGATCGCCGACGCTGACCGGAAAGCTGCAGTGAATGTCGCATTCGCGACCCTCTACGCGGGCGCGCACGCGCGGGGCGGCGCTAGCGTCGAGCACGTCGGCGTCAAACACGTTGATCTCGCCGATAAAGCGCGCCACGAAGAGGTTTTTCGGCTCTTCGTAGATTTCGCGTGGCGTGCCGTCCTGCTCGATCTTGCCGGCGCGCATCACCACGATGCGGTCCGACATGGTGAGTGCCTCTTCCTGATCGTGCGTGACGAAAACAAAGGTGATGCCGAGCTTGCGCTGCAGCGCCTTCAGCTCGTTTTGCATCTGTTTGCGCAGCTTGTAGTCCAGAGCGGAGAGCGACTCGTCGAGCAGCAGCACTTTGGGGCGGTTCACCACCGCGCGGGCGATGGCGACGCGCTGCTGCTGGCCGCCGGAGAGTTGATGTGGGCGGCGATCGGCGAAGCTTTCCAGCTGCACCATCGCCAGCGCTTCGCTGACGCGCGCGGCGATCTCCTCGTTTGGGGTTTTCTGCATGCGTAGGCCGAAGGCGACGTTTTCAAACACCGACATATGCGGGAAGAGCGCGTAGCTCTGAAACACCGTGTTGACGTGGCGATGTTCGGCGGACGTGTCAGTGATATCGTGGTCATCCAGCATCACGCGGCCGCTGTCGACCTCCTCCAGCCCGGCGATCAGGCGCAGAATGGTGGTTTTGCCGCAGCCTGACGGACCGAGCAGGGTGATAAATTCCCCGTGGTCGATGGTCAGATTGAAGTCGCTGATGATGGACTTGCCATCGAAAGCTTTACTGATGCCAGAAAGCGTAACCAGTGCCTGCTGTGCGCGTGTTTGCGTCATTTTAGTCACTCAGTCGGTAAGGTTGAACAGATTACAGCATAGCCGTTTACGTCGGCCAGCCAGCGAGAGGGCGCGATCATACCTAAAAAACGTGGCAATGCCATGTTTGGCGGTGAAAAGAGGCGGTTAGGTGCGCATGTCCGATCCTGACCACAGATGTTAACAGCGATGTTAAATTCTGCAAACGCGCTGTGCAGATTAACCTATCAAATAATTATATGACGTAACACGCGTCGGGCGCGGCTATTGATAGAGACACAGGCAAAACCGCAGGCGCGTTAGGTGCCTAGCAGCGAAGGGCAGTGGACGCTAGCGCGCAAGATGGGCACGCTGCCCGCCAATGTCGACTGACCGACGCCGGTGATGTTCCTGATCCTGTATAAGCTGATCGACCATACCTTGATATCACTACCGACGGCAAGACGCTGCTCGGCGCGGACGATAAGGCGAGCACCGCCGAGATCATGACGGCGATGGCGCGTCTGGCGGAAGGGGATATTCCGCACGGCGCGATCCGCGTCGTCTTTACCCCGGATGAGGATATCGGCCGCGGAACCTCCCATTTCGACGTAAAGGGCTTCGCCGCCGACTGGGCCTACACCATCGACGGTAGCGATCATGGGCGAGTTTGAGTATGGGAACTTCAATGCGGCATCAGCGGTGGTGAAGATTGTCGGCAATGGTGCTGACATCGATATCGATTGCCGAGCGCCTGAACGCTGGGCTGTACAGAGACTGTTCCGTGACGGTGGAGATCAGCAACAGCTATCGCAATATGCGCGAGAAGGTTGAGCCGCATTCGTATATTATCGAGCTGTCACTGCAGGCGATGCGCGACTGCAGCTTCGAGCCATTGAGCCGAAGGTGAAGCTGATTCGCGGCGGCACTGATGGCTCCGCGCTGTCGTGAAAAGGATTGCCGCGCCCGAATATCTTCACCGCCGGCTACAACAACTACCACGGCAAGCACGGGTTACTCGACGGCGCTGAAGTACCATTATCCGGAGTTAACCAGCGCGGCGAGCTGCACCAGCAGCGAGCGACGGGTCGTCCAGCGCCTTGCCGAAATCGTCCAAGCTCAGCGTGTAGCGATACGCAGCGCCTTTAGCACCTCCGGCTGCGAGCACTCGGCGCGCTCACAGTTGGCGAACACCGCCTCGCTAATGGTCAGCACGCGCTGGCCGCCGTGGCGCGACAGCGTGTCGCCCTGCTGCGGCTGCGGTGCATTGTTCGAGTGAATAGCCCTCGTGTGGTAATTGCGGCGGAATATAGAGAATGTCGCTAGGCTCCATCTCTTCGTTAATGATGGCGTCGAACGGCTAGACCTGCAGCAGATCGGGACGCGGGCAGTGTGCTTCATCGGCACTTTCTCGCCGACGCGCCAGCGACGACGGCCTGTGCCCTGAATGATGAAAACGTCGTAGCGCCAGTCCGGTAAAAAGCGGAATGGACGCATCAGCGCCGCCGAAGGCTCATACCAGTGGTTCACCGCCTGCAGTAGCACTGAATAAAGTCGGGCCAGTTGAGGTCAAGCTGATAATCCATGAGTCATTGCATACAGGGCTGTAAATGCAGGCAAGTATAACAAACAGTCTGCACGCCATTCTACTCGCGGCGATGTTCAACTTCCTGACGCCGGAAGATGACCTCCATACGCGCGCCGCCCAGCGAGCTGGATGTGGCAATCACCTGACCTTCATACTGTTCCAGAATATCGACCACCACCGCCAAACCCAACCCCTGACCGGGCCGCAGCGTATCGGCGCGCTGGCCACGTACGAAAACCAGATCGCGCTTACTTTCCGCGATGCCAGGGCCGTCGTCGTCGATAAACAGGTACAACGCATCCTCGGTCTGGCGCGTGCTCACCTCGATAAACTCTAGGCAGTATTTGCAGGCGTTGTCCAACACGTTGCCCAGCACCTCCATAAAGTCGTTTTTATCGCCGATAAAGGTCACTTCCGGCGAAACGTCCATGGTGATCTCTACGCCTTTATGCTGATAAACTTTGTTAAGCGCCGAGCAGAGGCTATCGAGTAACGCGGAGACCGGATGCAGGTCACGGAGCAGCGGGTTGTGATCCGCCTGCATACTGGCGCGGTGCAGATAGTAGCCGATCTGCTGCGAAATACGGCTGATCTGCTCCAGCATCACCGGTTCAGCCTGTTCGATCGTCGGGTCCTTGCCGTTGCGCAGCGAACGTAGCGTGCTTTGCAGCACCGCCAGCGGCGTCTTCAGACTGTGCGTCAGGTCGGAAAGGGTGGTGTGATAACGGGTATAGCGCTGGCGCTCGTTGCTTAACAGCAGATTAAGGTTACGCACTAGGCTACGCAGCTCCTGCGGCGGCGAATCGTCGAGGTTCTCACGCTGGCTGGTCTCTAGTTCGCGTATTTGCGTTGCCAAGTGGCCAATCGGACGCAGGCTCCAGTGCGCCGCCAGCCATAGCAGCGGGATCACCAGAATCAGGTTGGCGGCCAGCACATAGCTAAACCATGACCAGACGACGTCCGAATGCTGTAGCTCCTGCGGAATAGAGTCCACTACCACAATGGTCAATGCGGGCAGATTAGTGGTGGCGTCATAGCGGTTGACGGCGACGGAGTGGGTAAAGGTGTCGTTGCTGTCGTTATCGATCGCGTGTAGTCGCTTTTGCGCCGACAGATCGTCGCCGACCGCCGCCGCGCTGGTACGATTGGTGGCGTCGATTTCATAAAAATCGGGCTTCAGCAGCCATTCGTGGCGAATTTTCGCTTGGATTTCCGGCACGTCGCGCTGTCGCCACAGCGGCTTACCATGCTCATCGTAGATAAATACCAGCGTCGGGAAGTTAAGCGTCATACGCTCTGGCTGCGCGATCGTCAGCCGGTTGTTTTGCCACTGCGCCAGCGTAAAGAAGAGATTGCTTTCGCCGCGCATCATGCGATAGATGTTCTTATCGAAGCTGAACACGTAGCCGATGACGGCCACCATACCGTACAACAGGGAGAGAAACAGCACAATGGCCGAGCACGCCAGCAAAAAGCGGGTGCGCAGCGACAGCGGGCGATAGCGTTGAAACCAGCGCATCAGAGATCGAAGCGGTACCCCTGACCGCGTACGGTCGTAATGACTTCATCCTGATGCAGCGCCTGAATTTTTTTACGCAGTCGCCCCATCAGTACGTCGATGGTATGGCTTTCGCGCAGTTCGGCATCGGGGTAGAGCTGCAGCATTAGGGAATCTTTGCTAACCACTTTGCCGGTGTTGCGGATCAGCGTTTCAACGATGGTATACTCAAAAGCGGTCAGCTTGACCGGCTGGTCATAGATGGTCAGCTCGCGGCGTGAGAGATCGACCTGAAACGGCGCCATGTCGACAATTTGCGAGGCGTGTCCACTGTTGCGACGCATCAGTGCCTGCAGGCGCGCGGCCACTTCTTCAATATGAAAGGGTTTGGTGACGTAGTCGTCGGCGCCCGCTTCCAGCGCTTCGACTTTGGCCTGCCAGCCTTCGCGCGCGGTCAGCACCAGAATCGGCTGATGCACCGACTGACCGCGCCAGCGGCGGATCAGCGACATGCCGTCTTCATCCGGTAGGCCGAGATCGACCAGCGCGATATCCGGCAGATACTCCTGCAAAAAGTAGTCGGCTTCCTGTGCGTCCTCTGCGGCGTCGACCTGATGACCCATTTCGCGCAGCTGAACCGCAAGATGATGGCGTAGCAGAGCATTATCTTCCACAACCAAAACACGCATGGCTTGTCCTTACTCTCAGGGCATTGAAGTAAAGATAAAGTATACACAAAAGCGTTTAAACAACAGCTTAATGCAGGCAAGGCGAACTCCGCCTGCGTAAACCGGTTATTTCAGATCGTTGACCATCTGGATAGCGCGGCCGAGATAGTTCGCCGGCGTCATCTGCTTCAGGCGCGCTTTTTCCTCTTCCGGCAGCGCTAGGCTGTCGATAAAGGTCTGCATACCCGCGGCGTCGACGCGTTTGCCGCGCGTCAACTCTTTCAGCTTCTCGTACGGCTTCTCGATGCCGTAGCGGCGCATTACGGTCTGAATCGGCTCGGCTAGTACTTCCCAGTTATGATCCAGCTCGTCCAGCAGACGCTCGCGGTTCACTTCCAGCTTGGAAATGCCTTTCAGCGTCGCCTGATAGGCCATCAGCGCGTAGCCGACGCCTACGCCGAGGTTGCGCAGCACCGTAGAGTCGGTGAGGTCGCGCTGCCAGCGCGACACCGGCAGCTTGCTTGCCAAATGCTGCATTACCGCGTTCGCCAGCCCCAGGTTGCCTTCGGAGTTTTCGAAGTCGATGGGGTTGACCTTGTGCGGCATGGTGGAAGAGCCGATTTCGCTGGCGATGGTTTTTTGTTTGAAGTGGTTGAGCGCGACGTAGCCCCAAATATCGCGATCGAAATCGATCAGGATGGTATTGAAGCGCGTCATGCAGTCAAACAGCTCGGCGATATAGTCATGCGGCTCGATCTGCGTGGTATAGGGATTCCAAGTCACGCCCAGCGAGGTGACGAACTGCTCGCTTAGCTGGTGCCAGTCCACTTCCGGGTAGGCGGCGATGTGCGCATTGTAGTTGCCCACCGCACCGTTGATCTTGCCGAGGATCTCAATCTTTCTCAGCTGGCGCTGCTGACGTTCCATGCGGTAAGCGACGTTGGCCATCTCTTTGCCCATGGTTGAGGGCGTGGCCGGCTGACCGTGGGTGCGCGACAGCAGCGGGATATCGCGGTATTCGTGCGCTAGGCGTTTTACCGCTTCGATGATCTGCTGCCAGTAGGGCAGGATCACATCGCGACGCGCGCTTTCCAGCATCAGCGCATGCGACAGATTATTGATATCTTCCGAGGTGCAGGCAAAGTGGATAAATTCCGATATCGCGTGCAGCGCCGGGACGCCTTCCACTTTCTCTTTCAGGAAATATTCGACCGCTTTCACGTCGTGATTGGTAGTGCGCTCGATGGTTTTGATGCGCGCTGCGTCTTCCTCGGTGAAATTTGTGACGATTGCGTCAAGGAAAGCGTTTGCGTCGGCGTCGAATGCAGGAACTTCCTTGATCTCTGCGGTGGCCGCCAGTTTTTGTAACCAGCGTACTTCAACCTCGACGCGGAACTTCAGCAAACCATATTCGCTGAAAATCGTGCGCAGTGAGCTGACTTTATCGCCGTAACGACCATCGACAGGTGAGACGGCGGTCAGAGAGGATAATTCCATCAGTGCAACTCCTGAATCGTTTAACAGTATGGCTCTGGCCGGCTTAGTAAGCCGGAGAGAGCCGGGATAAAATGATTTTCGCCTCGCGCAGCAGGCGCTGGCGCGACAACATCAGCTGAAAGCGGCCGCCGCCGACCTGCTGCCACAGCACGGCGGCGCGCACCCAGCTCTCCAGCAGCGGGTTCTGGAACACAGTAGGCGAGCCGGTCACCTGAATGCGCGGACCGGACCGGGCTGATGACGTCGATATAGATACCGGCCATGGCGCTGGTAATGGTTTCCGAGCCGAGTTCGTAGTGCGCCAGCGTAGCCATCGCGCTTTTATTGCCGCTCAGCTTGCGCTCAAGCACCATCATGCTCAGCGTATAGCGCGTCAGCTCCGCGTCCGCGCCCTGATGGCTGCTGCTATTAATGCTGTTAAGCATCGCCATCAGCGTCTCTAGGCCGAGGCGCAGGTTGGCTTCATCATTGCCGAACACCGCCAGCGTCGAGCCGGGGTTGAGATTGATCACGCTGCGCAGCGAGACATTGAGCGCTTCCGGCTGGCACTGGCACTGATGCGCTAGCTGCTGAACCAAATGCCCGCCAGCGCCAGCGTGATGTCGTAATAATTTTTAGCCACGGTTAATCCTGTCTACGTGTCAGCAAGGCTGACTCAGCCTACGATCAGCGGCAGGCGCTCTTCGATAATGCCGCCGCCGAGGCACACCTCGCCGAGATAGAACACGGCGGACTGACTTGGCGTCACCGCCGCGACCGGCGCGTCAAAGCGCACCTCAATGCGATCGTCGCTGCGCGGCGCGATTTCGCAGGGAATATCGCTCTGGCGGTAGCGTGTCTTCACCGTGCAGCGCAGCGGGGCGGTAATCGGCTGGCGATCGATCCAGTGCAGCTGCTGGGCGATTAGGCCCACCGACATCAGACGCGGATGGTCGCCGCCTTGCGCCACGATCAGGCGATTGCGCGCCACGTCTTTGTCCACCACGTACCAAGGATCGTCGTTGCTCTCTTTCAGGCCGCCGATGCCTAAGCCTTTGCGCTGGCCCAGCGTGTGGTACATCAGCCCCTGATGCTCGCCGACCACTTGGCCGTCCACGGTTTCAATCGCGCCCGGCTGTGCCGGCAGATAGCGGCCGAGGAAGTCGCGGAATTTGCACTCGCCGATAAAGCAGATGCCGGTCGAGTCTTTTTTCTTCGCGGTGATGAGATCGAGCTGTTCGGCGATGCGGCGCACCTCCGGCTTCTCCAGCTCGCCGACCGGGAACAGACTCTGGACGATCTGCTCGTGGCTCAGCATGTAGAGGAAGTAGCTCTGATCTTTTTTGACGTCGAGACCACGCAGCAGCTGGCTTTTGCCGTCGACGTCCGAGCGGCGCACGTAGTGGCCGGTGGCGATATAGTCGGCGCCGAGATCTTCCGACGCGAACTCTAGGAAGGCTTTGAATTTGATCTCTTTGTTACAGAGAATATCGGGATTGGGCGTGCGGCCTGCTTTGTACTCTTCGAGGAAGTGCTCGAAGACGTTGTCCCAATATTCCGCCGCAAAGTTGATTTTATGCAGTTTAATGCCTAGATTGTCGCACACCGCCTGCGCATCCGCCAGATCGTCCGCGACGGTACAATACTCCTCGCCGTTGTCTTCCTCCCAGTTCTTCATGAACAAACCTTCTACCTGATAACCCTGCTGCTGCAGTAACCAAGCGGATACGGAAGAATCGACGCCGCCGGACATACCGACGATCACTTTTTTCTGGCTGTTGTCAGGCATGATGCACTCTTGATTAAGATAAAAAATAAGCGCTATATTCTATCATACGTCAGCGTGGCGCGCACCCTGTTACCACAGCCACACGATTTCAACGACCAACGGCGAACGCAGACGATAATCTGCTCTGGCCTGCTGCGCCACCAGCAGCGTTTCGTCTGCTTCCAGATGACCCGCGGGCTGGTTCCAGGTAGACGGCCGTCGACCGACTCTTCCATTACTAACACCTCGCCTTCAGCCTGCACGATACAGGCGACGGTGACATAGAGGTTTAAATATCGATCCTCCGGGATTGTTAACCTAACGTTATCGAAAAAAGAGGCAGCTTCAGGCTTTCTCGTCAATTTCGCGCCACTCGCCCGCCGCCAGCGCATCGAGCCGGTAGTCGCCTATGAGCGCAGCGGATCAGACGCAGCGTCGGGTGCCGATATGCGCTGTCATGCGGCGCACTTGACGATTCTGAACCTCGTAGAGCGTCACTTTCAGCCAGCTAGTCGGGATCGCCTTTCGTTCGCGGATCGGCGACCTTTTCGACGCCGGCGGGCAGCGCCGGGTCATCTTTTAGATTAACGCCATGACGCAGCACTGCCAGATCCGCTTCCTGCGGCTTGCCCTCTACTTGCACATAGTAGATCTTGTCGGTGCTCTTGCCGGGCTGCGTCAGCGCCGCCTGCTGCGTACCGTCGTTGGTCAGCACCATCATCAAAATATGGCAGAACACCGAATGGTTTGTTTGTTAAATAATACGACATGTCGCGGCCCGCGCCGCGGCGGCTTGCGCCTGAGAGCCGCGCGGCGCGTGGCCAGCACGTTTATACTATTGAATTTGCCAAGAACTTTTCGCATGAGATTTGCAGCCGGTGACAATCGGCGCATTATAACGTGAAACAGAGACGATTGGCGCGGCGTAAATATTCAACTATCATGGCGTTACATCTTACAATTTATTAACAAAATGCCCGGGAGAGGTTAATGGAAAGCAAAGTAGTTGTTCCGGCGGAAGGTCAAAAAATCACCCTAGATCAGGGCAAGCTTAATGTACCGTCTAACCCGATCATTCCTTACATCGAGGGTGATGGCATTGGCGTGGACGTTTCTCCGGTTATGCTGAAAGTGGTTGACGCCGCGGTGAAGAAAGCCTATAACAGCGAGCGCAAAATCTCTTGGATGGAGATTTACACTGGCAAGAAATCTGTTGAGCTTTACGGCCAAGACGTCTGGCTGCCGCAGGAAACCCTCGACCTGATCAAAGAGTACCGCGTTGCCATCAAAGGCCCTCTAACCACGCCAGTTGGCGGCGGCATCCGTTCGCTGAACGTGGCGCTGCGTCAGAAACTTGACCTTTACGTCTGCCTGCGTCCGGTTCGCTATTACAAAGGCACACCAAGCCCGGTCAAACGTCCTGAAGATACCGCTATGGTGATCTTCCGTGAAAACTCGGAAGATATCTATGCGGGCATCGAGTGGAAAGCGGGTTCTGTCGAAGCGGACAAAGTGATTAAGTTCCTGCGCGACGAAATGGGCGTGAAGAAAATCTGTTTCCCACAGAATTGTGGCATCGGCGTGAAGCCGTGTTCGGAAGAGGGCACCAAGCGCTTAGTGCGTGCGGCGATCGAATATGCGATTACCAACGACCGCGACTCTCTGACAATGGTACACAAAGGCAACATCATGAAGTTCACCGAAGGCGCGTTCAAAGACTGGGGCTACCAGCTGGCGAAAGAAGAATTCGGCGCCAAGCTGCTGGACAGAGGCCCGTGGATGAATATTAAAAACCCGAACACCGGCAAAGATATCATCGTGAAAGATGTAATTGCCGATGCGTTTCTGCAGCAGATCCTGCTGCGTCCGGCTGAGTACGACGTCATCGCCTGTATGAACCTGAACGGCGACTACATCTCTGACGCCTTGGCGGCGCAGGTTGGCGGCATCGGTATCGCACCGGGCGCGAATATCGGCGACGAGTGCGCGCTATTCGAAGCGACCCATGGCACCGCGCCGAAATATGCGGGTCAGGACAAAGTGAACCCAAGTTCCGTGATCCTATCCGCCGAGATGATGCTGCGTCACCTACAGTGGTTCGAAGCGGCTGACCTGATTGTTAAAGGCATGGAAAGCACGATCGCCAACAAGACCGTGACCTATGACTTCAAGCGTCTGATGGAAGGTGCTAAACTGCTAAAATGTTCAGAGTTTGGCGACGCCATCATCGAAAATATGTAATACGCATTATGTTCTCACGCCGATCGCCGCGCTGGCGGTCGGCGTTTTTTTCGCGGTATGGATGCAGTCGTTATTTTTCTGTTACGCTGTCTGTTTATGAAATAAACCAAAGTGAAAATGTTACTTCTAAATAAATAACTTTCTCTGCTACGTAATTCCTCGCTTCAATTTATTATAAATAACATAAAATGGACATTTGTTCTTTTTAGAATTTGAAAAGCACAAGCGCACTTTTAGTCATTGATGTAGATCATGCTTGTTGCGCAACGAAAACGTAAAGTATCACTTGTATGTTGTTAGATGATCCGGCTCAAATAACCTCATAAAAATATAATCTTTATATTATTGGTCATTAAAACTAACCCTGTTGATGCAGGTTTTTTGCTCTTTTAATATGCCGTCATCGCGACAAGGTCGCCTCAGTTATTAAAAGAAAGAGCAAATGTTGAAAAAATGACGGCTGAATTTTCAGGCACCTTCTGGCTGGTTTTTGGCGGCTGTAGAAGTGCGGTGCTTGCCGCCGCCTATCCGCAGCTGGGTATTGGCTTCACTGAGGTCGCACTCGCGTTTGGCCTGACGGTATTAACCATTGCTTATGCGGTGGGATATATTTCCGGCGGCCATTTTAATCCGGTGGTCACGCTGGAACTGTGGGCAGGCAGCCGCTTTACCGCTAAAGCGGTGGCGCTTTATATTCTCGCTCAGCTGCTGGGCGGCATCGTGGCAGGCGGGGGTTCTGGCTAGCGCCCCTCGATTTTACTGATGCCCGCGAACAGCAAACACAGCCTGATCCTCATGATTCGGCGACGCGCGCAGATCGGCGTTGCACACCGAAATATAGTGTTGGAATACGCGAAGAAACAGGCTGCTTGACGGGGGAGCCTACACCTTTGCTGCGACTGCTGTTTTTATTAATGGGCGCGGCCAGCTGGCCCGCGCTGCTGATAGCCGGCATGCTCTGCCTCGGCGCCAGCTTGGGCATCGTGCTGAATAGTCTGTACCACGGCACGCTGTCTTTTGCTGGGTCTGTTTTTAACCGCTGAAGGGTTGCTGCAGGCTTAGCGCGCGAAGCGGTTTCGACTCGCCTACGCAGGTTAACGCGCTGTCGCTGCTGCTTACCGCGCCGCATGAGAAGGGCGACTGCGTCTTGGCGATCTTCGCCAACTGGCCGGATCCCCATAGGGTTTGCCGCGGCGCTACCGCTATTTACCTGCAAAGGGGTGCGCAAACCGCACGGCTTCGACTATCCCCACGTGGCCTACGCGTCCGCGCCCGCCAGTGCGCCGTTGACCATTTATATCTGGACGCCGCTGGGATTGGGCAGCGTCGCCGGACGTCGCCATCGATCATTGAGGAAAAGTCTCGACCGTCCACACCTCGCTGGCGACAGGCGACGGGCTCTACGCTTAGGCGGCTTTCTGCATATGCTGCATGCGCGCGAAGAGAATGACGTTGCCGGCTTCCACCAGCTCTCGCTGGGACAGGAGATCAAAGCTTGGTACCTGCCGGATAAGCGCCTTTAGCTGCCGCACTACAACCAGCATGCGCTGATAAATTAACGGGCGAGTCACGGTCGGGATTGCCGCGACAAGCCTGACGTCGCACAACTGCTCGACCAGCGTGATGCAGACGCTCGACGTCGCCACCGAAGGCATGCGCGGCTTACGCGGCTATGCGGCGCTGCTCAATCCCGACTTCTAGCTGCTGAGTCTGATTCGCAGCTTGGCAGAGGGAATGACCTAGACGCTTGGTCTGGTGATGGATTATGTCGAGATGCTGAGGCGCGTGCTGGCGTCTCAGCTGGCCGGCTGCGGCAGCGCATTATTCATGTGCCGGGAAAAAACCGGCAGATAAAAAAGCTTGTCAGACAGAATAAGGCCGGGAAAGTTATTCCCGGCGCTTTTTGCGCGTTGATCTGCGCTTTTATCGGCGGCTGAGCTTGCCGCCGACGCGTCCGGCTTCGACAGCATGTTCGCGATTATATTTAAAATTACTACTGCTCAAAAGAGTTTAAACGCGAATTAACTATGTGGGGAGAATGGCGATTTTGCAATGTGGCATTTGAGATGAATATTTAGCGTTTTTCATGGCGTAGCGTAAATAAAGACGCGCGGAAAAGCACAGTCTAATTGCCTAGTAACTAACGAAAAATAACGTTAATATGTACAAATATTTATATATTGTATGCGTATCACAAAATATCAGCCATTTTCTTGGTGAAGCGCAAAAAAGCAGCGTCCTGAAGAGCAGGACGCTGCGTGTGAGGGTAATAATTTACGGCCGACGGAACAGCGCGAGGCTGCGGCCTTCCAGTTCGAAATCCTTCTCTTTGGTAATAACCAGCCCATGGTTTTCGCTGTCGAAGGTGGTCAACTCTAGCACCCAGCCGCCTTCGCCGAACTGCGGGATGCGGAACGGCACTGTGTGCCTTCAAACGGGTTAATCAGCACTAGCATATCGTGCCAGATGCCTTCCTCGGTTTGCAGGTCCGGTCTGCCGATGTAGACGCCGAGTGTCGAGCCTTCTTCCCACTGCTCTTCTTGTTGGAAGCCGCCGCCGGCGTTAAACCACTTGATCTCCATACCGTCGCGCCAGTTTTCGCGGCGCAGCAGCAGCTGCTCGGCGCGCAGGCGAATAACGTGGCGCGTAAACTTACGCAGCGCCTCGGCGCTGGCGGGCAGGTTATCCCAGTGCACCCAAGAGATCTCGCTGTCCTGACAATAGCCGTTGTTGTTGCCTAGCTGGCTGCGCCCGAACTCGTCCCCTGCCAGCAGCATCGGCGTGCCGTGGGAGAAAAAGAGCGTGGCGAGGAAGTTACGCTTCTGACGCTCGCGCACTGCGTTGATGCCTTCATCCTCGGTCGCGCCTTCCGCGCCGTAATTGTAGGAGCGGTTATCGTTATGGCCGTCGTTGTTATCCTCGCCGTTCTCTTGGTTGTGCTTCTCGTTGTAGGAGACCAGATCGTTCAGCGTAAAGCCGTCATGGGCGGTGATAAAGTTGACGCTCGCCCAGGGACGGCGGCCGCACTGATCGTAGAGGTCGCCGGAGCCGAGCAGGCGCGCGGCGAAATCGTTAGAGACGTTATCGCCTTTCCAGTATTCGCGCACCGTATCGCGGTATTTGTCGTTCCACTCCGCCCAGCCCGGCGGGAAGCCGCCGACCTGATAGCCGCCGGGGCCGATATCCCAAGGTTCGCCGATCAGCTTCAGCTTTGACAACACCGGATCCTGCATCATGGCATCGAAGAAACCGCCGCGCTGGTCGAATCCTTCCGGCTTGCGGCCAAGAATGGTGCCGAGGTCGAAGCGAAAGCCGTCGATATGCATCGATTTCGCCCAGTAGCGCAGCGAGTCTATCACCATCTGCAGCACGCGCGGATGGGAGGTGTTCACCGTGTTGCCGGTGCCGGTATCGTTGATGTAGTAGCGATGCTGGTCAGGCAGGGTGCGGTAGTAGGAGAAGTTGTCGATCCCCTTGAACGAAAGCGTCGGCCCCAGCTCGTTGCCTTCCGCCGTGTGGTTGTAGACCACGTCGAGGATCACCTCAATACCGGCGTCGTGAAAGGCGCGCACCATGTCGCGGAAGCCTTGGATGCCGCGCGGTCCGTAATAGCGCGGCGTCGGGGCGAAAAAACCGATGGAGTTGTAGCCCCAGAAATTTTTCAGCCCTTTATCCAGCAGATGCTGGTGGTTCGGGAACCAGTGGACCGGCAGCAGCTCCACCGAGGTGATGCCTAGGCTTTTGATATAATCGATCGTGGCTTTGTGTCCCATACCTTCATAGGTGCCGCGCAGCGCCTCCGGCAGCGCCGAATTGAGCTGGGTAAAGCCTTTCACATGCGTCTCGTAAATCACCGCGTTCGGCCAAGCGATATTAGGACGGTTGTTGTCCTGCCATTCGAATTCGTTGGGATCGATTACCTGACACTTGGGCATAAAAGGCGTGCTGTCGCGGGTGTCGAAGGTCAGATCCTTATCCTCGTGCAGTAGATCATAGGCGAAGTGCGCCTCGTTCCACTCGATATTACCCGCCAGCTCGCGCGTATAGGGATCGATCAGCAGTTTGTTGCGGTTAAAACGATGCCCGTTCTCGGGATCGTAGGGACCGTGAACGCGATACCCGTAAAGCGCGCCCGGCTTCAGGCCCGGCACGTAGCCGTGCCACACTTCATGGGTGAACTCCGGCAGCGTTAGGCGCGCGATTTCATGCTGGCTGCTCTCATCAAATAGGCAAAGCTCGACCCTTTCGGCATGCGCGGAAAAGAGGGCGAAGTTGACCCCTTCGCCATCGTAGTTGGCGCCTAACTGCTGACTCGAACCGGCCGTAATTTCAAAGTGTGTACCCTCAGACATTTATCTCTCTCCATCCAGTAAAACGCTATCCACAAAAACCGCGATGAACGACATCGTGTTTCTATCCTGCCAGACGCTGATAAGCACCAGCGGCGCGCCGCTGGTGAGCGCGACAAGGCTAAGTCGATCGGTCAGGTCACACATTTCTCCCGTGAAAATATTACGGTAGCGGCACTGCGCCAGCGGCTCAGCTACGGCGAGAGCTCGGCACCACCACGATGAGCGCGCTGTGCATCCGCGCGTGTGCGACGGCCTCGGTCCCGCCGATCGCCAGCGGCAGATAGTCACCGTGGCGGAGCAGCGCTACGTGCTGCTGGCGCAGCGGCAGCAGCGTGGCAATGACCTGCTGTTCTAGCTGGCCGCTTTGCTATCCTTCCGGTGCGGAGAAATCGCCGGTTTTGTCTAGCATGCTTTGCAGCGCATCGAAATCCGGCTTCAGATATCGGGATCGACTAGGCTAAAGTTCAGCACTTCACTGCCCTGATAGATATCCGGCACGCTTGGCGCGGTGAGCTTAATGACCTGTCTGGCTGAGCGAGTTGGTCAGGCTGGTTTCGTAGGCCTCGTTGCCGTCCGCGCAGTTGGTGCGCAGCTTCGCGTCGCGCAGCGCTTTCTCGACGAAGCCGGTAAAGCGCGGTTCGATAACCGCTAGATCTTCGGCGTCGGGCCCGCCAGCGCATGATAGAGCATCCACTTCACCGCCGGTTACGGCGCGGGGCCGCTGGCGAACGCTACCCCGCGTCGCGGTTCATCTGTCGCCAGCACGCGACATGCTGCGCCCAGCGCTGCATGATGCGGCGTGCGATATTTGAAGCCAAAACGTGCGATAAATGACAGGCTACTTTTGTTTCCATCAGTGCAACGAAATTACACTGTCATTTTTCATCGGAGGCACTTTGGCCTGTTCGAGTGGTACGATCAACGGGACAATATTTGTAGATGCTGGTCAATGAAACACCATACAGTAATGCAAGCTGTTTTCTGCTATGACCATTCGCCAATAATTTTTGAGCTTCCTGTTGCTGTGCAAAAGATAGCGACTGAGGTCTGCCGCCAATACGTCCTCTGCTTCTCGCTGCAGCTAAACCAGCCTGAGTACGCTCAACAATCAGTTCGCGCTCCATTTGTGCTAACGCGCTCATCACATGAAAGAAAAAACGGCCTGCGGACGTAGAGGTATCAATGGCATCCGTCAAACTATGAAAATGAATACCTTCATCTTCCAGATTGGATATTAAAGTAATCAAATGTTTAATGCTGCGACCCAGCCTGTCGAGCTTCCAGACCACCAGAGTATCCCCCGATTTCAGGCAGTTTAACGCGCGTTTTAATCCGGGTCTCTGGTCTGTTTTTCCACTGATTTTATCCTCAAAAATCTGTTCGCAATTTGCACAAATCAAGGATTTTTGCTGTAAATCGGTGTTTTGGTCATTTTTTGACACCCTCATATAGCCAATTTTTGCCATTTTAGGCCCTAATCCTCCCTCCGAAAGCCTTGTCATCGCTGGTTTTGGGCAAAATATTAGCTAAATTCCCGATTTAAG
>BBOA01000009.1 GCA_001485295.1 Type-B symbiont of Plautia stali
TTGCGCGAGCGTTTTTACATCATCACGATCACGTCATCGTCGCCGTGCTTCGCCCCGCGCCCAACACCTTTGCCACGCAGCTGCCGTCTGCCCGCCCAGAACGCCTGCGCTAGGTCAGGCGTTAAGCCGCCTCCGGTTGCGCGGAATCGTGCCGCCACGCGTCGGCGGCCATGCGGCGCGGCATCTTCGAACAGCAGCGCCTGATTGAGCCAAGCTCCAGCGGATCCTGACGCGACCAGCGCAGCGGCTCATCCAGCGTAAAGTAACGCACCTGCTGCAGCGCGGCGTAGAACTTCAGAATATAGAGCCGCCGCGTCCGGTGCCTTCGTAACCCTGAACCGTAGTGGTCAGCAGCAGCGTCGGAATGGCGGCGGCCTCGTCGACGATCAGCCAATCGGCCGCGAGGTCGGGCTGAGCTAAGATAGCGTCCGGTGCCATAAAATGAAAAGCGTCGCCCGCGAAGCGCGCTACCACCTCGGTGGAGGCTTTGGCAGGGGCGGCGATCAGCACACTCGGCAGCTGTCGCGCTAGCATGCCCGCCACCGCCGACTTGCCGCGCCGCCAAGCGCCATCGTTAGCTGCTGCTGCAGAATTGCCTGCTGCTGCGGCGCGCGGCACTGCCAGCGAGGCCTTTCGGGCAATGGCGCGATGCGCAGCAGCGTCACACTGGGATTGGCGAGCAGCGTCTGTTGCAGGTAGCGGATAAAGTTTGGCGTGGCGACAGGTTCGACGACGTCAGCCCAGTGCAAGCTGTCTTCGTCCGGCTGCTGAGAACAAGCGCGACCAAGGCGGTGCCAGCAGCAGCCAGCTTCCGGCGCGCAGCGCGCCCACCAGCGCGGCGAATGCTTCGGTATGGAAGCCGCGCCGCGCGTCGAAAATGGCATGGGTGAACTCGCGGCCCAACAGCGTGCGTAACGCCGCTGGCGCGCAGTGAGGAAGATCCGCGACAGGTACCACCCAGCCAGTCGCCCGGCAAACCGGTGCGCCACTCAGCGGCGCGCGCCAGCAACCAAGCCGAGTCGCTGCTCATGATGCAGAACCGCCTGACGCCTGCCTGCTGCATCTGGCGGCCAAGCTGTTCAGGCGACATCAATTAGCGGCGAAGGTATTGCACTATCCGGGATTGCCGCCGTCGAATCCGCGTTTAAACCAGCTGTAGCGCTGTTTCAGGTCGCCGATCTCCAGAGCCAGTTGTCTTTGCTGACGTAGTGACCCCAGACGCCGGCGAAACAGCTCGCCTGCAGCTTCATCTTCACCGACAGGTAATTGATTTGCGTCTGGCTAGCGCCCTGCTGCATCTCGCGCACTTTCGGTTCGATGCCGAGCAGTTTTTGCACGTGATGTCCCACCTCGTACGCCATCACGTAGCCCTGCGTGAATTTGCCGCCTGCACCGAGCTGGTTTTTCATTTCATCATAGAACGAAAGGTCGATATAGACACGCTGATCCGCCGGACAGTAGAACGGCCCCATCGCCGTCTAGCCTGTGCCGCAGCTTATCTGGGTCGTGGCCGCGTACATCACCAGCGTCGGCGCAACGTACTCTTTGCCTATTTGCTGGAACAGCTTGCTCCAAGTATCTTAGTAGAGGCGAGAATGACGCGGGTGAATTTCGCCGCTTCATCGTCGTTGGCGCTGCGCGCTGCTGCTGTTGACTAGTGGGCGCGACATCGCCGCCGGTAAGCAGTCCCGTCAGGTCGTAGCCGTAATAGCCGGCGCCCGCCGCCACCACTAACATAACAGGATGATGCCGCCTTTTCCACGCGGAATACGGATCTGGTGTCCGCCGGCCGTAGGCCGAAGAGTGATCCCGACGATTTTCAACATTGTCGCTCTCGCGACATCCTTGCCAGCGCATATCCTGCTCCTGATTACGAGTCCCGCTGAATGAAAAAGGAAAGCAGCGGCTCTGCTCTCTTTCTGTTACAGATGCATTTAACTCAGTCGAGCTTTACGCCCAAGCGCTGCGCCAATTCTTCGTAGGCTTCGATCAGGCCGCCGAGGCTCTGGCGGAAACGGTCTTTATCCATTTTGTCCATAGTCTGCTTGTCCCACAGACGCGCGCCGTCCGGGGAGAACTCGTCGCCCAGCACCACTTCGCTTTTAAACAGGCCGAACTCCACCTTGAAATCGACCAGTATCAAGCCGGCGTCGTCAAATAGCTTGCTTAGTACCTCGTTAGCCTTAAAGGCCAGCTCCTGCATGCGCGCCAGATTCGCCTTGCTCACCCAGCCGAAGGTTTCGCAGTAGGATTCATTGACCATCGGGTCGTGCTTCGCGTCATCTTTCAGGGAGAGATCGAACAGTGGCGGATTGAGGATCATGCCCTCTTCCACACCTAGACGTTTGACCAGCGATCCCGCCGCGCGGTTGCGCACAACGCACTCAACCGGCACCATCTCCAGCTTTTTCACTAGGGCTTCGTTGTCGGAAAGCAGCGACTCCATCTGGGTCGGAATGCCCGCTTCTTGCAGTTTGGTCATGATGAAATGGTTCAACTTGTTGTTGACCATTCCTTTACGATCGAACTGTTCGATTCTGGCGCCGTCGCCGGCTGACGTATCGTTGCGGAATTCGAGTACCAGCAGATCCGGGTTGTCGGTACTGTATACGGTTTTCGCTTTACCGCGATACAACTCAGCTCGCTTTTGCATCTTGTTAACTCCAGACTTAGAAATTTCAGGTGTTCTGCGGAGGCGGGCCGCAGCGGGGATTGCCGTGACGCAATCGTTTACTTCGCCGCACGCGATTATGCCAGAGACGAAAAAAACCGGAGAATCTCCGGCCCTAAGGCGATTTATTCGTTGAGCGCCGCTTAGAACAAGGCCCGCAGCGCGTCGTTCTGCGCCTAGGTGAGCCGTAGCCCTTGGGATCGATAAACTGCAGGCTGCTGCGATTGCCCAAGTCGCCGACCTGCACTTTGTAGTTGCCGTTCGGCAGTTCAGGATCTTTCGCGCCGATATCATACTACATGCCACTGTCCGGCGATTTGTAGATGACTTTCAGGCTGTCCTGCAAGCAGTTGCTCTGTCGGTTACTTCCATCGCCGCGTTTTCGCTGGCGACGTCTATCTTGTCCAGACCGGCGCTGATGGCGTTAATCATCTGCGCGGTGTAGCGCTGGATTTGCACCGGCACCGTGACCGCTTTGCCTTCCTGCTGCAGCTCCAGCAGGCGCACCATCAGCACCTGCTTATAGCTCTGCGACTGCACGCTGATCTCGTAGCGGCCGCGATACTGATGGTCTTCGTTGGCCCGGTTCCACTGTACCCAGTCGGTGGTCAGCTGCTGGCGCGCGTCGTTGCGCTGCTCAACGGGAAAGTTGCTGTGCTCCACTACTTTGGTCACCAGAGACCAGACGGAGCCGCGGTTGTTCGCCACCATCAGCACGCCGGTGTTGCCGGTAAACTACTGCACGCGCACGCCGTTAACCAGTGCCCGCGGCTGTGACGGCGGACGAATGTCTAGCTGCTTGCCGACGTTGCCTCTGGCGACGGCGTGCGGCACGTCGTAATCGCCGTGCGCCACCGGCAGGATCATACCCGACGGCGCTTTCAGGTCCTGCAGTTCGCTGGCCTGTAGATAGGACTCGTCACTGCTAACCTGAAGCTTGTAACGCTGCTCGCTTGAGCACGCGGTTAACAGCATCGCGGTAGAAAGCGCTAAGCGCTTTACAGAATGATTCATTAAAACTCCCTAACTTATCGCAAACCTGATTTAATCAGCGCCTGCTCGACTTTTGGTATGGCCGCTGAGGTCAGCGGCGTCATCGGCAGACGCAGCGTATCACTGGCGATTAATCCTAACTGTTTCGCCGCCCATTTGACCGGGATCGGATTGGGTTCACAGAAAAGCGTCTTGTGCAGATGCATCAGACGCTGATTGAGGCGACGCGCCTCGACAAAATTGCCCTGCTGCGCCAGTGCGCAAAGCTCGGCCATTTCGCGCGCGGCGATGTTGGCCGTTACCGAGATAACGCCTTTGCCGCCCAGCTGCATCAGGTCGAGCGCGCTGGCGTCGTCGCCGCTGACAATAATAAAGTCCTCATCGACCAGTGCTTGGATCTGATTAACGCGCGATAAGTTCCCGGTGGCCTCTTTGATTCCGATAATATTTTTGATTTCAGCTAGGCGTGCGACGGTCTCCGGCAGCATGTCGCAGCCGGTGCGTGAGGGGACGTTGTACAACATTTGCAGCAGCGCCGTGCTTTCGGCGATCGCTTTGAAATGCTGAAACAAACCTTCCTGAGTCGGACGGTTGTAATACGGCGTGACGGTCAGGCAGCCGACCACGCCGCTATTCTCGAAGCGCTTGGTGAGAGAGATGCCCTCTGCGGTGGCGTTGGCGCCGGTTCCGGCAATGACCGGAATGCGGCTGTCCGCCAGTTCAAGCGTCAGCATGACCACGTCGCCATGCTCTTCATAGCTCAGGGTCGTGGATTCGCCGGTAGTGCCGACAGAGACGATCGCCGCGGTGCCGCTGGCGACATGATAATCAATCAGTTTTTTCAGACTCGCACGGCAGACATTACCTTTCTCATCCATTGGCGTAACGAGTGCAACAATACTTCCCGTGAACATTGGCGATCCCCTCGACAAAAAAGTGCTTCATGGTACGTTTTACTTCTGTTGAAAAGCAAGCAGGCCACAGCCCTCCTGCGCTTGTCAGCAGTTTTTTTTATGTTTACCTTATAGTTATTAGTGAATGAACAGGAAATCCTACTTTGCCGCAGTTTCAACCCCACCATTTGGTGACCACTGCACTGGGTGTTGACCGTTCGGGACACGTCAGTAGCTGTGGGTGCAATGGGGATGAGTTCAGCTGCTCTCCGGTAGCTGGAACGCCATCACGCTGATTGAGTCGAACCTGCCGATGAAAGGCGCTGAGCTGGGGCTGCTCGATTGTGATGAAACGCACCGGCGCCACTACGCGTCCGCCGATGCCGGCGAAGGCCTAGATTCAGGTCGAGTTGCCTGATTCGCACCATCTGATTGAGCGATTCACCGATCTGTTCGACAAACACGCGATGAACATCGCTGAACTCGGCTCGCGCATTAAACCCGGTCAGGCGGATCAGACGCCGACGCTCTAATTCAAATAACGGCACACAGCCCGGCGGACGTCGGCGACTCCTAGTTTAAACAGGCGTTTACGCCCTGTGCCGCGAGCTTAACGCCGAAGGCACGCTGCTTTTTTACAGCCTCGCCGCGTCGTCGTCGGCGAGGCTGCAGGCTTCACGCTAAGCTGTAACTGAGTTGGGGCTATTCCTAACTGATGTCTGGCTATGTAGCGCAATGTCCTCCTGATGGCGACTTTCCGCCAGCGCTGTTCGCCAGCCGGTCTGTCGCCCACAGTACAAAGAAAAAATGTAGAATAGTGATGAATCCACTGAAAGCCGGTGATACCGCACCGGAATTTAGCTTGCCCGACCAAGATGGCAAAAAGGTAAATTTAACCGACTTATAGGGACAGCGCGTTCTAGTCTATTTCTACCCAAAAGCGATGACGCCGGGATGCACTGTACAGTCCTGCGGCCTGCGCGACAATATGGATGAACTGAAAAAAGCGGGTGTACAAGTGCTAGGCATCAGCACCGATAAACCAGAAAAGCCGTCGCGTTTCGCCGAGAAAGAGCTGCTGAACTTCACGCTGCTCTCTAATGAAGATCATCATGTCTGCTCGGCGTTCGGCGTCTGGGGCGAAAAATCCTTTATGAGCAAAACTTATCCGTATCAGTTTCTTGGTGGGCGTCGACGGCACGATCGAGAAAGTATTCGACGATTTCAAAACCTCAAACCATCACGATATTGTGATGGACTATAGTTGCAGTGATCCGTTGGTTTTCTCGTCGCGTTCATTGAGCAGCGCGGCCTAGGTATCGACCTCTTTATTAGGAGAGGCGCCCGTATTCTTCTTAATAACCGGTAAATTCCAGCGCGGCGCTAGCGTCCAGCTGACGCGCTGCCTAGCGTGCCAGAGTTTCCGCGCGTGACGTTCTACCTGAATCGGCGCGGCAAGTCCGATATCGTTCTGCAAACGCTGCGCAGCACCTAAAAAGGTGCTACCGACGATATAGCCGTGACTTGCGTAGCGGTTCTCCTCCGCCAGCAGGATATCCTCCGGGCGGCAAAACTGACGCGGTTCGCTGTGAACGTTGGTCTCGACGTAGAGTTAATCGCACCGACGAAACGCGTCGCCAGGCGCTGATAAATAGTTTGTGACGTGTCGATCTGGGCGATGCGCCCCTGCTCCATCACCGCGATGCGATCGCCGAACGCTATCGTCTCCTGCTGATTGCGCGTGACGTAGACCGTGGTAATGGCGAACTTTTTCAGGAGCGTGCCGATCTCCAGCCGCAGGCGTTCACGCAGTTTTGCATCGAGCACCGCCAGCGGCTCGTCGAACAGTGCATATTGGGTCGGGCGGCTAAGGCGCGTGCCAGCGCCCCGCGATGCTTCTGCCCGCCTGAGAGTTTGTCGATAGCGCGGTTCGCCAGTGCAGTGAGTCCAACAGCGCCAGCATCCCTTGCACGCACACGCCCTGCACTTTCAGCCCGTACGCGACGTTCTGCGCTACGTTCATATTGGGAAACAGCGCGTAGTTCTGGAACACCGTGCCAACGTTGCGCTTCTCAATCGGTAGCACGGTGACGTCGCGATCGGCCAACCAGACCCTCGCCGCCCGCGTCGCTGCTCTCCAGGCCGCTGATAATGCGCAGCGTGGTCGTCTTGCCGCAGCCCAACGGCCAGAGAAGCACCAAGGTTTAGCGGGCGTGAACGGTGAGATCGAGCTGGTGCAGCGCGGTGAGTTGCTGAAAAAGCGCCGCTAGAAGCCGGCGCCGAGGCGGAGGTCGCCTCCTCTAGGCGCGGCAGCTGGATCGCCTGCATCACCGCCAGTACCGGCCGGATCATAAAGGGCAGCGTAAAGAGCACATGGCCGATCAAAATAAACAGCTAGCTATCGCGCAGGCCGTTAAACCGGCCGTAGAGCAGAATAATGCCGAGCGCGGCGGCGCTTTTAGCAGCCCCTAGGCCGCAGGCAGTCCGATGACCAAGATTGCCGCCAGCGAGCGAGCTTTTCGCTCGCCGCCACCAGCGTAACGATGGCCCATGGCAGCAAGAAGAAGTAGAAATAAGCCGATAAACAGGCCGCTGAGCGAATAGGCGAGCGTCTAGCGCTCGTGGAACAGGCTTATGCTGAGCTGCGCCAGCACGCCCTGCTGTCCCGCCAGGACCACTACCAGAAACCCCACCACGCCGGAAAAGGCGAGCAGAAAGGTCAGCAGCGCTAGCAGCAGCATCTAGGGCCAGCGCACGCCCTGATGCGTCTGACGACGCAAGTCCATCGGCGCGCGGCTGCGGATTTCCAGCAGCAACATTAACGGATCTCACTCAGGTAGCGGGCGGAGAAGGCTTTCTGCGCATCGGCCATCTGTTGATAATTGACCGTCCGGGCGCGGGCGTAGTCGCTGTCAGGCGGAAACTTCGCTTTTGCCTCGGTAGACATCGCCGACGGGCGCACCGGGCGCAGATAAGCGTTGGCCCAAATCGCCTGCCCTTTGTCCGAGAGCTCGTAGTCGATCACTTTCTTACCGTTGGCGGCGTGCGGCGCGTTCTTCACCAAGCTAATGACGTAGTGCACCGCGACTGTGCCCTCTTCGGGATCACGAAGTCGACGTTAGCGTGGTCTTTATACTCCATACTTCACGCCGCGGTAGGGTTGAAGTCGTAGTCGAGCAGGATCGGGATCTCGCCGGAAATCAGGCGCGCGTAGGCGGTCTGCTTTAGCACGCTCAGCTGGTTGGCCTGCAGCTTTTTAAACCAGCTGAGCGTGGGCGTAAAATCCTGCAGGCTGGCGCCTTTCGCCTGATTCACCGCCCGGCGGCGACTTAGCCGACGAAGGCGCTGGAGGGATCGAGATAGCCCACCATGCCTTTATATTCCGGTTTCAGCAGGTCGTCCCGGGAGGCCGGCATCGGCGCGCTGCCCAGCGCGTCGACGTTAACCATAAAGCCCATGGTGCCGGAGTGCAACGCCACCCACTTGCCGTCGGGCTCTTCCATGCCTGCCGGGATCTGCTCCCAGTGCGCCGTTTTGTAATCGGCGATGACGCCGGCGCCCACCACCTAGATGCCAAAACTCACGCCGTAATAGACCACGTCCGCCACCGGATTGCTCTGCTTGGCCACCATCTGCGCCAGCGCCTAGCCGGAGTTTTTATTATCCTTCGGCACCTGAATGCCGGTGTCGCGCGCAATGGCTTGCAGCTGCGTTTCCCAGTCCTCCCCCTCTGGCGGATAATTGTAGTAGATGGCGGTTTCCGCCGCGTTCGCCAAGCTGCAGGCAGAGAGCCGGGCCGCGGCGGTAAAGAGTTTTATTTTGTTGTGCGTTGACATGTGGATTCCCCTGTGTTGACGAAAGTAGAGCGCGGCGCGTGCGCGGATGCTTTCGCACAGCCGCAGATGATGCGCCAGCAGGCGAGATCCGCCGCTGGATTGTTGTAACAGCATATCGATGGCGCATGCGCCAAGCAGATCGCTGGGCTACACCACCGAGGTGAGCGAGGGCGAAAGGTATTCGCCCTCCTCAATACCGTCGAAGCCCATCACTGACAACTGCGTCGGCACGGCGACGCCGGCCTGCGCGGCGGCGCCCACTAGGCTGATGGCCAGCAAATCGTTGCTGCAGATCACCGCCGTCAGCGGACGCGCGCGCTGGAGGCGCGGCAGCAGCCGCTGGAAGTCGGAGCGCGTATAGCTCGGCATCTTAATCAGCACAGAGGGTTGTAGCCCGGCCTGCTGCACGGCGTCGTAGTAACCGAGAAAGCGCTACTGCGCGCGGTCCGACTGCCACACCGGCCCGGTGACCATGCCGATATGTCAGTGGCCCAGTGCCAGAAGGTGCTGAGTGGCTTCGGCCATGGCGCGGCGGTTGTCGACGCAAACGCTCGGCCGTGCCGCGCTTTACCAGTCCGACGACGCGCTGGCGCAGCGTATGCTCGACGATCGCCGCTTCGCGTTCAGCCTGATAGTCGCTGGTGGCGACCAGCAGACCGAAGCCGGCCAGCCGCGCCTGACGCTTCATCGCTTGCAGCTGCTGCGCAAAGACAGGGTTAAGTAGCGAAGGCAACAGCACGCCCAGCGTGGTGGAGCTTTAGGAACGCATAAATTTTTCTCTGGACAACAGCTTGTTGCTGACTCACATCCTGAATGGGTGAGCTATCTATACCATAGCAGCGGCGCGGTAAAATGGCGCGTCGCTGGCCGGACCGAGCGAATTAATTTCAGATAGAATTATTAATCATGCTAATTAATAAAGCGTGTCGATAGTGCCGATAATCGAGATTGGAGTGAGGATGGATCTGTTTAAAAGAGAGAAACGCTTTCGGGGAGAAATTATTTAGCCGAAATAGTGTGCCAGCGATTACTGCTTTCTAAGATAGGAGGGGAAAGGAGCAATAAAAATTATTGATTCTGGTGACGATTGCCTCACGGCTTTCGGGGCGTTTTTTCAGAGTGAGCCTGAAAAACGTGCCACGTTCAGTTTTTTGATCAAATTTACATATCTTTAATCAAGAAAGCGGTTAAAAACGGTTACGATGAGGCGACCTAGCGAATGCGTCCTGCTTTTGGCAGGTAAACACAATAGGAATATAGGCACGTTTACCCGGCCTTGAGGCTCAGATAATCTTAATTTGCGTTGGCAATCGAAAGAAGGTTTACCCATCGACAACATTCAATTTTTTGCTGCAAACGGGCTTCAGCGACATGGGTCACTAGCGGATCTGCCCGTTTCTTTCTCCTGAGGCTCTGGTTAAGATAGCGCGCCGCGTCTTTTACCCTGAAAAAGCATAACGTATTTTGCAGGCCTTAGGGCTTCTCTACAGGATCCAAGCATGTTGAACCGGTTAAAGAAAACGCTACTCGCTGCCCTAATACCCACGCTGATGCTGATGCCGCACGCGTCCGCTTGGGCTGACCTCAGCGACTCGCTGCCCGATATAGGCACCACCCCGCAGGCTCCACCCTCTCCATTTTTACAAGCAAAAAGCTTCGCCAGCGCGAAAAAGCTTATCGAGCCGCTGCTGGCGAAGCAGCCCGACAACGCCAGCCGTATCCTGAATCGCTACACTTGGTCCCATCCAGACGACCCCAACCGCTGGGATCTGCTGGCGCAGGCGTCGGCGCAGCAGGGTCTTAATGACGAAGAGATGTCGGCACGCGCCGAGACGCTAGCGCTTAACGGCCAGCTCGATCAGGCGATTACCGTGCTTAGCAGTGCACGCGCCCAAGTGCCGGTCGGCAGCCTGAAGCAGGCATGCTACGATGCGCGCATCAACCAGCTGCACCAGCTGCAGAAGCGTTTTAAACAGTATAAAAAAAGATAATAAAGATGGTCACTATTTATCACAACCCGTGCTGTAGCAAGAGCCGCGAAACCCTAGCACTGCTGACGGCCCACTGCGTCGAGCCGACGATCGTGCTCTATCTGGAGACGCCGCCGGATCGCGACACGCTGCAAATTCTGCTGAAAAAGCTCGATATGAGCAGCGCGCGTCAGCTGATGCGCGTCAAAGAGGATCTTTATAAAGCTCTACAGCTGGAAAACTCCAGTGAAAGTTAACTGCTCGACGCGCTGGCGGCGCATCCTCAGCTGCTGGAGCGTCCGATAGTCGCCAACGGCGATCGGGCGCGCCTAGGCCGCCCGCCAGAAGCGGTGCTGGCGATCCTTTAAAGCCCCAGCGTCTCTTTAACAAAAGGAATGGTGAGCTTGCGCTGCGCGCTGATTGAGGCGCGATCGAGACGATCCAGTGTGTCGAAAAGCGTGCGCATTTCGCGATCCAGCCGCTTCAGCAGGAAGTGGCCGACATCTTCCGGCAGCTCGAATCCTCGCATCCAGGCGCGCAGCTGCAGCGCTTGCAGTTTATCTTCGTCGCTCAGCGGCTGCAGGCGATAGATCTGGCCCCAATCGAGACGCGACCCTAGATCCGGCAAATTGAGATTAAGCTGGCGCGGCGGACGATCGCCGGTAATCAGCAGCCGGGTTTTGCCGGTTTCCAAGATGCGGTTATAGAGATTGAAGATCGCCATTTCCCACGCCTCTTCCCCGGCGATGCACTCGATATTGTCGATGCAGACCAGCGCCAGATGCTCCATGCCATCTAAGACGTCCGGCACAAACCAAGTGCGTTTATCCAGCGGCACGTAGCCGACTGCTTCGCCGCGCGCCGACATTTCCGTGCACGCCGCGTGCAGCAGATGGCTACGTCCGCCGCCTTCACGCGACCAGAAATAGAGGTAGCTGCTGTGTTGCTGACTGAGAGCGCCTTTGAGCGCGGCAATAAGAGACGGATTTTCTCCCGGCCAGAAGCTGGCGAAGGTCTCGTCGTCCGGTAAGTAAAGTGGCAGTGACAGTTGTGCCGGCGTGTTCAGAAGCACCTCAAAAGGAACAAGCAAAAAACGGGGGCAAGTCTACCACAGTTTTGCGCAGGAAAGGATAACGGGCGTCCCTGCCCGCGCCCGCGACACTCTTAATGCTTAGTGGGCGTCCTTTTCGTCCGCTTCCAGCCCCACTCCTTCCGGGCGCAGCAGCGAAATGTCGCGGAAGATCAGCGTCGCCAGCGCCATCCCTTTCAGCTCAGCGGCGCCGATGTGCACCTTCGCCCCGCTAACGCCGATAATATGGAAAGGCCGTTGGCGAACATCGAGCGGTGCAGGCCGAGATCGTGGATCAAATCTTTTTTCACGATATTCGCGGTGACCACCGGATGCCCGACGTGCTCGGCGATCACCACCAGCGCGGCAGGCAGAACTTGCCGCCCACTCGAAGCGCGGCGTATAGAAGGTCGGCAGCGCGAACCAAGGGGCATTATACACCAGCGTCCAGTCAACGATGCCCATTGCGAAAGAGAGCGCGTAGCCCGCGATGATGCCGACCAGAATAGGAATAATGATAAGGAAGCCGCGAAACAGCACCGAGCCGAATACCGTCACAGCCAGTGTCACTAGCGAAATGGTGATGGTGGCGCTGCCGCCTTCCGCCGGCAGCAGTCCCCGCCATATTGGCCGCGACACCCGCTAGCTCCAGACCGGTCACCGCCACGATAGCGCCCATCGCCGCCGGCGGGAACATCACGTCAATCCAGCCGGTACCGGCTTTTTTCACGATCAGCGCCATGATGCAGAACAGCACACTGCAGAGAATAAAGCCGCCCAGCGGCAACAGCAGCACCGGCGAAATAAAGGCGAAGCTGGAGCCGAGATAGGCGGGAATTTTGCCTTTGCAGATAAAGAGATAAAGCAGCGTGCCGACGCCGTTGAACAGCAGCACCGTCGCAGGGTTAATATGGAACATAATCGGCACCAGTACCGTCGCGCCGAACATGGCGAAGAGGTGTTGCAGACTGAGCGGATGGTTTGCAGTAGCGGCTGGCGTTCGCTAACGCCAATGGCGCGCCGAGTCATCATTTATCCCCTTTAAAGATTATATTTTTTTGCCAAAAAAAGCCGACTCTCTGGTCGGCTGATTCAGTTACTTGGTTCCGAAAATCTTGTCGCCGGCGTCGCCCAGCCCTGGAATGATATATCCCTTTTCATTCAGTCCGTGATCGACCGAGGCGGTATAAAGTTCGACGTCCGGGTGCGCCTTCTCCAGCGCGGCGATCCCTTCCGGCGCGGCAACCAGCACCAGCACCTTAATGCTGCTGCAGCCGGCTTTTTTCAGCAGGTCGATGGTGGCGATCATTGATCCGCCGGTCGCCAGCATCGGGTCAATCACCAGTGCTAGACGCTCTTCGATGTTGGAAACCAGCTTCTGGAAGTACGGTACTGGCTCCAGCGTCTCTTCGTCTCGATAAACGCCGACCACGCTGATGCGCGCACTCGGTACATGCTCCAGCACCCCCTCCATCATTCCCAGACCGGCGCGCAGGATCGGCACAACGGTGATTTTCTTGCCTTTAATCTGATCGATTTCCACCGGGCCGTTCCAGCCTTCAATGGTGACGTGCTCGGTTTCCAGATCGGCGGTGGCTTCGTAGGTCAGTAGGCTGCCGACTTCCGACGCCAGCTCGCGGAAGCGCTTAGTACTGATATCATGCTCACGCATTAGGCCCAGTTTATGTTTGACCAGCGGGTGTTTGACATCCACAATCTTCATTGGTGTTCTTCCGGAATGAGTTGAGCTAAAAAAATCGGGGGATTATACTGCCTTATTCGCAAGCGCGCCGTATGTCGTTGCGCAAAGAGAGAATGTTTTTATCCATATTTAAGGATTGATGAAAATCGTCCGGCGCGCAATTTGGTCTGTCGATGGGACTCGCAAACGTTTGCCTGCGCTGTTAGAATTGCCGCGCTTTTTGTTAACCACCAACCGCAATCGCGTGGGGATTACGCAGTGACCTACAAGATATCTCTCAGCTACAAAGACGCCGGCGTTGATATCGATGCTGGTAATGCTCTGGTTGACCGTATCAAAGGCGTAGTGAAAAAGACCTGCCGCCCGGAAGTGATGGGTGGGCTAGGCGGTTTCGGCGCGCTTTGCGCCCTGCCACAGAAGTATCGCGAGCCGGTGCTGGTCTCCGGCACCGACGGCGTCGGCACCAAGCTGCGTCTGGTGATTGATCTGAAGCGCCATGACGCTGTCGGCATTGACTTAGTCGCCATGTGCGTGAACGATCTGGTGGTTCAGGGCGCGGAGCCGCTGTTTTTCCTCGACTACTACGCCACCGGCAAGCTGGACGTCGATACCGCCTCTTCCGTCATTACTGGCATTGCCGAAGGCTGCCTGCAGTCCGGCTGCGCACTGGTCGGCGGCGAAACCGCTGAGATGCCCAGTATTTACCACGGCGACGATTACGACGTGGCCGGCTTTTGCGTCGGCGTGGTCGAGAAGTCTGAGATTATCGACGGATCAAAAGTGCAGGACGGTGACGTGCTGATCGCGCTCGGCTCCAGCAGCCCGCACTCCAACGGTTATTCGCTGGTGCGCAAAATCCTCGAAGTGAGCCAGACCGATCCGCTGACCAAACAGTTGGAAGGGCGTCCGCTGGCGGATCACCTGCTGGAACCGACCCGCATCTACGTGAAGAATATCCTCAGCCTGATCGAACAGATCGATGTGCATGCCATCGCCCATCTGACCGGCGGCGGCTTCTGGGAGAACATTCCGCGCGTGCTGTCGGAGAATACCCAAGCGGTGATCGACGAGAAGAGCTGGGAATGGCCTTCCGTCTTCACCTGGATGCAGCAGGCGGGCAACGTCAGCCGTCACGAGATGTACCGCACCTTTAACTGCGGCGTCGGCATGGTGATCGCGCTAAAAGCCGCCGACGCGCACAAAGCGGTTGAGCTGATGTGCGCCGCAGGCGAGAAAGCCTGGAAGATCGGCGTAATCAAGGCGTCCGACGCGGAAGAGCGCGTGGTGATCAACGCATGAAAAAGCTGGTTGTACTGATCTCCGGCAACGGAAGCAATCTTCAGTCCATCCTCGACGCATGCGCAAGCGGGCGGATTAACGGCAGCGTCGCTGCCGTTTTCAGTAATAAAGCCGCCGCTTTCGGCCTGAGGCGCGCGTGTAACGCGGGCGTCCCGACTCATGCGCTAGCGGTCAGCGATTTTCCCAACCGTAAAGCTTTCGATCACCAGCTGATGCAGGTGATCGACGCCTGCGCGCCCGATCTGGTGGTGCTGGCGGGCTACATGCGCATTCTGAGCAGCGCCTTCGTCGCGCACTATCAGGGTCGTCTGCTGAATATCCACCCTTCGCTGCTGCCGAAATATCCCGGCCTGCATACTCATCGTCAGGCGCTGGCGAACGGCGACGGCGAGCACGGCACCTCGGCGCACTTCGTCACCGACGAGCTGGACGGCGGCCCGGTGATACTTCAGGCTCACGTACCGGTCTTCCCCGACGATGACGAAGAGGCGATCGCCGCGCGCGTGCAGCATCAGGAGAATGCGATCTATCCGCTGGTGATCAGCTGGTTTGTCGAAGGGCGGTTAGCAATGCGGGAAGGCAAAGCCTGGCTGGATAATCAGCCGCTGCCGCCGCAGGGCTATACGTACGACTAACAAAAGCGTCCCGCGACAGGGACAAAAACGCCGGGAGCGTTTTTGACAACGCAGCGCGTTGGCCCGGTAACGGGCGCACCTGAGGAGGAATGAGGTGCGTGTTGTGCGGACCGAGCGCGCAGGGACGCCTTGAACGACTTTGTGATCGGTTGATGTTACCTGCGTAAGCACCCTTCGCTAGCCGTAGCGTCCGGTAATATAATCCTCGGTGCGCCGTTGCACGGCGAGGTAAAGATGCGATCCGTTTCATCGAACTCCACTACCGCTCCCTAGTGTATAAACGCCGTGTAATCCGATACGCGCAACGCCTGCTGCATATTGTGTTTGAACCAGCACCAGCGTGAAATTCTGCTTCAGCGAGGTCATCAGCTCCTCAACCACTAGTGTAAAGATGGGATCGAGCGCCGAGGTCGGCTCATCCAGTAGCAACACCTCAGGCTCAATCGAAATAGCACGGGCGATCACCAGACGCTGGTGCTGGCCGCTGGAGGGCATGAACGCGTTCTGTCCCAGCTGATCTTTTACCTTGCTCCATAACGCTGCAGCGCGCGCTCGCACGCCTCGTTCAGCCTGCGTCTGTCGCGCACGGCCCTGCAGACGCAGGCTATACACCACATTTTCAAAGATCGATTTAGGAAAAGGGTTGGGTCCATGATGATCTGCCGGCGCAGCGCCGAGAGATCTTGCGACGGCTGTATAATGGCATGGCTGCCGAGCAAGATTTCGCCCTCAATGCGGCAGCTGTCCACTACGTCGTTCATGCGATTAAAGCAGCGCAGCAGCGTTGATTTGCCGCAGCCGGAGGATACCGATCAGCGCGGTACGGAATATGCAGCGAAATATCGGGCAGCACCTACCGCTCGCCGTACTATAACGAGAGGTGGTTTAGTGTCAGCGCCGCTTCGGTGTCGGACATCATAGTTATCATCTTTTATTGGGTCATCAGGCGATAGCGTTCGCGCAGACGGTGACGCAGCGCCATCGCTAGCAGGTTGAGCGACAGAATAATCATCACCAGTAGCAGCCAGTAGCAGCACCTTGGCGTAAACTAGCGGGCGATCGGCTTTTACACTGGGGCTCTAGATGCGTATTCATGCAGCCAAATCGCGGCGATAACGCCGAACGGTACACTACCAACCACCGACATCAGCAGCACCATCAGCACCGTGCCGAAAATCGCCAGAAACGTGCCGCTATCGCTCTCGCCGTCTGCGGGCGAATCGCTAACAAAATGCCAGATCTGATGCAGCGTGTGCGCGACCTTTTGAGGCGCGCTCATGGCGTTGGGGTAGCAGACATTAACGACCTGCGCCAGTGGAATGACATGCTGACGATCCTGCGTATCACGCTGGCTTTCGCGCTGCAGAACGGAAAGCTGGCTACTGAGCTGCGCGAAACGACGCTGCAGAGCCGCCTGATTCGCCTCGAACTCCGACCGGCGCCCGCCAGCTGATCGTTTAGGCGCGCCAGATCCATATGATGAATATGGTTGATTCTTACGCAGCAGCCCGCGCACCTGCCCCAGCCGCTGATGCAGCAGCGCATCGGGATCGCTTGCCGTCAGCGTATCACGCGCATAGATTACGCGAAAATTGGGCGCGTCCCAGTCGCGGTTGCCGGTTTTAATCAAGTAGTGATGCACTTTTGGCTGACCAGCGGCAGCGCCCCGTTTTCCGCCGCCGCAGGTGCAGGAAAGTGAGGTTGGTGCGTAAGGATTTCGCCCAGCAATGCCGTGGGTGGGTCCTTCCGGTTGCGCCAGATAGTAGAGATTGACGCACTACGCCAGAAGGCGCGCATACCCTGCCACACCAGCAGTGCAATTAGCAGGGTAAACAGATCGCACTGCGCCCGCGGTCATTTTGTCGTATCGCCTTCATGCCTAGCCCTCACGCTGGCTATAACGCTGGCGCAGCTGCTGACGGATCAGTTCGGCCAACGTGTTGATGATTAAAGTAAAGAGCAGCAGCCTCAGCGCGCTGAGAAACAGGATACGGTAGTGAACGCTGCCTGCCGCCGCTTCCGGCATCTCGATGGCGATGTTCGCGGAAAGCGCGCGCAGCCCGGAGGAGAGGCCGCTGTGACTCTGCGCCGTGTTGCCGGTCGCCATCAGCACAATCATGCTTTCCCCGACCGCGCGGCCGAAGCCGATCATCAGCGCATCTTCCCACAGGATGAAAATCAGCGGCACCAGCGCGAAGCCCATAGCCAGCCCGGCGACCAGCAGGTTGCGCTTATAGTACGAGCCATTCCGCCGCATCGCGCATCAGCCAAGTTGGCACGATTAGCGTGGCCAGCGTGACGATCAGCAGCATCGGCAGCAGCATCACCTCATCGTCAGCGCGGCGGCAGACGCGCGCTGAGTGCGCCGTAAATCAGCAGCGCCTAGCCGATATGTGGCGCCAGCCAGAGTCCGGCGATCAGCCCGATGACCACGCTGGGTAGCGCGCCCATTATCTCTACCGCCGGTTTAACCCATCATCGCAGTCCCGGCAGCGGTTACATTACGGCCGCCAGCACCGCCGCTTTCAGCGTGCCCGTCGCTATCGGCATAAAGTTGAATTTGGCCTGATAGCTGTCTGCGGCGTTGGTGGACTGCTAGACCCAGTCAGGCGCGGGATAGTTTTCGTACCAGATTTTCTGCCAAAAGCTGCGCCAGCTAACTCGGGCCAAGGGTTGTCGATACGCAGCACCTGCCAGCTTCCGACGCGCTCCAGCAGCAGCGCGTCACCGCGTAGGGAAAAGGTGGCGTTTGCTACGCCGGGCGCCAGTTGACGCTGCAGGATGGTGCCGCGTTGCTTGCTGGCAAACAGCTCCAGCTCGCCATCGGGCGTCAGCATAGCGAAAACGCGCCACTGCGGCTCCGTCAAGATAGCCGCGGTCGGGCTGCTCTCGGCGAAAGTGCGGATTTCATGCAAGCGCGGTCCCTACGTGCCGGCGATAGCGAACCACTGCGTCACGCCGTGTCCGTTCTCAATCAAGCAGGCTAGCGCCGCACGCTAGCAGATGCACAGGCGGGGTATCGCTGAAAGCGGAAGCGCCCGCGCCGTTTACTGGCTGCATCAGGGTTAGTACGCCCTGCGCGTTAAGCAGCAGCGTGCGACGATCGGCGTTGCTAACGATCTGCTGCGGCGCCGGACGCAGCATCAACGCCGCTTCGGCGGGCTGACCGTTCAGCGGTATCATTCGCGCCGCGCCGTCGCTGCCGATACGCCAGCCTTGCTGTTCGGTAAAGCCCAAAGCCAGCGCTGGCGTAGCGAACAGCGGCAGCACCATCACCATACAGATGAGCTAGAAGAAAAGCAGTAGCATCAGTAGCAAAATAGCGATGCCGTAGCAAGTGACCAGCCGCCGCGTGAAGCGGTCGATAGCGCGGCGGCGGCGGTCGCTGAAGTTAACGGGAATATGCTTTAAGCTCATGCGGCTCTGAATGGGATCGGTAATAAGCCGCTATGCTGCCCGTAGCTGGTTGATAAGACAACCATTGACGTTGGACAACGTTGCCATACTTTCGCCATAATAATGTCGGACACTGGTTCTTTAGTCCTGCAAACGCTATATGGAGTCAGAATGGGTCGGGAAAAGCTATATATAGAAAAAGAATTAAGCTGGTTATCTTTTAATGAACGCGTTCTGCAAGAGGCAGCGGATAAAAAGAATCCGCTTATTGAACGCATGCGTTTTCTCGGGATCTATTCCAATAATCTTGACGAGTTTTACAAGGTTCGCTTCGCCGACCTCAAGCGGCGCATCCTGATCGGCGAAGAACAGGGATTGCCGGGCCTGCCGCGCCATCTGCTGAAAAAAATTCAGCAGCACGTGATGAAGTCGGGGCAGGAGTTCGATGGCCTGTATAATGAGCTGCTGCTGGAGCTGGCGCGTAATCAGATCTTCCTGATCAACGAGCGCCAGCTTTCCCCTAATCAACAGATCTGGCTGCGCCAATATTTCAAGCACGATCTGCGCCAGCACATCTCGCCAATCCTGATCAATCACGACACCGATCTCACCGAATTTCTGAAAGATGACTACACCTATCTGGCGGTCGAGATTATTCGCGGCGAGGATATTCGCTATGCGCTGCTGGAGATCCCTTCCGATAAGGTGCCGCGCTTCGTTAACCTGCCTGCCGAATCGCCGCGACGCCGCAAACCTATGATCCTGCTAGACAATATCCTGCGCTACTGTCTAGACGACATCTTTAAAGGCTTCTTCGACTATGATGCGCTGAACGCCTATTCGATGAAGATGACGCGCGATGCGGAGTACGATCTGGTAACGGAGATGGAATCAAGCCTGCTAGAGCTGATGTCCTCCAGCCTGAAGCAGCGTCTGACCGCCGAGCCGGTGCGCTTTGTATATCAGCGCGACATGCCGGACGCGATGGTGGAGCTACTGCGCAACAAGCTGACCATTTCCAATTATGATTCCATAGTGCCAGGCGGCCGCTACCATAACTTTAAAGACTTTATCGGCTTCCCGGACGTCGGCAAAAGCAATCTGGTCAACCGTCCGCTGCCTCAGATCCGTCATATCGGCTTCGACGGCTTCCGCAACGGCTTCGACGCCATCCGCGATTGTGACATACTGCTCTATTATCCCTATCACACCTTTGAGCACGTACTGGAGCTGCTGCGTCAGGCGTCATTCGACCCGAGCGTGCTGGCGATAAAAATCAACATCTATCGCGTTGCGAAGCGTTCGCGCATCATAGATGCGATGATCTATGCCGCCTATAACGGCAAAAAGGTCAGTGTGGTAGTAGAGCTGCAGGCGCGCTTCGACGAAGCGGCCAATATTTCGTGGGCCAAGCGCTTAACTGAAGCGGGTGTGCATGTTATTTTCTCTGCGCCGGGTCTGAAAATTCACGCCAAGCTGTTTCTGATTTCGCGTCGCGAAGGCGACAAAGTGGTGCGCTACGCCCATATTGGCACCGGCAACTTTAACGAGAAAACCGCACGCATCTATACCGACTACTCACTGCTGACCGCCGACGCGCGCATCACCAACGAAGTGCGCCGGGTATTTAACTTTATCGAGAACCCCTATCGGCCGGTGAGCTTTGAACACCTACTAGTGTCGCCGCAGAACTCGCGTCAGATGCTCTACCAACTTATTAATGCGGAAATCGCCAATGCGCAGCAGGGAAATCCGTCTAGCATTACACTAAAAATCAACAACCTAGTAGACAACGGTCTAGTCGATCGCCTCTATGCGGCTTCCGGCGCCGGCGTGAAGGTGAATTTGCTAGTGCGCGGCATGTGTTCATTAATCCCTGATTTGGCTGGGATCAGTGAAAATGTTCGCGTGATTAGTATCGTTGACCGCTATCTCGAGCACGATCGCGTCTATATTTTCGAAAACGGCGGCGATAAAAAAGTCTTCCTTTCCTCCGCCGACTGGATGACACGTAACATCGATCACCGCATCGAAGTGGCGGTTTCGATCCTCGATCCGCGCGTGAAGCAACGCATTCTGGACATTATGGCTATCCTGTTTAGTGATACGGTGAAAGCGCGTATCGTTGATAAAGAGTTGGTAAACCGCTATGTTCCGCGCGGCAATCGTCGTAAGGTCCGCTCTCAACTGGCGATTTATGATTACATCAAGAAACTGGAACAGCCTGAATAATCCATGCCCATTTCCCATAAAAGTACGCCGATGCCGCAAGAGTTTACGGCAATCGATCTCGGCTCAAACAGCTTTCATATGATCATCACGCGCGTGGTCGACGGCGCTATGCAGGTGCTTGGCCGCCTGAAGAAGCGCGTCCACCTAGCTGACGTTCTAGATAGCAAAAATCGTCTGAGCGAAGAGGCAATGGAGCGCGGACTGAGCTGCCTAGCGCTGTTTGCCGAACGGCTGCAGGGTTTTAGCCCCAGCAACGTTACTATTGTCGGCACACATACCCTGCGCCAAGCGGTGAACGTGGAAGAGTTTCTGCAGCACGCGGCCGAAGTGATCCCCTAACCCTATCGAAGTCATTTCCGGTCATGAAGAGGCGCGCCTAATCTTTATGGGCGTTGAGCACGCGCAGCCGGAGAAAGGCCGTAAGCTGGTGATCGACATCGGCGGCGGCTCGACCGAGCTGGTGATCGGCGAAAACTTCGAGCCTCAGCTGGTTGAGAGCTGCCGCATGGGCTGCGTCAGTTTCGCTCAGCTCTACTTCCCCAACGGTGAAATCAGCCGCGACAACTTCCGGCGCGCGCGCCTAGCGGCGACTGGAGACGCTGGCTGGCAGTATCGTGTCTGCATGGATTGGCAGTATGCGCTCGGCGCGTCAGGCACCATAAAAGCGGCGTGCGCAGTGCTGCTGGCGATGGGGGTGGAAAAGAGAAAATGATCACCCCAGAGCGGCTGGATATGCTCTATAATGAGATAATTAAACATAAATCCTTTAGCGCGCTGAGCCTGCTAGGCCTTTCTGAAGAGCGTAAATCGGTGTTCGTGCCGGGTCTGGCGATTATCTGCGGTGTGTTCGACGCGCTGGCGATCCGCGAGCTGAGCCTGTCCGAACGGGCGCTGCGCGAAGGAGTGCTCTATGAGATGAAGGGCCGATTCCGCCATCAGGATATCCGCAGCCGCACGGCGCAGAGCCTAGCGAACCATTACGCCATAGACAACGATCAGGCGCGGCGCATGCTGGATACCACCGAGCAGCTCTATCTGCAGTGGCGCGATCAGAATCCCAAACTGACGAACCCGCAGCTGGCATCGCTGCTGAAGTGGGCAGCGATGCTACACGAAGTGGGGCTCAGCATCAACCACAGTGGCATGCATCGCCACTCCGCCTATATCCTGCAAAATACCAATCTGCCTGGATTTAACCAAGATCATCAAACGCTGCTAGCCGCGCTGGTATGCTTCCACCGTAAAGCCGTCAAGGTCGAAGATCTGCCGCGCATGACGCTGTTCAAGAAAAAACAGTTCCTGCCGCTGCTGTTCCTGCTACGCCTTGGCACCTTACTCAACAACCAGCGTCAGGCCACCACGCGCCCCGATTTGCTCAAGCTGACCACTGATGACGTCCACTGGACGCTGACGTTCCCGGCGGGGTATTTCAGCCGGAACAACCTAGTGCAGCTCGATCTGGAGCGAGAGCAAACCTACTGGAACGAACACCGGCTGGAAGCTGATGCTGCAAGAAGAAGCCTGAGGAGACGAGCGTCCGCGCCCGCACAATAAACGCGAACCATGATTAAACCTGAAAACTATTTTGCTGAAACCTACGGGCTGACGCCGACACACTCTGAAGTGCTGGCGGCGTTGCCGCACCTGACTCCAGGTAAGGCGCTGGATCTTGGCTGCTGCAACGGTCGCAACAGCCTGTTCCTGAGCCAGCACGGCTTTGACGTCACCGCCTAGGATCATAATCCCGCCAGCCTAGCGTGTCTGGAGCAGATCGTCGCGCAGGAGGGAATAAGCACCACTCATACTGAACAGCGCGATTTCAACCAGACGCGTTTCAACGGCAGCTATACCTTTGTGCTCTCTACAGTGGTGGTGATGTTCTGCAGCCGAAAACTATCCCGCAGCTGATTGCCGATATGCAGGCGAGTACGGTAAAAAATGGGCATAACCTGATTGTCGCGGCAATGAGCGCCGATGATTATCCTTGCCTGCTCGCTTTTCCCTTTACCTTTAAATCGGGCGAGCTAAGCCACTACTATCGCAACTGGCACATTCTGAAATACAACGAGCTGTGGGTCAGCTGCACAAGTGCGATGAACAGGGCGACCGCATCAGCTGCCGCTTCGCCACGCTGCTGGCGAAAAAAGCCAGTCTCTGAACCGGGACCGCGCAACCCGGCCTGATCGATCTCTGCTCTTTTTTTAATCGGTGATTGATTTCAACGCAGGGTTATGACTAAATGTTGCCATCGCCCAGCAGGGTCATTACAGGAAACACCTCGCGTGAACAGCGCCATCCTTTCCCGAAGACGTGCCAAAACCAGTTCCTTTACCCGGATCGTTTTACTGATTAGCTTTATTATTCTCTTCAGCTGCCTGCTCTTTATCCTACCCGCTGCCTTTGAGCATCACCAACAGAAAAAACCGCACCAGAAACCGCACCGCTAAGCGCTACCCTTCGCCACAGCCGTTAGCCTTTCGTGTCCTTTGCCTGAACCGACTAAACGCAGCCTGAATAACAGCCTCTTTTTTGCGCCTTTTTGCGAGGCGAACCGCTACACTTCGTGCTGTAACTTTCAGACACAAAGGGCTCGTTATGTCTGCCTTTCACACTCAACGTTTAAGTGAAATTAGTCATCGCATTCTGACGATGCTGCTCAGTGAGCCGGATCTGGTGGATGTGCTACTGGAGAAATCCAGCGAGCGCAACCCTGAACAGCAACGTGAAAATGCGGTGCACTAGGCCGTGCTGGAGCAGGATATCGCCCAGCTGCACGCGTCGGACCTCACCAATATTCTCGAAGCGTTGCCGGAAGAGGAGCGCCAAGTGCTGTGGTGTCTGGTTCCCGTCGGACAGCGCGGCCATGTACTGGTCGAAGCATCGGAAACCTCTGGGCCAGCCTGACCGGAGAGATGAGCGACCATGATATTCTGCGCGCTATCGAACTGCTCGATATTGATGACCAAGTATGGCTGGTGCGCTATCTGACACGTAACCTGACGGGGACGCCTGCTGGCGTCGTAACGCCTAGCCAGCGCGCGCGGATGCTCAAAATGGTCGTTTTTGACCGCGACCGCGTTGGGCCATGGATTTCAATATCTTGACGGCGTGCGCCGACGTAGCGCTGGCGACGGTGCAGCGCTTCTCGCGTCACCGCAAAAGCATGTCAGACGGCACGGACAAGATTTTCATTACCGATGAAAACAACCTGTTGTTGGGCGAGCTTTCGCTGACCGATATCTTGCTGAACAAGCCGAAAAAGCACGTCGACGAGGTGATTAATACCTCACCCACCACCTTTCAGATCGACGATAAAGCCGGAGATGTGGCAGGCGCGTTTGAGCGCTATAACCTCATCTCCGCCGCGGTCATCGACGCCAAAGGTAAACTGATTGGCCGCGTGACCATTGAAGATGTAGTCGACTTGGTTAACGAAGGGAACGAAAGCAATATTCGCTGCATGGGCGGTATCAGCCAATAAGAGGACGTTTTCGCGCCTGTACGTAAAGGGGTGCATCATTGCTGGCCTAGCTGGCAGATCAATATCTGCACCGCCTTTAATTGCCTCGCTCGTGAGCGGCCTGTTTGAAGAGAAGCTCTCGCTGCTGGTAGCGCTGACAACATTGACGCCGATTGTCGCGGGGAGCGGCGGCAACACCGGCAACCATACCATTACCATGATTGTACGTGCGCTGACGCTGCATCAGGTCGAGCCGGACAACTTCTTCTCTTTCCTCATCGCGCACGAACTGGGCGTAGCGCTGCTTAAAAGCCTGTTGTGGGGCAGCGCGATGGGGCTGATTACCTTAGCTAATGTACAGAAATATTGAGCTGGGCGGCGTCATGATGCTGGCGATTATACTTAACCTGCTGATGGGCGTGTTGATACCACTGATTATGACCAAATGAAAGCGCGATCCGGCGGTAGGCTCCAGCATGCTGATCACCGCCATTACCGATACCGGCGTACTGGCGACGCTGTTTTTGCTGCATTATTAATTGCTGCTCTCTGCGGCGGCGTCGATACAGTGCGCTTAGCGCTGTAGCGCTTGTTGCCACATTGATTAAGCCGACGAAGTCGGGCGCCGCCTCCGTCAGCAGCACGCCTAGAAACGCGTGCTGCACAGATGATTGATTTTGTGTAGTCGAAAACCAGCGGCCTCAAAATGCTAGTGCTGCGCGTCGATGACACGATGAAAAAAGAGATTGAGGTCAAAGCGGATAGCGTCAGCCTCTACCATGAGGATGGCGATTTCGGCGTCTGCTGACGACTGCGCCGGGCCGCTAGCCCGGCCGAACGGTAAGCCGATCGGACGCCACAGCGGCCGGTAATCTTTGCCGAGCGCGTTGGCGGGCATATCAATTTTCAGCGCCGGCACCTTTCTCGCGCCCGATATGCGCGAGAAAGGTGCCGCTGTTCGGTCCTAGCCAAGCGTGATAGGATTCTGCCAAGGATAGGAGCGGATCACCGCCTCAATCTGTGGGATCATCGCCTACGCGCTGCATAGCGCTGCAGATCGGGAGCCAGATCGCGTCGCGCCGACCACCAGCGGCCCTGCCGCACCTGAGAGGTTACCGTGGCGCGTCGCCTGCGCCAGACTGGCGCCGAGCGACAGCAGGATCACTAGCAGTATGCAGAAGCTCAATGCCTTAGCCTTAAGTGGCAGCACAGAATATTCTTGGAGTGAATAAGCGGAAAGAAAATCGCCAGCCTCTCTGACAATAGGCTGGCGATGGATTAATCAACGCGCTTCAGTATAAGCGGAAAAGTTATTCCCACTCAATGGTCGCAGGAGGCTTGCCGCTGATATCGTATACCACGCGGGAGATGCTGTTCACTTCGTTGATGATGCGGTTAGAGACGCGGCCGAGGAAATCATACGGCAGATGCGCCCATTGCGCGGTCATAAAGTCGATGGTTTCTACCGCACGCAGCGAGACTACCCAGTCATATTTACGGCCGTCGCCCATCACGCCTACGGAGCGCACCGGAAGAAAGACGGTGAACGCTTGGCTCACTTTGTTGTAGAGATCCGCTTTACGCAGCTCTTCAATAAAGATCGCGTCGACGCGACGCAGCAGGTCGCAATACTCTTTCTTCACCTCGCCCAGCACGCGCACGCCCAGACCTGGACCCGGGAACGGATGGCGATAGAGCATAGCGTACGGCAGGCCCAGCTCTAGGCCGATCTTACGCACTTCGTCTTTGAACAGCTCTCTCAGCGGCTCTACTAGGCCCAGATTCATCTCTTTCGGCAGGCCGCCCACGTTGTGGTGCGATTTGATCACGTGCGCTTTGCCCGTCGCAGAGGCAGCGGACTCGATCACGTCTGGATAGATGGTGCCCTGCGCCAGCCACTTCACGTCGGTCAGTTTGCTCGCCTCTTCGTCGAAGACTTCAACGAATACGCGACCGATGATTTTGCGCTTGGCTTCCGGATCGTTTTCGCCCGCTAGCGCGTCAAGGAAGCACGCTTCAGCCGGTACGTGAACGATATTCAGGCCGAAGTGGTCGCCAAACATATCCAGCACCTGCTCCGCCTCTTTCAGGCGCAGCAGACCGTTGTCGACGAAGACGCAGGTCAGGCGATCGCCGATGGCGCGGTGCAGAAGCATCGCGGCCACGGAGGAATCGACGCCGCCTGACAGACCAATAATGACTTTGTCATTGCTGACCTGTTCACGTAAACGCTCAACGGCGTCTTCGATAATTTTCGCCGGCGTCCACAGCGTTTCGCATTCGCAGATGTCGAGCACGAAACGCTCCAGCATGCGCAGCCCCTGAGCGGTGTGTGTCACTTCCGGGTGGAACTGGACGCCGTAGAAACGTTTCTCTTCGTTAGCCATGATGGCGAACGGACAGGTTTCAGTGCTGGCGACGGTGACAAAGTCGGACGGAATGGCGGTGACTTTATCGCTATGGCTCATCCAGACATCGAGCAGCGGCTTGCCTGCGGCGCTGATAGCGTCTTCGATATCGCGGATCAGCGCGCTCGGGGTTTTCACCTCGACCTGCGCATAGCCGAACTCGCGCTCGTTAGAGCCTTCGACCTTACCGCCCAGCTGCATCGTCATAGTCTGCATACCGTAGCAGACGCCGAGTACCGGCACGCCCGCGTTGAACACATATTCCGGCGCACGCGGACTGTTGAATTCGGTGGTGCTTTCCGGGCCGCCGGAAAGAATAATGCCGTTCGGGTTGAACTGGCAGATTTGCTCTTCGGTGACATCCCATGCCCAGAGTTCACAGTACACACCCAGCTCGCGTACGCGGCGCGCAATTAGTTGCGTGTATTGAGAACCAAAATCGAGAATCAAAATGCAATGCTTATGAATATTTTCCGTCGTCATTGAGGCACTTCCAGAACGGGTAACTAGATCTAGATAATGAAAGCGCCCTGCTTAAGCCGGGCGCTAAATCTTACGGGATCAGGATCCCATACGGTAATTCGGTGACTCTTTGGTGATGGTCACATCGTGCACGTGGCTTTCGTTGATGCCCGCGCTGCTGATGTGTACGAACTCCGCTTTAGTACGTAGGTCTTCGATGGTCGGACAGCCGGTCAGGCCCATACAGGAGCGCAGGCCGCCCATCTGCTGATGAACGATCTCTTTCAAACGGCCTTTATAGGCGACGCGGCCTTCAATACCTTCCGGCACCAGTTTGTCAGCGGCGTTATCGCTCTGGAAGTAGCGGTCAGAGGAACCTTTGGACATCGCGCCCAGCGAGCCCATGCCGCGATAGGATTTGAACGAACGTCCTTGGCAGAGTTCGATTTCACCCGGAGATTCTTCGGTGCCGGCCAGCATTGAGCCGACCATCACGGCGGCGGCGCCCGCGGCGATCGCTTTGGCGATGTCGCCGGAGAAACGAATCCCGCCGTCGGCGATAACCGGAATGCCGGTGCCTTCCAGCGCTTCTACTGCATCGGAAACCGCGGTGATCTGCGGCACGCCCACGCCGGTGACGATACGGGTAGTACAGATTGAGCCAGGGCCGATGCCGACTTTCACTGCGCTCACGCCCGCTTGCACCTGCGCCAGCGCGCCTGCGCCGGTAGCGACGTTGCCGCCGATGATCTCCAGATCAGGATATTTAGCGCGGGTTTCGCGGATGCGCTGCAGCACTCCTTCTGAGTGACCGTGCGACGAGTCGATCAGCAGCACGTCCACGCCTGCAGCGACCAGCGCGTCGACGCGCTCTTCGTTGCCTGAGCCTACGCCGACCGCCGCGCCCACACGCAAACGGCCCTGCGCATCTTTACAGGCGTTAGGTTTGCGTTCGGCTTTCTGGAAATCTTTTACGGTGATCATGCCGAGCAGATGGAAGCTGTCGTCCACCACCAGCGCTTTCTCAACGCGTTTTTCGTGCATACATTGTAGCACGACGTTACGCGCCTCGCCCTCCTTGACCGTAACCAGACGTTCTTTCGGCGTCATCACAGCGGTAACCGGCTGCATTAGGTTAGTAACGAAACGCACGTCGCGGCCAGTGATGATGCCGACCAGCTCGTTGCTTTCGTTTACCACTGGATAGCCAGCAAAGCCGTTACGCTCGGTCAGGGCTTTCACTTCCGCCAGCGTCGTGATCGGCAGAACGGTTTTCGGTTCGGTTACCACGCCGCTTTCATACTTCTTCACCTTGCGAACTTCTTCCGCCTGGCGCTCAATCGACATGTTTTTGTGGATAAAGCCCAGACCGCCTTCCTGCGCCAGCGCAATAGCCAGACCCGCTTCGGTCACGGTGTCCATTGCAGCGGAGAGCATCGGGATGTTGAGACGAATGTTTTTCGTCAGCTGAGTGCTGAGATCGGCCGTGTTAGGCAGAATGGTAGAGTGAGCAGGGACGAGCAGAACGTCGTCGAAAGTAAGGGCTTCTTTAGCGATTCTTAGCATAGCAATATCTCAACCTGAGGTGAATGATAACAGATAAAATATTGCCGAGGCAATATACAGGCCGTAATCGTTTGCCTCCAGTATTTTTTTAGAAAAACGATTGATCCTCGCTATCGGCCATGTAATATCAGTTAATTAACCCTCTGATTTACTATTTGATTTCCACCACACGTCGCTACCGCCAGTCACCAATGTTTTTAACGTCACTCGCCTGAATACCATGGTGCGTCAGCTGTTGGAACAGGAGATGGGATCAGTGTGGCTGAGCGCGGAGATTTCTAACTTTTCTCAGCCCGCGTCGGGCCACTGGTACTTCACGCTAAAGGATGATGGCGCGCCGGTGCGCTGCGCCATGTTCCGCAACAGCAACCGTCGCGTCACCTTCCGTCTTCAGCACGGCCAGCAGATTCTGGTGCGCGCCACCATCACGCTTTATGAGCCGTGCGGTGACTATCAGCTGATTATCGAAAGCATGCATCCGGCTGGCGAAGGGGCGCTGCAGTAGCAGTTCGAGCTGTTGAAGGCGAAACTGGCGAGCGAGGGCCTGTTCGACCAGCAGCACAAACAGCCGCTGCCTGACCCGGCGGGGCAGGTCGGGGTGATCACCTCGGCGACCGGCGCGGCGCTGCACGACGTGCTGCGTGTGCTGCACCGGCGCGATCCTGCGCTGCCGGTAGTTATACTATCCTACGCGGGTTCAGGGCGCCGACGCGCCGGCCGCTATCGTGCGCGCAATCGAACTAGCCAATCAGCGCGCGGAGTGCGACGTGCTAATTGTCGGGCGCGGCGGCGGCTCTCTGGAGGATTTGTGGAGCTTTAACGAGGAGCGCGTCGCACGCGCCATCTTCGCCAGCTGCATTCCGGTGGTCAGTGCCGTCGGCCACGAAACCGACGTTAACATCACCGATTTCGTGGCCGACCTGCGCGCGCCGACGCCGTCCGCCGCTGCTGAAATTGTGAGCAGAAATCAGACGGAACTGCTGCGACAGTTGCTCTCGCAGCAACAACGGCTAGAAATGTCGATGGATTACTATCTAGCGCAGCAACAACGCCGCTCCTCGCGCCTCGCTCATCACCTGCAGAAACAGCATCCACAGCAGCGTCTGGCACGTCAGCAGACCGCTCTGTTCTGTCTGCAACAGCGTCTGAACGAGGCGATGGAAAACCGGCTGCGTCAGACGATGCGTCAGCAGGATCGTCTCGCGCAGCGGTTCGCCGCGCACCAGCCACAGCCGCGTCTGTTTCAGGCGCAGCGCCAGCTGGAGCAGATGCGCTATCGCCTGCAGCAGAGCCTAGAAAAGAGGCTTAATCACGACAGACAGCGCTTCGCGACACTCGCCGCGCAGTTAGAAGGCGTTAGTCCGCTGGCAACGCTGGCGCGCGGTTTCAGCGTCAAAACTGATCTTTCGGGACAGGTGGTGAAAAAAACCGCTCAGCTGCAGAGCGGCGATACGCTGCGCACCCGGCTCGACGACGGCTGGGTGGAAAGCCAAGTAACCAGCCTGCGGCCGGAAAAAAGCGACGCCGCAAAACCCCATCCTGAACAAAGACTATATTTTTTTTGACACATTACTTGTGTCAAGGAGTCGGGTATGTCCTCAGCGTTATTCCTCCCTATATGTTGCACAACATCGTGGCCCACGGTTCTGGCCGGCAGCAAGATTATGCGCACCGCACGCTAGTGTACGTTCAGCATCTGATAGCGGAGAAATGGCAGAAGCCGGTTGCGCCGTAGACGGCGGCGGGCGGTCACGTCGACCGCAAAATCTACGATGCGAAAAATACCCAGAGCCTGCCTAGGGATCAGCTGCGAGCGAAGGTCAACCTGAGACGGGCGACATCGCCGCCAGAGAGGCGTGGGATTACTTTGGCGTCACCTATGACTTTTTCTGGCAGACCTATCAGCGTAACTCGCTCGACACTAAGGGATTAAAACTGCTCGGCACCGTGCACTACTAATTTGAGCAGGACGGCGCACTGAATGAATCCTTTTCAGACGTGTTCGGCTCGTTGGTGAAGCAGTTTCACCTGAAGCAGAGCGCGGATAAAGTGGACTGGATTATCGGCGAAGGCCTGCTGGCCAGCAGCATTAACGGACGCGGTTTGCGCTCTATGGCGGAGCCGGGCACCGCATTCCCTGCCTGCGCGGGGCACGGCATTTTGCGCTGGCTCAGCTGCCGCAGCCGCAAAGGCAGCGCGTCTGTTAGGTTCTGGAGCAGCCGCTGCCGCTGGGCGAGCCTGAAGATAAAGCGCTAGAGATCGAGCGCAGCTATCAGCGCTACTTCCGTATCTAGATCAGCTACGCCACGCACTGTGAGGTCGGCACTATATCGTGTTGCTGATCCCGGAACAGGTCGCGCCGCCTGAGCTGGAGGCGCTATGGCGCGACGGCGTAAAAAATGGGCGGCCTTATGAAGGCGCTTAAGCGCTGTCCAGCCAACAGCCGTTGAGGGCAGATTCGTAAGCCATCGAAGCAGCTACCTCGCGCTGGTTGTCCCGGTAGCGGATCTCGCGCAGCGATTTTCGCGTCAGCCAAGTAAAGATTAAAAGTGTGAGACACACCAGTAATACGCAACAAACCAGCGTTAGCTGTAGCAATTTCATGGTCACTTCTTCTTGCGCAAAGCGCGGTAAAAGACAACCCTGCTGTTGTTCGGACAGTGGGGCAACCTCGTAGGTTAATGAAAATTAACTACAGGACTTTCTCTTTTCTGCCTCATAACTAACATGCCGATCGCTCAAGGCAGAAGCCTCAAGCGCCGCTGCGATTATACACTCTCATCTCTCATCTTCCCTACCCAACCGCCGCGCGGCGACTTAGCGACCTGCCTCTCAAAGGCTTTTGCAACGACCCCCACGCTTACATTTTGTTGTGCGCCAAATAAAAAACCCCGCGCTTCGGCGCGGAGTTTGGTTCATTACGTTTAGCTATTACGGCAACGCATAGGCAATCAAATAGTCGCCGTGATCCGGCGACTGACGCGCGCCGCCTACGGAGATCAGGATGTACTGCTTACCATTTTTCGGTGAAACGTAGCTAATCGGACCAACCCTAGCTGCCCACCGGCAGACGTGCTTTCCACACCTCCTTACCGGTCGAGCTGTGGAAGGCGTGCAGGTAGTAATCCTGCGTCTCAGCGATAAACACTAGGCCGCCCAACGTCAGCATCCCGACGGCATCTGGGCGTGCATTTTGATACCGAACGGATCGGTATCCTGTACCATGCCTACCGGCACCTGCCAGACGATTTTACGCGTCTTCATATCGATCGCCGACAGCATGCCGAACGACGGTGCCTGACATGGAATGCCCAGCGGCGACATAAAGCGGTTTTTGTTGACCGCATAAGGCGTGCCTTTCAGCGGCCACCGCGCACATACCAGTGTTGATCGCTTCGCTGCCATTGCTGCCGCGCGCGATTTTGCTGGTATTAGCCGGGATCATCTGCACCCACAGGACTAAGCGCATATCGTTGACGAACATATACTGGTTGTTCGGGTCGAACGACATGCTGCTCCAGTTCATGCCGCCAAGCGAACCCGGGAAGCTGAGCGACTTGTCCGTATCCGGCACGGCGAACAGGCCGTTATAGCGCATCAATTTAAACGCGATGCGGCAGGCCAGCTGGTCAAACGGCGTGGCGGCGCACATGTCCGATTTGGTCAGCGTCTGGTTACCGATCTACGGCATCTCGGTCGAGTGTGGCTGCGTCTTCGTGTACTGCTCGTTCGGGATATGGCCCTGCGGCATCGGCAGTTCTTCGACTCTCGTAAGCGACTTGCCAGTTTCGCGGCCCAGCACGAAAATCATGCCGGTTTTACCACCGATCACCACCGCAGGTTTGGTGGTGCCATCCTTCATCGGGAAGTCCACCAAGCTCGGCTGCATCAGCAGGTCGAAGTCCCAAGGATCGTTATGCACGGTCTGATAAACCCACTTCTCTTTGCCGGTAGTGGGTCCAGCGCCAGCACTGAAGCGCCATATTTATGGTCCAGCGCGGTACGGTTGGCGCCCCACAGATCGACAGACGAGCTGCCTATCAGGATAAACACGATGTTCATCGCCGGATTGTAAGACATCGGCGCCTAAGAGCTTGGGGTCTGCGTTTCTAATGCTAGCCCGGCATCAGCATGGTGTTTAGATCGACGTTGCCTAGGTCAAACGCCCAGCGCTGCTTGCCGGTGCTCACGTCAAATCCGCGCAGTACGCCGCCAAGCATATCGGTCTGGACGTTATCCGCGACGTGACCGCCGACCACTACTGTCGTCCCTGCTCAGCGTCGGCGCGGAAGTCAACTAATATTTCGGGTCCTGCGCTTCGCCCAGCCCCTCTTTTAGGTTCACCACGCCGTGGTTGCCGAAGTCTTCACAGAATTCGCCGTTGTCGGCATTGATGGCGATGAGACGCGCATCGATGGTGTTCATCAGAATACGACGCTGACAGCTATCGCCTGCCGCAATGCTCGGCGCCAGCACTGGCGTAGAGTCTAGCTTGCTCGGCTGCGTCATGGTTTAGTGGCGTCGAAGTAGGCCAGCCCGCGGCAGCGCGGGCTGGCTTCTGCCTGCACGTTGATTTCGCGTTTCCAGATCTGCTTGCCGCTGTCCACTCCAACCGTAATCACGTTGTTGTGCGGCGTGCAGAGATAGAGGTTATTGCCAATCTGCAGCGGCGTTTGCTGCTTTTCCGCTCCGTTGCCGGTCGGACTGATCGGCGTATCGCCGGTGTAGAACGTCTAGGCTACTTTGAGATCTTTCACGTTGTCGCGCGTGATCTGGTCAATAACGGCAAAACAGTCGCCTCCCGGCGTTCGGCCGTAGTTATTCCAGTTCTGCTGCGGTTTGCTCTTATCAACCGGGATCAGCGGCAGCTCTTTTCCGGTGAAGACGACGGTTGGAACATCTGCACTAGCGTGCCAACCATGCCGACGACGATCACCGCTGACAGCAGATAAGAAACCTTCGCCAGCTAGGATTTACCTTCGCGCTTACGCAGGCCAAGTGAGAAACGCTAGCAGCATCAGACCTAACGGCACCATCAGTCGCGACACCAGCAGCCAGAACGTCCAGACCGCATCCGCCAGCGCCCAAATCAGCGAGCCGACGAAAACCAGAATAAGCAGCACAACGGCAGAGGACTTGCGGCGGAAGAACTAGATCGCCGACAGCAGCATCACAACGCTTGAAATCAGGAAGTACCAGCTACTGCCAAGAGACCAGCTTGCCGCCGGTTGCAAAGAACAGGCCGATTGTTAGCAGCGACAGCAAAATCTACCAGATACCCCATCTTTTGCCGGATGGGGGTGATGTTCCAGCCATAACACAAACTCTCCTGAAAAATAAAACGCCCATGCTTCAACGTCTGGCATAGTACCACTGAGGCGTCACGACATATAATGCGTCGGGTATCGCTTTATTTTTCGTCGTAATGGTACGAACCCGTGTCCGGGTTGCAGACATTGTGAGCGAGGAAGCATTAAGAATTTTCTGCCACCTTGACAATGCGTGGCATGAGGAGTGTACCACTTAGCGCTTGTTTTTCTTCAGATGTGACAGCAGGCGCTTACGCTTGCGCTGCTGCGTCGGTGTCAGCAGATTACGCTTGCCCGCGAAGGGGTTGTCACCCTCTTTGAACTGAATACGGATCGGCGTGCCCATCACGTTAAGCGAACGACGTAAGTAGTTCATCAGATAACGCTTGTAGGAGTCTGACAGATCCTTCACCTGATTGCCGTGGATCACCACGATAGGCGGGTTATAACCCCCGGCGTGGGCATATTTCAGCTTCACGCGGCGACCGCGCACCAGCGGCGGCTGATGGTCTTCGGCAGCCATATTCATAATCCGTGTCAGCAGCGAGGTGTTAACGCGTTTGGTCGAGCAGTCATAGGCTTCAGTGACCGATTCGAACAGGTTACCGACGCCGCTGCCGTGTAGCGCAGAGATAAAGTGCACACGGGCAAAATCGATAAAGCCGAGGCGATAGTTCAGCGTCTGTTTCACCTTATCCTTGATCTCCTGCGTCAGTCCATCCCACTTGTTCACCACGATCACCAGCGAACGCCCGTTGTTGAGGATGAAGTCGAGCAGCGACAGATCCTGATCGGAAATGCCTTTGCGCGCATCGATAACTAGCAACACCACGTTGGCGTCTTCAATCGCCTTCAGCGTTTTAATAACGGAGAATTTCTCCACCGTATCGGTGATCTTGCCGCGCTTACGCACGCCAGCGGTATCGATCAGAATATATTCGCGATCGGCGCGCTCCATCGGAATATAGATGCTGTCGCGCGTGGTGCCCGGCATGTCGTACACCACTACGCGATCTTCGCCAAGAATACGGTTGGTCAGGGTTGACTTGCCGACGTTGGGACGACCGACGATCGCCAGCTTGATCGGCAGACCGGTCGGGTCGAACTCTTCTTCCAGCGTTTCGCCATTCTCTTCCGCCGCCAGCGCCGCCCAGTAGGCTTCGTTCTCGTCTTCTTCCGTTACTTCGCGCGGATCAACTTCATCTATCCATGGTAGCAAGGCGGTTTCCAGCAGGCTTGTAACACCGCGACCATGAGATGCCGCGATAGCGTGAATCTCACCTAGACCCAGCGAGTAGAAATCGACAACCGCTGAATCGGGATCGAGACCGTCGGTTTTGTTCGCCACCAGAAACGTCGGCTTCTGACGCGAACGGATATGGTTAGCGATCTGCTTGTCCGCCGGCATCACGCCCGCGCGGGCGTCGACCATAAACAGGACCACATCGGCTTCTTCAATCGCCAGTAGCGACTGCTCCGCTATACGCGTTTCAACACCCTCTTCGGTGCCGTCGATACCGCCAGTATCAATAACAATAAATTCGCGCCCTTCCACTTCGGCGCGACCATATTTGCGATCGCGAGTCAGTCCAGGAAAATCTGCCACCAACGCATCACGAGTGAGCGTTAACCGGTTGAACAGCGTGGATTTACCCACATTGCGACGCCCAACCAGCGCGACCATAGGTATCATAACAGTGCCTCAATAAAAAAAGAATTGCCCCAATAGCGTGATTATAACGGTTTTAACCGCCAGGTTCAGGCTAAAGGCGCTAAGAATATCATGCAAACGGCCCCTGACGCGTCAGAAGCCGTTAAACGGAAGGCCTATTCCGATAGCGAATTAACGCGTAATCGCGTAAACCTCACCGCCTTTGGACTGAATGATCAGCTTGTCGCTGGCGACCACCGGCTCGGTCTGGAAGCCGTCGCTGTCGACTTTCTGCTGTGAGACGAAACGTCCGTCCGAGGTGTTGAGCCAATGCAGATAGCCTTTGCTGTCGCCGACGATCAGGTAGCCGTTAAACAGCGCCGGCGCCGTCAGGTTGCGGTGCAGCAGACCGCTCTGACGCCAGAGAACGACGTCGCCGTCGGCGTTCAACGCGATCACGCGGTCATCCCGATCCACCAGATAGATGCGGCCCGCGTCGACGGTAAGATCTTTCACGCCGCCGATCTCGCGCTTCCACAGGATCTGACCGGAACGCAGATCGAGCGCGGTCAGGTTGCCTTTATAGGCCAGCGCGTAAACCACGCCGTTAACAATGATCGGCGTGGTGTCGACGTCGTTCAAGCGATCGATTTCGGTCGCGCCGATCGGCTGAGAAATACGCTGTTGCCAGATGATCTGGCCCTGATTCATGATCACCGCGCTGACGCGGCCATTGTCGCCGCCGACAATGGCGCCGCCGAACGCGGTCGCGGGCGCAGATTCGCCGCGCAGCGACAAGGCTGGCACATCGAGGTTAATGCTCCACTTCACCGCGCCGCTGCTCTTATCCAGTCCCTGCAGCATACCGTTGCTGGCGTGCACCAGCACCAGATCGTCACTGACTACCGGACGCGACAGAGCTTCGCCGGCGACTTTCGTCTGCCAAGCGATGCTGCCGTCGCTGCAGTTTAGCACAAAAAGCTGACCGCGCTCGCTGCTGATATAGAGATGGTCGCCCTCCGCGGTCACACCGCCGGAGAGCAAGGCTGAGATATTCTTCGAGAAGAAGCCGGTTTTCTCAGAGAGATCGACCTTCCATTTTTCTTTGCCGTTAGATGCATTCAGCGCTTTTACTACGCCGAAACGATCCGCCGCAAATACGGTATTGTCCTGCCATGCTGGATGCAGGTTAGAGTAGAAATCGCCGACGCCGTCGCCGACCGACGTGCTCCACACTTCCTGAGAGGTAAACTGATTTTCCACCTTTGGCAGCGAGGCCATTTTCGCTACATCTTCTTCGCCGCTGAACAGCGAGCAACCGCTGAGCAAAGTAACTGAAATCAGTCCTGGCAGCAGGTATTTACATAATTCCATGCACTCTCTCTTGACTGGCTTAGCTTAAGTTATTCATCTTCATCTGCATCATTTGCTTCAGCGCTGGAGAGGCGTCTGAGTCGACGCCTTTGCTCCACGCCGCGCGCGCGCCCTGCTTGTCGCCTTTGCTCAGTAGGGCTTCGCCGCGGATATCTGCCACAATGGCTGTCCAGCCATCACCCTTGATAGCGTCAAGGATTTTAAGGGCGGCGTCCGCCTGATTCTGTTGTAGTTGAAGGCGCGCCAGCCGTAGGTTGATCACCGCCTGCAGATTAGCATCTTTGGTATTTTTCAGGCCGTTTTCCAGCAGGGAAGAGGCCTTGTCCAGCTGGTTGGCGTTGACATACTGCTTCGCCACATCCATCGCCGCCAGCGCGCCATAGGTATTGCTGTTTTCTCTGGCGAACTTTGCTACCGCATCCAGCGTCGTTGGCTGATAGGCTTTCATCGCGGTAGTCATTTGCTGATACTGAGCAGACACCGCTTTTGACGAGCTTTCTTCATGGCTGGCCCAGTACCGCCAGCCGCCCAGCGCGGCAATGCCGATGATCACGCCGACCGCCAGCGCCTTGCCGTTATTAGCAAAAAAGAGGCGTAATGCGTCAACCTGCTCGTTTTCATTGCTATAGACTTCCACGCGATCCCTCTCCTTTTTCTGGTTGGCGCCATGCCACGCTTACTGCAACAGCGTACGCAATGCAGCAGCGTCTGTCTGCGCCAGCGTTTGCTGATCGCCGCTGCGCAGATCTTTGATAACTACCTGACCCGCTTTCACTTCATCTTCGCCGACTACCAGCGCGATGCGCGCGCCCCACTTGTCGGCGCGGGCAAACTGCTTCTTAAAGTTTCCGCCGCCAAAGTTAGTCATCAGCTTCAGTTCTGGCGCTTCGTCACGCAGTTTTTCTGCCAGCTGCATCGCAGCGGACTGAACGCCTTGGCCCGAAGCGACAACATAGACATCAACAACGCGCGTCGGTTCAAATTCAGGATTAACCGCCTGCACAAGCAGCACCAGACGCTCTAATCCCATGGCGAAACCGACGGCTGGCGTCGCGTGCCCGCCCAGCTGCTCCACCAGACCATCATAGCGGCCGCCGCCGCATACAGTGCCCTGCGCGCCAAGGCTTTCGGTCACCCATTCGAAAACGGTACGGTTGTAGTAGTCGAGGCCGCGCACGAGGCGCTGGTTGACGCGATAGGCGATGCCCGCGTCAACCAGCAAGGCGCACAAGCCTTGGAAATGCTCGCGTGATTCGTCATCAAGGTGATCCATCAGCTGCGGTGCGTCGTTAAGCAGGGCCTGCACCTCAGGATTTTTACTGTCTAGCACGCGCAGCGGGTTAGTGTACATACGGCGCTTGCTGTCTTCGTCCAGTGTCTCTTTGTGCTGTTCCAAGAACGCCACCAGCGCGTCGCGGTAGTTAGCGCGCGCCTCCAGCGAGCCGATAGAGTTCAGCTCCAGACGAACATGATCGGCAATGCCCAGCACTTTCCACCAGCGCGCGGTCAGCATAATCAGCTCGGCGTCTACGTCCGGGCCATTCAGGCCAAACACCTCGGCGCCTAGCTGATGGAACTGGCGATAGCGGCCTTTCTGCGGACGTTCATAACGGAACATCGGCCCCATATACCACAGGCGCTGCTCTTGGTTATACAGCAGGCCATGCTCGATGCCGGCGCGTACACAGCCTGCGGTGCCTTCCGGGCGCAGTGTCAGGCTTTCACCGTTGCGGTCGTCAAAGGTGTACATCTCTTTTTCAACCACATCGGTGACTTCGCCGATGGCGCGTTTAAACAGCGGAGTCTGCTCGACGATCGGCATGCGGATTTCGCTGTAGCCGTAGCTGGCCACCACCTGCTTGAGCGACCCTTCAATGCGTTGCCAGAGAGCCGTGTCCGCTGGCAGATAATCGTGCATGCCGCAGATAGCTTGAATATTCTTCGCCACGTTAAAATCTCTTAATGCAAAAAAATCTGTCCGGCATCATACCTTATGAGGATGAAACCGCACAGGTTCATTAAACAAAGTCGCGCTACGCGCGCCGACCCTTAGTTTTCCAGCTGCTGTACGTTAATGTGATGATTTTCGTCCAGTATGGTCGCTTTAGCGCGGATGTGCGCTTCAAGCTGATCGATCATATCGTCATTGTCGAGACGATTACGCTGGCGCACGCCATCTTCATAGAAGCCGCTTTTCTTATTGCCGCCGGTTACGCCTAGCGTCGATACCGTCGCTTCGCCGGGGCCGTTGACCACGCAGCCGATAATCGAGACGTCCATGGGCGTGATGATGTCTTCCAGCCGCTGCTCAAGAGCGTTTACCGTGCCGATGACGTCGAACTCCTGACGCGAGCAGGTGGGGCAGGCGATAAAGTTGATGCCGCGCGCGCGAATGCGCAGCGACTTCAAAATGTCGAAGCCGACTTTCACCTCTTCGATCGGATCGGCCGCCAGCGAAATACGTAGCGTATCGCCAATCCCCTCCGAGAGCAGCAGACCGAGTCCAATGGCTGATTTTACCGCGCCTGCGCGCGCGCTGCCCGCTTCGGTGATGCCGAGATGCAGCGGCTGATCGATCTGCTTCGCCAGCAGGCGATAGGATTCGACGGCAAGAAACACGTCCGACGCCTTTACGCTCACTTTAAACTGATCGAAGTTAAGGCGATCGAGATGATCGACGTGACGCATCGCTGATTCCAGCAGCGCCTGCGGCGTCGGCTCGCCATATTTTTCCTGCAGATCTTTTTCCAGCGAACCGGCGTTGACGCCGATACGGATCGGAATATTGTGGTCGCGCGCGCAGTCCACCACCTGACGGATACGCTCGTTGTTGCCGATATTGCCTGGGTTGATACGCAGACAGTCGACGCCATATTCCGCGACTTTCAGCGCGATGCGGTAGTCGAAGTGGATATCGGCCACCAGCGGCACGTTGACGCGCTGCTTGATGAGCTTAAAGGCTTCGGCAGCATCCATGGCAGGAACGGAGACGCGTACGATATCGACGCCGACGCGCTCAAGCGCCTTGATCTGATTGACAGTGGCGTCGACATCGGTGGTACAGGTATTAGTCATCGACTGGACGGCGATAGGCGCGCCGTCGCCGATGGGTACCTTGCTAACATAAATCCGGGTCGATTTACGACGGATAATGGGTGCTTCGTTGTGCATATTCTTTCTCCACGATTGCCCGGGGCGCGATGCAGCGTTATTGCGCACCCAACGTCAGGCGAGCAACCTGGTTATTACGGATAAAACGACTTAAATCAACCGGCTGGTTCTGATATTGCACCTGCACCGCAGACGGCGCGCCGATTTTCAGACGATAGGGGGCAGTCCCGGAAAGACTGAATTTATCACCGCTACGTTGCATTCCGCTGAACAGTTTTTTACCGGTCGCGTCGGAGACCTCTAGCCAGCAATCGGCGGTAAAGTTCATCACTACTTTATTCGGATCGGCGGCCGCTTCGCCAACGGCAGCATTGCTGGTTGGCAGCTGGCCGGCAGTGGTCGACGGGCTGGCGGCGTTGTCGACAGGCGCCTGGCTCGGCGAGACCACAGCGTTGTTCGCCGAGGTGGCGCTCGGCGCGGTGCTAGTCGGCTGGCTGGCGGGTACGCCGTTGGTTTCATCCGGAGCGGCCGTCTCGTTGCCGGCGTTGCTGCCGCCGCCATCGAGCAGAATCGACTGACTATTGTCGCTGCTGCTGCCGTTTTGCTCGGCCATTGAGACCATATCCTCCTGCGACGCTTTATGGTTTTGCCACCACCACGCGCCGGTCAGGCTAACCACCACGAACAGCACCAGCCAGGTGAAAATCATCAGCCAACCGTCGCGTTTCTTGCGGCGTTTGCCTAGCGAGAAGTGCTGCATCGGCTCGATTTTAGCCGCGCGCACCGGCGTCTGCTTCGCCATCATCGGCAGCAGTTCCTCCTCAGGAATGTGCACTAGACGCGCATAGGAGCGAGTATATCCACGCAAAAAAGTCGACGCCAGATCGGCAGGCGATTTGTCCTCTTCGAGATCGCGTACGGTTGTAAGTTTCAAGCACAGGCGTTCAGCCACGTTTTGCTGAGTCAGCCCCATTTTCTCACGGGCCAGACGCAGGCGTTCACCTGTGGAATGTACTGCATAGTTGTCTTGAGTAGCTTCAGTATTCATTAGCTAAATAACGCTGGTACTGTATCGATTGTAGAAAACTTCGCGCCAACCGGTCGCCATAACGTGTAACATCAGCAGCATTTCCCTGTCGCGCGGCGAAATGTATCTGTAACTCTAAGCTGCGCGCCGTAGCAGGCAGATTTTGCTGATAAAGCTCAGTTAACTGTAGAGCACGTGTCGGATAGAGTACACGCTATGTTTCCGCCTCATCCAGCAATGCATCGCCTTTTGCCCTATTCGCCATGAGCGTCCGACTCAGCGCCGCTCGCGCGGCCAGCGTGTCGTCTGCCTAGAAATAAAATATCCTGACAGCTCCCAAGCATCGACTCGGGCCTCGCTCTCCGACGCATCCATCGCGCCCGCTTAAATTGTTGATACGCTTCATTATACTGCCCTAAAGCGCAGAGAAACGCACCGTAATTGTTAGCGACAAAGCCATTTGTCGGCGCCTAGCGCGCCAGGGCCATTTGATAGTCGCGCGGCGCGGCGGCCTGCGCCCGCTGGAGGTTGCGCTGCGCGGCGGCGAAATCGCCGCAGTGTATCCCCAAGCGTTAGACGGGTCTCCGCCGCGCCTGAATGCAGGCTGCGGCTGACACACCCGGTTACAAAATCAGAGTCAGCAGGCTGGCCGGCAATCCCTTACCCATTTCGATTCTCTTGGTGGCGAATAGCATGCGTGGCAGCAGCCTGCCACACGTCACGACCCCGGTAAAACCGCTATCTTTCCTTTTTCAGAGCGCCTTCACAGAGATTGGCTCGCCCGTCATTTTTTTACGCTTCGTACGTTTGGTGCGGTCAATCACGTCGCCCGCCAGCTGTCCACAGGCCGCATCGATGTCGTCACCGCGGGTTTTACGCACGATAGTGGTAAAACCATACTCCATCAGCACTTTCGCGAAGCGGTCGACCCGGCTGTTAGAGCTACGGCCGTAAGGCGCGCCCGGGAAAGGGTTCCAGGGGATCAGGTTGATTTTACTCGGGGTATCCTTCAACAGCTCCGCCAGCTCGTGAGCGTCGTCGGTGCTGTCGTTGACATGGTCCAGCATCACGTATTCGATGGTGACGCGTCCTTGGTTGGCATTGGATTTCGCCAGATAGCGCTTCACTGCGCCGAGCAACATCTCGATGTTGTACTTTTTGTTAATCGGCACGATATCGTCACGCCGCTTGTCGTTCGGCGCGTGCAGCGAAATCGCCAACGCGACGTCGATCATATCGACCAGCTTATCCAGCGCGGGCACCACGCCTGAGGTCGAGAGCGTGACGCGACGTTTAGAAAGGCCGAAACCGAAGTCGTCCAGCATGATCTCCATCGCCGGCACAACGTTGTTGAGGTTGAGTAGCGGCTCACCCATGCCCATCATCACCACGTTGGTGATAGGACGCTGGCCGGTGACCTTGGCAGCGCCAATGATTTTCGCCGCGAGCCATACTTGGCCGATAATTTCGGAGACGCGTAGATTACGGTTGAAGCCCTGCTGCGCCGTCGAGCAGAATTTACACTCTAGCGCGCAGCCGACCTGCGATGATACGCAGAGCGTGGCGCGATCGTCTTCCGGGATATAGACGGTTTCCACCAGCTGATCACCGACGCGGATCGCCCACTTGATGGTGCCGTCGCTAGAGCGCATCTCTTCCGCCACTTCCGGCGTGCAAATTTCCGCGATCTGGCTAAGCTTGTTGCGTAGCGCCTTGTTGATGTCGGTCATCTGCTCGAAATCATCGCAGCAGTAGTGGTACATCCACTTCATCACCTGATCGGCGCGGAACGGCTTTTCGCCCATCGAGAGAAAAAGCTCGCGTATCTGCTGGCGGTTAAGATCGAGCAGGTTAATTTTTTCGTTTTTGGGGGCGACGACAACGGGGGAAGCGGACGACAGCGTCACAATCTGTTCGGACATTAATGTTCTCTGGCCTCGTTATTACACGTTATGGCTCTGATTAAGTTAAGAATAGAAAAAGAAAGACGCCTTTGTTGAGCCAAGCTCAACAAAGGCACAATATTGTACAACATCTGCGGTGTGATGCTAGGGTAGACGACGAAGCGCTAGCAACAAATTTGTAAAACGCGCTGATCGATTGGCATCGACGCGATTAACGCGTGCGCGGGCAGATCTCGTTTTCGCTGAAGAAGTAGGCGATTTCACGCGCGGTAGACTCGGCAGAGTCAGAGCCATGGGTAGCGTTTTCGGTGAAGCTGTCTGCGTAGTCAGCGCGTAGGGTGCCAGCCAAGGCATTAGCTGGGTTGGTCGCGCCCATCAGATCACGGTGACGCTGAACGGCGTTTTCGCCCTCTAGCACAGAAACCACAACCGGACCAGAAGTCATGAACTCGACCAAGCCGTCGAAGAACGGTTTGCCCTGGTGCTCAGCGTAGAAGCCTTCAGCCTGCTCTTTGCTCAGCTGCAGCATTTTAGCGCCAACGATTTTAAAGCCTGCGCTCTCAAAACGGTTGTAGATAGCGCCGATCACGTTTTTAGCAACGGCATTTGGTTTAATGATGGAGAAGGTACGTTCGATTGCCATGTTGACCTCTGTCTTTAGCATCCTGAAGAAACCGGGAACCCGCTCCCGGTAAGAATAAGAAAACGCGCCGATTATAGGGAGATCAACGGGCGTTGCCTATTAGCTATCGTATGATTTTGAGAAGGCGGCTTGCCGAGTCAGATCCAGCTCGCCGCGCCTACGCCTTCTAATGTGCAAAGGGGTCGCGATTAAGATAGAGAGTCAGGATCTCGCGCTTCCGGAGACGATAGTGCCAGCGCGCAGGTTTTACCCCGTCGCGCGTAGAATAGCGGCGGCATTGATACCCGGATAGCGCCAGAATCAGCGATCTTCATAGTTGAGGAGCGCTTCGAGATAGGCGGGCGCGACCTCGTCCAGCGTGACTGGATAGCGCTGACGCCCTGCTTATCGGCGACAAGCGTTAAAAAAGCAAGCGGCGGCCAGCGCCACCGCTTTTTCCAGCCCTTTATCCTCATGGCTCAACGCACACCGATTTTCTCTGGCGTCGCGGCGACCGCGTGCCATTCCGCACTTACATCAACTCGACCTACGGCGGCGGCAGATGGTAGCTGCCCAGCGTGACGACGCGTGCCAGATAGAGCAGCGTCTCGGTTTTATAACCGCTTAGCGCCAGCGCCGCCACAAAGCGATCATTGCGAAATTCAATATGCCGCATATCCGCCTGCTGCATATTCATCATCATCTCCTTCAGCGCATCTGCGCCGTCGCCGAGGCTGGCACTACTGTCGCTGAGGTTCTGGTTTTCCAGCTCCAAGCCTGCTGGAGCAGATCCACCACCAGCGCATCGCTGACGCGCTTGCTGGCGGAGACTTTCAGCCCCACCACCAGCAGCTGGCCGCTGCTGAGGTTATTGTGGTCCGCCAGTTTGCCGTCGAGCGTAAAATAGTCGCGAGTGATGTTGAGCACGCTATAGAGCGGCGGCTGGCTCTCATTCAATCCTTGCTTCAGCGGTGTATTGCCCTTCAGAGGCCGCGTCTCGCCTGCTAGGCTTCACCTGTATGCTGCTGCGCCGTGCGCGCCCGCTGCGAGGAACAGCACGTTGTTTTCTTGAGTAGAGAACCAGCGCTGGCCGCACGCCTCTTTCGCCAGATCGCTCAGCAGAGCGCGCCGCGCTTCAGGCATCAGCTGATTCTCCGCCAGCCGCGCGAGGATGAAGGCACGCCGCTGCGCGACCGCGCCTTAATTGCTCAGCCAGCTCTCTGATGCGCGCGTCAGGCCGAAGCCTTGCGCAGCGCCGATCAGCTTCAGCGCCAGTCCCGATTTTGCTTTGTCGCGCTTTTCGTAGAGGGCGCGCAGCGCGCTGAGCGGCGCCTGCTGCTAACGCGCCAGAACCATGCCCGCGTAGGCCTAAACGCTGAAGCGCATCGCCTCGTCATCGCTGCCGTGCTTATCGATCTGCGTCGGATCCTGCAGATAGCGCAGCAGACGTTCCTAGGCGCGCGCGAGGGTCTCTGCCGGCACATCGGTAGCCCGCTTCGCTGGCGCGCAGCAGAAAATCGGTGACATAGGTGGTGAGCCAGAACTTCTCTTCGCTCTCTTTGCTCCGCAGGCCGAAGCTGCGCGTGATTAGTGAACACCGATAGCCAGATACCGCTGGCAGTCTGCTCCAGACAGTCGTAGGGATAGGTGTACAGCGCCCTAATATGCCCTAATATAAGTGGGCAATATTACAGTAGTGGGCAATATTGCAGCGGCGGCTGATTGCTAAGCGAGAGCTGGCCGCTCAGTATGTCAGGCTGCAGCCCGCTAAAGACCCTAGTAGCCCCTGAGTTTGCACCTCGACCTTCAGCGACTGGGGTTGATCGGTAAGATTGGTGAGATCGAGCGCCAGCATCGCCTGACCGCTGCTGGCCATAAAGCGCGGCGTCGCCAGTTCGCTGATCAGCGGAGCGGTGACCACCACTTTACGCTCCGCCGCACCGAAGCTGTCGTCGCTCCACGACTGTATCATTAGGCGTCGCTCGCCGTTGGGCTGTACTACCTTAGCCTTTAGCGGCTGCGCGGACAGCGGCTTGCCGTCGGCATTACGCAGCAACGCGTTGACGATCACCGTTTCGCCGGGACGATAGAGACCGCGCGGGCTGAAAACAAACAACTGTTTGTCGTAGCCCTGCAGTCCGGCAACGGGAAATTCCGCCAGAGCGAGCGCCGGCAGGTTAAGGTCGATCATCGAGGTCTGGCCTTTTTGCGTAGCAAGCAGTAGTTTGCCTTTCGCCTGCGCCGGCAGACACAAATGGCCGTCGCTGACGCCGCTGGCCAGCTGTCGTCCCTTTTCATCCAGCATGACATCGGCAAGCGGCACGCCGCTCGCTAGGCTTTGGGCAAAGAGTTCCATTTCGCCGGGAAAGCGGTACAGCGACAGGCCGATGTCGCTCAAGGTAAAGAGCGTCGCGGACAGCGTATAGTTATAGGATCCCGCCTGTTTCATTACTGCCAGTAGATGACCGGCTGCTTCAGGGGCGCTATGTCATTTAGCGGCAGCTGCAGCTTCTCGCGCGTGTTGCACGCCGGATTAAGGTCGAAGCGGCCGGTGTAGACCAGATCGGCGTTTTTCAGCAGCTCGCGCGACGACTAGTAATAGAGATTGTTGCCGTAGTTCCACTGTGCGAGGAAATCGTTCTATCGGCGCGATTTTGACAAGGAAAAAATCGACGGCAACGCTAGAAAACGTTGAGCGCCAGCACGGGCAGGCCACTGCGTCAGGCGCAGTGGTAGCAGCGAACCGCGGCTGGCGAAACCGACCATCGGCTGGATATCGCGCGTGGTCAAGGACTGGCTAAGGCGGCGGAGCTAACAGCGCGTTGAAGGTCAGCACCAGCGCCGCCGCGCCATCCAGCTGCAGCTCAGAAAAGTCGATTATGCTCAGCTTCCATGGTCAATCCCCTATCCGTCCCAGATGGTATAACTGCACCGTGCAATTATACCGCAAACCCACAATTTTAGCAATGCCGCCCTTGAGGTAGCCTTTACATTCCCCTACACTAGGCTTTTCGCAACGATAAGAAGAGGTTGCTATGAAAGCCATATTTGTTTCCCCTGACTGGTTACAGGAACATTAAGCCGAGGAGAGCGTGCAGGTGCTGGACGCTCGCATGCTGCCGCCAAGCCAAGATGCAGTACACGATATCACGGCGGAGTATCTGGCGGTTCATCTGCCGAACGCGCCCTTTTTCGATATCGAAGCGCTTTCCGATCACAACAGCCCGTACCCGCAGATGCCGCGCGCCGAGCGTTTCGCCGTCGGGCCGGTTACGCTGCCTGAAGGGGAATTCGAAGCGGCCTTCGACGAGGCGCATGTGAAACGTCTGACTAATGTGCTGCTGATCAGCCATGAGGACAGCGCGCAGATCGTTGACGCGCGCGCTGCGAACCACTTTAACACCGAGGTGGATGAGGCCGCGTCCGGACCTGCATCGCGGCCATATTCCCAGCAGCTTTAACGTGCCTTGGAACGAACTGGTGGCGAACGGCGCGCTGAAGCCGGAAACGGAACTGCACGCGATTTTCGCGCGAGCGAGCGTAAAGCTGGATGAGCCGGTAGTAGCCGAGCTGCGGTTCAGGCGTGACTGCCGTGGTGGTGACGCTGGCGCTGACCGCACTGGGCACGCGCAACGTTACACTCTATGACGGCTCTTGTGGCGAATGGGGCAGCCGGGACGATTTTCCGATCGAAAAGTAACGGAAAGGTGCAGCAGAACGCCGTACTCAGATCAGATAATGCGCGGGCTGCCTTTGAAGTCACGCAGGAAACTGCCCCAGCGACGTTCGTAAAAAGGCGTAATATGGGCGGTGAAAAAGTGGCTGATGCCCTTCTCGTCCGCCACTACTTCGCAGATATCGATCGGCGCATCGTCCGGCAGCGTATCGGTCGCGACGCGGCCCACCGCCTGGATAATCGCCTCAATATCGCTTTCCGCTTCGATGCCGATAAGCAAATTCGGCTGCTCATCCGCGCGTTCGCGGATGCTGGCAACAAAGGCACGGCGCACCTGCTTGTATTTGCTGAACAGCTGCGTCAGCGAGTCGATCATTTTCGCAGGCGGCGTTTTCACTTCTGACAGCAACAGCGCATGGCCACCGTCCAACACGGTTTGCTGACTCAGCGCATCGCCCTCTTCGCCTAACAGATGAGCGATCTCGGCAGGAGAGAACTCTTTGCCAGTCGGAAGCTTAGGATTGAGGAACAGCGTTTCACCGCGCGTCATCTCAAACAGCGTGCGCACTGGCAGACGCAGACAAGCCTGCTCGCCCGCGATCGCATCGCTCATCGCTTCCTGCGAGGTAAAAAATGGAATGACACTGCGACCATCCTCTTTTTCCCAGTGCTGCAAATCGACCGGCGTGTCCGCAGCGAACTGCGTTTCTGTACTTTCACCCGGCATCCAGACGTCGGCGGTCAGCAACAGCTGAAAAAACTCCGGGCGGTGCGCCGGCTCGTTCGCCGCCAGCTTCAGTACCTCTTCAAGACGATTCATATTTTGCCTTTCTCACCAAGCCGACGGCGCACCGTCGCTAGATCCTTTACTTTAGCAGCAGATTCGCCAAGGTGCGCACGCCGATGCCGGTGGCGCCTGCCGACCATTGATCCACCGCGCCCTTGCGGTAGGTCGCGGAACAGTCGATATGTAGCCAGCCCTCCTGATAGAGGGTGACGAAATGCGACAGGAACGCCGCCGCGCTGCTGGCACCCGCTGAATGCGCCGCGCTGGCGATGTTATTGAGATCGGCGAAATTAGACGGCAGATGGCTGCGGTGGAACTCCGCTAGCGGCAGACGCCAGAAAGGCTCTTTCTCGCTGGTGGCGCTGCCCATCAGCGACTGCGCCAGTACGTCGTCGAAGGTGAAGAGCGCGTGGTAGTCGTTGCCCAGCGCGGTTTTCGCCGCGCCGGTCAGCGTCGCGGCGTCAATCAGCAGCGTCGGCTGTTGTTCGCTGGCGTCGATCAGACCGTCGGCCAGCACCAGACGACCTTCCGCATCGGTGTTCATCACTTCGACCGATTTGCCGTTACGGTAGCGGATGATGTCGCCAAGGCGGAATGCGTTGCCGCTCACCATATTGTCGGCGCAGCAGAGGAACAGCTTAACGCGCTGTTTGAGGCCGCGCGCAATCGCCAGCGCCAGCGCTCCGGTCACGGTGGCCGCGCCGCCCATATCGGACTTCATTGAGTCCATAAAGGCGCTCTGCTTCAGGCTGTAGCCGCCGGTGTCAAAGGTTATGCCTTTACCCACCAGACAGGCGTAGACCGGCGCGCTGCCGTCGCCGGTCGGGTTGTAGTCCAGTACCAGCAGCACGGGCGGACGGCTGGAGCCGCGTCCTACAGTATGCAGGCCGAGATAGCCCTGCTCGCGCAGATCGTCGCCGCGTGTGACGCGATAGCTGACCGCGTCGCCGCCGACTTCAGCGATCAAATCGATAGCGCTGTGCGCTAGATCTTCCGGGCCTAGCTCTTCGGCTGTCAGGTTAATGGTGTCGCGCACCCAGTCGATAATGCGCAAGCGGCGAGAAAACTCCGCCTGATCCTGCTCGTTAAGCGTCGGCCAGTCCACGTTGCGCTGCCCTTTCGGCCCGCGATAGCCCTGCCAGAACGCCCAGCACAGCTCCAGATCCCAGCATTCGCCGCTCAGCACCGCATGACGAATGCCCTGCCCGTCGATTTTACGCGCTGCGCGCTGAATGGTATTGAGTGCATCCGCACCGGTCAGGTGAATGGTCAGGCCGCTGTCGTTGCTGGTCAGAATCGCTTTCTCGCCCCAGCGCGCATCAGCGGGCTGGTGGCTCAGCGTAATGCTCATCGGTTGTGTTGTCATCGCGAAACTCCGTATGCGTTACAAATGTCATCCAGCCAGAAGCGCAGGCTTTAGCGGTTAAACGTCAGACCTGATAACAGATATTGTTTGGTGACGCCAAGGGATCCGGTTGGAGGGACAACGGGGCGGGCATTATCGTGCGGTGGACACCGGCGCGCGCAGTCGGATCACCACCTTTTGCACCAGCGCAATAGCGTAGTTGATCTCTTCTTCCGTGGTGAAGCGGCCGAGCGAGAAGCGCAGCGAACTGTGCGCTAGGGCCTCATCCAGCCCGATAGCGCGCAACACGTAAGAGGGTTCCATACTGGCGGAGGTGCAGGCCGAGCCGGAAGAGAGCGCCAGATCTTTTAAGGCCATAATCAGCGATTCGCCGTCAACGCCAGCGAAACTGATATTGAGAATATTCGGCGTGCTCTGCGCCAGATCGCCGTTGAGCTGCACGTTGTCCAGCGCACTTAGTTCCTGCCACAGCTGCGCGCGCAGCGTCGCTAGTCGCGCCATTTCGCTTTCGCGCGCCTCGCGAGCCAGAGCGAAGGCTTCGCCCATGCCGACAATTTGATGCACCGGCAGGGTGCCGGAACGCATGCCGCACTCATGCCCGCCGCCGTGCATCTGCGCGTCGATGACGACTTTAGGTTTACGGCGCACGTAGAGCGCGCCGATACCTTTCGGGCCGTAGAGCTTGTGGGCGGAGAACGACACCAGATCGACCTTGAGTTCGCTGAGATCGATCGGCAGCTTGCCGACGCTCTGGGTGGCGTCGACGTGAAAGAGAATATCGTGCGCGCGCAGGAGTTCTCCGATGGCGGCAATATCTTGGATCACGCCGATCTCATTATTGACATGCATCAGCGACACCAGCACGGTGTCGTCGCACAGCGCGTCGCGTACCGCATCCGGCGTAATGATGGCGTTGGCCGGCGGCATCAGATAAGTAACGCTAAAGCCTTCGCTCTCCAGCTGTTTGCAGCTGTCGAGCACCGCTTTATGTTCGGTTTGGCTGGTAATGATATGGTTGCCGCGCGCGCGCTGGGCATGCGCGGCGCCTTTCAGAGCGAGGTTGTTAGATTCAGTGGCACCGGAAGTAAAAATGATTTCACGCGGATCGGCATTGACCAGTTCCGCAATCTGATTACGCGCAACATCTACTGCCTCTTCAGCCTGCCAGCCGAAAAGGTGCGAACGAGAAGCCGGATTACCAAAAGCGCCGTCCAGCGTCAGGAACTGCATCATTTTGCTGGCCACACGCGGATCGGCCGGCGTGGTCGCGGCATAATCCAAGTAAATCGGTAATTTCATTTCGCTAATCGCTAAAGCTCCGTCATACGTCTTTAATAGCAGATTCGGCCCTGACCACGTTAGCAGTAAGGGCCGCAAAGCAGCGGGGATCAGGAGGCGTAGAGATTGACGTTGATTTCCTGAACGCGATTGTTCTGGAAACGACGATTGTCCTGTGAGTTCTGACGATCGGCCACGTCGAGGATCTCTTGGTTATTCACCAGTTCAGCCAGCGTGATGTTGTTCAGGAACTCGCTGATGCGCACGCTGAGGTCGCGCCACAGCACGTGAGTCAGGCAGCACTCGCCGCCCTGACACTTGGTCGCGTCGACCGATTCATCGACGGCGGTGATAACCTTACCCACCGCAATGGCGGTCGACGCTTTGCCCAGCAGGTAGCCGCCGCCTGGGCCGCGCACGCTGGCCACCAAGCCATGCTTGCGCAGACGCGAGAACAACTGCTCCAGATAGGAGAGCGAGATGCCCTGACGCTCGGAAATATCAGCCAGCGGAACCGGCCCTTCATGGGAATGTAGGGCAACGTCCAGCATCGCTGTAATGGCATAACGTCCTTTGGATGTCAGTCTCATAGCGTACCACCTCGATAGCGTCCGGTTACGGGAGGATTAGCAAAAGATAGACAGAGTCTGACATTCCCGAGTATTTTAGTCAACTATTTAACCTATTATTATTTCGCTCAACTATTATTTAACTGAGTAATTTACTCAATTACTTTACTCTTTCTCGCCTTTGCGCTTTTCAAACGAGGCCAGCATGCCGCGCAGGATATTCAGCTCGTCGCGCTCGAGACGGGCACGCGTGTAGAGGCGGCGCAGCTTGCTCATCACCTGCCCCGAATTCCCTTCGCGGATAAAGCCGCTGTTGAGCATGATCTGCTCCAAGTGCTGATAGAAACGCTCCAGATCGTCCACCAGCGGATAGGGCGCGGCATATTCCGGCGCGGGCTGCGCCTTTTCCTGCGCCGTCAGCCACGCTATACGCACTTCATAGGTGATGATCTGCACCGCCATCGCTAGGTTAAGCGAGCTATATTCCGGGTTGGCCTGAATGGCGACGTGATAGTGGCACTTTTGCAGTTCTTCGTTGGTCAGGCCGCCGCGCTCGCGGCCAAACACCAGCGCCACCGGCACCTGCTGGCCCTCTTCCACGCTTTTTACGCTGCATTCGCGCGCGTCGAGCATCGGCCAAGGGAGCGAGCGCGAGCGGGCGCTGGTGCCGACCACTAGGCTACAGCCGGCGATCGCCTCATCGAGCGCATCGACGATCTTCGCGTCGCCGATAACGTCGCTGGCGTCCGCCGCCAGAGAGATAGCCTGCGAGTCAGGCTTCACCAGCGGGTTGACAAGATAGAGGTTGCTTAAGCCCATGGTTTTCATCGCGCGGGCCACAGAGCCCATATTACCGGTATGAGAAGTTTCCACCAGTACAATTCGAATGTTATGCAGCATAGATTGGCGTCAGTTCAGTGAGGAAATGATGGGCAGAATGCTAACATAAGTCGAGACATTTAAAGAACGCGCTGCTACACTTTGCGCCGTTTTCCCTCGTTTAACATCCAGTGAGAGATACCGATGCATCCGATGCTTAACATCGCCGTGCGCGCGGCACGCAAGGCCGGCAACCTGATTGCCAAGAATTATGAAACCCCGGACGCGGTCGAAGCTAGCCAGAAAGGCAGCAACGACTTTGTTACCAATGTTGACCGTGATGCAGAACGACTGATTATCGAAGTGATTAGCAAATCATACCCGCAGCACTCTATCGTAACGGAAGAGAGTGGCAAACTAGCGGGCGACGATCAGGACATTCAATGGGTTATCGATCCGCTGGATGGCACCACCAATTTTATCAAACGCCTGCCGCATTTCTCTGTTTCTATCGCCTTACGTATCAAAGGCCGTACCGAAGTGGCCGTGGTTTACGATCCAATGCGCAACGAACTCTTCACTGCAGTACGCGGTCAGGGCGCGCAGCTTAACGGCTACCGTCTGCGCGGCAGCAGCGCGCGCGATCTCGACGGCACTATTCTCGCTACTGGCTTCCCGTTCAAAACCAAGCAGCATGCGCCCGCCTACATTAACGTGGTGGCGAAGCTGTTTACCCAATGCGCTGACTTTCGCCGCACCGGCTCCGCCGCGCTGGATCTGGCCTATGTCGCCGCCGGTCGCGTCGATGGTTACTTTGAGATTGGCCTTAAGCCGTGGGATTTCGCCGCTGGCGAATTGCTGGTGCGCGAAGCGGGCGGTCTGGTAACGGACTTTACCGGCGGTCACGGTTATATGCACTCGGGCAACATTGTGGCAGGCAATCCGCGCGTGGTGAAGTCGCTGCTCTCCAGCATGCGTGACGAGCTGAGCGAAGTGCTGAGGTGCTGATACCTTTACAGCACACGCCGCAGACGTAAAACGCGGAGGGTATGAGTCGAGGAGCAAAGAGTCCCGCGCCAAGGATGACTTAAGCGACTTTGCGATCGATTCATATCCTTAGCGCCTGTACAGTACAAAAAATAAAGGCAGCTTTTCAGCTACCTTTTTCATTTCTCTCACCCTGTTAGCGACGTTTGTGACTCAGCACCTGACGCAGCTGAGTGCGACGGCCGATGCGTCCCATCACCGCCGCCAGCACCGCTTCAATCAGTAGCATAAAGAAGGCGTACCAGCTCGCTTTCGCGGTTGCCGCAGCAGCCTGCTCCGCCGCTTCACGCGCTTTCTGTTCCGTCTGTTGCTTCAGCTGTTGAACTTCCTGATCGCTCTTACCGGTGCGCGCTTTGAGAATGTTTTTCAACTCGTCGCGGTCAGCTGCCTGCAGCGTATCAGCATGACGATTCATCATGCTGCTAATCCAGTTGGTGGTATCCCTATCGGCATTCTGCGGATTTTGCGCGGTATTTTTTGCCTGATTCTCCACATTATTCGCTTCGTTGTTCACATCCTGCTGTAAATTTTCCGGTTGCAATTCAGGTTTGCCGGTTCGGCGCAGCATATTCTGCAATTCATTTTGCAGATCGTCTAGATTGATATTATTTTCCTGCAGCTTATGTCTGCCATAATCGGTGGCTGTCTGCGCCGCGGCGGAAATACCACTGCCTACTGCATGGAAACCCGCGCCAATAATAATATTGAACGCGCCGCCGATCAGGTTGCTGGCTAAAGAGACCGCCAGCCAGATAGTAAATAAGGTGCTCAGACCGAACATTAGCAGACCGTGCAGTGCGCCTTCGTGCTGCGCTAGCCGGCCAGCCAGATAGCTGCCCACCGTCATCGCGATTAACATGCTCACGCCGGTCCAGATCAGGGCGCCGATGCCGAGATGCTGCAGCGGATTTTGCTCCTGCTGTGGGTCCACCGTAGTGGCGCCGATAGCCGTGCCGAGCAGCGTTAGTAAAATATGTACAATCAGCGCGCCAATTACCCCAACGAATACTGCGCTCCAAGAAATACGTTTTAACGGTAATCCTGCGTGCATTTCAGTAATGGTTTCTGTTGTACCATTATTAATCCGAGTTTCATACATGCTAGTTCTCCTCGCAACAGACAACGTTAAATAAGCAGTATTATTAAAGGGACATAAGATCCGGTTATGTTATTTAGCATAGACGAGAAAACTATTTTCACCACTATCCGCAATAATATAGTGCGATTAACGCAGCGCAAAATGTAAGACAAGCAAAGCGGAACTAAGCTAAGGCGAAAAATAATACTTTATTTCATCGAACTCATGGTTCAGGTAAAGGCCCTCAGGCCACCGCCGATGCCAGGCGCGGCGCTTTGCCATAAGCCAGAATTACCGTAACCAGCAGCGTGCCGCCGATTAGTGCTAGCAGGGGCATTCCATCACCGTCGTGGACGCCGCTGCGCCAGCAGGCCGACAGCGGAAATGGTCAGTGCCATCGCCGCGGCCGATAACACGCCCCATAGATAGACGCCAATGACGCGCGAAAATAGCAGCATCATGATGGCGCCCGAACAAGGCGCAGCCCCATCGACGCGACCAGCAGAAGCTGCGTTTTAACGCTGACCGCGCTGGCGACCTGCTGCGCGCTCGGCACATGGGCATATCCGCAGCCGCAGTGCGCGTCGTGCTGATGGGCAGCGCTCAGACGATGGAATTTCACGGGCGCGCACGGCCGCCACAGACCCTTTATCGCCCACGCGCCGATCCACAGGCCCAGCCCCATCACCAGCATAAGGGTCACTAGCCCGATCGCCACGCTGCCTTTCAGCAGCGTCAGCTTTAGCGCCATCTTCAGACCTGTCGGATGCCTCGCGAGAAAGGTGGCGATCACCACTTTGCGTAACCCGGCCCCAGCGCATGCAAAACGTCATAGATCAGGCTAAACAGCATCAGCATCGCGCCTGCCCGACTGGGATCGGATTTGACCTGTTGCAGCAGCTGAGTCATTTGCTGATACAGCCTTTTCTGCTAGATCACGCTTTGCAGCAGTATCTGCGGCCAGTGCTGCCACAACGCAAAGGCGGCTGCCGCTAGCACGACGGCCAGACGCGCCCGCGCGCGGGAAGCGGAAAGCATCAGTGACATGTTGTCAACGTTACCTTTTTCGTAAACTGTCGCCCTAGATCCATCTGCTAGGGAAGCGCATCGACCTTATCCAGCGACAGCGCATACTGCTTCAGATTATCGTCCGGCTTCGGCGTCTGCAGCGCAAACTGACAGCGTGTCTGTAGCTCGGACGGCAGGCTGAGCGCACGGTCATTTTCATAGATCATATCGACGAAATAGGTGGGATCGAAGGTCAGGATCTCGAAGCGCTGGCCCGCTAACTACGGCGGCTCCGCCAGCGACAGGGTAAATTCCAGCACCACTTTGTGGCCGCTGCGCGACAGACCGTAGGTTTTTGGCAGACAGAGAAATTCAACGCGCTGGACGTTGTGCCACACCTCAGAAAAGTAGTGCTGGCCAAGCACGTTCGCCATCGCTTCCGCTGCCAGCTTTTTCCACGTGTCGCTGCCTGGCTTCGCGTCGCCGGCGTCATAAAGCAGATCGGCTGAGGTAATCTCGTCCATCGTCTAGGTCATTTTTAGTCCGGTAAAAGTGTCACCGTCAGCAAGCAGCGCGGTTTTCATGTCAATAAAGCTGTGCGGATGGGTAGAGCTGGCCGCGCTTGTCAGCAGCAGTAGCGTTAAAAGAATGCCTCTCATTCATAATGTTATAAAGTTACATCATTAAAAGCGCCTATAAGTAACAAAAAATTGTTACCCATGCTGAAGCATTGCAAAAAAAACCAGATCAAAGCTGCGGGCTTTTTCGCCATTGGCTATTCTTAACGCAGTACTGGACCGCTGAAATCTAGACTGATGAGTTTTGCTCCCTCTTCGGCACCACTTCGGCACCACTCTCTGCACCCGATCACAGCGCCGTTGCTATCTGCTGTAGTTATACTCACCCACGCTCGCACTCACGCTTGAAAAACTCTGTCAGTTGAACGGGGTTGACGCTGTCGTCGCCTGACAGGATATCGAAGATGTCGGGGAGGAGATACAGTGCTATCACCAGCTGGAACTACATCAGATGGTGGACGGCAGCTTTCGCATTCACGGCACCGAGCTAGATCGGCGACTCTACCTGCTGCACTGGCTGTGGTGCGGGGCTGCGTTTGTCGGAATCTTTCGTATGCGACCATTTTGCCGCACCGCTGCGCCAGCAGCTGAAGATGATGAAAATAGAAAAGGCGCTCTGCGACGAACTCAATCTACAGGCGCTGATCCAGCACTGCGGCCTATACCCGCCTAGCAGCGCCACAAGACCGACCGAGAGCAGCGCCAAGGTCGCCTGCGACGACCAGTAGACCAGTAGACCAGTAGACCAGCCAGCACCGAGCTGATGACGAATATCAGCGAGCCCTATAGCCACAATGGACCGTACTTCAGTTCAATCTGCTGCGTCCAAGTGGCGGCTAGCGCATTGCTGAGCGGCACCAGCTGCGAGAAGAAGAGGTTAAAGCTCACAATGACCAACAGCAGCCACAGCCACTGCTGCCCGACCCAGTAGACGGCAGCTAACAAGCAAGTCATCAGCGCCAGCAGCCGCAGCGCGTTGATCAGCTGCGCAGGATGCTTCACCTGCAAGCGATCAGAAGGCTGCCCATAAAGCGCGCCATCATGCCGCAGCCGCCGCAGCCCGATTTTTCTGTGTCGAGGCAGATGACTTTTAGCCAGACGCCCCAGAAAGGCAGATAGATGCTATAGCAAAAAAGTAAGTGAAATAGCCAAGACCAAGCCATTTTGCCGAGCCGATCGCCATTCTACCTTCCCCGGTAAACGTCCATAAAGAGAATTGCGCGCTACTTTAACGTAAAAACGACAATAAAAAAGGATGGCCAAGACCATCCTTTATCGCGGTCACATCGACAAACGCTTAGGCGTAAACCGGCAAACGTGCGCAGACGTCCAGCACTTTCTGCTTGATGCGTTCGATAGTCGCTTCGTCGTTAACGTTGTCCAGTACGTCGGCGATCCAGCCAGCCAGATCGCGCACTTCCGCTTCTTTAAAGCCGCGACGGGTAACGGCAGGCGTACCAATACGCACGCCAGAGGTGACGAACGGGCTTTTCGGATCGTTCGGCACGCTGTTTTTGTTGACGGTGATATTGGCGCGGCCCAGCGCGGCGTCCGCTTCTTTACCGGTCAGGTTTTTGCTCACCAGATCGATCAGGAACAGATGGTTATGAGTTCCGCCCGACACGATGTCGTAGCCACGTTCGATCAGCACTTCTACCATCGCTTTAGCGTTCTTCGCCACCTGCTGCTGGTAGGTTTTAAAGTTTCGTTCCATCGCCTCTTTAAACGCCACCGCTTTACCGGCGATAACGTGCATCAGTGGACCGCCCTGTCCACCTGGGAAGACGGCGGAATTGAGTTTCTTGTAGAGATCTTCGTCGCCGCCTTTCGCCAAGATCAGTCCGCCGCGCGGACCCGCCAAGGTTTTATGGGTGGTCGAGGTGACGATATGCGCGTGCGGCACCGGGTTAGGGTAGACGTCAGCGGCGATCAGGCCCGCTACGTGCGCCATATCGACGAACAGGTAAGCGCCGACGCTGTCAGCGATTTCACGCATTTTCGCCCAGTCGCAGACGCCGGAATAGGCTGAGAAACCGCCGACAATCATTTTCGGCTGATGAGTTTTCGTCAGCTTAGCCAGTTCGTCATAGTTGATTTTGCCACTCTCATCGATGCCGTAAGGCACGACGTTGTAAAGCTTGCCGGAGAGGTTGACCGGCGAACCGTGAGTCAGGTGACCGCCGTGCGCCAAGTTCATACCCAGAATGGTATCGCCCGGCTGCAGTAGCGCGGTGTACACGGCGAAATTGGCCTGCGAGCCGGAGTGCGGCTGCACGTTGGCGTAGTCGGCGCCAAACAGCGCTTTCGCGCGATCGATCGCCAGCTGCTCAACGATATCAACATATTCACAACCGCCGTAGTAGCGTTTTCCCGGATACCCTTCCGCGTATTTATTGGTGAGCTGCGAACCTTGCGCCTGCATTACAAGTGGGCTGGTGTAGTTTTCAGAAGCAATCAGTTCGATGTGCTCTTCCTGACGCACTTTCTCTTGCTCCATCGCCTGCCACAACTCGGCATCATAATCGGCAATATTTATTTCACGCTTTAACAACATCCGCATCTCCTGACTCAACTAACTTTTTAACGGCAGTTTAGGCTCCCTTAAGGAGCAAAGGCCAACAGTGTAAACCGTTTTGCCAAGAGACGGTAGAACTAATTTACTCAGGCACGCAAACGATTGGCTCGCCGCTGAAACAGGATTTTTACGCTTTTCCGCTCCGCTGCTCTACCACGATTTTTGCTCAGGTTGCGAGACAGATTTTTTCAATTTGTACCTAAAACTTGCCGCTGGGATATCCCAAGCATAGAACAGAAAGGGTTATTTATAACCTCTAATGTACGATTATAACATGCATTTAGAATAAAACTTTAGGCAACTTGTGGATACTTTATGCTTGACGCTCAAACCATCGCTACCGTGAAATCGGCGCTTCCCGCCGTTGCCGCCGTCGGGCCGAAGCTTACCGCGCATTTCTATAACCGCATGCTGTCGCAACATCCCGAACTGAAAAACGTGTTCAATATGAACAAGCAGCGCAACGGCGATCAGCGTGAAGCCTTGTTCAACGCCATCTGCGTTTATGGCGTTAATCTCGATAATCTGGCGGCGTTGCTGCCGGTTATTGAAAAAATCGTGCAGAAACATACCAGCCTGCTGATTAAGCCGAAACACGCCATTATCGGCGAGAACCTGCTGGCGACGATTGAAGAGCTGCTGAATCCGGGCGAGGAAGTGCTAGCGGATGTGTTGATTTATCAGGAAACCGAACGGCAACAAGGCAGCTGGCGCGGCACGTGCCCCTTCCGCATCAGCGCCATCGAGGCGCAGAGCGCGGTGATCAAGAGCCTTACCCTGACACCGGTGGATGGAGGCCCGTTGGCGGTGTTTAAACCAAGCCAGTATCTGACCGTACAGCTGCATCCTGCCGAATTCGCCTTTCAGCAAAATCGCCAATACTCCCTGACCCACACCAGTAACGGCAAAACTTACTGCATCGCGGTGAAGCACGACGCGCAGGGCAGCCTTTCCGGCTGGCTGCATGAGAAAGCGCAGGTGGGCGATGTGCTGAAGCTAACTGCGCCGCACGGCGACGTCTTTGTGGATGTCGCGACCGATATGCCGATGGCGCTGATCTCGGTGGGCGTGGGTGTCACGCTAACGCTGGCCGAGCAGCAGCATGCCGCCCTGATCACCTAACTGCACACGGCGGAAAACGGCGATCAGCACGCATTTGCCGATGAAGCCGCGCAAACCGGCGCTCGCCTGCGCGATTTTGAGAAACCGTCTGGTGGAGTGCCGGAAGCCGCCGATGCAGGCCGTTTCGATACCGAGGGCACGATGGATCTAGATCTAGCCAGCGAATCCGCGCGGCTGCAGGACGCGCGCACGTAGTTCTGGCTGTGCGGACCGGTAGCCTTTGCAGTTCTGCGCGACGCGGGCGTAGAGGCCGCACGAATTTACTATGAAGTGTTTGGTCCGCATAAAGGGCTTTAATGCCTCTTCAGAAACCGGCTGCTGACGGCACATAAAGCCCGCAAGCAGATGATATGGACAGAGCAAAGCGTCCCGCGCCATGGAAGGCACGGGCCGAGCTGGCAAGGATGCCGTATTTCGCGTCTTTGCGATCGGGCTATATCACCCGCGCTGGCGCTTGGCTAACAGACAAAACCCGCATGTTTCCGGCATTAAATCGCCTCTTCATCCTCTTCGCCGGTACGAATACGCACCACGCGCGAAACGTCGAGAACAAAAATCTTACCGTCGCCGATTTTACCGGTCTGCGCAGTTTTTATAATGGTTTCCACGCAGGTGTCGGCGATATCGTCGCCCACCACTATCTCGATTTTCACCTTTGGCAGAAAGTCGACCATATACTCCGCGCCGCGATAAAGCTCGGTGTGTCCTTTCTGACGGCCAAAGCCTTTCACTTCAGAGACCGTCATCCCGGTGATGCCGACTTCAGCCAGAGCTTCGCGCACATCATCGAGTTTGAACGGTTTGATAATCGCATCAATCTTTTTCATGTCAGAACCTTTTCTCATTCCCTCCGTGGCCGGATGGGGTGCTGTAAGTATATATCCGCCACCTCAGGCTATCGGAACTTTCTCTGCTACGTGCCCTGCCCTCAGCGGCATCTTTAGAGCTCTCAGGCGCTTCTCCGCGCCAGAAAGCTACTCTTTAAAATCGCTGGCGTCTAGTTCATGTCGGGAGAGCAGCTTATAAAACTCGGTGCGATGGCGCCCGGCCAAGCGTGCGGCATGGGTGACGTTGCCTCTCGTCATCTGCAGCAGCTTACGCAGATAGTTAAGCTCAAACTGGTTTCGCGCCTCGACAAAGGTCAGCAATACGCTGCTTTCACCGCTCAGTGCCTGCTCGACCAGCGCATCGCTAATCACCGGCGATGAGGTCAGCGCCACGCACTGTTCGATCACGTTCAAAAGATCCTCGCGAAACTCTTTCTTCTGCATTGCCTTTGGCAAATCGCGATGCGTGGCGGAGATAATGCGCACGTCTATATCGATATTATGATTGCTGCCGAGCGGGCGAATCTTGCGCTCCTGCAATACGCGCAGCAATTTTACCTGTAGCGACGGCGGCATATCGCCTATCTCGTCCAAGAACTATCTCGTCCAAGAAAAGGGTGCCCCCTTCTGCCGCCTGAAACAGCCCTTCGCGCGCGCTTACCGCGCCAGTGAAGGCGCCTCTGTCGTGGCCGAACAACTCCGACTCCAGCAGCTGTTTCGGCAGTGCACCGCAGTTAATGGCGACAAACGGCTTTGCCGCGCGGGGGCTGGCAGCGTGGATAGCCTGCGCCAGCACCTCTTTACCGCTGCCGCTCTGCCCATTGATCAGCACGCTGACGTCGGACTGTGACACCATATGCGCCTGCTCTAGCAGCCGCAGCATCGCGAGGCTGCGGGTAACGATCGCCTCCCGCCAGCGGTCGTCGCTGACCGGGGCGCGCTGCGCCAGCGCGTCGCTGATCGCTTTATAGAGTGCGTCGCGATCCACCGGCTTAGTAAGAAAGCTGAAGACGCCCTGCTGCGTGGCCGAGACGGCGTCGGGGATCGAGCCGTGCGCCGTCAGAATAATCACCGGCAGGCCGGGATTACGTTTCTGTATTTCGCCGAACAGCGCCAGCCCATCTATCGCATCCATGCGCAAATCGCTGATCGCCAGATCGATCTTCTCTTTTTGCAGCAGATGCAGCGCCTCCGGGCCGCTAGCGGCGGTGATCACTTGATAGCCTTCGCTGCTGAGACGCATGCCCAGAAGCTCCAGCAGGCTGGGATCGTCATCGACCAGCAGCAAACGTGCGGATTGTCTCGGCATCATGGCTCCTCATACGGCGACGTGTTCGGCGCATGATCGCTCTCCGTGACGTCCAGCGTTTTGCGGGAAGAGAACTGACGTTCGATATTGGTCAGGCGCTCTAGGCTTATGCTGGGTGTCATTCAGTGTCTTGGGATCGAGCTGTGCGATCTGATTGCTGCGCCATAGCTGAATCAGCGGACGCACCACGTCGGGAAAACGACCGCTGTACTCATCTAGCGCCTCGACGTAGTCGCGTCGTTCCAGCGGCGTCACGTTGCCGTTGGCCATTAAAATGCCGTTTTTGAAGGCGTGCGCCCAGCCTTCTACTAGCCAGCGATGCGCTTCGGCACATGCCTCTGCTGGCGACAGCCGTTCGGCGCAATCAATGGCGCGCAGGCAGTAAAGCGGATTGGGGGTTGCCGCCGCGCTTTCATTGCGCCAGACGTTGCCGCACTCCGTCGCCAGATAATCGGGCAACCTGACCTCTTGCTCGGGGACAATAGCGTCGCGATGCGCGGTCGACGCGGCCGGCGAGGCGCTACCGCCGCTGAACGACAGGCTTAGCAGTGCTGTAAAAAGCGAAGCGAAGACGATCTTCATCTGCTAAGAATTCCTGGCTGTGTGATTCAGTACGATACGAAAACAAACGTCGGCGTCTTTGCTGTCGATTAGCTGCAGATCACCCTGGATGCGACGCAGACAATCTTTAGCGATGCTCAGCCCCAGCCCGCTGCCTTTTACCGGCCCTTTGCGCTGCTGACTGCCCTGGAAAAAAGGCTCAAATATCATTTCCCGCTCTTTCGTCGGGATCGACGTGCCGCTATTGGCGACTTCAATCCACACCTTGTCGGCCTGCTGTTGACTACGTAGCCAGATGCTACCGGATTCGGCGCCGTAGTTCACGGCGTTCGAATATAAGTTATCAAGAGCGCGCATCAGCAGTATCGGCTCGGCAAGGCAGCGCGTCGCCCCCAGCTCGTAGTGCACATGCATCAGCTTAGCGCGCGCTGGCAGCGCGTGCGCGCTCACCACTATATCCACTAGCTCGACGATATCGACCGTTTCCAGCGTCGTCGGACCTTCCGCCAGCTTACGGTTATAATCGAGTAGCTGCTCAATCAGGCGCTGCAGATGACGGCTGTTGCTGTCTAGGATCGCCACCACCTCTTTTTGCTCGCTGTTAAGCGTGCCCACCACTTCGTCCGCCAGTAGTTCGGTCCCTTCGCGCATGCTGGCGAGCGGCGTTTTCAGCTCGTGCGACAGATGACGCAGAAACTTATGGCGCTGTGTCTCCAGCCAAGCGAACGCAGCTCGCGCGGGCCGCGGAACGCCACGCTCGCGCCTAGCTTTTGCCCTTCGCCGAGCCGGTTAATCATGCATTCCACGCTTTTTACCGGTATGACAATCATGCGCGTAAAGAAGAGCAGTACCAGCGCTAGGATGACGATAAACAGCGTCAGCGCCTGCCAGCCGAAAAACTGGCCGCGATCGGCGATTTCGCGCTGCAGCTGCAGCCCGCGCGCAAAGACCACCTCGCGCGTCTCCTGCACGAGCTGAGCGTTATCGGCGGAAAAGCGTTACAGCGCCTGCGAAGCCGCAGCCACAGGATTGCCGTTGTCGCATTGTAAATCGGTCAGCTGTGGCAGGGTGGCACGCAGCGTCTGGAGAGCTGCCAGCGCGGGCAGATTTAAGGCGTGAGAATTGAGGATCTGACTGTAGCGCGCGCTGAGTCTGGTACAGGCGCGCCAGCGTGGCGTCGCCCAGCACACAATATTGCCGATAGCTGCGCTCCAGCTCCAGCGCGGTACGCGCTATCGCTTCGCTGCGCTGCACGTCGGTAAAGGTATTGCGGCTGGTATCGGCCGCCTGATTACTTAACGCTGACAGGTTTTCCCAAGCCTGCCATGCCAGCACCAGTAGCGGCAGCACCAGCAAAAAAGCCATCAGCACCAGCCGACGCAACGAACGGGGAAATAAACGCCATCTTCTCACACGGTCGCTTCCTTAAATAAACGCTGCGAGGATGCTAGCGAAGTCCGCCTGCGGAAGATAGAGCGGAAATGAAAACGGCAGATCTTTCGGCCTGCCGTGAGAGCGAAGCCGCAGCATCGCCTGAAAAGAGGTGGAGCCTTACTCAACGGTGCGTCCGATGTTTGATAACGTTGCAAAGCAAACGATTATCGGTGGGTAGACGGCAGGCTTAGTTTGGTGCGTCATTCAATTTTTATGAACTCTACCGCAGGGTGGGGCAATCATAAACAGGAGAATGAGCCACGAATTGATATTGGCAAACTTCGAGCCAACAGATAAATACTTTCTTTTTCAGATAGCTGCTAATATTGGCGCGCCTGTCTGAGCCGCTGGCGCCCGCGACGCTTCTGAATATGTCGTCAAAACCTAACGACTCAACGCCTCTTTTATTTAAGCAATATAAATCAGTAGGATAAATGCCACCTTTTAGCGACAAATATATAGTTCCTCTGTTGCTATTTCCCAATACCCATAAAAAAAGAGAGCGCTGTCTCCTTTTTACGCTGCTGGAATTAGCCCAGCTGCTTACGCGCGTTGCGGAAAATACGCATCCACGGACTGTCTTCGCCCCACTCGGTCGGGTGCCAAGAGTTGCTCACCGTGCGAAACACGCGCTCTGGATGCGGCATCATAATGGTAACGCGTCCGCTTTCGTTGGTTACCGCCGTAATGCCGTTAGGCGAGCAATTTGGGTTAGCTGGATAGGTTTCCGTCACCTTGCCGTAGTTGTCGACAAAGCGCAGCGCCACCAGCCCTTTCGCCTCTAGCACTGCCAGATGCGCGCCGTCGCGCACTTCAACAAAGCCTTCGCCGTGAGAGACCGCAATCGGCATATGCGAGCCCGCCATGCCGTCCAGCAGCAGCGACGGACTGGCGTCCACTTTCACCAAGCTGAAGCGCGCTTCGAAGCGCTCGGACTGATTGCGTACAAAACGTGGCCAGAGTTCGCTGCCCAAGATCAGTTCGCGCAGGTTCGACATCATCTGACAGCCGTTGCAGACGCCCAGCGCCAGCGTCTGCGGACGATGGAAGAAGTTTTCGAACGCATCGCGCACGCGGTTGTTGAACAGAATCGATTTCGCCCAGCCTTCGCCAGCGCTCAGCACGTCGCCGTAGGAGAACCCGCCGCACGCCACCAGCACTTGGAACTCCTCCAGACCGCGGCGTCCCGCAAGCAGATCGCTCATATGCACGTCAACCGCCGTGAAGCCCGCGCGGTGGAAAGCGGCCGCCATTTCGACATGGGAGTTAACACCCTGCTCGCGTAGCACCGCGACGCGCGGACGCGCGCCGGTGGCAATCATCGGCGCCGCCACATCTTCTTCCGGCTGGAAGGTGAGATGGACGTTGAGGCCCGGATCATTGTCGTCTTTACGCGCTTCATGCTCTTGATCGGCGCAGATCGGGTTATCGCGCAGGCGCTGCATCTGCCAGCTGGTTTCGCCCCACCAAGTACGCAGCTTGGTGCGGCTTTCGCTGTAGACCACGCTGTCGCCGGAGCGAATAACGAAACGGTCGCCGCGCTGCGCGCTGCCCAGCACATGGCTGCATCCGGCCAGGCCCTGCTCCGCCAGCACCTGCTCCACCGCATCGCCATCTTGCGCGTGGATTTGGATCACCGCACCCAGTTCTTCGGTAAAGAGCGCGGCCAGCACGTCGCTGCCCAGCGCGGCGATGTCGACGTCGATGCCGCAGTAGCCGGTAAAAGCCATTTCCGCCAGCGTCACCAGCAGACCGCCGTCTGAGCGGTCGTGGTAAGCCAGCAGCTTCTGCTGCGCCACCAGCGCCTGGATCGCATTAAAGAATCCTGCTAGCTGCTGCGCGTCGCGCACGTCGGCCGGCTTGTCGCCCAGCTGACGATAAACCTGTGAGAGCGCGGTGGCACCCAGCGTGTTAGCGCCGTTACCGAGGTCAATCAGCAGCAGCAGGTTGTCGCCGTCCGCCTGCAGCTGCGGCGTCACGGTGCGCCGCACATCTTCCACGCGGGCGAAGGCGGTAATCACTAGCGACAGCGGCGCGATCATTTCGCGCTGCTCGATGCCCTCCTGCCAGCGGGTTTTCATCGACATAGAGTCTTTACCCACTGGAATGGTGATGCCCAGCGTCGGGCAAAGCTCTTCGCCCACCGCCTTGACCGCTTCGTACAGGCCGGCGTCTTCGCCCGGATGACCGGCGGCGGCCATCCAGTTAGCGGAGAGTTTAACGCGTTTGAGATCGCCAATCTGCGTCGCCGCAATGTTGGTCAGCGCTTCGCCCACCGCCAAGCGGCCGGAGGCGGCGAAGTCGAGCAGCGCAACCGGCGCGCGTTCGCCCAGCGCAAACGCTTCGCCGTAATAGCTGTCGAGGCTGGCGGTGGTGACCGCACAGTTCGCCACCGGGATCTGCCACGGACCGACCATCTGATCGCGCGCCACCATACCGGTCACGCTACGGTCGCCAATGGTAACGAGGAAGGTTTTCTCCGCCACGGTCGGCAGATGCAGCACGCGGTTCACCGCGTCGCTCAGGGTAATGGTGTCGCACAGCAGCGGCTCGCCTTTGGCCTGCTGCGTGGCGACGGCGCGCGTCATCTTCGGCGTTTTGCCCAGCAGCACGTCGAGCGGCATATCGATCGGCGTGTTGTCGAAATAGCTGTCGCTCAGACTCAGATGCTGTTCTTCGGTCGCTTCGCCGATGACAGCGTAAGGGGCGCGCTCGCGCTGACACAGCGCATCGAACTGCGCCAGCTTCTCCGGCGCCACCGCCAGCACGTAACGCTCCTGCGACTCGTTGCACCAGACTTCCAGCGGACTCATGCCCGGCTCATCGCTGAAGATGTCGCGCAGGTTGAAACGGCCGCCGCGACCGCCGTCGATCACCAGCTCCGGCAGGGCATTGGAAAGACCGCCAGCGCCCACATCGTGGATAAAGAGAATCGGATTCTCTTCACCCATCTGCCAACAGCGGTCGATCACTTCTTGGCAGCGACGCTCCATTTCCGGGTTGTCGCGCTGCACCGAGGCGAAATCGAGATCTGCATCGGACTGGCCGGACGCCATTGAAGAGGCCGCGCCGCCGCCTAGACCGATATTCATCGCCGGGCCGCCCAGTACGATCAGCTTCGCGCCGACGGTGATTTCGCCTTTCTGCACGTGATAAGCGTGGATGTTGCCGATGCCACCCGCCAGCATGATCGGCTTGTGGTAGCCACGCAGTTCGACGCCGTTATGGCTGTTGACCTGCTCTTCATAGGTGCGGAAGTAGCCGTTCAGCGCCGGACGCCCGAATTCGTTATTAAACGCCGCGCTGCCCAGCGGACCTTCGGTCATGATATCCAGCGCGCTGACGATACTATCCGGCTTGCCGAAGTTCTCTTCCCAGGGCTGCTCGAAGCTGGGAATACGCAGGTTAGAAACCGAGAAGCCTACCAAGCCCGCTTTCGGTTTCGCGCCGCGCCCGGTGGCACCTTCATCGCGAATCTCACCACCAGAGCCGGTCGCGGCGCCTGGCCACGGCGAGATCGCCGTAGGGTGGTTATGCGTTTCAACCTTCATCAGGATATGCGCCGCTTCCTGATGGTACTCATACTCCCCTTTTTGCGCGTCTGCGAAGAAACGTCCCACTTCCGATCCTTCCATCACCGCGGCGTTGTCTTTATAGGCTGACAGCACATAATCCGGCGTGGTTTCGAAAGTGTTCTTGATCATTTTAAACAGCGACTTCGGCTGTTTTTCGCTGTCGATAATCCAGTCTGCGTTGAAAATTTTATGGCGGCAGTGCTCAGAGTTGGCCTGCGCGAACATATAGAGTTCGATGTCGTTCGGGTTGCGCCCAAGACGCTGGAACGCTTCCAGCAGGTAGTCGATTTCATCGTCCGCCAGCGCTAGACCCAAGTTGCGGTTCGTCTCTTCCAGCGCCTGACGCCCGTTGTTCAGCACTTCGACACTCTTCAGCGGCTGCGGCTGATGATGGGCAAACAGCGCTTCCGCCTGCGGCAGATCGCTGAATACGGTCTCCATCATGCGGTCGTGCAGCAGCGCCTGCAGCGTCTGCCACTGCGCTTCCGTTAGCTGCGGCGCCTGCACGTAGAACGCCAGACCGCGCTCCAGACGACATACCTGCGGCAGATCGCAGTTGTGCGCGATATCAGTCGCTTTAGAAGACCAAGGCGAAATGGTGCCGGGACGCGGCGTCACCAGAAACAGGCGGCCTTGCAGCGCATGTTCGGCGAGAGAAGGACCGTACTTCAGCAGGCGCAGCAGGCGCGCTTTTTCATCAGGGTTCAGCGGTGCGCTGACATCGGCAAAATGGACGTACTCGGCGTAAATGTCACTCACCGGTAGGTGAGCGTCCTGAAAGCGGGTCAGCAATTTGTTTACACGAAATGCCGACAGTGCAGGCGAACCACGCAGAATTTCCATCATTTAATCTCTTGTTAGAGCGCCGGGCGACGCTTCAAGGGGCACAACAGCAGAAAACGGACGGTATTATAGAGAAACACCCCACTCGACGAAACTGTTTGCGCATAATTTCATTTCTCTGGCTGCGAAATAGCCTGAATTTTGCGAAAAACCTGCTATATAAGTTGCTCTACGCTGCCGAGTTGCGCAGAATGCCCCTCGCTCTGGGAGTTCATACTGTCTTTAAAAGACAGAGGCCTTAGAGCCAGCGAGAGACAACTATTTGAAACGCCTAAAATTAAACTATCTGTTTATCGGTCTCGTCACGGTGCTTCTGGCGATGGTGTTATGGCCATCTATCCCGTGGTACGGCAACGAACAGGATGCGATTTCGCAGATAAAATCACGGGGAGTGCTGCGTATCAGTACCATCAATTCCCCGCTGACTTACTACACTATCAACAAAGTCCCAGCCGGTATGGACTACGAGCTGGCGAAACGCTTTGCCGACTATCTAGGCGTCAGGCTTAAGGTGACGGCACGCCCCAACCTCAGCGATCTGTTTGACGATCTGGATGACGGCAAGGCAGACCTGCTGGCGGCAGGCCTGATCTACAACGATGAGAGGCTGACGCGCTATAAAACCGTGCCGAGCTACTACTCCGTCTCCCAGCAGCTGGTCTATCGCGCGATAAGCCGCGCCCTAAGAATCTCGGCGACCTGAAAGGTGAGCTGAGAGTCGCTTCCGGCTCCGCGTATTTTTCGTCGCTGAAAACGGCGCGCGATAAGCAGTATCCCGACCTTAATTAGGTGATCGCCAGCGATCAGACGCCGAAAGCACTGCTGGAAGCGGTTGCCGACGGCAAGCTCGACTACACACCATCGGCGACTCCATCACTATCGCTCTGCTACAGCGCATTCACCTGCAGCTGGCGATAGCGTTCGATGTTACCGATGAAAAGCCGGTCACTTGGTATGTGCCGCACAGCGACGACGGCAGCCTTAACGCCACTACGCTCGACTTCTTCAACTCCATGGGTAAAGAAGGCACGATGGCGCGTCTGGAGGAGAAATATCTCGGCCACGTCGGCGCCTTCGACTATGTCGATACCCGCACCTTTTTACACGCTATCGACGTTACGCTGCTGGAGATCACAGACCGCTGTTTGAGAAATACTCCTCCAGCATCGACTGGCTGCTTCTGGCGTCGATCTCCTATCAGGAGTCGCACTGGAATCCGCTGGCGACCTCTTCTACCGGCGTGCGTGGCATAATGATGCTGACGCGTAATACCGCCGACAGCGTCAACGTCGACGATCGCACCGACACCGAGCAAAGCATTCGCGACGGCAGTCTCTATCTGCAACGCATGATGAAAAAAGTGCCCGCCACCATTCCCGAGGAAGAACGCATCTGGTTTGCGCTGGCGGCTTATAACATAGGCTACGCCCATATGCTGGACGCATGCAGGCTCACTGCGAAACAGGGCGGCAATCCCGACTGCTGGGCCGACGTGAAGCTGCGGCTGCCGATGCTGAGTCAGAAGCGCTACTACGCGCAGACCACTTACGGCTATGCGCGTGGCCATGAAGTCTATAACTATGTCGAGAATATCCGTAAGTATCAGCTAAGCCTAGTGGGCTATTTGCAGGAGCAGGAGAAAAGGTTGGCGCAGCGGTCCGCGCTAGAAGCGGAGCTGGGCAGCGGCTATCCGACGGTCGCGCTGGAAATCGCGATGAATTAAGGTCGGGGTGTCGTCAACCGCCACCGCGCTACGCTTGACGCAGCGCTTTTTTCTGCTCGCGGCGCATGCGGAAAAAGTCGTTCAGCATCGCCGCGCACTCCTCCGCCAGCACGCCGCTCTGCAACGCAACCTGATGGTTCAGTATATCCATCAGAAATCCCGCAGCGCCGGCCTTCTCATCGCTGGCGCCGTACACCAGCCGCGCGATGCGGCTGTGCACTATCGCGCCGGAGCACATCACGCACGGCTCCAACGTCACGTAGAGCGTTGTTTCCAGTAGGCGATAGTTTTCCAGCACCTTGCCGCCCTGACGCAGCGCCATTATCTCGGCGTGCGCGGTGGGATCGTGCTGGCCGATGGGCCGGTTCCACCCTTCGCCGATTGCGCGATCGCCCTGCACCAGTACTGCACCGACCGGCACTTCGCCCTGTTCCCAGGCGATACGCGCCAGCTTCAGCGCATGATACATCCAGTATTCGTCTTGAGATTGATTCACGCAGGCGCACTCCCGGCAGCAGCAAAGCGGCGCATTATAGCGATCCCACGCACAGATTCGAAGATGAAACCCTACTCCAGCTGCTGAAGTTCGCCGCGCGGCGTGACGCGCCAGCGATCTGCACCACTTTTTTTTCATGGCCGAGGCAGCGCATTGCCAGCACGCGGCCGCCAAATGCGCGCTGCATCTGGCTGGCGATCAGCTTCACGCATGGGAGGAACGCCGAATCGTAGTAAACCTGCTCCATCAGCAACTTCTGCAAGCCGCGCTGGCGAAACCACTACGCAAAGGCCGCGACGCGCTGGCGCAGCGCGCGCTCCGAGCGGCCAAAGGTGATTGACCAGAGTAGCAGACTCATTGGCCAGCGCGCAGCGTGCCCTTTGATCAGAAAGCCCAGCCCCACCACCGCCAGCAACAGGTTGAACGGTTGACACCATAGCAAATAGCGCATAAAGGTGCCGAACATATCCTGCTGATGCAACGTACCATCCAAGTCGGAAAACACCGCGCGACGTTGTACACCATTGGTCAAAAAACGCTCATTTCTCTTTTGTTCGCCCTATGATTACTTATTGTAGCATCAACCACGGCAGCGGCGACGACGGCTATTTTTAATTCTAGGGACAACAATGCCAGATAAATAGTTTATTCTTCAGCGGATATATGCATCTTGCGGCAGAATACTTACAACGAGGACCCGACATGAGCTCATTGCTGCGCATTCGTCAGCTCTATCCGTGTCTGGCGCTAAACGAGCGGCGGCTGGCGGATTTTTTGTTGTCTCAGCCCTATCGCGGGCACCATCTTAGCTCGCAGAAGCTGGCGGAAGAAGTCTGGCGTCAGCCAGTCGAGCGTGGTAAAATTCGCGCAGAAGCTGGGCTATAAGGGATTTCCCGCCCTTAAGCTGGCGCTGAGCAAGTCGCTTGCGTATCGCGCCGCCATTACGGTGCACAAGCATATTATTAGCGACGACTCGCTGAAAACCGTGGGCGAAAAGCTGCTAACCGAGAAGCTTTCCGCGATAAGCGCCACGCTTAATATCAACAGCGAAGAGAAGCTGACCGAGACGCTACACCTGCTAAAAAATGCCTAGCGCATTGTGCTGGTGGGCATCGACGCCTCCGGGCTGGTGGCGAAAGATTTTTCCTAGAAGTTGATGAAAATCGGCATCAACGCGGTAGCGGAGCAGGATATTCATGCGCTGCTGGCCAGCGTGCAAGCGATGCGGCCCGGCGACATGCTACTGGCGATCTCCTATACCGGCGATCGCAAAGAGATCACCTTGGTAGCACAGGAAGCCGCGCAGATAGGCGCCTAGGTGCTGGCTTTTACCGGCTTTACGCCCAACAGTCTGCAGCAGACTGCGACCCACTGTCCCTTATACCGTGGCTGAAAGCAGAGCACACGCCACGCCGCTATTTCGTCGACAACCACGCAGCTGGCGCTGACCGACCTGCTATTTTTGGCGCTAGTGCAAAACGATCCCGAGCGCGCCGCCAGCCATATCCGCCATAGCGAAGCGCTGGTGAAAAAGCTAAACTGAGGGGCGAACGCAAGTATAATGGAGAAGTTTGTGGTGCTGCACCACTAGTTTTCGATAATCACCGTGGCGGTGGCGTAGTGATGCTCATCCGCCAGCGTGACATGCACCTGCCGGATACCCAGCTTTTCCGCCACTTCGCCGGCGTGGTGGAAAAAGCGCAGGCGGGGCTTGCCGAGTTCATCGTTGTAAACTTCAAACTGATTAAACGCCAGCCCGCCGCGAATGCCGGTGCCTAAGGCTTTCGCCGCCGCTTCTTTGACGGCGAAGCGTTTCGCTAGAAAGCGCACCGGCTGCTGGTAACGCTGATACTGCTGCCATTCGGCTTTGCTCAGCACACGTCGCGCCAAGCGATCGCCGGAGCGTTCAATCACGCCGGCGATGCGCTCGATTTCGACGATATCGGTGCCTAGTCCGATAATAGCCATTAGCGACGCGCTTCCCACATCAGCAGCCTCATCTCTTTTACCGCATCGGCTAGGCCGCTGAACAGCGCGCGGCCGGTAATGGCGTGGCCGATATTTAGCTCGTGCATCTCTGGCAGCGCGGCGATCGGCTGCACGTTGTGATAGGTCAGGCCGTGGCCGGCGTTGACCTTCAGGCCCAGACTGGCGGCAAAGGCGGCGGCGTGACGGATGCGCGCCAACTCGGCCTCCCGCGGCAGTCCTTCCGCCGCTTCGGCGTAGGCGCCGGTGTGAATCTCGATATAGGGCGCGCCGCCCGCCACCGCCGCTTCAATCTGGCGATGATCCGAATCGATAAACAGCGAAACCAGAATGCCCGCGTCGCTCAGCTGCTGCACCGCCGCGTTGATCTTGTCCTGCTGACCCGCGACGTCGAGGCCGCCTTCGGTAGTCACCTCTTCGCGCTTCTCTGGCACTAGGCAGACGAAATGGGGTTTGATTTCGCAGGCAATACCGACCATTTCATCAGTGACTGCCATCTCCAGATTCATGCGCGTCTGGATGGTGTCGCGTAGAATGCGCACGTCGCGATCGGTGATGTGGCGGCGATCCTCGCGCAGGTGCACGGTGATGCCCTCCGCACCCGCCTGCTCGGCGACAAAGGCCGCCTGCACCGGATCGGGGTAGTTTGTGCCGCGTGCGTTACGCACCGTGGCAATATGGTCGATATTGACCCCTAACAGCAACTCAGCCATGACAATCCTCAGCTTAACTATGTGGTAAAATCAGAGTGTAGCGCGCCGCGCGGCTCAGGCACAGCGCTACTGGCTGGCCGCATCCGGCCGCTTTTTCGGCACGAACTGGCGAAAAAGCTCGATGCTTTTCAGCGGCTTGCCTCCCAGATAGGGTTTCAGGGCGATGCGGGTGAAGCGTTTGGCGGCGTGCAGCGTGTCGGCATCGGGGAAGTCGCGCTCCCACAGCGCGCGCAGATGACGGCCGGTGAAGCTGCGCTGGCCGGCGACCAGACTGGCGATAAAGCCCTTCTCTTCGCGGTAGCTGTAGGTCATGGCGTCGGAGACCGGCTCGCCGCTGCCGGCGCAGTGCAGGAAATCAACGCCGTAGCCAAGATGCCCAAGCAGCGCTAGCTCGAAGCGGCGCAGGGCCGGTTCGGGCGAGCTGCTTGCCGCCGCCAGCGTCTGCAGGCAGTTCAGATAGTCGAAGAAGAGTTCCAAGAAGGGAAATTCCTGCTCCAGTACGCGGGACAGGAGTTCGTTCACGTAAAGCCCGCAGTAGAGCCTGATGCCGCTAAGCGGCAGCGCCAGCGAGACCGATTCCGCTTTGGTGAGGGTTTTGACTTCGCCGCGCCCGGTCCAGCGCACCAGTAGCGGCGTAAAAGGTTGCAGAGTGCCTTTCAGCTGCGAAAGGCGCGCGCGCGCGCCTTTCGCCAACACCCTGACCCGCCCATAGCTTTCGCTAAAGAGATCGAGCAACAGGCTGGTTTCGCTGTAAGGGCGACTGTGCAGCACAAAGGCGCGTTGCCAGCCTTCCATAGGATCAGAGGTCGTCTACGTAACCTAGGCTTTGGAGCGTACGTTCGTCGTCGGCCCAGCACGATTTAACTTTGACCCACAGTTCAAGATGCACTTTGGCTTCGAACATCTCTTCCATGTCCTTACGCGCTTCTATGCCGATAGTTTTAATTTTGGCGCCTTTATTGCCAATCACTGTCTTCTTCTGTCCTTCGCGCTCGACGAGGATCAGACCATTGATATCGTAGCCGCCACGCTCGTTTGAGACAAACTGCTCGATCTCAACCGTTACCGAATAGGGCAGCTCGGCGCCGAGGAAGCGCATCAGCTTTTCACGGATGATCTCCGACGCCATAAAGCGCTGCGAGCGGTCGGTGATGTAATCTTCCGGGAAGTGGTGCTTCGCCTGCGGCAGACGCTTGCGCACAATCGCCGCGATGGTGTCGACGTTTTTCCCGCTCTCTGCCGAGATTGGCACGATTTCGAGAAAGTTCATCTGCTGGCTGAGAAACTGCAGGTGCGGCAGCAGGATGCTTTTATCCTGAATGTTGTCCACCTTGTTAATGGCCAGCACCACCGGCACTTTGTTGTCACGCAGCTTGTTCAGCACCATCTCGTCGTCCAGCCTCCAGCGCGTACCTTCCACCACGAAGATCACCAGCTCGACATCGCCAATAGAGCTACTAGCCGCGCGGTTTATCAGGCGGTTGATGGCGCGCTTCTTTTCCATGTATAGCCCGGGCGTATCGACGTAGATCGCCTGGTATTCGCCTTCGGTATGGATGCCCATAATGCGATGGCGCGTGGTTTGCGGCTTACACGAGGTGATCGATACCTTCTGCCCCAGCAGCTGGTTCAGTAAGGTGGATTTGCCGACGTTAGGTCGGCCGACAATCGCGACGAAGCCGCAATAGGTATTCTGTTCGCTCATTCTAGTCCTGACTTTTTCAGCGCCTGTTCGGGCGCGGGATGTTGCTATTCGAGACCAAGCCTGATTAGAGTCTGTTCGGCGGCAGCCTGTTCTGCTTTGCGGCGGCTAGAGCCTACACCCACCACCGGTTCAATCATGCCACTCACCTGACAGTGAATGGTGAATTCCTGATCGTGGGCTTCGCCACGCACCTGCACCACCAGATAGGACGGTAGCGGCAGATGACGCCCCTGCAGATACTCCTGCAGGCGGGTTTTCGGGTCTTTTTGTTTGTCGCCCGGGCTGATCTGCTCCAAGCGCGTCTGATACCAGTAGAGGATCAGCTTCTCCACCGTCTGGATATTGCTGTCGAGGAAGATGCCGCCAATCAGCGCCTCCACTGTATCCGCCAAGATCGATTCACGGCGAAATCCGCCGCTTTTCAGTTCGCCCGGTCCTAGTCGCAAACATTCGCCGAGGTCAAACTCGCGCCCCATCTCCGCCAGCGTATTTCCACGCACCAGCGTGGCGCGCATACGGCTCATATCGCCCTCGTCGACGCGAGGAAAGCGATGATAGAGCACATTGGCGATCACATAGCTGAGAATAGAATCGCCGAGAAATTCAAGACGCTCGTTATGCTTGCTACTGGCACTGCGGTGCGTTAACGCCTGCTGTAAGAGTTCCGGATGAGTAAAAGTGTAGCCCAATTTGCGCTGAAGCTTATTCATGAGGATGGGGTTCATGCGATTCCAGTTCTTTTGTGCGTCTTTAACTCTGCATACGAAACAGGGCTGGCTTTCCAACGCAATCTGTTTAGTGTGCAGTGGCCTCTCAAAAGAAGCCAACCGTTTTGCCCGTGAATCCGGGCCAGATAACTCAGTGAATGCGGCCAATACGATTCAGGCGAACGCCTGTCGGCCACTGACCTTCCTGCTTATAAAAGCTCATCCAGATAGCCACCGCCTTGCCAACTAGGTTACACTCTGGGACAAAGCCCCAGTAGCGGCTGTCTGCGCTGTTGTCGCGGTTATCGCCCATCATGAAATATTGCCCCTGCGGCACGATCCAAGTCGCCTGCGGCTGGCCCGGCTGCTGATAGTATATGCTTGCTTGACTCTGCGCTTCGTTTACCAGCAAAATATCGTGCGTCACCTTGCCCAGCATCTCTTTTCGCGTGCCGAGACGCAGCCCGCCGCGCATGGTTTTGCCCTGTGGCACCTGATAGAAGCCGTTGCCGATTTTGTTGCCGTCGAGACTGCTGAAGGTCTGAATAAAGTCGCTTGGCTCGACGTTAGTGTAGGTGATCGGCAGCGCGCTAACGCAGCGTTGACCGGCGGCACAGTTCGGGCTGACGGTCAGGGTTTTGCTGTAGGGATCGAACACCACTTTGTCTCCCGGCAGGCCGATGACGCGCTTGATGTAATCTAGGCTCAGATCTTTCTGGTATTTAAACACCGCGATGTCGCCGCGCTGCGGATGACCGGTCGGGATCAGCGTGGTCTGGGTAATAGGATCTTTAATGCCGTAGGCAAATTTCTCCACCAGAATAAAATCGCCGATCAGCAGCGTCGGCATCATCGAGCCGGACGGGATCTGGAACGGCTCGTAGATAAACGAGCGCACTACAAACACCACCAGCAGCACCGGGAAGAACGACGCGGCGGTTTCCACCCAGCCAAGCTGCCCACCGACTTTCACCAAGGTTTTGTTGTCCAGCGCGTTGCCTGCCGCTTCCTGCGCCGACGCCCACTTAACGCGATCGATACACCAGATAACGCCGGTAATCAGCGTTGCTATCGCCAGAATCAGAGCGAACATATTAGCCATTAGAGGTCCTTATTTTATTTACTGTCCTTACCTACATGCAGAATGGCGAGGAAGACTTTCTGCGGCAGCTCAACGTTACCGACCTGCTTCATAAGCTTCTTGCCTTCTTTCTGCTTCTGCAACAGTTTTTTCTTACGGCTGACATCGCCGCCGTAACATTTGGCGAGTACGTTTTTACGCAGCTGCTTCACGGTTGAGCGAGCGATAATGTGGTTGCCGATTGCCACCTGAATCGCGATATCGAACTGCTGGCGCGGGATCAGATCTTTCATCTTCTCCACTAGCTCGCGGCCACGATACTGCGAATTGTCGCGGTGGGTAATCATCGCCAGCGCATCGACGTGCTCGGTGTTGATAAGCACGTCGACGCGTACTATGTCAGAGGCTTGGAAACGTTTGAAGTTGTAATCCAGCGAAGCATAGCCGCGCGAGGTCGATTTCAGACGATCGAAGAAGCCGAGGACCACTTCCGCCATCGGAATATCATAGGTCAGCGCGACCTGGTTGCCGTGGTAAACCATATTGGTCTGCACTCCGCGCTTCTCGACGCAGAGGGTAATGACGTTGCCGAGATACTCCTGCGGCAGTAGCATATGGCACTCGGCGATCGGTTCGCGCAGTTCTTCAATATTGTTCAGCGGCGGCAGCTTGGAAGGGCTGTCAACGTAGATGATTTCGCCGCCGATGGTTTCCACTTCGTACACTACGGTTGGTGCTGTGGTGATTAGATCGAGATCGTATTCGCGCTCTAGGCGCTCTTGGATGATCTCCATATGCAGTAGGCCGAGGAAGCCGCAGCGGAAGCCAAAGCCGAGCGCGGTCGAGCTTTCCGGCTCGTAGAACAGCGAGGCGTCGTTGAGGCTCAGCTTGCCGAGCGCGTCGCGGAAGGCTTTATAGTCGTCGGAGCTGACCGGGAATAAGCCGGCATAGACCTGCGGCTTCACTTTCTTGAAGCCTGGCAGCGCTTTGTCCGCCGGGTTGCGCGACAGCGTCAGGGTATCGCCCACCGGGGCGCCCAGGATATCCTTGATAGCGCAGACCAGCCAGCCAACTTCGCCGCAGTTCAGTTCGGTGCGGTCAACCTGTTTCGGCGTGAAAATGCCGAGGCGATCGGCGTTGTAGACTTGGCCGGTCCTCATCACTTTGACCTTGTCGCCTTTGCGCAGGGTGCCGTTTTTCACGCGGATCAGCGAGACGACACCCAGATAGTTGTCGAACCAAGAGTCGATGATCAGCGCCTGCAGCGGGCCTTGCGGATCGCCTTCCGGCGGCGGGATGTCGCGCACCAGACGCTCCAGCACTTCCTGCACGCCGACGCCGGTCTTCGCCGAGCAGCGTACCGCGTCGGTGGTGTCGATGCCGACGATATCTTCAACCTCCTGCGCTGCACGCTCAGGATCGGCGGCAGGCAGGTCGATTTTGTTCAGTACCGGCACGACTTCCAGATCCATCTCAATCGCAGTGTAGTAGTTCGCCAAGGTCTGCGCTTCTACGCCCTGTCCTGCATCTACTACCAGCAGCGCGCCTTCACAGGCCGCCAGCGAGCGCGATACTTCATAGGAGAAGTCGACGTGCCCTGGGGTATCAATAAAATTGAGCTGGTAAGTTTCGCCGTTAAGCGCTTTATAATCGAGCGTCACGCTCTGCGCTTTAATAGTGATGCCGCGCTCGCGCTCTAGGTCCATTGAGTCAAGTACCTGCGCCGACATCTCGCGATCGGTCAGGCCACCACAGATTTGAATCAGACGGTCAGAGAGCGTCGATTTACCGTGGTCAATGTGCGCGATGATGGAGAAGTTTCTTATATGCTTCATTTATATAAATATTTTCACGTAGAAAAATAGTTGAAAACCTGAGCACAGACACATTCAGGAATATCGCTCTTCACCTGCAATCCTGTCAGCCTCATTAATGACGACGTATATTACACTGTTAAGGCCGCGCATAAAAGAATGGAACGTTGTGGAATCGCAGCACTTTTTAGCGAGAAACAGGCGTTGAAAAGCCGCGATGTAAGCGGCCTAGTAGAGGGTTAAGCTTTGCTTTCCACGCGCAGGGGGTCAGGTGGAAGCGCAACCTTCAGGATGACGGGCTGAAAGGCGGCCCGATCGCCCACTTTCAGCGACTCGCCTTTAGCGACAATAAAGCCGCAGATGCCGCCGAGCAGCGCACCGCAGGCGGCTGCCAGATCGCTGTGGAACAGTGCCTGAAACAGGCCCGCCAGTAGAAACAGCCCGAATAGCGGCGTCATGTAGACCAGCAGCGCAGAGCCGAGCAGGCTGCTCTCTTTGATGCCAAGCTCCACCCGCTGACCTGGCTGGAGCGGCGTCGCGCTGACGATCTCCATCACGTGAGTGTCTTTCGGCCCCAGTTTGTTCAGCATATGGCTGTCGCAGCCTTTACGCGCCGAGCAGCTGTTGCAGGAGGTTTTCGCCTCGGTATGCAGCGTGGCGATGCCGTCTTGCCATGCCATTACCGTGGCCCATTCTCTCATCATCGTTGTGACCCCAAATCGATACTGTCCGCTATGCGTTTGGCCGTGGCGGGCGGCAGTCCGCCCACGACGGTTATCTCGCTATTATTGCGCACTTCGGTCTGTACCGTGCGACGTCCAGTGCTCAATGTCTGCGTGACGCTGCTTTTATCGGCCAGTGTAACATTAATAGTGAAGCTGAACAATCCGTAGCTGTAGAGGCGCGACTCCACCGTTTTATTCATCGCCGGAATGGCGCGGTGACTCTGTGAAATAAGCTTCATGCCCACCGATATCTAAGCGGGCTGCCAGCCAAGCTGGACTTTGTCCCCTTCCGGCACGGAGAGCGACGGCGGCAGACTAGCTTTTTGCAGCCCCTGCATAAGATTGCGTACCCCGTCATCAACCGCAAAGCTGATGACACGGAACTGCTCCAGGGGTTCACCGTCCCGATCCAGCAAATCGATGCGCAGCGGCAGTTTGGTATCCACATCCAGCCAGACTAAATAGCTACAGCGCGTGCCGTCGCGGGAGACGATGCGGATCACCTCGCACAGCTGGTCGACGATGCGCGAGCGCCCTACCGGAATGAAATCCCAAACGCTGGCGAGCTGCGAGAAGTCAGCGAAAATCAGCGACGGCAAAGCGTCAATGACATGCTGGCCGGGAAGCGAAAAAGGATCTAGGCTGGGTTCGAAATAGCTAATATCGCCGCCACGCTGGATCACTTCCCGACGCGGACCATCCATCTGCAGCAGCTGCGCATAGACGCAATTATCAACCACCGCGTAACGATAATGCAGCGATTCAATACCGATACGTGAGACGTTGATGTAAGCGAATTCGTAGTTGAGGGTCTGGCTTGCCTGCTCCATCTGCTGTAACAACGCCCCGGACGCAGAGGTCTACGCCGGGGCGGTAGATGACCAAAACGGACTGCCGGCCAGCAGGCTAACGGCGCAATAAAGCTGCTTCATTACTGCGGCTGAGTACCTAAAGATTCCGTGCCGGGAACATTCGCCTGCGCCTCCTGCGGCGCGTTGGTTTCAAACTGCAGGCAAGCGGAATGCAGATTCGTAATCCTGCAGCATGGCGTTGACGCGCCGACGCTGCCCTTGCACCTGCTGGTTAGCGCCGCTAGTGTCGAACGCGTCGAACGGCACGCCGAGGCTAACCGGCGATGTTTTGCCCATCATCGGCAGCGTGTTGAACACCGGAGAGTCGGACGGCTCTGCAGTAATGCCGCTCGGCTGGTATAGTGCTGTACGCCTACGATAACCGCCAGCGAGACGCAGACGGCTACGCCGACCTGAGTAAGCTGGGCAGGACGCAGTTTGCGCCAGAAAGGCATCTTTTCAGCGCTGGCCGGCTCGGGCTGTGCTTCCGATCAGCGACACGACTTTGCGCGCCGGCTCCTGTTTAAGGGCTGCCGCAACGCGCGCGGAAATATCGAAGTGCAGCACATCGCCGCGCATGGTGTCGCGGATCAGGTGGTAGCTTGTCCAGCGCTGTTGCAGCTCTGCATCCTGAGATAGTGCTGACAGCAGCGCATTATCGAGCGCTTCGCCATCCATCAAAGCGGAAAGTTGCTCTTTCTGCATGCCTATGTACCCTTCCAGTAGCCGTTATCACTGACGTTGGATAAGCGGTTGAACTTTGTTATCAACAGCCTCTCGCGCACGGAAGATACGTGAACGCACTGTACCGACCGGGCAATCCATAATGACGGCGATTTCTTCGTAACTCAGCCCGTCCAGCTCCCTGAGCGTGATCGCCATACGCAAATCTTCAGGCAGCGACTCAATGGTATAAAAGACAATTCGTTTCAGTTCATCTGACAACATTAAGTTCTCAGGGTTCGAAATTTCTTTTAACACGCCAGCACCTTCGAGATTTTCCGCGTCAATCGCATCCAAATCGCTGGATGGCGGTCGACGTTCCTGAGCAACCAGATAATTCTTCGCTGTATTGACTGCGATTCGATAAAGCCAAGTATAGAAGGCGCTCTCGCCTCGGAAAGATTCTAGCGCGCGATACGCTTTAATAAAGGATTCCTGAACAACATCAGGAACGTCTCCTGACGGAACATATCGGGAAACCAAGCTCGCTACCTTATACTGGTAACGAATAACCAGTAAATTGAACAATTTCTTATCTTCCTTCTGCACTCGCTCAACGAGTATCTGATCCGTTAACTGCTCGCTCATCCGAGGTAATGTCCCTCCAAATTCTTTGGAATGCTTAAAAGGAACTGCCAGCACATCTTCATAGTTCTGAGCAAGCATGTGCTTGGAGTTATGGTGCGTCAGAAAGTTTATTTGACGCGCTGATAACGACTATTCCAGATGCGCTGCCGTTTGTTTTTCATTCTCAGGACAGTCTCATCCAGACTGCAGCTATCACGCAGAATCGCAGGTAGAGTACCCTATGATGGCGACTTTTTCATCTTTAAATCCGACACGTGCGTTAGGTTTTCCGTAAAAAACGCCCTCCTGAACATTGCGCTTTGACTGCCTGATTTGCCGTATCATAGCACGCTGTTAAAACGATAGCCGATGTGCCTTTGTTTAAAATCCTTTACAAAATCTTTCTTAACGATTATTCTATACTCATCCTTGTTTAGTAAATTAAACATCATGGCGCATTCAACCTTACCGGATTATCAGTGCCACGTTTTGATTATCGGCAGCGGCGCGGCGGGCTTATCGCTGGCGCTGCGTCTAGCGGCACATCATGATGTGCTCGTGCTAAGCAAAGCGCAGATTAGCGAAGGCTCGACGCTCTATGCGCAGGGCGGCATCGCCGCTGTGTTCGATGAAACTGACAGTATTGAATCGCATGTAGAAGATACACTTATCGCCGGTGCGGGATTATGCGATCGCGAGGCGGTCTCTTTTGTCGCCAGAAATGCGCGACACTGTGTGCAGTGGCTGATCGATCGCGGCGTGGCGTTTGATTGCGATCCGCTGGCGGCGGGCGATATGCGCTATCACCTGACGCGCGAAGGTGGCCATAGCCACCGGCGCATTCTTCATAGCGCCGACGCCACCGGACGAGCCGTCGAGACTATGCTGGTGAGCCAAGCGTTAAGTCACCCTCGTATCCGTATTCTTGAGCGCGCCAACGCCGTTGATCTGATCCTTTCAGACAGGCTGGGACTGCCCGGCCCACGCCGCGTCACGGGTGCCTGGATCTGGAACTGCAACCGCGAGCAGGTGGAAACCTGCAGCGCGCGCGCGGTAGTGCTGGCGACCGGCGGCGCAGCGAAGGTCTACCAGTACACGACCAATCCCGACGTCGCCTCCGGCGACGGCATCGCCATGGCGTGGCGCGGGGGCTGCCGCGTCGCCAATCTTGAGTTTAATCAGTTCCATCCTACCTCTCTGTTTCACCCAGTTCACCCAGAAGCGCGCAGCTTTCTACTCACCGAAGCGCTGCGCGGCGAAGGCGCCTGGCTATTGCGGCCCGACGGCACACGTTTTATGCCGGATTTTGACGCGCGCGCCGAGCTGGCGCCGCGCGATATCGTCGCGCGCGCCATCGATCATGAGATGAAGCTGCTCGGCGTAGACTGCGTTTACCTTGATATTAGCCACCAGCCGCCGGAATTCGTACGCGCCCATTTCCCGACCATTTACGAAAAACTGCTGACGTTCGGCCTAGATCTGACGCGGGATCGCATCCCCATTGTGCCGGCCGCGCACTACACCTGCGGCGGCGTGATGGTAGACGCGCGCGGACGCACTGATGTCGAGGGGCTTTACGCCATCGGCGAAGTGAGCTGCACCGGACTACACGGCGCAAACCGCATGGCCTCTAATTCACTACTGGAGTGTCTGGTCTATGGCTGGTCGGCAGCTGAGGATCTGATCCTGACGCTACCGCACAGAGCGGCGTCCGACGCGCTGCCGGCTTGGGATGAAAGCCGGGTAGACGATGCAGACGAGCGCGTGGTAATCCAGCATAACTGGCACGAGCTGCGGCTGTTTATGTGGGATTATGTCGGTATTATGCGGACCACGCGTCGGCTGGAGCGCGCGCTGCATCGCATTAACCTGCTACAGCAGGAGATTGACAACTACTACGCTAATTTTCGCCTCTCCAGCGATCTGCTGGAGCTGCGCAACTTGACCCAAGTCGCGGAGCTGATGGTGCGCTGCGCGCTGGCGCGCAAAGAGAGTCGCGGGCTACATTTTACCCGCGACTATCCCGAGATACTGCCTGACGCGAAGCCGTCGATTCTGGCGCCGGGTTACATAATAAAGAGGTAGAAGTCGCGCTTCAGGCTGCACCAAGCTTTAGAATAATGGGTATCTTGGTTGTCGCCATCCGCTCTCCATCAGCGTTTCGCTCGCGCTGAGCGAAACACCTAGCAGCACGCGATGTGGCGGACGGTGGGCGTACTCCGCCACGTCGATGCGAAAGTGCAGGTGCCAAGCCCTCTCTTTGCGCCAGCGCAATTATTGTCTGCCTTGGTGCTTCCGGTAGCGCCACGCAAAAGAATCCCTCTTCATCGATTAAACGCGCGGCACAGTACAGCAGACCGGCGTTATCCAGCGTCGTGGTCGAGCGCGTCGCGTTCCGGCGTGGCGCAGGCAATATCGGGCGGATAGTAAGGCGGATTGCTGACAATCAGCGAATAGCGCCGATCGCAGCTTTCGGCAGAGGCGGTCATATCCTGCTGATAAACATGAATGCGCGCGGCCTAGGGTGACTGCGCCATATTCTCCTACTCTTGCTGCGCGGCGGCGACATCGAGCTCGACCGCGTCGATGGTCACCACATCGGGCGTGCGCTGCGTCAGCATCAGTGCGATCAGCCCGCTGCCGCAGCCGATATCGAGCCACCCGTCGCGTAGCGGCGACCGACGCCCATGCACCCAGCAAAATTGCATCGGTGCCCACTTTCATGGTGCAGCGATAGTGCACCATGAAAAATTGTTTGAAGGTAAAACCGTTTCTTTTTAACAAATGGCCGCACATGCGGCTTTTCCTGCATCATACTCTGCAACCGTTACTTTTTTTCTGCCGTGCGGCACCACTTCAGTGTAACGTGACGACGTCAGGAATACACGTAATGAGCTGGCCGGCGCGGATTAGCGGATTAACAGATGAAGATTGCGTACGATCCGTCTATAATGAGTGCTCCAAACTGAGGTAGCACCATGACCGTAACCACATTTTCCGAACTCGAACTCGACGAAAGCCTGCTGGAATCCCTGCAGGATAAAGGCTTCACGCGCCTAACTGCAATTCAAGCTGAGGCTATTCCGCCCGCACTAGAGGGCCGGGACGTTCTGGGTTCGGCGCCTACCGGAACTGGAAAAACCGCCGCTTATCTACTGCCGGTACTGCAGCGTCTAATCGATTTTCCACGTAAAAAATTGGGTCCGCCGCGCATTCTGATCCTGACTCCTACGCGCGAACTGGCGATGCAGGTCGCCGATCAGGCGCGCGAACTGGCGAAACACACCCATCTGGACATCGCCACTATTACGGGGGGCGTTGCTTATATAAACCATGCGGAAGTGTTCAGCGAAAACCAAGATATGGTGGTGGCGACGACGGGGCGTCTGCTTCAGTACATTAAAGAAGAGAACTTCGACTGCCGCGCTGTTGAAACGCTGATCCTCGATGAAGCTGACCGTATGCTGGATCTGGGCTTTGCGCAGGATATCGAAACCATCGCAGGCGAAACCCGCTGGCGTAAGCAAACCATGCTCTTCTCCGCCACGCTGGAAAGCGACGCGATCAAAGATTTCGCCGAGCGTCTGCTTAACGATCCGGTCGAAGTAGAAGCCGCTCCAAGCCGTCGCGAACGTAAAAAAATCCAGCAGTGGTACTACCGCGCCGACGATCTGGAGCATAAAACTAAGCTGCTGGTCCACCTGCTGAAGCAGCAGGACGTCACGCGATCTATCATTTTCGTCCGCAAGCGCGAGCGTCTGCACGAGCTGGTACAGTGGCTACACGATGCGGGCATTCGCTGCTGTTATCTGGAAGGCGGAATGGTGCAGGCGAAGCGCACCGAGGCGATAAAACGCATTAACGACGGCCGCGTCAATATGCTGGTGGCGACCGATGTCGCCGCGCGCGGTATCGATATCGAAGATGTCAGCCATGTTTTCAACTTCGATATGCCGCGCACAGCTGATACCTATCTGCACCGCATCGGCCGCACCGCGCGCGCCGGACGCAAAGGCACCGCCCTGTCGCTGGTGGAAGCGCACGATCATCTGCTGCTGGGTAAAATCAGCCGCTATCTTAACGAGCCGCTTAAGCCGCGCTTCGTGGATGAGCTGCGTCCGGTGACGCGCGCGCCGAGCGCCAAAACGACTGGAAAGCCGTCGAAAAAAGCGCTCGTGAAGCGTAAAGAGAGAAAAGAGAGCGAAGCGGAAAAACCGCGCGTGAAGAAGCGCCATCGCGACAGCAAAAATATTGGCAAACGCCGCAAGCCGATCGCGGCCACGCCAGCTAGCGGCGATGTAGAATAATTCAGCACCGCTATAAAAAAGTCGCCTCAATTGAGGCGACTTTTTTATTTTGTTTGGCAAAAACCGTTATTCCCTGCAGGAGCGGGCTAACGATAAAAGTATGCCTTTCTAAGAAAACGTTTACGCGAAAAACGTAAAATACCTAGCCTTATCTGTTATATAAATTTAACAGACGGGCAGGTGTTTTTTCTACATCCGCTTAACATTCTTTTATTACAGTCTTTCCGTAAAGGTCCGCGTGATGACGTCGCGCTGCCTGTTCCGGCATCAGCGCATTAAAGCACACCGCATATAACCGGCACTACCTGATCTTACTAGTAGCCCGCTTTTGCGCACAGGCAGCGCGCTTTCGCTTTTTCGTCGTCAATCAGCCAGAGCCAGAAAGAGTTCTTAAATCGGGATTATTGGTTTGGGTAATTTGAATACCAGTAATCATAATCAGTTCTCCAGAACGTGGCGCTATCCTGTTCAACGCGGTGAGTAAATCAAATTATCGCCCTGATATAACACTTGCCTTACGCGAGAGTTTTGACTTCAGTCAATTTTCGCAGCCACGCTTTTCACTGCTAATTTCAATCAATTTATTTAGATAAGCTTTCCATTAAAAAATTTTTAAAATATCAAACAACTTGATGCAGCGAACCATTAAGATAACAGCATCGATCTATAAGGGAGTAGACCATGACGAATAAACTAACCTGGCACGACGTGCTGGCCGAAGAGAAAGAGAAGCACTACTTTACCGAAACGCTGAAACTGGTGGCGAACGAGCGCACGGCGGGCGTAACGGTTTATCCGCCACAGAAGGATGTTTTCAACGTCTTTCGCCTTACCGAGCTGGGCGACGTCAAGGTGGTTATTCTGGGTCAGGATCCCTATCACGGTCCGAACCAGGCGCACGGCCTGGCCTTCTCCGTTTTACCCGGCGTGCCAGTACCGCCCTCGCTGCAAAATATGTATAAAGAGCTGGAGCAGGAATATCCCGACTTCAAGCGTCCGCCGCACGGTTTTCTGGAAAGCTGGGCGAAACAGGGCGTGATGCTGCTGAATACAGTGCTGACCGTCGAAGCGGGCAAGGCGCACTCTCATGCGCGCTTCAGCTGGGAGACCTTTACCGATAATGTGATCGCCGCGATCAATCAGCATCGCGAAGGAGTGGTGTTTTTGCTTTGGGGATCGCACGCGCAGAAGAAAGGCAGCATTATCGACCGGCAGCGTCATCATGTACTGCAGGCGCCCCACCCATCGCCGCTTTCCGCACACCGCGGCTTCTTTGGCTGCGGCCATTTCGCCGAGGCGAACGCGCTGCTAACGCAGGCGGGCGAGCAGCCTATCAACTGGATGCCGCAGCTTCCCGCCAGCTAAGCGGCAAATAAAAACGGCCGTGTCACTGCACGGCTGTCTGACTTTCGCTGCTGGTTAGCCTTTGGCTTTCGCGACCGCCACCATCGCCGGACGCAGCAGGCGACCGTTCAGGGTATAGCCGCGCTGCATCACCATCATAACATGGTTAGGCGCTACCTCGTCCGACTCCATCATCGACATCGCCTGATGGACCTCCGGGTTAAACGGCACGTTAGTGTCGCCGACCACTTCCACACCGAACTTTCGCACCGCGCCCAACAGCGATTTCAGGGTCAGCTCGATCCCTTCAATCATTGAGGCCAGCTTAGGGTTCTCTTTGTCCGCCACTTCCAGCGCGCGCTCAAGGCTGTCGATCACCGGCAGCAGCTCGTTAGCGAATTTTTCCAGCGTAAACTTGTGCGCTTTCTCGACGTCAATTTCGGTACGGCGACGGATGTTTTCGATTTCCGCCTGCGCGCGCAGCTGAGCGTCGCGTACACCGGATTGAGACTGCGCCAGTTCAGCTTCCAGCTGAGCAATACGCTCATCACGCGGATCCACCTCTATTATTGCCGTCTCCGCTTCCTGGGGCTGTTGCTGATCCTGTTGAATTTCGTCTGAGACTTGCTCGTTTGGGCTGTTCTGTTCTTTACTACTCATGAATTTCTCCGCGTTTTGCACATTCATCCATCTCGCCAGTCCGCTTATTATGGGGATCGGTTTGACGGTTTCAAGGGAACCCATCACATTGCCTTACCGTTTTGGCTTATGAGGAAAGACCTACTAAATGAACAAATACTTTAACTGCATTGGTATTGTAGGCCATCCGCGTCACCAGACCGCTCTTACGACGCATGAGATGCTGTGGCGCTGGCTGATATCCAAAGGTTATCAAGTGATTATTGAGCAGCAGATCGCGCAGGAACTCAATCTACAGAATGCGCAGACCGGCACGCTGGCGGAGATTGGACAACAGGCGAACCTCACCGTCGTGGTCGGCGGCGACGGCAATATGCTGGACGCGGCGCGCGTGCTGGCGCGCTACGACATCAAAGTCATCGGCATTAACCGCGGTAACCTCGGCTTTCTTACCGATCTCGATCCCGACAACGCGCAGCAGCAGCTGGATGAGGTGCTGCAGGGAAACTATTTCGTTGAAAGCCGTTTTCTGCTGGAGGCGCGCGTCTGCAAAGATGAATGCTTGCCGCGTCTCGGCCTAGCGATTAACGAAGTGGTGCTGCATCCCGGCAAAGTCGCGCACATGATCGAATTTGAAGTCTATATCGATGAAGTGTTTGCCTTTTCGCAGCGATCCGACGGCCTGATTATATCTACTCCGACCGGCTCGACTGCCTACTCGCTCTCGGCGGGCGGACCGATTCTCACCCCTTCGCTCGACGCCATCGTGCTGGTGCCGATGTTCCCGCACACCCTGTCGGCGCGTCCGCTGGTGATCAACAGCAGCAGCACCATCCGACTACGCTTTTCCTCGCGCTGCAGCGATCTAGAGATTAGCTGCGACAGCCAAATCGCCCTGCCGATTCAGGAAGGGGAAGATGTGCTGCTCCGCCGCAGCCAGAACCACCTGAACTTAATCCATCCGAAAAACTACAGCTATTTCAATACGCTGAGTTCAAAGCTAGGATGGTCGAAAAAATTATTTTAATTTAAGCGACCTCTTTCTTTACTGGATAAAAAACCAGTTTATACTGTACGAAAGATCATATGTGTTTTTCCATACAGGTGATTCTATGCTAGCACAGCTGACCATCAATAATTTCGCTGTCGTTCGTGAGCTTGATATTGATTTCCAACGCGGTATGACGGCGATTACCGGTGAAACCGGCGCTGGTAAGTCTATTGCCATCGATGCGCTCGGTCTGTGCCTCGGCGGTCGCGCCGAAGCGGACATGGTGCGACAGGGCGCGGCTCGCGCTGACCTCTGCGCCCGCTTTAATCTCAAATCCTCTCCTTCCGCGCAGCGCTGGCTGGAGAAGAATCAGCTTGATGACGGCAATGAATGCCTGCTGCGCCGCGTTATCAGTGCGGACGGCCGCTCTCGCGGCTTTATCAACGGCACCGCGGTACCACTGTCGCAGTTGCGCGATCTGGGGCGGCTGCTGATTCAGATCCACGGCCAGCACGCTCACCAGCTGCTGTTGAAAGCCGATCATCAGAAACACCTGCTTGACGCCTACGCCGGACATGACTATCTGCTGCTGCAGATGTGCAGCGATTATCACGCCTGGCATCAAAGCTGCCGCAATCTGGCGCAGTCTCAGCAGCTGTCGCAGGAGCGCGAAGCGCGCCGCGAGCTGCTGCAGTACCAGCTCAAAGAACTCAACGACTTAGCGCCGCAGGCGAACGAATACGAGCAGATTGACGAAGAGCACAAGCGCCTCGCCAGCAGCGGTCAGCTTCTCTCCACCAGCCAGCAGGCGCTGCAGCTGCTCGCCGACGACGACAGCAACCTTAACAGTCTGCTCTACACCGCGCGTCAGATAGTGACGGAAGTGGTTACGCTGGACGACAAGCTGAGCGGCGTGTTGAATATGCTGGAAGAAGCGGCGATTCAACTTAGCGAAGCGAGCGACGAGCTGCGTCACTACGTTGACCGCCTTGATCTCGATCCCAACTGCCTCTACGAGCTAGAGCAGCGCATTTCCCGCTATATCGCGCTGGCGCGTAAGCATCACGTTGCGCCGGAAGGCCTAGCGGAACTACATCAGCAACTGCTGGCGGAAGTAGAGCTGCTTTCGCAGCAGGAGAGCGATCAGGAGATCCTGCAGGAGTTAGTAAGCGAACACTATCAGGCAGCGCTACGTAGTGCTGAGCGTTTGCACCAGCAGCGTCAGCTGTATGGCGCCGAACTTGAGCAGCTGATTACCCAGAGTATGCACCAGCTCTCTATGCCGCACGGTCACTTCACCATCGCGCTGGCTTTCAACCCCGATCATCTGACGGCAGACGGCGCGACGCGTATCGACTTCCAGGTCACCACCAACCCAAACCAGCCTCTGCAGCCACTGGGTAAAGTGGCCTCCGGCGGCGAGCTGTCGCGTATTGCGCTGGCGATCCGGGTGATTACCGCGAAGAAGATGAAGACTCCGGCGATGATCTTCGACGAAGTGGACGTCGGCACCAGCGGCCCGACCGCCGCCGTGGTCGGGCGCTTGCTGCGCCAGCTGGGCGAATCGACTCAGGTGATGTGCGTTACCCACCTGCCGCAGGTGGCGGGTTGTGGTCATCAGCACTTCTTCGTCAACAAAGAGACTGACGGCGCCATGACCGAAACCCATATACAGGCGCTAGACAAGCGCGCGCGTCTGCAGGAGCTGGCGCGTCTGCTCGGCGGCAGCGAAGTGACGCGCAACACGCTGGCTAACGCGAAAGAACTTTTAGCGGCGTAAGCGTCGTACTTTCTTCCTCCGTCGATGTAGAGGTTTCCAATGCGAAAATTTATTATCATTGGTAACTTATGTCGCTTGAATAATAAAGCCTGCCGCAGGCAGAGCTCAGAATTCGATGGCAAAAAAATAGCCTGAGAAAAGGCGTTTGGCCCAAGAAAAGGAACGTAGACATGCGCTGTAAAACGCTGACTGCCGCGGCAATGGTAATGTTGATGATGACCGTCGGATGCTCCACTCTTGAGCGCGTGGTTTACCGCCCAGATATTAACCAAGGCAACTATCTGGTTGCTAATAATGTAGCGAAAATCCACAACGGCATGACGCAGCATCAGGTCGCCTATACGCTCGGTACGCCGATGATGCGCGACCCGTTTGACAGCAACGTTTGGTATTACGTTTTCCGTCAGGAGCCGGGCCATGAAGCCGTAAAGCAGCAGATGCTGACGCTCACCTTCGACAGTAACGGCGTACTGACCAATATCGATAATAAATCCAATCTGATTACGTCGCGCGACTGATCGAACGCGCAACAAAAAAGGCGCCGCTGGCGCCTTTTGCTTTTCTGACAATCGCTACTTTTTCATGCTGGCCGAGCGCTCCGCACGCTGGCGCCGCAGCTCTTTGGGATCGGCAATCAGTGGACGATAGATCTCTACCCGATCGCCTTCCTGTAGCGTATCGCCCAGCTTCACCGGTCGACTAAACACGCCAACCTTATTGCGGCTGAGATCGATATCGCGACGCAGCTCAAGCAGGCCTGATGCGACGATCGCCTGCTCGATAGTGCTTCCCTCTTCCAGCGTGACCGTGCGCTGATACTGGTTTTCCGGCAGCGCGTAAACCACCTCAACGGAAATATCAGGCACTGTAAACCTCTTTGGCGCGTTGGGTAAAAGCCTGCACCATGCTGCTGGCCAGCTCTTTAAAGACGCGGCCGAACGCCATTTCCACCAGCATATTGGTGAACTCAAAATCGAGGCTCAGTTCAACCTTGCAGGCATCATCGCCCAGCGAGATAAACTGCCATCCGCCTGTGAGCTTGTGGAACGGACCGTCGACCAGTTGCATATGGATACGCTGATTGTCGGTAAGCGTGTTGCGCGTAGTGAAAGTCTTACTGATGCCCGCTCTTGAGACGTCTACGGAGGCCGTCATCTGATTTTCAGACGATTCCAGAACGCGACTGCCGGTACAGCCCGGCAAAAACTGTGGATAGGCATCCACGTCGTTGACCAGTTGGTACATTTGCTCAGCGCTGAAAGGCACCAGCACCGAACGACTAATCTGAGACATAATGGTTCCTGTTCATCGCAAAACCGCTGAATTGTAGCATTTCCAGCGATCAAACAAAAATTCCCCGCATTGAGAGGTGCGCTAGAATATCCCGTTTCCCGGTGCCCCGATGGACAAGGGGGTGCGATGGCCGCCTAAGTGATGTAAAATGCACCGCACTATGAAAAAGAAAAAAGTACATAAACCCGGTTCTGCCACTATTGCCCTTAACAAACGCGCCCGTCATGAATACTTCATTGAAGAAGAGTTCGAAGCGGGATTGTCGCTACAAGGATGGGAAGTCAAATCGCTCCGCGCAGGTAAAATCAACATCAGCGACAGCTATATTCTGCTGCGCGATAGAGAAGCTTATCTGTTCGGCTCTACCTTTCAGCCGCTGGCGGTCGCTTCGACGCACGTGGTTTGCGATCCGACGCGCAACCGTAAGCTGCTGCTCAACCAGCGCGAACTCGACTCGCTCTATGGTCGCGTCAACCGCGAAGGCTACACCGTCGTCGCGCTGTCGCTTTACTGGAAAAACGCCTGGTGCAAGCTGAAGATTGGCGTGGCGCGCGGTAAGAAAGAGCATGACAAGCGCGACGACATCAAGGAGCGCGAGTGGAAGCTCGACAAAGCACGCATTATGAAAAATCGCAACCGCTAATCGCTGGATAGTTTTAAAGTTTTTTGCTAGAGTAATTAGTTAATGGGGCTGATTCTGGATTCGACGGGATTTGCGAAACCCGAGGTGCATGCCGAGGTGCGGTAGGCCTCGCTAAAAAACCGCAAAAAAATAGTCGCAAACGACGAAAACTACGCTTTAGCAGCTTAATAACCTGCCTAGAGCCCTCTCTCCCTAGCCTTTGCTCTTAGGACGGGGATCAAGAGAGGTCAAACCTAAAAGAGACCGCGTGGATGCCTTGCCTGGGGTTGAAGCGTTAAATCTAATCAGGATAGTTTGTCCGTAGCGTGTCTGTCCGCAGCTGGCGAGCGAATGTAAAGACTGACTAAGCATGTAGTACTGAGGATGTAGGAATTTCGGACGCGGGTTCAACTCCCGCCAGCTCCACCAAAATTCTTCAAAGAAGATTACCAAAGTCATCCTTAGAAGTCCTGAAAGCCCGCCTGAATGCCCTGCTAATGTTCCTTATCGAATATCGGAGAGAGCGTCTGGGTTGGCGTGCGCCCCGGCGCAGCCCGCTCACGTCCTGCGCCTGCCGGTCTTAATCCCGGATAACTATCGCGCCTTTGCTCACCGCCGCCTTCGTCGTCGAGCTATCGCAGCCGCTGTGATTCGCCCCACCAGTAGCCCGTCGCCATGTTGCCGGCAAACTCGCCAGTGCTGATGCCCGCGCTCTAGCGCTCAACCCTGAAGTCCGCCCGGTTCTCAATGTCGCTGAATCCGAGCGTGCCCGACTCCAGCAGGTTTGTATCTGCTGCGGCGGTGGAGCCGATAACCGCCCCGTCCAGCTAGGTGTTTCCCGACGGGTAACGTCAAAGCTACCCTTGCCCACAAAGATGCCGGTCTGCTCCTCCACGCTCTGCCAGTTGCAGTAGATCCTGTCGCGCTTTAAGGCTGAAATCGCAGCCTGCATGAAGCAGCCTCTAGCTCGCTTTGCCGCTGTTAAAAAGCCCGCCACCCAAGTTCAGGTTGAGGTTGCGGCTAGAAATCAGCACGCCTCTACCGTCGACATCGCCCAGCTAAACGCGCGCGTAAAACTGCGGCACCAGCACCGTCTGGCTAGAACCATCCGGCAGCTTGACCTGCGCGTTGACCAGCCAGACAATATCTTTTGTCAGCAGCACCATCTCATCTGCTCCGGCGTCAGCACCACACCGAGCTTCAGGTTTTACTGCTGGCTAAAGGCAATGGCGTTGTTCGTCAGCGCCCTGTACTGCTCTTCGTCGTTGCTGAAGCTGCTGAAGCCATCCAGATAAGGCTGACCCGATCGCTGTTCTGCGCTAAGCGTCCTGCATATAGTCGCTGCTCAACCACTGCTTCTCTTGGGTAAAGCACGGATCGGTTTCCACCAGATATTTGCCGCCGGGCGACAGATTAGTTTTGAACAGGCTGCTGCTGTCTGGCAGACACGTATCCGGCCCGACGATGCGCACCACGCGCGCTATCTCGCCCTGCTGCGGCGCGACGCTGCTGGCGACTTCAAAGCGCTGTCCCCGGCGCCAGCGCCACTGGACTGGTGTTGGGTGTTGATATCGCCATGCCCGCGTTCATCGTCAGCATATTGCCTGCTATGATCTGGCTCTTATCGTTGAACACCTTATCGGCGTTCACCGTCATATTGCCTCCCGCGATGATCTCCGCCAGATCGCTTTCGGCGATCTGCGTCTCCTGCACCGTGCTGGTGTAGTCATACTGGGTGAAATAGTCGTGATTGCTGCCGGTTTTTCCCGGCGTGTTGAGGTTCAGCAGCGAGTCGGCCGAGTTGCGGTCGACAAAGACGTCTTCTTCGACCGCTTTCCAGCGCACATTATCGCCCGACTGCTAATACTCGGTGGTTGCCTCCGTGGGAACGGTCGCCAGCTCGGTACTGAAATAGTCGTTGACGTTATTGATCTGCCCGGCGTCGAGCTACATATCGCCCGCCGACTCGATGGTGGCGCTGTGGTTGTTGAGGGTGTCGGCCTTGCCTATCGCCAGCCTATTGGCGTCCAGCTGCCCACTCAGCGCCATACCGCCGCGCTGTGGAAGCAAGCCGTGTCGCGGTTATCCAGCACCTAGAAGCCGAGCTCGACCGGCCAGCATAGCGGCGGTGCTGTTTTCCGCTAAGTTATTGAAGGTGCCGGTCTGCACGCCTACCGTATCGCCTTAAATCCATCCGGCCGCTACCAATCAGCATTGATTTCGCCGCTGGCGGCGTTCAGCAGCTTCTTGGCGCGCAGGTCCAGTTTGCCGCTGTTGACGACGTTGCCTAGCGTGATGAAGTTGAAGCTACCGTTGGCGATCATCTCGCCGCTGTTGTTCAGGCTCTGCTAGCTAACCAGCGTGATATCGCCGCGGGAGAGGATCTGGCGATCGTCCTGCTTTGATCGCGCCCGCGCTATTGGTCAGCGTCAGGCCGTCGCCTTGCAGCGAAAGATCTTCTCCGGCGGCTAGCTCGCCTTGGCTATGGTCGCGGCTTCGATGCCTTACTGCGCGCCCTGCATATCCTGATTGTTGAGCTGCAGCGCGTTGAGCGCGGCGATCGCGCCGCTGCTAATAAGACCGGCGGCGTTGTTGTCGATAACGCCCTGCACGCTCGACAGCAGCAGATCGCCGAAGCTCTGGATCTGCCCGCCGCGGTTATCCAGATGCGCTGTGGTAAGGCTGGCTACCTGCTCGCTGACCGCGCGACCGCCACTGCGGTTATCTCGGCTCGCCGCTTTTGCCGGCACAGTTGAAAACATGCGACAGCTGGATCTCATCCTGCGTCAGGGTGCCGGTTTTGTCGGTGCAGAGCAGATCCATCGCGCCAAGGTTCTGGACGGCGTTCAGCCGTTTGACAATCAACCTTGCGGCGCGCCATCGCCCCTTTCGCCAGATTGGAGCTGACGATCATCGGCAGCATTTCCAGCGTCAGTCCCACTGCGACGGCCAGCGCGAATAGCGTGGCGTCGATCCAGTCTCCTTTGCTGAAGCCGTTAATCAATAGCACCACCGGCACCATCACCAGCACAGAGCGGATCAGCAGCATGCTGACGCTGTTGACGCCGCGATCGAAGGCAGTCTCGGTGCTGCTGCCGACCAGCGACTTTGTCAGCGAGCCGAAGTAAGTCTGGCTGCCTGTCGCCGCCGCTATGACGCGTGCTGCCGCTTGCGACGCTGGCGCCCATCAGGCAAATATTGTCTCGCGACAGAAGGCTTTTGCCGTCCGGCTCGCTGCCGCTGTTTTTCACTGCCAGCTCGGCGCTAAGATCGACTTCTCTACCGGCAGCGATTCGCCCGTCAGCACCGCTTGGCTGACAGTAAGATCGCGCGAGCGAATAAGGCGCAGATCAGCCTCGGCGGCATCATTCTCTCCGCCGCCGGTCTCGGCTTTCTCGGTATGGGCGTACAGCCGCCGACCGCCGAATGGGGCTTAATGGTCGCGGAAGGCAGTTCGACCAGTGGTGGGTTGCCGCCGCGCCCAGCGCGGCGATCCTGTTTGATCCTGTTCGATAGCCTACCTTTAACCTGACAGGCGACAACCTGCGCGACCGACTGGATACCCGCCATGCCAAATGATCTGTTACTTCACGCCGAGTCGCTGAGCATTCGCAACGACGACGCGCTGCTGGTGGACGACATCAGCTTTCGCATTGGCCGCGAGCGCGTAGCACTGATGGGCGGATCAGGTTCCGGCAAATCGCTGACCGCCCGCTCGCTGATGAGCCTGCTCTCCACTGCGCTGCTGAACGCGTAGAAGCTGGAGGTGGCCGGCCACAACGCGCTGCGCCTGAGTGAAAAAGGTAAAAGAGAAAGTGTGCGAGATGCTCCACGCCGTGGGCCTGCCGCAGCCGCGTCAGCTTTCCGGCAGCATGGATGCTGGCGCTGATCCGTCGTCTAGTGGAGGCGCACAACATGGGCATGCTACTGACCAGCCACGATCTGCAGCAGGTCTCCGAACACTGCGAGCGTGTGATAGTGATGTACAAGAGCCGCGTGCTCAATACGCTGCCCGCCGCCGACCTGCCGTGCGCCACCCATCCCTATACGTGCACGCTCTGATCGTCGTGCCGTCCGAGAAAAGCGACCCACGGCGAACCACTGCTGGTGCTAGATCGCGCCGCGCTGGAGGCGAATCATGATTAATCTTCAGCGGCTCAGCATCGCGCATAAACAGGGCTATGAACTGCGCACCGTGATGCATGAGGTCGACCTGCAGATTAACGCCGGCGAGTGCTTCGGCCTAGTCGGACCGTCCGGTTGCGGCAAGTCGTCGCTACTGTGGGTAATAATGGCTGGGCTTAATCCGCACTGGCAGGGCAGCATGCAGCCGACGGCGCGGAGTGCCAAGTTTTGCTGACGCCGTCCGTACTGCTCGCCGGAATAGACCACCAGCGGCTTGCTGGTCAGCGCCACGCAGTTGACGCCCAGCGCGACAGCCTGCAGCTGAGCGTGCAGAAAGGCCGGTCACCTCGCGTAGCGTAAAAGAGAACCACTCCTTCACGCCGGGGAATTCCACCAGCAGCACAACCAGCGTCTGCTCTTCGGCGAACGAGGGCAGGGTTTCGCACGCCAGCAGATCCGCACCTGCCGCCAGCAGCACTTGCACGCGCGGACGGTGAAACACCTTCATCTCCTTTTCAATTGCCGCGATACTCCGCGCCGTTGGCGAGAAAGGCGCTGTACGGCTCGACCGATCCCGTCACCAGCAGCGCGACCTATAGCTGCGGACGATAACCAGCCCGCGAGCGGCGAAGCCCTGCGGCGTCGCCTAGTAGCTGGCGGTAATGGCGACGCGCCCCCCGGTGGCGAATTAGCTCGGGGTTTTCCATCAGCTCCTTTGCCGACCAGAGCGCGTCCGCCAGATTGCAGCCGCGCCTTCAGTTCGGTCGCTAGCGCGCCGTCCAGAATAAGCGTGTCGTTTTCAGCCAGCGCCTGCACCACAGAATTATGCTGCATCATTCGCCTCCTCAGCCTGCGATTTTTTATGGGTGACAGCGTAAACCGCATAGCAGAACAATACAAAGGGAATACCGCACTAGAGCGCGATGGTGCTGCGAAGGATCGAACGCCAGCCTGACGCACGCCAGCAGGCAGAGGACGAAGCCCAGTATCGGCGTTAGCGGATAGAGCTGCACGCGGTAGACCAGCTCGCTCAGCGCCCTGCCCTGCGCCAGATGACGGCGGCGGAATATGTAGTGCGAGGCGCAGATACTGAGCCAGAGGCGATCACCGCGAAGCCGGAGATGGCGGGCAGCGCAATGAAGACCGTGTCCGGCGCGATAAAGGCGATGATGGTGTGACGACTTTGATCAGCGAGAACCAGAATTCCCCCTTGGCGAAAAAGCGCATGAAGATAATATTCATCAGGTAGATGGCGATGCAGAACAGCAGACACCAGATCCACACCGGCACCTGCGGAAACTAGTACTGCATGCAGAAGCCCTCGGTGGTAAAGCTGGAACCGAGCGCTACCGTCTAGGTAAGCTAGGATGGTGTAGCAGGCGGTCGGGCTGAGATAGCGCGCGGCATAGATTGTGAAACGCGCCGGTTTCCGGCATCGCCACCGACAGTTCGCCCCGACAGACCACCAGCACACCAATTAGCTAGGCGAGCAGCGTGCCCACTGCTGCGCCAGTGGTGGAAATTATATAGCGGTATTAAAGAACAGCCCGGTGCCGATGTCGCCACCTAGCGACAACATTACCAGGTGGCGCGTTTTCATAATTGATCCCGTGACGAATTTTCCTGCTAGCTCATCTTTTATCCATATGGACGTCTAAACATCTATATGGCAAAATTATACGCGTCGCTGAAAGGAATTGCAACGGTGTGTTAGCCAGACAGGTGCCCCGCACGCACGGAGCTGACCGCCGTCAGCCGAAAACGTTTTGCAGATAGCGCTCCAGCGCGACGCGTGAACTGAATCCGTGGGGAATGCCGTAGTGCTCCTGCGACTCGCCCGCCAGATAAAGCGGAAACCGGGTGTAGTGATCGCAGGTCTTTACTTCAGACGCCGGTTCGGCAAACGGCTGGCTCTTCTCTTTTAGAGCGGGGTGGATCACCAGCGCCGTGCGTCCCATACGGGTTTCGCGGTTAACGTAGACATAGCTTTCGCCACGGCGATAGCCATAGGCTTTGGGCGTGACCTCATCCACTTCAAATCCCGCTTTTTCCAGAACGCGCGCTACCTCATTGGGTCGTAAATACATGCTCTCTCCTCTCTTCTTTTCTTTCAAGCCTTGCAACAGCACGTCGCCGTGCGGCTTTCGGAATTTCCCTAAACCTCGGATGTGCCGATGCGTTTATCCGCGCATCGTCTTACACTCAGTATTACGTTTAAAATCAAAGGGAGCGAAAAAATGTTTAATCGAACCACTAAAAACGATGATATTGATGTTAACTAGGATCTGAGCGGCTTCGCTGGAAGCACTGCTAAAATCCTACGGCAGCGAAGCGAAAAATGAAGTGGACTCTGCGCGCAGCTAGGCGCAGGCGCTACTGAAGTAGACGAGTGCGAAGCTGAATGGCAGTCATAATCGCGTTTTTCAGGCCGCGCTCGACGCAGGCTATCAGGTCGATGTCTATGTGCATGATAAACCCTATCACGGCGTCGGCATTGGCGCTGCTGGTCGGCCGTCGCTAACGCCGCTTAAAAAAAGCCTCGCCATCGCGAGGCTTTTTTTGCCCTTTTTTAGCCACCCGCCTTTACAAAAAAATTTCTCATTTATTCTCTATCATCCGGACACAAGATGCGATGCGAGCCGCAACGATGCCAGAAACGCAGGCGTTCGCTTCGATATCATATCACTCTGTCCATAAGCAAATGGAAATACGGTATTTTTATACTAAAGATAACTGTGTTCAGTGCAAAGCCACCAAAAACGCAATGGATTGCTAGGGTATCGACTATCAGCTGATCAATCTCGACGCGCAGCCTGACGCCGTCGACAACCTGAAATCCCTTGGCTACCGTTAGGTGCCAGTGGCGATAGCGTACGACGATCACTAGAGCGGCTTCTGCCCAGATAAGATCGCCGGCCTGTGTCAACTCGCGGCGGTTGGAGAGTAACGCTATGTTTCCACTGGTCTATTTTTCCAGCCTGTCGGAAAACACCCATCGGTTTATTACCCGTCTAGGTATGTCGGCGCACCACATTCCGCTCGACCTCGCCGCGCGCCTGCAGCAGCAACCCTACATTCTGGTGGTGCCCAGCTATGGCGTCGGCCGCCGCGGCGCGGTGCCCAGACAGGTGATCCATTTCTTAATACTGAATCGAACCGGCACGGCATTCGTGGCGTGATCGCAGCGGGCAACCGTAATTTCGGCGAGGCCTACTCTACTGCCTAGCCGGCTACATTATCGCGCAGAAGTGCAAAGTTCCCATGCTGTAACGCCTTGAGCTAATGGGAACGCCCGAAGACATCGCTACGGTTAGAGCAGGAGTAACTCAATTTTGGCAACAACAGACACCCTCAATGACGTAGCGATCGACTACCACACGCTGAACGCCATGCCAAACCTTTATGATGCCGATGGCCGCATGTAGTTCAGCAAAGATCAGGAAGCGACGCACCAGTTTTTTCTGCAGCATGTCGCGCCGAATACGCTCGCTTTCACCAGCGCGGCGGAGCATCTGCGCTATCTGGTGGCGGAAGGCTATTACGAAGCGGCGGTGCTGAATTAGTACGACTTCGACTTTCTGTGTCACTTTCATGACGAAGCGGCGGCTTGGGGCTTCGAATTCAAAACCTTTCTCGGCGCGTAGAAGTTCTACACAAGCTATACGCTGAAGAGCTTCAACGGCAAACGCTACCTGGAAAGCTTCGAACAGCGCGCCTGCATGGTGGCGCTGACGCTGGCCACGCGCTGCTGGAAGAGATGCTGAGAGGTCGTTTTCAGCCCGCGACGCCTACCTTTCTCAACTGCGGCAAACAGCAGCGCGGCGAGCTGGTCTCCTGCTTGCTGCATATCGAAGACAATATGGAGTAGATCGGCCACGCGGTGAACTCAGCGCTACAACTCTCCAAACGCGGCGGCGGCGTGGCGTTTCTCCTCTCTAATCTCTAACCTGCGTGAAAACGGCGCGCCGCTCAAACGCATCGAGAACCAGTCGTCGGGCGTGATCCCGGTGATGAAGATGCTGGAGGACGCTTTCTCTTACGCCAACCAGCTGGGCGCGTGTCAGGGCGCAGGCGCGGTCTGGCTCAATGCGCACCATCCTGATATCCTGTGCTCTCTCGATACCAAGCGGGAAAACGCCAACGAGAAGGCCGCATCAAAAGGCGTTGCAGCAGTTCGCCTGAGATTTGCTGCTGGCGCTCTATGAGAATGAGGTCGCCTATACCGAAGCGCTCAACGCCGACGTCGACTGGGTGGAAGAGGTCAAAACCTTTCTGCACTATAACGCCAATAAGGCGCTGATGAATCTGGATTACGAAATGCTGTTCCCGGCGGAGCTGCCCATAGTAAATCCGGCTATTCTCTCCGCGCTGTCGCCAAACGCCGATGAAAACCACGACTTCCGGCTCCGGCTCCCGTTATTCTCTTTTCTACTCTGTTTGCCGCCCGTTATTCTGGTCAAAACCGCCCTTTTATTTCTCTGTTATTACTCTTTTGTGACGCGCTAATTACGCCTTTTTCGACCTGTCTTTTTTTGTCAATTTTACCGCTTTTAGCGTCAGATCTACATAATTTCGCCTCGCGTGGGAAAAAATTTTGCCCTGCATCCCTTGCGAGCACTTGGAATTCTGCGCTTCGCGCTCTAATCCCGGCCATAAATATAGTGATGCAGTCCTTATTAAATTAATTGAAGTTCAGCTTTCCCGGTTAAATTTAAGCGGCTCGTACCTTAACACACTGACATTATCTGACAACCCTGAGTCACTGCATGGCAATTAAAATTGAAGTAAAAAATCTCTATAAAATATTTGGGGAAAACCCCGATCGATCATTTAAATATATTGAAAAAGGCGAAAGCAATAGAGACTATTCTGGCGAAAACCGGATTATCTCTGGGCGTCAAGAACGCCAGTCTGGCCATTGAAGAAGGCGATATCTTCGTTATCATGGGACTCTCCGGCTCTAGAAAATCGACCATGGTTCACCTTCTCAATCGTATGATAGAACCTACACGAGGCCAGGTCATCATTACCTAGACGCCCTACTGTCTGAGCGACGTGCTGAAGCCAGGCCGCGCGTCGTCTGTCTGCAGGTGCCGTTCTCGTCGCTGCTGGGGGCGCAGAGCAAGGTCGACACCAAACTGCCGAACGGCGCTAACTACGGTTTCCCGGTCAATACTATGCATATCATGGCGAATAAAGCCTGAGCGGAAAAGAACTCGATGGCTGTATTCAGGACGCGCTTGCGGCCGCTAAATAAACGCGACTCACTTCGGGGCGGAACTCTCCGCCCCTTCGCTGAGCAGCGAACCGACTGGTACGTCCTGTCAATTTACACATTAATGAAATAGTTTTTTAGGTTACTATTATCCGATTATAATTATTATTACCTGCCTTAACTGTCCATAAATGCGAATCGCCCAACTCTGACCCCCATGTTGGTGCTGTTGACAACCTTTCCGTGGCAAGCAACTACTATTTGCAGCCGCCGCTCCATACCCGTCGCCAAGGATTTTGGCCTCTCCGTCAGTCTGGCGGGATTTATCGTCACCACGGCGCCGCTCGGCTACGCCTGCGGGCTGCTGGTGCCGCTCTGATCGCCGCGCCTTGATTGTCAGTATGAGCCTGCTAGCTGCGGGCGGCATGGTGATCACCGCCACCTCATCTCTTTTGCCTTATTGCTGCTGGGCACTTGTGCTGACCGGGCTGTTCTCGGTGGTGGCGCAGATCCTAGTGCTGCTCGCCGCGACGTGGCGGCGCCGGAGAAACGCGGCAAAGCAGTGGGCACGGTGATGAGTGGTCTGCTGCTCGGCATCCTACTGGCGCGCTAGCGCAGCTCGGCGGTTAGCGCACCGTCTACTGGACCGCCAGCGTCTTTAATGGCGCTGATCGCGCTGTAGCGCTTTCTGCCGTAGGTCAAACAGTGTCGGTGTCGCCTAACTATCCACAACTGCTGAAGTCGATTTTCCAGCTCTACCGGGCAAATCGCGTGACCCGTACCCGCGTCTGGACCAGCTATCTCTCTTTCGCCAACTTTAGCGTACTCTGGAAGTCGATGACGTTTCTGCTGGCCTCGCCGCCCTATAACTACACAGAAGGTGAAATCGGTCTACTGGGCCTGGTCGGCACGGCGGGCCGGTTCGCTGGCGGATAGCTAGCAGATAAAAGCAAAGCCCGACTGACCATCTCGCTGGGGCTGCTCATTATGCTCGCCTCCTGGAGCATGACGGCGCTAGGCGCGCACTCTTTAACAGCGCTGATCTCGGCATTCTGCTGCTCAACCTAGCGGTTCAGCGCGTGCATATCACCAATCAGAACATGATCTACAGCCAGATGCCAGAGGCGCGCAACCGCCTGACGGCAGGCTATATGACCAGCTATTTTATCGGCGGCGCGTTCGGTTCCATTCTTTCCGCCAACACTTTTCATATCGCTGACTGATACGGCGTGTGCGCCGCCGGCGTCGTCATGACGCTGCTCAATCTGCTAATCTAGTGGCGCGGCTACCGCTTCGAATCTTCCTTAAGTAAGTGAATAAAACGCCAAGAAAGTGATTGAGTCTGGTCACGAATGGTTGGTTTTGTTATGATTGGCAGCAAATTTATTCACAGGAGTTATCTTTTCTCACTAAATTATTTAGCAAAAAAAGTTTCTTCCCGTTTTGATAGGGCGTCCTAAAGCTGAAAGCGGCAGAAAGCGAGAGTCTAGTGCCTAAGGTTACTGATTGACCTAGAAACACCTGATGACGACAGTGTGATCTTCTGAACAATTGCGCGGAGTAAAAATGACTACGCTCAATCTGTCACCATCGTTACTATATTAGCTGCAACTAGTGAGGTTTTTTTTATAATGGAAAGTTCGTTTACTCCCATTGAACAGATGCTTAACATCCGCGCAAATCGCCATAAAGATTTTCCGCTGCACGAAATCATTCTGACGCGTCTGTGCATGCACATGCAGGGAAAGCTGCGGGAAAATCGCAACAAGATGTTAAAGGTGCAGGGAATTAACGAAACCTTATTCATGGCGTTGATCACGCTGGACGCGCAGGAAAACCAGAGCATTCAGCCGTCCGAGCTGAGCGTCGCTCTGGGTTCTTCGCGCACTAACGCAACGCGCATCGCAGACGAGTTAGAGGAGCGCGGCTGGATCGAACGTCGAGAGAGCGACAACGATCGTCGATGCCTTCATCTGCATCTGACCGAAAAAGGTAATGAGTTCCTGCGTCAGCTGCTGCCGCCTCAGCATCAGAGCCTGCAGTACCTCTGGTCTTCTCTCTCCACAGACGAAAAGTCGCAGCTGGAAGGCATCGCGCGTAAATTACTCAATCGTCTCGACAAAATGGACGAAGATCAGGTCATCGCTTCCCTCTCTCGCTAATAGTAAGAACTGCGACACAATCACCTGTCGAAACCGTTATTTTAATTCCCTTTTACCCGGCCAGCGTTCTGTAGCTGGCTTTTTCGACTCGGGCTACGTAAAAAGGACGATCGCGACCCGATCCTATGAAACAGTTGGAGATAGAGATGAAAAAAGACGCGTAAAAAAGTACTGATTCTGCGGGCGATGCTTTTTGTGCTGGTGGGTATCGCATGGGACGTTTACTGGTTCCTAGGGCTGCGTCACTTTCAGGAAACGGACGATGTCTAAGTGGACGGGAATCAGGTGCAAGTGATAGCGCAGGTGTCGGCGTCAATAAAATCTGGTTTGACGACACCGATTTCGTCAGAAAAGGCGCGTGCTGGTGTTGCTGGATAAAACCGACGCTGAGGGCGCTTGAAAAAGCGCAGACCGAGCTGGTGCAGGCGGAAGCGGATCTTAAACGTCGCGAGCTGTTGAGCACCTACTAATCTCATCGGTCGCGAAGAGCTGCAGCTCGACGTGGCGGTGCAGTAGTATAACGCCAATCAGGCGATGATCCTCAATACCTCGCTGGAAGCGCAGCCTGCGGTGAAACAGGCCGCCGCGGAACTGCGCCACGCATGATGGCTGGGATGGCTGGCGCTGCAGCACACCTACATTCGCAGCCCGATGGATAGCTATGTATCGCGCCGCAGTGTGCAGGTTGGTTCGCAGATCGACACCAGCAGCGCGCTAATGGCCGTGATGCCTACCACTAACCTGTGGATCGACGCCAACTTCAAAGAAACGCAACTGGCGGGTGTTCGCATCGGCCAAGACGCCACGGTGGTTGCAGATATCTACAACGACGTGGTTTATCACGGCAAATTGGGCCTAGATATGGGAACCGGCAGCGCCTTCTCGCTGCTGCCTGCGTAGAATTCTACCGGTAACTGGATCAAAGTGGTGCAACGTCTGCCGGTACGTATCGAGCTGAGCTAGGACGATATCGTGAAGCATCCGCTGCGCATTGGCCTCTCGACACTAGTGAAAATCGACACCACAAATACAGAGGGCAGCGCGCTCGCCACCAGCGTCCGCCAGCAGGCCGCCTACAGTAGCAATCTTTATGCAGGTAAACTGGGATTCGACCATCGCTAACGTGGCGATCCCGACCATTGCAGGCAATCTGGGCGTGTCTAACTCGCAGGATACCTAGGTGATCACCTCGTTTGGGGTGGCAAACGCCATTTCTATCCCAATTACCGGCTAGCTAGCGAAGCGCATCGGCGAGGTGAAACTCTTTACCTAGATGACTATTCTGTTTACCATCGCCTCCTAGGCGTGCGGTATGGCGGAAAGCCTAGAGACGCTGATTTTCTTCCGTGTTCTGCAAGGCATCGTGGTCGGTCCGCTGATCCCGCTGACGATGATCGTCGCGCAGATCTGCGGCCCCATCCAATCCTTGGCGGCTAGATCTTCTTTGTCAACGTGCCGTTCGGCGCCGTGGTGGGTAGTGATCCTAGCGCTGCTCGTCGTGGGCATCGGCTGTCTGCAGGTGATGCTGGATCGCGGCAAGGAGCTGGACTGGTTTAACTCCACTGAGATTGTGGTGCTGACGGTGGTCTCCGTGGTGTCGCTGGCGGTGCCGCTCTATAGCTCTACTTCGGCTCGATAGTGCTACTGCAGCTGCTGCAGAAGGTCCTATGGCTACACCGCGACCTAGGCCGGGCCTTGGGAGGCAGCACCGTTCTAGATATGCGCCCGCTGGTGACCTTCAGCCTTAATGTACGCCGTCTGTTTTTACTGGCGCGCCTACACCTTACACCTTCAAACCCTCAATGGCCTTCGGCGCGTTGGCTTGGCCGCAGTTTATCTAGGGATTCGCGGTCGCCTGCTTCTTCATGCAGCTTACCACCATTATCCTTTCCGGGCTGACGCCGGAGCGGCTGGCGGCGACGTCGAGCCTGTCGAATTTCATGCGAACCCTAGCGGGATCGATTGGCCTCTCGATTACCACCACGCTGTGGACCAACTAGGAATCGATGCATTACAGTACCTTCAGCGAGTTATAACCCCAACGCACAGTAGATTGTATCAACAACTGGAGGGCATGGGCATGCACCAACAGTAGGCGTCGGCCTATATCGCGCAGTAGATTACCAACCAAGGGTTGATCATCTCCGCCAATGAGATCTTCTGGGCGTCGGCTGGGGTGTTTTTGACTGGGGTGTTTTTGATTTTGCTGGTGCTGATCTGGTTCGTAAACCCACCGTTTGCGGCGCGCACTAATTGCCAGAAACAAAAAAAGGGCCTTTCGGTCCGTTTTTTTACGCGTTCCGTCGCCACCATTCGGCGAGCAGAATGCCGGGCGCTACCGAGATGTTAAGGCTCTCGACGTTGCCGGTGCCGCCGATAGAGAGGCTGATATCGCCCTGCTGGAAGGCTCTGTCAGACAGCCCTTCGCGCCCCTGACCCAGCACCAGCACCATCTTTGCCGGCAGCTCGGCTTGCGCCAGCGGCGTGCCCTGATGGCTCGAGGTGATGATGATGGTATAACCAGTTTTGCGGAACGCTTCCAGACCGGCAGCAAAGCTTTCGCTACTGATCGCCTGAACATGTTCGGCGCCGCCTTCCGCGGTGCTCACCGAAGTGCGCGCAGGTGCGCATGATGCCACCTAGGTTGTATGGGTTGCTGACATCTTCCAGCGCTAGCACGCAGTCTTCCTCACCAGACTGGCTCAGCCACTCGCTGACCGCCATGCTCAGGCGTTTTTTGATGATAAAGCAGACGCCGCCGTGATGTTCGGTGCCGGACGCCTTCGTCAGTTCGGCACCGTCCACGACATGATAGGCTTTGCGGTTCGCCGCTAGCCAGCGCAGTACCTCACGGAAACGCGCCGTCACGCTCTGTACGAACCAAGCGCGCACAATCGCTTCCGGGCGACTCTGAAAGAGCGCCTGACAGGCGTTTTCGCCATAGACGCGTGTCTCTTCCCGACGCTGGCGACGGATCACTTCTGGATCGATAGCAACTTTGCCGCCCTGCTCCGGCTGAGCGTCGTCAGCGCGCGCGCTCGCTCGGCGGACGCGAAACGGTGAGCCACTATGAAGCTGCGAGGCTTGCGGCTGGCGCCCTCTTCGGTACGGCGACGAAAGGAACCTTCCTGACGGGCTGGGTGGCCACCCCCTTTACCGCGGTACGCGGGTTCGGCGCGCGTGAGCTGTTCTCGCCCTCATCTCACACGCACATCACTTTTATCTTACCACTTTTGCCTTTAAATTCGTCGCTCATCTGTTCCTCCTGCATTGAGAACGCCGAAGATTACCTGATGTATTAGCGCTTAGCTATCAACTATTGAACAATACAGTTTGAAGGCTGTTTGCAACCCTCTCATAATGGACACTATTTACGAGAGTGACACCTGCAACCCCCCGAGGTATCTATGAATACGGTATGTGCTTCCTGTCAGGCGACCAACCGCAAGAGCGCGTTGCCCACGGAGCAAAATGCGGCCATTGCGGCAGAGAGCTGTTTAATGGCGAAGTGGCTAACGCTACCGCCGACACCTCTGATAAATATCTGCAGGACAACTTGCCGGTCGTGATCGATTTCTGGGCGCCGTGTTGCGGTCCCTGCGTTAACTTCGCGCCCGTGTTTAAAGAAGTGGCGCATGAGCGCAGCGGCCAAGTGCGTTTCATTAAGGTTAACACCAAAGCGGAAACCTAGCTGAGCAGCCTTTTCCACATCCGCAGCATCCCGACCATTATGATCTTTAAAAAAGGCGCGCTGGTGAACATGCTTAACGGCGCGATGCCGAAAACGCCCTTTAACGAATGGCTTTACGAATCGCTGTAGCGCCGGCGATTACGCACGGCATCGACAAGCGGGAGAGATGGACCGAAGAGCAAAACGTCCCGCGACAAGGATGTCGCGAGGCGAGCTGGCAGGGATGTCTTCTCTCCCGCATCAGCACACTCAGGCATGCTGCGCTGGACTTTTTTTGCCTAGTGGTGTTCGATACTGAACCGATGAAGCCGAACAATACTGGACGGCTGATCGCCGATTTTCTGCCGCAAACCGACGCGTTCGGCTAATCGCACACCGAGCCGGATCCCGCTTTGCTCAGCGCGGTGGCGCATCCTGACTATCAGCCGATGGTGATGTTTCCCACCTCTTACGCCGTCCCGGCCGCGAGGTGCTGACCGCGCTGCTGGAGCAGCTAGGCGATACCGACGCCGCGCTGACGCGGCAGCGCCATTTCGGCCATTGGCCTGCGTAGGCAAAAACCAGCCGACCTTCGCAGCTTGCGAGCGCCGAACCAGCAAAGCGGTTAAAAAGCGATTACAATCACGCCAGTCGACTTGGGGAGAGTGGGATGAGCCAACGCGGACTGGAAGCGCTGTTACGACCTAAATCCATTGCGGTAATCGGCGCCTCGGACAGACCGGGACGCGCAGGACACTTTATGATGCGTAACCTGCTGGCAGGCTGCTTTAGCGGCCCAGTGTTGCCGGTAACGCCCAAATATAAAGCGGTCAGCGGCGTGCTCGCCTGGGCCAATATCGCCAGCCTGCCGTTCGCGCCCGATCTGGCGGTGATCTGCACCCATGCGAAACGCAATCTGAAACTGCTGTAGCAGCTAGGCGAAAAAGGGTGCAAAGCCTGTATTATTCTCTCCGCGCCTGCCAGCCAGATGGAGGAACTCAAAACCTGCGCTACGCACGCCTGCTCGGCCCCAACAGCCTCGGGCTGCTCGCGCTCTGGCAAGGACTCAACGCCAGCTTCTCCCCAGTGCCGATCGAAAAAGGCCGTATCGCTTTTATCTCCCAGTCGGCGGCGGTGCCCAACACCTCTCGACTGTGCACAGTACCGCAGTCTGGGTTTCTCTTGGTTCATCGCTCTGGGCGACAGTCTGGATACCGACGTTGACGATCTGCTCGATTTTCTGGCGCGCGACGGCAAGACCAGCGCCATTTTGCTCTACCTTGAACACCTAGCGACGCGCGGCGTTTCGTTTCAGCCTCGCGCAGCACGTCGCGTAATAAACCTATTATGGTGATTAAAAGCGGCCGCAGTAATTAGACGCAGGCGCTGCTCGGCACCCACAGCGGACTGGACGCCGCTTGGGATGCTGCGATCCGGCGCGCGGGTCTGCTGCGCGTGCAGGATACCCATGAGCTGTTTACCGCCGTTGAGTCCCTCAGCCATATGCGTCCGCTGCGCGGCAACAGGCTGATGATTATCAGCAACGGTGCCGCGCCTGCCGCGCCTGCCGCGCTGGCGCTCGACGAACTCTACGCGCGCAACGGCAAGCTCGCCTCGCTGAGCGAGGAGACGCTGTCGGCGCTTGCTGCACAGCTGCCGGAAGAGATCGGATGCGGTAATCCGCTCGATCTGAAAGATGACGCCACGCCGCAGCACCCCGGCGCTGCCCGCTAACCTAACGCAGGACAGCGCACTGGCGCATCAGCCAGCTGCTGGTGTAGGTGTCTAACCTAATGGTGGATTGCCCTAAGATCCAGCGGCTCGATATTCATCTGCTGCTGGCGGCGGGCAGCGAGTTTACCCTGCTTGACGTCACGTTCGAACTGGCGCCCTTCAGCGGCGACAACACCGCGCGGCTGGCGATACGTCCCTATCCGCAGCAGCTGGAAGAGACGTTCACGCTGAAAGACAGGCAGCGCTGTTTGTTCCGTCCTATCCTGCCGGAAGACGAACCGCTGCTGCGCGCCTTTATCGCTCAGGTCACTAAAGAGGATCTTTACTATCGCTACTTCAGTGAGTTCACTCATGAGGATCTCGCTAACATAACGCAGATCGATTATGACCGCGAAATGGCGTTCGTCGCGGTGCGTCAGCAGCAGACAAACAGCGAAATTATCGGCGTCACGCACGCTATTTCTGACGCCGACAATATTGACGCGGAGTTTTCCGTGCTGGTGCGATCCGATTTAAAAGGGCTGGGCATAGGACGACGACTGCTGGAGAAGATGATCCGCTATACGCGTGAGCACGGCCTACAGCAGCTTAACGGTATAACTATGCCGCATAACCGCGGCATGATTACCCTAGCGCGCAAGCTGGGTTTCAACGTCGATGTTCAGCTGGATGAGGGTATCGTCAGCCTGAATTTACCCTTACACAGGGACATCAGCTAACCTTGTAGAGAAAGGTAAAAAATGGCCGACAGTAGCAGGTTGATGTTATTATTTACCGTTATAACCCTGATTTGATGGCAAAAAGCCATGCAATAAACCGAGAAGAAGCGCACTACGATGCTGACTAAATTCAAACGCAATAAGCATCAACAACACCTCACACAGTTGCCGAAACTGTCACAGTCCGCTGCGGATGTGGCAACCCTTTACTCGCCTGCCGATTTTCGTCGCACGTTTCTGGAAAAAATCGCAGCGGCGCAGCACCGTATCTGCATCGTCGCCCTTTATATGGAAAACGACGCTGCCGGACGCGCGGTGATGGATGCGCTCTACGCGGCGAAACGTGCCCGCCCCGAACTGGATATCAGCATTCTGGTCGACTGGCATCGTGCTCAGCGCGGGCGTATCGGCGCGGCGCGCGGCGTCACCAACGCCGACTGGTATTGCGAGATGGCGACGCAGCATGCCGATATCGCTATTCCGGTTTACGGCATTCCGGTGAATACCCGTGAAGCGCTTGGCGTATTGCATCTGAAAGGTTTTATTATTGACGATACACTGCTTTACAGTGGTGCCAATATTAACGACGTCTATCTGCATCAGCACGATAAATATCGCTATGACCGCTACCAGCTCATCCGCAATTCTCAGCTAGCCAACGCCATGTTTAAGTGGATTAGCGTCAATCTCAAGCAGTCGGAAGCAGTCAATCGTCTCAATCGGGAGGAGCGTCCTTCCAGCCCTAAAATTAAAAATGAAACGCGTCAGTTCCGTCAGCATCTGCGCGGCTTCAATTATCATTTCACTGGCGACGGGCATAACGAAGAGCTGACGGTTACGCCGCTGGTCGGCCTAGGCAAGCGCAGCCTGCTTAATAAAACTATTTTCCACCTGATGCTCTGCACCGAGCAGAAGCTGACGATCTGCACGCCTTACTTCAATCTGCCAGCGATTCTGGTGCGCAACATTATTCATCTGCTGCGCGAGGGTAAAGAAGTCGAGATCATCGTCGGCGACAAGACTGCTAACGACTTCTATATTCCGCCTGAGCAGCCGTTTAAAATCATCGGCGCGCTGCCCTATCTCTATGAAATTAACCTGCGCCGCTTTCTCAGCCGACTGCAATATTACGTGGATAACAGCCAGCTGGCGGTGCGTCTGTGGAAGGATGGCGAAAACAGTTATCACCTGAAAGGCATCTGGGTCGATGAGGAGTGGATGCTGATTACCGGCAACAACCTTAATCCGCGCGCTTGGCGGCTCGATCTGGAAAATGCGGTGCTGATCCACGATCCGCTGCAGCAGCTCGCCGCGCAGCGTGAAAAAGAGCTGGCGCTGATCCGCAGCTACACCCATGTAGTAAAACATTTTCGTGAACTGGAAAGCATCTCCGACTATCCGGCGAAGGTGCGCAAGCTGATCCGTCGCCTTCGCCGTATTAGTATCGACCGCTTGATTAGCCGCATTCTCTGAGATCAATTGCCTGCGGCCAACGCCGCAGGCAACGAGCTTGATGCCCTTATACCAGAAACGCCAGCGCGCCCATCGCCGACACATACCAGAAGAAAGTCGTCTCTACGACCTATTGCTTTAGCAGCAGCGCTACATATTCCGCCGAGTCGACAAATATAGAGTTAGCTACCGCATAGGAAAGACTGACGCCTAGCGCGCGCACCTCTGGCAGAAATATCTCTGCTTTCAGGATCCCTT
>BBOA01000010.1 GCA_001485295.1 Type-B symbiont of Plautia stali
GTCGGTGAGCATTTCTCCGCTCCAGACGCTGACATCATCGAGGCTAAAGGCAGTTTTGTGCTGCCCGGCTTTGTGGATGTACATTCTCATCTCTGAGTGACCACGCAACACGCCGATATTCAAATCATCTCACCGGATACGCTCAACATGAGCGGCCTCAGCGGCTGCGATCCCGCGCCCTGCTGCTCTATTCTGCGCAACCGCAAATGTGACGATCGTTATCGTCGATGGCCGCATGCTCAAGCAGAACGGCAAACTAAGCGGCGTCGATCTCGCTAAGGTGCTGTGTTTCGTGGATGGCGAACTACTATCTCGGCACTTTTTCTATTTGACGCATTAAGCAGGGCCGTGACTGAGGGTTCCGGCAGCCTTTGCTTTCGCTACAAAAAAACCGTGCTGCAGGCAAAACCACTGCGGCGCGTTAGTGATGCAACGCACTACGCGGCTTTAACGGTGCATACTTTTTTCGTCTGTGCTGCGTCACCTTCTGTGCTCTCCTCAGCCGCAAGCACTTTCTTCTCTGAGTTGGCGGAATCGACCGCATCCGGCAGCTTGCTGGTGCGCAGAATATGTTGAATCGCGTCTTTCTGCTTAGCAAGCAGTAGGCCGAGGGTTTCCGCCTGAGACTCATCCATATCGGTCTGATGCTGCGCTAACCAGTTAGTAAAGGCCTCCGCCATATCGAGCATCTTGTCGTAGGCATCCGCCTCTTTTTTGGTAGCAAACGTCATTTTCTCTTCACCCTTCTTGACGACTACGTATTTAATTTCAATAGCCATTTTTGCCTCTCCGATACTGTTAATTTATACAGCATATCGCACCTGCGGCGGGATCGCATCCTTTTTTCAGCGGTGCTGTCGCGTCAGGTGAAAGTATTTTTTCTCAATAAATCAACCCATTAAGTAAATCCGCCAGCGCCTTGCGCGGGTCGTCCTCTTCTGAGACGATCATCTCGATTCCCCACTGTCCCAGCACCTCGCGCGCTACCGAATTGTTGCGATTGGTAAAGAGATACGATTTCGGCCGCGCAGTGGCCAGCCCGGTTCTGCCCCACATTTTGGTCAGGCGATAGAACAGCAGTCGAATATTGAAATCGCTAATGCTGTAGCCGACAAACAGCACCGAGTTACCCATCACGTCGTGGGTCAGTTTGATGTCGAGCGGCGAGTCAAAGTAGAGGCGCTCGAAGTAGCTGCTCTCATCCAGCACGATAGAGGTGTCGTCGTCAAAATCGCCGTGCAGTTTGATAATGTGCCGCTTGTCTTCGGTCAGCGACACTAAGTCCGCCGCGTTGGCGACCTTGCTATAGGGCACGCCGTGCGCTTCGTGCGCCGCTTCAAGCCAGCGGTCGTAGTTGGTGGTATAGATGCGGCTGAAGTTACCTTGGGTGATCATGGTATGGATTTCTGACGAGCGAACGTCGATGTCCGGTCGATGCCACTCGCGATCCATCCAGCTGCGCAGCGGCCCCAGCGAGCCTTTTTTCTGTTTGTAATATTCCGCCAGCGAGAGATGCGTGCCATAGGTGTTGAATATTTTGGGATCGTAGCCCAGCTCGTTCGCTAGGTGGGCGATCAGCTCATGCCACTCCGGCAGGCCCAGATTGCGCGAAATACCGGCGCCGGCGAACAGGATCAGCTTGCCGGAATCGTAGGCGCGTTTAAGTTCAGGTTTCATGCCACTCCTCGGGCGGTTTTCAGAAATTCGGCGAAGCGATCAAGCGCCAGCTTGCGCATCGAGATCTCGTTTTTCAGCTCGCCTATCTCAGCGAAGGTCTGACTATGGCCTTCAGGGATAAACACACAGTCCCATTGAAACTCGCGCGGTCCGGCGGGCTTAGCGGCGATGGTGCCGCGGAGTTCGCCGTGAAACTGGTACATTTTGCGTCCGTCGCAGTAGCCCAGCACGGTTTTCGCCGTCACCGCTTGGCTGTCCAGCCCCTGCACCAGCTTGGCGAAGCGCTCGGGGTCCAGCCGGTTCCAGAAGATGCGCGTCAGCCCGGCGGGCAAGCCGTTCAGCCCGTCGAGATATAGTCCGGTATGTTCAACAAACAGCGGGCGTCCAATAAGAGAAAACGCCTTCGTCAGCTTGTCGCGCACCAGCGTGATTTCGTTTTCGGTCTGGATTTCTTCGATACGGCGCACGATAGGCAGAACATCGACGCCGACCGGCTCGAGGATTTTGCGTACCTCGGTCAGCTTATGCTCATTGGCCGACAGAAAGCGGATTTTCATTGCAACCAACTGATTATGTAATGAATTTATTTATAGTGAGGTTTGATTTTTCTGTTCATTGACCTTTCCAGTCTAGAACAAATTTATCGTAGGCTGATGTACCAGCTTATGGCTATCTAACAGGGCAAAAGTAGTTTATCTCACGACGACAATGTTAAGTCCCTTTCCGCACGCTATGCTCAAAGCTTACCTGCCTAACCTCAATAAGGTACAGCATGCTTATCGCTCAGCTCAGTGACATTTATGCCAGCGAAGATATAACAATCTAGTGCAGTTTGAACGCGCGCTGCATTGGCTGTTTTATTTGTAGCCAACCTCCATCATCGTGACGGGCGATCTTATCGATGATAACTGGACGCAAGGATACGAGCATATCGTTACTGTGCTTCGCAAGACGGATAGCCAAGTTTATCTTTTACCGTGAAATTCCGATGATAAACGTGTTATGCCAGACTATTTTCCGTCTATGCACGCCACTGGAACAAGTAATGCCTTTTACTTTGAGATTGAGACAGATGAGATAACGCTTCTGGGTCTGGATGCAACGGTAGAAAAGGAAGCTTACGGCGGTATTACACCGCAATTGAAGGGTTAAAGCAACGACCCGAAAATAGCGACCGGCCAGCGCTTCTTTTTATGCATCATCCGATTTTCTTCTGCGGAATAAGTTCGCTCGACACTACTCTGTGTACTGCGGCCACGTTCACCGTAGTTTTTCATCAAGCGTGGCAGGCGTACCGGCAATGATTTGTGGCTCAATCTACCCAGCCAATCCCCTATTGTTGCATAAAGATGTGCCGGTTCCTGTTACCGATGCGCCCGCACTGTTGATACACGACTACCGAAATAGCCGCCTGGTCAGCAGCCATGTATCGCTATCACTCCCCTAATAAACAATCACCGGCGGATTCACCGTCGACGCCTCAATCGCCTCGTTCTGTTCGCCCCAGCGGCTCAGCACCTGCCGATACTCGCCGCCCGCGATGGTGCCGTTCACCGCCGTCTGCAACGCCTGCGCCAGCCCGTTGCCTTTTTTCTAGGATGCGCTCCTGATTGGTGCCGGAGCCGATGATAATGCGCCGCCCGACGATATCTTCCGGCTTGCTGATGGATTTGAAGCCGAGCGTATCGCGGCGTTAGGTGGCGAAATCAAACTTCTCTTTGCACTCTCTGGTGACGGTAACGTTGGAGTGGCCGCGTCATACTTACCGGAGGCGACACCGAGCAGCCAGTCTTCCCATGAGGTCGGCACCACGTTGAGCTTCAGGCCGAGGCTGTCGGCCACTAGTCGGGCGACATCCACTTCACTGCCGAGCAGGGTTTTATTGTCGTCCGAGAAGAGCGTCATCGGCGGCGAGTTCTACGTGGTCGCGCCTGCAATACCGGCATCACGTGATCGACGGAGCGCTCAAGCTTGCGGGAGAGGTTTTTCGCCGAACCTTCCAGCGGCGAGGTCACTACGTTCCGGCCTGCGTGTCCGCTGCTCAAGTGATCGAAGCTGGCGAACTGGCGCGCGGTGATAAACAGCTCTCTGTAGGAGGTTGATACCGTACCCACCAGCCCAAGGTGTTTGGTGACGCCGGCCAGCGCCGACAGCAGCGTCAGCGGCTAGAAGCGGTTGAGAAAGTGTGGGATTGATTTCTCATTGATATAGAGACCGTCGGCGACGAACAGGAAGTCGAGTTTGCCATCTTCCGCTTTGCGCGCGATACGTTTCGCATAGTCGAAGCTGATGCTGGCGGTCGTGCATACCGAAGATCGCCTGCACGCCCTCCAGTATGCCTGCATCCATAAACTACCGCGCCCCGGCGGCGATCTCCTCTGCCGAATGCGCACGCGGCCATTGAGCTGCACCTCCTGCTGTTTCAGCAGTAGCGCCGCGCCCAATATCACCGCGCTGTGCACGTCATGGCCGCAGGCGTGTATTACGCTTGGACGTCGCGAGTGAAAGGCCAGCCCGCTCGCCTCCTGTACCGGCAAAGCGTCAATATCGGCGATCAAGGCATCTCCCTGGCCGATCTCCGCCACCAAGCCGGTTTGCAGCGAGTAATCAAGCAGCGGGATCTCCGCCACCTGCAGTTAAACGCGCGTTGGTCGCCTCTTCCTTACCGGACAGCTCCGGCCAAGTGTGCAGCTCGCAACGCCAGTCAATCAGCTGGGTATCAAAAGGGGTGCTCATCAAGGCCTCCGCTAGGTTGTGCCGCGACCAGATGATGGGTCGCCAGCAGCTCCAGCGAGCGGAGGCGCGCTTTCGGCTCGCCAATCGGCGTGTCGATCACGAACTCGTTAACGGTGTAGTGCTGATGCAGCGCGTCGAGCTGGGCATGCACCTGCGCGGCGGTGCCTTTCAGCAGCCATAGCGTACGCGGCTCAATTACATAGTCGGTAAAGCCGCTGCCACCTGTTCCAGACTGGCGACGTTAACACCCTGCCTGACGTTGACCTTAACGTGCTAGTGGCGCAGGCCGTTCACTATCAGATCCGCTTCCATCGGGGAATCGGCGACCACTACCTGTACCGCAACCAGGACGCGCTGGACGCTGAGACGTGAGTAGGCGCCGAGCGTATTCTCCATCAGCTGACGGTCGGCGTTGAGATGAGTGGCGAACACCAGCTACCAGCCCTGCTGCGCGTCGAGCGGCGCGCTCTCTTCGCTGGCGCATCCCGATAACTATTTTTACTTTATCCCGCCGCGCTGAAGCTGGCGTAGCGCGTCTGGATCGCTACCTTCTCCGCCAAGGGCGCGGCACGCTGCCAAGCGATGCCGGACATGGGATAAAATGCTATCGGCACACCCAGACACGCTCCTGCCCAGCCGCTGATGCGATACAGAACCCGATTATCAATACCTATCTTGACGCGCTGCCTGTGGGCGGCGCGCTACCCGCCGCGCCTTGTGGGAAAAAGAGCAGAGATGCGCAGGCGCGGCGATGCCAAGCTACACTGAATAAACCCGTAATTCAGAAGAGAAAAGCTCGTGAAATTTGAAAATCAGGATGCGTTTAAACTGGCGGTGGCTTATATGGAGCGTAAAAAGAATGTCACCGGCATTACCGTCTACTTTAAATCCTTTATCGAGACCTATCAGAAATTCGATCACTGGCTAAGCGCTGCCGATCCTGTTCAGGCCGTCGAAGAGGAGAAAAAGGCGGCCAAAGCCAATCCCGATTCTCTGCTCTGACGCGCTGCGCGGCGGGCTAAGGCAGTTGCCTTCACGCCCGGTCTTAGCCTATTTGCCTGCGCGACCCTTTCGCCCGGCGCTGTCTGGGCGTTATCCCTTTGGCGCATTCGTGGCTTATCATCCGCTGCCGTTTTATGCTTAACTTTCGTTCACCATTGTACGTGGTGCAAATGCACTATTTTAACGAATTAATGAAGTTTATTCAGGAGAACGTCGCGCTTTCCGCCACCTTTAATATCATCATGATGATTCTGGCGGGCATGATCGCCCACTTTGCCTGTAAGCTGTTTATTGTCAAAGTGGTGAGAAAGGTTTTCTTTAGCGCGCGTAAAAGCGACGTCCCGCTGGATAAAGATGTCCGCATCTCAGAAAAAATCTCCAACTTTATTCCGGTTATCACCGTTTATTACCTGCTGCAGTTTATGCCAGAATTGCCCGAGCATCTGTAAATCGCTATCAAGACGCTGTGCGGAATTCTGTTTTTCATCTATTTATCGCTGTTCTTCAATGAGGTGATAGAGATAATCAATAACTCCTTCTCGAAGAAGTCGAAGCGCAAAAACCATTCGAGCAAAGGCTATATTCAGGTCGGTAAAATTCTGGTGCATATTCTTTCGGCGATTATGATTCTGGCGATTATGTCGAATAAATCGCCGGTGATTATTATCTCCAGTCTCGGCGCAGACGCTGCGGTATTGATGCTGGTTTTTCAGCATACGCTGCTGTCGCTAGTGGCCAACATTCAGGTTTCATCCAATGACGTGCTGTAGCTGGGCGACTGGATCGAGATGCCGGACAAAGTTTTCATTGGGAGCGCGTCGCATTATGTGCAGCTTTGCCATCAGGATATGCTCCTGCTTGATCAGGCGAGGAGCGCGCGTAAACAGCGGTTCGATAAAGAAGGGCTTGTCTGCTACGACGATATAATTGCCCCAAGAGGCGGGAATATCGACGCGCAGCTGGTCGCTTTCTTCGTCAACCAGTTCGTTGACCTGCGTAATCATAATACCGTCGTGGAATGCAGCGGCCTCAACCAGCGCAGGAGCATCTTCGATGCTCTGGCGGTATAAAGATTGCCTTTGCGATCGGCTTTATAACCGGTAATCAGCGCCACGTTCGGACTGAGATCGACATAGAGCCGGAATATAGAGTTCGGTGTATGTATGGATAGCGCCTATTTCCAGCTGACCATCCTGCAGTAATTGTGGAATACGCAAACTCTGCGGACCAGAAAAAGAGAAATCGAGTTTATGGGCAATGCCTTTTCCAAAAATATCGAGATGCTCGCTGCGGCCCACGCTCGGCATAATCATATGCAGGTCGTGAACTTTCGCCGGGTCAACTTCCGCCAGCGTGCGAGAAAGAAAATCTGCCTGTTTCTGATTATTTCCTTCCAGAACGACGCGGTTGCTTAGAGCGATGAGTCTTTCCAGCGCTTCTACCGCTTTTTTAGTAGGGATAACTTCACCGTCTCCGGAAAAGGATGCTAAACGACGCGCTTTTTCGCTGCGGCGCGTATTCGATTCCCGAACCGGCGCCCAGCCAGTTTGCATTATAGCCTCCTAATTCAGATAACTATGCTTTTGTTTATGCTGGATGAAGTCTGCGCTTTTTGATCAAGTAATTCAATTAAGACAAGCTGACGATCATTAGTCTTAGAGTAATGATTAAGGGATTCAAGTAGAGATAAACGAACCCGAAAACTGAGTGTAGACCTCATCCCTAAAAGGAAAAGGTCCGATCAAGACAATATGCGGATTAGGCAGGTTATTTTTGTTTACCGTCCGGCGTCTTAAACAGAGGCGCAGTATTTTGAATAAAAAGTGTAACATCCCTGTTTTTCATCCCCTCTTTCCAGCAAAGATATAAAGCGGTCGTCACAGAGGTTGCGCATATATCTAACGCCATCACATCCTGGCGCAAAAAAGAGCGCTGCGAAGCGGGAACAAAGGTTATTCCCATGCCCATAGCCGTCAGGTCAATGGCGGTATTCACGTCGCGCGCCCGCACGCTGCGGCCTGGCGTGATGCCCGCTTCGGCGTAGAGGCGCAGTACGGTGCCGCCCAGCCCGACGCCGTCGGGATCCTCCTGAAGGATTAGGGTTTCGTCCGCTAGCTCGCTCATGCTGATCTTCCCCGCGCCCGCGTAAGAGTGATCGTCAGGCACCATCGCGATGAGCGGCGTCTGCTGGATGGCGCAGCGGGCAATAAAGCGGCACGCGGGCAGCGGACCGCGCAGAATGCCGATATCCAGCTCTCTGCTTTGCAACAGGCTGAACTGCTGATCGACGTTATACTGCGTCGGTTCCAGCCGAATCGCCGGAAACTGGTTCCTGAAACTTCTCAGCGCCTTCACCAGCAGGGGCTCCTGCATCGCGGTGCCGACATAGCCGAGCCGCAGCACGCCCCAACTGCCCGCCGCTACCTCTTTAACGGTGGTCTGCAGATTGTCCAGCCTAATCACCGTGCGCGCGATCTCTTCCACCAGCTGCCGCCCGGCTGGCGTGAGGCTAACCTGACGCTTGTTGCGTTCAAAAAGCCGTATTCCCCAGTTTTGCTCCAGTGACTGAATATGCTGGCTCAGCGCGGGCTGCGTCAAGCTAACCTCCGCCGCCGCGCGGGCGAAATGTAGGGTGTGTGCCAGAGCGAGAAAAGAACGAAGTTTACGGTTATCCATGCTTTTCCTGATAATGGTTAGTTATTAATACACCGATAATAGTAATTAAACTTTTATGAGTCCGCACTTTATTTTCTTCTCTGTTGCGACGTTTTTGTCCCCTGTCGCTAGACGGATGACTGATTCGTTTAAGGAGAAAATATGAGTAACGCTTACACCGAGAAAGGCGCCAGTTTAGATCTGCGCGCGGCGATCGACATACTGAAGCAGTATGATGACGAATATATTGAAACCGACGAGCCGGTCGATCCCACCGCCGAACTCTCCGGCGTTTATCGCTATGTCGGCGCGGGGGGCACCGTGATGCGGCCGACGCGCACCGGCCCCGCGATGGTGTTCAACAAGGTAAAAGGGTATGAGGATTTTCGCGTACTGATCGGCTTGCTCTCCTCGCGACAGCGCGTCGCTCGCCTGCTGGGCGTGCCGAAAGAGGAGCTTGCGCAGCTTCTGTGCGACTCAGTTCATCACGCTATCGCGCCGGTGGTAATCCCGAATGAACGAGCGGCGTGTCAGGAAGTAGTGCATCTGGCCAGCAATGAAGGATTTGATATCCGCACGCTGCTGCCCGCCCCGACCAATACGCCCGCGGATGCCGGCCCCTATTTCACGCTGGGCATGTGCTACGCCGCCGACCCGGATACGGGCGAACACGATGTGACCATTCATCGCCTCTGCGTGCAGGGCAAAGATGAGATTTCGATGTATTTCGTGCCTGGCCGCCATCTCGATCAGTTTCGTATCAAAGCGGAACTGGCGGGTGAGGCGCTGCCGATCACCATCAGCATCGGCGTCGATCCCGCTATCGAAATCAGTGCCTGCTTCGAGCCGCCGACAACGCCGCTGGGCTTTGACGAACTGGCTATCGCTGGCGGTCTGCGCGGCCACGCGGTGGAACTGGTGCAGGGCGTCGCCGTCGATGCACGCGCCATCGGCCATGCGGAGATTGTGATTGAAGGAGAACTGATGCCGAACTACCGCGTGCAGGAAGATCAGCATACCCACAGCGGCAAGGCGATGCCGGAATTTCCGGGCTATACCGGCGAAGCGCAGGCTGCCGTGCCGGTGATCAAAGTTAAAGCCGTTACGCACCGGAAAAGCCCGATCCTGCAAACCTGTATTGGGCCAAGCGACGAGCACACCAATCTGGCCGGCATTCCTACCGAAGCGAGCATTCTGGATATGGTCGAGCGCGCGCTGCCGGGGTTTTTGAAAAATGTGCACTGCCCTTCGCCGGGAACCGGCAAATATATGGCGGTGCTGCAGATCAACAAGCGCGGGCCGCAGGATGAGGGCCGTCAGCGCCAAGCAGCTTTACTCGCCTTTTCCGCTTTTTCTGAGCTGAAACACATATTCCTAGTGGATGAAGATGTGGACGTATTCGATTTAAGCGATGTCATCTGGGCGATGACCACGCGCTATCAGGCCGATGTAGACACCATTACTATTCCCGGCGTGCGCTGCCATCCCCTCGATCCGTCGCAGGATCCGGCTTTCAGCCCCTCTATCCGTGCGCACGGCATTACCTGTAAGGCGATTTTCGACTGTACTGTGCCTTGGGATTTAAAAGGCAACTTCCAGCGCGCGCAGTTTATAGACGTAGACGTGAACCGCTTTATTCCCGGCTTTAGCGAGCCTTAAAAACGCCAAAGGCCACATTATGCTGCCTCTGAAACAACAATGAAGCGAGATTATTTAATCAGTTCAGCCGATACGTAAGCACCGTTATCGAAGCACGCGCCGGTGATTTTGAGGCGCCAGCCTGATGCGCCTGTGCGACGATTTGCGCTTCCGCCGAGTCCAGAGTAGAAGCAGAAGCCGTGATACTCTGAGCGAAGCTGCCTAATGAGACCAGTGACAGAGCGGCAACTGCAACGAAAGTTTTGATGGTTTTCATGGTCGATTCCTTAATGATTTATCAGGTTAGTGAGGCGTTTTGTCTCGATGTGATAATCATGTGCCTGATAACTCGTGGTTAAAAGTGGAGTAATTTGCTTTGTAGATTCAAAAAAATATGAATGAGTTTTGCGGCGCGGAGAACCGTTATGTACTGGAGATGGGTTTTGTACCAGAAACGAGTCCTTCGCCCTGTTTGCGCCATGCAGTCCATCGAATGGCTGCTTCAGGTCAATTCTGGCCGTCAACGCCTAGAGGGCGAATCAGTTTGCGACTGCAAATTTTGCACTAGACTATTTCAGGTCACAGGACCGCAAACTGACCGAACATCCTTTTTACTTACTGGCTGGCATCAACATCTGCTGGACGGCTTTCAAGTGCTGCTTAACAACCGGCATATGTGTGTCGGCCAGAGCCTTCACATCCAGTTCCTTGAACTTGCTAGCGTCACTCTGCAGCGCTGATAGCACTATCTTGTGTTGTGGTCTTTAATGCCGACCTATATACATCTTGTCAAATACGTCGCCACTCTGTTTTTCCAGCTCCGCGGCTATAGCCTTGTGCTTAGCCGGCAGTGCTATGCCCTTTTACTGGGCTACCGTCTGGACTTTATGTCAGTGCACTACTATGGTCTTCAACTATTATTTTCTGAGCGTATACTTTGGCTTCGCTGCTTTACGCCTTGCTTAGCGCAATTTTGGCTGCGGCGATTTCATTAATATCGGCCTGCGCCATGTCCTTCACCGTTTTCTCGTCGCCGGCGCTGAGTTTGGTGCTCGATTCGGTCTGGCCTGCGGCGCCATTCTGCGCTGCGCTCGCCAGCGTCTGGGCTTGCGCGCCGAAAGTGCTGAACATAGCGACGACTGCCGATACGGCCAGCAGTCCTTTCAGGGGTTTTACGCTTTACATGTTTTTCTCCTAAGGATTATTGTAGGGTTTACCAGGTAAAGTCATCGTGCGCCGCTTCTATGTAAATTAGAACTGCAATAAAAGATGTGCAAGGAGCTAAGCATGACTAATCAAAACGACAAAACACTCGTCCCGGTTGAATATCCGAAACCGTCATTCACGGAGCAGAAGCAGCCTGTTCCCAGTCTTGCCAGTAAAATGGATCTGGTCCCCGATAACGGGGAAACATCCTATCGCGGCACCGGCCGTCTGACCGGCCGCAAAGCGTTGATCACCGGCGGCCGGCATCGGTCGCGCTACGGCTATCGCCTACACTCGTGAAGGCGCCGACTTAGCGATCAACTATCTGCCCGAGGAAGAGTCGGACGCGGCCGAAGTTGTCCAGCTTATCGAAGCGGAAGATCGCAAAGCAGCAGCGATCCCTGACGATATTCGCGATGAAGCCTTTTGCCATTCGCACTCTCTCGACCGAAAACTTCGACGCGACGTTTAAAACCAACGTCTACGCCATGTTCTGGATCACCAAAGCGGCGGTGAACTATCTGCCGCGCGGCACATCCATCATCAACACCTCGTCGGTGCAGGTCTATAAAACCAAGCGAAATTTTGCTCGACTACGCGCAGACTGAAGAGTCCATCGTCGCCTTTGCCAAGGCGCGGGCGCAGCAGCTGGGCGAAGAAAGCATTCGCGTAAACGCGGTCGCGCCGGGTCCATACTAGACGCCGCTACAGGTATGCGGCGGTCAGCCGCAGGAAAAAGTGAAAGAGTTTGGCGCCAAGGCGCCGCGGGGCCGTCCAGGCCAGCCTGTTGAAATCGCGCCGCTTCAGGTATGATGCTCCGACGGCGGCACCGGCACGCTGTAATCCCCTGCTCTACCTGCAACTGGCCGCCCTGTGCGCCAGTTTTTTCGTCTGTAGATAATGCGCGTTTCAGACAAGCATTCTTCTGATGAAAAATGGTGATTACGCCCCGCCCGTGCACGAGGAAGGTTTTGCTGGCCTAGGCGACTACGCTGCGATTGGCGAGGGCGAGGGACAGTCTGTGGCGCTGATTGCCCCCGACGGCGCCATCGACCGGTGGCGCGTGCCCAATCTTGATTCGCCGCCGCTGTTCGATCGCCTGCTCGATTCCGGCATCGCCGACGATCTAGCCAATATTGGTCAGCCCGGCGTTAACCACTTTTCGCTCTATGTAGACAACATCAACGCCACGGCCGAGAAGCTGAAGGCACCCGACGCCCGCTTTTTATGACGGCTCCAACTACTGCTTCGCGCAGGAAGCGGGCGTGGGGAATCAGACTTGGTTCTGATAGAACTCATTACCCTACCCTCTCCACTTCAGTACAACAGCGAAGCCTCTGCGCCGCGCTGGCTGCCAGCCGAAGAGTGAAGTGATGTCGTCAGACCGCGCTTCGGCGCGGTTTTTTGCTACCAGAAATGATTCCCTCCACTCTGAGAGTATTTTCCCACTGTACAGGTTTATTATTCCTGTGCAGGTTTACCGTCATTCCATTTGTTTTCACTCGCTTTATTCAGCATGCGCCTTCGTGCTTTCATTCATGGGCGAAATTTATTCCCTCGCCGTACCGCTTGCGCAATAAAACAGGGCTTCTAGTCTTTATAAGGTAAGACACGCACAGCCTTCTCTAACCCGCTGTGTTATTTTCAACTCATGAAGAGGAACCATTATGGCTCAACATCGAGGCGGATCAGGTAACTTTGCTGAAAATCGTGAAAGAGCGTCCGAAGCCGGTAAAAAGGCGGCCAAAACAGCCGTCGGAGTTTTAAGTCCCCAAGCTGTCGTCATTCATTAATGACGATCAATAAGCCGACATGATCGGCGCCGATTTTTTATCTCCTCTCCTCATCAACACAGGCTAAACCATCTGCCTGCGCCCCGCTCGCTCTCAGAAAGTTGCATTTACGCCCAGGTTCCAACTTAGATGTCTGGCGTTCCACTCGCCGCCCACGGCAAGAGACGCCGGCAAAGGCGTTCCCCGGCACGCTGGCGCCAACGGCGGTATCCACAGCCAGTTGCTGTCGCGCGTGCCCGTTGTGCGGCTGAAGGCAGTTCGGGTTGACTTCAGGCCGCCGGATACAGTTGAATCAGTATCGCTAAACTAATAGTTATAGGTCACCTGCGCGCAAGGATTGACCGGCCACTGATAGGTGTCAATGCGCCAGCCGACCGCGCCGACTTGTGAATGCCGGGTTTGCTCGCCATAGCGCATGGAGCTGCTGCTGTTGTCCTGCTCGCGGTAGCCGCCGACCCGACTATAATCGAGCGCAGAGCTAGCGACCGGACCGATGGTGAGATGCTTGCCCAGCGGCCAGTCCTAGCCCGTCTGAACGCGCATGCCGAGCAGCTTGCCGCCGCTGTTGCCCTGTTCGGTACGGATCGCCGGTCCAATCCTCACGTCACGCTGAATGTCGTCAACATCGAGAGCAGCATAGTAAAGCTCAGCATTGATCCACTCCTAGACACCCAAGCTCAAGCTAGCTGTACGCCGCGACCATATTGCCGCGCAGACGATAATCGTAGCGCGATTAAGGTTTTTGGCGCTGGGGTTGGTGGTAGAGAAAAGCACGCCAGCTTGCCAGCTATCCGTCAACTGATAGCCCAAGCCTAGCGTAAAGCTTACTGTGTTGGCGTCGCCGTTGTAGAAAGGATCACCTTTTTCATCCACATGCTGACAGGCGTAGCCGCCAAATACCGAGAATTGTCCGGCGTGGCTCTCCCGATGGCGCTGCTGCAGATGGCCATTCAGGGTGTTGTGTATGTCCTGCACTATCGTCAGCGGCCCCTGCGACAAGGCGGCAACCTGCAGAGGTGCGTCCAAAATCGACTGGATATAATCCGCTATTATAGCGTGCACCACGGGGTGGAGGTGTAAACGATCGGCAAAGAGATAGCTCTGCTCGCTGAAAAAGCCCGGCGTTGAAGAGGCGCACCTGTTCGCTGAGACGCCGACCGGACAAGCCATGCCGATGGTATTGGTCAGCCTGTAACGAGCTGGATGGGCGATGACTTCGTTAAACAGGCTGGGATATCGACGCGAACTATATTACCGATTACCGTTAAGTGTCGCCAGCCCGTTCTCTTCCTGCTGGCTGTAGCGCGCCGTCAGCGCGGAAACCTAGGCGCTAAGCGCCTGCCATGCGCTATACAGCTGCGGGGCCGCCTGCGTAAAGGCGTTCTGCACCGCCTGCTGGCGTGACTCACTATTCGGCCGGCGCCGTCCAGCGACTGGAAGGCGCCGGCCATGGCCGCCTTAGCGGTGGGTCCCAGCGCGCTCAACACGGTCCAAGTGTTTCGCCCAGCTGGGCGGCGAGGATTTCATCATAGAGGGGATAACGACCGCCATCCCAAGTATAACCGCCAACATTCCCGCCGTCGCTCAGGCTGTCGCCGAACACGTTGAGGCCGTCCTGAGCCAGCGTTGGCAGCGGCGTCAGTAAAACGCTGATAACAGTAAAGGTCACAAAGGAACGAGCATGCTGGAAGATTTTCATTATCGGCTCCGACAGCAGGGTAAACGGCCGCGCCAGACGCAGCCAGAAACGTGCGGCATCAGCGATGCGCACGTAAAGAAAGTATCAAGAAGGATGTTTAAGAAATTAAACAGAAACAGGCGTGGCCGCTACTCTATTAGCAATATTTTATCAGGCGAAGCGGCCAGTTAGCGCTTTGTGCCAGCTATGCCGATCTTTTCGAGAATATGGGCATTTGATCGACCCGGAGATAAGATGCCATAGACAAACAGCTTTTCCATTCTCTTCACCGTGCAAAAACAAACCATCGACTACACCGCTGCCGCGGCGCGATGTCATGACCTGCGTCAGCCTGCACCGCCCTACGATGACTCTAGCCCAGTATAACCCCCACTGCGCCGATAAAGCGGCTGCTGATATCGCCAGGCAGCGCCAGCATCAGCGAGGACAAAAATTGACCTGAGAAGATAGCAACAGAGAGTGCCGCCAGATTGCGCCCGCGCGCGCTCATCGCTTAAATCGACCGTGAGATGGTTTACCGTGGGAATGGACAGCCCAAAACCAATGCCCAGCAGCACACCGCTGAGGATAAAAATCGGCAGCCTGATGGCAAACGCGAAAATCAAATGCGCGAATAAATGCAGCAGAAGGTAGCAATCAACGTACGCCACGCTCCCAGCGCGGCGATGACTTCTAGCGTCACTGCCGCGCCGACCACTAAAATCAGCGATATAGACGAAAGGAAATAGCCGGTCTGCGCCGGGCCGATCTGCTGCTGGGAAAAAAGTTGTGGGATCAGGATAACGGCGGTGAAAAAGCTGATCATCGAGAGCAGCGCGGCCAGCCAGACCGGACGCAGCGGCGCACCGGGTGTTTTCCGCCTTATTATATGGCGGTGTCTGCAACGGGCGCGGCACCCAGCGCCAGCTGGGCGTGGTCAGCATGTCGCCGATAAACAGAAAAATGAAACCGCCCAGTTCGATCGACATCCCCTGCCGCGCGACCATCTTTAATCACGCCTCACCCTGATAAAAAGCGGAGAGCAGGCTGGTGCCCGCCGACGTCACCAGCGGCAGTCGGTTCAGCATCAGCGCAGGCGTGCTATGCATAAACACGGGGCGCTGCTGCCCAGCAAACCATAGAGAAACAGTCCCCTACTGAGGCTTTGCCAAGCGCCGAAGCGATCATCGCCCTGCACGCCAGCACGCCGAACAGCATAACGACCAGCGTGGGCGCGATGGTCTCTAAACCCGGCCAGAACACAGCCGACCATAATGGTAAGACAGTCGACGCCCAGCAGCGTCGCTGCCCCCGCTTTTTTGATAACTCCCGCACGCTACACCTCATTACCTCATTTTTATCAGTATGTTGGTCAGATAATCCGATATACGGATATAATTTGCAAAGCGTTCATAACGGAGCGGCAGCCATCGCTTCCGGCTAAACATGGTATGATGTCGGAACGGAAGCGGAAAGAAAAGAGTGCACGACCAGATGGAGAAACAGGGCTCACAGGCCATTGCGCGTGCGGCGCAGATATTGCGCGCGCTGGAAAGTCAACTGCAGGGAATGTCGATAACCGCGCTGGCGAAGCAGACTGGATTGCCGCGCACCACGGTACATCGCCTAGTAATTTCCTTTGAATCGTCGGCCACCGAGCAGGGTATGCGCGGCTGGGCTTTGCCCTAACTCGACTGGCCGCGTCTGCGCACACCGATATCGTGGCGCTGTCGCGTCCGGCGATGGAGTCGCTGGGACGTCGAGCGCGCAAAACGGTGGACCTCAGCGTCTATCGCGGCATGTACGCGATCTTGGTGAGCCAGTTCGCTTCCGATCGCGAACTGCAGGTGATGTCGCCGCTGGGCAACGCTTTTTCCCACTGTACCGCTCACGGCAAAGCGTTGTGGGCCACGCTGCCCAATGCCCAGATCGCCGTGCTGATGGGCGATCAACTGGAAGTCCGCGCCGCGCAGACGATTGATTCGCTGCCAGCGCTGACTGAAGAGCTCGCCGCCGTTCGCCAGTGTCACTTGTGCCATCGATCGCGAAGAACATGCGCGCGGCATATGTGGCATCGCCGTCACGCTCGCCAGCCCGCTGAATGAGCGCTACGCTCTCTGTTTTGCCGTTCCAGCGTTACGTTTCGATGAGCAGTTAGCGACCCTGCTGCCCGCGCTGTTACAGAGCAAGGCAGAAATCGAGTCGTTGCTTAACCTCTGACCGGGATGCAGATTACAGTGAATGTTCTACTGATTCTGTTTAATACAGTGGGCAGAGGTTTGCTGATTATAGTCAAGCTGACCTAAGGTTCAGCAAACCTGCGTTATTACAGCTGAATTTGTTTATGCCGCGAGCGATTCCAGAGCAAACTTTGATCAAATCTGTTAGATGGAAAGTATTCACTGTAATCAGTAGCGGCTAATTGACGCTAGCGAGGGAGAGATCGTTTTTCAGAAAGCAGATGAACGCCAAGCAAAGCTGGCGATTTTAGGCTGAAACGCTTATAAATCAAGAAACTTAAGCTTAAGCCCCTTATAGCTGCCACCAGTCTGTTTTTTCCATGTCGATAACAAAACGATACTTCGCATCACCTTGCAGCATGCGTGCAAAGGCCATTTCGATCTCTTTGCCGACAATCATCTCCACATCCGCAGTGAAGTTCTGCTTAACGCAGAAATCGAGCATTTCTTGCGTTTCACGGATGCTGCCGATGGAAGTGCCGCTGATGCTCAGTCGACGAAAAACCATCGGCGTTACGTTCGGCGACGGATGCGGTTAATCAGGAATGCCCACCAGCACCAGCTGGCCGTTAGTTTTCAACGTGGTGAGATAAGAATCGAGATCGTGCGCCGCAGTCGAGAATGATATCCAGCGAAGTCTGACACGCTGCCATCTGCTGCGCATCGCGCGAGACCACAACCCGGCTGGCGCCCAAGCGGCGCCCATCTTCGCCTTTCTATAACGATGTGGTGAAGAGCGTTATACCTCTGCGCCCATCGCGCTGGCCAGCTCGACCGCAATATGCCCCAGACAGCCTAGGCCAACCACGCCTACTTTGTCTCTTAGCTTGACGTTGTAATGGCACAGCGGCGACCAGACGGTGAAGCCCGCACAGAGCAGCGGCGTAACCGCTTTCAAATCGATATCTTGCGGCACGGAAACCAAGAAGTGCTGATCGCTGATAAGGTGCTGGGCGTAGCCGCCAAAGGTGGTGGCGCCGCTGTATTTATCGGTGCCGTTATAGGTTGGCGTGAAGCCCGCCTCGCAGTATTGCTCTTCCTGCTACTGGCAAAAATGGCAATGCCCGCAGGAATCAACCGTTCATGCCAACGCCCACAATATCACCCGTTTTGAAACGAGTTACACTGCCGCCGGTGGCTTCGACGCGCCCTACAATCTCATGGCTCGGCACCAGCGGTAGCGTCTGACGCTCCACTCATTGCGCGCCATATGCAGATCGGAATGGCATACGTCAAAATACATATTGGTAGTAGTTACCTTCTGATTACCATAAGGGAAAAGTTGGCTATGCCTGCCTAGGTTTACGGAAAGTTAATGTTCCTTGCCAATTCGCCGCTGCGTCGGCTGCTGGATCTGTTTACGGTAAAGTGGAGCACTATGTTGCTGCATGCGCTTTATCACTGGCCTGAGTAGCGTGAACACACCGGCGAGCTGCAGGGCATCCCGAAAAAAATGCTGATGCAGACGCTGCGCGGGCTGGTATCGCGCAAGGTATTCGAATGGTGCCCCCTGAAGTCGAATATGCGCTGACCGCCGCCATGGAAAACTTTTGCCGCGCTGACGGATGAGATGGAGCATAACCTTCACGCTGCGCGGCAGGAAGATGACTAATACATTATCCCGGCTACGGCGCAGCTGGGATAAGCGGGCACTTAGCCAAAAGAAACTCACGAATAAGCACGCGCGCGATAACGTTTAACGCGCCGTCGTCGTTGTTATTGTCGAGAAAGGTGCCATCCATATCCACCGCGATCATCTTTACCGCCATTTCCATCTCCTTGCTGAGGACGTTAGGCCAGCATTGCCTGTTTCATTCGTAAAGCTTACCCGGAGTGTGGGTTAATGAAAATTCTAATAATACGAGTTTCTGGGCTTTCGAAGCTTTCCTGACAGAGTGTCCGCCTCACCACGAAAACAAGAGGTTGCTTAGTGCGTTACTCACTTCTTAAACTTTCGAACGAAACACACATTAGTTACATATGAAGAACATCTATCCACCTGTGGAGGCCATCATGACCCTACAGACTCACGCTACGCTGTTACCAGAGAATATTAGTGCAGCAAGTCGCACCTTTAGCAGCTCCGACAGCAGTATTGGTGACGTTGACGCCCTGTTCAACCGCATTAGCCGACACATCGAAAGTGCGATAGCAGAAGCGAAAGCTGAAGAAAAGTAATACGGCACGACCTAGCCGATCGTCTCGCACAGTGAACTCGCCAACGGCTAGGTTTCGAATGAAACCGTGGCGCGTATGAAGCGATGGGGCCGCATGTTGGTAAAGCAGCATTTTCTACCCGGACAGGCGTTAGCATAGGACAAATCGCTGCTTGATTATCGATTTCGACGTGCAGTATCGCGGGCCTAGTGACAATTTCTTCGGCAGCGTGGAAGCATCGCGCCCGGAAATTTCCCTGTTTACTAGTCGCAAGCCTACGGTTCTTAACCGACTATGCCGTTTCTTGTCTTAAGGTAAGCAGTAGTTTGATCCCGACGTCAGCATTATCTATCCCGACCGCATCCGTTGTCGTCCGCTAGGCACGACATCAAAAAGACTCGGCGCGCTGGAGCGCTGGCTGCTGCCTGCCTATCAACAGGTTTTCGCCGCTATTTTTCACGGCAACGTTGAGGTTTACGATTCCTAGGACGCGGCGTGGCGTACCGAGGTGGACGAATATGACGTGCCCGATACCACCAAATGTTCGGCGTTTCATACCTTTCAGGGCTGTGCCGCGCTGTCGGATATGCTTGCGGGATAAGGATTGCTGCATGTCGTGCCGGAGGCGATGGCCTATATTCTGCTGCGCCCACTGCTCAACGACGTGCCGGAGGACGAGCTGTGCGGAGTGCCGCTCGGCAAAGTTCTGCCCGTCAGCCCGAAGTGGCATCCGCTGCTGATAGACGGGCCTCTGCTCCATTCTGCTGCTGGAAGCGGATGATTCGGTCTAGTGGCATTGCGATGTGATCTATTCGGGAGTGCCGGTTGAAAACCAGCAGGGCTGGGGTAACGTGATGTATATTCCCGCCGCGCCTGCGCGCAGCAGGTCGTCGAGGCGCTGGCACTGGGCCAGTCGCCCGCCGATTTTCCACCGGAAGATTACGAAAAGGGCTGGCGCGATCGTTTTACCTTTGACGATCTCAACGACAATGGCCGACGCGCGCCCGGCTTAGCCTGAACATTGCTGCACAGCGTTCCCTGCGCAGTACCTCTCTGCTAAACTAGCGCTACACTTTATCAACAGATCATTCAACTTGTTACCTTGCGCGGTAGCGTCGCGTTCACGGTTCTGCGATGGCGCTGGACAGTGATAATGTCGGCATGCGTATGCATACGCGCCATGAACTCAAGCAGGAGCTGGCCTGGTTGAAAGCGGCGAAACGGTGTTTATCGAAGGCGGCAGCAGTAACACGTTGCTACCGCGTCTGCTGGCCGAGCGCGCTGACATCACGGTAGTGACCGTCAGCCATTTTATCACTCATCTGCTTAAGGACACGGCGTGCGACGTTATTATACCGGGCAGGATATTGCAAAAAAGCAGCCAGTCGATGGTCGGTCCGCTGACGCGCCACTATATTCAGCAGATACACTTCCATAAGGCGTTTATCGGCGGCGACGGCTGGCAAGTGGAGACTGGATTCACCGGCCGCAATATGCTGCGCTGCGACGTAGTTAACGCGGTGTTGGCGAAGCATGCGTCCACTTGGGCAATGACGGATGCCTCAAAATTTGGTCAGATCTATCCCTATCCGCTGTCGCCAGTTTATCAGGTTAAACAGGTCAACCAACAGCGGGCTTAGCGCCGAAACGCTCAGGCCGCTGGAAGAACAGGACATGGCGGTGACGCGCGTGGCGCAGCCCCGATCGGCACATCACATTTTCATATGGTCGATTAGCGCCCGTAATTTGGGCGCCAGATTTTTCCGGCTGGGAAAATAGAGATAAAAGCCAGCAAATTCCGGTAAATACGCCTCCAGCAGCGGTACCAGTTCGTTCGCCGCGCGCGTCTCTTCCAGCCCGATAGCGATGCCGCCGCCTGCGCTGGCGGTGCGGCTCATCACTCCTATATCGTTAGTATTCAGCTGCACATTGACAACGACGTCAAACGCCCAGCCCTGTTCCGCAAACTCCCAGCGATACGCCGCTACGCCCGGCTCACGTTGCCAACCGATACAGTAGTGCTGCAACAGTTCGTAAGGATGCTGCGACGCGCCAGATATGCAGGCGATGCGACGATAATCTGGCGCTGGTGTAGCGAAACCGGCACTGCGATCATATCCTAAGCGCTGATTTCACCCAGCCGGACGCCGGCATCATAGCCCTGCTGCACGATATTGAACTCTTCATCCTTCACAATGATATATAGCTCAATGTGTGGATATCGCGTCAGAAACTCTACCAGCAGTTCGCCGTCGATAAAATGTTCGGTTATTGAGGAGACCGCCGAGCGCAGCATGCCACGTGGTTCGCTCGCCAGCGCGGTAATATCGCCGACGGCCTGATTAAGAGCTGCACTATTGCGGGTACCGCTTCGGTAATAGAGTCTTTCGCCCGCTTCGGTGAGACTCAGGCTACATGTGGTGCGCTGAATTAATGAAATCTGCAGCATGTCTTCAAGACGGCGTAACGCTTGGCTAATCGCCGGTCGCGTTACGCCTAGTTTCTCCGAGGCCATGCGAAAATTACGCGTTTGCGCCAGCGTAACGAACACTTCAAGCGCGTTTTTATCCAGCATCATTGGTTAACTTCAGTCACCAGTCAGGTAAGGAGTAGATGGATTCTCTTTATAGTCCAGCGGACATAAGATCGCCAGACACCTAACCACAGGAGCGAAACCATGAATAATAAAGTGATTCTTATCACCCGCACATCCAGCGGCATTAGCGCGGGTATCGCCCGCGAGCTGGCCACAAGCGGCGCGAAGCTGTTACTCGGTGCGCGTCGCGTCGATCGCTTGCATGCGCTGGCAGAGGAGCTGAAACGGCAAAGCGCCGAGGTAGCAGTCGCCGCGCTCGATGTGACGTCACGCGCTTCCGTACAATAGTTTGCCGACTTTGCGCTGGAGAGATGGGGACGTATCGACGTGATGATCGACAACGCGGGTGTTATGCCGCTGTCGCCGCTAGCATCGCTCAAGACCTATGAATGGAGTCAGATGGTAGACGTCAATATCAAAGGCGTGCTGTACGGCATTGCCGCTGAGCTGCCACGCGAGGCAGGACGCGAGGCAGGACACAACATTATCAATATCGCCTCTATCGGCGCTGGCGCTGGTAATTTTATAGCCTGAAGCGCCTTCAGCTTATGCTTTAGCCGCGATATACGCTTCTGCTCTATCCAGCGTGCTGCCGTGTGCGGAAATGCTCTGAGCGGCAAAGCTGCCGAAAATGAGATCATGGAGAGAGGAGCAACGGCGGCTATAAGCGAATGTTTTTACGTTTTTCATGGAAAAAATCCTTCTTTTGTTAGCGCGAGGCAACATGCCTTCGATGAAAGATATAATAACCTATATTACTATTAACAGACTAGTAAAAAGTACGATTTAGAGCACATTGAATAGGGTTACGATAAGCGGGACAGCGACCGAAGCGGCTTTCCGGGCTGCACTATGCGTTGAGCGACGTTATCAGCGGTCAGCGCGCCTGCGGATAGAGCGAGAGCTGCACGTTGCATAGATAGAATAATGGCGTATAGAAATCGCCGTCGCGTAGCGCCAGTAACAGGGCATTCAGCTCCTAAAGCAGGGCTTGGTGCGGCTGCGTCTGCAAAAACCGGATACGGTTTTTCAGGAAGATACGCAGTTCGCTAAAGAAGAGATCGCTGCTTAACCCTTGTTCCGCCAGTTGCATCTGGCGACACGTATAGAAGTCATAGCAGTTGGCGCCTATCCAAGCTTCGGTGATCAGATTACCGCCTGCGGTAAGCTCGGTATCGTTGTCGATGCGTTTGCGAGGAAGGATAACGTTGGCCTTACCTAGGGTTCGCGAGACGAACTACTGGCGCATTAGCAGCGAGGCGCTGTTTAGACTCAACAGTCGTTATAAACTGCAACAGAACTTTCATTCCTTTTCGCAGCGCGCACTTTGCTATACGGGCGGGACGCTTGTTACGTATCACCGCAGTCACCGTCACTGCCGCTGCGATGCCGGTAAGCGTCGAAAGAGAGGCATTCACTATAAGCAGTAGATTGGGTTTGAAATGATGACTCATGCCGACCAGGCTAGGAATTTGCATCGCCACAATCAGGCCAATCAGGTTGGTCGAAGGATTCGAGACCTAACTCTATTGCCCCTAGCGCCAAGCAGAGCACCAGCGATTCAAAAGAGGTCGCTCCCGGTATCAGCAACATGGTCTATAGCATTCTGATCGTGTTCGCCGCTACCACGCTCTTCAAAAAAATCTTCATTGGCACAAGAGGACTGTCCATGGCAGCAAAGAAATAACAGAGCATGGCCGCCATCATCGGCGCGGTTCAGCCGTCTACCCAGCCGCTGCCGATTCAGAAAAGCGACGTCAGAAAGGTGGCGAGAAAAGCAGTTAAGCAGGAAAGCAGCAGCATACCTTTGTCGACATGTTTGCGACTACGCGCGACTTTACCAAGCTTAGCGCTCGGCGTCAGCTCGCTGACGCAGCCGCCAACGGTTTTATAGGCTTCGACGATGCGAACAAAATTCAGCAGCCGCTCCAGTAAATCCGTCAACAGAAGACTCTCTTCGATAATTATTCATCCGCTTTCTCTGTCGGCCCTAGGCTGCTGTTGCCCAGCTGCTAAGCTCTCTTTTATCACCCGCTTCTCAGCGCCATGCTTCGCTGGGTCGAGTTTCCGTTAGGACCGCAGGTGCTCGAAGGCCTGAACGTCGGCAGAATCGATTTAGTGGCTACCAGCGATGCGCTGCCGGCTTTTGCTCAGGCGGCAAAAGCCGATCTGGTTTATCTCGGCTACTCAACCGCTAATCCAAAAATAGAAGCGATCGTGGTTCCCGCTGCTTCTGTTATCCACAGCGTTAAAGATCTTAAAGGCAAACGTGTAGCCTTGAATAAAGGCTCTGACGTTAACTATTTGCTGATTGCCGCGCTTGAAGAAGCGGGCCTGAGTTATCAGGATATCACGCCACTATATTTGCCGCCTGCTGACGCGTGCGCGGCGTTTTAGAAAGGCACGGTGGACGCCTAGGTAATCTGGGATCACTATCTGGCTGAAGTGGAAGCCAGCACAGGCGCTCAGCAGGTGCGTAACGCTAAAGGGCTGGTGCCGCATTACACGTTCTATCTGGCCAGCCACAAATTTGCAGACGGCGAACCGGATACGGCCAAAAAAGTGCTGGATGAGCTGGGAAAATTGAGTGACTGGGCGAACCATCATCAAGAAGTGTAGCTACTATTCTGGCGAAGTCCACTGGACTGGACGAAGCAATATGGCAAACCACGCTGACGCGACTGCCATACAGCGCTGACCGTACGTCGGGTAAGGTCTTTACCGAATAGCAAAAACTGGCCTACACTTTTTCTAAAGTAAAATTTTTGCTGGTTAAAATTGACGTTTGATCGGCTGCCTAGTCCGCTGATAAAAAATGATTGCTCCTTCTTCATCTATAAAAAGTGCTCGCATTTTGAGGTACTGCTTGGCGATTTCACTTTTAATTTTTATTAAAAATTATTTTATTTCAATTTATTATACGTGAAATTTTCATGGAGAACATTTTAGGGTTAACGCGAATATTCCTCTATTATTCTCATTTTCCGACAAATAAGAAGTTAAACTAAATCTGCTGGCAAAGGTGAAAAAGTGGCGATTTCAGGCTGAAATTATTCTCAGAAAATGGCCATAAACAGGTAATTAAGCTTGAATAGAGCTGGCGAAAGTCTGAGAATATAAAAAAACCGGATAGCAAGCTATCCGGGTAGCTATCTTAGTGCTCGCCTAGAAAGTTACGCAATGTCTCGGCAATCACTCTGTCCAGCTCTTCCTGGAGTTCCTTAGACTGACGATTGAACTCGTAGCTAAACATACGGCCACGCTTTTTTTTACGGGCGAAACGGTCTTTGTCCGCAAAGGCCCACAGGTTCTCCGAAACGACTTTTTCTTTAGTAGGCGTCTCGATTAACGTCTGGCTACCGTTACGCACCAGTCGAAGAATATGGTTCTTGACCTCATCCTCAGCCAAACCTTCAAGCGCGCAGACGCTATCAACATCGATAGAGATGGTTTCAATCAGTCTATCGATCGATTGCCCTGTCTTAGTGAGTTTATCAGACACCATCAATAGCGCTTTGTAGTCGGGATACGTCAGTTCTGAATGGTTAGGGAACAACGAGATGAGTTCAGCCGGCACGCTGGCTGCCTGGAGGGCACGCGTCACTTTCGCTTGCGACAGCCCCTGATTTTTCGCTATCTCTTTTTGCGACAGGCCACCGTTTTTCAGCGACAGCAAACGAAACCCCACTTCACGCAGGTTATGTTCGCGCGCGGTCTGAAGATCCTGCGCCAGCTTACGCGCCTCTTCGGTGATAATGGCCGTTTCTGAAACCAGAATATCCAGTCCGGTTTTACAGTAGAGAGCCGCAGCACGTCGACGAGAACCGTCAAGGATCTCAATACGTCCGTCACGCTTAACGCCGATAGCCGGAAAAAACTGCTGAAGTTTAATGGTGCGAATGATGTCGCAAAGGGAGTCGGGCGTCAGTCCAGCCTGGTCGCGTCCGTTGGTTTCCAGCACCACAAACGTTTTTTCTGCTAACTCTTTCGCCTCAATACGCTCCAGACGAAAAACGGCGCGCTTGCCAGTAGACAGAACAAAAGTTTGTGTTGGCGATTCTAATGACTCTTCAGAGTGAACAGGTGCCTGGCTGAAAGTTCTGCCGACGGTAATTCTTTTTGCACTCATAACGACCTTAGTTCAGGCGAATAAATTCAATACGGTCGAAAACCGCTTTCGCAAAATCTTGTGCGGCTGAACGCGCATTTTTCAATGCCTCGCTACTGCCGACATAGGTAGGAGCACTAGCCGAGATAACGGTGTCGAACGATTCCCCGCAGCGCTCAAAGCCATCTAGACGCGGCAGGATGGCATCCAGCATATCGCCGCCGAAGATCTCTTTGGCCAAGCTGTGACACAGCTTATGGTCTGCTTTATTCAAGAGCTTCGACATAAAACCAATATTGCCCTGCAGACGGCAGGCCGCACCCGACTGCTCAATAATGTCGATCAGTTCCGGCAGGCGGGTTAGATACTTGAGGGTGGAATGAAAATCGACCTGTGCCGGCGGAACGGGCGTCATCAGTAAATCAGAAGCGGCAATGGCATTTTTCAAAAACGCATCGAGGTGCGGGCCGCTGTCGATAAAGATAAAGTCATAATCTTTTTTCAGCTTAGCGATGACGTTGTCATAGAGTACGGCGTGTACATTCTGACCAGCCAGATGATCCGCGCACAGTTCATCCCATCGGGATGCGATGAAGGCATCGTCAATTGACGCGGGAAGCACATCTACGCCGGGAATAATGGAGGGCACGATAAACTCCTCTAGCAACTCTTCCCGTATGACATTTTGCAACATTGCTTGGGCGGTTGTCGCCTCGACAAGTCCAACAGAACGTTCATGATTGAGAAACATGGTAGCGGAGGACTGGGGATCGAGATCGATAACCAAGATGCGTAAATCTTCAAAAAGCAGATGAGGATGCGCACGCAATGCATGGGCCAGAGAAACTGTCGAAACCGTTTTTGACACGCCGCCTTTCAGATTGCCGACAAAAATCGTATAGGCCTCAGAATGACGGTCGCGATATTTAGGCACGCCGCGATGATGATAAATATCAATGATATTCTCAATCGACATCGAATACTTAGTCGAACTGCCTGCTGCGCGTTTGTCGAACTGGTAGCCGCCCTCTTCCATCTCATTAACGGCATAGTCAACGCTGGCGCGCGTCAGTTTTGGCAGCTTTGCCAGCGCGGCTTTGGCGTAGACTTGGTAGAAAGTGTTTTCATGCAGCTCTTCTTTCTGCGCCTGAATCTGTTCAGTCAGGCTCAACAGCATTCTCTCGGACCGCTGAGCGACTTTGAGAACCTGCTTTTCATCATTAGCCATACTTGCTCCGCACATGTAGGGTTTATGACTTTATACATAAATCCTGCATATCGGGCAAGAAAATACCTTTTACACCAAAACGGATGGCATTTCCGAAATAGCTGACATGATAATGGGTTGTTAGTAGTGTTCACTGTAATCAGTAAGCAATAACACGACAAGGCCGGCTCCCTTAGCCACTGTAATCTGCACTTTGTTCACTGTGGTCAGTGAAAATGCATCGCTTAGCGCCAAGTATCTCTCTATTTTGCCAGTTTCACCTTTGTCGCCCACTGCCAGTATTCACTGTAATTAGTGCCGCTAGCTACAAATTGCTGTAATAACAACTATATTCACTATAAACAGCAGTCAAAAGCCATCGGTCAGATAAAGATTCACTGTAGTCAGCAGAAGGGACAAATATCCACTGTAATCAGCAGTCGCTGACCTGAAAATAGCGAAGATTTGGACTTAAAAAAGGAGAAGTAAAGCATTCACTGTAATCAGTACAGGCTGATTCGGCAGTCAGAGAGCCATAATGAAAACGATTATGGTTCAATAATTTAATATACATCGTTCACTGTAATCAGTGTAGATCGCACCAAATGGAACGCAAAAAGAGGACCAACTAAGTAAGCGCTCATTTTACAATAAATAATTGTATTTCAAATACTTATAGTAAGGCAAAGCAATAGTTTACCTGCAAAGATGGACAGGCGTAACTGATTACAGTGAATGTTGCTCATTACAGTGAACGTTAGTTAGGCCTGAATACAGTCAATCAAATAGGTAGAGTAGCTGCCACCTGTTACTCATCAAAATCGATTTTGTCGAGAGAATCGATGTTTTCCAGATTGCCGATACCATCCAGTTTTGGCATGCGGTTATGGATAATAAAGAAAACCGAACGTCCGCGTTTGACTTCAGAGTAATCCAGATAACCAATCTCTTTGAGCTGCTCCATCGCACGCCGAACGACATGGTTTTGCGTCGTGGTTTTCGACCCCAGATTCAGACGCATCCGCAAACGAGCCAGCGATATAGGCGCAGGATTGGTAGGCAAACTTTCTAGGAAAGTATAAAGCGCCTGCGCAGACTCTTTGCGCTTGAGTCGGGATATGGCGCGCAGCTGTAACAACACCTTATGGTCGAAGTTATAGAGTTCAAACAGTTTGGGATCGGCCTGAATGCGCACCACATCCTTTTCTCGATCGTAGTAAGCAGACTGCACAAGGTGTGTATGGTATGCCTTGCCGTTGCCTTCAAAAGAGAGCGTGTTAGTCGCAATACGGCACAGCGACGCATCCAGCCTTTTACGCAGGGCTGCCGACGAGTTAGCGGAAGGAATGCCGCACATCTTGACGAAGTCGATAAAGGGCAGGGTGACCGTATCGTCTTTGGTGGGATAACGGGAAAATGACTGAATGATCCCGGCCCAAGTTTTGAAATCGTTATCCATATCCAGCCTTGCGCCGGTGATGGTAATCTTCTCGTACCCTTCTGCCTTAACCAGCGAAAGGTTTTTTAGCTCTTTGGTCGCGTCCGTCGAGGCCATCGCACCTGACTTACCGCGCGCTGTCGATTTGAGTGTCGGTACAAACAGTCCTAGACGCATTAAAGCGACCGGCTGAACAGTATTGTTCTTGTTGGGGTAAAGCTGAATAACTTCGCCACTATTCTTGGTCACCGACAGAAAAGGTTCAAGCAACGCTTTGTTTTCACTCTCTTTATCTGCCATGGCATTAGATCTTCATTCTGTAGATGAAAAGGATCGTTTTCTGACTACAGTGAACACTATCACTGTTTATAGTGAACATTCTACTGTGTATAGTGAATAAAGTACTGATTATAGTGAATTCTTTACTAATTATAGTGAACGCGATAACCTTCTCAGCCTTTGCGGGGTGCGGCCTGCGACGATCGGGGATCTCTTTTAGATCTCTTTTAGATCTCTTTTAGATCTTTTATTAGGATCTTCTCACTGTATATGTGGATAACGCTCGAAGTCGGGTTATTTTTCTCAATCAATACGTCTGTATCGCCGCTTTTATTCAATCAGTCACCGCTTACAATACGAAAATAACTTACTCACTATTATTCATTTTCATTACGGACACCAAAGCGGTGGGTAAACGCATATTGAGAGGCACTATGATCGATTACGCTCTTTCAAAGAATCCCGTTAATGGCGAAATTCTGGCGCAATACCCGATGTAATCGCTGCCTAAACTGGATAACGTGCTGGCCGATGCCAACCTGGATTAAGCAGTAAAATCTGCTATATATAATCGGACGTTATCAGAACACTGGACAAATCTACATGGCCGCCAAACATTTGCAGAGGAATTCGAAGCGCGCTTTAGCACGGCGGTGCAAGCATTAACCATGGACGCTTCGCTGGATGAGAAAAATCTTCTCGGTCCGATGGCACGTTCGATATTATTTCCCGTACGGAATAGCGCCTGCTCAGCTACCGGTAAAGGATTGTGACATGACAACGCCTTTGAATATCGGCTTACTGCTGTTTCCTGACATGACGCAGCTGGACATAACGAGCCCCTTTGAAGCTTTGAAGGATTCGCCCGCACGCCAAGCGTGACCTGCCATCTAGTGTGAGAAACGCCGCAGTCCGCCACGCCTGCGCAGGTGAACGCCTGCCCGCGCACAAATGGCGGATTTTATCGCCTTTCGCTGTCGCGCAACAGAAATAGCGGCGCAAAAACTAAACTCCCTTGTAAAACGCAAAATGCGTCGTCTTGCCATACCGGCAGGACGATTTCAACATCGATAAAAAAGCGATATCTATTCCTCTTTTACTATCCACTTAAATGCATGAACCTTTCATGGATATTCAGCATAGAAAATTCCGAGCACCATGAATATGCGCCAACAAGGCGAAACTCTTGTTTTTAACAAAATTATCAACCACGTAAAAAGTAAACCAACCCATAGCGCTGGCAGCAGAAATCGCGGAAAAAACGAAGATTAACACTTTGATTATCAATTTTTTTTAAAAAATACACTCAACCATAACGGATGCGTAAAAAATCCCCCACAGCGTCATTGAAATAAAACCAAGAAAATATGACCTGAATAAGGATCGGTTTATTTAACTTATCGCACTATGCTATCCCATTTATTTGAGGGACGTCAATTTCCGTTTCCTGCTCGGGGTAAAAAAATGAATAACAACCGCAAGGCATTGTAAAATGCCACTTTAAAAGCTCGGCCGTGTTATCAGCGTCACTCGACGAGGCTTTCACGGCGTTGCAGAGCTCGCCGCAGGGACTTTCTGCCGCCGAGGTGCAAGCGCGCTTGGTGAAAAATGGCCCTAATACGCTACCGCAAAAGAAAAACGCAGTGGGCTTGGCTAAAATTTTTAGCCCACTTTAAGATATGCTAATCTTATATCCTGCTGGCGGCGGCGGTGATCCACCACAGCGATGGGCCACTGGGTCGATACTTTCGTCCTTCTCGGCAAGGCATAAAAAATATGCTGTCGAACAAAGCGGTGGTGGTGCGCGACGGCGAGATCGCTACGCTGCTGGGAGAGGCGACCTTCACCGGGGACATGGTGATGCTGCGGCCCGGCGATTGCATTCCGGCGGATCTATGTCTGTTCGAGGTGCATAACCTGTGCGTGGAAGAGGCCATTTTGACCGAGGAATCCACTGTGGTCTCGAAGAAAAGCGACGCGCTAAAAGGCGAAAAATCGCTGGGCGATCAGACTCAATCTGGCCTATTCCGGTACTACCGTGAGTTCGGGTACCGCGTCAGGCGTGGTCATGGCCACCGGCGGCGACACCGAGCTGGGGCATATCAACGCCATGATGAGCCATATGGCCGGCCTCTTTGTATTCGGCTATCTGCTGCACGACATTCCGCTGGCTTCGCTGGCGCGGTCGCGACGGTGCCGGAAGGCTTATCCGCCATAATCTCCATTATTCTATCGCTAGGCGGCAGTCGATGACGCGAAAACACGCCATTATCTGCAAGCTGCCGACGGTCGAAACCTTAAGCGCGATGTCGGTCATCTGCTCCGACAAAACCGGCACGTTCATCATGAACGAAATGACGGTGAAGGCAGTGGTGTTGGCGGAAAGCCAGTGGCGCGTCAGCGGCGACAGCTATGAGGCGAAAGGCGAGCTGCAGGCAGAGTGCTCCCTGAGCGGGCTGGCCGCTGCGCAGGATCCGGTGATGATACGCTTTCTCGCCGCCATCAATATCTGCAATGAAAGCCAGCTTCAGCAAATCGCTAGCGGCGCTGCGCCGCTAGATCGCGCTTACTGGGACGCCGCTATCACCCGCTACGCCAGCGAAGGACTGTGCACCGTGTCGGCGGTGTGGAAGCGGGTGCTTCAGGCGATCGCTTCGCTGGATCATGAGGATCTGTGGCAGGAGATGGTGCTGCTGGGCCCCGCCTGCATGATGAAGCGGAGGGTTTCGCTGAACTGGGTCGTCATCGAACGCGAGCCGCACGGCGCGCTGGAGCAACATCGTCACCCTTTTGAAGACAAAACGCTGGTACTGAGCGGCGAATTGACTATTCGCACTGACGCTAGCGAGCAGCGCTACCAGCAGGGCGACGTCTTTCACCTCGCGCTGAATCAGCCGCACTCCGAACGCTTTGGCGCTGCCGGGGCTCAGCTAGGCAAAGGATTTCGGCACCCTGAAGTTCGCTACCGAGGGCAGCTATTCTATTTTTAACCAGACCACGCCGAACGGCAAAATCGTCGGCTATGAGCGAGACATCGTGGCTAAGCTGGTGAAACGCGTCGGCTTCAAATATGAAATCAGCGCTTAGAAGTGGTCAGGCATGATCCCCGGCCTAACCGACGGCAAATATGACGCCGTGATCGACGCGGTAATGGTGACACCGAAGCGCGCCGAGGCGATCGATTTTACCCAGTAGTACACTGTCAGCATTTCCAGCTTCGCAATGGCTAAAAGCTCGCCTTGGCGACGCTGCTTGGCACCGTCGTGACCGCCGGTGACGTGGCGGGCAAGCAGAAAGCGATCGACGAGCTGAAAACCACCTTTAAAGGCAAAACTATCGCGGTGCAGGGCGCTAGGATTCAGATAGATTTCCTGCAGAAATATCTAGGCGACGTTGTGATCACCCGCACCTATCAGGCACTTTTGCCGATCTGATGAACGGTCGCGTGGATGCGGTGATGGACTCTCGCACCAACTTCAACGCCTTTGTGAAGAAACACGCAAACGTCACCAGCAGCAGCGGTTATAGCTTTAGCGGCGGCGTGCTAGCGCTTATCCTCAACGACGCGGCCTATACCTCGGAGATCCTGCGCGGCGTATTCGTCAGGCGTTGCCCGCCTACAGCAACGAGATGATATTAATGATTAAATCGACCTCGCTGGTCAGCACTATTAGCCTGATGGAGATGACCGGCATCGCCGATTCGATTGTTTCCTCGACCTTTCGCGCGCTGGAGGTGTTTCTCAGTGCGGCGGTGATCTATCTCTTGCTCAGGATGCTGGTGAGCAAAGGCGTCTCCATTCAGAGATTGGCGCCAGCGGCTCGGGCAAAAGTACGCAGCAGCGCTGTATTCCGTTTCTCGAAGTGCCGCCGGGCGGGGTGTTATCGCCGTAGGCGAAAACAGCGTATTAAGCTGATGCAGTTGCAGCTCGGCTTTGTGTTCAAGAGTTTTACCTTGTGGCCCCATAAAACCGTGTTACAGAACATCATTGAGGCGCCGGTGCACGTACAGAAGCGGAACCTCAAATAGGCGACGGAAGAGGCCGCGAGGCACTGCTGTAAAGGTAAGGCTGCGAAGCGCGACGCCTAGCCTTTGCAGCTGTCGGGGCAGCAGCAGCGGGTGTCGATCGCGCGCGCTGGCGCAGCAGCCAAGCTATTCTGTTCGGTGAACCTACTTCAGCGCTCGACCCTGAACTGGTCGGCAAGGTGCTGCGCGTCATTCGCGGGCTGGCGGAAGAGGGGCGCACCATGATTATCGTGACGCACGAGATGGGCTTCGAGCGCGACGGAGCAAGTGTTTCTCGATCCGGTTTCGCACCGCTGCCAAACATTTGTGAACAGTCACTATCAACGTAACGCGGGCTAGATGCAGCTAGCCCTATACTACTTTAATTAACTGAAAGGTTTCGAACACCAGCTCCCTTGTGGTGCGGATAACGTAGCGCAGCTAGCCCGCTACATCGAGAACGATGCTATAGCCGCCGGGCGGCGGCTTCGCTTCATCGGCCTCCCATGAATGCAGCTCGCCACCTTTTTACCGGCAATCACCAGACGATCGGCTAGTTCGGCCGAGTCGCCGAACGCCCATGCGTGCGCATCGGGATATTTATCAGACAGCTGCTCCAGCGAAATGGACATTAAATTACTCCTGAACGGGCGCGCGGCGACGGCTTCTCGCGTGCATAGCGATGCACAAGCGCAAAACAGGCCAGCGGCAAAGCTAAGGTAAACAGCAACAGCAGCCACAGCAGGACATAAACTGCATTGACGCCGTCATTCTGCAAATTATTGTAGAGCTTAACCGGAATGCCCTGCGGGAAGTAGGCAAAAACCATTACGATGCCGAATTCGCCGATAGCGCGCACCCAAGCCAGCGTGACTGCCGAAGCCAGACCTAGCGCGGCGAGCGGCAGCGACAGCCGACGAAAACGCTGCCAGGGTGACGCGCCCAGCGTTCGGCCCGCTTCCAGAATTTCGACGGGCACGGCGGCAAAGGCCGATCGTGCCGCGGTGATGAAATAGGGCAGTGCGCCGTACCACTGGGCTAGCACAAAGGCGGCAGGATTATTGACCAGCTTAATACCAAGACGCGCTAGCAACGAGCCGGCTGGCCCATAAGGACCATAGGCGCTGACCAGCAGAATGCCCATTGTAAGCGGCGGTGTTAGCAGCGGGATCAGCACCAGCAGCTCGACCATCGCCCGCGCTCTGCCTCGCGCCTGCGACAGCCACCAAGCGACGGGCAGGCCGCTGGCGATGATCAGCAGCAGGGAGATTAGCCCCAGCCCGGTCGAGGTGGCGATCGCATCGCCATCGCCCCAGGCGAGATGAAAATCTCGCCAGCGGGTAATGGCGATAAGCGTCATGAACGGCACGGCCAGCATCAGCAGCGCCGGCAGCGACAACAGGAGCGCTGAAGAGGGTAATCGCTTCATTACGGGTAGAGCGCGTCACCTTTTGGCGCGGCGTAGCCATTCTGTTTATAGAGCGCTTGGCCTACCTTGCTCAGCATAAAATCGATGAACGCCTGGCCCGCTTTTTCCCCATTGGGCGCATTTTTCAGCACCGCAGCGTAATAGACCAGCGGCTGGGTATGCAGGGTTTTCTCTTCGCCTTTGCTGTCTTTGATCGTAAAGGTGACAGTGTCGTACCACTTTTTGGCCTGCGCCGGGTTGCTCAGGTTGATTTCGTCAGGCAGAGCCACATAGGGCAGATGCGCGGAGATCACTTCGCTCTCGTATCCTGCCGCCGCGTCAACCTGACCATTCTCCAGCCGCGCCAGCAGACCGCCTTCCAGATGGGTCTGCTTCGGGTTCTGCACGCCGCCCATAATCTTGTCGGCCACGTCTGGCCGGTTGTAATATTTTTCCGCCAGCAGCAGGGTGAAAACGATACTTTGACCTTTAGGGTCGTTAACCGGATCAGTGCGGACGAACTTGAGTCCCGGCGTCGCCAGCACATCAAGCCAGCTGGCATCGCCCGCCTTTACGGCCGTGGCAAATTTTTGCGCATAGGGACTTTTCGGGCTATAGGCGATCACCATGCTGGTGCTGGCGACTGGCACCGCTTGGTCAATCAGGGCCGCGTCTTTCAGGATCTGCACCGGCCTTGGCGTAACAGAGACAAAGACGTCAGCGGTAATTTTTTTGCTGGCCAGCAGCCTCGCCATGCCGTATGCGCCCTGACCCTGTCCCTGGTAGGTACTGTTATTAGCTTTAGCGAAAGCCGGACCCAAGCTCTCATCCATCACCTTGCCCATCGAACCGGCATAAGTGACGTGAATATCGGACGCCAGAGCGGAAGCGCTACAGATTGCACTGGGCATCAGCGCTAAAAAAACGGTCTTTTCATTTTTTTACTCGTTATATACAAAAGTAGATAGTGATTATCTTGAGCCTGTGGTTTTCAGGCAAGTGTTCTCCGTGCGGAAAAGGCGAAAGATAGGCAGCGCGCCATTAAAACCGCGCTGCGTTGAAGGAAAGTTTAGGTTTTGCGCGGCTGAAAGATAATCCGGTTTCTGCCTTGCTGTTTGCTGACATACATATCCCTGTCGGCCGTGTCGATCAGGGTCTGAAGCTCGTCATTTTTATGCGTGCGCACCGCGCCGTAGGTCACCGTTATCTGAAGCGTTCCGCTAGGCGTAATAAATTCGCGCGTGCGTATTTGCGTCATGAGTCGTTCTAATGTCGTGGCGAACGCCGCATTGCTTTCGCAAAAGTGGAGCAAAATAAACTTCTCGTCGCCAAAGCGGTAGACCTTATCTTAACTTCGACTATTTCTGGAAAAAGTAAACTTCCCAGCTCTTTCAATACCGCGTCGTCGACAAGATGACCATACTGGTCATTAGTTTGATTGAAATGGTCAATATCAATCAGGGTAAGATAGAGTGTAGGCGCAGCGCGTTGTTGCAGCGATGGAAAATCGCGACAGAGCAATTGCCGCAGCGGCAAACCTGTCAGCGCGTCATGGTTATTACGCAAGGCTAGTAGCTCGCTCTTATAGCGATCGATAGCATTAAGAAATTCGCGCTGCGTTGCGTAATAATCGTGCAGCTGTGCGCGCTATCAATTAAATACGAGACTAGGTAAAAGGATATTTCGGCTAAGGAGTTCTTATCGTTCCGGTTGTTGAAAAGGAAGTCGAGGTCATCCGCAGGCTAGTGTTAAAGAGAGGAGCTGCATATACAGCGTACTGAAGAACAGGTTGCCTGAGAAGAGCTCGTTTCTCTGCGTAAGCAGCATGTGGAAACTGACCGAGAGAAAGGTGACACCTAATCCATCCAGTTAAACAGGAGAAAACCATGGCAAACGAAAAATCGTGATGGTGTTCAGTACTTTGGCTCGGGCATAAGGGGCGAAGCGCAGCCTGATTAAAGCAAGGTTTTGCGGACCACGATAAAGAAGAAGTGGTGGTGCGTAAAGACCAGAGCAGCGACCGCGTCGAAAATGTTACCGACTCCGTCCGTCGTCAGGAGATCGATATCAACCACACTAATAAAGACCTAACGGCGGATTCGCAATACTAGTAGCAAAACCCGCTAGTACAGCGGTGCCGGGTAGCACAGTCGGCGCCTCAGACGGACTAACCGGCGCAAGGGCGAATGATGACATCGTTGAGAGAAGCGGCATTTCAGGCGTTGAAAAAGAGACAAGCCCGATCCGCTGTTGAAAGGTTAGCGAACTTCTTGCCCGGTAAAACCTGCTTGGCTGGATAAATGCGCTTAACTGGACGGCGCCTGTGACGCCGTCCAGAGACAAAATGCAGCGGGGAAGTTAGCGTATTTTCCTTGGTATTGACTCGCTGTTAACCTCCTCGGCTGCATGCATCAATTTATCGGCATCTTCCGCTAATTTTAATGATTTATTATATTGCCAAATGTTACCTGAAAAGCTTTGCGCTTGTTGAAAACTCGTAAGAGTAAACTAACTCCCTGATTAGACGACGCTTACGTAGGTTAGCACGCCTACCTGCTATTATTTAGCAGCGCAATAATCGCAACAGAATTTCAGGCGCCTTGGCGTTTAAAAAGATGGCTAAAGCCTGCTGAGTCAGTGCTACACTTTATTTAATCATCGCAATATAAGGAAAAGTTGATGCCACAACCCCCTGATAGCCAGCCTTTACCGGATGATGTGGAAATACCTGCTTACGAAAACGAAGAGACCGAGCAGAGGTAAACTTCTGCCTGATGCGCCGTAGGCAAAACATTGTCAGGCCAGCAGGCGTTTTGCCCAGTCAGCGACACTGTCGCTGCTGCCGATATCGTGCTGAACTAGACCGTTTAGTATAAAAGTCGGCGAGACATGGATGCCGTTCTGACACGCATATTTACAGTGCCACTTAATCTCATTCTGCAGCCCAAACCAGTCAAATAGCACAGTGGCATCTACGCCGCTGTAATGCTTCAAGCGCGCCAGAATCTGTTCGGGCGTGGTATGCATATTATCTCCGCGAAAATGGTCGACAAACTCGAATTTCTCACGATGATCCGCTACCGTTTGCATTACCACTTTTGCCGCATTTTTGCTCGTAGGTAAGCAAGACGCCGCCAGAATATAGCTCACGATAACGCCTGAATAGAGATGCCACGGCTACGGCTGCAGGCGAATTTTAGCGTCATCGCCTCTTCGCCCACCTGCTGAAGCAGCTCATCAAGCTTATTAAACGCCCTTACTGAAAAAGGGCAGGTTAGTTTCAGGAAGATTTCAAAAGTGCGCGAGCCTTTTCCCCAAATAAGCGGATCGGGACGTAAAATTTCTAATGCATAGCGACTCTTGTGTTTAAAAAGTTCGGGAATATCCTGTTACGCCCTCCACGTTGGACCCGCCATTTGCCTAATGTAAGCAGGCTAATAAGCCACTTTCCCCTGCGTAAATACTCACTTTCTGAAAACGTTTCCACTATGAAAATTCCCTTATGTAAAAGTCGCCGAAAATGCTGAGGAGCGGCTATAGTTGATACCGTGTTAACTCTATATCATGCGTCGGCATTGAGTCCGGCGTTATAAAATTCTGCCAACTCCCGAAGCCAGAAATCTATAGAAGTGTTTGATTTTATTTACTTATTTTTCCTAGAAGATCATCCACGATGTGATTAACAAAACGATCTAAGAGATACTGGACGAATAGCAAACGCTGGACATATTGTCGCGGCGCGTGCGGCTCAGAGAGCTGGCGGGAAACCGAAACGGATGAGGTCATGGTGATATACTACTGACAGGCCAGCAAAGTGCTGACAAGATTGCCGCCGATCGTTATGGCAGCACAGCTGATGACCGCAGCGTGACAAACTTTTCGTACGCCGCTTAATCACGATCTTCTGTAGAAAAGGTTCGGCACGCAGCGGTAAATATTGGCCGGCGAACTGGCGTAAAGTAAAATGTTTAAAGTTGTTTATAATCTACTTACTTTTGTGCGTCTGTTTCAGTAAGCATCCAATATGTCCCATTTCCGTCCAGTGGCGCTTCAGCATGCCAGTCGTCTGCTCAATCACGGTCCTAGTATCCTGGTTACTAACCAAGCATTCAGAAACCCAACGCCGCCATTTTATGGCCACCGCTTGGTCGACGCGCCGGTTGAGTTCACGCCGCCACGCGTGGCCATCGTGGTGGGTAAAGCGACTTGGTCGCGCGAGCTGATTGAGTCGAGTGGCGTCTTCGGTGTCTGCATGTCCGCCGCGGTCTAGGCCGATCTCGCCTACGCTGTGGGTAACCGGTCGGGACGCGATGGCGATAAGTTCGAGTCTTACGCGATACAGGCGATTACCGGCCCTGAGCTTAGCTTACCACTGCTGAAAGAGAGCTGCGTCGCTTGGCTGGAGTGCCGACTGCTGCCGGCGACAGAGGCGCAGCAAAATTATGGCACCTTGTTTGGCGAAGTCGTGGCAGCGGCGGCCGACAGCAGGGTGTTTTATGACGGTCGCTAGCATCTCAGCGCCGAAAACCTTGCGCTGCACACGCTGCATCACTTGGGCGGCGGACAGTTCGTGACGGTAGCGGATAACTTCAGCGTGAAGATGCCTGAAGAGTACACATAATATCAGCGAGGAAAAGACTGAAATTTAAAAGTTATGCGGTGATGCAGGCCGGAGAAGCGCTGCAATCTTACGAATACGATCCCGGCCTGCTGGCGGCGGAATGATGTGGAAGTCGAGCTCGATTACTTCGGCGTATGCTACTCCGATCTCTCAATGATCGACAATGAATGGGGCATTTCGACCTATCCGCTGATTGCCGATCATGAAGTGATTGGCCGCGTCGTTGCACTGGGCGAGAGTGCAAATAACAAAGGGCTGAGCCTAGGCTAGCGCGTCAGCATCGGCTGGACGGCGAAAAGCTGTGAGTATTGCGACGCTTGCATTAACGGCGAGCAGGTTAACTGCGTCAATAATAATGTTCCTACCATCAGCAATCATGGGGGCTTTGCCGGCCATTGAACAAGCTGGCGGGTCAATTCGATCTGATCATCAGCACCGTCGCGGTCGATCTTGAATGCCAACCCTAACTTCTAGGCGCGGTGATGAAGCCGTTTGAGGTGTAGGCGTTCAACCTGATCCTCGGCGATCGCGGCGTAACGGGCTCGTCTACCGGTCCCCCGGGCTAGCTGCGTTCGCTGCTGCGACTGGCGCCGCCGGTTGAGTATTTCCCGATGTCGAAGATCAACGACGTGCTCGATCATCTGTGCGCCGGTAAGGCGCACTATCTTATCGTGCTGAAAGCGGATTTCTGGCTGAATAGCGTGCCCGTCGGGCGGTCTTTTTATGGATTAGATTAACTCTTCCGCTTTCATCGCCGCAATCACTGAAAAGGACGCTGCTCGTGTGTCGCTGCAAAGCGCTGCAGCGCCGGCCGGCGGTCTTAGGCTGAAATCGACGACGCGGAACCAGCCCAGCACGTTGAATAGGTAAGCGTCAACGACGGTGAAGTGGTCTGCATAAAGATAAAAGTTTGTCGCCCAGCATTTCCGCCAGCTAGTCGAGGCGTTTAGTCAGGGTAGCGGTGGCCGCCGCTTTCCACTCTGGCGTCATAGCCGGGTTAAAAAAGGCGCCGATGCCTTTGTGCAGTTCGGTCGAAATAAGGTTCATCTATTCCAGCACGGCGTAGCACGCTTCGCTGCTGGCCGCCAGCAAGTTGCTTTCAGACTTTAAATCCGCCAGATACTGCGCGATAACCGCGCCTTTCGTCAGCACATGACCATTGTCAAGCTACAGTGCCTGCACATACCCTTTGCTGTTGATCACTAGAAAATCACCGTCTTCAGCAGTGTGTTTGGTTTTTAGATCCACCGCGAAGGAACAATGTGGTAAGCCGGTTTCATCCAGAACGATATGTGTCGTAAGCGAGCAGGCGCCCGCCTTGTAAAAAAGTTTCATATCGTTGTTAATCCTTGATTTGTTTTTTTTGCCGACGCAGTCTACGGCAGCGCAAGTGCGTCGCGCCATTGCGTTTTGTGCTAATGCGGGGAATTTACGTGGTTTTCTTGAGGAGCTGATACAGAATCGCGGTAAACCCTACAGCGAAATGCAGGCTATCGCCTAGACTTAAGGTTCGCCTGCGGCGCGCCGCAGCAGATGATGGCTAGCCGGAGCGGGCTTGCAGGATGCACTGACGGGAGAGATTATGCTGTGGTTGTGGAATGTTTTGATTGTGTTGCTGACCGTGATCACGATGGAGATGACAGCTGCACTGTCGCACAAATATATTATGCACGGATGGGGATGGGCCTGGCACTGCTCGCATCATGAACCCCACAGTAGCTGGTTTGAAGTGAACGATCTTTACGCCGTTGTGTTCGCCGCGCTGGCAATTTTGTTGATCTATCTGGGCAGTCGAGGCGTCTGGCCGCTGCAGTGGATAGGCGCAGGTATGACGCTCTACGGACTGCTCTATTTTATTGTGCATGACGGTCTGGTGCACCAGCGCTGGCCCTTTAAGTACATCCCGCGCCGCGGCTACTTTAAACGCCTCTATATGGCGCATCGCATGCATCACGCGGTGCGCGGACGTGAAGGTTGCGTCTCGTTCGGCTTCCTCTATGCCCCGCCGCTGTCAAAGCTGCAGGAGACTCTGCGTCAGCGCCACGGCCGTCGACCTAACGCGGACGCTGCCAAAGCGCGTCGGGACGCGGCGGCGAAGCGCCCGCCCGAGACCTGATCGCTTGCACTGCGCTAGCAGTTAGTAGAAGGAGCTTCTCCTGCTTGCTGGTCGACTGACGGCGATCCCAGGCGGCCTCGCCCGCGCTATACACCTTTACGCCTATACGGCGATAAACCTCTTTCGCCGTGGCGATCGCCCAGGCGGAGCGCAGCGGCAATCCCGCTAGTCCGACTGAGGCGGAAGCATAATAAGGCTCCGCTTCGCTCACAAGCCGACGCGCTAGGCCGGCCAGCGCCGGTCGATGCGCGCGATCGGCAAAGTGAAGCCGGTCCAGTCCCGCCTCTTCCAGCCAGCTTTCCGGCAGATAACAGCGGCCGACTCTCGTATCCTCGACGATATCGCGCGCGATATTGGTCAGCTGGAAAGCGATACCGAGATCGCATGCGCGATCCAGCGTTGCCTCGTCGCGCACGCCCATAATTTGCGCTATCATCAGCCCGACGACCCCAGCGACTTGGTAGCAGTAGCGCAGAGTATCCTGTAGCGTTTCATAACGCGCGCCGCGCACGTCCATGGCGAACCCTTCGAGATGGTCAAAGGCGTAAGTCGGTGAAATATTGTGGGCGAGCGCCACTTCCTGAAAGGCGGCGAACGCCGGCTCGTGCATCTGGGCGCCTGCATAGGCCTGACGCGTTTTACATTCCAGCTTCGCCAGACGCTGTAGCGGCGTCTGCGCTGAGGGAACCTCGCCCGGAAAGCCGAGCTGCTGGTCGTCGATCATATCGTCGCAGTGGCGGCACCAGGCATAGAGCATCAGTACGCTGCGCCGCGTTTTGGCGTCGAACAGCTTCGAGGCCGTGGCGAAGCTCTTCGACCCAACCTCCATTATTTCGACGGCGTGGTGCAGCAGCGTCGGATTATTCATGCAGATCCTCAAGCATCAGGCTTGCTGTGGCTTTGGCGGAACCAATCACGCCAGGAATGCCCGCGCCGGGATGGGTGCCCGCGCCGACTAGATAGAGATTGCGGATTTGGCTATCGCGGTTGTGGGGCCGGAACCAGGCGCTCTGCCGTAAAATCGGCTCGACCGAAAACGCGGAACCCTGATACGCATTCAGCTCGTCGCGAAAATCAAAAGGGGTAAACATGCGGTGCGTTACCAGCTGGCTGCGTAATCCGGGCATATAGTGCTGCTCCAGATAGGCGAAAATACGGTCGCGTAGCCGCGGACCTTCGATGTTCCAGTCAAGATCGGCGGTGCCGAGATGAGGCACCGGTGCCAGCACGTAGTAGCTGCTGCAGTCCGGCGGCGCCAGAGAAGGATCGGTGACGCAGGGCGCATGCAGATAGAGCGAAAAATCCTCCGCCAGTACGTCGTGATTAAAGATCTCGTCAATCAGCTCGCGGTAGCGCGGCCCGAAGCAGACGGTGTGATGCGCCAGCTGATCGTGATGATGGTTCAGGCCGAAATAGAGCACAAACAGCGAATTGCTCATGCGCTTGCCTTTCAATTTGCTGGCCTGAGCGGCCGCAGCGGGATGCTGAGTCAGCAGGTCGCCATAGGTATGCACCACGTCGGCGTTGGAGGCGACCGCGCGGGTCTCAAAGACGCGGCCATCCTGCAGATGCACCGCCGAAATCGCCTCGCCTTTCGCCTCGATATGGCTGACGCGCGCGTTCAGCTCCAGCGTGCCGCCCAAATCCTGAAATAGCTTCAGCATGCCCTGAACCAGCACGCCGGTGCCGCCGCGCGGAAACCAGACGCCCGATTCGCGCTCCAGCGCATGGATCAGCGTGTAGATAGAGGAGGTGGCGAACGGGTTGCCGCCGATCAGCAGCGAGTGAAAAGAGAAGGCCTGACGCAGCTTTTCATCTTCGATAAAGCTCGCCACTTTGTTGTAGACGCTGCGCCACGCCTGCAAACGCGCCAGCTGCGGCGCGGCGCGCAGCATATCGCGGAAAGAGAGAAAAGGCACGGTGCCGAGTTTCAGGTAGCCTTCGGCGAAGACGGCGCGCGAGTAGTCGAGAAACCGCTGGTAGCCCGCGACGTCGCGCGGGTTGAATTTACGGATTTCTGCTTCCAGCCGCCCTTGGTCGTTATCGTAATCGAAAATCTGGCCCGACTCCCAGCAGAGCCGATAGAAGGGCGTGACCGGCAGCAACTCGACATAGTCGCGCATCGATTTACCCGCCAGCGTAAACAGCTCTTCGATAGCGGTGGGAGCGGTGATCACTGTCGGACCGGCATCAAAGGTAAAGCCCTGATCCTGATAAACGTAGGCGCGGCCGCCTGGCTTGTCGCGCTGCTCCAGCAGTCGCGTCGGAACGCCTGCCGTCTGCAGGCGGATCGCCAGTGCCAGTCCGCCAAATCCTGCGCCAATTACCGTGGTGTGCTTCATTGTGATGGTCTTCGTCCAGAGGGGTGAGCGAGAATAGCTCGTAACGCCGCCAGCGCGGGGATCGGCGGCTTGCCGCTAAGAATGCGTGCACGATCGGCTAGGGTCAGCCGCCCGGCGTAAAATCGGGCGATCAGGCCCTCCGATAGTCGATAGAAACGCTGCATTACGCGCCAGCGCCGATCCGCGTCGCCCGCTAGAAACAGCATTCGGTTCAACATGCGAAAAAAGCCTTGACGCCGCCATGCCGCCTGCGCGAACTGGTGGATCCTCGACACAAGGGTTTCCGGGAAGAAATCGCCCTCTGCGACTAGCGCGTCGGCCAGCGCCGCCGCCAGCGGTAGCGAATAACCGGTAGTAGGATGAAAAAGCCCGCCGCGTAAGCCGACGCAGGCCTGACGGTTCTGCCAGAAACGATTGAAATCGCCCGCCAGGGTAATCGGCAACGCTCCGCGCTCTTCGCGCTCCAGCGTCTCCAGCTGCCAGCCCTGACGAGCGGCGTAATCGCAAATATTCTGTCGCGCCTGCACCGCAGCCAGCGAGGCGTCGTCGATATAGTGCGTATCCTCAATCAGCAGTCGCATCGGCGTTAGCGGGAGCGTGTAGACGAAGCGGTAGCCGCCCTGCTGGTCAACGGTGGCGTCCATCAAAATCGGCCCGGTGAGCTGATGCGGCTGGCTGAGTGTCCACTCCTGACCGACGAAAGCCTGAAAGCCGATCTGCAACGCGGCGTCAGGCTGGTAGCCGCGCCCGTCGATAACCGTCCGCGCGCGCAGCACCTCGCCGCTGGCGAGCTGAGCATGATTAGTGCCGCAGCTAGCGACGGTCTGGTTAAGCCGCAACCTGTCGCCGAGCGTATCGCGCAGCACCTCGTTGAAGCGCACAGAGGTAATACAGCAGTAGCCGCTGTCGAGCTGACGGTTGAGCTGGGGAAAACGCACCTCATAATGTGGCCAGCGGTGCACCACCAGCGGCGCGATCCAGCTGTGCTGGTCGGCGCTGAGATCTTCTTCATGGAAACACCAGGTGTGATTGCCGCCCGCCTGTGCGTCGGCATCTAGCAGCAGCACGTGCAGATCCGGTCGACAGGCTTTGAGGCGCAGCGCCAGCAGGCCGTTCGCTAGGCCAACGCCGGTTAACAGCAGATCATACTGCGAGGTCATAGTGCTTCTCCGCGCGAACCGGCTGACGCATCAGCAGCGCGCGTTCGACGTCGCCGCAGACGGCGAGCTGCGGCTGCAGAGCCTTCATCCGCTGTTTAATCGCTTTTTTATCCAGTAGATGACGAAGATGGCGCGCAATCTGATAGCTGGTGGCGAAGCGCGAGGCGCGAATGCCCAGACTATGATGCGCTAGGCACGCCGCGATACCGGGCTGATCGAACGCCAGCGGGATCGCTAGCAGCGGTGTAGCGGGCGCCACCGCGTCGAGCACCGTATTCAGGCCGCCATAGGTGATCGCCACGTCGGCCTGCGCCAGCGCGGCGCGCATTAGCTTGCGCGTCTGGAAATCGCTCAGTCCGCCGCAGTGGGCGATCAGCAGTTCAGCATTGAGTTCGTGGCAGGCTTTCGTCAGGGTTTTAAACAGGCCATAGAGTCCGCCCTGTAGCGCGCCAAGCGACGCGAAGACGCGCGGCTGCGCGCCGTCGTTAAACAACAGCGCGGCGCAGGAGAATGCCGGTTCGCGCAGCGGGCCAGTGGCGTGAAAGTGCGCGGGCAGCGCCCGATGCGGGAAATCGAGTGCGAGCGGCAGCTGGCTAATCTGCGCCAGCGGCGACAGACACTCATACGGCCGACGACTGCCTGAAAGGCCGAACGCCTCTGCATGACGCGCCAGCACGCGATCGTGGCTGTGTATCAGCCAGTCATAGATTTTTTCGCTGGAGGCGTAACGCGCACGCGCAGCGCTGCCGTTTTCCCATGCAAAAGGCATGACCAGCAGCGGAAAATGCGCTTCGCGATTAACCGGCAGGGCGTAGGCGACGGAAACGAAAGGCAGCCGCAGCGCCTCCGCCACCAGACCGCCGGCGGGCGCCATCTGATCGACGATCAGTCCATCCACCGCCAGCGATCGCAGCGCCGCAGGCAGCTCGCGGCAGAGCATATCGGTGCTGCTAGCCATATCGCGGATTAAACTCAGAATGCCTAGCCCGCCAGGATGTGCTGCCAGCGGCAGCGTATGGTCGAAGCTGCCCGCCGGATGGTAAGCCAGACTAACCGCGTGGAAATCGATAGTCGCATCGCTAAGCAGCGTGGCGCCATCCGTTTGTTGAATAAAGGTAATGCGATGGCCACGCGTTATTAGCGCCTGAGACAGCGCCTGCAGCGTGCGCGCATGGCTGTAGAAAGGTGGGGCGATTACGGCGAAATGGCTCATGGCAGCTCTCCGGCGCGCAGCAGCGGCGCGAGGCACATCAGCGCTGCCGGTGCAGAAACAGGCGACGCGCCGCTGTTCGATTAGCGTCTGAAAATGGGCGATTACCGCGTCGGCGGATTGTAGGGCGCTGCTCAGCACCGCCGCCGCTTGACCGAGGATATCCGCGCCTAGGCGCAGCGCTTCAGCGGTGGGGGGAATACCCCAGTCGGTAAATGCCGTCGTCGCTGCGCACTGCTGCGGCTGCGCATTGCTGGCGCATTCACCTTCGACCGCCGACCAGCTGGTGCCGCCGGCGCCGGCAATATCGATCATGCTGACGCCCGCCTCGGCCAGCCGCTGCGCCACCTGCAGCAGATTGAGATGGACGATTAGCACCACATCCGCTTCAATCATGCTGACAGCGCCCAACGCGCGTTTGCGGCCCTGCTCGCCGAGGATCTGCGCCGTGCCGAGGTTGGCCAGCAGCGGAATATCTGTGGCGATACGGCGCAAATCGCGCGTTAGCCCGAGGTTGTTGCCGCTTTCCAGCGCCACGCGCTGCGAGCCGACGCCCAGTGCTAGACCTAGCGCCTGCGCCTCTTCGGCGAGATGATGATGGATAGCCAGCGCGCGCCGCCCCGCCGGTCATCGAGCTGATAAGAAAAGGGGCCTGCATAGGGCGGTTGAACAGCCGGGTGTGCAAATCTATCTGATCGAGATGCAACTGAGGCCGCGCGCAGTGGGTAAAATACCAGCTGGTAGAGCTGCCCTGCGCGGGTGCGGTGTGACGCAGAACAATATCTAAGTGATCGTTTTTGCTTTTCGTCAGGTCCGTGTCCTTCATTGCTGCTCCATATACTCAGACGGGAAACGCGCGGTCAACCGACCGAAGCGAGTTTTTTGTCAAACCAAGCCTGCACGAAATGCCGGGTGGCGTAGCCGCTGTCGCAGGCGGCCGCTAGGTGGCGATCGGCGCGTTGTATATGGTCGCGCAGACGCTTTTCCACCACCTTGCTGCCCAGCATATTGACCAGCGTCGATTTCCCCGCGTCCTGATGGGCATCTTTGCCGGTATCGCTTAAGTCGTCACACAGGTCGTCCAGCAGCTGAAACGCCTGACCAAGATCCAGCGAGAAGCGGTACAGTTTTTCGCGCGATTCCAGCGGCGCGCCCGCTACCACAGAGGCCATCTGCATCGCCGCGCTAAAAAGCGCGCTGGTTTTGTAATGGTTGGTAAGCTGAATGGCGTCGGCGCTGCGCTGCTGACTGCCTTCGGTAAGATCGCGAAACTGTCCCTGTACCAGCCCCTGAATGCCGACAGCGTGAGAAAGCTCCGCCACTGCCTGAGCTTTCGCATGGCTGCTGATTCCTTCCGCCAGCGCGATAACGCCAAAGGCGCGGCTCAGCAGGGCGACAGTCGCCAAGATCGCCACCGGTTCGCCGAACTGGCGATGAATAGTCGGACGCCCGCGCCGCAGTTCGGCATCGTCCATACAGGGGATATCGTCGAGGATCAGTGAAGCGGCGTGCACCATCTCAATGGCGCAGGCGAAATCGAGCAGGCCGCCCGCGTCGTCGCGGTAGCCGAGATCCTGCGCGGCCAGTATCAGCAGCACGGGGCGGATGCGTTTACCCGGCGCCAGCGCGCCTTCGCGCATGGCGAGGCCCACGCAGTCGCGTTCGTTTTCAGCCGGCAACAGGCGATCGAGACGCTGCTCGATATCAGCTAGTAGCATCAGAGGGTCGCTGGGGATAAGAGTGAGATCTCTTTCAGCAAAAATGGTCATGATGGCAGTCCTTACTTGCAGGTGAGCGCGTCGGCCTGTCGTAATTGCAATGAACGAAGTGGCGTAAGTCAAGCCATCATTAAATAAATAGAGCCGGTTATTGTTATTTCCGCCCTGCGCTCACGTTCTTTTTTTGACGCGACGGTAAAATAAAGCGTAGACGAGAATTTGCAGCCTGACGGGTAAAAAGGAAATAAGTAACAATAATTTTAATTACGAACTAAATGCGTCGTCACTCTGCGCGGGCGCGCTGGAAATCATCTGGCTAAGTAAAGCGAGCACGCGGCTGACCTCCTGCGGCGTGAGCGCGCCGTCTTTGGCGAAACGTACAATGCCTTGCACATCGAGAATAACGATGGCGGAGCCGTGCGGGGTCAGCTGCCAGCTGTTTAGCGCCACGCCGCTGCTGTCGATGACGAAGTGTTGCCAAGGCGCGTTGCGCTTGCTCGCTTTAATACTGCGTTCGACGAAGATAGCGCTTCCAAGGATCGAATCGTCGGTATTGACGATAGTGGTGGTCTGAAAGCGGCCACGCGGAAAGTGGGCTTGCTGGATAGTGTCGATAAGCGGTGCGTTCTGATCTTTGGCCGACAACCGTCCGGCAACGTGAATCACCATATGGACTTTGCCGGTGAGCGACTGGATGCTCCAGCGCTGATAGCCCAACGTCTGCTGCTGCATCACGACTTCACCTTCGTTAGCGATAAAAACCGGCGGCAGCGGTTTTCCGGTTTCGATACTGTGCGCGCCGGCAATGCCGGGTAGAAGTAAGCTGGTAAGCAGCAGTAAATAGCGTTTCATGCATCCTCGCGCTCGAAAGAGAAAAGCTATAAGCTTGGGCGAAAACACGCCGCATCGCCAGTGAAGAAAAGATGAATTTTTACACTTAGCTCATAAAGTAATCACTCGCTCAATGAACCAGATCAAAAAACCGAGTGCCAAATAGTTTAAAGATACAGGTAATCATTCGCAAAAGGAGACGGATATGAAATATGAGTTAATGGCTCTGCCTGAAATCGCACGCTATCTTGGCGTATCGCCATCTCCACTGGGGCGCGCCTATTGTAACCGGAAAACGCTGGGCGTCGTGCCACTGCCCGAGCCGCTGAATCATGTCTCTTTTAGTCAGCGCTACTGGTCGCGAGAAGAGGTGCGCCAGTTTCGGCATACGCTGCAGCGCGTGCGATATCACGCCTAGCAAAAAGGGAAGGTTTTCACCTTCCCTCTGCTTAACTCCTGCTAACCGTCCCGCTCATCACGCCGCTAGCCTCCGCATCCACTAGAAAACAGATTAGAGTGGCGTCGCGCTCGGCGGTGACGGTGGATAGCGCGTCGGTATCGCCCGCCACGTCGCCTTGCTTCAGCGTGATCATATCGACAATTGCCAGTGGCCCGAAGCGTTCACCCGGACGCAGGCGGCGAATAGTAAAGGGGCCATATTCAAACAGCTGGCCGCGATGGGTGCGCACAACGTTCATCTTCTCCTGTTTTTGTGCGTTAACAAGAGGATAAACAGATTAAAAAAGATGAGAAGGCGGGGAATTTGCTTAGAGTATTCAGCTTTTTTGAATAAGCTGCCCGCCCGTTCGGGCGGGCAGCTTAAGAAGGGGCTATTTGCCCTGTTCGTCGCTTTCTCCGAGGAAGAAATACCACAGTGGAATCGACATCAGACCGGTAAAGACAGAGGTATAGAGGATGACCATCAGCGTCTGAGTAACGTACATCAGCAGCGACCAGTCGCTAAAGGCGATATGATACTGATCGATGACGCCGCTGATGATGGCTTTGCCCATCACCGTGCCGACGATCATCCACAGGATCACCACGCTGCGCAGAAAGTAGCGCATCTCTTTTTGCTTTTCGGCAAAGCGGCCGCGCACGATGCCCAGCGGGGATTGCTGCTCGCGAGGCGTCTCCTGCTGCGGCAGAGCGGCGCGCTGCGCCCGGCGCCAGCGCAGTAGATCGAGCGCGACGAACGCCAGTAGGCTGACTCCCATAACCGGCAGCGCCGCGCTCATCGACAGAGCTACCAGCAGCGACGCGGCTTGCGCATAGCGCGGGAGCGCCAGCCAGGCAGTTAACAGTGTTTGCGCCGGATTGAGCGCGGGCAGCGCCGGACGGCGGATCCACCATATGCGATAGCCCAGCACAATCATGGCGCAAAGGCCAAAGCCAAAAACGGCCAGCAGCAGCTGATTAGGCAGGCCGAATAGCACGCCCATATGCGCATCTACGCCCCAGCGCGTCAGCTTCGTCACTAGCGGAAAGCTGGCGAATTCCACGCGATCGACGATAGCGAAACTGGCGGGATCGACAGACACGGCGTCAACCTGACTCGGCCAGCTGCGATCGATTTCGCTCACCGTCCAAGCTTGGCCTAATGCTTTCGGCTGGCGTAGCTCCAGTTTCGCCGCGTGAATGCCGTTACGGCGCGCGGCGTCGAGAACGTGATCCCAGTCGGCGTCAGGCGCGTTGGCCGCTTTGGGCGCCATTGCCATGCTGCTCATATTCATTCCGTGCATCTGCGGCATGGAGTGGTGCTCGGCATGGGGATCGGTCATGGCGACAGGCGCGTTTTCATTCAGCGTGGTGCGCACCTGGGGGGTCAGCCAGCCGAAATCGCGGCGCATTTTATCGATATTGCCGCCCGCCCACTGCGACCAGGTTAGTCCGGTCACCGAGAAAAACACCAGACCCAGCGCCAGCGCAAGGCCGAGCGTCACATGCCAGTGTCGGGCGAAAGCAAAACCGGACGAACGCTTTTTCACCGCTCTGCGCGGACGTGTGCCGAGCCACAGCAAGATGCCGCTCAGCACAGCGACCCATAACCATGAGGCGGCCAGCTCGCTGTATAGGCGGCCGACATCGCCCAGCAGCAGGCCACGATGCAGCTGGTCCAGCCACATGCGCAGCGGCAGCACGCCGCTGGTGCCATATACGGTCATATCGCCCTTCACCTGCAGGCTATAGGGATCGATAAACACCGAGCGCGATTCCGAAGGGCCGAGATCGCGCTGGCTGAACTGCACGCGCGTGGTCTCCTGCGCGCCGGGCGCCGGACGCACCGCATAGATTCGCACCTCTTCGCCGATATGACGACGCGCAGCGGCGATCTGCGACGAGAGCGGCTGTGGGACGCCCTGTGCCTTGGTGCTTAACGAAGAGGCGTAGAGTACATTTTCGATCTGCGGTGTCAGCACATAGAGCGTGCCGGTCAGCGCGGCCATAAAAATAAAGGGGACGATAAACAGCCCGATATAAAAGTGCAGGCGGCGTAGCAGGTTGAACAGCGAGCCGCGCGGCTCTGCCGTTTCATAAGATGAGGACATAGCGTATCCATTTTATTTAGTTAAAAATAGACTTTTCCCCGCTGCGTTATGCGGAGGAAAAGCAGGCATCTTGAGTAAAAAGCTCAGCGGAAAGGCGGGGCGCGAGACCGGTAGACGCGAGGTTCGCTTCGGCGCAGCAAGGGGATAGCGCACGGCGGCGGCACGCGGGCGATCAGCAGCATCAGCCAAGTTAGCGGAACCGCCGCCCAGACGATCAGCGGCACATACACTGGTAGCTCGCAATAGCCGCAGGCGAAGCCTTCATCGCCCGACATCATATGCCCTAGGTCATTCATATGATGAATCATCAGCATGTGATGATTCATCAGCATGGCGTCAGTGTCGTACGACATCATCGTTATCGTCTGAGTGGGCTGCACGCTGACGTGGCGCGCCGTCAAATCCTTCGACGCTACGGGCGCGACAAACAGCAGCATCTCCAGGATGGCTAGGCAGGCGCTCAGCCGTTGTTGCAATCGGGTGAAAGAAGTCATCAAAACATCACATGCTGGCAAAGTAGGGCGCTATTTTACCGCGTTAAGAAGGCAAGCGAGGCTAAATCTGTAAAAATTCTTACCTTTGCCGGGAGACGCGCCTGATGCCGAAGGGGTCAGAATACCGAGCTGCCCAGCTGCTCGCTGAGCAGCTCCAGCGCGGCGGTGCCGGCCAGCGAATTGCTGATAGGGTCTAGGCCTAGCGACCAGACGGCAATGCTCATCTTGTTAGGGATCACGGCGATGATACCGCCGCCGCCCGATTTTGCCGGTATACCGACGCGCTGGGCAAACTCGCCTGCGCCGTCGGCAGCTTTTCCTTGGTTCGCCAGACAGACGAAACTGCGCGCCAGCTCGACGCAGCTCATGGAGAGCACGCGGTAGTGGAAGTAGGTCTGTATCACCTTGCTGACCTCATTGTAGAAATTGCCGAACGACTTCATCAGCTAGGCGATGGCGGCGTTGCGCGCCAAATTCTTATACCCGGAGCGGGCGACATGACGATCATAGTTAATGTCAGCTGTGCTGCTTAGTTGACGCACAAACTCCAGCATGCGCTAGCGCGGCGCGGTCAAGCGCGTCTCCAGCATATTACACGCTACCAGCGCGACTGCGTTAATAAACGGATTGCGCGACTTGCCGTGCTCCAGTTTCAGCTGCACTAGCGAGTTGAATGGATAGCCAGAAGGCTCTTTGCCGACCCTCTGCCAGATCTCGTCATCGCTATAGTGCGTCAGCGCGACGCTGAGCGATAGCATCTTGGAAATGGACTGAACAGAGAAGCGAGTCTACGCTTCGCCCGCCTGATAAAGCTGGCCGTCAGGCGTGACGATGGCGATCGCGAGCGCCAGCGCGGGAATATAGCTGGCGACCTCGCTGCGCGTCGTGAGCGAGTGAACCTGTTCAAGAAGGGTTTCCAGCAGCGCGTTGCTGAGTTCGGGCATGTGTGAATCTCCGTTTCAAAGGCGTCTGGCGCAGGATAATGAACGCGTGTCAATGCTGAATCAATGCGGCGCGTGCGAAATATGTGAAATCACGCCAGACTGACAATAAACGCCGCGCGGCGCAGGCTGTGGCGGCTATCCGCTTAACGCTTGCGAGGCTGTGATGTTCACTAATCTCTTTAGCCACTTTCCGCCCGCCGTCGAACGCGGCGAGCAGGAAACCTTCGAGGATCTGCTGCGTCGGCCCGACGTGCGCATCGAACGCATTATTTCAACCGGTCAGGCGAGTCCGCCCGATTTCTGGTACAGCCAGCCGCAGGGCGAATGGGTGATGGTGGTGCAGGGATCGGCGGGTCTGCAGCTGGAACATGAAGCGCAGGAGTGGATATTGCGCGCGGGAGATTTCATCAATCTTCCCGCCCAGGTGCGTCATCGCGTTAACTGGACCAGCCGTGATGAGCCGACGATCTGGCTGGCGGTGCATTACGATCTACCGGGAGATCAGGACGGCTGATTTACTTCAACTGCCTGGCGCTGTCGGCTAGCGTCGCGAGCAGCATCTGCATAAAACTGAGCGCGGCCAGCAGGGTCAGGGGCAGCGTAAAGCCGGACTCTGTTGCGTCAGACTTTTTATTTTGCCTTTATTTCTCGTCCCGCTTTTCCTATTCCTTTTTGTCCAATCCGGCGGGTTCCTCATGATCCAGCCTGCGCGGCTTCAGCAGCTGAATATCGAGAATCACATAAGTCATGGTGGTGATAAACAGCGAGATCACGCTGCCGATCGCCCCGCTATTGGTAAAGGTAAAAAAGAAGTTGTACATCCACTACCCAAGTAAGGCAGATAAACAGCGCCCGCGCGACGTTAATGACGGAAAAAGGGTGGTGTGTGGTGTGCGCGTCCAGATCCAGTATCTACTCATAGAGATAGAGGTTGTCGCCTCTGTATTTCTCCAGCAGCACGATAGCACGCTCCCAGTTTTACAGCCGACGGGCGCTGCTGCGGGTGACGAAAAGAAACAGCAACGACAGAAAGAAGTCGGAGAAGGCGATCAGCACCGGCGCCGCTTCGAGTGCGGCGTAGAGAAACACGAACAGCGCCAGAAAAAGCGCGTTGCGCTTTTAGTCGCCTTCCAATTCGGCCATCCACTGCGCGCGAGCGCTCTGTAAAGCCTGACGTAAGCTTTACGCCTGTGCGGAGCCAAGCGTAATTGCCGCTACGGACTCGCCAAAAAAGGTGTGCAGGAAGGATTCATCCGCCTTTTCAATTCTCATTTTATTATCCATAAGGTGATACGCGATGGGCACAGTGTAATGGAGCTACGTCTGGCTTAGCAAAGTGGGATCGTTTTTCGCCCGCAGAGCGTGGCACTGTTCTTAAAAAAAGCCGCCACGCTGCCCTTTCAATAACAAAAATGCAAAAAGAAAAGCGATTTTGTTTTATATTCCCGGTTTTAACTACGCGTGCTTCCCTTGTGCAACAAGGGCTAGCGTTAAGTTAGTGCTTAACAGGAAACACTAGGAATAACAGGCCTTTTTGCTATATTTTTATAATTTTTGACTATAACGTATTATTGATTTTCTTTTGATTGGCAACAACTTTGGAACACCAAAAATGCGCACGTCTGGTCGGAGCAAAACCGACTCAGGCAGCAGTATAAGGTCGAGGTCGCGCTGACACTGGCGGAAGGCGAACTCGGCGTGATTCCGTAAGAGGCGGCGCAGGCCATCGTGGAACGCGCCGACCTAGCGCAGCTGAATATCGACAAGATCGCGCAACAGGGCGCGGAGATGAAACATTCCCTGATGCCGACGCTGATGGCGTTGCAAAAACAGCGCGGTGAGGCGGGCGAATTCATCCACTACGGCGCGACTATCTAGGATATCGTTGATACCGCCACTGCGCTGCAGCTGCGCGCCGCGACCCAGCTGGCGAATGAACTGGCTATTGTCGCCAGAAGCTATCAGCATAAAAATCGCCGTCTGGCTAGATGAGTTCGTGCGTCACCTGACGCGCCTTAACGAAATTAAAGTGCGCGCGCTGACCGGCAACATGAACGCCGCGATCTCAACCTTGGATATTTCGGGCTGGTGACGCCGATCATCGGCTGATTCGCCACCGCGCCGCACTATCGCGGGCAGCGGCTGGGAGCGAAGATGCTCGACTGGCTGGAACAGGCGGTGCTGCGCGCGCCCGCTTACTCGCTCGGCACCGCTGAGAGCCATCCATGGCTAATTCAGCTTTATGAGGGGATCGGCTTTAAGAAGGTCAGCAAAAAAGATCTCGGCAAGGGCCATATAACCGTTTATATAAAAAAACCTCTACATCATGAAAAGAAGGTTAATCGCACTGTCCGTCGTGATGGCGGCCTTACTGCTTAGTGCCTGCGACATTAACAAAGGAAAAACCAGTGAAATTAACCACTCTATGCGGTAGTTTAATTTCGCCATTTTGATAAACTCCAGCTAAAAGCGCGGATAAAAATTAAACTCACTTCACAGATTCTTTTTGAAAGAGCGTTTATTTGCACAGTGGCCGTGCATTAAGCGCAATGCGAAATCTTCTCTAAAATCTATTTATGCTTTCCGCAGGTATTACCCCTGAAACCTGACTATCCTTTTGGTAAAAAAACGACTTTCATAAGGAAAAAAGATGAAGTTTTTCTATTTTTTACAGGTAATGGGCAAACTGCTAACCCGCCTGATCCTGAAAGAGGCGTGCAGCGGTGAAAATGTGGAGGCTTTCAGCAAAAGCGCCGTGGTCGGCTTGGACGGCGAACTGGAGCAAGCGTCGGCGCTGATCCATACGCTGCACTTCGGCAACCATTATCGCAGCGCGGTGCAGAGCAAAAGCTATCTCGCCTTCAACAACACGCGCGGTCCCGCTAATACGCCGGTGCTGATCCCGACGATGCACAAAAACGACGAAGGCAGCCGCGAACACTACCTGACTATGCAGTTCAATATCGGCGATGCGCCGCGCTACGACGAGGACGAGATCGTTATCGCGCTCGGCGGCCGTCCGCATCACCGCATCGACAATCGTTACTCCGACCTGAAAGAGCTAGGCCATGATGCGAAAAAACCAGCGGCTGTGTAACAGTCAGATGCGCGTCAGCTATCTCGAAGCCGGAGAGAGCGCGTTCCATGGCTGACGTGGCGCCGCGTGGTCAGGCGGTGATTATCGCCAACACGCGCCATAGATCAATTGCCTGCGCGTCGAGGTCAGCGCGCTGATCAAATGCAACGGACACGCGGCTAGTCTGCCTTCATGTCACCGACGGCAGCGTCAGCGATACCCTGCGCGCTGATCGCCGAGCTAGGCGTCAACACTACTCTTGGGTTCGTTTATTCGATTTACGAAGATCGCGAGAGCAACAAGCAGCACATCGTTTTCCTCTGCGCGCTGCCCACCAACGCGGCGCGCGCAGCGCTGAAACAGGGCGGATGGCTCGATCTGGAAAACATTTCTGCGCTTTCCATCAAAGATTCGGCACTGAAATCGCTGATGAACCGCTTCTTCAGAGAGGATAGCGTCGGCAATTACAGCATCTATTGCAGCGATAAAATCAACGGTTCAATAAAATAGTTCGCCAGCTGGCTGAAACTCGTATCGAGGTACCCTATGAAACTGTCACTCTTTATCTATATAGAGTGCATCTCGCCCGATGAGCTGCAGGACAAGCTCTACCATGAAATGAGGGAGCTGTGCGAGATGGCGGATAAAGCAAACATGCACGCCACCTAGACCGGCGAGCATCACGGCATGAACTTCACCATCGCGCCGAACCCGTTGATCAACCTGGCGAATCTGGCGAACCGCCGCTGCGACTGGCGGGCGAAGCGGCGATGACCGACACACCACCGTCGGTTGTCTGGAACTGGGCAGCGCGCGCGGCACCTACAGTTACGAATATGAGCGGATGATGCCGGGCCTGACCGCCTGAGATGCGGGTCAGCGCATGCGTGAACTAGTGCCGGCGGTGAAAAAGCTATGGGAAGGGGATTACGCCCACGACGACGGGTTCTGGCAGTTCCCGCTCTCGACCTCGTCGCTGAAGCCGCATCCGCTCATCTGGATCGCCGCGTGCGATCCCAACAGCCATGAGTTCGCCGTCACCAACGGCTGCAACGTGTAGGTCACGCCGCTGCATCAGGGCGATGAGGAGATTGTGCGTCTGGCGAACTGCTTCCACGAAACGCGCCAGCGCTTGGCGCCGGAGAAACCGCTGAAAATTATGCTACTGCAGCACGGCTATAACAGGTGCAGAGATGGAATCGTTCAAACTCTTTATCAACGGCCAGTGGAATGGCGCGACCCGCTGGCGCTGCTGGCGGTATTGCGGTGCTGACCCCACATCCCGACGTGGCGCATATCACCTTTACCGGCGGACCGGGGACAGCACGCCATATCGTGCGCAACAGCGCGGAGAACCCGAGCAAGGCCACGCTGGAGCTGGGCGGTAAGTCGTCATTTATCGTCTTCGAGGACGCAGATCTGGAGAGCGCGGCCAATGCGCAGGTGGCAAGGATCTTCGCCGCCTCCGGCCAGAGTTGTGTGGCCGGCTCGCGCTTTCTGGCGACGCTGGTGGAACGCGTCGAGCACATTGTTATCGGCGCGCCGCAGGAGATAGCGACGCAGTTCGGCCCGCTCTGCACCCCGCAGCAGAAAAGCCGCATCGAGCAGCTGGTCGCTCAGTGGCTGGAACAGAGCGCGCGGGTGCTGACCGATCACTACTCGGTCGATCGGCTAGGATATTACTATCCGCCGACCATACTCGACTGTTCCGACGCGCTGCGAGCGTGGGTGAAGGAGCTGTTCAGCCCGGTGCTCTCCGTCGTCAGCTTCCGCGATGAAGCGGAAGCTATCCGCCTCGCCAACGACAGCGTCTACGGCCTGCCGACCGGCGTCTTCACCCAGAGTTTGTTTTCGGGGCCATGACGACCTCCGGCCAAGCTTTGCCGAAGTTCACCTGATCAACCCTACAAATCACAAAATAAAAGTCCCCAGTGCGGAAAATAAAAATTTCTCAAAACAACATGATAGAAAATAAATCGGTAGACTATGTGCCGGAAAGCGAGCGGCACGGCAAGGCGCGCAGCCTACTTACCCTGTGGTTGTGCACCAACATCGCGCTGCTGGCAGTGGTGAACGTTAACATCGCGACCCAGACTTATCATCTTAATATGTTGTCGGCGATGAAGGCGATTATCACTAGGCATCTGTTCGGCGTGCTGTTTCTGGCGCTCACCTTGGCGCAGGGGCCCCGCGCGGTCGGCATCCCGCAAATGGTGCAGAACCGCGCTCGGTTTAGCCGCTACGGTTCGCTGCTGTTGATCTGCTTCACCACGACCATCTATCTCGGCTTTTTTATCTCTACGTGACGCTTTCCGGCAAGGTAATCAATAATGTCATTCCGGCGCTGCCGATCCATAGCGCCACCATTCTCGGCGCGGTAGCCGACGCTGATCGGCATCGTCGGCTACCGCTTTATTCATCACGTCAACAAGGTCGGCGCCTAGGTGATGGGCATTGTGCTAGTGGTTGGCATGATGGTAATGCTGGGCAGCCTACTGCCGGCCTATTTCTGGCAGCGCGGCAGTTTTAACCCTAAACGGCTGGTTGGCCACCTTCTGCATCTGCGCGGTGTGGCAGATTAGCTTTTCGCCCTATACCTCTGACTATTCGCTCTATCTGCCCGCTAATATCGGCGTCTTCAAACCCTTTATCTGCACTTGGCTCGGCGCATGCTGCGGCACTATCCTCGCGTTTTTGTTCGACGTGTTAATCTCGTGGAACGTGATTAACCGCTCGACTTCTATGTGATGAAGCAACAGCGCTATGACATTCCCTTGATCTTCCGCGCTGATGACGTGTCGCTACAGGCTGCTAAACGTTAACGCGCTGCTGATCTACTTCGGCGGCGTGGTGGTCAGATCCCCTTCGTCGAGAACGCGTTCTTTACTGGGCCCTAGGCGCATCTGATCCTTAGCGCCGATATCTCCTGGGTCATCAGCCTGGTGGTGACCAGCAGTGCTTATCTGCTGTTTTATAAAAAGGGCGCGCCGTTAGCCGCGCCGCAGCAGGTCGGCTTACTGGCGCCAGAAGTGTGAGCTAGATCTTAAACCCTGAGTTTTATTTCGGACAGAGAGATACTTTATACTTAAAGTACCTTTAGCGCTACTGATGATGACGGTTTCCGCCATAGCGGCGGAAACCGCTTCTCCGCCTGTCCGGCCTTTGCAGGTCGGCAATCTGACCATCCAACAGGGTAAACTGGCGATTATCATGTTGATCACCGGTGCGGACCGCGAGAGCGCGCTAGGCGGCGCAAAACGCGGTGGTGCAGATAGTGGAGCTGCGCGTCGATTAGCTCGGCTTCGCCGCCCGCGTCGATAAAGTGGCGCAGCTGAGACACAAGATGCGTCGGGAACTCGCGTGCAAACCGCTGCTGCTTATCCTGTGCACCAAAGCTGAGGGCGGCAGCCTGTCGTCCGACGACGCTAGCTATATCGCGCTCTATCAGCAGTGGCCGGAAGTGGGTTTCGCCGATCTTATCGATATTGAAATGCGTATCGGCGCACAGCTGGTGAGGCAGGCGGATTAGCATCATGTTGCGGTGTCCTCTCTTATCACGATTTTTTAAATCGACGCCGGCGAACGCCGAGATGCTGCAGCGTCTGGCGTGGCAGGAGGCGCACGGCGCAGACATTCTGAAAATCGCGGTGATACTGAAGACGCCGCAGGACGTCAGCCGCCTGACAGACGTCACTTGGCAGCAGATGCGTCAGCGCAGCGATAAGCGGCTGCTGACCATGGCTATGGGCGGCCTAGACGCGGTGACGCGTCTGTCGGACGAGATATTCGGCAGCAACCTGACCTTCGGCACGCTGGGCGACGCCTCCGCGCCGGGCGAGCTTGATTCGCAGGCGCTAGACTAGGCACTGAGCACGCGGCATAAGGCGAACGCCCCGTAGCGCGAGACGATGACTATCGTGCGTAAAAGCGCGTGTTGACAGGCGATACGCCGACTCCAGCATCGCCTGAGCCACGTCGTTATCTGTGCGATCCAGCATCAGACGCGAGGCGGGCCCGGTAATCGCTAGCGCGGCGGCCAGCATATCCCATTCGCCGAAGACTGGCAGCGAGAACACAGCGATATTCGGGTCGCGAATGCCGAAGATATAAAGCGGCAGCGCAGGCGGCTGCGAAAACAGCGGCTCCTGTAAGGCCCTAGTGGCGCAGCACCTGACCAATGGCGGAATTATCAAGCGGCAGTGAACTGCCCGCTAGGCGTGTTTCCCGCAGGATTTCCGACGACTCGGCGCGAAACAGACAGAGTCTCTGCCCCTCTTCAATCACATACCAGAAGGCGCTTTCGCCTGTCGACGCCGCCAGCGCGTGTAGCGCCGGCGGCACGATATGCGCCAGATCAAAAGATTGCTCATAAAGCTTGCCGAGATAGAGCAGGCGCGGCCCCAGCGAGTAACAGCCGTTTTTTTGGCGGATCACATAATGCATAGCTCTAGCAAATTCATCAGCCGATAGACCGTGGTCCTATACTGTCCGGATGCCTGCGCTAGCTCGGTCAGCGTTAAGGACTCTTCGCCCGGATTAAAGCAGTTTAGCAGCGCCAGCGCTTTCTCTACGGCAACTACGCCTTCGTTTCCCATCCTAATCCTCCTGATTTTGGCGCTACGGATTGTAACCTGCAATTTGTGATTTACATCGTGTTTACATCACAAAGGGCGGGCAAACGATAGCTATGCAGACAGCGGGCTATATAGTTGTTTATGTAGCACAACTAAGTTTTATAAAGTAAAATAATCGGAGCGAAAGCCATGATAGAACACGTAGTTCCCATATTGCAGCGCACTATTACGCGCATCGATACCGATCAGGTAAAGTGTGCCGCTGAGTTTCAGGCGGCGATCTTGGCGGATGTGGTAGGCCGTCGCGGCACGCTGCACGGACGAGTTAAGCCACTAGCCGCCAGCATGAAGGTCGCCGGACCGGCGGTCACCGTCGAGGTGCGTCCCGGCGATAACTTGGCTATTCATGCGGCGCTGGCGATCGCCCAGCCGGGCGATGTGATCGTCGTCGACGGCAAGGGCGATCTGAGCTGTGCTCTGATCGGCGAGATCATGTCGACCCAAGCGCACGCCGCCGGTATCGCCGGCATCATTATCGACGGCGCGGTGCGCGACGCCGATGCGCTGGCGCAGGGCGGTTTTCCTGTCTTTTCCGCTGGCCTGAACCCGTGTGGCCCCACGAAATCGATCGCCGGACGCGTCAACCATCCGGTCTCGGTAGCGGGCGCGGCGATCCAGCCGGGCGATCTTATTGTCGGCGACGCGGACGGCGTAGTGGTGCTGCCGCGCGAAGAGGTACCTGCGCTGCTGATGCTGGCGCAGCAGAAACTGGATGGGGAGAACCGCCGTCTTCAGGCGATTTGTCAGGGCGATATTCGCGCGCCTTGGCTGGAGGCAGCGTTGCGCGCGGCGGGTATGCTGAATAGCGGGGAGACGCTGTGATGAACGACAGGCAGATTATTATTATCACCGGCAGCGATCTGGCACAGGATCAGCTGGTTTACGCCAGTCGGACGAAACGGATCTCATCGCTCTGTGCCGGTAGCATAAACCGCTCGCCATCATCGTGCGATACGGCAAAGTCACGGTGTGCATCATGGACGCCGTGCCCGCGCTGCGCGTCATCGCTAAGCATGGTAAAGGCATTGATGTCATTGATTAGACCGCCGTCGCCCAGTGAGGCATCTAGGTGCTGGTTGCGGCCAGTGCCAACGCTGTCACCGTCATCTGTCTGGCGGCGCAGCGCATCGGCACGGCGGTCGCCACGGTGGCGGTAATCTTCGGCCAGCTCGCAATGAGCATGCTAATCGATAATTTCGGCTGGCTAGGTAATGCGGCGACCGCGTTTTCGCCGAGCCGTCTGGCGGCGGGGCGGTTTGCCTCGCCATCGCGCTGTTTGTCCAGTCGGTTTTCAAATACCTGTCAAGCTTACTGTTTATGGTTAACCGAGGGAAATATGAAATTAGGCTTCGCATGTAAATCTCTGGATGAAGAACGCAAACAGCGTTTCCCGTTTAGAAGCACCACCCGCACGCGCTTCGCCAGTCTGGCGCGCCTGAACCTGACTAATCTGGCAGGCCTGCTGGGAGGTGCTAGCGTCCGACAATCCTGACGTGGTGTAGCGGGCAATTGATAATGTCGAATACCATGTGCTGTGCGCCGTCCTGATGGGCTACAACAAAAGGTTTCAGTATTTTAAAATTAATATTTATATGAACGGCAAGGGGGGATTAGACGGTTTTCGTCAGGCGTTCGGGCGGCTTACGCCAGAGGCGCGCAATATGCTGACAGTGGAAAACGACGAAATCTCCTGTTCGCTGAATGATGTGCTGCAGGCCCGTAATCTCTGTCCCATCGTGCTAGATATTCATCATCATTGGGTGAAAGAGAACACGTTTATTCAGCCCGGCGATGCGCGCATCGCCGCGATCTTGGACTCGTGGCGCGGCGTTCAGCCGGGGTGCTGCACTACTCGATTTCCCAGGAAGGGTTAATACCGGAAAGGAGCTATCCCGATCAGAACAGCTTGGGCGTGGCGAAAACCAAACTGCGCGCCCACTCGGACTTTTACTTCAACCCCACGCTAAACGACTGGGCGCTCTCTTTCAACGCTTTCGACATCATGTGTGAGGTAAAAATGAAGAATCTCGCCAGCCAGCGGCTCTACGACTACGCGGGCGCAGGAGATTATAGATTCAGCCCCAGCTGCGCAGTGAGGGCGCATCGGTAGGGGGGTATCGATCTATGTGGGAACCTGCCGGATATAGTCGCGAGTGTGAGAATTCAATGGGAAGAGAGGGATCGTCCTGATGCCAGTTTCCCTCAACCGGCAGATCGCCCGGTTTTCAGATCAGCGAACCCTCTCCAAGACCGGCAATATTCATTAACGCGTTCCTTAAGGAAAAACACTTACCAGCGAGCAATAGTGTTTGCGTTTGTCGCCGGGAACAGGCTCGCCCTTGAAGTGGTGTTCGGCGTTATGGCGATCGCGCATCGCTACGTGCGTCTGTCCGGTCTGGACGTTGAGGTTTTGCTGCACTTCGTTGATGGCGCACTTTAGACCCTGCTAGCGATCTTCATCTTCTTCCTGTTTAGCCATGCGCTGCAGCGCATCCATCAGCGCATGGCTGGAAACGGCCTTACCTGACTGACTGGAGCAGCAAAAGCATCGCTTCACCAATAAGAATGTCAGTTAATTTTTCGTCATTACTTTTATAAATAACATTTACTCTGTGTCCGGCTGCACGCCCCTGACATCGGGGCAGGATTGAGGCGTAGTTGACTACAGAGAGAACCAGCGCACCTAGCTGATGCCGGCGTCAGCCGGTAAATACCTGCGTGAAGCTTAAGGTCGTGCGAAAAAAAACGGAAATCAAAATATCGAGAATTAACGATCCAGCAGCAAACCGATCAGCGTTTGAAAATGTTTCTCTTCCTCAGCCGTAGAGGCGACTTCCAGTTGTCTTACTAGCTTGGTGCAGATACCTTTGCGATTAACATTTTTACCTGCGCGGAGAAGCTCGACCACGATCTGTCCCAGCGTTTCCTGTTGAGAAGGTAGGCTGGCTTCGCGGAAGTAACGTGCAATATCTTCAGAAGAAGGGAGAAGGCTGCTGCTCTGACGCATAATTTTACCCCAAAATGAGTTAAACGATGATCAGTTGAAAATGACAAGTTGTATTATCGATAAGAAAAATGTATAAAATATACAAAAAAATTGCATTTGCGTTTTTGCAAAAAGTGCTCCCACAATGGAATTATTCGCCTAAGCCTTTGTATCCATAACTTTAGAAAGGCCTAAACAGCTGTACAGTTACAGGCGATGGCTTGTACAACTTTCGTTATTATCATAGACCCACAGAACGAATCTTGCAGGGCAACTTAGTTAAACCTGTGCCATACCGCCGTCGACAAAGAGTTCGATTGCGTTGATAAAGCTGGCTGCGTCAGAGGCCAAGAACGCAACAACTTTGCCAATCTCTTTCGGCTCGCCCAGACGTCCGAGCGGCAACTGCGACGCTAGCGCGTCAAACAGGCCCTGACGGCTCGCTTCGTTCACTAGCTCGCCCAGACCCGGTGTGCAGATCGAGCCTGGGCTTACCACATTCACGCGGATGGCGTGCTATCTGTTCCATATTGTCTATCCACAAAACCGCTGTGTGGCTCAAGGGCTGCGGGTGTTTATCAGCTGGCTGCAGGACATTTTTCCCGCGAGGGGTGGAGCCGTCACCGCCTGCCGCAGCGGCAGGCGATTAGCGGCGCTTACGCTAGTTTAATCAGGATCATGCCCACCCAGCCTCTGACGTTGAGCCGCTGGCCAAACAGTATCCCCAAGCCAGCCGCGAGTGTCGCGGCGATGCCGAATTCGCCCCACACCGCATAGGCCACCGACAGGTCGATACCTTACCTTTACCCGCCCTCAGGAAAATATAGGAACAGGCGATCATCACCAGCATGATCTAGTATCCCGTCGTGCTCTCATCCACGCTATGGCCTCTCATCGCTAGACGGATTGCTCTCCAGTAACAAACACGACGCAGTTATAGCATCTGCATAAAGGTGTCTCAATGGCGGTTGCTTCTAGTTTTTATTTTGGAAAAGATTTTTTATATCGCCGATTCGCTCAGGACAGGGCAGCAAAGTAGCGGTTAGTAGTTACAACATACATTTAATTAAATAAACACAAGCTAAAACAACGACTTCCTGATACAGGAAAAGCAGAGGGATGCCTCCTTTACCGGCGCCTAGGTCGGCCTTGGTTCGCCCCGAATATCACGGCGAATGGTCGCAGCAAGATCTGATCGCCTATCTGAAAACCGGGCGGCTGGCCGGCAAGACGCAAGCAGCATGGCAGAGGCTATTACCCACAGCTTCCAGCATCTGTCGGATGCGGATCTGGCGTCGATCGCCGAGTACATGGGCAGCACAGGCGACAGCCGTGCGCCCGCCAGTGGCGCGGCGCGACTCAGCTAGGGTGACACTTCGTCGGCGCGCTGCGGGCGGTTCCGTTCACTACGCCGGTCAGCGGAGAAGAATCCTTCCAACCATTCTGCCGGGCGTGTAGTACGGCTGCGGTGCTTTGTGCCGAACGATTTCAGGCAGCACAGTCGGCATAGCGTCGGCAAAGACTGCGACCTACTAGGCTGAGGCGATTGCCGGGGTCTGCGGCTCGCTGCGCAGCAAGCCTTTCCCAATGGAGCGCGTCCCGGCGTCGTGGCTACAGCAGCGCGTCACCGCGCGCGCGTCTGGTAGCGCCCGATTTCACCATTCTAGATGACAGCATCGGCCGCAGTAGCCACAGCTTCGATGGCCGCCCGGCCTACTGTGGCAATAATAACTGCTGCCCCATCAACGCCCAGTACTATGGTAGCATTGCTGCGTAGCAGGAGGAAAACAGCGGTGTGCAGCTGATTACCGAGGCAGTGGTCTATCAGCTTAAGCATGACACGCAGGGGCGCATCACGGCGGCGAACTACTATGACTGGAATAAAATTAGCCATCGCGTCACCGCCGAAAACTTCGTGCTGGCGGCTAACCGCCATCGAAACGTCGAAGCTGCTGCAGATGTCCAACAGTGATAAATTCCCGCAAGGCATCGCCAACGCGCGCGACAACGTTGGCCGCAACCTGTACGATCACCCGGCGATCGGCGTCAACTTCGACGCCGACGAGGAAATCTGGCCGGCACGCAGGCCGGTAAGTCCTTGTTCGATAGATCAGTTCCGTGACGGCGATTTCCGCCGCGAACACGCGCCGTTCCGCATCGATATAGTGATCGCGGGCGACTTGCGGGGCCTGTCATACGGAAAAGGGCAAGGCGCCATTCAGCGGTGGCCATGCCATCGCCAGCCTGCTTGGCACTATCTTTAGCACCAATATCACACCGTCGAAAAACGCCGGTATCGGCAACTACAGAGAAGCGCAGTTCGCGGCGGCGCTGCGCAAAGGGATGTGCAGAGACGGCAGTCAGCTCTATCCGGTAATGCCTATAACCGCCTACCGACAAGGACGTTGCGGCGCTCTGCGCTTATTTATGCATGGCTTGCAGCCGGTCGACGCGAAACCGAAAGCAACCGTGCTGCCATTCCCGTTCAACCTGCGCTTCAGCATAGCGGCGTGGAACCTGCTATTCGCCGACAGCAAGGTCTATCAGCCGGACGCGACGCAGACGGAGGAGTGGAACCGCAGCGCTTATCTGGTGCAGGGCTTAACCCACTGCAAAACCTGCCATACGCCTAATTTCCTGATGGCGGAGCAGCAGGCGAAGAGCCTGCAGGGCGCGTCGCTCGGCACCTAGTTCGTGCTGGATATTACCGCCGACGCCTTGCAGGGAGCGCACTGGACGCGACAGAGGCTGGCGGACTATCTCCGCGACCGGCCATGCGGATAAGGCCTAGTGGGAGCGAAGCTGCAAAATGCGACATCTGACTTTTTTGAACTGGATCTGAGTAAAAATCACTCACCTGTGAGATGGTTGTCATAGCGATTAACCATTGATGATTCAGGGAGTTGTGATGTTGTCACCGGAGCAGACTTTTGATGACAGGGACGAGTGGCGTTTGCTTGCTGAAGAGCTTTCCCTGTTACCGGGAATGACCGATACAGGGCGCCTGGGATTTGCCATTCAACTAAAATTCCGACAGGTGCAGGGCCATTACCCTGAGTCGTTAAACGATTTCCCTTCCGGTGTTGTGCATGCTATTGCCAGGCAGATCGGATGCACTTCGGTATCTCTTGAAAACTACCCGCTTCAGGGGCGGCAGGCTCAGCGGCACCGCCAGAATATTCGTCGCTATCTGGGTGTCAGCCCCCCCAATAAAGCTGATATCGCACGACTCAGCGCCTGGTTAACCGAATTTATCCTCCCGTTAAACCCGCAGGCTGTACACAGCAGCGAACTTGCTACTGACTGGTGTCAGGAACAGCAGATTGAACGGCCCGCCGCCGAGCATCTGGATCGGATTATACGTTCAGCCGTGCACCAGTTCGAAACAAAGCAACAAAACACCATATTTACCCGACTTTCACTCGACAGTAAGGTTGCCATCAATCACTTACTGTCCACCGAAGAACCGGGCACTGCCAGAATAAACGAAGTCACCTTCAGTGGCCTCAAAGCTGATCCGGGAAGGCCCAGGCTGGAGAATGTCCTTTCCGTTATCTCTCAGCTAAGATGCCTTGATGGTGTTGCGCTTCAACCGAATATTTTTCAGGGCATATCCCCTAAATTCATCGTGCAGTTTCAACACCGGTGTGCAAGTGAATCGATCAGGGAGCTTCGTCGCCACCCTTCCGCGATCCGTTACAGCATGGTAGCTATGTTTTGCTGGCGTCGCCGCCAGCAGCTGACCGATGCGCTGATTGAGATGTTGATGGTGCTAATCCATAACCTCGGCACCCGGGCTGAAAAAAAGGTCGATAAAAAGCAGTTTGCGGCGTTTAAAAAAGTAAGGGGCAAGGCGCGTCTGCTGTTCCGCATGGCCGAGGCCACTGTTGACCAGCCGGACGGCGTCATAAAGGAGGTTGTCTATCCCGTTGTCTCACAGAAAATGCTGCAAAATCTGGTCGATGAATTCAAAACACTTGGAGTAAATACCGAACAGGAAGTACATGAATCCATGCGTTCTTCTTACGGTAGTCACTATCGTCGGATGTTGATGCCGGTACTGGACCGGCTTGAGTTTCAGTCCGGCAACGCCCTGTATCGCCCTGTGATTGATGCCATCCAGATTATTAAGGAAAACAGGACCAGCAATCAGCATTTCTATGCGGTGGGTGATGTGCCTGTTGACGGTATTATTCAGAAAAAATGGCGGGATGTTGTCGTCGTACAGAGCCCGTCCGGTGAAGAGCGTATTAATCGTATCAACTATGAAATCTGTGTGTTACGGGCCTTACGCAAGAGTCTTCGCAACAAAGAAATCTGGGTCACCGGCGCTGATCGTTATCGTGATCCGGCAGAAGATCTCCCTGCCGATTTTGCCACCAATCGCGCATATTATTATTCCCTGTTGCAGGCACCCATTGATGCGACAACCTTTATTAACTAAATCCAGGACAGGATGCGTTACTGGCTCGGTACGCTGAATAATGGTCTGCCGGATAATCCCAGACTTCGCATCAGGGAACAGGGGAAAAACCGTATCCACCTGACACCGCTGGATAAGCAGGCAGAGCCCCCCAACACCGCAGCACTGAAGCAGGAGATTGGCCAGCGCTGGGCCGATCTGGAGTTGATAGACATACTCAAGGAGGTGGATTTTCGGGAACATTTCTCGTCGTTATTTCGCACATCTGCCAGTCGGGAAGTACTTGAGCCTGAGGTATTACAACGCCGCCTGTTGTTATGTCTGTTTGGCCTCGGTACCAATGTACGCCTGAAGCGCATCGCCAGCCAGCAACCCCGCGTTAACTATGATGAATTGCGCTACGTTAAACGGCGATTTATTCAGAAAGATGCTTTACGCTCAGCAATTGCTCATATTGTGAACGGTATTTTCCGTATTCGTCAGCCCGCTATCTGGGGAAATGCGACGACATCCTGTGCTGCGGACTCCCGAAAGTTCGGTGCGTATGATCAGAATCTGATGACAGAATGGCATGCCCGCTATGGCGGGCGCGGCGTGATGATTTACTGGCATGTCGATACGCACTCCACGTGTATTTATTCACAATTGCGCCGCTGTTCCTCATCGGAAGTGGCCGCGATGATGGAAGGCGTTCTGCGCCACTGTACTGACATGGAAATCAACCACCAGTACGTGGACAGCCACGGACAAAGTGAGGTGGCCTTTGCGTTCAGTGATGTGTTGGGGTTCGATCTGTTGCCGCGACTGAAAGCGATCGCCCGACAGAAACTGTATGTGTGTGAAAAGCAGGATGCCTTGTTGTACCCGCATCTTACGCCGGTTTTAACCCGGGGGATCGACTGGGAGCTTATTGCACAACAGTATGACGAGATAATCAAATATACAGCGGCACTTAAAACCGGAACAGCCGAACCCGAGGCCATATTACGACGATTCACCCGAAATAACATTCAGCATCCAACCTATAAGGCACTCGCGGAGCTGGGCAAAGCGATTAAGACTATCTTCCTCTGCCGTTATTTGCAGGATGAGTCGCTGCGTTGCGAAATAAATGCGGGCCTCAATGTCGTTGAAAACTGGAACAGCGCCAATAACTTTATTTTTATGGTGAACACGGAGAATTTACCAGCAACCGGCCTGCGGATCAGGAACTGTCGATGCTCTCTTTGCACCTGCTGCAAATCAGTCTGGTCTATATCAATACCTTGTTGATCCAGAATGTGCTGGCAGAGCCGGTCTGGCAGCAGCGAATGACAGAAGAAGACTGGCGTGGTCTGCTGACGCCATTGATATACCACCATGTTAATCCGTATGGTCGTATCGAGCTGAACATGGATCAGCGGCTGGCGCTGGCCGCCTGATAGTGTCCAGAACCGTTCGGTTTCGTACACTACTTACAGCATCTGTCCAAAACTTAGTGAAATTAGTTTCGGATATGCATTATGGTTCGGACATCCTTTCCGGACGGAAATTTCATTATGTCACGCGTTTTTGCTTACTGTCGTGTCTCTACACTGGAACAGAACACGGAAAACCAGCGCAGAGAAATAGAGGCTGCTGGTTTTGCCGTCAAATACCAGAGACTGATTGAGGAACAAATCAGCGGTTCGGTGGCCGCCAGCGAACGGCCCGGTTTTGCCCGGTTACTTGACCGCATGGAAAATGACGATGTGCTGATAGTGACAAAACTTGATCGCCTGGGTCGTGACGCAATGGACGTGCGAAAGACCGTAGAGCAGCTGGCAGCGTCCGATATTCGTGTACACTGCCTCGCGCTGGGTGGTGTGGACCTTACCAGCGCGGCCGGCAAGATGACCATGCAGGTCATTTCGGCGGTGGCAGAGTTTGAGAAAGACCTGCTGATTGAGCGCACGCATTCAGGTATTGCGCGAGCCAGGGCTTCGGGAAAACGCTTCGGTCGCCCTTCGTCACTCAATGAGGAACAGCAAAAGGTGGCGCTGGAACGTCTTAACGCTGGAGCAAGCATTAGCGCTGTTGCCAGAGAATTTGGCACCTCGCGGCAGACTGTTATTCGTTTGCGGGATAAGGCCGGAAGTTAATATGCAGCAATAAGGCTGAAGACCATGATGGTTGTCAGCCTGTAATGAATGAGTTTTTGTTCCCACTTTAAAAGGAGTTAAATGATGAAAATCAGAGCATTATATATGGCGATGCTGTTTATCTCGCCTGCCTGTCTGGCGTTGTCTTCTCCCGGAGAAAAGTATAGAACCACAAATCTGATGCATGTCATTTCTGATTACCGGATGTCACTTGCGGCACTTCCTCTCGATTATTCTCTCCTGGAAAAAAAACAACTCCCCGGGGTTATGCTGCAGAGGTATAACCTGAATTCACAGGCGTGGTCCCCGCAAGGCGTCGTCTCTCCGGAACGCTGGCAGAACGGGGTGGATATCTATATTCCTGATTCCGCCAGAGAAAATAATGCGCTTGTTGTTATCAATAACGGCAGCAACAACAATAGCTCGGGCAGTCCTGTGGCGCCCACAAACTTCAGCGAGGAAGAACTTACACGTATTGCGGTTGCCACACGAACTGTGGTGATCTCAGTCAGTAACGTCCCTAATCAGGTACTGAGTTATCAGGGAGTAACAACACCGCTGGATGAAGATGACAGTGTGGCATATTCCTGGAAACTGTTTATTGGTGATACTCAGAAATACCAGAACGCGTCCCTTCATATCCCTATGGCAACGTCGGTATCGCAGGCGTTCAGGCTGGCGAAGAAAGAACTGGCACAGCAGAAAATAACTAAATTTATTGTCGCCGGCGCCTCCAAACGTGGCTGACAGCGCTGTCGGACCCGGACGTCGATGCCGTTGTTCCTTTCGTTATGGACCTGCTGGATACTAAAAAGTCTCTTGAACACATGTATCAGTCATATGGAAAAAACTGGCCGGTAGCCTTTTATCCCTATTATAAACAGGGCGTTGACCAGCAGATTGGTACGGATGAATTTGCAAGCCTGATGACGCTTGAAGACCCTCTGACTTATCTGAATACCGATATGGGGGATCGCCTGAAAATTGATAAATATATTATTAATGCCAGCGGTGATGATTTCTATGTGCCTGACAACAGTCATTTTTATTATGACCAGTTACCCGGTTCCAAGTCCCTGAGGGTTGTACCTAACTCCTCACATAACGGAATTCTGTCCGTTGCGGAGCAGTCGCTTATAACCTTTGTTAACCGTTTTCAGGAGAAGCAAAAGCTCCCTGAAATTACGGAAAAAGTACAGAACAGCGGGGAGGGGAAAAAAGAGCTGGCGGTAAGCTTCTCAGAGAAGCCGGCAACCGTTTTACAGTGGACAGCCATGAACCCGGCTGCAAGGGATTTTCGTTATGCCTGCGATGTTAAATACAACTCAGTTCCCGTCAGCCTGACCGGCGGCAATGAGACACTCAGCATTCCGCTGACGCCCCCCAGCAGCGGATGGCAGGCCACTTACATTGAGGCCACCTTCAGTGACGGGTATGTGGCCACAACCCAGGTGTATATTACGCCTGACGATAAATATCCTGAAACAGCCCCTCCATCTGCTGGAGCAGCCTGTCAGACTCTTCCGGGCCGGGGACTGATCCCCACACCTGCGAAACAGTAATGTCGCAACCACAATCCATGTGTTTAAACCCGGTGGCAAAAGCTGCCGGGTACGTCTTCACGCAAATGTCGCATTTTGTAGCTTCGCTCCCACTGGGCCGAAATGCAGGGGAAATGGAAACATGTTAAATTTGTTAACATCATCGATATTTTTAACAAAATTTTAACTATGGAATGGCGGCCAATTTGACTGGAAATCACGTATACAAATGACGCCTTGAAGCGAGAAAACAGCGCTAATCGCTATTTGTTATATAAAAATCGTGGATTTAACATAAAAGCCATTTGGCGAACCAAATTTTGGGACTGACTGAAACAAAAAGCCCAGCCCCGGAGGGCTGGTTGTTCAGTACAGGACAATGACTGATTTCTTGATACCGTGAGCGTGGAGGGCAGTCATTACGTGACGTAATTTTTATTCAAAGAGTTCAGCATGAGTACCAAGGTCAGTGAAATAAATAATCTCGTTTTTTTCATCGACGCGATAAACCAGTAGAAAATCGCCCCCAATATGCAATTCTTGGAAACCAGCCCACTCTCCAGTAAGTTCATGGTCTCGATATTCAGCAGGAACAGGATTACGATTAGTCACAAGGTTCATTGCTACGGCAGCCGCCTGCATATCATAGCGTCCGCTTTTGTTATAGCGTTTCCATGCCTTTTCAAAGTTCTTGGTGCGATCCGTCCGGTAAGGCAACGGTGCGCGTTTATTGCTCCCCATTGTTCATACTCGCAATCAGCTCACCAACATTTTCAAAACCTGGCCGCCCTTGTGCCATCAGTTCTTCGGTTTGGCGGATGGATTCACGCAAACGAGCTGATGGTTTACGGGTAATTTCAAATGGCAACCCTTCATTACGGACAACATTTTCAGCAAACAACCGCAATGCGGCGCTAACAGACAACCCGCAATCTTGCAGGATAGTTTCAAATTGGCTTTTAAGAACATCATCAACACGAGTACGAATATACGTTTCCATCTCATCACCTCATTAATCAAACATTGCTGTTATTAATGTAGTCTATAACGGACTACAAAACAAGGTGCATATTTCCCAGCTAGCGTGAGTTTTCGTTCCACTGAGGAGCTGGAATTTATGCGCGTTAGCGCATGTAAGGCGGCAAGATAAAATGACAGGTAGCACCGAGGGTTAGCCGCCGATACCAGTGAGTGATCGAAAGGGATCGCCTATCCTTCCCTTCACCCTGCAAAGCGATAACCCGCTAAACGCGGTTCAGAGGCTTCTGTGCGCGGTCGGAGTGGTCACAACAAGGCGAAGCCGCAGTTGGGGCGTATCTCCGCGTTAGCGGGTCGTGAGAGCCGCTTACGAGCGTGTATGTACAGGCTATCAACGACTCTTGCTGACGCATCCGGCTTGGCCGGGTTTGTCCAATCCCTCGATGGCTAACAGGCTAGCTGTTAGCCGTCTCACGATTCCGTTCTAAATGCCCCTTGCTTTAGCGTGGGGAGCTACTTTTGAGGCGCAAGCGCCGATGCTGTTCGGTTATCCACTTTTTAAAGGGGATATCAAAGAGCGTTTTGGAATCAAATAAGATCTTCCCGTTAAATTTCACCGCTCGCCGCAGTCTCTGGCTGAGGCGTACCGCAGAAGCGTAGCGACGAGGAACGAACAGCCAGAGCAAGGAAGCGGAAAAGCGTCCGTTGTTACAGGAAGCACGGTCATAATATTGCCTAAAAAGCGCACGATGATGACAAATACAGGAGTCTGATGGAGATGTGCGAATTATCCCTTCGTTGCTGTCAGTGTTATCCACAGCTTCAGGGGGTAAAACCGCGGTTAATAGATCAGTTATGTATGAGTTAAAATAGTTAAAGGAAAAAAATAAACTCAAGCATATGATAATTATATCTAAATTAGATTATTTTGTTTTTAAATGTCGATAATTGGTTTTTAAATGTCGATATTTTTTCTGCTTACAGCGGTTTTTAAATGTCGAATGTCGAGTCAGTAAGGTGTTAGCAGCAGCTTACTGACTCTAACCAGCAATCCTAACTTAGATAGAATTGAGGCTATGGTCGATCATACTGACAAAACGAGAGCGCGCAACTTGAAAACCTTACGTCCCCATAAACACGAGCTAGATTTTTTCATCGCTGATGAAGTTGAGCTATCCAGTTTTCGTGATGAAATGGCTACGATGGAACACCCTTTTTTTTTGCTTTGAAAGGTGGTGATACAAAAATTAGGGAGTATAGAAATGGCAATACTAGTATTACTGTGAAACCGACAGCAGATGGTATAGCAACGGTTTTTGATAAAGATGTCTGGATTTATGCGATATCTAAGTTACAAGAAGCTATAAATAAAGGTGAGATGATAAGTAGAACTATCTGTTTTACGCCCTATGATTTTTTTGTCACAACAAATAGAGCAAAAAGTGGTAGAGCGTATAATGATTTGGAAAAAGCATTAGATAGACTATCAGGGACAAGAATAACAACAAACATTATCTATTCTGAGGCGAAACAAGAATCCACTGGATTCGGATTAATTGATAGCTGGCGTATAGTAGAAGAAAAGAAAGGAAAGCTGGATGTTGGCATGGTGGAAGTGACGCTACCTGACTGGTTATATCAGGCATTGGAAAAGAAAAAAATGCTGAAAATCAGCCAAGATTACTTCCGTATTCGCAAAGCCATTGATCGACGTATCTATGAGATTGCCCGTAAACACTGTGGGAATCAGGGAGAGTTCACTATCTCTCTTGAAAAGTTGCATATGAAATCCGGAAGTTCTGCCCTGCTAAATCAGTCTCCAATGCTGCCGTTCTGCCTCGCTCGCGGCGCGCGCGGCAGCGAAGGAGAACAGCTGGCGCCGGGCGGTCTGCCGATCGGCTCTGAGCTGCGCTGGCCAGTTCCGGCAACGGCGACCGGTTATTCAATGTCGGAATGGCCTTGCCGGCCCTGCAGAAAGCCCATGTAGTACTCGACCACCATCGTAGTCGTTTTCCGCATCCGTCATGCCGGCGGCGGGTTCGTCGAGCAGCAGCTTAAGCCCCTCGTTGATGCGATCCTGCTGCTCGCCGCTCAGCCGCGCCCGCAGGCAGGTCCAGACGGATTTATCGTTTTTCAGCGCGATCGCCAGATTGTCGAACACCGTGGGTTTCTGAAACTTGCGGACACCGGGGAGAGCCGGTTGAAGCTTGAGGCCGTTGTCCTGATCGTAAATCTCCCATCCGCTGTCCAGCCGGGTTTTGCCGGTGATAATATCCATCAGCGGGGTTTTACAGGCGCCTTTGGGACCCGATCACGCAGCGCAATTCCCCGACGCCGATGTTCAGCGAGAGATCGGTCAGCGTGTGAAAGCCGTCAAAGGAGACGTTGATCTTCTCAAGCTGCAGCACCGGATCGGTCTGATGATGATGGCGATCTGCCGGATAGGGTTGGGTAAACAAGTGATCACTCATCACGCCTCCGGCGCAGTAGGCTAATTACGCCATGTGGCAGGAACAGCGTGACCAGAATAAACATCACTCCCAAGAAGAAAAGCCAGTATTCCCGGAACGCCACGGTAAACTAGCTCTTGGCGCCGTTGACGATGGCCGCGCCCAACAGCGGGCCGACTAGATACATGCCCATGGTATCGCCAGCGGATGCGCAGCAGGCTGCAGAGCGCAAAACGGCAGCGCCAGCCAGGGTGCTTTCCGCGCGAGGGGTAAGGTAACTGGCTGCGTCATTAGGCGATGATCCTCCCTTTAAAGGCGAACAGCCCTTGCAGACGTTTCTGGATAAAAAGCACAATCAGCACGAGGTTAGAATTTTGCCCAGCACTGCGCCGGTCTGCGGCTCCAGCACTTTATTAAGGATGCCGAGACCAAAGGCGCCACCACCGTTCCCGCCAGCATATCGACGCGCCCGGTCGGCATGCGCAGCAGTCCGCCATCGCGCGGTTCTGGCTTACGGCGCGCGGGTTTTATTCAGCAGCAGCTAAATGAGCGTCAGCACCGCCACCATGAATAGGATCAACGCGATACAGTTGTAGGGCAGCAGCTGCAGGCTCGCCGGGTTCGCCACTTCGAGGTTCTGCGCGCCGAACAGCATACATACGAGCTGGATTAGCATCAGGCTAATGCCCCAAAGTCGCCAGCAGCATACCCATCGCGGCGGTGACAACAAACGCCACATAGAGCAGAGCGACAGCTTAGTAAAGGCTTGGCCCAGCAGATCGCCCCACATCAGACGCTGCTTAATCTGTTTCAGGCTGCTGACGGCGGCGGTGCGCACCTCGAGCGCCGGTTCGCTCGCCAGCCGCTGTTCAATCAACGGCAGCTGCACGTCGCTGCTGATCAATTGGTGGGCGGCGTGCTTACTGCGTTGATTTCACCGGATGATCGGGCTTCTTATCGCTGCCGGGAAGGTAGGGGCTCCAAGGCTGTGTGCGCACCGGCTGTTCCGTCTGCCAGACCACGTTGAACTGACCATTCTCTTCCACCTCTTCCACCTCGCCGATCATTACTGGCTTATACAGATTGTCGTTGGTCTGGTCCATGGTAAGGGTAAGGCCGTTCGGCACCTTGAAGGTTTAACCGGCCATCGCCGCGCGCACTTTGTCGACGTCGGTGGTGACCGCTTTCTCGACCGCCTGCGCCCACATATCCAACCCGACCTAGGTCGCTTCCGTTCGCGCTGCCGCCATCATTCTAGCCAGAGCAGGGCGTCGCCAGGGCTGACCGGGCGCCCCACCTGACAGGCGATGCGGGCGACTTTGCCGTCCTGCGGCGAGACGATCGCCAGCTCCATCTTCATCGCTTCGACGACGATCAGCGTCTCGCCTGCCCTTACGCTATCGCCCGGCGCCGCTAGGATTTTCCAGATATTACCGTTCATATCCGCGCGCACCGCCAGCCCTCGCTCCTCTGATACGGCGTCAGGCACGGGCGGCGCGCTCTGATCTTCCTGCGCCCACAGCGCGACCTCACGCTCGAACGCGGCGGCCTGACGCTGGCGGAAGTCGGCGATCTCATTGGCGTTTTCTACTAGGAAGCGCTGGTGCGCGACGAAATCGAACAGCGTCTCTTCGATACGGATGGCGGCGCGCCCCTCGCGGAAGTCGTCGCGCAGCTGCGTCAGCTCCGCTTCGCTGACCGGATAGAAGCGCACTTGGTCGAAGAAGCGCATCAGCCAAGGCTGATGCGCCGCGAACTGGCTGTTCTTCAGGAACTTGTTCCAGATCGGCAGCGTGCGTCCCACCAGCTGATAGCCGCCCGGCGAATCCATGCCGTAGATACACATATACATGCCGCCGATGCCGACTGTGCCTTCGGCGGTAAAGGTGCGCGCTGGGCTGTATTTAGAGCTGAGCAGGCGATGCCGCGGATCGACCGGCACGGCGCACGGCGCGCCGAGATAGACATCGCCGAGGCCGAGGATCAGGTAGCTAGCCTCGAACAGGGTGTCGCGCACCGCCTCGCGGCTCGACAACCCGTTGATACGCTGGATAAAATCGACGTTGTTTGGCAGCCACGGCGCGCTGGCGCGAACCGTTTCTTTGTAGCGTTCCACCGCGCCGAGGGTGGCGCTGTCCTCAAACGTCATCGGCAGCCAGACGATACGCGACGGCACCTGCAGCTGGTTGACGTCGCCGAGATCCGCCTCCAGCTCTAGCAGCCAGTGCATCAGCTGTTGCTGACTGAGGATCAGGCTGTCGTAGCGCACCTGTAGCGAACGGACGCCCGGCGACAGCTCTTCGACGCCCGGAATCGCGCGCTCGCGCAGCACCTGCATCAGCAGGTGCACGCGCAGGCGCTGCGCCAGATCTAGCACGTTATCGCCATATTCTATCAGCACATATTTGTCACCCGCTTGGCGATAACACGCCGCCGGCGTGGTGGCCGTCGCCGGCAGCGCCGCCAGCAGCGTCGCGGAACCGATGGCACTCGCCGCAAGCGAGGGCACGGCGAAGGTGGGGGCGTGGGCGCTGCGCAGTGTCTCAATGCTGTGCACCTGTGCTTTTTCCAGCGCAACCGCTTCGTCCGCGCTGATGGGATGGAAACGGATGCGATCGCCGGGTTTTACTTGGCCCACTTTCCACAGCTCCGCTTTCGCAATCGTCACCGGACAAACGAAGCCGCCAAGGCTCGGGCCGTCATGGGTCAGGATCACTGGAAAATCGCCGGTGAAGTTTACCGCGCCGATGGCGTATTCGCAGTCGTGTACGTTAGAGGGATGCAGGCCCGCTTCGCCGCCGTTGACACGCGTCCAGCTCGGTTTCGGCCCAACGAGGCGGACGCCAAGACGGTTGGAGTTGTAGTGCACCTGCCAGTCGCTGGCGAAGAACTCGTCAATGGCCGCTTGGGTAAAGAAGTCGGGCGCACCATGCGGCCCATAGAGCACGGCAATACGCCACTCGGTGCCGTAGCGCGGCACCAGCGCGCGATCCAGCGCTTCAGGGGCGCTGACCGGCGCAGGCGTGGCGCAGGCCGCCAGTGCGGGCTGGGAGATCGGCAACATATCGGCCACGCGCAGCGTGCGGCCAGCGTGGCCGCCAAACTGGCCGAGCGAGAAGGTGGCGCGGCTGCCAAGGTATTCCGGCACGTCGAGGCCGTTGCGCACCGCCAGATAAGCACGGCAGCCGGTCTGCGCCCGGCCCAGCGTCAGGGTTTGCCCCGTGCGCACGGCGATCGGCTGCCAGCAGGCGACAGCTTCGCCGTCCAGATCCGCCGCGCAGTCCGCTCCGGTCAGAGCAATAATCGCGTCGCAGTGGAAGTGCAGCGTCGGACCCTGCAATGTAAACTCTAGCCCGGCGGCGCTGGCGTGATTGCCGACAATGCGGTTCGCTAGGCGAAAGGCGAAATCGTCTATAGGACCTGACGGCGGTACGCCGATATCCCAGTAGCCGAGGCGGCCTGGATAGTCCTGAACGCTGCTGAAGGTGCCAGGCTGCAGCACCTCGATCACACTGGCGGCGGGAGTAAAGGCATCGAGAAAGCGCGTCCATACTTCGCCGCGGCGAAACGCGTCGGTGGCGACGATCTGCCGTAAATAGTCGAGGTTGGCGGCGATGCCGTGTAGCTGAGTCGCATCGAGTGCCTGCTGCAGCTTCGCGATCGCCGCGTCGCGCGTTTCGGCATGGACGATGAGCTTGGCGATCATCGGATCGTAAAAGGTGGAAACCTCAGCGCCGGTGTCGATGCCGCTGTCAACGCGCACGCCCTCCGGGAACACAACGCTGGTCAGCACGCCGGGACTGGGCTGAAAGTTTTTCAGTGGGTCTTCGGCATAGAGCCGCACTTCAAGGGATGCGCCTTCCGGCGCCCGCTGTAGACGCGCCCAGTCAAGGGCCTCGTCCGAAGCTACTTTCAGCATGCACTCCACCAGATCGAGGCCGGTTACGCACTCGGTTACCGGATGTTCCACCTGCAGTCGGGTATTGACCTCAAGGAAGTAGAACGCCTCCTGATCAGCATCGTAGATATATTCCACCGTGCCTACGCTGCGGTAGTTCACCCGCTCGCCGAGCCGCACGGCCGAGGCCAGCAGCGCCGCGCGCGTCGTGGGCGGCAAGTTCGGCGCAGGGGTCTCTTCCACCACTTTCTGATTACGGCGCTGCAGCGAGCAGTCGCGTTCGCCCAGCGCGATCACCTTGCCATTGCCGTCGCCGAATATCTGCACCTCAACGTGGCGCGCGCGATCGATGCAGCGTTCGAGAAATACGCCCGCATCGCTAAAAAACTGCTCGCTGAGGCGGCGCACGCTCTCCCAAGCGCTGCGCAGCGCCTGGGCGTCCGCGCAGCGCGTCAGGCCGATACCGCCGCCGCCCGCGGTGCTTTTCAGCATCACCGGATAGCCGATTTGCGCTGCGGCGTGCAGGGCATCGCCTAGGGAGTCGAGCAGCGACGTGCCGGGCGTCATAGGGATGCCGGCGTCGGCGGCCAGCGCGCGCGCGCGGTGCTTCAGACCAAACTCACCGATCTGCTGCGCTGTCGGGCCGACAAACACGATACCCGCCTGCTCGCAGGCGTCGGCGAAGGCGATGCTTTCCGACAAAAAGCCGTAGCCCGGCCAGATAGCCTGCGCGCCGGTTTCCCGGGCGGCGGCAAGCACTTTGTCGATGCGCAAATAGCTGTCGCTTGCCTTATCGCCGCCGAGTGCAATCGCAATGTCCGCCTCTTTAATGTGGCACGCATTGCGGTCGGCGTCTGAATAGATGGCGACGCTGGTGACGCCGAGGCGCTTCAGGGTACGGATAGCGCGGCAGGCGATCTCGCCGCGGTTGGCAATCAGAACGGTGCTGAACATGGTTATTGATCCTCCTGTGAGGCCAGCCAGCTGCGCCAGCCGCCGAATTCAGTGATCTCCAGCGCCTGTGACAGCGCCGCCGGTTCGCAGATAAAGCCCTTCACGCTGCGTCCGTCCGCCAGCGTCAGCGAGCCGATGCCGAGCGGTGCGGGGATCTCCGCGACAAACTCGCCGAAGCGCGCCAGCGGGATATCCCACAGCTCAACCGTAATGGCGGCGCCGTGTTCGTCGCGCAGCAGCCCCGGTTTTTTCGTTGGGCCGTCAAGCAGAGCGAACAGGCGGTAGCAGCTGGCTGTTTGCGTCTGTTCAACCAGCACCGCGCGACGGGTAGTGAGCTGAAAATTGAGCGGCATGCCGGTCAGGTGTGCGCCGACCAACGCCACGCGCACGTGATCGGCGGAAACGGGCAGCGCGTCAGACTGTGCAGGGCAAGGCTTGCCGGTCGCGCCGAGCGGTAATCCCAACTGGGCCTGCCAGCGCAGGCCAAAGGTCACCAGCGCGCGATCGTGCCAGGCGGGAGCGATCAGCGTAATGCCTGCCGGTAAGCCGTCGGCGCGGAATGGCCCAGGCAGCGCCAGCGCGCTGAGGTCGGCCAGATTGGTGAAGTTGGTATAGGTACCGAACTGCGAATTGTAGCGCACCGGCTCCTGCTGTATCTCCTCTAGGGTATGGATAGTGGGCGAGGTCGGCACTACCAGCGCATCGAACGGCTCCAGTTTCCGCTGTATCTGACGCGTCAGCTCGGCGCGCAGGTATTCCGCTTGGTAGGCCTCCACCGCGGTATATTTCAATCCGCTGCTGACAATGTCGTACACCATCGGATCCATCTCTTGCGGGCGGTTGAGCATTTCGCCGACTGCGACGGTGCGCTCAGCTACCCACGGGCCGTAATAGAGTTGTTCTGCCAGCTGCTGAAAAGGGGCGAAGTCGATCGGCTGCAGCGTAGCTCTGGCTGTCTGCAGCTGTTCTAGCGCCGCCAGCCAAGCCGCTTCGGCCTGCTTATCGTTAAAGAATTCCGGTGAAGCGGGAATGGCGAATGTTGGCCGAGCCTTGATACTGGCGGGAACGTTTTTTGGATGGCGACGGGAGTAGGCTTCGTCTGCGTCATAGCCGACTGCGACGGAGGCGACTGCGAACGCGTCTTCCACAGTGAGCGCGAACACGGAGAGAGTGTCGTTCAGACGGCAGGCGGGCACTACGCCGCGCGCCGAGAGCCAGCCCTTGGTCGGTTTCAGACCGACGATATTGTTAAACCCGGCCGGAACGCGCCCGGAACCTGCCGTGTCGGTGCCGAGCGAGAAACCGACCAGCCCGCGCGCTAGCACTGAAGCTGACCCAGAGCTGGAGCCGCCGCTAACATAGCGCGGATCAAAGGTGTTGCTGACGGCGCCATAGGGCGATCGGGTGCCGACTAGGCCGGTTGCGTACTGATCCAGATTGGTTTTGCCTATCATCACCGCGCCTGCTGCTTTCAGCTGCGCGACGGCAAAAGCATCCGTCTCAGCGATACGGGTAAACGCCGGACAGGCGGCGCTGGTGGGTAAGCCGGCAACGTCGATATTGTCTTTTACCGCAAAAGGCACGCCGAATAGCGGCATTGCCGCGGGGTTGTCTAGATAGCGCACCAGCAGCAGTTTAATTTGCGCCTGTAACTGCGTGGGGGAAATCAGGTAAATCCAGGCGTTATCTTCGGCATGAATATCAGCAAGGTGGGCGCCTAGGATATCGCTTATTTGACGCAGGTTATCATGATAATACGCCTGCCACTCTTTCAGGGTGAAGCCAAAGGTCGAGGCCATAGTTAATTCCAGCTGGTATACAAGATGTAGTGCACTTAGCAAAAGCCGTGCCATTAATATAACTTTATGTTTATTAAATATCTTTGTTGTCTAAATGGTTGATGAGGGTTAGAATGCAGCATTAAGGTGCAGTTTATGCACCACGGTAAGATAAGTTATTCTTATTAGGTAAGCTAAAGCGAGGTTATTTGTTTTTTACCTGAATGAGATATCTGGATGCCATGGCGATGTGTGATAGGAAATGGCGGCTAAGCCGCCATCAGTTTAACTGTTAAACAAAAATTAGCGGCAAATAAAAAGAGATCGAACGGATATTCCACGAATACGCGAATTTCATTGCCGCCGATATTGTAATCCGCTGCGTCCGATGAGACACGCAGCTTTAGGCGTAAATCCTTCGCTAGGCTATCCTGCACTTTGTACTGGAACTCATGTTCATGACCATATATTTGTCGCCGAGGTTTTGTTTTAATGTTATCGCTGCGCACATAGGCCACGTCGTAGCTCAGGCCCGGCAGTATCACGCCACCCAGATCGACGGAGTAGGCCAGCCAGATGGTGTTACTACCCTGAGTACATGCCGCCCAGCGTGGCGGATGCTCAGCGTATTGCGGTCATGCATCCAGAAAGTTTCGATCTCTCTCTATGACCAGTGGTTCCACAATATCGATTTCGTCTGGCCTGCTCGCGCGATACAGGCTCAGCAGCGCGATCGGCCGGTCTGAAATTCGCTAATGTCGCGCGACGCTGGCAGGATTTTTTACGCGCTTCATGGAGCGCTCAGCGGACCTCATTCACATACATAAGCTAATGCTGAACGCCATTATGTCGGGAAGGGGTTTTGTCGGCATGACCACGGAGTGGTAGCACTTTTTAAATTACCAATGGCGCAACGCTATCCCGTGGCTCTCGATGGCTTCGTCTGCGCAAGCGCATTCTCTCGCGGTAAAAGTGATCGTTTGGGATGAATGCGCGGGAGAAAGAATGTCAGAATAATCGCTGTTTACGACCTGCATTGGCCCTGGCATAAAAGTTTGGCCATCTGGCGTGGTGCGCCTTAATCGCGCGGGCTGGCTTCTGCTCAAAAGCATCGCCGCTATTCAAAAACGAACGAGTAGGAAGTTATGTGCGGTTGTAAGACATGCGCTGCGCTGGCTGTAACGTTTATAGAAAGCGGCATGGTTGCGGGCATGATCGTCAGTATTGCCACACAAAATATTGAAGCAAAGTCGGGCATAAAGTTCGCGTAACGTCTCTGCAGGACGCTCGAAGCGCTGTCGGATGATGTGGGTAAAGTCTTCATAACTCGCATACTGCGCCATCATGTCATCAAGACCAAACAGAGTTAATGCCGATACTATCAGGCGTCGTGTCCAGCCCCTCTTTGTCGCAATTCGGTCAAAACGCTCGATTAGCAGCATGTCTTTGCCTGACACGTACGCTATCTTGACCGGTGCACACTGGCTCCCACAGAGAGCAGCAAGGCTGCATTGCAATAAATTCGGCTTTAACCACACTATAGAGATCGTTGCTTGCCGAAAATTTGGCGATATATTTTTCCCCGTCATCCTCAATCAATGCTTCGGACGGGCGCCGCCTATGGAACTTCCGTGGAATAGCGCTTGATCCAGCTCCGGACCTTTTTTGTTTTTTAAGTTCATAGCGGAGCAGTTGCGCAAATAGGCTAACCGCTTCAAGCGTATAGGGTGAATACACTCTTTCTATCGAACGCGGCATATTGATTTCCTTAAGCTTCTTTAGAGCGCATTATGCTTCATATGAAAGTCAATTTACTATTTCCCTTTCGCATTTGCAATTAATTGACTTCCTTATGACACATAAAATGTTATTAAACGTTCTATATGCTTCATTTTATACAGAACCCAAGGGGCAGGCAGTGAACACGGCGGCAAGAGATAATATAATCTCGGCTGCAGTATTAGTTTATTTTCCCTAGCAGCGAGCGCAAGGGCCCAAGGGGAAATAATTCCGCTCTGCTGCGCAGATTTCACCATCGGCGATCAGTCGTTATATCCGGCGATACATTTTTCGATTAACAGCGTACCCGCAACCTGCATCTCAATCCGCAATCCATTGTAAAAACTAACAATCTTGAAAGCGATGGCGATTGCTGGTCGCACGCTGACTATATTGGCCCGATGCAGATTGCTCGTCGGGAAATTGAGCAAAACACACTTATTGCGATACCTATCAATAACGAGGCGCGGCGACATGCTAACATCGAAATTTGCATTCACCGCGGCCGCTCCCTTTCCTTTGCCGCGCCCCAGTTTCTTAAATATATCTGTCGAGAATTTGAGTAAGACTTTTCGAGCGCATTCCAACCGGTTTTAAATCCGATAAATCTTTTGCCAGTCGGCGCACGTGCCTCGACTATTTTGCATACCAAAACTGGCAACGCGGCGTGCTGAAGATGGCATTACTTTCGATCCTAAATCCCGTGGTGTCGATGAATCATCGCTTTAATTAAACGCCTGACGCCGTCAGAAAAGAGATCAGTGAGGGTAGTTTAACGGGATTCGGGCCCATTTCGAGATGCAGGAAAAGGTATCGGTAATGATTTCCCCCACGCTGGCGCTCTGCGCTGATGTCATTTTGACACCCGCCGTATCAGTCCCACCTGCTGGCGGGACTGATAGGGGACGCTGAATGAAAATCGTCCCTCAGAGCGGCCATAGCTTTTCTGAAACAGAAACCCCCTTGTTTAACCAGATTACGCTCGACTTTATGACCCGGGTCCATAACGCGAATTGATTTCAGGAGTTAAGTATGAATCGTAGCGTTGAGTTAGGTGTTTTCCTGCCGGTGGGCACAGGACTGAACAATTTGGTTTAAATATGTTTCCCGCGCTTAAGGTTAAGCCTCTTATATAACTTAACCTTCGCGCAGCGTTTTAATTCAGGTAGTAATAATTTTTAGCACATCATTTGTTTATATCCTCAACAAAAAAGGCGTTTAATTGCCTGTTTATTCTTCAGTTAGCGCGTTTAAGCCGACCGATGTCGCTAGAGCGTCACACCCTCTTAACATAGGCGTCGTCAGGCCTACGCATACATAGCTCAGCCTCGCGAAGGATTCATTTAAATAAGCACAAACAAATCTAAATAAAATAAAAGATTGAGCCTGAATCGTAAAAGCTCTATATTGGCCGCGCCTAAAATTAGGTAACCTGTTTTTTTACATTTACATTCAACTGCGGCATACGCGATTGCCCCGGTTGTAGGAGAGATATGATGACGGATAAAGTCCGTATTGATTCTTTAGATGCCACTTCAAACGCAAATAATCAAACCTATTTGGCCCGTCAGGCTGAGTTCGAATCAAACGTCAGAAGTTATCCCCGTAAGTTACCGTTAGCGATCACCCAAGCAAAAGGCGTATGGATCACCGACGCTGACCAGAAAGAGTACCTCGATTGCCTAGCAGGCGCGGGTACGCTGGCGCTAGGTCATAACCATCCTGACGTACTGCAGAGCATCCAAAACGTCATTACCAGCGGCTTGCCTTTACATACTCTCGATCTGACAACGCCGTTAAAAGATGCGTTCTCTGAATACCTGCTGTCGCTACTACCGGACAAAGGTAAAGAGTACAAACTGCAGTTCACCAGCCCGTCCGGCGCGGACGCGGTGGAAGCGGCGATCAAGCTGGCGAAAAAAGCCACCGGCCACTCCGGCGTAATCGCCTTCTCCGGCGGCTACCACGGCATGACCCACGGCGCGCTCTCCGTCACCGGCAATCTGTCGCCGAAAGAAGCAGTCAACGGCATGATACCGGAAGTGCAGTTTATGCCTTATCCGAACCTCTACCGCTGCCCACTGGGCATCGGCGGCGACGCGAGCGTCAAAGCGCTGACCGACTACTTTGAAAATCTGATAAATGACGTGGAAAGCGGCGTGCGCAAACCAGCGGCGGTGATCTTGGAAGCGGTTCAGGGCGAAGGAGGCGTGAACCCGGCGCCAGCCGAGTGGCTGCAACGCATCCGTAAAGTGACCGAAGAGCACGGCATTCTGCTGATCATCGACGAAGTGCAGGCAGGCTTCGCGCGCACCGGCAAATTCTTCGCCTTCGAACACGCAGGCATTCAGCCAGACATTATCGTGATGTCGAAAGCCGTCGGCGGCGGACTGCCGCTAGCCGTGCTAGGCATCAAGAAGCAGTTCGACGCTTGGGAGCCAGGTCACCACACCGGTACCTTCCGCGGCAACCAGCTGGCGATGGCGACCGGCCTGACCACGCTGAAGATCCTGAAAGGGCAGAACATCTCGGAGAAAGTGGCGCAGCAGGGCGAGTGGCTGAAAGGCAAGCTGGCCGAAATGCAGAAGCGCTTCCCGGTGATCGGCCACGTGCGCGGTCTCGGCCTGATGATCGGTATCGAGATCGTCAAGCCGAACGAAGCCAAAGATCAGCTCGGCTGCTACCCGGCGGACGGCGACCTCTCTGCGCTGCTGCAGAAGAAGTGCTTTGAAGCAGGCCTGATCCTTGAACCCGGCGGCCGTCACGGCTGCGTGCTGCGTCTGCTGCCTTCTTTGCTGATAACGAATCAGGAACTGGAAGTGTTCCTCGACAAGTTTGAGCAGGCTCTGCTGGCTGCCGGCGTGAAGCCGGTTGTTTAAGTGGAGAGGAACTGAATCATGTCTGAATTAAATCCGATCTTGGCCGGTTCGACGCAGAGCATCGAAGCCTATCAACAGGTGATTAAGCAGAGCAGCAAAGCTGTGGTTGAATGGCTGAAGCAGCCTGAAATGTATCAGGGCAAAACTGTCTCCGAACTGCGCGAGCGTATTGAGCTGGACTTCAACCCGACCGGCCTAGGCAACCAAGCCGCCATCGAACGTGCGGTCGAGTTTTTCCTGAAAGACAGCCTGGCGGTGCATCACCCGCAGTGTGTGGCGCATCTGCACTGCCCGAGCCTAGTAGTCAGCCAAGCGGCGGAAGTGCTGATCAACGCCACGAACCAGAGCATGGACTCCTGGGATCAAAGCCCGTCGGCCACCATCATTGAGATGAAGCTGATCGAGTGGCTACGCACCCAGGTCGGCTACGAGGCTGGCGACGCGGGCGTTTTCACCAGCGGCGGCACCCAGAGCAACCTGATGGGTCTAATGCTGGCGCGCGACGCCTTCTTCGCTCGTAAGGGTCACTCTGTACAGCAGGATGGCTTGGTTGGCGATCTGCGTAAGTTGAAGGTGTTCTGCTCTGAAAACACGCACTTCTCCGTGCAGAAGAATATGGCGCTGCTCGGCCTAGGCTATCAGTGCGTCACCCAAGTGAAAACCGACGAATATGCCCGTATGGACGTGACCGATCTGGCGGAGAAGATCGCTCAGGCGAAAGCCAACGGCGAGCAGATTCTGGCGATTGTCGCTACCGCAGGGACTACCGACGCCGGCGCCATCGATCCGCTGCGCGATATCGCCGCGCTGGCGGCCCAGAATAATATCTGGGTGCACGTCGATGCGGCTTGGGGCGGCGCGCTGCTGCTGTCGGAAAAATATCGCGACTATCTAGACGGCCTAGAGCTGGTAGATTCCGTTACCCTAGACTTCCATAAGCAGTATTTCCAGACCATCAGCTGCAGCGCGTTCCTGCTGAAAGATGCGGCGAATTACGAGCTGATGCGCTATCAGGCGGCCTACCTCAACTCTGAGTTTGACGAAGAGGCGGGTGTGCCGAATCTGGTGTCTAAATCGCTGCAGACCACGCGCCGTTTCGACGCGCTGAAGCTGTGGATGGGTCTGGAAGCGCTGGGTCAGAAGCAATACGCGGCAATCATCGATCACGGCGTCACGCTGGCGCAGCAGGTGGCGAAATATATCAGCGCCCATCCGCTCTTGGAGCTGGTGATAAAGCCGCCGCTGGCGAGCGTGCTGTTCCGCTTCCACCCGAAAACCGGCTGCCGCGATCTTGCTAAAACCGCGCTGCTGAATCAGCGCATTGGCGACGCACTGCTGGAATCGGGCCGCGCTAACGTCGGCGTGACCGAGCACAACGGCGTGACCTGCCTGAAGCTGACGCTACTTAACCCGGCCGTGACGCTGGAGGATATTAAAGTCCTGCTTGCGCTGGTGGAGAAAACCGCGAAACCGCTGGTGAGCTAACTGCCTGAGAAGTGAAAAAAAGCCGATAACGCTGTTATCGGCTTTTTTATTACCTCCGTTTAGGGAAGAGTTCCGGTGCTTACAGGCTAGGATCTACCTCTTTAAACTGTGCGTGCACAATAGGTTTAAATCCTTTAAAGAATGTTGTAACTATAGATATTGCGTTGCTTGTCAGCAGCAGCGTTTCACCTGCCGCTGTCATGCTCCTGAACAGAGTGGTTGATGGATCGCTAGTGGATCTCAGCGTGGAAACAGTCGCATCACCAGCGCGCGACAATAGTCTGTATCGGATTCACGATCTTCAAACAGGATATGATAGATAACCGGCGCTACGACGAAATTGACCACTTCCTCAATCGAAAACCCCGCCTCGCTGCGCTTCGTCGCGCGCTCGTGCAGCGTTTCCAGATGGCGCCAAGTAAAGCCGTAGTATTTTACCGTGGCACCGCCACTGCCGATAATGTCAGCCAGCATCTGTCGCCCAACTTTGGATGACATCTCCTCAGCATATTGCAGAATGAATGAAGGTTTCTATATCGCGCTGCATATCGCCGGTGTCTTCGGGTTCGCTGACAGGCC
>BBOA01000011.1 GCA_001485295.1 Type-B symbiont of Plautia stali
ACTGCTCCGGGAAGTGCTCGCCTGGTGCCCAGCCTTCCGGGAAGCCACCAATGCCGGTGCGGGTAGCGTCGATGCGCGCCAGACCGCTGCGCACCGGCGGTAGACCGCTCCAGTAGAGCTTATAGGCGAAGCTGAACTCGCTGGCTGCGTTGATCGGCTCGACCGGCTGCCAGAAACAGACGATGTTATCTAGCATTTCCCCGGTGGTCGGGATTAATGGCGCCTTTACCCCATTTACCCACCGACTCGACCCATAGGCTAGGACGTTTGTCATGCCAGCCAATAACATCCTAATAATCTTTGAAATCGTGATTAAGCTGCAGCAGACCGAAGCCGCGCGTGTTCTCATCCTGATAGGTGGTTCTGCATCTCCATCACCACGCGGTTCGCCTCGCAGTGAATGGTAAACTTATAGGCGCCAGTGATGCTGGCGCCATCCAGCAGAGCGTAGACGACAAAAGTGGTATCTTCCGCTTTCGGCGTTTCGAACCAGAACGCGGTGAAGTCAGAGAACTCCTCAGGTGTTGACCGCCACGCCGCGCGCGGAGAAGCCGTAGTGATAGGTGGCGTCCACGGTGTGGAAATAGCTGGCGCTGAGGAAAGAGATGATATCGCGTGCGCCAGCTCCGGTTTTTTAAACGCACGGAAGCCGGCGAAGCCGAGGTCGGTTTTGCCAGCCAGCTGTTGGGTATCGACCTTCGCGTTGTTATAATTGAAGAGTTGGGGCCGGAAGTGGATCTCACGCGCCTCGCGGCTGTCGGCGTCGACGGAAAACATAAAGATGGGTCGCTTAAAGAGAACTGCACGTCGAGTTGGCGATCCGGGATGTTATTCCATAGTGTGAGTGACCGGCGTCGTACTGAATTTCGTTGTACGCCTGCTGCTGCGGCGGCGCGCTTACCTTAGGGCTGTTTCGCCATCGCGGCGGCTTTCTTTTTCAGCATCTCAAAATTGAAGCCCACGGGGGCACCGTCTGCAATGCCATCTTCTATCCAAGCGGATTGAGCAAACAGCGTGGAGAGGCCTATTGTCATACAGCTAACGGTGGAAAAGGCCATTGACGCTTTCATAAAAATTCTTCGATTCATGCCAGAAATTATTCCTTAGCGTTCAAGTGTGTTGTGACTGTCCTGCTCTGCTCACAGGCGATCCAAAAGCGCAGATAACAGAAGGGTACGACAGTCCATTAAATGAAAAATTTAGTCCGCCTTAAATTTATAAAATTAATCAAGACGCCTCGCGACTTTCGCATAAGGGAAACTCGGTGCAATCTTGGTCAAACCAGCCTGCAAACGGAGATTTAGCCGCTATAGTTAAAAGACTGCTTTGTAAATGATATGGAGGAAATGATGGTTAAAGAGACAGAAGCTTTCCACACCAATCTGGATGATGATTTGGCGCTGCTGACGGAAACTCTGGAAGAGGTGTTGAAGTCATCGGGCTATCCGGCCGATCAGCAGTACATTGAGCTGAAAACCAAAGCGGAGCAGGTGCTGGAAGATGTAAAATCCCGCGTAAGGCAAGCCTCAGACAGCTACTACTATCGCGCGAAAAATGTCGCCTGTCGCGCTGATGATTACGTGCATGAGAAACCTTGGCAGGGTATCGGTATCGGCGCCGCCGCCGGTCTAGTGCTTGGTTTACTGCTGACGCGTCGCTAAGCGTCGACGCTGAAAACGGCGGGGTTTTCCCGCCGTTTGTTTTTCCCTTCTCTCGTTCCGTTCCCATACTCTCACTGTCTCCCTTAACGCGAAAAGCGCAGGATTGTGTTGAGTTTACGCAGCATGCTTCCTAAAGTAGATTGACGGATAAAAGGGGATGAAAACGTGATAAGAGTCGAAATGCTGTTTACGGGAGGAGATCAGGTGCTGCACGGCCAAATCGTAGATACCAACGCCGCTTGGCTGGCAGAACTGCTGTTCCAGCACGGTCTGCCGGTGACCAGCCGAAGCACGGTAGGCGATTCGCTGACGTCGCTGGTAGAGACTCTGTAAGCGCGCAGCGAAGTCGCGGATGTGCTGATCGTCAATGGCGGCCTCGGCCTGACCAGCGACGATCTCAGCGCGCTGGCGGCTCACAAGCGAGCAGCGTCAAGCTGGTGCTGCATCAGGCGTGGCTGGACAAAATCGAGGCGTGGTTCGCCAGTCGCGGGCGTGTGTGATGACGGCCAGCAATCGCAAGCAGGCGGAGATCCCCGCCAATGCCGAGATGCTCGACAACCCGGTCCACACCGTCTGCGGCTGAATTGCTGCCGGATCTTTTTCACCCTTGGTGTGTGCCGTCGGAATTTAAGGTGATGCTGGAATAGCAGATCCTGCCGCGCCTGAAGCAGCAGTTTGAACTATCGGAGCCGCCGCTCTGTTTGCGTCTGACCACCTTCGGCCGCGGCGAGAGTTATCGCCGCCGAGCTAGAGCTGCTGGCGCTGCCGGAAGGCATAGTAATGATGGGCTATCGCTCCTCAATACCGATTATCAAGATAAAGCTGACGGTCAGGCCAGCCAGCGTGTAGCGATGGAGTAGGTATGGCAGCAGGTGTGTCTGCTGCTGATGAAGCGCACCATTTTCGAGGGCACCGAAGGTTTGCCGGCGCTACTAGCGCGCGAGCTGAAGGAGCATGGTTTCCTTCTGACGCTTAGCGAGCGGTACACCGTCGGGTTGCTGCATTGGTAGCTAGGGGCGGGTGAGGTGCCGCTCAGCGCCGCGGTGCTTCTCCCGCCGCATCAGGAGGTTCTGGAAGAGCAGGGTTTAGCGTAACCACGCGCTGGCTGCGTAGCAGGGCACGGTGCTAGCGCTATCGACCGGCGCGCTGAAAGAGGGCGGAGTCTCGCTGGCGCTGCATATGCCGGAAGCGAGCTGGGGACAGCAGGTGAAGTTTACCCACCGCCGTCACAATCTGGAGACGCGGCAGAAGGTGGTGGCGATGATGGCGATGAATATGCTGCGCCGCTGGCTGCACGGCAGCGAAGTGAGAACCGGCCACGGCTGGGGGGTTGACGTGCTGGAGTTGGTAAAGCTGTGAAACAGGGTTGCGAAGGCGTCTGTCGCCTCGTAAGCCAATGCAGAAGGCAGGAAGCGACCGCAAAGACGCAAAAAGAGGCATCCCTGCTAGCTCGGCCCGGGAATATGCCCCTCATCCTTGAGGCGCATATTCCCGGGCCAACGCGTTGCGTTGTTCAAAAACACTCTCTGTGCTTTTGTCCTTAGCGCGTGACGCTTTGCTCTTCGCTTTCTGCCTTCCGTGTTTTGACTATTGCGTAGTTTGTCAGAGATATAGCTCTATTTCAATCTCGCCCTTCGCCAGACAGCAGCAGGGCAAAATCTCGCCCTGCTGCACGAACGCCAGCGGCGCTTCGGCATAGTGCACTTCGCCTTTCAGCAGCCGCGTGCGGCAGGAGCCGCAGTAGCCTTCGCGGCACTGAGACTCCACGCAAAGATTATGCGCTTCCAGCGTCGTCAGCAGGTTAGGGTGATGCTCTATGCACTCCAGCCGCTGGCCGGAGCTGCGCAGGATAACAACGGCACGGCTCATACTTACAGCTGGAAGTCGTTGAAGTCGTCTTCGCTCACTTCTGAGTCGATCTGACCCACCAGATAGGAGCTGGCCTCCACTTCCTGCGGTGCCACCTGCACATTGTCCGACACCAGCCAGGAGTTGATCCACGGAATCGGGTTAGAGCGCGTCTGGAACGGCAGATCAAGGCCCACCGCCTGCATACGGATATTGGTGATGTACTCGATGTACTGGCAGAGAATATCTTTGTTCAGGCCGATCATCGAACCGCCGCTGAACAGATACTCCGCCCACTCTTTCTCCTGCTCGGTCGCCTTCTTGAACAGATCGAAACATTCTTCGCGGCACTCGGCGGCGATCTCTTTCATCTCAGGATCGTCTTCGCCGGTGCGCATCAGGTTCAGCATATGCTGAGTGCCGGTTAGGTGCAGTGCTTCATCACGCGCGATCAGACGAATGATTTTCGCGTTGCCTTCCATCAGCTCGCGCTCGGCGAAGGCGAATGAGCAGGCGAAGCTGACGTAGAAGCGGATCGCTTCCAGCGCGTTCACGCTCATCAGACAGATATAGAGCTGCTTTTTCAGCGCGCGCACGCTGACGGTCATGCTTTTGCCGTTAACCTGATAGGTGCCTTCGCCCAGTAGATGCCAGTAGGTGGTCATCTCAATCAAGTCGTCGTAGTACTTCGAGATATCCTGCGCGCGCGCGAGGATCTGCTCGTTGGTTACGATGTCGTCGAACACCAGCGAAGGATCGTTGACGATATTACGGATGATATGGGTGTAGGAGCGCGAGTGGATAGTCTCGGAGAACGCCCACGTCTCTACCCAAGTTTCCAGCTCGGGAATGGAAATCAGCGGCAGCAGCGCGACGTTCGGGCTGCGGCCCTGAATGGAGTCGAGCAGCGTCTGGTACTTCAGGTTGCTAATGAAAATGTGCTTCTCATGCTCCGGCAACGCCTGATAGTCGATGCGGTCTCGCGACACGTCCACCTCTTCCGGGCGCCAGAAGAAGGAGAGCTGCTTTTCGATCAGCTTTTCGAAAATGTCATATTTCTGCTGGTCGAAGCGCGCTACGTTGACGGACTGACCAAAGAACATCGGCTCTTTCAGCTGATCGTTTTTATTCTGTGAGAACGTTGTGTAAGCCATGAAACTGTCCAAATGTAGACGGGGCGCAGCACTGCCCCGTAAAATGACGCAGGCGGGAGACGCGCTTCCGCCTAACCTTAAATCTTACAAGCGCCGCTTTCGCAACCGTCATCCTGAATAGAAGGCGCTAGATCGTCCTGCGCGTCTTCCGCACCGTCTCGGGTATTTTGATAGTAGAGCGTCTTCACGCCCAACTTGTACGCGGTCAGCAGATCTTTCAGCAGCTGCTTCATTGGCACCTTGCCGTTGGCGAAGCGCGACGGATCGTAGTTGGTGTTAGAGGAGATCGCCTGGTCGATAAACTTTTGCATCACGCCGACCAGCTGCAGGTAACCGTCGTTGGACGGCATTTCCCACAGCAGCTCGTAATGATCCTTCAGACGCTCATACTCCGGCACCACCTGACGCAGAATGCCGTCTTTAGACGCTTTGATGCTGATATAGCCCCGTGGCGGCTCAATGCCGTTGGTGGCGTTCGAGATCTGCGACGAGGTCTCGGACGGCATCAGCGCAGAGAGAGTGGAGTTGCGCAGGCCGTGCGTTTTGATCGACTCGCGCAGGCCGTCCCAGTCTAGGTGCAGCGGCTCGTTGCAGAAGCTGTCGAGATCCTTTTTATAGGTGTCGATCGGCATAATGCCCTGCGAGTAGGTGGTTTCGTTGAACCACGGACAGGCGCTTTGCTCTTTCGCCAGCTCGTTCGAGGCTTTCAGCAGGTAGTACTGAATCGCTTCGAAGGTTTTGTGCGTCAGGTTATTGGCGCTGCCGTCGGAGTAACGCACGCCGTTCTGCGCCAGATAGTAGGCGAAGTTGATCACGCCGATGCCTAGGGTGCGACGGCCCATCGCGCCACGTTTCGCCGCTGGAATCGGGTAGTCCTGATAGTCGAGCAGGGCGTCGAGCGCGCGGACCGCCAGGGTCGCCAGCTCTTCCAGATCGTCTAGGCTCTCGATGGCGCCGAGGTTGAACGCCGACAGCGTACAGAGAGCTATTTCGCCGTTCTCGTCTTTGACGTCTTCCAGCGGTTTAGTCGGCAGCGCGATCTCTAGGCAGAGATTCGACTGGCGCACTGGCGCGATGCTGGCGTCGAACGGGCTGTGAGTGTTGCAGTGGTCGACGTTCTGAATATAGATGCGGCCGGTCGAGGCGCGCTCCTGCATCATCAGCGAGAAGAGATCGACCGCCTTCACGTGCTGTTTGCGGATGCTGTCGTCCTGCTCATATTTGGTGTAGAGGCGCTCGAACTCTTCCTGATCGGCGAAGAAAGCGTTGTAGAGGCGAGGCACATCGGACGGGCTGAACAGGGTAATCTCTTCGCCCTTCAGCAGACGCTGATACATCAGCTTGTTGATCTGCACGCCGTAGTCCATGTGACGCACGCGGTTGCCTTCAACGCCGCGGTTGTTCTTCAGCACCAGCAGGCTTTTCACTTCCAGATGCCAAATCGGGTAGAACAGCGTCGCCGCGCCGCCACGAACGCCGCCCTGCGAGCAGGATTTCACTGCGGTCTGGAAGTGCTTGTAGAACGGGATGCAGCCGGTGTGGAACGCTTCGCCTCCGCGGATCGGGCTGCCCAGCGCGCGAATACGGCCGGCGTTGATGCCGATACCGGCGCGCTGCGACACATACTTCACGATGGCACTGGAGGTGGCGTTGATGGAGTCGAGGCTGTCACCGCACTCGATCAGCACGCAGGAGCTAAACTGGCGCGTCGGGGTACGCACGCCGGACATGATCGGCGTCGGCAGCGAAATCTTAAAGGTAGAAATCGCGTCGTAGAAGCGCTTGATGTAGTCCATGCGCGTGTCGCTCGGATAGTCGGAGAAGAGGCAGGCGGCAACCAGAATATAGAGGAACTGCGCGCTCTCGTCGATATCGCCGGTCACGCGGTTCTGCGCCAGGTACTTGCCTTCCAGCTGTTTAACCGCTGCGTAGGAGAAGTTCATATCGCGCCAGTGGTCGATAAAGCCGTCCATCTGCTCGAACTCTTCAACCGTGTAATCTTCCAGCAGATGGCGGTCATATTTGCCCATCTCCACCATGCGCACCACCTGATCGTAAAGCTTCGGCGGTTCGAACTGGCCGTAGGCTTTTTTACGCAGGTGGAAGATCGCTAGGCGGGCCGCGAGGTATTGATAGTCAGGCGCATCTCGCGAGATCAGGTCTGCTGCGGCCTTGATGATGGTTTCATGAATATCAGAGGTTCTAATGCCATCGTAAAACTGGATATGGGAGCGCAGTTCGACCTGTGAAACAGAGACGTTATTCAGTCCTTCAGCGGCCCAGTCGAGTACCCGGTGAATTTTATCGAGATCAAGGCGTTCTTGGCGGCCATCGCGTTTAGTGACGAGCAGACTTTGATTCATCTCGTATTATACCATCCGTAAGTGAGAAAGAGTCCCCTGTTTATTCACAGGGTTATTCAATGTGAATAATTCTGTAGATAAACACTATATGTTGGGGGCTAGGAGAGATGTAGTAACAATATGGAGGTTATTCTAGTGACCTGCCGCCAGATAACAAGACGGAAAAATGATGTCTGCGGGGCTTGTAATTTTTGGCGAATTTCTTAACCCCGCGACTTATAAGGCTCAATGGCGTGTCAACTACCGCGGCAAAAAATTCCAGATTTTGTTCGACCGCTTATTTTTCGCACATTGCTGTGTTTTTTCCCAACAATTGTCTAGCGGTGGAGTCGGGAAAAGGAAGAGCAGGCGCGCAATCAGCCTGCGCGCCGATCCGTTACTTTTTAACGTGGCAGGTATGCACCATATAGTTCACGTCGACGCTGCGTCCAAGACGGAACTGGTTGGTGAGCGGGTTATAGTGCAGGCCGATAATGTGCTGCTCGCGCAGCGCGGTTTCGTCGACCCAGCCCAGCAGCTCGGAAGGGCGGATGAACTTCTTCACGTCGTGCGTGCCGCGCGGCACCATGCGCAGCACATACTCTGCGCCGAACACCGCCATCAGCCAGGCTTTCGAGTTGCGGTTGATGGTGGAGAAGAACACTTCACCGCCCGGCTTCACCAGACGCGCGCAGGTGTGCACAACGGAACGCGGATCCGGCACATGCTCCAGCATCTCCATGCAAGTTATCACGTCATACTGACCGGCGAACGCCTCGGCGTGATCCTCTACTGTCTGCTGCACGTAGTCGAGCGTCACGCCGTTCTCTTGTGCGTGCAGGCGCGCCACCTGCAGCGGCTCAGCGCCCATATCGAGGCCGGTGACCTGCGCGCCTTCGCGCGCCATGCTCTCTGCTAGGATGCCGCCGCCACAGCCTACGTCGAGCACTTTCTTGCCGAACAAACCGTTGCTGTGCTGCGCGATAAAGCTTAGGCGCAGCGGGTTGATGCGGTGCAAAGGTTTGAATTCGCCCTCCAGATCCCACCAGCGCGACGCGATGGCCTCAAACTTCGCGATTTCCTGTGCATCGACGTTGGGCTGCGTTTCCTGCGGTTGTGCATTCATTGAATCATTACTCCAGACAAAATGTTGACTGAGTATAAACGCTTATTGCCTTCGGGCGTACCTTTCTGGCGCGAGGAAAAGCGCGTGAAAACGGTGGTTAACGTTCACCAGCGGGCTGGGGTATGATATACTTTTGCATCTTTAAAATCTGGGCATATGTAGAGGGAAAGTGGCTCCATGAGCGACCTTGCAAGAGAAATTACACCAGTCAATATTGAAGAAGAGTTAAAAAGCTCCTATCTCGATTACGCCATGTCAGTTATCGTTGGCCGGGCCTTACCCGATGTGCGTGACGGCCTGAAGCCTGTCCACCGCCGCGTGCTCTACGCGATGAGCGAACTGGGTAACGACTGGAACAAACCCTATAAGAAATCCGCCCGCGTGGTCGGCGACGTCATCGGTAAATATCACCCGCACGGGGATTCCGCCGTTTACGACACCATCGTCCGCATGGCTCAGCCTTTCTCCCTGCGTTACATGCTGGTGGACGGACAGGGCAACTTCGGCTCCGTCGACGGCGACGCCGCCGCGGCGATGCGTTATACCGAAGTACGTATGTCGCGTATCGCCCACGATCTGCTGGCTGATCTAGAAAAAGAGACCGTCGATTTTGTCCCGAACTATGACGGCACTGAGCAGATCCCTGAAGTTCTGCCGACCAAAATCCCTAACCTACTAGTGAACGGTTCTTCCGGTGTCGCCGTCGGGATGGCGACCAATATTCCGCTGCACAACCTGACGGAAGTGATCAACGGCTGCCTCGCCTATATCGCTGATGAAGATATCAGCGTCGAAGGCTTGATGGAGCATATTTCGGGGCCTGATTTCCCGACCGCCGCCATCATCAACGGCCGTCGTGGCATCGAAGAGGCTTACCGCACCGGGCGCGGCAAGATCTACATCCGCGCGCGCGGCGAAGTGGAAACCGACGCTAAAACCGGCCGCGAAACCATCGTGGTGCATCAGATCCCTTATCAGGTGAACAAAGCGCGCCTGATTGAGAAAATCGCCGAGCTGGTGAAAGAGAAGCGCGTCGAAGGCATCAGCGCGCTGCGCGACGAGTCAGACAAAGACGGCATGCGCATCGTGATCGAAGTGAAGCGCGACGCAGTAGGCGAGGTAGTGCTCAACAACCTCTACTCCCTGACTCAGCTGCAGGTGTCGTTCGGCATCAACATGGTGGCGCTGCATCGGGGCCGGCCGAAGATCATGACGCTGAAGGAGATCCTCGAAGCCTTCGTTCGTCACCGTCGCGAAGTAGTGACGCGCCGCACGATTTTCGAACTGCGCAAAGCGCGCGACCGAGCCCATACCCTTGAAGGTCTGGCGATCGCGCTGGCCAACATCGATCCAATTATTGAACTGATCCGCCGTGCGCCGAACCCGGCCGAGGCGAAAGCCGGCTTGATCGCGCAGCCGTGGGATCTGGGCAACGTCGCCGCCATGCTAGAGCGCGCGGGCGACGCCGCCGCACGTCCCGAGTGGCTGGACGACGCGTTCGGTGTCCGCGACGGTCGCTACTATCTGACAGAACAGCAGGCGCAGGCGATCCTCGATCTGCGTCTGCAGAAGCTCACTGGCCTTGAGCATAAAAAGCTGCTCGACGAGTACAAAGAGCTGCTGGAGCAGATTGTCGAGCTGCTTAACATCCTGATGAACGCCGAGCGTCTGATGGAAGTGATCCGCGAAGAGCTGATCGCCATGCGCGACCAGTTCGGCGACGAGCGTCGCACCGAGATCAACGCCAACAGCGCCGGTATCAACATCGAAGACCTGATCAACCAAGAAGATGTCGTGGTGACGCTCTCTCATCAGGGCTACGTCAAGTACCAGCCGCTGTCGGATTACGAAGCGCAGCGTCGCGGCGGCAAAGGCAAGTCGGCGGCGCGCATCAAAGAAGAGGATTTTATCGACCGTCTGCTAGTGGCCAACACCCACGACACCATCCTCTGCTTCTCCAGCCGCGGCCGTCTCTACTGGATGAAAGTTTACCAGCTGCCGGAAGCAAGCCGCGGCGCGCGCGGACGTCCCATCGTCAACCTGCTGCCGTTGCAGCCTGACGAGCGCATCACCGCCATTCTGCCGGTGCGCAAGTACATCGAAGGCTTCAACATCTTTATGGCGACCGCCAGCGGCACCGTGAAGAAAACGGCACTGCAGGAGTTCAGCCGTCCGCGCAGCGCGGGCATCATCGCGGTGAATCTGCGCGAGGATGACGAGCTAATCGGCGTGGCGCTGACCAACGGCAACGACGAGGTGATGCTCTTCTCCGCCTCCGGTAAAGTGGTGCGCTTCGCGGAAAGCGCGGTGCGCGCCATAGGCCGTAACGCCTCAGGCGTGCGGGGCATTAAGCTGGCGGAAGGGGATCGCGTGGTGTCGCTGATCGTGCCGCGCGAAGAGGGCTCTATCCTCATCGTGACGCAAAACGGCTACGGCAAGCGCACCGCCAACAGTGAGTATCCCACTAAGTCGCGGGCGACTCAGGGCGTAATCTCCATCAAGGTCACGGAGCGTAATGGCCCGGTAATCGGCGCGGTGCAAGTGATGCACGGCGATCAGATTATGATGATCACCGACGCTGGCACCTTAGTGCGTACCCGCGTCTCCGAAGTCAGCGTGGTGGGCCGTAATACTCAGGGCGTGATCCTGATCCGTGCCGCCGAAGACGAGAACGTTGTCGGCCTGCAGCGCGTGGCCGAACCAGTAGAAGAGGAAGAGCTGCAGGCTATCGACGACAGCTCGGCGGAAGGCGAAGAAAATATCGGCGCCGGAAGCGGATGAAGGGGAGTAATTGTTCGGCGCTTCGGGCTAACGCCGCTAGGGAAGGCGGCAAGACTTTAACGGCAGGAAAGGGTAAACCGACCCAGCCGCAGTTTACGACGCTCTTCTCCGACGTCGACTGCTCGTCGATGAGCAATACTTGGCGCAATTCGCTCGATTTGCTCAGCTACTACATCATCGACCTATGAACTGAACCGCGTCTTTTTTATCGGCGGAGAGAGCCAGTTTCTGGCGGACTTGACCATCGGCAGTAGCAACATCGATCGCGAACGTAGCCTAAAGGCACTGCGCGAACGCGTGCTGCGCTATCGCAACGGCAACGATGAAGAACGGCGCAATCCGCTCTACTGGGTCAACGCCAGCGCGCAGCCCGGCGTCGGCACCTTTTATATGATGGTGCCGGGGTCTACGTCGCCAATAAGCTGTAGGCGCTGCTGGTCGTCGAGCAGAATATCCGGCTGGATGAGTTTATTCAGCCGGGCAAGCCTGCCGGTAGTGGCCACCATCATTAGCGAGAAACAGAATAAAGCAGAGCAGGCCAAGAAAAGCGACGAAGCGGCGCGGCACCACCAGCTACAGTGATCGGGCTAATGCAGACGCGCGTTCATCAGCATTGGCAGGCTGACGGCTAGTAACGGCAGCATCAGAAGCAGCACCAGCGTCACTGAGATGAGCTGCGGGAGGCCGACGCTTAGCAACAGGCTGATCGCGCCAGCGCCGAAAATGCCGCCGAGGCTAAAGAAGCCGTGAAAGCCGGATATCATCGGCTTGCGCGCCGCTTTCTCCACCTCGACCGCCTGCACATTTATCGCCACGTCCAGTATACCCAGCCCAGCGCCGAACATGCTCTCATCATCCACATCACATCCAGCGTCGCCAGTACGATCAGCGTGGATCAGAACATCACGCGGCAGCGGCCGAAACGGCCCACCAGCGTTCTGGTCAGCGGCATCGCCACCAAGCGACCCCATTTGCCCAGACAGAGCAGAAGCGCGCCCAGCGACGCACCGCCAAGCTGCAATCGCTGGCTAGAGAACGGCACCGGCGGGGCACCTAGGAAGATATGCCGAGACCGGCGATCAGAAATACCGTGCGTGTCCCCAGAGCAAAGTTTCCTTGGTGAGGCGGCGTCTAGTGTGGTCATAGTGTTATTCATGAGTGTCAAAGCGTCGAATTGTAGCATCAAAGCCGTAGCCACATGCGCGGGCGATCGACCTCAATGGGCGACAAGTCGACAACAGAGCGCGCATTTTAAAGACTTTTTCTTGGCCGTAGCACTTTTCCAGAAATTTCTTGGCAAAGAATAGCAGCGGGATAATATTTCACCCTGCCGGTCTTGCTATGCCAGCGAAAAAGATGAGCGGCGTTATTTTAAGATAGTTAATTAACTTTACGTTTTGTCGGCAGGAGAAGATCATTCAGGGCAAAAAAAAGCCGGACACAGAGGTTCGGCAGGAATAGTTAGGTTAAACATCTCATTCGGAGTGAATGAAGGTAATAATGAAATAAATGATGATAGCCGAATTTATTGCATTCCCAGACGATGAATATGTTTTATCATTCAGTGCTCGAATGAGCCCTAATGTAACCCAATGCAAAAGTAGACAAGTGAAAAACGGTTTGATATTTTGTGTGATGATTTTTATCGATATGTGCTGGTTATTCTCTAAGCAAAATTTACATTGGGAAATAACTGTTTCGCCTTCTGCAACAGTTTTGGAAATTTCGTAACATTTTCGTGAAAGCTTATTGCCTTTTATAAAAATAAAATGGCGTGCATGCTGAATTTTAAACATTCAGCATGCAGTGGCAAAAAATAAGGCACATAACAGAGGGTAATAAAATGAAACGTCGCGTTCTCTCCCTGATTATCCTTGGCAGCAGGTTCTGCAAGCGCCGCGGAAGCGGAAATTTACAACAAAGACAGCAACAAATTAAACTTGTTTGGTAAAGTTGACGGTCTGCACTATTTTTCTCAGACAACGATGGTAATGACGGCGATCAGTCTTACCTCTGCGCTTCGGTTTTAAAGGCGAAACCTAGCTCTCCGAGCTGCTGACCGATTACGGCCAGTGGGAGTAACAGGCGGCGCTGAACACGGCGGAAAGCGAAGGCATCACCAACAGCTACACCCGCGTCGTTTTTGCCAGTATAAAATTCGGCGACGCCGGCTCCTTCGACTACTGCCGTAACTACGGCGTGGTGTACGATATCGGCGCATGGACCGACGTCCTGCTGGATTTCGGCGGCGACAACACCTACGACGCGGGCAACTTTATGTTCCAGTGCAGCAACGGCTTGGCGACCGTTGATTAACAGATCAACCTGATGGACGACAACGACTTTACCGACGCGGCTGGTATCAACAGCCGCTGCGCCGTTCTGTCTATGTATCGTCAAACAGCACAAGAGATAAAGAGCTGCTTTCTCCGTTTAACCAACAGAGTGCCACAGAGAAAGTGCGTATGGCGGAAGATGCTTGGAACGGCCGCGAGCCGCTTCGGGTTTCACAGGTCTCCAGTTTGGAGACACGCTGGCGCAACCGCAGCGAAAGCGTGCAGGGACGAGACGCGGTGGTGGCGTTTCTCCGCCGCAAATGGGCGAAAGAGCTGGACTACCAGCTGATTAAAGAGCTGTTGACGTAGCATGGGGATCGGGCTGGCGGTGCACTTTGCTTATGAATGGCATGATAACAGCGGCAACTGATTCCGCAGCTATCGCAACGAAAACTGGCGCTTCGGCTCAGACAGGTTGATAGTCGAGCGTTTCGCCTGCATCAACGCTCTGCCGATTCAGGCCAGCGAACGTCTGTTCCACTGGCCGCTCGGCAGACGCCCGGATGAACATCCCGGTCTGAACGGACTGGGACTTTAACAGGCAGCGCGCGCTTCTACTTTGTTGCCTGCTGCGGCTTTGGCTGTGGCGGCGCGCTACCATCAAACCTTGTGCCTGCCAGCGTAAAGGCGGAAAAACTTAGCCACTGCTGTCACTGGTTAGATTCTGACGATGATTTACGCATGCTGCATCACCGGAAATACAGGTGTTAAACTGTGCAGCTTTCATGCCAGCCCAATCGCTCTCACAGCCACGGATTTGTCGCCTACTTTGCTACACTATCGCTGCATTTTGGTGCAGAGCTGCTCAAAGCTAGCGCGCGAAGCTGTAGGTGAAGCATTTTTACCGCCGCTGCTGTAGTGCTTTGACGACGTTGAAAATAAAAACGGCGCCAGCAAGGATAAGAGCCAGATAGACTATAGATGCCTCTATTTATCGGCCGTAACAGCGCCAGATGCTGCGCTAGGCCACACGGGCTTACAACCCGCTTTTGATTATTTTACCAACTATTTATGCTTTGTTTCAGGCTCGAACACAGCCCTACAGATGAGAGAAGAATGCGATACTGGAATATTCTGCTAATGACACTGGCGGTCGGCGCGCTGAGCGCCTGCGATAGGGCGACACCGCCGCCGGCGATGGTGCTGGAAGGCAAAACCATGGGTACCGTGTGGCGCGTGACGCTGACGGGCGTCGACGCCGCGCGCAAAGTGCCGCTGCAGCAGGCGATCCAGCAGCAGCTCGACCAAGACAATCAGACGCTTTCCACCTGGAAAGCTGATTCCGTGCTGTCGCGCTTTAACCGCTATCAGGGCAGCGAGCCGCAGCCGGTCAGCGCCGACATGGCGGATATCGTCACCGTAGCGCTGCGCATCGGCGCAAAAACCCGCGGCGCAATAGATATCACCGTGGGACCACTGGTCAACCTCTGGGGCTTCGGGCCGGCGAAACCGCCCGCGCACACCCCGACAGACGAGGAGATCGCCGCCGCGAAGGCGCAAACCGGCCTAGCGCACCTGCGCGTGATTGAGACGGTGGATGGGCAGTGGTTGCAGAAAGATCTGCCCGGTCTGTATGTCGATCTCTCTACCATGGGCGAAGGCTACGCTACCGATCATCAGGCGCGTCTGATGGAGCGCGAAGGCATCAACAATTATCTGGTGTCAGTAGGTGGGGCTGTGCTGAGCCGCGGCTGCAACGCGCAGGGCCAGCCGTGGCGCGTTGCGATCCAGAAGCCCACCGACAGCGAGTATGCTATACAGGCGCGCGTCAATTTGCAGGGACACGGCATCAGCACATCCGGCAGCTATCGCAACTATTATGAACTAGATAGCAAACGCATCTCGCATGTTATCGATCCGGCGACCGGGCGTCCCATCGAGCATAAGCTAGTCTCCGCCACGGTGATCGCCACCACAGCGCTGGAAGCGGACGGCTGGGATACCGGCTTGATGGTGCTGGGCAGCGAAAAGGCGAAAGCGCTTGTGCTGCAGAACCATCTGGCGGTCTACTTGATCAGCAAAGAGGGCGATAAATTCGTCAGCTGGATGTCGCCACAGTTTTCTGCTTTTCTGATTGACGACAACGCGAAGATAAGGAGCAACTATGCTGGACCTGTTTAGCGATGAAGTGTCTTGGCAGGAGCCGCTGGCCGATGACGCCTCGGTGCTGATGACGGCGATTCTGGCGGTGGCGTAGTAGCCGAACCCATTTTATCACTGCATCACGCCGGGCAGCCACCACATGTCGGCGACAATGACCAACTTCGGCGACTTTCTCGCTGACACTGCTCAGCGTGCAGGTGGCGTTCCGCAAGCTTAACATCTTCGATCTGGCGCCTTATCAGGAGGGCCTCCATACGCTGCCACCGTTGGCGGAGTGGCGCACGCTGGAGCTGCTCGACGTCCGTTTCCACTGCGGTAAGCTGGTGTTTCTTATCGGTGGCAACGGCAGCGGCAAGTCGACGCTGGCGCAAACAATTCTCGGCGGTGTTTACCGACGTGCATTTGTTCGACCGGCTGATTGAACGAGAAGGCGCGTCGGCCAGTCCTAAGCTGGTGCAGGCTTGGCTTGAGCGGCTGAAGATGCAGGACAAGCTGAAAATCGAGGGCAATAAAATCCTTAATATGCAGCTGTCGAAAGGGCAGAGCAAGCGGGTCGCGCTGCTGCTGGTGGCGGCGGAAGAGCGCGACGTCTTGCTGCTGGACGAGTGGGCGGAGGATCAGGATCCTCACTTCCGACGCATCTTCTACCGTGAACTGCTGCCCTGACTGTAAGCCTCTGGCAAAACCGTCTTCGCTATCAGCCACGACGATCACTACTTTATCCACGCCTGCCGTCTGCTGGAAATACGCAAATGCAAACTCAGCGAGCTGACCGGCCGCGAACGCGAAATGGCGACGCTGGACGCGGTGCAACCGTACCGACGTCGCTTATCAGCAAGACGAGAAACCTTAGCGGAAAGGTTAGTGGCGTAGCATTCGCCGCAGGCGTTAAACTGACCTCAGCGAAAACTGCGGTTTTTGCCTCCTTGGCATATTTTCTGTCGTCTTGTGTTTGTACCGGATTAGCCTTTTTGCTAAGTCGGTTTTTTATTGCCTGCCACAGGATAGGTCAGCAGCGTCAGCACCCGATCCGCCTCTAGCTGAAATTCTGTTTCTAGCGGCGTACCGGCGGCAGAGGCTGAGCTAAAAGCCTCATTCAGACCGAGCGCGGCCTTGCCTGTCTTTACATTCGTCACATTCGTCTCTAGCAGGCTGGCCTGATGAAAATCCATCGGCTGATACAGCTGCGGCCACAGTGCTTTATACAGGCTCTCCTTTAGCGAGAATAGCAGACGAGAATAGCAGAGTGTCCGGCCTGTGAGAAAGGCAACAGCAGCACGCGCAGCTGCGCGTGCTCTTCAGCCATCATCATCGAGGCGGTCTCTTCAGCGATGCGCTAGCTCATTACGCTTTCGCGACACAGACGGCTGGCGCGTCCCGGCCAGCGCCACCGCGCCGTCGGCGTGCGACAATAAGCCCAAATGCCCGAGGGCCAGATTGGCGAGCGGTCGCTGTAGTTCTGCAACAGAAAGTACAGAAAGTTAGGAATGCCGAGTGAGCGCATCACTTCGCGCGCTAGCCAGCAGCTGGCGAGATATTCGGCGCGCCGCTTCTTTACGGCCTGCCGCTGCGCGGGCGGAATGGGTAAGTTCCGGTCGGCGGCAAAACGTTCTTCATACCGGGTAAGATCGAAGCCTGCCTGCGCTAGCGCGCAATCGCCGCCGGTCAGATGCGCGGAAATAATAAAGCTGCCTAGCGGAGGTGGCAGAGAAAGGATCTGAAGATTCATGTAGTTCCACGGCAGCGCGCAAAAGGGCATTAAAGCAGTCCGCCATGGTCAGGGCAATCACTCAGTCGTTAGGTGGAATGGCGAAACCTTTTACGGAAACGACGAAATGGTGATGACCTTTGGTAATGCGCGCGCCGCGATCGCACCAGCGAGAGGCGAGGCGAAAAAAGTCATCACTGCCGATGTTGTAAGCCAGTTCCACTTTGCTAACGCCCGAGTACAACAGTTCTTCTGCATCCTGCAGGATCTTCGCTTTAATAACCATTAATGATATTCGTTGGAAATTCAGAGGTTTCGTAATAATGATTTTTCATGACATTTTTGTTTCAGTAAGGTTAAGAGGAGAGGCGGCATGCGATTTTTGTGAGGTCGATCGGGGGTAAGTTGAACAAGGTGAATATTTGAAGTGATTAAGAATATTTAAGCGAGATGGCGATAATCCTAATTTTGCCACTAAACGCCCTAGAGCAAAGAGGCCACGCGAGGCGACCTTTTTGGGTTACTGCTTCTGATCCTATTCAGGACGTTTATCGCCTGACTCGGGCGCGTTGTTTAGATCGTCTTTTTCAATATAACGCTCTCGGTCACGAGCAGGGAGGCGGTCACCAGCAAAAATGTCAGCATCTTATCTCCTTGATGAAAAAAGTATGATGAAGCATGACAGTTTGCGCGCGCGGGGGAGAAAAGGCGTGGGGGAGAGGTATATTGCACAGGCATAAAAAAAGCAGCCTTAGCAGGCTGCTTTAGTTGGGAATTTTGGTCGGCACGAGAGGATTCGAACCTCTGACCCCTGACACCCCATGACAGTGCGCTACCAGACTGCGCTACGTGCCGAACAGTGGAGCTTAGTCTACTGTTTCTTCGGCGCAATGCAAGCAGCGTCCGTCTAACTACCTTATAAATAATCAGTTAGCGATAAAACGCTTCTCCTCTGTCTGCACCTGTAGCAATAACGCCAGCGGCGGCTTATGCTCTTTCAGAGCATTGCCCTGCGCGTCATAGGCGCGATAGCTGCCGTTATTATTGAGCACCAGCGTCACCCGCGGCGTGGTTACGACCAGACGGTTATCCTCACTGCTGGCGACCCAGTCGTGCCGACGCTGCGCGGCAAAGAGGTCTTCCCCTTGCGAATAGTTCACCGGGCTGGTGCGCACGTGCAGCAGGCGCTGCATCAGCGTCGCCATAACATCCTGATGGTCGGTCAGGCGGTCGATGGTCTGCGCCGGTGTATCCGGCCAGTGGATCACTAGCGGAACCTGCAGGTTAGCGCGATTGCCCACGCTATCGACATTGCTGTCAAGCGCTAGACCCTGCTGCGCGGTGATCACTACCACGGTATTTTTCAGCGGATCACGCTGCTCCAGCGTGGCGAGCGCGTTATGGATCTGTTCATCGATCGCTGACGCCTGACGCAGATAGCTGAGCAGACGCGTTTTCGCCGTAGTGCCACTTAGATCGACGCCGTCCAGTGCCAGCCAAGAGAACCATGGACTGCCGTTCTCTTTCTGGCCGTTCAGCCAGTTCTGCCATTGGGCGACAGTGCTGCCGTTAGGTTGGCTGTCGGTGGCAGGCACCATATAGTCGGTCAGCAGCGCCTGACGATAGAGCGGCTGGTTGAAGCCTTCCGACGAGAAAAGCCCAAACTGATAGCCCTGCGCGCTTAAGGCGCCTAACAGTGCTGGCGGCACGTGTGCCGCCAGCACGCCGTCCATATAGCTGGCGGAGATACCGTAAAACAGGCCGAACAGCCCTTTTTCTAGGATATCTCCTGCGCTGTAGTGCTGAGTAAAACGCACGTTGTCGCGGGCGAACTGATTGAGTTGCGGCAGGCTTTTCGCCATATCGCCGCCGTTCAGCCCTTTCACGGTGATCAACAGCAGATTATTGCGCGTGCCGCCGTCGCGGAAGCGAATATCCCTAAGCGGATACTGCACCGACACCGCCTCGGGATCGCCTTGCTGGATAAGGCGCTGCTGGTGCACCTGCGCGTCCAGCAGACCGTGACGCTCTAGGAAACGGCGCGCGGTCATCGGATATGAGAGCGGCAGATTAGTGCTCTGCATGGTAATCGGGCGATAGAAGTTGGCGTCGGCCCAGATATAGAGCAGATGACTGGCGAAAAAGGCGCAGATAAACAGTGCCGCCAGAGGCTTACCGAATGAGCGCCGGTTCAGGCTGCGCAGCTTCTGCCAACTCCAGGTAGCGAACAGCATCTCCACTAGGAAAATCAGTGGCACGCTGATAAACATCAGCTGCCAGTCGCGTGCCCTCTCGCTCTGGTCGGGGTTAATCACCAGCTCCCACACTACCGGATTCAAATGCAAATGGAAGCGGTTGAAGAACGCGCTGTCCACCATAATCAGCGTCAGGCCGACGCTAGCGATAACCACCGACAGGACGCGCAGCAGCCGCTGCGACATCACTACAAAGGTAAGCGGGAAAATCGCCAGCAGATAGACGGCGAATACAATAAAGCTGAAATGGCCAACCCAGCTGCTGAAGGCGTAAATACGCCCAGCGAGCGAAGCGGGCCAGTCAGGGGCCAACAGATAGCAACTGCCTAAAATCAACGCGAAGAGAATATTAAACAGAGCAAACCAGTGCCCCCAACTGATCATCTGGGACACTTTTTCGCGGTAGCGCTGCCGGTTGGTTACCATATTATGTGGCCAAATCAGCTAATCAATGGGTGTTATCGTCGCGCACGGAGGCCTGCAGGGCTTCTGCGAAAGATCGGGCCAGCGCCGCGGTGCTGCGCCGGCTCAACGTCGCTGTTGATGACATTGGTCACCATATTCCCCAGCACCATCAAGGAAAGGTCGGTCGGCCCGTTGTCTTTATGCAGCACCTGGGCCAGTTGCGTGAGGAGTTTTTCCACGCGTTCGTCGCTGCAGCGGGATGATTGTGGCATATCGTCAACTAATCTCGTTTCAAAAGGCGATATAGTATCGTAACAACAGGGTTTTTACCGCAATTTTATCGAAAGCGCATCAATCGGCTATCGCATGGAGTTGAAAACCGATGACAGCGGTGTTTGAATACGTGCCTGAACCAAAAGTAGAGTCTATCATGAGTTTGGATATCGACTAGATTACCCTGCACCGGCTAATTAAACGCGACGAGAACCAGCTTGAGTTGGTCCTGCGCGATACGCTGCTGCCCGCCAACGCCACCGTGGAAGCGATGGTCGAAGAGCTGCACCGTGTCTACAGCGCTAAAAATAAAGCCTACGGTCTGTTCAACGACGACAGCGAGCTGGCGGAAGCGCTGCATAACTGCCGAAAGGGCAACGATGACTTTCTGGCGTTCAGCCGCGCGGCGACCGGCCGGCTGCGCAACGAGCTGGCGAAATATCCCTTCGCCGAAGGCGGCGCGGTGGAGTATCTGCTGGTGGCAGTGCTCAACAGCCAGAGTAGCATGCGCGTCAACGAGCAGCTCGATATCAGCAGCACCCACTACTCGACATCAATCATGCGGATATTGTGGCGCGCATCGACCTGACCGAATGGGAGCTGACGCCTGACTCCACACGCTATCTGACCTTTTTGTGCGGACGAGTAAGGCGCAAGGTCGCCGACTTCTTTATGGACTTCCTCGGCGCCAGCGTCGGCCTCGACGCCAAAGTGCAGAACCGTGGCCTGCTGCATGCAGTGTACGACTACTGCGCGGAGTCAGAACTCTACAAAAACAAAAGCGAGAGGCAGAACTACCGCCAGCAGGTTTACAGCTACTGCAATGAGCAGCTGCAGGCGGGCGAGGAGATTGCGCTGGAGGATCTGTCTAAGGAGCTGCCAGCGCTGGGCGCGAATCCTTCTAGGCCTTTACCCAAGAGCAGGGCTACGAGCTGGAAGAGCATTTTCCGGCGGATCGCAGCACGCTGCGATAGCTGACCAAATTCGCCGGCGGCTGCCTGACGCTGAATTTCGACGCCACGCTGCTGGGCGAGCGTATCTTTTGGGATCCGGCCACCGACACCTTAACCATTAAAGGCACGCCGACAAACCTGCGTGATCAGCTGCAGCGCTGCAACTAGCGGTAAGTAAACCTTCAGTTACCTGCAAGTTGGAGAGAGTATCCGATCGTAAAGACGTAATAACGGCATCCCTGCTAGCTCTGACCGTGCCTTCCATGGCGCAGTACGCTTTGCTCTTCGGGCCCTCTCTTCCATGTGAATACAGAGCCTTTCCCCAGACATAAAAACGCTGCATACGCAGCGTTTTTATGTCAATTCGCAGACGCTTAGGCGCGTACGAAGTCGATATGGTGCAGTTTTGGCTTGAAGGGGTGACGCTGAACAGCCTGTACTTTAACTTGCGTTTCTTTTCCATCAGCAACAATGGTCAGAACGTCGGTGTAGAAGTCAGGCTTAGCCTGCATGTTCATCACTACGTCGTGATTTAGTTCAATAGAAACAGCGCCTTCTTTACCGCCATAGATGATAGCCGGGAATTTATTCGCTGCGCGCAGACGGCGACTCGCACCCTTACCCTGCTCTTTACGTACTTCTGCGTTGATAGTGAACATCGTAATGTCTCTTTAATAATTCCTGCTACAGGCAACCCAGCAGCATGAGGGTTGTTCAAAGGCTGTTATGCGAATGCAAGCGAGGCAGTATAGCAGTAATGGGCGAGGTGGGCAAATGGTTCCGCCGTTTAGTGCAGCTCGTTGGCGCGGCGGAAACGCCCCGGATAGTCGAATAGCTTCTCGCTCACCTGCCAGAACTGGCCTTTCGCGCGCCACGACGAAGTCGGGATGGCGCAACAGCAACTGCAGCGCCACCACGTCGGCGACGGTTTGCCAGCCGAGCGGCACGCCCGGCGTGCGCTGATGTGGGCGCAGGTGGGAGCGCTTGTCGACGCTAGTGCCGTCCTCGTCGAAATAGCTCGCCTTCAGCCATTCGCCTTTGTCGTCGCGGCCGTGGGTCAGCATCATGCCGCGGCAGCGCAGCCCCAGCGCGTCCTTTAGCATATCGTCGGGATCAACCAGCACCTTGTCGCACTGGTGACAGCGGCGCGCCGCGGTATCGTTTTCCGCGCCACAGTTGGGGCAGCTTTTAAAGCGAAAGCGAAAATCGCACTATTTGCGATTGCCTTAGTCATCTTCCAGCATCCCCTAGCAGCATCGGTCGAAGTGCTCAATGAGCATACCATCCGCGGTGGTTTTGCCCCAGGAAGGTGTTGGCGAATCCGCAGGCGGAACAGAATATCTGCACCGGCTCATTGTCGCTGGCGCCGTTAACGGTGAAGTGGTGCGCGCTACCGCCTTCAAAATTCTTCCCGAGCATGAGGTGGAATATGACGGCGACGCGCTGCAGCTGCAGGTAGAGCCGCGTTACTTTATGCTGAACAAGCCGCTGGGCTATGTTCGTCCTACCGACGATCCCGGTCATCCTCTACTTTATCGGAGAGTCGACCGCGTAGAAGCTGCACGTCGCAGGACGTCTCGAGATTCGCCATCGGCTAGCTGGTGTATGGTCCGCTAGCGGACAGCTATGGCCGCAAGTCAGTAATTGTGCTCGGCACGCTGATTTTTGCCTGCGCGGCGTTGGCCTGCGCGCTGTCGCGGTCTATCGATTAACTGATCTTGATACGTTTTCTGCACGGCCGCGGCGGCAGCCAGCGTGGTGATTAACGCCCTGATGCGCGACAGCTACTCGAAAGAGGATTTCTCGCGCATGATATCGTTCGTCATGCTGATCACTACCATCGCGCCGGTGCTGGCGCCGATTATCGGCGGCTGGCTGCTGCTGGCACGCGATTTTCTGGATACTATCAATCGCCGCCCTGATCATTACGGTGATGGTGATGACCTAAGATGCGCGAGACGCTCAGGCTGGAGCAGCGCCAGCGTTTTCACCTGCGCACCATGCTGGGTAACTGCAGTCACTTGCTCTACCACCTCGCCTGCGCGCAGCACCACTAACTGATGACATAAGGTGCGCACCGCCTGCAAATCGTGGCCGATAAAGAAACATGCTAGCTAATGCTGCTGAAGAAGGCGCAACAGCGTCAGGATCTGCTTCTGCACCGAGCGATCCAGCGAAGAGGTCGGTTCATCCAGCACTATCAGCTGAGGAGTGTGACTATACCGCTGCTTGTTGTGGCTCCAGCACCAGCGCGCGCAATAGCGATACGCTGCCGTTGACCGCCGGAAAGCTCCGCCGCATAGCGATGGCGGCTCTCCAGCTCTAGCCCCACTTCCTCCATAGTGGTGATGACGCGCGCTTCTTGCTACTGCGCATCGGGTTAAGGGAAACCATCGGCTCCTGAAAGATCATCGCCATCTGATCGCCGTGCAGCCTGCGTTCGCCGGCGCGCAGCAGATCCTCGCCGTTAAACAAGATCTGGCCGCCCGTATAGCTTGCCGGCGGCGTGGGCAGCAGCCGCATTACCGTAAGCGCGGTCACGCTTTTACCCGAGCCTGACTCGCCTTACCAGCGCCATGGTTTCACCGGCGTCGATGCGCAGAGAGACGCCGTCGACCACGTTGCGCGTTATGGTGCCGCGCGTAAAGGCGACGGAAAGATCCTCAATAACAAGCAGTGGCATAGTCACACTCCTCTGGCCGGATCGAAGGCGTCGCGCACCGATTCACCGAGCGACGGCGAGCTGACCGGCAGACCAAAGCCAAGAAAATCGAGCGAGGTCGGGGTCGCGATGGATCCTCACAGGATAAACGGCAGAAAGGTCAGGGTAGCGACCATCACATTGGACAGCATATGCCGTAGTATGATGCTCCCGTCGCTGACGCCCAGCGCCTGCACGGCGCGGGGATATAGTCGAAGTTGCGCGTGCGCAGAAACTCAGCGCGCACTACGCTCACCAGCCCCATCCAGCCGAAAATTACCGTCACCCAGCAGCGGCCACCAGAAGTTGGTCTGAATGACGCTGCAGAGCAGGATGAGTAAGAACAGCGCGGGCATGCCGGACCAAACGTCAATGACGCGCTGGCCAATCAGATCGACGCACCTGTCGAAATAGTCCTGAACCGCGCCGACGACAATGCCGATCGCGCTGGAAAAGATCGTCTTTCCTTTAGCTGCCGTTGCAGCTAGGGATCCTAATAGTCGTCAGCGCGCCGCCGAAGACGCTTTCGCTGTAGCTGACCAGCAGCGGCACATACTAGCGCTATTGATAGCGCACCAGCAGCGGCTTCTCATTCTCCAAGCGCAGCTGATTAACGGGAGACAAACGCATCAGCGACCATCGAAATATAGGTCAGGTCGCTGAGGATATTCATCAGCAGGCCGATCAGGGTAAAAATATAGAGCGTGTCGAACATAACCGGATAATCGCGCTAGACAGTAGCGTCATAGCCTAAAGGCCCTAAGCCGTTGAGTGAGAACATCACCTCGATCAGCCCCGAGCTGATAAAAACATGCTAGTAAAAGTGGCGGGGAAGCTAGCGATCACCAGTAGCATGGCGTTGCGAAACACATGATGATAGATGATAAAGGATGCGCCGCTCGCTGATCCCTTTGGCGCGCGCCGTCACCGCATACTCTCGCCAAGAAAGCTGTTTTTGGTCAGCATGGTCAGCGTGGCGAAGCCGCCGCTCACCGTCGCGAGCACTAGCAGGCTGAATGGAAATCGGCAGGCTCTCTCTTTCTTTCTTTAATTAGCTGCAGCACCGACGCGCTGCGGAACACGCTGTCGCCGAAATCGAAACGCAGATAGTTTCAGTGCATCTCCCCGTAACGCTGCCATATCGGCTTATCGAAGCCATAGCGCTTTTTGATTTCGGCGATCACATTCGGGTCGAGGCCGCGCGCGCCGCTCTTACCGCCGGTGATCTGGCCGAACTGAATGTTGGCCAGCGCCTGATCGACCGGCCCGCTAGGGGCGTCTGCACGATAAAGAAGTTCAGCGTGATAATCGCGCATAGCGTAGGAATAATTAATAGCAAACAACTCCGGCTCTTCAGCGTCGTTCTGCCTGCAAACGCGCGGCTTTGTTCACGTCATATCACCAGTTTTCCAGCCCGGTGGCTTAGGCGGGTTTTACGGCGGGGTAGGAGAATTTATCCTAGGAGGCAGAAGGCGATTCCAGATGCCATCTTCCACATTATAACACATCGAGATCGTATACGCATTCCATAGCAGAATGCGATCCAGAGCTTGGCCGAGCGGCAGTGCCGTGCGCTGTTTCATTACGAATCGATATAGTCCAATTGCCAGCCGGTCTGCAGATCGGAGCTGGGGATCGGCATCGGCAGATAATAGACGTGGGCGATCATACCGTAATCCTCTTAGCGTAGCCGACGCATATACTGAGAGGCGTCCACCACGCGCAGCGTCAGGCTGATGCTGATGCGAGACAGGCTGTGCTGCTAAGGGGGTAGTGCCCAGTTGTTGCTGGCGCCACTGCGCAGCAGCAGCTCAAGGTACATCGGCGGCTGGTTTTATCGTTCACCAGCTACTGATGCTTTACCTGCCAGCCCGCCTAGCGCAGCAGATCCAGCGCCTCCGGCAGACTGGCGTGATCGTAGCCGCTGCCGTCGGTGCGTGGCGGCGCATAGGGCGCGATGAACACTTCGGGCGGCATCTGCGCCTCAAACGGCGTGAGCAACGCCTGCTGCGCCGCGTCCTGCAGACCCTGTGCAAGCGTATTCGGTGTTCTGAAAATAGCTGCTGACCCGCTGGTGAGCGCTATAAAATAGCGCTTTATTCATCGACTCAAAGTCGAAGGCGAGCGTCAGCACTTAGCACACCCGGCGGTCGTTGAACGGCGCTTTTTCATTATTCATCGCCAACTAGGTTGGTGTTGGTCAAAACGCAGCTGGGCGTGATCTGCTTCACAATCAAGTTGGCTGTCGAAGTTGTGGCCGCGATACTGCGTCGCCCATTTTTTCGCGAAACCCTCTTCGCGCAGATCGAAAGCGCCCACTTTAAAGGCTTCAAACGCTACATTATCGTCAAGGTAGTAGTCATAGCGCAGCGTGTCGAAATTAAAGCGGCCGCGATTCACCGGCAGTTCCGCCGCCCAGTATTTTTTCACCCGGCTGTACTTGATATACTGACCCATCTTGTAGCAGCTGATCTGATAAGGGCCGCTGGAGAGCCGGCGGCGCGCTTAGCAGCTCGTTGAACTTTCTATTCTGCCAGTCCCGCTGCGACAGCACCGGCAGCGTTAGTAGGCCCAGCATCATATCTCTGTCGGGTTTCGGCAGATCGATGCGCACGCGCTAGTTGTCCAGCGCCCTAACCGTCACGCTGCGATAAAATACGCGAAACTGCGCGGTACCCCTTCGCGCATAAATTTATCGAAGGTAAAGGCGACATCCTACGCCGTGATCGGCGTGGCGTCATGAAACTGCGCGCGCGGATTGAGGCGGATTTCCATCCAGCGTAAATCGTCGCTGTAACGCGCCTACTCGGCGATAAGCGGCTAGTAGCTGCTTGGCTCGTCGTCAGAGCTGGTGAATAAGCGATCGTAGAGCCGTTTCGGTGCCCGCGCCGGGATTGCCACGTGAGGCGTAGTGGTTAAAGTTGTCCAAAGTGCCGACCACCGCCAGCGTCAGGCGACCGCCTTTCGACGCGGAGAATCTGCGTAATCGAAGTGGCTGGAGTCAGCCGCATATTTAGGCTCGCCCAGCGTGGCGAAGGCGCGGCTTTCGTGCACCTTTTCCGCATACAGCAGCGCGATCAGGCGAAACAGCATAGCGTCGGCATTCTCCTGTGGTCAGGTGGCGGCGTTATCCAGCCAGCGTCACTAGGCTGCGGTAGTTCAATCAGCCGGTCCGGCTTTAGAGGGCGGCTGAACAGATAGCCCTGCATATGGCTGAAGCCGTGTTTCACCAGCTAGGCCGCCTATTCGCCCGTTTTTCCACGCCTTCGGCCGCGGTTTTCAGATTCAGCTTCTTCGCCAGATGCAGCACCGTGTCCAGCACCGGCGAGTTCAGGGTCTGCGTGCTAATGCTCTGCACGAAGCCCCGGTCGATCTTCAGATAGTCGAACGGGTACTTTTCCAGATAAATCAACGCGCCTAGGGATTGAGCCGGTGGGCGTCGCGCGCCACCAGCTCGAACAGATGGCGCGTCAGCAGGATAATCAAGTGGCGCTAGGTTGATATTGACGGTGGCTAGCACGCAGGACTGCACGCTTTGCGGGTTACGCAGCCATAGTGCAAAAACCGGCTTTCCGGGCTGGAGCGGCGTGCCGCTCAGCAGGCGCAGGTCGCGGCTGAGATCGGTTTGATCGGAGATGGCGTTCAGCGGCAGGTAAAGGGCGCCGGTAGCGGACGAGCAAAAGGCGTAGCCTTCGCACACCAGTAAAATGGCGCGCAGGTCGTTGGTGAAAGCGGCGCGGGAGGTCAGTTCTTGGCTGATAGCATGACAGTTGAACTGGGTAAAAGGAGAGAGGTGATTCAGGGTGCGGGCGATAAGCGCGTCCAGCGATTGCTGCAGGGCGTTGCAGCTGTCGTTCAGCAGCAGCTGTTGATGCTGCTGCTTGTGCTAGACAAAGGTCAGCAGGATCAGCGTAAAAAGAATAAAGAACAGGCTGCCGAAAATAGCGCTGCTCCAAGCGATGCGGCGAGGCTAAGTGGCCTAGTACATCAGCACCTTGCACACTGGCATGAAGTACTTTCCACTTGTTTTATCTTTTATTATTGACTGTGCACGACTGCTCTCCGGCGAAGGTCATGAGAATATAACGAGACTGCAGGAAAAGTCTCATCATTTTTCTGGTAAACAATCACTTTTACACTATGACAATGCTGTTATCCGGCATAAGGGCGAGAAAAAACGCTGCTGGGGCAGGGTCTTATTTTTCTCTGGCTGAGAACGATCAAAGGTCAGGTATCAGCTGGGATTACGGCTTAAAACCCGACGCCCTTCGCGGTAGCGTTTTTTCCAGTAGCTGTCGTTGAGACTGGAGATCATCACGCCGCTACTGGTAGAGACATGAACGAAGTTATCGTTGCCAAGATAGATGCCAACGTGGCGGCCGGTTGAGCCGGCGCCGAACAGCACCAGATCGCCGGGACGCAGCTTGCTGCGTGAAATCTCATTGCCGGTGTCCTGCTGTTCAGAAGTTGAACGCGGCAGTTTTAAACCGAACTGATCGCGAAAGGTGCGCTGAACAAAAGCGGAACAGTCGATGCCGCGCTTGGTGTCGCCGCCGAAGCGATAGCGCACGCCTTTCCAGTCAGCATATTGCTGCATGATGCGGGACTTAACGTCCACGTTCCGCACCATCTCTTCGAATTCATCCTGAGACGCCTGAAGTAAAAAACCATTCTGGTTGTTAACTTCATGATTCTCGTTTTTTGCGTGTTGGCCGGTACTACCGCATGCCGAGAGGAGTGTTGCCAGTGCCACTGCAGACACAATCCGCCAGATATATCTCAGTATTGGTTGAGATTTGACCATTGTTCGTATATTCCTTCGATGTCCTTATGACAGAATGTCGCTAGCCAGATGACAAAACGGATTGAGATTAATAAGCGATGCAACTTAAGACAATTCCTTAATTGCTAAAATGTGTTAAGGAACACGTTTTTGCCTAAAATAGGAGCCGAATTTTCTGCTGCTACAACCTCAACATCATAGAGGCTAACTGATTCCAGACGCCATGGCGAGTACTTTTATGTAGTTTCTAATAGCTTTTTTTGATGTGAAACCAGTCTGTATCAGACTGATTATTTTATCCTCAAATTTTGGAAATTTTCCATAAAATTATGGGGTGAAAAAGCAGCCATTTCTCTCTGTAGACGATTTTTTAAGAGCTTTCGCACTGGACAGCGGTGACAAAACGGCGTGAACAGCGCGAAATCATCATAGTATTTTCTTTTATAACGCCAATTTAATGAGCTTGCTAATAATGGCGGGATTTTAATAAGCGCGGCGTCATAAGAATACTGCCATTCTTTTATCCGCGCTTATCAATAAGATTTGCTTCTCTATCGGCGCCGCTATTTACGGCTTATATTTGCCCGGCAGCTTACGGTAGAAGAAGCTAACGAGAGCATCGCCCAGCGGCGTTAGCAACACCCAGCTCAGCCCGACCAGCAGCACTGAAAGCGAACCCACAGCGATATCGGTAAACCAGTGCGCGCCCGCTATCACGCGCGGCAGGGCGAAAATCACCACAATCGCGGTGCCGGCCAGAAACGCGCGGAAGCCGAAATAGCGCCACATAAAGCAGGCGAAAATCATCAGCATCATGCCGTGGTCGCCGGGGAAGCTGTTGGCAGAGGCGTCTTTAGCCGGAATGCCGGTCAGCTCACTGACGCGATGGGCGTTTTCAAAGAACAGCGTCGGGCTTTTATGCTGCACCGGCAGCAGATGGCCAAGCTGGTTAAGGGTAACCGCGCTAAGCAGCATGGCGATGCTGATCGCTAGCAGTCGACGGCGACCGGGCGGCGTTTCACGGCGCCAGTAAACCAGATAAAGCGCGCCCATTGCCAGCAGCGACACCAGATCGAAGCCGCGTAAGTTGGTGACCGCCACTAGCAGGGCAAAGCCCGGATGATTGACCATCTGGTTATTAAAGCTGAAAAAGATCCCTTTATCGACACCTGCCCAGAAACCGTGATCGGGCGTCAGATACCGGGAGAGAAACAAGACAACGCCAAGGGCGTTAAGCAGCATGATTGTGACAAGACGAGTTGCACGCATAGTATTCACTAAAATAAAAAATAACGGCAGAAACTAACCGGGCTAGTTTAAACAAAGCTTTAACAACTGTGAATGCAAACGATTCCGGTCTACGGGTTGCGAATGGATCAGTTCAATGCGGCTGTTGGATGGCGTCTCTGCCAGATTCTCCGCCTGCACGTCGCCGCCTTGGCCGCGTTGAGACAGAGCAATCCCTGCGGCGTGCGCAGCACCGCCTTTAATGCGCTCAACCGGCGTCTGTCGCGTCCAGGCCGAGCAACGCGTCGTCGTCGAACAGCGTATCGCCGTCAAACAGCCAGCCGCAGGCGGCATAGACTTGGCCTTCGTTTTTCCTGTGGCCAGCAGATGGCGCAGCGTGGTGGTTTTACCGCTGCCGAGAAAGCCGGTGATAAGGTTGAGAAGCGCCGTGCTAGGTGCCTCCGTTAAACGAGAATGGCCGCGAAGGCGGTCATTAATGTTACTTTACAACATGTTTTGCGTCTGCTAATCGGCGTGGCTCATAGGCTCATATAGTAGTAAGTAGTAGAGGCGCTCGGCGATATGAATACGGATACGCTTACCGTTACTGAGATATTCTGGCACCTGAATGCTCAGACCGGTGCTCATGCTGGCAGGCTTGGTGCGCGCGTTGGCAGAGGCGCTTTTAATGCTTGGCGCGGTATCGACGATCTCTATATCCACGGTTTGCAGCTGCCGCGTGACATGTGCGGCGAGACGCGCCGCGACGCCATAATCTATCTGCTGAAGCTGGGAGCGGATACCGCGCATTGAGTGAGCTGAAATAGCTGAGGTTTTTATCCTCAACCGTCGCGCTTTTACAGCACGCCTTTCAGCTTCTTTCGCTATCGTTTTCCCTTCTCAGTTTGAAATGTGCGTAACGTCAAAAATCTGCGACACATTTTCTTGCATGGCCTAGTGCGCTGTACCAAAATTTATGTTCCAGCTCGAATTGCAGGCCATCCGCACCGGAGCCAGCGCACGAAATGAAGAGGTGATCCGCTAGGTCGCAGTGGCGTTGACTTCAGCGGGCAACGTGGTGGAAGGCTATGTTAACAGCATGCTGGCACGCGAGCAACAGACCTCAACCTTTTTGGGCAACGGCATCGTCATCTCGCACGGCACCACCGACACACGCGACTTGGTGCAGAAAACTGACCTACAGGTGTTTCAGTTTCCGCAGGCGTTGCTTGGGGCGAGGAGAGGAGCAGACCGCGTACATGGCGAATCAGCATCGCCGCGAAATCTGACGAGCAGTTGGCGCTGCTGCGCCAACTGATGCACGTGCTGAGCGACGACAACGTCGGAGAGCAGCTGAAAACCGCCTCGGCGGAAGATATGCGCGCGCTGCTGACCAGCGAAGTGGACGAGCAGGCCGAAGTGCTGAGCACCGAGTTCACCATTCGCAACGAACATGGGCTGCATGAGCGTCCCGGCACGGTGCTGGTGAGCATTATCAAACAGTTCAACAGCGATATTACCGTCACCAACCTCGACAGCGGCGGCAAGCCGGCCAACGGCCGCAGCCTGATGAAGATGGTGGCAATGGGCGTCAAGAAGGGCCATCGGCGGCGCTTTACCTCCAACGGCGAAGATGCGCAGCAGGCGCTTAACGCCATCGAAGAGGTGATCAATTCCGGTCTGGGCGAGGGTGTAGCATGAGCAGACGTGTCGCAACCATTACCCTGAACCCCGCTTACTATCTGGTAGGTTTTACCCCGGAGATCGAGCACGGCGAAGTGAATCTGGTGAAAATCACCGGCCTGCACGCGGCCGGTAAAGGCGTTAACGTGGCGAAGGTGCTGAAAGATCTCGGCATCAACGTGACGGTAGGCAGCTTTCTCGGCAAAGAGAATCAGGACGGCTTTCGGCAGCTGTTCAGCGAGTTGGGCATCACCAACCGTTTTCAGGTGGTGCCCAGTCGCACGCGCATCAACGTGAAGCTCACCGAGCAGAACAACTACGTAACCGACCTTAACTTCTCCGGCTTTGAGGTAAATCAGCAGGACTGGGATCATTTTACCAGCGATTCCCTCACTTGGCTAGGCCAGTTCGATATGGTGTGTTTCAGCGGCAGCCTGTCGTCAGGCGTGTAGCCGGAAGCCTTTACCCGCTGGATGAGCGAACTGCGCACTCACTGCCCGTGCATTATTTTCGACAGTAGCCGCGAGGCGCTGGTGGCGACCACCGTGATGGCAGGCCTCTGCTTCCTGACCTCGAAGTTCGGTAATCAGGAAGTTTATCTGTGACTGCCGAATACCTCGGGCATGACCGGCTTTATCGCCTAGCTCGGCATCGCCATCAGCCACTATCGCTTCCGTCGCGACTATATCAAACAGGGCGGCAGCCTTGAAGATCTGCCGTACCGCTCCGGCTTTTTCCCGCTCGTTCCGATTTTCGCCTTTATGCTCTACCTGATCATCACGCTGGGGCAGAACTACCAAGTCTTCTTGGACGACAGTATCGACTGGTAAGGCGTCGCCGCTATCTATATCGGCATTCCGCTGTTTTTGCTTATCTGGATGGGCTACAAGCTGACGCGCGGCACCCACTTCGTGAAGTACAGTGAAATAGAATTCCCAGATAACTAACTGCGCAGGTGACGAAGCCCGAAGAGCAAAGTGTCTAAGCTAGGAAGGCGAGGCTAATCCATAGGGAAATGGGTTTCCTTTACCATCGGGCCTTGTCACCAGCATTAGTACCGTAAGCGCGGCTTGGCTGCGCTTTTTTATCAGGATGCCGTTTTGTTTAGGTTGAAGAATTAATAATTATTATCATCTGCTCTACTGTGGCAGAGATTTCGACCGAACTCCTAAAACAAGCATTTTATGACAGACTCAACTTTGCTCGCGCAGGGCGCTATGGGTAGCTATCATCAGGTGTTACGGCGTCGCATTCTGATGATTGCCGTGCTGGTACTAACGATTGCCGCCTCGCTGATGCTGGACTTTACCCTTGGCCCAGCTGGCCTATCGCTATCGACACTGTGGCAGTCTCTGCTTCATCCCGCCACGGTTGACGCTGGCACGCGCGTCATCGTCTGGGACATTCGGTTGCCCTATGCGCTGATGGCGGTGGTGGTCGGCTTTTGTCTCGGACTGGCAGGTGCCGAGATGCAAACCATCCTCAACAACCCGCTTGCCAGCCCCTTTACCCTCGGTGTCTCCTCGGCAGCGGCCTTCGGCGCGGCACTGGCGATTATTCTCGGTATCGGCATTCCCGGGGTGCCGGATCAGTGGCTGATCTCCGCCAACGCCTTTGTTTTTGCGCTGTTCGCCGCGCTAATGCTCGACGGTGTGACGCGCTGGACGCGAGTGTTTACTTCAGGCGTGGTGCTGTTCGGCATCGCGCTGGTGTTCACCTTTAACGCGCTGGTGTCGATGATCCAGTTTATCGCCAGCGAAGATACCCTGCAGGGACTGGTGTTCTGGACCATGGGCAGCCTAGCGCGCGCTTCCTGGGAGAAGCTCGGCGTGCTAAGCGCCGTGTTCGCGCTGCTGCTGCCGTTCTCGCTGCTCAGTAGCTGGAAGCTGACCGCGCTGCGCCTCGGCGAAGATCGTGCGGTGAGCTTTGGCATCGACGTGCGCCGCCTGCGCTTGGCAACGCTACTGCGTATAAGCATTCTCTCCGCGCTGACCGTCGCCTTTGTCGGGCCGGTCGGCTTTATCGGGCTGGTGGCGCCGCATATCGCGCGCATGATCTTCGGCGAAGATCATCGCTACTATCTGCCTTCCAGCGCTCTGACCGGCGCGCTGGTTCTTTCAATGGCGTCGGTCGCCTCGAAGAACCTTATTCCAGGCGTGATTATTCCGGTCGGCATCGTCACGTCGCTGGTCGGCGTGCCGTTCTTCCTGAGCATTATTCTGCGCCATCGGGGGAATGTATGAATCAGGGTCTAACGCTAAAGCACTTTACGGCGGGCTATCCCAAACGCAAGGTAATCGAAGATCTCAGCGTGGCGCTACTGCCGCGCGGCAAGATCACCATGCTGCTGGGGCCGAACGGCTGCGGCAAATCGACTCTACTGCGCGCGCTGGGTGGGCTGAACAAAGGGCAGGGCGAGCTGTGGCTGAACGGCGAAGAGCTGATGCAGCAACCGTTCGCCCTTCGCGCCCAGCGCGTAGTTTATCTGCCGCAGTCGCTGCCGGCGGGCGTGCATCTGCACGTGCTGGAGTCGATTATCGTGGCGCAGCGCGCCTCCGGCGGTTTGCATAACGCCGCTAGCGAAGCGGAAGTGATGTATCTGCTGGAGCAGCTCAGCATTTCGCATTTGGCGATGCGCTATCTCGATCAGCTTTCAGGCGGTCAGAAACAGCTGGTCAGCCTAGCGCAGTCGCTGATCCGTCGCCCGGGGTTGCTCCTGCTGGATGAGCCGCTGAGCGCCTTGGATCTCAACTATCAGTTTCACGTGATGGATCTGGTGCGGCGCGAAACCGCCCAGCGTAATATCGTTACCGTAGTAGTGGTACATGATATCAGTATCGCCTTACGTCATGCGCACCATGCGCTAATGCTGAAAGAGGGCGCGTTGATAGCCGATGGCGTGCCGGATCAGGTGATTACGCCAGAGACGCTGGCGCAGGTTTACGGCGTGAAAGGACGCATCGAGCACTGCTCGCAGGGCATGCCGCAGGTGATGATTGACGGGCTGGTCGGCTCGGAATTGATTTAAGAAAAAGGGCCACATCGCGGCCCTGAATTTGCTACACTAGCAGATACTTCGCATGGAAGCGCAGATGATCCTCGACGAAGGTCGCGATGAAGTAGTAGCTTTGGTCATAGCCCGGCGGCACGCGCAGCGTCAGCGGGAACCCAACCTCTTTTGCCACCACATCCAGCCGCTCCGGCTGCAGCTGATCCGCCAGGAACTGATCGCTGTCGCCCTGATCGAAAACGCGCCTGCACTTCGCGCATCAGCGCGCAGCTGTCGTATTCGCACTAGGCTGCGCGATCCTCGCCCAGATAGGCGCTACGCTTTTTGCCCCTAGGGCATCTCGCTGGGATTGACGATAGGCGCAAAGGCCGACGCTGAGGCGAAGCGGTTACCGAGACGCAGGGCCAGCACCAGCGCGCCGTGTCTGCCCATCGAATGCCCGATAATCGGTCGAACATGCGATAAGATAATGCGCCGACTAGGGCGCTTGGGTGGCGTTGAGATAAAATCCCGTGTCCTAGCCCAGATCGTAACCCTCGTCGTTGGCGACCGCCTTGCCGCACGGGCTGGTGTCCGGTATGGCTGCGCCTAGGCTTTAGTTAGGCCGACAGCAAGCCCGCAGGCGCGTCGTGGCGGTGCCCTCTATCGAGCCGAGCGCGAAGTTTCCGGCCGGTTCGCCCGTACGCGCCATGCTCAGCGCCTCATCGCTTAGAGTCAGAATACGCTGTGCATAGTTGAGAAAGTTGTGGCCCATCGGCGACGGCCGAATACGCTGTTTCTCGCGGATAAACAGGTCGACGCCGATCTCCTCTTCCAGCTAGCACAGCCGCATCCTGCCCGCTACCTTTTTGTCTCAGATGGCGGCAGCGCGCTTTCTCGATGGCGCATTCGCCCAGTTCGTCTAGCCGATCTTCGGCGGCGCGGCGATAACGGGCATCACGCTGGGCATTGCGATGCGCGGCCTCTCTAGCAACAACCGACGGCTGGTGCTGGTGCTCTGGGCGCAGGCACTGGGCGGGGCTGCCGGGCTTCAGCGGCCTGCTGATCGGTGCGCTGCTCGTGGTGCAGCTGGCGCCGCAGCACGCGCGCTATATGGCGGGCTGCTGACCACTGCTATGTGGTCGGGCAAGCTGGTGAGACCGGTGCTGTCATCGCTCTCTACCGGGCTGCTACATCGGCTGGAGCCTGCGCTGTGGATCGCCTAGCTGGCTACAGACGGTCTGCTGGTCTGGCGACGATCGTTATGAAAAGCTTTCATCGCCAATTGGATTGATTACTGGATTACCCCAATGGAAAGCTTCACAATACGCACTCAGACTTGAACCCGTCGGTCTCTCCGGCGGGTGTTACACCTGCGGAGATGAGTACGATGAGCACCCTGAGTCAGGAAGCGATCTTGGTCCACGAAGCGCTGCTGGCGCGAGGCTTGGAGACACCGTTACGCGCGCCAACGCGTGAAATGGATGATGAAACCCGTAAGCACCTGATCGCTAGCTACATGACCGAAGTCATGCAGCTGCTGAGTCTAGATCTTGAGGATGACAGCCTGATGGAGACGCCGCATCGCATCGCCAAAATGTATGTGGACGAGGTCTTCTCCGGTCTGGACTACGCCAATTTCCCGAAAATCACCGTCATCGAAAACAAGATGAAAGTGGACGAGATGGTAACAGTGCGCGATATCACGCTGACCAGCACCTGCGAGCATCACTTTGTTATTATCGACGGCAAAGCCACCGTGGCCTATATTCCGAAAGAGAAGGTGATCGGCCTGTCGAAGATCAACCGTATCGTGCAGTTCTTCGCCCAGCGGCCGCAAGTGCAGGAGCGGCTGACCCAGCAAGTATTAGTAGCGCTGCAGACTTTGCTCGGCACCAACAACGTCGCGGTTTCTATCGACGCGGTGCACTACTGCGTGAAGGCACGTGGCGTGAAAGACACCACCACCACCACCACCACCACCTCACTGGGCGGCCTGTTTAAGTCGAGCCAGAACACCCGTCAGGAGTTCCTGCGCGCGGTGCGCCATATTTAAACGTTACTGGCAGCCTTAGCCGCCGCTTGTCGTTAGGCGGCGGTGCTTCACACCAACAGGGATCGATATGCAACGTTATTCATGCGCTGGATTTTATTCACAGCTACGCCATTCTTGGCATCCTGTTGTTCAATATCGTCGGTTTCGCCTTACCTTCCGCCGCCTATCTTACATCCCGCCTGCATGGCGAACCTGCAACCGGCGCGAGGTCTGGACTTGGGTAGTGCTCGATATTTTTGCACAGCTGAAGTTTCTGACGCTGTTTACCCTACTGTTCGGCGCCGGTTTACAAGCTGCGGCTGCCGTGCGGCAGCCGCTGGCTCTCGGCGCGCCTGACACTGCTAGCGCTCATCAGCCTGTTCCACGCAAGGGGACATCCTGCTGGATTACGCCATCGTCGGTCTGATTGTCTAGCGTATGCTGCGCGACGCACCCTCAACGCGCGACCTGTCTCACACTGCTGCGCTGCTCTACCTCATAGGCTGTAGCGTGCTGCTGATCTTCGGATCCATCTCCGATCTTGAGCCGAACCATTCATGGATGCCGGGCGCGGCCGATCTCGAATATGAACGCTGCTGGAAGCTGGCTGGCGGCTGCTGAGAGGCGGCGCTAGAATCGGCTTGACCATCTCGCGTCCAGCCTGATGGCGCTGGCGTCGCAGTATAGCTGGCCGCTGGCTAGGCTGATGATGATGGGCGCGTCGCTGCTGCGCTGCGGCTGGCTGACCGTCGGCTTCAGCGCGAACACTATCGCCGCTGCGCCGCGCTTCTGCTGACGGCAGGCTTATGCCATCGTGCTCTTTGGGGTGGCGTCACAGTGGATGCTGCAATGGTCGTTTCGCTGGAGCGCTTTCTATCTGAAGGTTGTCACGCGACCTCGCTAGCACGTTTATCAGCCTCGGCTCTGCCGTGCAGATTCTGGCCTACTGGCGGCAGCTTGCCCGCTGGCGCGTCAGCCGGGCGATTCAGTGCGTTGGACGTATGGTGCTGAGCAACTTATCTGTTACGGACGCTGATCTACACCACGCAGTTCTACCGCTTCGACCTCTTATTATTTTCTAGGATCCGACATTTTTAAGCCTGATGTCTTAACCAGTCGTTGGTACGTATTATTATCGCGCTAGGCGTGGCGGGGCTTATCGTTACGCAGGGCACCGACCTATCGGCCAGTCATCAGGGGGTCTGGCGGCCGTGGTGGCGGCGACGCTGCTGCAGTTGATGGAGAACGCGAGAACGCCAACAAGGTTTTCCCAACGCTGGATACCGTGCCGATCCCACTGGGGATCTTGGTGGTGTGCGTCATGGGCGGCCTAATTGGCCTGCTGAACGAAGTAATCATCGCCTACCTCAAGGTAACACCGTTTATTACCACGCTCGGCACCATGATTATCGTTTATGGCATCAACTCGCTCTATTATACGACTTCGTCGGCGCATCGCCGATTGCCGGGTTTGACAGCGGCTTCTCGAAATTCGCCCAAGGCTTCTTCCGCTTTGGCGACTTCAAGCTGTCGTATATTACCTTCTACGCGATTATCGCCATATCGCCATCATTTTCGTCTGGATCCTGTGGAATAAAAACCGCTTCGGCAAGAACATTTTTGCTATCGGCGGCAACCCGGAAGTGGCTAAGGTCTCTAGCGTTAACGTTAATTTCAACCTGATCCTAGTTTATGCGCTCTCCGGCGTGTTCTACGCCTTCGGCCGCATACTGGAAGGGGCCGTATCGGCAGCGCCACGAACAACCTCGGCTTTATGTATAAGCTGGACGCCATCGCGGCGTGCGTGAGGTGGCGTCTCTTTTGCCGGTGGCGTGGGTACGGTAGCGGGCGTGGCGACCCGCGTAATCACCTTTACCGTAATCAACTATGGTCTGACCTATATCGGCATTAATCCTTACTAGCAGTACATTATCAAGGGTGGCATTATTATCTTCGCTGTGGCGATGGACTCGCTGAAAGTATCCGCGTAAGAAGTAAGTCAAAGGTATCGCTCAGGTTTGCTGCAAACAGCCTAGGCGTCAAAACGCGGGCGGCAGGGCTCGAAGAGCAAAGCGTCCCGCAACAGGGATGTCGCGTGACGAGCGAGCAGGGATGCCTTGAGCGACTTTGCGATCGAATCCTGTCATCCGCGTGAGTACATTATCGATTTTTCAGGAGCGGCCTTGCGGGCCGCTCTTCCTATTTCCGCGCTTTCTGCTCGCTTTCAAGCAGCTGATCCGGCGTCACCGCCGGATATCTATGCGCATCTTCCAGCACCTGATGCACTGCCGGGATCGGCACTAGCGGGCCGAGGAAGCGCGGCTCGCGCTTCCTCACAAAGAGATCGGCCAGCGCGCTGAGGCGCGCGCCCACCTCGCGGAAGCGCACGCTAAGCATATTCTTCGGCGCCGGCACCGCGTAGCACTGCGCCTGAATGCCCATATGCAGGGCGATAAACAGCGCGCGCTCGCAGTGAAAACGCTGAGTGATGATGATGAAGTCGTTGGTGTCAAACACCTTGCGCGTACGCACGATAGAGTCGAGGGTGCGAAAACCGGCATAGTCTAGCACGATATCCTGAGGATCGACGCCCGCTTTAATCAGATCGCGGCGCATAGTCATGGGTTCGTTATAGCTGCTCATGGCGTTGTCGCCACTCAGCAGCAGATAGTTCAACTTGCCGCTGTTATAGGCGTTCAGAGCGCCCTGAATACGATAGAGATAATACTGGTTATAGACGCCGGTGCGGTAATACTTCGCCGTGCCCAGCACCACGCCGACCTGACGATGCGGTAGCGAGGCGACCTCTTCATAGATATAGGGAGCGGTTTTCCAGCTGATCCAGCGATCTAGGCCGAGCGCGGTAGCCACCACTAGTAAGATGATGAATAAAAGACCAATAAGAACGCGTTTCAACATACGCGTAAGCTCGGGTCAGGAAAAATCGGTGCGTCAAGACTACTTGAGGAGTTGCGCTGAAGCAAGATAACGCCCGCTGGCTGATAGCTTTTTCAGTGGCCGGGCCTTAAAACGGCCCGGCGAGAATGGGCTAGATAGAGGTGCGACGATAGTGGCGATACTGCGGCAGCCAGAAGTTGTTGGCGACAGCCTGCGACAGCACGTCTTCCGAAGTGACCACCGCAACGCCCGCCAGCTGCGCGGCTTTGCCGACCTCCATGGCGATAATCTTCGACACGCCTTGGATATCTTTGATCTCAGGCAGCACCGGACCTTCGCCTTCTTTCACCAGCGGCGAACAGTCCGCCAGCGCGCGGCTTGCCATCATCAGCATCGAATCGGTGACGCGCGTCGCGCCGGCAGCGATAACGCCAAGGCCGATGCCGGGAAAAATATAGGAGTTATTGCACTGTGCGATCGGATAGGTTTTGCCTTTCCAGCTCACCGGCGAGAAGGGGCTGCCGGTAGCGACCAGCGCTGCGCCGTCCGTCCAGGCGATGATATCTGCTGGCGTTGCTTCCACGCGCGAGGTCGGGTTAGAGAGCGGCATTACGATAGGACGCGGGCAGTGCTTGTGCATCTCGCGAATAATCTCTTCAGTAAAGAGTCCCGGCTGGCCGGAGACGCCGATCAGAATATCGGGACGCGCGTTGCGCACCACGTCGAGCAGCGAGATGGGATCGCTAGCGGTGTCCCATGCTTTCAGGTTATCACTCTTCTGCACCAGCTTGCTCTGGAAGTCGAGCAGGTTAGGCAGCTTGTCGGTCAGCAGGCCGAAGCGGTCAAACATTAGCACGCGGGCGCGCGCCTCTTCGTCGCTTAATCCTTCCGACTTCATCTGCGCGATAATCTGCTCGGCGATGCCGCACCCGGCAGAGCCTGCGCCAAGGAACACCACTTTCTGCTCGTACAAGCGGCTGCCTGCGGCGCGGCTGGCGGCGACCAGCGTGCCGACGGTGACGGCGGCGGTACCCTGAATGTCGTCGTTAAAACAGCAAATCTCGTCGCGATAGCGCTGCAGCAGCGGCATGGCGTTTTTCTGCGCGAAGTCTTCAAACTGCAGCAGCACGTTCGGCCAGCGGCGTTTTACCGCCTGGATAAAGTCGTTGACGAACGCGTCATACTCTTCGCCAATGATGCGTGGATGACGCCAGCCCATATATAGCGGGTCGTTGAGCAGCTGCTGGTTGTTGGTGCCGGCGTCCAGCACCACCGGCAGCGTATAGGCCGGCGAAATGCCGCCGCAGGCGGTATAGACCGACAGCTTGCCGATGGGAATGCCCATGCCGTCGATGCCCAAATCGCCGAGGCCGAGAATACGCTCGCCGTCGGTCACCACGATCACCTTTACGTTCTGCTTGGTAGCGTTTTGCAGCATATCCTCAATGCGATCGCGGTTGGGGTAGGAGATAAAAACGCCGCGCGCGCGACGGTAGATCTCGGAAAAGTGTTCGCAGGCCACGCCGACGGTCGGGGTATATATAATCGGCATCATCTCTTCGAGATGGTTGTCGAGTAGGCGATAGAAAAGGGTTTCGTTAGTGTCCTGAATATTGCGTAGGTAGACATGCTTATCGTTATTGTTTTTAAAGTCCTGGAACTGACGCCAGGCGCGCTCTGCCTGCTCTTCAATGCTCTCGACCGCTTCAGGCAGCAGGCCGTTGAGGTTAAATTCGTTGCGCTCTTCCAGCGAGAAGGCGCTGCCTTTATTTAGCAGGGGGAATTCCAGCAGGATCGGGCCAGCGTAGGGGATGTACAGTGGACGCTTACTTTCGTACTCATGTTCCATGAATGGATGCTCCGGTTGCGGTGTTGTCTGGCAAAGCTCAGACGCCAGTCGTTCTTTTTTGTGTTACTGGCGCACGATCCTATGAAATTTCTCGCTGATGTACAGCTTTTGTAAATAAAAGATATTGTAAGTGTTGAAAAGCTGGTGCTGCGCCTCAGACTTTGCGCAGCGACACGCGCGTCAGCTGTATGCATCCTGGCGCGGCCAGAGTCACCTGCATCGCGGCGAAATGATCGAGCGTGGCGTTCTCCACCTCGGGCAGCTCGGCCGCCTCGATGTTTTCGCAGGTTTCACCCTGCATATTGAGCAGGATCAGCGCGGCCTGCAGCGGTGGCAGGCTGGGGTTGAAGGCGGCGTTCTCGGCGTAGCGTTCGGTGACCAGTGCGCCCGTCGTGGTGCGCAGCGCAATGCCGCTGTGCGAGCCACTATAGGGCGCGTGACTCTATTTAACCTGCATGCCCGGCTGCGCGCCGCTATCGACGGAGAACACGAACAGATCTTTTCCGCCTGGACCGGCTAATAATACCATGCCTTCCGACACGCCGAAACGCATCTTACGCGGCGCAAGGTTAGCGACGATAATCGTCATCTTGCCGATTAGCACCGACGGATCGGGATAGGCGGCGCGGATGCCGGAGAAGATCTGGCGCTTCTCGCCGCCTAGATCGAGCTGCAGACGTAGCAGCTTATCGGAGCCTTCCACCAGCTCAGCGTGTTCGATCAGCGCCACGCGCATATCGACTTTTGCGAAGTCGTCAATAGTAATGGTGTCGCCAATCGGCGCGTCCGCCAGCGGACCGGTCGCCGGCTGGCTGGCCGCTGCGGCATCTTCTTTCGACGTTTCAATCAGCGCGTTGATTTTGGTCATTTCGATACGTCCATAAAGCGCTTTAAACGGGGCAACCTGATGATTGAGCAGCGGCTGCGAGATGGCATCCCAGCGTAATTCGCTGTTGAGGAACGCTTCGGCGCGCTCGCTCAGGTTAGGCAGCACTGGCTTCAGCCAAGTCATCAGCACGCGGAACAGGTTGATGCCCATTGAGCAGATCGCTTGCAGGTCGGCGTCGCGTCCTTCTTCTTTCGCCACCACCCACGGCGCCTGCTCGCCCACGTAGCGGTTCGCCAGATCGGCCAGCGCCATAATTTCGCGAATGGCGCGGCTGTACTCGCGGCTTGCCCAAGCGTCGCCGATCTTCTCAGAAGCGTCGACAAAGGTCTGGTAGAGCGCCGGATCCGCCAGTTCGGCTGACAGCTGACCGTTAAAGCGCCTAGTCAGGAAGCTGGCATTGCGCGACGCTAGGTTCACCACTTTGTTGACGATATCGGCGTTCACGCGCTGCACGAAATCTTCTAAGTTAAGGTCGATATCGTCGATGCGCGAGGAGAGTTTGGCGGAGTAGTAGTAGCGCAGGCTGTCAGCATCCAGATGCTTCAGCCAAGTGCTCGCCTTAATAAAGGTGCCGCGCGATTTAGACATCTTGGCGCCTTTCACTGTCACGTAGCCGTGCACGAACAGATTGTTGGGCTTGCGGAAGTCGCTGCCTTCCAGCATCGCTGGCCAGAACAGGCTGTGGAAGTAGACGATATCCTTGCCAATAAAGTGATACAGCTCGGTGGTGGAATTTTTCTTCCAGAACTCGTCGAAATCGAGATCGCCGCGCTTGTCGCACAGGTTCTTGAACGCGCCCATATAGCCGATCGGCGCGTCCAGCCAAACGTAAAAGTATTTGCCCGGCGTATCTAGGATCTCGAAGCCGAAGTAGGGCGCGTCGCGCGAGATATCCCACAGCTGCAGGCCATACTCGAACCACTCCTGCATTTTGTTCGCCACCTGCTCCTGCAGCGCGCCGGAGCGCGTCCAAGCCTGCAGCATGGTGCTGAACGACGGCAGATCGAAAAAGAAATGCTTAGAGTCGCGCATTTCCGGCGTCGCGCCGGAAACCACCGACTTCGGCTCGATCAGCTCGGTCGGGCTGTAAGTCGCGCCGCATACTTCGCAGTTGTCGCCGTACTGATCCGGCGATTTGCATTTCGGACAGGTGCCCTTAACGAAACGATCCGGCAAGAACATGCCTTTTTCCGGGTCGTAGAGCTGAGAGATAGTGCGGTTTTTAATAAAACCGTTATCTTTCAGGCGCGTGTAAATCAGTTCCGACAGCACGCGGTTCTCGTCGCTGTGCGTTGAGTGGTAGTTGTCGTAGCTGATGTTAAAGCCGGCGAAATCGACCTGATGTTCCTGATTCATGTCGGCGATCATCTGCTCTGGCGGTATGCCCAGCTGCTGTGCTTTCAGCATAATCGGCGTGCCGTGCGCGTCATCGGCGCAGATGAAATAGACCTGATTGCCACGCATTCGCTGGTAACGCACCCAAATGTCTGCTTGGATATGCTCGAGCATGTGACCGAGATGGATCGATCCGTTTGCGTACGGCAGGGCGCACGTTACCATTATTTTTTTAGCGACTTGAGTCATAGTTTGCGTAGCTTTCTGTTGATTGAAAAAATGGGCTTAGATGGTAACTCATGCCCTAGTGGACGTAAACACAAGGGCGGCCTAGCGTCGACCACGACGACATCTGATATGATGTTGTGTTACCGCTGAACCCAGCGACAGAGAAAATAACAATAACAAGGAGTGGGGATGACAGCACAATCCTGGACATCACATTCACCTGAAGCCTTGCGCGCCGTAGTTATGGGCGTGTTCAGCGGCTTCCGGCATCCGACCCTCGAACGTAATCTCATCGCGCTGAAAGCGCTGCATCATGTGGCTCTGCTGGACGGCAAGCTGCATATCGAGCTTTTGATGCCGTTCGCTTGGGCGAGCGGGTTTGAAGAGCTGAAAACGCAGGCTAGCGCCAAACTGCTACGCCTGACCGGCTCCGAGGCGATCGACTGGCGGCTGCGACACGATATCGCCACGCTGAAGCGCGTTAAGGGCCAGCTTGGCGTGAACGGCGTGAAAAATATTATCGCTGTCAGTTCCGGCAAGGGCGGCGTCGGTAAGTCGAGCACCGCCGTCAATATGGCGCTGGCACTGGCGGCGGAAGGGGCGCACGTCGGCATTCTCGATGCGGATATCTACGGCCCGTCGGTGCCGAATATGCTGGGCACCGAGCATGAGCGTCCCACCTCGCCCGATGGCACCCATATGGCGCCGATTATGGCGCACGGCCTCGCCACCAACTCCATCGGTTATCTGATGACCGACGATAACGCTATGGTGTGGCGTGGCCCGATGGCGAGTAAAGCGCTGATGCAGCTGCTCAACGAGACGCTGTGGCTGGATCTCGACTATCTCGTGCTCGATATGCCGCCCGGCACTGGCGACATTCAGCTGACGCTGGTGCAGAGCGTGCCGGTGACTGGCGCGATTGTGGTGACCACGCCGCAGGATATCGCGCTGATCGACGCGCGCAAGGGCATGGTGATGTTTGAGAAAGTCAATGTGTCGATGCTGGGCGTGGTGGAGAATATGAGCCTGCATATCTGCAGCCACTGCGGTTTCCACGAGCCGATCTTCGGCACCGGCGGCGCGCAAAAGCTGGTGGCGGATTATCAGACTCAGCTGCTGGCGCAGCTGCCGCTGCATATCAACCTGCGCGAAGATCTGGATGACGGTGAGCCTACTGTTATCCACCGCCCTGAAAGCGAGTTTACCGCGCTTTACCGCCAGCTGACAGGCCGGGTTGCGGCGCGTCTCTACTGGCAGGGTGAGGTGATCCCCGGCGACATCACCTTCCGCGCGCTGTAGGTCTGCGCACCGCTGGCGTCGCCTCAGGACGTCAGCGGAAAGTGCATCAGCACATATTTTCCCTGCTCGCTTTCACCTTGTTCATTAGCAAACACTTTAACGCGCCAGTGCTGGTAAACCGTTCCTGCACTTTCTCTAGCAGCGAGCTGCCGACGCCGTGTCCCTGATAAGCGGGATCGACGTAGAGACTGTGCAAGAAATTGTCGTTTTCCAGCACGTCGGCAAATCCGACGCGATGGCCGTCCAGCTCAGCCACCCAGATGGTCTCCCTCAGAATAACCCCATCGAAATCCTCCAGCTGCCAACGCCAGTTATGGCGACGCACGGCCAAAAACAGGGTTCGCAGGAATGGACGAGCGGCTTCGATATAAGAACGAATCTGCACGGATAAACTCCCTTAGCGCCTTCTCTACAAAATTAGCAGTTCTTCTATGAAAAGATAAACGGCGTTAAATTAAGGTGCTTTGCGTGTAGAATGCCGGGGCGGCGTCAATAGTGGTGCGGTTTGCCGCGTTTGATAGCTTTCGTTTATCTGATTGATAACGACTGCGTATTAGAAATTGGGCCGAAAATTTTGTAACATGCATCGCATCTTTTAGCGGAGGACTTCAGATGTCTATCATTAACACAAAAATCAAACCGTTCAAAAATGCTGCGTTTAAAAACGGCGAGTTCATCGACGTAACTGAGAAAGACGTTGAAGGTAAATGGAGTGTTTTCTTCTTTTATCCAGCTGACTTCACCTTCGTTTGCCCGACCGAACTGGGCGACGTGGCTGATCACTACGAAGAATTTCAGAAACTGGGCGTAGATATTTACTCTGTTTCTACCGACACCCACTTTACCCACAAAGCTTGGCACGGTTCTTCCGACACCATCGCAAAAATCCAGTATGCGATGATTGGCGACCCAACTGGCGCGCTGACCCGCAACTTCGAAATCATGCGCGAAGCGGAAGGTCTGGCTGACCGCGGCACCTTCATCGTTGACCCGGAAGGCATCATCCAAACGACCGAAATCACCGCTGAAGGTATCGGCCGCGACGCGTCTGACCTGCTGCGTAAAGTGAAAGCGGCGCAGTACGTTGCTTCTCACCCAGGCGAAGTTTGCCCGGCTAAATGGAAAGAAGGCGACGCAACTCTGACTCCATCTCTGGACTTGGTTGGCAAAATCTAATTTCGTACCGGTTTTTCGATCTTTCTCTATCGGGTGCTGCGGCACCCGATTTCTTCTGACAGGAACTCACTAGGTGCCCGACACCAATTTAAATTAAAAACCCATCTCAAGGCCTAATTTGAGAAATTAACTAAGCCTATTGAGTTGATCGCCACCTTGGGCGATGGCGCCAAATCAGCGGAAATTCGCGATTTGCTGGCGGATATCGCAAGCCTGTCTGAAAAGGTCAGCTTCCGCAAAGAGAACTATCGTCCGGTGCGCAAACTCTCTTTCTGATCACCAACTTTGGCTCGCACAGCGGCCCGTGCTTTACCGGTTCGCCGATGGGTCATGAGTTCACCTCACTGGTGCTGACCGGCGGTCATCCGTCGAAAAAGACGCAGAGCCTGCTGGACTAGGTTGCGGCGCTGGAGAGCGACCTGCATTTTGAAACTTACTACTCGCTGTCATGCCACAACTGCCCTGACGTGGTACAGGCGTTGAACCTGATGGCGATCATCAACCCACGCGTCTCGCACACGACGATTGACGGCAGCATAAAGATAGTGATTATACTAAGAAAATGCTTCCTATTCATAGCTTAATATGTTTAACGTATAATAAATATTACCAGACATAATTTTATCTAAAGAAGCTTTTTTATACCTAAAAATTAGAACACAAAATTCATCCTGTGATTTGGGGCTAAAATCGATAATGTTCCTTTCGGCCCTCCTGACGACCATTTTTGGATCATTCTAAGTGTATACTATAATTTAGTAGGCCACCGCTGCCGACGATCTTGTAATCGAAATCTGAGAATGATGGCTATAATCTTTGTTGTAATTATTAATGAAAGACTTTCCCCCGAAAAAGGTTTCATATCCAGTTTCCCCAATAGTACCTTCTCCGACTTGGAGCATACACATAAATGCCCTAGCTCTTGCTTCTTCAAGAGCTAGTATAGAGAAATTTATAGCATCAAGAAAAACTATTGGATACATATGCCAGACAGATTCACCTTTATCAAACAGTAGCCCCTAGCTCATCCACTCGCAATCATCCAGATAGAAACGGCACACTGCTGCCTGCTGCATACCCTTATCAGGGGTAATCCGCTCGGCCAGCCAGCTACAGGCGTCCCGTATCCAGCCTTCACGCAGCGATTTTTTCATGTCGCTGTCTGACCGCTCTGATAGCGCAAAAACTCTCGCTCTGTTAGGTAATACTGGCTTAACTCGTCCACATCATCCTAGCTCATCCACGCATGAGGCTGTATCTAATATTACGACTTACCATCACTGTTCTGTAGGTTGCATTTACCACGCTCCAGCACCTTACCGCCGTTTCCCCAGACGAATATATTTTTATCAGTTGTGACGTTGCTTGGATTGCTGAGAAAATCCGGCATACGTGAATCGGGACTCAGAACTTGAATATGGGTAAAGTAGCGGATATCTGTTTTTCCCATTCCCACAGGGTAGATATCTTTTGCCAGAAAGCCCACTGCATCTCCGGCAAGGATGTTGACAAAGACAGACGGTTTAACCATGCTATTAAGCTCGCCCAGTGCGATGGCGTGTTGCATCCACGTAGGCAAGGCCGCGTGTCGTTCCCCGGCCTGAGTCATATACTCAGGCAGCAATGTCACCCAGAAAGCCTCTCCTGTGGCTTCGCCTTTATCATTCAGGGATTTAACCAGACCAAACGACTGTGTTTTACCATAGTTGTGGAACTGTGCCTCTTTCAGAATAATGGCGCTGCTGCCGGTGTTGAAGTAACCTTTGCCCGGTAGGATATCTGCCACGCCGCTAGCGGATGTGCTAGCGTCATAGCTGTCCGCCGGGTATCTGAGCACGGTTTGTAAGGCTTTTATAGATATGCGGAAAGCGGCGCTAATCCCATGTACAGGGAGTAAAAATCCAGCCATAAGCTTTCCTGTTGCGGGTCAGGTTTACAGGTGGATTTAAATACTGAAGGGTCTGCTTATTGTATATGCTGGTCAGGTAGTCTTGGTTGACACGCTAGGCGACAACCTCACCGTCTGCCATGCACTGAAGGGGAATTACGCTATCCGTATTATCTTCTTTTAGTATTTTTCTTTCAGGTCCCTATATTCTTTTCCGTCATTTTTACGAGCGGGTAAGACAGATTTTTATTCGCACAGTTCTTTGAAGCTAAAAAATAAAAGTTTGATCATTGTGGTTAGCTTATTTTACAAGCAATAACGCTATGCGCAATACGTATTAGACTTAAGCAAAAATCCGTTTTTTGACTATTTATAGTGACACCTCAAACTTTGCACAGTATGTAGATTTTACTGCTAAGGCATCACAAGCCAGCTTCGCATTACTAGGCTCTTTTTTTTGTACCTAGGGTGAGTGTAAAGAAGGATTCAGGCGTATTTCACGGTGAAGAAGCGATAACTAGAAAGACAGGCTTGCACCAGTAAGCAACTTCCCCTAATCTGGCAAAAAGTAAGCTATTTTGTACCAATGACTTGGGGTGCCCTTCTACGTGAGGGCTAAGAAATACTCGTAATACCTGATCTGGATAATGCCAGTGTAGGGAAGTCAGATGCCCGACCGCATTCGCCTTCTTGTCCGACGGTTGGGAGCTATGGTGATCCACCAACCTCAACGTTTTTCCGACGCGCATTTCGCGCTCGTTCTTGCCCGTTTCGTCCAGCGTAAGCCACTAGTGCACTTGCATGACCAACGACGTGATGCAGAACGTCACCGCCAACGTCTTGCTAGCGCTTTACGCTTCGCCCGCCATGGTGATCGATCCTGAAGAGGCTGCGCAGTTCGTCGTGCTGGCCGACGCGTTGCTGATCAATGTTGGCACGCCGACCCGCGATCGTCGCGACGCCATGCTGGCGGTGCTGCGTCCGCGTAATGACAGGCTAGGCAAACACGCTGCGCGAGGCGAAAGCTTGGCTGTAGTAGGCGCTGATCGAGGCGGATACTCTGGAAGTGGGCAACGGCATCGGGCCGATGCACCATTTTCATCGCTGGTGGTAATAAACGGAGACGAAAAAGGCTAGCACCGCGCTGGCCTTTTTACTGAGATTCAGAGCAGGTTTAAGGCGACTCAAACCACTCGCTGTTGCGCTCGGCAATGAGCGTAATAGAAAAAATCATCTCCTGAAGATGGCGACGTATCGCTGCTTCGGCCGCATCGGCATCATGTGCTTTCAACGCCGACAGTATCTCTTCGTGATGCTGGATCAGGCTCTCCGGCGGCGAGACTTCGCTCAGCGTCAGAAAGCGCACGCGGTCCATCGCTGCTTTGATATTCTCTACCGTCTCCCACGCCAGCGCACAGTGGATGCTTTCGGCAATCAGACGGTGAAACTCATCGTCGAGGCTGAGAAACGCTTGGCTGTCATGGCGTTCCGCCGCCATTTTTTGCAGCTGCAGGTTGTGCTCCAGCGCAATCTGCACCACAGGCTCAATCTCCAGCGCGGCGCGGCGCACCACAGACACCTCCACCGCTTCGCGAATAAAGCGGCTATCCGCGACGCGGTGCGCGGAGATCTTGCGCACGAAGGTGCCGCGCTGTGGCAGCACTTGTACCAGTCCCGCCTCCGCCAGCTTGATAAAGGCTTCGCGCACCGGCTGACGCGACACGTTAAAGCGGGCCGACACTTCTTTTTCTGACAGCAGCGACCCCGGCTGGATGACGCAGGTCACGATATCCTTACGCAGATAACGATAAATCTGCTGGTTAACCGGCTCGCTAGTGGTGATGGTATAGGCGATTGACATGCAGCATATCCGTATTACGGCTGGCTGCAGCCAGCCCGTTGGGAAAGTGTCAGTCTAATCATCGCGCTGCGACTGCGCCAGCGCTTTTGATACTGAACAATTACAGCGAGTTGACCACCTCAGACACCGTGGCGCGCGCTGTGTGCGCGCAGCTGCAGCCAGAAGCGCGTTAGCGTCGCCACTACTGCCGCATTCTGCGCCAGATCCTTGTCGAATACCGCTTTCATGCCCAACAGCGCCCTTGGCGCTGTTGGGCATGTGCTCTGCTAGTTCCGCCTCCAGCGGAGCGGATCGTGGATCTCGACGGGCACGCCTTGCTCATCCACGCTGCCGACATAGCGCATCCAGCCTGCCACGCCCAGCAGCAAATCGCAGTTGCTACCGTTTTTCAGATGCCAGCAGCAAACTGTTGAGCAGACGCTGCGGCAGCTTCTGCGTGCCGTCGGTGGCGATCTGGTAAGTGCGATGCTTAACGGGCGATCAGCGAGTCGGCGTAGGCTGTTAAATCCGCGCCCTACAGGCGCAGCGTCGGTGCCTGCTGCTCCAGTATCAGCCGACGCGCAGCGCGGCGCATCAGGATGCGCCAAATCGTGCATGATATGAGATGCTCTGGATTCAAGTCGCCGCTGGCGGGTGGTGGTAGCCTTTCCCCGTCGCCGTCATAGAAACGATCGCCACGTCCAACTGGCTCATGGCGCCGACACCGCCTCGATGCCGTCGCCTTTGCTGTGCAGCACCGAGGTGATCACGCCGATCACGCGCGTATGCAGCGAGTCGCCGGCCATCTCGGTAAGGGTATACAGATGATCCTGCTGACGCAGCGCCTGAATCAGCTCGCCGCTGTTGAGGTTCACTTCGCAGTAGCTCCAGTCGCTGCCCTAGTTCCGCCAGTTTGTCGCTGCAGAGCGCCTGATGGGTGCTGTGTAACGCGCTGGAACCGATATGCACCATGCGGGTTTTCAGTTTGCAGCGATCGTAGCGCGGGCGCTGCACGTCGGCGGGAAGGCGATTAATCTCTAACATAGTCCGTCCTTATAGCAAACGGGGCGTACTAAGCCCCGTGATTCAGTCATGTATCGATAAAGCCGGTGACGATCGGACTGATGATGTCCGACAGGCTGCCCACCAGATGGATAGTGTGCACCGCGTCCTGAATAATCTCCCAGCAGATCGTGCCGGTGATGTAGGGGAAGAAAATTGAGACCAACATCATCACCACCGCAGGGTTAACCTCTTTTTTACCATACCCGCCAGCGCCACACAAACGGCGGCGGCGAAGATAGTAGCCGAAGCCGTGCGACACTTGCACCAGATCCGCCTCTTCGTCCGGCTGCTCAGCTTTGAATTTGTCGACCTGCGCGCGCTCTTCGGCAGAAACGTGGCGGCTTTTCGCCGGGTTGTCCGCCGAGACGAACAGCCAGACCGCCATCCATACCAGTCCAATCAGGCAGATGATCACGAACGCCGGGCGCCAGCCGAAGGCGAGGGTGAGATAGCCGATAATGGGACCAGCTGCCGCGCCGCTCAGCAGGCTCATAGCGGTGGCGGCCTATTTTTTCGGGAATCAGCCGTTAATCGTCTTGTTGGCGGAGTCGCAGATCGGGCTTTCCGCCATGCCGAACAGCACGCGTAGGATCAACATCGACCAGAAGCCGGTCGCCAGCGCGGTCATATCGCAGAACAGCGACCACATGCCGACCGCAATGCCGAGCACGATTTTCGGTCCGAAGCGATCCGGAGCGACGCCGCCGACGAAGTTGAACAGTGCGTAACCTAAGAAGAAGTTGCCGAAGATCATGCCGAACTGTTCGGCGTTGATCGCTAGATCTTTTTCTATCAGCGGTAAGTTGAGACAGAAGGTGACACGATCGAGGTAATTGATGATGTAAACAAGAAAAAACAACAGACGCCTTTTAGCACCTGAATCGCCGTCAGGCCCATCGGACCGGCGCCGTAAATCATCGTCACATTCTGCGGCTGTAGCTGAAGGAAGGCGGTGATGTTGGCAGCGATGGTGAATGGCTCCACCATGCTGGCGAGTTTGTCGGGAATGGTCGCAGGCAGCGCATAAGCATTGTCGACTGGCCCGACGGCATATTCGCTAAAGCCGCTGTCGCGATGCACGCTGATAACACTCAGCTGGTGCAGACATTTGGGCGATTCATTAAACAGGGATAGCAGTGGCCGCAGCTGATCCCGGGATCGACCGCTACCCATTCACCGATATGGCTGACGTCAACGCCGTCGCCCACCCGCGTCAATGACGCCGAAAAATTCATGGCCGATAACGCGCGGATATTTTGCGAAAGGGTTATGACCGTGCCAAATATGCACGTCGGATCCGCAGATGTTAGCGTATTTCACCTTGACGCGCACTTCGCCCGCGGTGGGCGTCGGCAGCGGACGCCCACCCAGCACCAGTTCGCCGGGTTGTTCAATTACGATACACAGCGTGCCGTCTTCCAGACGGACCACCGGCAGACAGGCGGGTTCATAGGGATATTTCGCCGCCAGCTTTTCATTGAACTAGATCCCTAGGCCCGCCTTGTCTCCCGTATACATATAGCCCTCTTCAAAGGTCCAGTTGGCGTTAAACAGCTTCATCATCTGCTCGGAGAAGTCCATATACTCCAGCATGTCAAAGTTCGGCACCCAAAGGTCAAAGTGCAGCGCCGCTGCAATGCAGACTGGCGAAAGATCGGACGGGCCGTGCGAGCCGGTGCGTACCTGATAGAACGAGGCGAAATCGGCGATGCGACGCATACCGGTAATGCCGCCCGCATGGGTGATAGTGGTGCGGATATAGTCAATCAGCTGCTCTTCAATCAGCTGCTTGCAGTGTCAGATACTTTTGAACGCTTCACCAACCGCAATCGGCATCACGGTATGCTAGCAGATCAGGCGGAAGCACTTCATAGCTCTCGGCAGGCGTGAGATCCTCCATCCAGAACAGGCGGTAATACTCGACGCTTTTGCCGAAGCGCGCCGCTTCGATCGGCGTCAGGCGGTGCTGCATAGCATGCAGCAGATGCTCTTCGAAGCCGAACTTGTCGCGTATGGCGGCGAACAGCTTCGCCGTAAAGTCGAGGTATTTCTTGGTGGACTAGAGCTGCTCTTCCGGCCAGTTGCCTTTGGTGGCTGGCTCATACGCCAGACCTTTGCCTTTCACCATGCCGTAGGTGGTTTTCATGCCCGGCCCGCTGCACTAGGCGCAGATCGCCTTGAAGCTCATCTTTTTGTGCTTCGCGTAGTCGTCCATCATTTCATCAATAATGGTGTGGCCGGTGGTGTGATAGTAAACTATCACGCCACTGCGCGGCGTGCCGCGCAGTGGCTGGTAAAGCGGCATATTGGCGGCTTTGCCTTTGATATCCCACAGCGCTATATCGACCGCAGAGATAGCCGACATGGTGACCGGCCCACGACGCCAGTAGGCGCCCTTATAGAAGTACTGCCAGATATCTTCGATCTGATGCGCGTCGCGGCCAATCAGCTGCGGGCAAACGTGATCTTTCAGGTAGGATACGACCGACAGCTCGCGGCCGTTGAGCGTGATGTCGCCGATGCCGGTAATGCCTTCATCTGTGGTGATCTTCGACGTAACAAAGTTTCTGCCTGCGCAGATGACAAAGACTTCAGCGTTAATAATTTTCATCTCTAGTGGCCTTTATTCAGTAGTCAATGCTGAAAAAGTATGGGTATTTATTCTGCCATACAAGACGGCAAGGCAATCACAGAGAGAATTTTAAGGTCTGCCTGCGGTCGGCAATCAACGCGGATTTACTATTACAGACCGCATTAAAGTTAAAATGCAATCAGCATGGCCCGAGGATCAAAGCGTCACGCGCTAGGGACAAAAACATCGGGAGTGTTTGAACAACGCTGCGCATTGGCCCGGCAACAGGCGTACCTCGAGGACGAGGTACGTACCGGCGTGGGCCGAGCCGGTAGGGATGCCGCCTTTGTGTCTTTACGATCGGGCGATGCTGCGTGCGTTAGCACAGAATTTACAGAATTTATCGTCAACGCTTACTTCACAGCCCGAGAACGCTACCTCAGGCCAGCAGCGGGCACTGCGGCGGCAAGCGGCAGCTCAGCGCGCCGGGCATCACCTCAATCTCGAACTCACGGCCGGAAAGCGGTTCGCCGTCCAGATTAAAGGTCATCTCACTCGGCGAGACGATGCGCAGCCAGGTCAGCTTAGCGGTGACGATATTGGGGTTGTCATCGTTGCTGGTCAGGGAATGCAGCAGGATAGGCAGCAGCTCCTGCGTGGTGACGATGCTCAGATCGAGCTGGCCGTCATTGATCAGCGCCGACGGGCATAAACACTGGCCGCCGCCCGCCTGACGGCCGTTGCCGACGCCGATCGTCAGCGCGTCGCCCTGCCATTGAAAGCCGGGGCCGGAAATCTCGCTGCTGTCGGGCTTTAGCGTATCCATCCGCATCAGGCCGTGAATAAAATAGGAGGCGCTGCCCAGTGCGGACTTCAGCTTTTCCGGCGTTTCGGTGGTGATGCGCGTGCCGAAACCGCCGGTTGCCATATTAATGAAATAGCGACCTTGATTGACCCGCGCCAGATCGATAATATACGCTTTACCCTGCACCGCCAGACGCAGGGCAGGCTCCATCTCGGCGGGAATGCTGACGCTGGTGGCGAAATCGTTGGCGGTGCCGAGCGGCAGAATGCCCAGAACCGGCCGTTGTTCCGCCGCGACAGCGGCCAGCGCAGTGGCGATCTCGTTAACGGTGCCGTCGCCGCCGCCGGCGACCACGGTCTCTGCGCCCAGCTGGATAGCTTCATCAAGGTAACGCTCGCCATCGCCTTTCTCCCAAGTGACGCGCACGGTGATAGCGAACCCTTCATCGCGCAGCGTGGCGATCGCCGCCCGCAAATCCTCGTTGCTTGCCCCTTTGCCATTCAGAATGAGTAGAGTAAGCGGTTGTTTTACCATTGTCCATTCCTTGAAAACCTACAAAAATTTCTACTCATAGCATAGTCAGGAGGGAAAATTTATGGAAGAAAAGCGGAAAAAAGAAAACCCGCACGGGGGAGCCGGGCGGGTGAATGAGGTGGTTCCTGATATAACAGCTATTATATTAGTAGTTGTTAGTCGTTCGCAGCAGGCGCAACTATAAAGGAGCGTGCCGTAACAGTCTGTGATCCTGTTCTAATTCCGCCTTTTTACTTGCAGGACGTGATTTTGCTATGGCGATCGCGCGTGCTGCTGCCGTTAGTGAAGTTACGCAGCAGGGCGAACGCTAACTCACGTCCGGCGGTACTGGCATCCAGACGCGATGACCGTCGCTAGGCGCCACCTCGATCGCTGCGCAGAAACTTATTCTTCACCGTGACTTCCACCCAATCGAGTAGTCCTGCTCGTGGTTCTGATAGCTGTCGTGCGTGTGGCGGCTTAAAAAGCCTTCGGTGTAACCGCGATGCGTCAGCCCTTCCAGGGTGGTGAGTAGTTTAGGATCAAAGGGTTTGCCGGCGTCGTCGTCAATGGCGCGACGATAGACCTGCGCCGTACGCGCGCAGTAGTAAAACGATTCAGTGCAACCTTCGATTTTTAGCGAATGGACGCTCATCTCGCTCAGGCGCTCGACGTGCGGCACTGCGCGCAGATCCTTTGAGTTCATAATGTAAATGTAGATGCCGTGCTCATCTTCAAAGGTGCTCATCATGTCGCCCGGCTTCATTTCCTCTTCCAGCAAAAACAGCTTGTCGGTGGGCTAGCCCAGACTTAGTGCCAGCGTCGCTTCCTACACCTCGACAATATTGCCCATCCCGTCCTGCTTGCCTTCCGCTACCTTATATTCCCAGCGGCAGGCGTTGGTGCAGATGCCCTGATTCGAATCGCGCTGGTTCATATAGCCGGAGAGCAAACAGCGACCGGAGTAGGCCATGCAGAGTGCGCCGTGTACGAAGATCTCCATCTCCGGCACCTCTTGGCGGCTCTCGGCGATCTTCTCCAGCGACAGCTCGCGCGACAGGATCACGCACATCAGCCCCATCTGCTGCCAGAACTTCACCGTCGCCCAGTTAACCGTAATTCGCCTGCACGGAAAATCTGCGGAAAAGCCTCGCGCACCAGCATAATCAAACCGGGATCGGACATGATCAGCGCGTCCGGCTGCATCTCCACCACCGGTGTGAGGATTGCGTGCGCGCAGGCTGTAGCACCGCTGGCCAGCATAGACCGCGTCCGCACCATAGGCGAAGGCGAAGCGCATATTCTTCAGTGTTCCCGCTGGAGAAAGCAGTTCAGGTTTCATAGTGTTCTTACTGATGTCAGGTCAGCATGCCGCTTGGCATGGCACGTGCAGCGAACGTTATAGTCACAGCCCTGCAAAAGGTGCGGCGTAGGCAAGCTAGTTGATCTATATCAACTAGCACAGATCCGCTTTCCAGCGATAACCCATGCCGTAGACGGCGCGGATAAACAGCTGTGCGGCGTCGAGGTTTTCCAGCTTGCGCCGCACATTTTTAATGTGGCTGTCGATGGTGCGGCTGGTCACGAAGCGATAGTCATCTTAAAGATGGTTGAGCAACTGCTCGCGCGAAAAGACTTTTCCCGGCACCAGCGCCAGGGTTTTCAGCGCCGGAACCCGGCGTGCGTCAGCTCCAGCGGCTGGTCGCGCTAGCTCGCTTGGAAGCGGCCTTCGTCGATCATCAGCTGCGCCAGCTTCGGTTCGTCTTCCACTACCAGAATCATCGGGTCGGTTTTTTCGGGGATCATTGTCAGTTACGGTTGGGCAACATAGGCAATTGTAGCGCAATTTTCAGTCCATCTAAATCAGAGTGCTCCGCAGCGATATGGCCGCCGTGCGCGTCGACGATGTTTTTGCAGATCGCCAGCCTCAGCACTGAGCCGCCGCTGACACGATTGCGCGACTCTTCGGTGCGGAAAAAACGCTCGAAGATTTGTGCCTGCTGCGGCGTGTCCACTCCTAGCGCGCTGTCGGCAAAGCTCAGCTGCCAGTAGGGCGCTTCATACCAGAGCCGCACCTCGACTTGGCCCGGCGCGTCGGTATAGCGCAGGCTGTTAGCAGATTGGTTAATAGCTGTATCAGGCGGCCGGGGTCGCCGAAGAATGGTGCTTCGTCCGACATCTGCAGCCTCAGTGTCAGCCCGTGGCTGCGATAGCGTCGTTGAAGCTGCCGGTGGTGATCTCCAGCAGCTGCACCAGATTAGTGGCCTCCTTGCGATAGGCGAGGGCGCCTTCATCGGAGAGCAAGAACTGATGCAGATCGTCCACCAGCTTGCTAAGCACGTCAACTTCGCTTTGCAGCGAGCCGCCCGCCTGCGGTGTCAGCTTGCGCACGTCGTCCTACATCGCTAGCTCGCCGCGCAGGATCGCCAGCGGCGTGCGCAGCTCGTGGGAGATATCGGCCATAAAAGGCGCGTCGCATGCTTTCGTTTTTCTCCAGCGAGTTGGCGAGGCGGTTAAAGTCCTACGCCAGCTGGCCTAGCTCGTCATGGCTGTCGACCTCGGCGCATTGGCGGAATTCTCCGACGCCAGATGGTGCACACGCCACCAGCCGCTTGAACGGCGCCAGCAGGCCGCGCGACATCAGCTAGGTAGACCAGCGCGGCCGCTAGTAGCGTCGACAGGCCGGCAATCAGCCAGCTAGTTATACTGCTGATCGATAATCCAGAATTGGGTGTGCGCTAGCCGTGCGGCGGCAGGCTGATTATTGCTGTCGGGATTCTGCTCCAGCGAGCGTAGCATGGTGAATACCAGCCAATCCTTATGGCGCAGGAAATCCCAGTTGCCGTACTGTTCATACTGATCGGCCAGCGCGTCGCCGAGCATGGTGAGCCGCTGCCCGTTGCCACGCTTGATTCAGCACCAGCATGCAGGTGGACAAAATGGCTAAAAAGAGTTTGGCGCTGATACCCACAGCCGCAAAGGGGACTTCATGATTTTCTCCGGCGTCGCAGATCGACGTTTTGACTAGTTTCCTTTGGCACCCGCTAGAACACCAGCGCGTGCAGGGCGATAATCAGCGCCCTGCAAGTGTAAGCGATAACGGACATGCTTGTGGGTATTGTTGCTGCGCTGCCCAGCGCATCCTGGCCAAACGCGCCTAGCAGCAGACCGGCGAGAGTAACGCTGATGTTCATCGACAGCTGCATAATCATCGAGGACAGGCTGTTACCGCTGGCACAACGGCGAACGCCAGCGTGGTGCCGACCAGCGCGTTGCGGTGACCGAACAGGTTAACGATGCGCACCACCACGCGCTTGATGCCCATATTGCCGAGCACTATCGGGATCATCATCAGGCCGGCGTGAAACGGCGTAAAACCCATGCTGACTTGCAGAAAAAAAGGCAGCATACCGCAGCCGATACAGCCTAAAAAACTGCCGAGCAGGCCGATGGAGTAGAGGCGGTTGTCGAACAGCTTCAGGCTGAACAGCGCGCGGTCGTTGTGGAATGAATGCATCAGATAGAAGAGCAGCGAGAAGACGCCGATCAGGATCATCGCGCCGAGCAGCAGAAGCGATCTGCCGCCTGCTGCGCTGGCCATCAAGTGCCATCGTCAGGGTCGCCATCCCGGCGGCCAGCAGCAAAAAACCAATAAAATCGAAGCGACGCGTCTACATCGAGTAGTTCGGCATTAGCATAAGGGTAGCGGTGGCACCGACGATGCCGACGGGAATATTGATCAGGAAGATCCAGTGCCAGCTGGCGCACTCCACCAGCACGCTCCCAAGCGCCGGGACGACCAGTAGGCCAATCTGACCCGACAGCGTGACAAAGGTCATCGCCGACATAATATACTGCTCGCGCGGCACGATCTTCATCGCCGTTAGACGCCCGACCGGCACCATAATCGCGCTGCCAATGCCCTGCAACACACGCGCCAACCCCGGCTGAGGGCAGCATCGAGAGAATGGTCAGCGGATGGACATAGCTCTCATAGAGTATCCTTAGCACGATATAGACGGCGACGATGGCCACTACGAGCAGCCGGACGGTGCTGGTGAGCGTTGCCTCAAACGCCAAGATTGCTCCTTGGAACTGGGTCATTAGCTCCGAGGGCATGCCGAGCTGCGCTTCCGCCGCGCTGACCGCCTTTACCGCGTTGTCCAGCGAATAGCCGTCGGCAACGTTAGAGGAGAAGGTCGCCGACGGGAACTGGTCGAGGTAGTTGACGTTCAGCGCGGTGCGTCGCTGCTTAACTCTGTCGATGGCGCTGAGCGGCACGCTGCCGCCGTCGGTGCTGGTGAGGCCGATGCTCTCCAGCCCTGCCAGCCCCGGCATAGGCGCGGCTGCCCTGCTTCAGCAGCACCACGCAATACTGATTCGCATGGGTGTAGATGGTGGAGATCAGCCGCTGGCCGAAAGCGTTCCAGCCTCTGATCCTGCCAGTCGCTGCTGATATCGTGCAGCGCGGGCGACTGGCGTGGAGCCTCCAGCAGCTGCAGCTGTGGCACCTAGGTGCTGAGCGACTCCAGCAAGCCGAACTGCAGGGTGAACTGATAGGGCGTGCGGCTCGCTTGGGTCTCGATGGTGAGATTCTGCACCGGCTCTGCAGCCAGAGCGTGACACCCGGAAGCCTGCTTCACCTGCGGGATGCGATCGTCGCGCTCGCTCAGCGGCTTGGGGTTGATTGCAAACGCGCGCTGTTAAGCGCGGCGTTGGTGCCATCGACGCCGACGAACGCGGTCAGGCTCTGCACAGCCGGATCTTTTATGATCAGCGTGGCGGTGGTCAGCGCCATTAGCGTCAGGTTATTAATGGAGAAGCCGAGGAAGTACATGGCGGCGAAGGTGCCCCCCCAGAGACAGCGGCACGGCGACCGCGGGAATTAGGGTCGCCGGCACGTTGCGCAGAAACAGGTAGATAATCATCACCACTAGGCCGATGGCCAGCATCAGCTCGTGTTGGGTATCGGTGACCGAGGCACGAATATTGGTGGTGCGGTCGGTCAGCAGCTGGACGTTGAACGACTTCGGCAGCAAGGTGTCGCTGATAGCGGCGTGCAGCAGAATGCCCTGCGCCTGCGCGCTAGCCTCGTCGCCGCCGAGTCTCTAAAAGTTGATAGGCCGGCCAATCATTGCTTGGTCGATTATCTCCGAGCTGCGCTTCGCCTTGCGCGTGGATATGGTGCATCATGTCGCAGACCAGATTTGATCTGCTGCGGCTTTAGCTCGCTGGCGCCAAGAAAGGATTTAGGGGATTTAAGGAAAGATTCCGCTGCCGCTGTTGTTCAGCACCCAGAATGCCAGCAGGTCGTCCAGCAGCAGAGTAAGAAGGCCAACCGACAGGATAGAGTGCAACAGTTGAGCAGCGAGTTCAGCGGCGCGTGACGCCTCAGCAGTGCGCGCAGCATGATGCCGCCGCCGATGCCCTGCAGCAGATTGATGAGCGTAAACAGCATGTTCGCCGGCGCCGGGCCGAGTATCAGGGCGTTGGCCAACGCGGTGTCTGCGGCGCAGCCCAGCAGCAGCGGCACTAAAAAGGCAACGCCGATCTGCAGTCAGCTAAACCCCTTTAGCGCCGTGCGGCGCTGGCTGAGTAGAAAGGCGGAGCTGAGGGTAAAGCCGAGCAGCAGCCCGGGCGCGACTTCGCTGGTGGAGTGTACATGGATCACCAGACGTGAAAAGCCTACTATCAGCGGAATAAAGTAGCCGACGGCGAGTGCGGCGCCGCGCCAGCGGTTCGACCAGCGGCCGGAGACCAGCCACAGGGTCACCGACATCGCGCTGTGGTCGCTAAAGCCGGTAAAATTAAAACGGGCGCTGCCGATGCTGAAGCCAAGAAACAGAATTTTCGACAAGCTCACCAGCAAGCCGGCTAGGCCAGAGGCGAGCAGCCAGTACTAGACCGTGCGGCGATTATCGCTCTTCCACTGCAGGATCAGCGTGATAATAACCGCGGTCGGGATCAGCAGCATGCTGTCGCCAAAATAGGTTAGTGTTCTCCAGTGCATAAGCTTCCTTTATTGTAGGCTGGCATCGCGCACCTGCCTTGTCGCGGGGGAATGACGCAGGCTTCCGCTGACTGATGCGCCAGCCGCATCAGTCAATATCAGTTTCATACCAGTTTATTGGGTAACGGCTGCGGTTTGATAAGGGCAAATTCTGAAATAGGATCAGCGGCTTTTCTCTGGCGTCAAAAGAATGAAGTCTTTATACTTAGCGTCTACTAAAATCTCTCCATTCCATCCTTCGTCAAAACGTCTAATCCGCGTACAGCGCATGCTCCAGCATCAGGTCTTTAAAAAGTATGACTGACAAGTATCATTAGTACGTGATTGTGGGCATTGCCGGTGCCTCCGCATCCGGAAAAAGTTTAATCGCCACCACGCTCTACCGCAAAATCCGTGACCAGGTCGGTGACGAGCATATCGGGGTCATCCTGGAAGATGCCCATTATAAGGACCGGAGTCATTTCACAATGGAAGATAGGGTAAAAACCAACTACGACCATCCCAGTGCGATGGATCACGATCTGCTGCTGCATCTGCAGGCGCTGAAAGCGGGCCATCATATCGATCTGCCGGTTTACAGCTACGTCGAACATACCCGCACGCGCGACAGTATCCACCTGAAGCCGAAAAAGGTGATTATCCTTGAAGGGATCCTGCTGTTGACCGACGCGCGTCTGCGTCAGGAGCTGAACTTCTCGATTTTCGTCGTATGCCGCTGGATATCTGCCTAATGCTCCGCATGAAGCCCGACGTCAACGAGCGCGGCTGCTCGATGAGTTCGGTACCGTGCGTCCGATGTTCTTGCAGTTTATCGAGCCGTCGAAGCAGTACGCCGACATTACCATGCTGCGCGGCGGGAAAAACCGCATCGTCATTGATATTTTTAAAGCTAAAATAAACCAGTTTTTCGAATAACCGCGTCGGGTCAGACGCGCGGCTAACCGCCTGTTACGCGCGTTTTAGGCGGTTCGCTACACTTACTATCATGGAGACAGGTACAGGTAAATGAGATTATGTGACCGCGACATTGAAGCTTGGCTGGACAACGGCCGATTAGCCATCGATCCGCGCCCGCCGGTGGGCCGCATCAACGGTGCGACCGTGGATGTACGTCTAGGCAACCAGTTTCGCACCTTCCGCGGCCACATGGCGGCATTTATTGATTTGAGCGGTCAGAAAGACGAGGTCAGCGCTATGCTGGATCGCGTGATGAGCGAAGAAATCGTGCTGCCGGAAGGCGAAGCCTTTTTCCTCCATCCCGGCGAACTGGCGCTGGCGGTAACCTTTGAATCGGTCACGATACCGGACGACATGGTGGGCTGGCTCGACGGCCGCTCTTCGCTGGCGCGGCTCGGCCTGATGGTGCACGTTACCGCACACCGCATCGATCCGGGCTGGCAGGGGCGCATTGTGCTTGAATTCTATAATTCCGGCAAACTGCCGCTGGTGCTGCGTCCCGGCATGCTCATCGGCGCGTTGAGCTTCGAACTGCTCTCCGGTCCGGCGGCGCGGCCCTATAATCGTCGCGAAGACGCCAAATATCGCGGACAGCAGAGCGCTGTCGCTAGTCGTATCGACAAAGATTAAACCGCGAACACGGGGATGTGATGAAGAGAGTGATAACCACGCTGGCCATTTTACTAGTTGTCATCGTTGCAGGCATGACCGCGCTAGTGCTGATGGTCAATCCAAACGATTTTCGATCCTATATGGTTAAACAGGTCGAACAGTGCAGTGGTTATCGGCTAGAGGTGAACGGCGATCTGCGCTGGCACGTCTGGCCTAAGCTCAGCATTCTCGCCGGTCGCACCGGCCTGACCGCGCCCGGCGCGTCGCAGCCGCTGGTGATAGCGGAAAATATGCGTCTTGACGTTAATCTCTGGCCGCTGCTGTCGCATCAGCTTAGCGTCAGCCAAGTTATGCTCAGCAACGCCGTGGTACGCGCCATGCCGGAAAGCGCGCAGCAGCTGCCGCACAACGCCTCGGTGGCGCCCGCGCGTAGCGAGGCCAGCGCGCCGGTCGGCGGCTGGTCGTTCGATATCAGCCAGCTTAGCGTCGTCGACAGCCTGCTGATCTGGCGTCAACCCGGCGGCGACGAATATAACTTCCGCGATTTCAATCTCAACCTGAATCAGGACGCGCGTCATCAAGCGATGATCGCGCTTAGCACTAGCGTGACGCGCAATCAGCGAAACGCCACGCTGTCGCTGAAGGGGCAGCTTGACGCCGCGCAGTATCCGCATCGCCTGAGCGGCAAAATAGACGAACTTAACTATGCGCTGAGCGGCGCTACTATCCCGCCGCAGGGCATTAAGGGCACGCTGAGCGCGCAGGGCAGCTGGTGCGCTGAGACGCAGCAGTTCGCGCTGACGCAGATGCAGCTCACCGCCAATGACAGCACGCTGTCTGGCGGGGCGAGCGGCAACCTGATGCAGCCGCAACAGCTCGTGCTGCAGCTGCACGCCACCCAGCTGAACCTCGACAACCTGATGTCGGGCGCGCAACGCGCTATGGTGGCGCGCGCGCCGGTTATCGCCGCGCCGCGCGTGCAGAACAACGCCGACTCGCCACTCAGCGCGCTGGATCTGGCGTTGGATCTGAAAGCGGACAGCGCGGTCTGGCACGGTCTGAACCTGCAATCCTTCGCGCTCGACGCCACCAGCCAGCAGGGGCTGATGACGCTGCGCGCCCTGAGCGGCAGGCTCGGCGACGGCGATTTCTCCGTGCCCGGCACGGTCGATATTCGCCAGCCGGAAACGCGCGTCGCGCTGCAACCGGTGTTGAACAATATCGCTATTCAGCCGCTGCTCGCCGCTTTCGCCCTGCCGCAGTCGCTGCAGGGCAACGTCTCGCTGAAAGGCGATCTGGGCGGCGACGGGCTGTCACTGGCGGCAGCGAAACGGCAGTGGCGCGGCCAGGCACAGCTGCGCGCCAGCGACATGAAGCTGGCGCAGATCAATCTGCAGCAGATAGTGCGCCGCGCGGTCGAGCGCGCCAGCGATAAGGTCAGTAGCGACGAAGACGACGACCAAGGCATTCGCCAGATTGACGGCGATGTCACGCTGAGTAACGGCGTGCTGCGCTTGAGCAAGCTACAGGGCGAGGGTGATCGTCTGCGGTTGCAGGCCGAAGGCGAAGTGAATATGGCGCAGCAGCAGCTGGATATCAACTTTGGCCTGATGCTAAGCGGCTGGAAAGGGGACGACCGGCTGCTGCTGCTGCTGTCGCAGCAGCAGCAGCCGGTTCCGCTACGCATCTACGGCTGCTGGAACAACGTGCAGTACTCGCTGCCGGTCGATCAGCTGCTGCGTCAGCAGCTGCAGAGCGAGGCGAAGTCGCGTCTCAACTAGTGGCTCTATCGTCAGTCGGATAGCAGCGACAAAGAGAATCTCCGCAAGCTGCTGCCTCCGTAGGCTACACCTCATAATAGGGATCCTATGGCTGTTGCAGGATCTTTACCTTCTGCACGCGATGGTTCTCCACCTACAGCGTGCACAGCAGATAGATGCCGACCTGAAGCGTTTCGCCCTCTGTGGGAATATTCTGTAAACTGTCCATCAGCAGGCCCGCCAGCGTATGGTAGCTGTGTCGCTCATCCAGCGGCAGCCTGACATAGAGCGCTAAATCTTCCAGTGGAGTGTTGCCGTTGACGATCCAGCAGCCTTCGCCCTGCGCGCCTGCACGTTGTAGCGCGCGTCGATCTCTTCGCCTTCCAGCGGCAAATTGCCGGCGATGGTCTCCATCAGGTCGCTCAGCGTCACTACGCCTTCCACCGAACCGAATTCATCCACCACGAAGGCGAACGAAATGGGTGCGCGCTTAGCGAAACTGCTCCAGCGCCTGCAGCAGCGTCAGGCGTTCTGGAAAGACCAGCGGCTACCGGATCAGCGCGCGTAAATCGATAGACCGCGCTGGTACAGCGATTGATGTAGTAGATCGATGGCGTGGCACTACGCCCAGCAGTTCATTGCTCTGGTCGGTGATCAGCAGGCGCGTATGCTGGTTGCGGTCGAGGTGTGCCATGATCTCCGTCGGATCGTCATCCAGATTGATGTGTTCGACGTCGTGGCGCGAGGTCATAATGCTGTTGACGTGGCGCTGGGCGAAGCCGAGCAACTGCGCAATCATCACCTATCACCCGCTCCTGGCGATTAAACAGCGCGTGGCGATCGCTGTAGGCAATCAGCGAGGCGCTCTGCGGATCCGCTTCGCCGCGCAGCAGCCGTAGTACCGTTTCCTCCGTGCGCTGGCGCAGCGGACGCCCCATCGACAGCGCACGGCGGCAGTTGCGCTGCACCAGCTGGTTAAACGCCTCAATCACAATCGAGAAGCCCATCGCCGCGTAGAGGTAGCCTTTGGGGATCATGAAGCCCAGCCCTTCCGCCACTAGGCTGAAGCCGATTATCAGCAGAAAGCTCAGGCAGAGAATGACGATGGTGGGATGGCGGTTAACGAAGCGTGTCAGCTGCTTGCTGGCCAGCAGCATCAGCAGAATTGCGATGGTCACCGCCGTCATCATTACCAGCAGCTGATTAACCATGCCGACGGCGGTGATCACTGCATCCAGTGAGAAAATCGCGGCCAGCACCACGATTTGCGCTACGACCGGCCAGAATTTAGCGCCAAGATTATGTTAATGTTGATTCTGACCGTGTCCAGCGCGGTCCGTACGGCTTCGATTTCCTGCCGTGCGGCCAAGTGCTGCCGAACCCGTCCCAGATGCTAATGCATCGTCGCATGGGCGAGCTGCTGGAATGGGCGAGCAAGAACTACGGACTTGCTCCTAATCGACATGTCGCCGATTCTAGCAGTGACCGATGCTTCGATCATCGACAAGCTGGCCGGCACTTCGCTGATGGTGGCGCGCTTCGAAACCAACTCTACTAAAGAGATCGACGTCAGCTTCAAGCGCTTCGCGCAGACCGGCATCGAGATTAAAAACGTGATACTTAACGCCGTAGTGCGTAAGGCCACCAACGCCTGCGGTTATGGCTACGACTATTATGACTACAAATATGGCAAGCCGACCAAAAGCTAATCTTTGACGAATAACGGGGCGGCCAAACCGCCCCTTTTTATTGTCGCAGTTTCTCCATTATAATACCCGCGTATAACGTGTCGCAGTCGATTATCGCACCGCTGGATTGCGTCAAGGCGCAGAGCTACCGCAATTTTGAAGTGATTATCGTTGACGACAAATCCGCCGATGCGGCGGTGCTGGTGGTGGTGGTCAACGGCGTGCGCTATCAGGTCTGGGCATCAACTTGGTGCTCTCCGAGGAGAAACTGCATGGCGCAGGCGCTCGCAACAAGGGCATTGAGCTGGCGACCGGCAACTAATCAGCTTTCCCGACGCCGGCGACGAGTGGCATCCTGACAAGCTACTGGAGACCAAACACAAAATCGACGAGCTTGAAGCGTAGGGCAAAAGCAAATTCGTCATCTAGATCTAGGTCAATATCTATCAGGACGGCAGCTTCCTGAAGGTGATGCCGATGCAGATGCTGGGTAAAAACGAGACCGTGGTGGAATATCTGTTCGTCTGTTACGGCTTTATGCAAACCAGCACGCTGGTGCTAAAGCGCAAAGATGCCGCGCGCATCCAGTTCGACATGCGCTATATCCGCCATCAGGATTATGACTTCTGCATTCACGCCGATCGTCTCGGCTATGAATTCATGATGTTCCCGCGTCCGCTGATGGCCTATCAATCTGGTGACTAAATTTGGATCCAAGCATAAAGGCGCATCGGTGAAATATTCGCTTTTCTGGCTAGATGCCATGAAGCCGTAACTGACCGTGTGCTACGTTGCCCGCTACTTCTCACCAATAAAGATAACTAGGCCTATTTCCTCAAGGCGATGTATCAGTGGTCGGAATAGGCTGAGAAGCCGATCTGCGTGCAGTTTCCCGCCGGCACCTTTTTTTGCCTCCACCACCGACTTCCAGCAGGGCCGCCTCTTTTTCCGCCTCTCCGGCGCGATGGTTAACTCCGGCTACTTCCTCGTGACCACCATCGTCTCCGACGGCCAATCCGAATTCGTCTTTAAGGTCGACGCACGCTGGGTAGAGTTTTCCAACCTGATCTTCCTGATCTTCAAAGGCAACACTGACACCCGTCCGAGTAAGCAGCGCTTTTTCAACAATATCTGCGAAGGCGAGCAGTTTTTCCGCGGCGCCTACCTGAGCTTCACTTCAGCCGGGTCGGCGGCGTTTCGCTGAGCATGCAGGATACGCTGGATTGTAAAATCGACCAGTGGTACGCCGCGCGCTGTACCGGCGACGTGATCAAATCGGGCTAGTCAGGCCGTAAACAGAGCGCCTAGGATCACAGCACTGCTATTGAACCCTCTAATTTCAACACGCAAAACTGTCGCGGCGCCAAAGTGCTGAACCTGCCGCGTTGCGGTCAGTCGATAATCCATAACGGCTGGATCGAACACTGCGGCTATCCGGGAGATATCTCTAACGGACAGTGGACCTTCGGCGCGCTGAGCCTTGAGGATTACAAAAACCCGCTTACCACGCACAACACGCGCCTCAATATGCACCAGACCAGCCTGCAGTCCGGCAGCTGAATCGACAACTCTGCCAGCGGCGAGCGGCTGCTGAGCGCTTGGGAGAAAGGCCGCGACGCAGCGCTTTAGCTTGCACAACGGCAAAGCGGGCAACGGTGGCAATGAGCAGGGCGATCTGTTGCTAGCGTCGCGCGCACTCAGTACCAAGCAGGTCGATACCAGCAAGCCTAAAGGCTTCATCTCGATGATGATCAACTGGAACAGGTTTTTGATTGCATTTTTGGTATTCGCTTTTCTGGTGCGGGCGCGCAGCGTCGAGCAGCCGAGGCATAACCTGTTGCACTAGCAGACCGTTATTAGCAGCCGCAAAACCATCGCCATTACCGTGCGCGAGCTGGCGCAGTTACTGGAGCGGCTGGTGTGAGTAGATTGAAAAAACAGGCTTTAGCAGTACCTGTTTCGCCGCGCTGCTGCAGCTTAGCGTGCTGGCGCGTAAGCTAGAGGCGAACGAGCTTGGGCTGCTGGCGATTATCAACGCCATTCTGGCAGTCGCCACTGTGCTGTAGGATATGCAGAAGAAGCTTTTCCTAAAGGGCACCTTCGTTATCATACTGTTCAGTAGCGCCATGTACCTCGCTGTCGCCGGTGATTGTGCGCGTGCTTTACGGCGCGTCTCATGAGCAGGTCTACCATCTGATCCCGCTGATGCTTTTGGTGGTGCTGGCTGACCCCACCTTTATCTGGCCGAACTTGCTCTACGTGGCGCTGACGCTCTCGATATCGCAGGTGCTGATCTCTGCCTTAACCCATCCGTTCTTTATCAAACCGGTTATCGGCATCCGCTTTATGCCCTATGCGCGGTAGTGGGTCTCGGTGTCGGCGCTGTTTATCGCAGTGATTACGCTGGTGAACAATTTCAACCTGTTTGTGATGCCGGAGTGGTTTAAAGGCTGGCTCTGACCCACGCACGAACTTTCGGGCGGCCATTGTACCGTCCGAGTCTTTTTTAGTCCGTCATAAAGCCCTGCCGACAGCGGCTAAGGCGGGAACTTTTTCCATGCGAGTTGCGGGTTAGCGCTTTTCTTCACTCGTTTTATGGCGCGCCTGAACAGTGGGAAAAAGATAAATTTCTAAGGGATAACAGGCAGTTATTATCGGATTTTCGTATAAAGATTATAATTGCAATTCTGGCCGATCCTGCATAATCGACCGCACGTATTCACTTCATGAAATGGAAAAGATATGACTAAGCTTAAAGTAGTAATCCGGGTTGCGGGTCTCGGTATGAATATGCTCCCGGCGACGAAAGCAATTCCAAAGGAGATGCTGCCTGTCTTTGATAAGCCGATGATTCAATATATCATTGATGAGTGCGTTGCAGCGGGCATCAAAGAGATTGTGCTGGTCACCCATGCTTCCAAAAATGCGGTGGAAAACCACTTCGACACTACCTATGAGCTGGAAGCGCTTCTCGAAGTGCGTTCAATTTTTCCGCCGGGCGTGACCATTATGAACGTTCGTCAGGCGCAGCCGCTAGGCCTCGGCTACTCTATCCTGTGAGCGTCCGCCTGATGATCGGCGACAACCCGTTTGTGGTGGTGCTGCTAGACGTGCTTCTGCATGATTCCACCGTCGACCACCTGCGCTACAACCTTGTCTTTATGGTGGCGCGTTTTGAAGAGACCGGCCACAGCTAGGTGCTGGCGCAGCATATGCTGACCGCCGATCTCTCCGAGTATTCCGTGATTACCACCGAGCAGCTGCTGGACAACTTAGGTGACGTCAGCACCATTATTACCAACTTCGTTGAGAAGCCGGAAGAGACGGCGTCACTGGACTCCGATCTGGCCGCGGTTGGCCGCTATGTGCTCTCTGCCGATATCTGGGGCAAACTGGAGCGCACCGAGTTAAGCGCGTGGGTCGTATTCAGCTGACCGACGCCATGGCCAGCCTGAGCCAGAAAAAGCCGGTTGACGCCGCGCTGCTAATGGGTCGCAACTTCGACTGCGGTCGTAATCTTGGCTACATGTAGGCGTTTATCTCATATGGCCTACGCAGCAACGGCATGGGGCAGAAACTCCGCGCCGCCATTGAGAAAATTCTGGCAAAATAACCTTTTCTCACGTTTTGCCGTGCACCGACGCGGCAGCTTTGACAGGAGCTCACATGGCTATTTTGGTAACGGGCGGGGCGGGATACATCGGCTCGCATACGATGCTAGCGTTATTGCAGCGCGGCGACGACGTTGTAGTACTGGATAACCTGTGCAACGCCTCGCGCGAGGCGATTAACCGTGTTGAGAAGCTGGCCGGTAAAAAAGCGACCTTCGTGGAAGGTGATATCCGCGACCGCACCTGCCTGCGTGATCTCTTCGCCAGCAACGCGATTTCTGCGGTGATCCACTTTGCCGCGCTGAAGGCAGTGGGCGAATCGACGAGCATGCCGCTGGAATATTACGAGAACAACGTCGTCGGCACCGTGGTGCTGCTGGAAGAGATGCGCGCCGCTGGCGTTTACGACTTTATCTTCAGCTCATCTGCCACCATCTACGGCGCCGACGCGGCGGTTCCCTACGTGGAAACCACGCCGATCGGCGGCACCACCAGCCCGTACGGCACCTCCAAGCTGATAATCGAGCTGGTAATGCGCGACTTTGCCTTCGCCGAACCAAAATTTAAAGCCATCGCGTTGCGCTACTTCAACCCGGTGGGGGCACACGAGTCGGGCAAGATCGGCGAAGATCCGAGCAGCATTCCCAACAACCTGCTGCCCTATATCGCACAGGTAGCGATTGGCCGTCTGCCGCAGCTCGGCGTGTTCGGCGGCGACTACCCGACGCCGGACGGCACCTGTCAGCGCGACTACATCCACGTTGTCGACTTGGCAGAAGGGCACCTGAAAGCGATGGATCATCTACAGAAGGTTAAAGGTTACAAAGCCTACAATCTTGGCGCGGGTAAGGGTTACTCGGTGCTGGAGATGATTAAGGCGTTTGAAGCTGCTTCTGGTAAGCAGATACCTTATGAGATCAAACCGCGTCGCGACGGCGACTTGGCGGCCTTCTGGGCTAATGCTAGCCTGGCGGATAAGGAACTGGACTGGCGCGTGACGCGTGGGATCGAAGAGATAATGCGCGATACGTGGAACTGGCAGAGCAAAAACCCGCATGGGTTTCGCTCATTTCACCTAGGATAGCTAAGATGCCTCAGGCCGGGTTTTTTATTGTCTTTATTTCGTACAGCTTTATTGAAAATGCTTTCATCAATTACAGAATTTTTCTGGAGTCTATACTCTCCACGGTTCTTTGCCGACATGACATTGCAAACCTTTGTGTACCACATCAAAGCAGAAGATTGAATGTGCTATTATGCTGTTTTGCTGGAGTAATCGTGCTTTTTTAGCAGAAAAGTTCAATCAAGCAACCGTAAAGCTTATGATGTAAACAATAAAGTAATAAGCATGTTAATTCGGGCGCACAAATTGTAGTATTTACGTTGGTCTTCAACTCTTACGGTTGCGTTAAATACGACAGCACAAAAAACAGCTTAAGAGATAAATATTTCATCACACAGCAGATTGTTGCTTGCTGGTGCTGTCAGCCGATCACTTTATTGATAATCGTGCTGTTTTTCATGACACGATAAAAACGGCAACCGGATATGCCAAGCAAGGGTACCTTGTCGCCACAGCGCAGGACTATCTGGCCTCTGGCGAATATTATTGGAACAGCGGCATGTTTATGTTTCTCGCCAAGTGCTATCTGCAGGAACTGGAAAAATTCCGTCCTGATATTCTCGAAGCTTGTTGTCGCGCGATGGCGAACGTGAAGGAGGGCAATGACTTTATCAGTATCGACAAAGATGACTTTATCGCCTGCCCAGCCGCCGTGGTGGTGCCGTTAGATGCCGGCTGAAGCGACGTAGGCTCATGGTTAGCACTGTAGGAAGTGAACAATAAGGATGCCGCTGGTAACTCGCTTAAAAGCGACACCTTTCTGCATGACACCAAAAATTGTTACATCAATAGCAAAGACCATCTGGTAGCGACGATAGGCATAGAAAACTTGGGTATCGTCAGCCGTGCTGGTTGCGCGCAAAGATCAGGTGCAGAATGTGAAGCGTGTCGTCGAATTCCTGAAGAGAGAATACCGTCGTCATCGCGAAACCTACTGGCCGCAGGGCCGCTGTGATTTAGGCGTAAATACAGGACGCTTTAACGTCAACCGCATTAAGGTTAAGCTCGGCGAAGTCTTTGAGCTGCAGATGCACTACCCCGCCGCACCGAGCACTGGATCATCCTTTCTGGCACTGCCAAAGTAACTATTCAGGATAAGATTTTGCTGTTAACGGAAAACCGGTCGACGTTCATTCCGATTGGTCATCAACATACGCTGGAGAACCCGGGTAAGATTCCGCTTGAGCTGATGGAGATCTAGTCAGGTTCTTATCTGGGTGACGACGACCTGATTTTGATTAAAGAGCAATTTGCCCGTAAAAAGGATATAGAACATAATGGAAGCACTGACCTGTTTTAAAGCTTATGATATCCGTGGCGAGCTGGGCAAAGAGCTGAGCGAAGATATCACATACCGTATCGGTCGCGCCTATGGCGAATTCCTCAAGCCGAAAAGCATTATGGTGGGCGTGCGATGTTCGTTTGACCAGCGAGGCGCTGAAAATGGCCCTGGTGCAAGGCCTTATGGATGCCGGTACCGACGTGGTGGATATTGGTCTGAGCGGTATAGAAGAAATCTATTTCGCTACTTTCCATTTAGTCATTGATGGCGGCTGAAGTGACCGTTAGCTACAACCCAATGAGTTACAATGGTATGAATCTAGTACGTGAAGGCGCCTGATCAGTGGTGATACGGGGCTACACGATGTGAAACGTCTGGCAAAAGCGAATGAATTTGCATCGGTAGAAGTAGCCAAACGCGGCAGCTATAAGCAGATTTCAGTGCTGGAAGCTTCGTCAGAGTAGCGAATTTTACTAAGTTGATGAAACTGGTTATCGACTTAGGTAACGGCGCTGCAGGACACGTTATCGATGAAATTGAAAAACGCTTTAAACAGGTCAATGCGCCGGTAAGCCTTATCAAGTTGCATCTCAGGCGGAGGGCAACTTCCCGAACGGTCTCCCTAATCCATCGTTACCAGAGTGTCGCAAAGATACTTCTGACAAGGTTTGCGAACATAACACTATGGGGCCTTTTGTGGCGATTTCGACCGTTGCTTCCTGTTTGAAGATACTAAATTCATTGAAGGCTACTCTAGAGCCTGTGACGCCAAAATTATTCACGATCCGCGTTTAACTTAGAGCACTATTGATGTAGTGACCAAGGCAGCCGGGATCCCGGTAATGTCGAAGACGGATCATGCATTTATCGAAAAAGCGTATGCGCGAAGAGAAGTAGTGCCGTCTACGGTGGCGAGATGAGTGCGCACCACTAACTTTCGTGACTTTGTCTACTGTGATACCTACTGTGATTCTCTGGCTGCTGGTGGTGGAGTTGCTGGCGGTGAAAGGTGAAACGCTATCCGGATTAGTATCGGAAAGAATGAAGGTATTTCCTTGCAGTGGTGAAATTAATTTCAAAGTTGCCAACGTCCCCGCCATCATAAATTCGCTTTCTGAAAAAACTTACCTCTCAGTGCGTGTCAAAAGATACTGTAGTTTGAGATCGTCAAATAAAGGGCCTTTATTGCGCCTGAACATTGAAACAAAAGGCAATTCTAAAAAAGCTGAAAATTTTACTGGAAGAATTTACTTCTGTAATTCTGTTGTTAACTCACACTAACTTTATATAGTAAAGTGGTAGATTGGAATATGTCAAATAAAGTTGCAGTCGTTACAGGTATTACAGGCCAGGATGGTGCGTATCTGGCAGAGTTACTCGTTAGAAACGGGATATGCTGTATAGCAGGCGTATTGAAGAGCTGGGCATCAAGAATAGCGCCAGCCTTCATTTAGTCGAATACGATCCTGCAAGTATTCGCCTGCTACCGCAAAGCGGCGCGACTGAAGTATACAACTTGGCCGCGCAGAGTTTCGTCCGCGTCTCTTTCGATCAGCCGCTAACGACGGCAGAAATCACCGGCATCGGGTCGGTAAATCTACTGGAAGACATCCGTATCGTTAATCCGAAAATCCTTTTTTATCAGTCCTCTACCTCAGAGATGTTCGACAAAGTGCAAGCCCATTCCGCAGCAAGAGGATACTCCGTTCTACCCGCGAAGCCCTTAATGGCGTCGCAAAACGTTACGCACATTTGATGACAATTAACTATCGCGAAAACTACGACATTTTTGCATCCAGTGGCATCCTGTTTAACCATGAGTCTCCGCTTGTGCGGTCAGGAATTCGTAACACGCAAAATTACTGATTCAGTAGCAAAAATCAAACTCAACAAGCTGGACGTGCTGGAATTGGCAACTTTGATGCTAAACGCGACTGGGGCTTTGCAAAAGAGTATGTCGAAGGCATGTGACTGATGTTGCAGGCCGAACAGCCGGATACCTTCGTTCTGGCGACCAACCGCACCGAAACTGTACGTGACTTCGTTGCAATGGCGTTTAAAGCTACAGGTATTGAGCCGCGCTTTGAAGGTAAGAATGAGCAGGAAGTGGGGATCGACGTCTCGACTAATAAAATCGTGATTAAGGTCAGCCCGAAATTCTATCGACCGGCAGAGGTTGAGCTGTTAATCGGTAATCCGCAGCGTGAGAAAGATATTCTCGGTTGGGAACCAAAAACCACACTGCAAGAGCTGTTCGCGATGATGTTTGAAGAAGAGCTGCAGCGCTACAGGTATCAAGGGCTTCACTGGCCATTATATGGCATATGGCAGCGAAACCATCCGCTGCCGGATATGAGATTTTTGGCCTTGGCTCAACCTCTTCTCAAGTTCGTCAGAGCGAATGAAATCAAGGAACTCTGCAGAGCTATCACATAGCTGAATCAGTTAACCGATTATCAGCTGAAAACAATTCCTTTAAAGTAAACCCTGAAATGGATGCTGGAAGCGTAAAACTCAAAGTCGTGTATTTAACAGACTGCATTAAATGCCCTTTAACAGGTATTGGTTGTTAATGTCTTTGAACTTGCGCGCGAGCTTCAGCAACGTGAAGAAAGAGTGACTTTGACTTGGCTTCATGGCGTAAAAGTGCGAGATTCACTAGCCATTGCTGGTGAATCGGTACCGTCTGTGCCGTCTCTAAAGAGCAAACTATAGAAAAGCAAAACCGTAAGTGAAATTTATCTCCCGACATTCCCACTGATGAAATCATGGTCGCTAAAAAAAGTATAAGGACCATGTTTTTCATAGCCCTAATTACTATTTGCCGCCTAGCGTTAAACATTGTGTGGCTACATTCCATGATCTATCAGTATTTCACTGGCCATAATTTTATCTTGCAGGGCGGCGTGCATCTTATGCAAAAGGAGTTGCGTAAGACGGTCTCCAGAGCAGTAATGCTGCTCGCAGATTCACATTACGCTTTGCCTGATGAAAAAATCGTGGTTGCGCCCTTGGCTTGCAATGAACATTTCTATCTGCACGTTGAGGCGCAGCCACATACGGTTCTGGTCCAATACCAGCTTAAATGGCGTCGTTTTTTCTATATATCGGCACTATTGAACCTCGAAAAATATTATCATGTTGCTACGCGCATGTTATCGTTTGAATGCAGCGCAGAAGCGCGCTTTTCCACTGGTTATCAGCGGCTACAAAGGAAAGGGGGGAGAATGCGTAGCTTTTACGACTGCTTGGCAAAGGTGAAAGGGAAGGATGGCTGAAATATCTTGGATTTGTGCCGGGTAAAAACCTTCCTGTGCTTTGCAGCGAGGCAACAAGTTTTGTTTTCTTTGAATATATGAAGGATTTAGTTTACCGGTACTTAAAGCGATGGCTTCAGGCACGCCGGTCGTCTGTTCCAACGCGACCTCACTTCCTGAAATAGCAGGTGATGCCGATCTGATGCATGCGCCGGAAGATATGGATATTCTGACATACTATCTTCAGATGATGGCAAAAGGATACGCTGCAAAAGCAGACGATGATCAGCGCAGGACTTACGCATCCCGGCAATTTTTCTGATCATTATGCGCAGATAAAACACTGTAAGCCTATGAGCATGCTGCTAAATTCATATGATCAATGTTCTACACTGTTATAAAACATATTATCCAGACACCTTTGGTAGCATTGAACAGGTTATTTATCAGCTTGCCGAAGGCGGAGTAAAAGAAAATATTCATTCTACTGTTTTTACACATAGCTCAGCCTTTGATTGTAAGGATGAGATATTTGATCATCACTTCACTATGTGAATTTGCTTTAACGCCTTTCTCATTTTCAGCTATATCAGAATTCAAAAATATGGCCAAGGAAGCTGATATCATTCATTATCACTTCCCTTATCTTTTTATGAATCTAATGCATTTTGCCGCTGATATCAAAAAACCTACAGTCGTGAGCTATCATCCAGATATCGCTAAGCAGAAAACATTGCTTAAACTTTACACACCTTTAATGAATAGGTTTTTGAGATCAGTCGATCGTATTGTTGCAGCATTGCCTAACTATGTTGAAAGCAGACCAGTATTAAAAAATTTTAAAGATAAAGTTCATGTCATTCCCTATGGTCTGGAAAAACACTTTTATCAGGCTACTACCTGTGTCAATATAAATCAGCAGATAGGAACAGTGGTTCCTCCTTCACTTCAAATCCGCATGCGCTGCGTCAGGCGATGGATAAAAGATGGCATAATCCTGAGCTGGCGAAGCGTTATGATCAGGCGGCTCATGCCCGATTTGGAGAGCTGTTCACTGTGTAAAAAATGGTTACAAGATATACAATCCTTTATAAATACTTGTTAAGTAAATTATTTTTCGTACACTTTAAGTGATTACCGCACCAATCATTACTTGTTATTAACAATCCTGAGTGAACATATTGGTCACTTAGTGAGAAATGTTACTAGTAACATTCTGTAAGACCACAGACAGGGGTATGTAATGTCCAAGCAACAGATCGGCGTTGTAGGTATGGCAGTGATGGGCCGTAACCTAGCTCTCAACATTGAAAGCCGTGGTTATACGGTATCTGTCTTCAACCGTTCACGCGAAAAGACAGATGAAGTCATCGCAGAAAATTCCGGTAAGAAGTTGGTACCATTCTATACAATCGAAGAGTTTGTTGACTCGCTTGAAAAACCGCGTCGTATCCTGTTAATGGTTCAGGCGGGCAAAGCGACTGATAAAACTATCATCTCTATGGCTACGCGCCTCGATAAAGGCGACATCCTTATTGATTGTGGCAACACCTTCTATAAAGACACTATTCGTCGCAACAAAGAGCTATCTGAGCAGGGCTTTAACTTCATTGGTACCGGCGTTTCCGGTGGTGAAGAAGGTGCACTGAAGGGACCGTCTATTATGCCAGGCGGTCAAAAAGAAGCGTATGAACTGGTTGCTCCTATTTTTGATAAAATCGCAGCTCGCGCTAAAGACGGCGAAGCTTGCGTAACTTATATTGGTCCTGATGGCGCTGGCCACTATGTGAAGATGGTGCACAACGGCATTGAATATGGTGATATGCAGCTGATCGCTGAAGCCTATGCACTGCTAAAAGGTGCACTGAGGCTGAGCAATGAAGGGCTGGCGCAAACCTTCACCGAGTGGAACAATGGCGAGCTAAGCAGCTACCTGATCGACATTACCAAAGATATCTTCACCAAGAAGGATAAAGAGGGTAACTACCTAGTTAACGTCATTCTAGATGAAGCGGCTAACAAAAGTACAGGTAAATGGACAAGCCAGAGCTCTCTGGATCTCGGCGAACCGCTGTCTCTGATCACCGAATCAGTGTTCGCTCGCTACCTCTCTTCTCTGAAGACGCAACGCGTCGCGGCATCAAAAGTGCTGAGTGGCCCACAGGCACAAGCTTTTACCGGTGATAAGCCGGAATTTGTCGAAAAGGTTCGCCGTGCGCTTTATCTCGGCAAGATCATCTCTTATGCGCAGGGCTTTTCTCAGCTGCGAGCAGCTTCAAAGGAAAACAATTGGGATCTGCATTACGGTGAGATTGCAAAAATCTTCCGCGCGGGCTGTATCATTCGTGCGCAGTTCCTACAAAAGATTACCGATGCCTATGCAGAAAATGCGAATATCGCAAACCTGTTGCTGGCACCGTACTTTAAAAACATTGCTGACGAATACCAGCAGGCACTGCGCGACGTAGTTGCCTACGCTGTGCAGAACGGTATCCCAACACCGACATTTTCTGCCGCTATCGCTTATTATGATAGCTACCGTTCAGAAGTGCTGCCTGCAAACCTGATCCAAGCGCAGCGCGACTATTTCGGTGCACATACCTATAAGCGCATCGATAAAGAAGGCGTATTCCATACTGAGTGGTTAGAATAACAGATAAATTTTATTCAGCATACGAGATTAGTACGTTATAAAAAAAGCACATCTATGATGT
>BBOA01000012.1 GCA_001485295.1 Type-B symbiont of Plautia stali
GTGCTTGAGGATTTAATTAAAACATTGGCGTAAAACCGAGCCTTACTCAGGTTATTGCCAATTCATTCGATTTTGCACAAATTAAACAGCTTGCGGCTAAAGTCTGCCCGCTGGCAGGAACAGATTTCTACTGCATGTGTACCGCTTCCACGAAGCCAAGCGCCATGAGAGGCTTCTTGAAAACCCATGCCCAAAGCAGCATCACGGCTCCGCTTGTTTTACTGAGCCAAGGCAGCTCTGAGCGCACGGCGCAGCTGCATCAACAGGCTGACAGGTCAGGGATTGCAGATCGCGTTATTTTTCAGGATCTTCAGGCGAATCCCTACCCCTAGATACGCCACGCCCGGCTATTAGCCGTCAGCTCCAACAGCGAAGGATTCGGGTAGAAGCGCTCATCTATTAGACGCCTGTGGTCAGTACACGTTGTCCGGGCCGACCGGCGACCATCCTGACCAACAAGCTGGCGCGTGGGCTAGCGGAGATGAACGCCTCCTCTCTGGTGGAAAAAATGCGTGAAATTTATCATTGTCTGCCCGAGTTGCATCACCTCGACCTAAGCATTTATAGTCTTTCCGTCATTTGTGAGCAGTATTTGCAACTTGCGTAGCCGTCGCATACGGAATTTTGTCCGCCATCCGTAACTGTTGAGCTGAGAAGGTCTTCATTTCAGCATGACCGGATTAGGGGAGAACTGTTTTGAATTACGTCCTGCTTCTTCTGCTTTTTTTGCCTGTACAATGGGCAATGAAATTGTCACACCCGCGAAAGGATAAAAATCTAGTTATCCAGACAGCGAAAATAGGCGATTTCGTCAATATCACGCCGCTGCTTGCACACCTGCAGAAAAGCGATGCGCTACTGAGCCGCAGCGTGGCGCCGCTGGCGGAGCGCGATGATACGCTGGAGAAGATCTGGTACATTGAAGATTACAAAAGCAGTCTGATAAAGAAATTCAGGCTGATCTGGCAGCTTCTTAATCGTTATGACAATATTTATCTACTGCATCCTAACAACCTCAATCTGTTTATTGCCGCCTGCTGCAACGCCAGTAATAAACAGTTTTTAACTACATATAAGCGTAAAACCTACCAAGGCCTGTTTTACCTGACCGCCAGCGGCGTCGTTAATCATAAGAAAAATACGCTGACGGTCGAAAATTACCTGAAACTGGCTAACCGTTCGTTTACTAAAGAGAGCTATCCCAAGCATGCGACCCGCCCTCTATGGCGGCCTGAAACCTTGCCAGAAGAGATTTACTCCGGTCAGGGTGCCAAGATTGGTTTTAGCATCACCGCCGGCAATCAGGCTAAAACTATTCCTCCCGCGATCTGGAAAACGCTTTTCGACAGCCTAGATGATTTACCCTGCACCTTTTATGCGTTCGGCGCACCCAATGAGCAAACTCGCATGCAGGAGCTCTATAAGGTTATCGGCGAGCGAAAAAATGTCGTCAATCTCACAGGCCAGCTTCCGCTCGCGAGCCTGCCCGCCGCCATCGGTGAAATGGATTTTTATATCGCTTCGGACTCTGGGAACGTTTATATCGCTGACGCCCAGCAGGTACCTGTAATCCTGATATATGGACCTTGCGCCGTTGAGGAGCAGCGCCCGCTGGGCGACGTGCTGCTGATCGGCCCTGATCATATCGCGCCCTGCTCATTTATTTTTGATGCGTTCTATCAGTTCCATCATCCTGCTGAGCAGCTGTATAAGCTGGACCATAGTAAGCTCAACGACATCCATGATTTTATTTCCGCCAGGCTTGACAAGCAGCTATCGCGAAGGAAAAAATAAATAAACACTATGATGTAGCTTGACGGTTCTCCTTTACTCAGCATCATTTCGCCCATGTATAACGCGGGCGAAATGTTCAATGCCTTTATCGCGACAACGCCTTCTGGCGGCTCTGCCACAACTGCCTAGTCCACAATCAGCTGAATACCGTTAAGCAGAATATGACAGCGCTGACGCCGCTTGGCATTTCGCCGCAGGGCGCGCGCGTCAGCGCCGTCGACGAACAAAAAGTCGCGGCGCTGCTGGCGGAACAGAGCGTCGAAATCTCTTTTATTGTCGTGCAGCTGACCCCGCACTGGAATTTTAAATGCTGGAAGGGAAGAAGGTTGCAGCGACCATCGACCAGCTGGAGCAGGCAGATCGTAAAGTGGTGCTGACCGCCGCGCCCGATAAACATGAAATGGTGATGATCGCGCGCATTCAGGGGCTTTCCGCCACGCCGCATCTGGTGTCGCTGGCGGGTCAGCCTTCCCTGCCGCAGCTGGCGGCGCTGATCGACTGCGCACGGCTCTTTATCGGCGTGGATTCCGCGCCGATGCATATGGCCGCCACGCCCTACATCGAGCTATTCGGGCCGACCAAACTGCAGTTCTGGCGGCCGTGGGGCGATCATAACCGCGTGATCTGGGCGGGCGATTACGGCCCGCTGCCCCATCCCGACACCATCGACACCAATACGCGCCAGCGCTATCTCAGCACCATTTCGGTTGAGGATGTAGTCGAAGGCCACCAGGAATTTTTTACATGACTAAATTACGCCTAGCGATTGTCCGGCAGAAATACCGTCCCGACGGCGGCGCCGAACGCTTTATCTCACACACGCTGGAAGCGCTCGGTAGCGAACAGCTGTATCTCAACATCATTACGCGCAGCTGGCAGGGCACGCCGAATCCCGACTGGCATCTGCACATCTGCAATCCGCCTAAGCTGGGCCGTATCTCGCGCGAACACGGCTTTGCCCGCGCGGCGCGCGCCTACTGGGAGAAAGAGCGTTTCGATATCGTTCAGAGCCACGAGCGCATCGCCGGCTGCGACATCTTTCGCGCCGGCGACGGCGTGCATCGTGTATGGCTGAAGCAGCGCGCACGTATCGTCTCGCCGTGGCAGCGTCTGAGCACTGCGCTCAGCCCCTATCATCGCTACATGCTGCGGGCGGAAGCGGAGATGTTCAACGCCCCGTCGCTGAAAGCGGTAATTTGCAACTCGGAGATGGTCAAGCGCGACATTCTGTGCTGCTTTTCGCTGAGCGCGCAGAAAATTCACGTTATTCATAACGCTATTGACGCCCAGCGCTTCCAGCCCGCCAGCGAGGCGAGCCGCCATGCGACGCGTCAGCAGCTCCAGCTGCCAGCGAGCGCCACGGTGCTGATTTATGTAGGTTCCGGCTTTGAGCGCAAAGGGCTGAAGCCAGCCATTGAAGCGCTGGCAAGCAGCGACCGCTACCTGATCGTGGTCGGCCAAGATAAGCAGCTGTCGCGCTATCAGCAGCTGGCAAATCAGCTGAACTGTCTGGACCGTCTGCGCTTTGTCGGCGTACAGCAGGATGTGCAGCCCTTTTATCACGCCGCCGACGGCCTACTGCTGCCGACGCTCTACGATCCCTTCCCCAACGTAGTGCTGGAGGCGATGGCCTGCGGCCTGTCGGTTATTACCAGCACCGACTGCGGCGGCGCGGAATTTATTACAGCTGGTCAGGAAGGTTTCGTCTGCGATGCTTTGGATATCAATACTTTAAGCCAAGCCATTATGGCGATACCGGCGCTTTTGGCTGATTCGCGTTTAGGAGAAGCCGCAAGGCGCAGAGTAGAACCTTATGGCCCTCAGCGTCTAGCGCAGTCGCTAACCTCGCTCTATCAGCAGGTACTCGCGCGCCGCTGACAAAGTGGTGAGTGTACTTAGGCTTTCTGGTAACATAGATTGATTTATGTGATAAGTTTTCTGCTAAGCTATCGAAACGATACCTATGACAACTCTCTATACTGTTCTGCTCTACCTTATCCAGCCGCTCATCTGGCTGCGCCTCTGGCTGCGCGGTCGTAAAGCGCCGGAGTACCGTAAACGCTGGGCGGAACGCTACGGCTATTGCACAGGTAAAGTGGAGCCAGACGGCATTGTGCTGCACTCGGTTTCCGTCGGCGAAACCTTGGCGGCGATCCCGCTGGTGCAGGCACTGCGTCATCGCTACCCTACTCTGCCGATCACCGTCACCACTATGACGCCGACCGGCTCCGAGCGGGCGCAGTCGGCGTTCGGCAAAGATGTGCATCACGTCTATCTGCCCTACGATCTGCCGGGCGCCATTAGCCGTTTTCTCAACACGGTTAATCCTCGCCTGATGATCATCATGGAAACCGAGCTGTGGCCCAATATTATTCGCATTCTGCATCAGCGCCAGATACCGCTGATGATCGCCAATGCGCGCCTCTCGGAACGCTCCGCTAAAGGCTACCGCAAGCTGGGCGGCTTTGTGCGCCACCTGCTGCAGCGCATCACCCTGATCACCGCACAGACTGCGGAAGATGGCGACCGCTTTCTGGCGCTGGGGCTAAAGCGATCGCAGCTAGCGGTCACCGGCAGCCTAAAATTCGATATCTCCGTGACGCCCGAACTGGCCGCCAGAGCGATAACGCTGCGTCGTCAGTGGGCGCCGCGCCGTCCGGTCTGGATCGCCACCAGCACCCACGAAGGGGAAGAGGCGATCGTGCTGGACGCGCATCGTCGTCTGCTGCAGACCTTTCCCGATCTGCTGTTGATTCTGGTGCCGCGCCATCCTGAACGCTTCAGCGATGCGTGCGACTTGACGCACAAGCGCAACTTCAGCTTTATCCTGCGCAGCAGCGGTGAAATTCCCTCTGGCTCGACGCAGGTGGTGATCGGCGACACTATGGGCGAACTGATGCTGCTCTACGGGATTGCCGATCTTGCCTTTGTCGGCGGCAGCCTAGTGGAGCGCGGCGGCCACAATCCGCTGGAGCCGGCGGCGAACGCCATTCCGGTGCTAATAGGTCCGCATACTTGGAACTTCAAAGATATCTGCGGCAAGCTGCAGAAAGCGCAGGGACTCATTACCGTCAAAGACGTGGTGTCGCTGGAGAAAGAGGTGGCAAACCTGCTGCTGGATGAAGATTACCGTCTCTATTACGGCCGTCATGCGGTCGAGGTGCTACACCAGAACCAAGGCGCGCTGCAGTGTCTGCTACAGTTACTCAAATCTCATTTACCGCCACGGGCTTACTGATGACCGCTCGCCAACGTCTTTCTGTGGTGATGATTGTCAAAAATGAAGCGGCGATGCTGCCTGACTGTCTTGAATCAGTCAGCTGGGCGGATGAGATCATCGTGCTCAACTCCGGCAGTCAGGATCGGACCGCCGATATCGCCCGCTTGGCGGGCGCAAAGGTCTTTCACGCCGAGGCTTGGGTCGGTTTCGGCAAACAGCGCCAGCGCGCGCAGCACTACGCCAGCGGCGATATGATTTTGATGATCGATGCCGACGAGCGGGTCACACCGGATCTGCGCGCCAGCATTGAGGCCGTGCTGGCGCAGCCGCCCTCCTCGACCGTGTACAGCCTGAACCGCAGCAACCTGTTTCTCGGCCGCTTTATGCGCCACAGCGGCTGGTATCCCGACCGCGTGATGCGCCTTTATCCGTGCGCACTGAACTATAACGACAGCCCCGTGCACGAGTTACTCGACGCTCAGGACGCGCCGGTGGTCAGGCTGCCCGGCGATCTGCAGCACCTGACCTGTCGCGACCTTATCGTTTTTCAGCAAAAGCAGCTGGCCTACGCCGCCACTTGGGCGCAGGAACGCCACCAGCGCGGCAAGCGCTGCGGCCTCTTTTCCGTGTTCTACCATATGCTGGGCGCATTTGTGAAAACACTCCTGCTGCGCGCCGGCTTTCTCGACGGCAAACAGGGCTGGATCTTGGCCGTTGTCAACGCGCAGTACACCTTCAACAAATATTCCGCGCTGTGGGCACTGAATCACGCCGCAGACAAAGGCCCTCTATGAGCACCAGAGCTATTTATCCCGGAACCTTCGATCCCATTACCCTTGGCCATATTGATATCGTGACGCGCGCAGCGCAGATGTTCGACCAGATGGTGCTGGCCATCGCCGCCAGCCCAAGTAAAAAGCCGATGTTTAGCCTCGAAGAGCGCATCGAGCTAGCGCGCCAAGCCGTGGCCGTGGCGCACCTGTCGAACGTTGAGGTGGTGGGGTTTAGCGATCTGATTGCGAACTTCGCCCGCGCGCAGCAGGCCACCATACTGGTGCGCGGCCTGCGCGTGGTATCGGACTTTGAGTATGAACTGCAGCTCGCTCATATGAATCGCCATCTGCTGCCGACGCTGGAAAGCGCTTTTCTGATGCCGTCGGAAGGCTTCTCGTTCATTTCCTCTTCGCTGGTGAAAGAGGTGGCGTGCCACGGTGGCGACGTTAGCGCCTTCTTGCCTGAGCCTGTGTATCAGGCACTGCTGGCGAAGCTGGCCTGATCAATGCTGGCAATTGGGGCACCAGAAGGTGCTGCGTTGCCCATGCTTGCTGCTGACTATCGGCGTGCCGCAGGCGCGACAAGGCTCGCCGGCTCGGCCATACACCTGCAGCTCCTGAGCAAAATAGCCGGGTTTGCCGTCGCTCTGTAAAAAGTCGCGCAGCGTGGTGCCGCCCTGCTCTATCGAGCGCAGCAAGACCGCTTTAATGGTCGCGCACAGCCGCTGCGCCTCTTCCTCACTCAGGCTCGCCGCCGCACGATCGGGCAGGAGCCCGGCAGTAAAGAGCGATTCGCTGGCGTAGATATTGCCTACGCCCACCACTACTTTGTTATCCATCAGCCACTGTTTGACCACCGCGCGCTTGCCGCGCGATTTCTCATAGAGATAGTCGCCGCTAAAGTCGTCGCTGAGTGGCTCAGGCCCCAGATGCGCTAGCACGTTACTGCCTTCGGGATCGGTACTCCACAGCCAAGTACCGAAGCGGCGCGGATCGGTATAGCGCAGCACCTTTCCGTTGCTCATTACTAAATCGACATGGTCATGCTTCACGGCGGGCTGCTCTTCCGACAGCACGCGCAGGCTGCCGGACATGCCGAGATGGATGATGATCCAGCCTTGCGGCAGCTCCAGCAGCAAATATTTGGCACGGCGCTGCACGCTCAGCACCGGCTGATCGCTGAGCGCATGGATCTCCTGCGACACCGGCCAGCGCAGGCGTGAATTACGCACCACGGCATGTAAAATCTTTTCGCCCACTAGATGTGGTTCTATGCCGCGTCGGCTGGTTTCGACCTCGGGTAGTTCCGGCATGTCCTCTCCTCAAAAAGCGGCAAAAACAAAAAACCGGCCGAAGCCGGGTTTTTCGCAGAACACCAAAACTATTTAATTTTGGCTTCTTTGTAGATCACGTGCTGACGTACAATCGGATCGAACTTTTTCAGTTCCAGTTTCTCAGGTTTAGTACGTTTGTTCTTCGTGGTGGTATAGAAGTGACCTGTACCAACAGAGGAAACCAGCTTGATCTTCTCACGAATACTTTTAGCCATGATTCAGTTCCTTAGTACTTCTCACCACGGGCGCGGATTTCGGCCAAAACCGTATCGATGCCCTTTTTATCAATAACACGCATACCTTTAGCAGATACACGCAGAGTAACGAAGCGCTTCTCGCTCTCAACCCAGAAACGGTGTGAGTGCAGATTCGGAAGGAAACGGCGTTTCGTCGCGTTCATTGCGTGGGATCGGTTGTTACCGATCATCGGACGCTTTCCAGTTATCTGGCAGACTCGTGACATATCTATTCTCCAAAAATCAAATCAGCTCGAGCTTTAAAAACTAGGTCTTCACCGCCTCGTCAAGCTCATAGCCCGCTAAGCGAGTTCCATGTGAACCTGCTAAGCTGATCCAAACGCCAAACTCGAGATTCTCAAAGGTGGCGTAGTATACGCCGCTCAGCGCAAGTGCTCAAGTCTCGAACAGATAAAGATCTCTGAAGATCGCGTAAAAAGCCGCTATCCGCACCTAACGGCCATTGTTTTTTACAGCCAGCCGCGCTCCGCAAAAGAAATATATTCGCTCTGACCGATCACCAGCTGATCGAGCAGACGAATATTCAGCAGGGTGCAGGCCGCGCTCACTTTATGGGTAATATGCCGATCGGCGCGGCTTGGCTCCGCCATGCCGGAAAGGTGATTATGCACAAGGATTACCGCCGCGCCGTTCACCTTCAGCGCCTCGCGCATAATTTCGCGCGGATGCACTTCGACGCTGTTAATGGAACCCATGAATATCTTCTATGCCTGTAAGACGCGGTGCTGATTGTCCAGAAACAGCGCCATAAAGATCTCCCGCTCCTGATGCGCCAGCACGTTCTGCAGGTAGCGTCACGTCACCTGAGGGTTCGCCATCACATCTTCCCGCGCCATCTGGCTGGCGAAAAAGCGCAGCGCCAGTTCCGCGATAGCATGCAGCTGCCCCAGCTTAGCGGCGCCGACGCCTTTTATCTCGCTAAACGCTGCCGGTTCGGCGGTCATTGTGATAAAGAGAGCCGAATCGCCGTAGCATCTGCTGCGCCAGCGTCAAGACGTTCAATCCCACCGCGACGGTGCGCAGAAAGATCGCCAGCAGTTCAGCGTCGCTCAACGCCTACGCGCCTATCGACCGTAATTTTTCCCGTGGTGTCACCGTATCCATAAATGTCTCCTGCCGTTAGCGACATTATGATTAAATACTGTATACTTAATCAGTGCCGCCTGACAGATTTACGAGGCGGCTCGCAAACGCAAAGGATGAAAAGGTGTGTGGACGGTTTTATGATAAACATGACGGGATTAGCCGGAAAAAAAATTCTGCTGGGCGTGAGCGGCAGCGTCGCAGTCTACAAAACGCCTGAGCTGGTGCGCCGCCTGCGCGAACGCGGCGCCGAGGTGCGCGTGATGATGACGCCCGCTGCCAAAGCATTTATTACGCCGCTCAGTCTGCAGGCCGTTTCCGGTTATCCGGTATTTGAAGACCTGCTCGATCCCGCCGCCGAAGCGGCGATGGGTCATATCGAGTTGGCGAAATGGGCGGACCTAGTGTTGCTGGCGCCCGCCTCGGCTGACCTGATCGCGCGTCTGACCGCCGGTATGGCCAACGATCTAGTGACCACTGCCTGCCTCGCCACGGCCGCGCCCGTCGCCGTGGTGCCGGCGATGAACCAGCAGATGTATCGCGCCGCCGTGACTCAGCATAACCTACAGCAGCTTGACGCGCGCAGCCTGCTGATCTGGGGCCCTGATAGCGGCAGCCAAGCATGCAGCGACGTCGGTCCAGGCCGTATGCTCGATCCACTGGCGATCGTCGACTACGTGGTGCAGTGGGCGGAGCCCGTCAACGATCTGCAACATCTTAACATTATGATCACCGCCGGTCCAACACGCGAGGCGCTCGATCCGGTGCGCTATATCAGCAACCATAGCTCGGGCAAGATGGGCTTCGCCATCGCCGCCGTGGCCGCCAGACGCAGCGCCCGCGTGACGCTGGTGGCCGGTCCTGTTAATCTGTCAACGCCGCCTGGGGTGAAACGCGTCGACGTCACTTCCGCGCTGGAGATGGAAGCCGCCGTTATGGCAAAAGCTGCGCAGCAGCAGATTTTTATCGCCAGCGCCGCCGTCGCGGACTATCGCGCCGCGACGATCGCGACGAAAAAGATGAAAAAACAGGACGGCGAAGGCGACGCCGTCATGCTACAGCTGGTTAAGAATCCCGATATCGTGGCGGGCGTCGCCGCGCTACAGCATAACCGACCCTATGTGGTTGGATTTACCGCTGAAACCCAGAATGTGGAAGAATACGCCCGACAAAAACGGGTACGTAAAAATCTAGACCTGATCTGCGCCAACGACGTAGCGAAAGCCGGACAGGGATTTAACAGCGATACCAACGCGCTTCACCTTTTTTGGCAGGAGGGAGAAAAACGCTTACCGCTCAGCGATAAGACGCTCCTTGGCCAACATTTATTAGACGAGATTGTCCGCCTTTATGATGAAAAAAATCGACGTAAAGATTCTTGATGCGCGCGTAGGCGCAGAGTTTCCCCTGCCTACCTACGCGACCTCTGGCTCAGCCGGACTCGATCTGCGCGCCTGCCTAGACAGCGCGCTGGAGATTGCCCCACGCATGACCACACTGGTGCCGACCGGTATAGCGATCCACATCGGCGATCCTACGCTGGCCGCGGTTATCCTACCGCGCTCCGGCCTCGGCCATAAGCATGGCATCGTACTGGGCAATTTGGTGGGCCTGATCGACTCGGACTATCAGGGCCAACTGATGGTTTCGGTCTGGAACCGCGGCCAGCAGAGCTTTACGCTGCAGCCGGGCGATCGTCTGGCGCAGCTGGTCTTCGTGCCGGTGGTGCAGGCGGAATTCAACCTAGTAGAAGATTTCGACACCAGCGCCCGTGGGGAAGGCGGTTTCGGCCATTCAGGTCGTCTGTAACCCCGTTTTTGCTTAACCATCTGTTTATTTTCTTACTAGCCTTGAGTCTGCACTCAAGGCTGATAAGAAGGTATGCCTGTTAGAGGTGAATTTCAGGGGTTTTTAAGGTCATGGCAGAGAAAAAAATCGCCAAACGGAACCGTCGCGAGGAAATTTTGCAGGCGTTGGCGCAGATGCTGGAGTCGAGTGACGGTAGCCAGCGCATCACCACCGCCAAGCTGGCAGCGAACGTCGGCGTGTCAGAAGCGGCGCTCTATCGCCACTTTCCCAGCAAAACGCGCATGTTCGATAGCCTGATTGAATTTATCGAAGAGAGCCTGATTACCCGCATTAATCTGATCCTGAAAGATGAAAAAGAGACGATGACACGCCTGCGTCTTATCTTGCAATTGATTCTAGGTTTTGGTGAGCGTAATCCCGGGCTGACGCGCATTCTCACCGGCCACGCACTAATGTTTGAGCAGGATAGTCTGCAGGGACGCATCAATCGGCTGTTTGAACGGATTGAAGTTCAGCTGTGCCAAGTGATGCGCGAAGGCGAAGGCTTCGCAACGGACGAGGCGCTGCTGGCGAGCCAACTGCTGGCTTTCTGCGAGGGCGTGCTGTCGCGCTACGTGCGCTCGGAGTTCCATTTTCGCCCTACCGCCGAATTCGACACCCGCTGGCTGCTGTTGGCCTCGCAGCTGGTGTAACGCGTCGTCCTGAACTTAATTCCCTCTCCTGACGTTGGGAAAGGGAATACCAACGCTTAGATGCCATACTCTTTCTGATAGGCGCGCACTTTCGCCAGATGGTCGGCCATTTCCAGCTTCTCTTCTAGGTAGCTAATCAGATGCTTCAGGGTAATGACGGCGGTGACCTGACATTTATAGTCGCGCTCCACTTCCTGAATCGCTGAAATATCGCCGCGTCCGCGCTCCTTGCGGTCTAGAGAAATCAGCACGCCGGCCAGCGTGGCGTGATGCGCGTTGATAATATCCATTGACTCGCGGATCGCCGTGCCGGCGGTGATCACGTCATCCACCAGCATCACGCGTCCCGCCAGCGAGCTGCCTACCAGCAAACCGCCCTCGCCGTGATCTTTCGCTTCTTTGCGGTTGAAGCAGTACGGCACGTCGCGGTCATGATGATCAGCCAGCGCCACAGCAGTCGTCGTCGCGATGGGAATGCCTTTGTAGGCCGGACCAAACAGCAGATCGAAATTGACGCCGCCGTCGACCAGCGCCTGCGCGTAGAAGCGGCCCAGCAGCGCCAGATCGCGACCGCTGTTAAACAGGCCGGTATTGAAAAAATAGGGGCTTTTGCGGCCAGACTTCAGGGTAAACTCGCCGAACTTCAGCACCTGCTTGTTTAGGGCGAATTCAATAAACTGACGCTGCCAAGCTTTCATCTCTCACTCCTGTTGAAAGCGACTCTCCGATCGCCTGTTAAATCAGTTGTCCAGCGCTGCTTTCTGTACCTGAATCAGTTCTTCAATGCCGCCGCGTGCCAGCGCGAGCAGCGACAACAGCTTCTCATGGCTGAATGGCTCGCCTTCTGCCGTACCCTGCACTTCGAGCATGCGGCCATCTTCCAGCATAACCACGTTCATGTCAGTTTCAGCAGCGGAATCTTCCACATATTCCAGATCGCAGCATGCTTCACCCTCGACGATGCCGACAGAAATCGCCGCCACCATGCCTTTCATCGGATTGGCTTTCAGCTTGCCGTCCACCACCAGCTTATTCAGCACATCGGCCAGCGCCACGCAGGCGCTGGTGATTGAGGCGGTACGCGTGCCGCCATCGGCCTAAATGACGTCGCAGTCGAGCATGATGGTGCATTCGCCCAGCGCTTTGAGATCGACCGCCGCGCGCAGCGAGCGCGATCAGACGCTGGATCTCCAGCGTGCGTCCGCCCTGTTTGCTTTTGGCCGCTTCGTGCGCCATACGGCTGTGGGTAGAGCGCCGCAGCATGGCCCAGCATGACCATATTCGGCGGTCACCCAGCCTTGTCCTGTCCTTTTAGGAAGCGCGGAACGCTCTCGTCCACGGTCGCCGTACAGAGCACTTTGGTTTCGCTGAACTCTACTAACACTGAGCCCTCGGCATGTTTGGTGTAGTTTCGGGTCAGGGTGACGGGAGGCACCTGCTGTGCGCTTCGGCCTTCTGGACGCATAGTAATCTCCGGGCTGAAATGAATTGGCTGCGCATTATAAGGACTTCCTCACCGCCTGTCTTGCACGCGGGATTGCGCTGTGGCAGATGAATTTCCGCGCGGTTTGTGGCTAAATGCACCTTTCTCACTCACTGAATATAAAAAGTATGACCTCAATTCTTCATTCCCTGCTGGCGCTGGCGATGATTTTCGCCCTTGCGCTGCCGGTCAGTCATAATCGCAAACAGATACGCCTGCGTTATGTCCTGCAGCTGATCGTGGTAGAAGCCACGCTGGGCTGGTTTTTTCCGCATTCCGCTACTAGCGGCCAAGCGGCGGTCGGCGCCTTCAGCAGCTTTTTTGAGAAGCTGCTGACTTTCGCCGCGCAGGGCACCGACTTTATGTTCGGCAGCGTGAGCAAAAAGGGACTGGCCTTTATCTTTCTCGGCGTGCTCTGCCCGATTATTTTTATATCGGTGCTGATCGGCATTCTGCAGCACTGGCACATTCTGCCGCTGCTGATCCGACTGGGTAGGCACGTTAACAGCATAGGCAAACTGGAGTCATTCAACGCCGTCAGCACGCTGATCCTCGGTCAGTCGGAGAACTTTATCGCCTACAAAGGCATTCTGGGCGATATTCCACCGAAGCGTCTTTACACCATGGCCGCCACGGCGATGTCCGCCCGCTCTCTATCGTCGGCGCTTATATGACGATGATTGAGCCAAAATATGTGGTCGTCGCGCTGCTACTCAATATGTTCAGCACCTTTCCGGCCAGTCGCAGGATGAGTAGGCGATTCACCTCGACAAGCTGCATAAAGAACAAAACTTTTTCGAGATGCTCGGCGAGTACATTCTGGCAGGCTTTCATGAAGATGAAATAAAGCGCATGATCGCGGGCAACTTCGCCTCGCTGGGTATATCGCTGGCGGAAACCGGCATCGCCTAGTTCTGGTCCAATCACGCAGTGAAAAAACTGTTCAAGGTGTCAGGGCTGCAGCATCTGCAGCCCGCCATGAAGCAGAAACGCGGTGTGATGGTGGATTGGCGTGCACTTTATGTTGCTAGAGTTTGGCGACCACATCAGCGGTTTGTGCCAGCCGATGATGGCGATGTATCGTCCGCATAATAACCGGGAGACGGAGTGGGCGCAAACCAAAGGCCGTATGCGATCCAACAAGGCGATGATCGATCGTCGCGATCAGCACGGCATGGCGCCCGCGCTGAGGAAAGGCGAATCGGTCTGGTTTGCGCCAGACCAAGATTATGGCCTGAAAGGCAGTGTCTTCGCACCGCTGTTCGTCGTTGAGAAGGCTGTGACCACTAATGGCACTTTCGTGCTGTCGTGCCTCGCTAACCCGGCGATGCTGACCATCGCGCTGATCCGCAACCCAAACAACTATGGCTACTAGCTGATTATCGATCCCGAGCTGGAAAACTATCCGCATACCGATGAAGCCGCCGCCTATATGAATAAGGTGATCGAAAGCCAGATCCTGAGCGCGCCTCAACAGTATCTGTAGCTCCACCGCCGCTTCAAAACTCGTCCGCTAAGCGAAGCTTGGCTCTACGTGTAATCCGTGCCGCATCACGATAGCGATCGTGGTGCAGTTTTTAGCATTGTGCGACTGGTATCCGACGTCCGATTGCTGAATGATGGGGTTTCATCTTTTTTTGCAGGAATATCATATGGATATGAATCAACGCTGGCAACGTCCTCTGCCTAATGACTGCCTGACGCCCTACATTGAGAGCGATGCTGCAAGGCTGGAAAGTAAATGGCAAGCCATGCAGGAAAAAGCGAGCCGCGCTGGCGTCACGTTGCGTCTCCATATTAAACCCCATAAAAGCCTCTTTATCGCTCGTCGACAGCGTGCGTTTGGCACGTACGGCATAACCGTTTCAAAGCCGAGCGAAGGCGAAGTCTTTACTCGCGGTGGCGAACGCGACATTCTACTGGCCTACCCGGTTATCTGCGCGGCAAGCCTAGCGACGCTGCTGCAACTGGCGGCGCAGCATCAGGCGAAAGTGACGCTGATTGCCGATACGCAGCACGGTGTCGCCGCTATCGCTGACGCCCAGCGCCAGCAACCGGATGCTGACGTTGCAGTAGCGATTAAGGTCGATGTCGTGCTGCGCTGCATTGGCGTCGCTACGCATCGTGACGACGCGGTCGAGGTTGAGCTGGCGCAGGCTATCCAAGCGGCGCAGCTGCACTTTGCTAGGCTAGTGTTGCACGCCGGACACGCCTATGACGCGGGCAATCCTGAGGCTATTGCAAAGATTGCGCTGGAAGAAGCACGTCTAATATAGCAGGTACAACATCAGCTGCGAGAAGCGGGTTTCATCGACTGCCCGATTTCCGTCGGCGCGACGCCCACGACGCTGGCCGCGCCTGTCGCAGCGGCACAAACGAAATCAGAGCCCGTCAGGAGAATGCGCTTCGCGTCGACTCGCTATTGCGTATCTACTCTAATCACAGCTGTGCGGTCATGGCGCAATCAGACAGCTATGTGCTGTGTCACGCCGATGGTCGTGCAGAAACCCTGCTGGTCGATGCGCGCGCGGTTTATCTGAGCACGGGTCGACAGGTCGCCTAGCCTGCCGACCTGAGGAAATTCCACCTGCGTCACACTTCCGATCGCGCGTCATTTTCCCTCTACACCCGACATGCTTTAATGCCTTTTTAACCACGTTTCGGAGGTAGCATGTTGTCGTCACAGGTTGTCAGTCAGACCATTGCGCGTAACTGGTTAGATTTATATGAAACGATCTGGAAACCAGAATACTTTGCGAAACGGGCCTCCGGGCTAAGCAGCAGCTCGCTGGAACGGGAGTGTAGCAACTAGCGCGCCCGTGGACCACAGGGTTCAGTGAAGCTTCGCTTTACGCCGCATAACCCCTTTGGCGTGATGGTTCACTGGATAGACAACGGCTTTGGTAAAGAGATTTATATGCCAATGCGCGTCGTCGTCAATGAACAGGGCGCGGAAATCATTATAGTGGTTTATCTTCAGACGCTGATGTCCGATGAGAAGTTTTCTCAGTATATTGAATGAGTAAGAAGCGATTTAGCGCGTCTCAACCGCCTGCTCACCGAGTAAAAGCGGCTAATAAGCCGCCAGCCTTTAGTTCGGGTTGGGCCTTACGGCTCAGAAAAATGAAAAAAGTTCGCTAAAAACATATTAGCATTTTCTCCCACTAATTAAGCTTTCGCCTCCCTTCACAACAGTTTCATTAAAGCCCGCTATCCAGGAAGATTGCTATATGGCGATCCCTTCCGCTTTGCTAATATGTCTGACATACGTGCTTTTGCCGCGATCATCCGTTTTTAACTCTGCAGTTGCCCTTTTTACTGCACAACACAGCGGAAGTTAAAAAATCTCATGCAAAGAACGAATCCATTTATTTCTGTCGCGGCGTTATCGGACTTTTCTGATGGTGTAGAATTAAAAAAGAGGTATAAATCATTCACACACAGCAACACTTAAAATAACAACAATAGAAAAATAAAAAATGGAATGCTTAACTATGGCTTTTCTTTCTAAAGAAGAACTTGTTGAGATCGTTGGCAGGATGCTGGCCGCAGAATATAAAATAATAAAGGGGTTTTCCTAGGATTTGGCCGCCTTTCTGTTAAGCAAAGAAAAGCGGGCCTTATCCCGAGATAATAAAAATACCGGGGAAATTATTTTCGTATCGCAAATCCACCGAATTGAATCAATAATAACAGGCGAAGCCTAGAGCATAGTGTGTGGAATCAGCTCAGGCGTATAGCCTTAATTATCTGGATGAAATAGTCCGCTATTTCAGCCGTAACACTTTATTCGGTACATGTACCTAACGAGCATATTATAGCTAATACGTGAAAGTGGTTTTGTGAGCGAAAAATGGTCAATTCTTTCGTCAATTAAGATCATTGGCATTGGCGTGCTTCAGCTCTCTTTACTGGCACAAATTCTACAGGGCAACGATTTGAATCTGCTGACTATTGCCATTATCGGCCTGCTGATCCAGCAGCGCAGCGGCTGCTATCGCGTCAGGTTGAAATCTGCGGCGCGCGCGATGGACTAATGCCTGAAGCCTGTGTGATTTACTCCGGCGTCAGGGGTCAGCCAGGAGAAAAGCAGAGCGCGCTGACCGGCGCGGTAGCCAGCGGCAGACGTAAGCTCTTTTTCATGGCGGGCCACCTTAACTTTCGCCTATTGAAGCGGCGCGAATAGGCGAAGGCGACAGGCAAACGGACGCAATGGAACGAACAGGCTGCGCAGGAAAAGCGGCGATTTGCACGCTGGCGAACCTCGGATTTACGCGCTACGCCGCAAAAGATTTAGCACAGCGTCACGCGCAAACGCTGCGTGACGGCCCTAAGCCGTGTATACTGTGTAAGAAATCGACTCCGCTCTTCAAAAAGACCATGGCTCAAGGCACGCTTTTTATTGTTTCCGCTCCCAGCGGCGCGGGTAAATCTAGCCTGATTCAGGCGTTACTGAAGACACAACCGCTGTACGATACGCAGATCTCTGTTTCCCATACCACCCGCAGAATGCGTCCCGGAGAAGCCCATGGCGATCACTATTACTTCGTCTCGAAAGAGGAGTTTGAAGCGATGATCGCGGAAGACGCCTTCCTCGAGCATGCCAAAGTTTTTGGCAACTATTACGGCACGTCGCGTAAAGCGATTGAGCGAGTGCTCTCGACCGGCGTCGATGTGTTTCTGGATATCGACTGGCAGGGCGCGAAGCAGATCCGCGCCACAATGCCCGCTGCGCGCAGCATCTTCGTGCTGCCGCCGTCGCAGGACGAGCTGGACCGCCGTCTGCGCGGCCGCGGTCAGGACGGCGAAGAGGTGATTGCCCACCGCATGGCTCAAGCGGTTTCCGAGATGAGCCACTACGCTGAATACGACTATTTAATTATCAACGATGATTTCGATTTGGCGCTGTCGGATCTGAAGACCATCATCCGGGCTGAACGCCTGCGTACGGGGTGCCAGAAGGCGCACCATAATGCTTTAATCAGCAAACTATTGGCAGTCTGAAATCAGTTTCAGTATTATGCCCAGTCATCTCTTCATTTGTGGAATAGCATACCTATGGCACGCGTAACCGTTCAGGACGCAGTAGAAAAAATTGGTAATCGTTTTGACCTAGTTTTGGTCGCTGCACGTCGTGCACGTCAGATGCAGGTAGGCGGCAAAGATCCGCTGGTTCCAGAAGAGAACGATAAAGCCACCGTTATCGCCCTACGCGAAATCGAAGAAGGCCTGATCACCAACCAAATCCTCGACGTGCGCGATCGTCAGGAGCAGCAAGAGCAGGAAGCCGCTGAATTACAAGCCGTTACCGCTATCGCTGAAGGTCGTTGTTAACAGCAACCTGCAGGCCAACTTTGTATCTGTTTGGAAGCCTCAATCAGCTGATTGAAAAATACCTGCCGGAGGAGCAAATCAAGCGCCTCCAGCAAACGTACCTTGTCGCACGTGATGCTCACGAGGGACAGACGCGCTCAAGCGGCGAGCCGTACATTACCCATCCTGTCGCCGTCACCTGTATCCTAGCAGAGATGAAGCTCGACCATGAAACGCTCATGGCCGCGCTGCTGCACGACGTAATCGAAGACACACCGGCGACCTATCAGGATATGGAGCAGCTGTTCGGCAAAAGCGTGGCGGAGCTGGTGGAGGGCGTCTCCAAGCTGGATAAACTCACCTTCCGCGACAAGAAAGAGGCGCAGGCAGAGAACTTCTGCAAAATGATCATGGCGATGGTGCAGGATATCCGCGTCATTCTCATCAAGCTGGCCGACCGCACGCACAATATGCGCACGCTGGGCGCGCTGCGTCCCGACAAACGTCGTCGCATCGCGCTGGAAACCTTGGAGATCTACAGTCCCCTAGCGCATCGCTTGGGTATCCATCACCTGAAAACCGAGCTGGAAGAGCTGGGTTTCGAGTCGCTCTACCCTAATCGCTATCGCGTGATTAAAGAGGTGGTAAAAGCAGCGCGCGGTAACCGCAAAGAGATGATTCAGAAAATCCTGTCGGAAATTGACGGGCGTCTGCAGGAAGCGGGCATTCCCTGCCGCGTCAGCGGCCGTGAAAAACATCTCTACTCGATCTACCGCAAAATGACGCTGAAAGAGCAGCGCTTTCACTCCATCATGGATATCTACGCGTTCCGCGTGATCGTAAAGGATGCAGATACCTGCTATCGCGTGCTCGGTCAGATGCACAGCCTGTACAAACCGCGTCCAGGCCGTATGAAAGATTACATCGCTATCCCCAAGGCCAACGGCTATCAGTCGCTGCACACCTCGATGATCGGACCGCACGGTGTGCCGGTCGAGGTGCAGATCCGTACCGAAGATATGGATCAGATGGCGGAAATGGGGGTCGCCGCGCACTGGGCTTATAAACAGGCGGGCGAAAGCGGCACCACCGCGCAGATCCGTGCCCAGCGCTGGCTGCAAAGCCTGCTGGAGCTGCAGCAAAGCGCGGGCAGCTCCTTTGAATTTATTGAAAGCGTAAAATCCGATCTCTTCCCTGACGAGATCTACGTTTTTACGCCGGAAGGTCGCATCGTCGAACTGCCGGCCGGTGCGACGCCGGTCGATTTTGCCTATGCGGTGCATACCGATATCGGCCACGCCTGCGTCGGCGCGCGCGTCGATTGCCAGCCCTATCCACTGTCGCAGCCGCTTACCAGCGGCCAGACAGTGGAAATTATCACCGCGCCAGGCGCGCGGCCTAACGCCGCCTGGCTCAATTTTGTCGTCAGCTCAAAAGCGCGCGCCAAAATCCGTCAGCTGCTGAAAAACCTCAAGCGAGAAGACTCCGTTAATCTTGGACGCCGTCTGCTGAGCCACGCGCTCGGCGGCAACCGCAAACTGGCAGAAATCACGCCGGCGAATATCAAGCAGGAGCTGGACCGCATGAAGCTGACGTCGCTGGACGATCTGCTGGCGGAAATCAGCCTCGGCAATGCTATGAGCGTCATGGTAGCAAAGAACCTGCTGCAGTCCACCAGCGCGACGCCGTCGAGTAGCAGCAAGCGCGGCAAGCTGCCGATCAAAGGCGCGGACGGCGTGCTGATCACCTTCGCCAAATGCTGTCGTCCCATTCCCGACGATCTCATCGTGGCGCACATTAGCCCTAGCAAAGGTCTGGTGGTGCATCACGAATCCTGCCGCAATATTCGCGGCTATCAGAAAGAGCCGGAGAAGTTTATGCTGGTGGAGTGGGATAAGCTCACTGACCAAGAGTTCGTGGCGGAGATCAAGATCGACATGTTCAACCATCAGGGCGCGCTGGCGAACCTGACGGCGGCGATCAATACCGCATGCTCTAATATTCAGAGCCTCAACACCGAAGAGCGCGACGGCCGCGTTTATAGTGCCTTTATCCGCCTGACCGCGCGCGATCGCATCCATCTGGCGAACATTATGCGTAAAATCCGCGTGATGCCGGACGTGATCAAAGTCCACCGAAACCGTAACTAGCGCATGAACTCTCAACGTTTTGCTCGAATTCAGGAGATGCGGGCGCTTGGCCAGCACGACCTCACCGTCTGTATAGAACAGGTGCACAAGCCGTACAACGTCTCGGCGGTAATCCGCACGGCAGACGCGGTAGGCATTCATGAAGTGCACTCCGTCTGGCCTAGCGAACGTATACGCACCATGGTTTCCGCTTCCGCCGGCAGCAACAGCTGGATGAAGGTTAAAACCCACCGCAATATCGCCGAGGCGGTGACCCATCTGAAAGATCGCGACATGCAGGTGCTGGCGACTAATCTGTCGGCCAAAGCAGTCGACTTTCGCGCCATCGATTACACCCGCCCAACCTGCATTTTAATGGGTCAGGAAAAAACCGGCATTACCGCCGAAGCGCTGGCCGATCAAGACATCATTATTCCTATGGTCGGCATGGTGCAGTCGCTCAACGTCTCCGTGGCCTCCGCGCTGATCCTATATGAAGCGCAAAGCCAGCGGCAGAACGCCGGACTCTATCAACGTCAGCACAGCCTGCTGGATGAAGAGGAGCAGCAGCGACTACTGTCCGAAGGTAGCTATCCGGTGCTGGCGCGCGTGGCAAAACAGAAAGGTCTGCCCTATCCGCGCATCAACGCCCAAAGCGAAGTGGAAGCCGACGCTGACTGGTGGGCGACGATGCAGGCGACGGGGAAAAAGAAATGAAAGGCCGCCTGCTGGATGCTATTCCGCTCAGTACCCTAACCGGCGTCGGCGCTAGCCAGTCAGCGAAACTGGGCAAGCTCGGCTTGCATACCATTCAGGATCTTCTGCTTCATCTCCCGCTACGATACGAAGACCGCACTCAGCTCTATGCGATTAACGATCTGCTGCCCGGCATCTGGGCGACGGTCGAGGGCGAAGTGTTGCAGTCCGATGTCTCCTTTGGCCGACGCCGCATGCTGGTGTGTCAGATCAGCGACGGCAGCGGCATATTGACTATGCGCTTCTTCAACTTCAACGCCGGAATGAAGAACAGCCTCGCACCGGGCCGTCGCGTTACCGCCTATGGCGAGATCAAGCGTGGCCAGCGCGGCGCGGAGATTATTTACCCCGAATATCGCGTCCATGGCGAGCGAAGCCCAGTCACGCTAGAAGAGACCCTAACGCCGGTCTATCCCGCCACTGAAGGCATTCGCCAGGCTATGCTGCGCAGCCTGACCGATCAGGCTCTGACGCTGCTGGAGAGCATGCCGATCGCCGAGCTGCTGCCGCAGGAACTGGCGCATGGATTAATCAGCCTGCCGGAAGCGCTGCGCACGCTGCATCGTCCGCCGCCCGATCTAGGCCTGAGCGAACTGGAGCACGGCCGCCATCCGGCGCAGCGGCGTCTGATTCTGGAAGAGCTGCTGGCACATAACCTCAGCATGCTGGCGCTGCGCGCCGGCGCGCAGCGCTATTACGCGCTGCCGATGAACGCGCGCCACACACTGAGCGACAAGCTGCTGGCGGCGCTGCCCTTCTCTCCGACCAATGCGCAAAAACGCGTGGTGCAGGAGATTGAGCGCGATCTAGCCAAGAATTTCCCGATGATGCGCCTAGTGCAGGGCGACGTCGGATCCGGTAAAACCCTAGTCGCGGCGCTGGCAGCTTTGGACGTCATCGCCCACGGCAAGCAGGTAGCGCTGATGGCACCTACCGAACTGCTGGCGGAGCAGCACGCGAACAACTTCCGCAGCTGGTTCGCGCCGCTCGGCATTGAAGTCGGCTGGCTGGCGGGCAAGCAGAAAGGCAAAGCGCGCCAAGCGCAGCAGGAGGCGATAGCCAGCGGCCAAGTAGCGATGGTGGTCGGCACGCACGCGCTGTTTCAGGAGCAGGTACAGTTCAACGGACTGGCACTGGTGGTTATCGACGAGCAGCACCGCTTCGGCGTGCATCAGCGGCTGGCGCTGTGGGAGAAAGGCGAAGAGCAGGGCTTCCATCCGCATCAGCTGATTATGACCGCCACGCCGATCCCGCGCACTTTGGCGATGACCGCCTACGCCGATCTCGATACCTCAACCATCGACGAGCTGCCGCCGGGCCGTACGCCGGTGACCACCGTCGCGATCCTTGACAGCCGCCGCGAAGACATTATCGCTCGCGTGCGTCACGCCTGCCAAGAAGAAGGCCGTCAGGCTTACTGGGTCTGCACCCTGATCGAAGAGTCCGAGCTGCTAGAGGCGCAGGCGGCGGAGGCAAGCTGGGAAGCCCTGAAAACCGCGCTGCCCGATCTCAATATTGGTCTGGTGCACGGCCGCATGAAGCCGGCGGAAAAGCAGGCGGTGATGGCAGCGTTCAAAGCCAACAAAATGCAGCTGCTGGTGGCGACCACGGTAATTGAAGTCGGCGTCGACGTGCCTAACGCCAGCCTGATGATCATCGAGAACCCGGAACGCTTGGGTCTGGCGCAGCTGCATCAGCTGCGCGGACGCGTCGGGCGCGGAGCGGTAACCTCGCACTGCGTGCTGCTCTACAAAGCGCCGTTGAGCAAAACTGCGCAGCGGCGTCTGCAGGTACTGCGCGACAGCAACGATGGATTTGTCATCGCCCAGCACGATCTGGAGATCCGCGGCCCTGGCGAACTGCTGGGCACGCGCCAGACCGGCAACGCTGAATTCAAGGTGGCGGATCTGCTACGTGATCAGGCGATGGTGCCGGAAGTGCAGCGTGCCGCGCGCCATATCCATCAGCATTATCCTGAACATGCGAAGGCGCTGATCGAGCGCTGGCTGCCGGAAACCGCGCGCTACACCAACGTCTGATCTCCTTTTGTCGCCCGCTGCGGCAGGACATTTCAGATAAAGCTTGGCAAACGATTGCTTTCAGCCATCAGCGGTTTAAAATCCTCCTCGAAGATTGCCCGCCGCTGCCGCAAACACTGTTTGCTGCCGGTCAGCATCTGCTGGCGATGTTTGTCGTGGTGATCACGCCCGCGCTGCTGATTTGTCAGGCGCTAGGCCTGCCCGCGCAGGATAAGCAGTACATTATCAACATGTCGCTGTTCGCCTCTAGCGTAGCGTCAGTGCTGCAGATTAAAACCTAGGGACCGGGCGGCGCGGTCCTGCTGTCGATCCAAGGCACCAAGCTTTAACTTCGTCACTCCGCCGATTATGGCCGGCATGGCGCTGAAAAACGGCGGCGCCGACGTGCCGACTATGATGGCGGCGTTGTTCGGCACCCTGATGGTGGCATCCTGTACCGAAATGGTGCTGTCGCGCGTGCTTGCATCTGGCGCGCCGCTGGTCTCTGACGTTGTGGTGATGATTATGGGCCTGTCGCTAATTCAGGTGGGACTGACGTCGATTGGCGGCGGCTTCGCCGCAATGAGCGACTACAGCTTCGGCGCGTTCGGCGCGCCGAAAAACCTGCTGCTCTCAGGCGTGGTGCTGGCGGTAATTATCGTGCTTAACCACCAGCGCAATCCTTACCTGCGTGTCGCGTCGCTGGTGATCGCTGCTGCCGCAGTCCGCCGCGCTGGTCAGCCAGACGCTGACGCCGCTCTACTAAGGTCTCGGCTTTGACTGGAACCTGCTGATGCTGGTGTTTATGGTGACCTCGCTGGAGACCATCGTCGGAGCAGCCGGTTAGCGGCCCGCGGCACGCCTAAGCGTTTGAAAGACGGCGAACGGGCTGAACTCCTGCGTCTCTATGCTGTTCAACACCCTCCCTATTCCTGATTCGGCCAGAATAACGGCGTGGATCCAGCTGATCGGCGTCGCCAGCCGCTACATAGGCTTTGTGGTAGCGCTGATGCTGATCCTGCAGTTCGCGCCGGACTAGCTGAAGACCCTACTCTCTTCCGGCATCGCCGCAGGCGGTATTACCGCTATCGTGTTGAATCTAATCTTCCCGCAGGGAAAGTAACCTCTCCAGTGGGCTGCGGCCCACCCACCTCTGCTATTTAGTCGTATTTACATCTAGGCTGTTGAGCTACAACGGTAATTCAGGCATAATAGGTACTGACCGGAAAGATGTCGGGATAGAAGCGATGAAATTTCCTGAAAAACTTTTTCTTACCGTAACGTTGCTGCTGGCGTTGAGCCTAGTGGTGATCTACGTCCTGCTGCAGACGCAATGGGGTGCGGGCGGCTTTAGCCGCATGTCAGCGACAAAACCGCTTGGCATCTCTCGCTGAGCAAAATCGAGCATAACTTCTCGTCGCCTTCCACATCATCCTCGACAATTTCAGTTTCGGTCATGACGGCCAGCCCGCTGCAGTGGTGGCGAAACGCGTCGATCTCGGCCTCGCCCTGCTGCAGTTTAGCGATCCGCTCAATTTCGGCAGCGTCAAACTGCATGACGGCACCATCAATCTGGCCAACCTAACCCCTGACGACGCACTGCCCTTCCAAGCCGGTCGCCTGCAGCTGAATAACATGCGTATCGAAAGCCCGAACGCGGCGCTGCCGCTGTCGGCGCGTCAGGTGAATGGCGGCATTATGCCGTGGAAACCTACGTCACAAAACATGCTGGGCAGCGATACGCAGTTCCAGATGAGCGTCGGCGACATGACGCTAAACAAGGTGTCCGGCGCCAACGTGCTGATTCAGGGCAGCGTGGCGAAGGGCCGCATTAACGGCCGATTCGAGCTAAACGATCCGATCGTCAATCTCGATTTGTTGCCGCAGGGCATCACTCTGACCCAGTTCAGCTCACGTCGGGCTAACGGCATGATCCGCGCCGACGGTAGATGGAGCCGTAGCAACAAGCAGCTGACGCTGAACAATCTGGCGATCGCTGGGCTGGAGTATACCCTGTCGGAGAACTGGCGCGATAGCTGGCTGGCGGCGCTGCCGACATGGCTCGACAGCGTGGCGGTCAAACGCTTCACCTCTAATAACCGCAACCTGATTATCGATATTAATCCCGCCTTTCCCTTCCAGATGACCTCGCTGGACGGCAGCGGCGAAAACCTGCTGCTGGCGCGTCAGCATCAGTGGGGGATCTGGTCGGGCAAGCTGAGCCTCAACGCCGCGGCGGCGACCTTTAACCGCATCGATCTGCGCCATCCCTCGCTATCACTCAACGCTGACGACCGGCAGATCGCGATAACGGAGCTGAGAGCCTTTAGCGGCGGCGGATTGCTGGAGGGGTCAGCCAGTGTCGGCCAGCAGCCGGATCGTCCGCTGGCGCTAACGCTGAAAGGCCATGCCGTGCCTGCCAGCGTATTGCAAAACTGGGACTGGCCTACGGCTATCGGCCAGCGGCCCCAGCAATTTCCAGCTCCAGCTAGACGCCTCCTTGCTTAAGGCGGGCGCGCCGCTAAAGCCGTCGGTAAACGGCTCGCTCTCGCTGCGCACCGACGCGGAGCAGATTGAACAGCGGATACAGGCGGGCGAAGTCAGATAAAGAAACATCAAGGGCCAATAAATCAGCCATTGTTATTCAGTTGATGCGCGCGCCGGAACCTCCTTCTTACAGCGGCTCGTCGGGATCGGCGGGCAGCACGATATAGACCCCTTCAAACACCGCGCCCAGCTCCTCGTTGCCGTACAGTTCGACCTTAAGGTGCACGCGTGCCTTCCGGCCGCGCGCTAAGCAGTCCAGATCGCCGCTCATCGATCCGATATCGGCAATCGCCCTAGGACGCCCGGTGATCGGTTTGCTATAGCGAATATAGGCGTCAGCCAGAATAATGGTGCCGCCGAGATGGCGCTCGCGTAGTAGTAGCCAGATTAACCCACAGCCAGTTAAGGTTGCCAGCGAGAAGAGGCTGCCGGCGAACAGTGTATGGTGCGGATTCTGGTTGCCGGTCTCCGGCATGGTGGTGATGAATTTCTGGCCGGTGAACTGCAAAATGCGCACGCCCATCTTCTCGCTGAGCGGAACATTGCCATACCAAGCCTGCTGTAGCTCCCCGCACCAGTCGGCGCGATGCAGAATATCATCCAGCGTCATCACCGGTTTAATCATCAGGAAGTGACATACCGGCGTGGTCTGCGGCGCGGTGATCTCGCCCTGATTGGCGTAGCCCAGCTTGGCGAAGAACTCGACTGCATCTTCGCGCGCGGCGCAGGTGACGCGCTTAACGCCTTCCTGACGCGCCACCGACTCCAGCGTCATCGCCACCAGCGTGCCCAGCCCTTTGCCCTGCACCGACGGATGCACGGCGAGGAAGCGGATCGAGGCTTCGTTGTCGGCGTTGATATAGAGCCGTCCGGCCGCCACTGGCTGTCCATGCTCGTCCATCACCATCTGGTGATGCGCCAGCGCGTCCCAGCCGTCCCGTTCCGATCCCTGCGGCTGGCGCAGCGGCTTGCGTAACATTTCCCAGCGGAACTGATAGTACATATCCAGCTCTTCCGCGGTTTGCGGTACCCGAAGATGATACATAAAGTAATTCTCTAGTTCAGAGCTTGCGTGGCAGATCCCGTGCCGCTCGGCGGCCAGCCTCAAACCTGCAACCAGAAGGTTGTAAGACCATCATTGACCAGCGCGACCTGCATGTCAGCGGCAGAGCGTCCATTGGCGGTGGTCACACCCCGACGACAACGACAGTCGCTGAAGTAGCTGAAGTAGACATGGAGGCGATTCGCCTCATCAGACACCGCGCCGCCGGAAAGAGAGGGACACATTCCCTTCTGCGTGTCCGCCGCCAGCGTAAACTGTGACACTACCAGCACGCTGCTGCGCGTTAAGGTTCATCTTGCCCTGCTCGTCGCTAAAGATGCGGTAGCCCAGCACTTTCTCCGCCAGCCGCTTGGCGCGCTTCTCGTCATCTTCTTTCTCTACACCTAGCAACACTAGCAGTCCCGGGCCGTACTACCTCGCCTTCCACGCTGACGCTAAGTACTCGTTGAATCAACGCAATCATGCAACCTCTCGTTCTGTTTCGCCTTCCCGCTGTTTTAGCTGGCGATAATCTACAGCGTGACAGTGATTTCCGCGCCCAGCAACACAATACACAAGTCCAGTATACCCAGAGAAACAGTATTGGGATCACCACCAAGACACCGTATATCAGCTGATATGAAGGAAACATCGTAACATAGAGGGCAAAGCCTTTTTTACCCAGCTCAAACAGCGCGCCCGCTACCAGCGCGCCGATAAGGGTGTCGCGCTGCGGTACGTTGCGCGTCGGCACGATGTTGTAGAGCAGCCAGAACGCGAACCAAGAGAGCAGCAGCGGGAAAACCCGCAGCACCTAGTCGATCCCCGCTGTCGCTGATCCAGCACAGCAACAGCAGATAGGAGCTGATCACTAGGCGTGTGCCGGCTAGCAGCAGCCCCAGCGTCTTTTATGGCTGCGCTAGATAGTGTTGAGCGCGCTGTCGACCGAATGCATCAGCAGCAGCACAGTGACGATTAATCCTATTGCGCCTAGCGCCGTCATGCGGTGCACGTTAGCCAAGAACTGATACTGATCCAGATAGCGCTGCACCACATTGCCGGTCGCCGGAACGAAGTTGGTAAAGATGAAGTTTTTCAGCTGGACGTTGACGTCGGAAAAGACCGGAAACGCGGAGAACAGCGCGAATACCATGGCGATCAGTGGCACCAGCGCCAGCAATGAGACAAAAGCCAAGTTGCCGGCCTGGGTCTTCATGTTGGTCCTCGTTGACGCGTTTCCACAGCAGTTTCACAGCCAGAGCGCGTGACAGGTCGAAACAAACGGGCGTAACCTGATCATTCAGCGATGACTTGCCAGCCAGACCGGCACGGTTTTGTTGTCAGTCACCAGTACGCTTTCAATACCCAGCGCGTTCGCCGCTGCGATATTGTCCGCGTTGTCATCAAAGAAGATCGCCTGATCGGCGCGATAGCCCTCTTGCTGCAGCACATGCTCAAAAATGAGCGCCTCAGGCTTGCGCATGCCTAGCTCTTGCGACAGGTAGATGGCGTCCGCCGCCGCGCGCACTTCCGGGTACTGCGTCGGCCAGAACTCCGTATGCAGCTTATTGGCGTTAGAGAGGATCACCACGCGATGACCGTCGGCGCGCAGCTGGTTCATCAACGCCAGCGTATCGACGCGCGCGCCCATAAACACTGCCTGCCAGCCCGCCACGAACTGCTCGTAGCTCAGCGCGATATCGAGCCGTTCGCACAGCTCAGCCGCAAAGTGCTCGTCGCTGATTTCGCCGCGTTCATACTGTTCAAATGCCTCGTCTATCTGGAAGCGGCTTTGCAGCAGCGCCAGTGGCACGCGGCCAAGGTCGCTCCAGACGCCCAGCACGCGGTTAAAGTCGATATCAACAATCACATTACATAAATCAAATATGTACAACATGTCGTTACTCCTCTGATTCCTTTGATTCCTTAGGTCACTCACTCTAGCGGCAAAAACAGGAGCTGAACAGGTAACAGACTGGAGAAAAATCCGTTATGGAAGCCGAGGCATGGTGGCTTAGCGCGGGTAGAGGCGTTACGGCAGGGTAAATAGCGGCTGGCATAAAAAAAGCCCCGATAAACGGGGCTTTTTTACAGGCTAAACGTCTTACTCTTTCGGACCGCGCGACGCGCGTTTGCGGTCGTTCTCGGTCAGATGACGTTTACGTATACGGACCGACTGCGGCGTCACTTCCACCAGCTCATCGTCATTGATGAATTCGATGGCCTGCTCAAGGGTCATCTTCACCGGCGGCACCAGCGTGGTCGCTTCATCCGTACCGGAAGCACGCATGTTGGTCAGCTTCTTACCGGTCAGGCAGTTAACGGTCAGGTCATTGGAGCGGCTGTGAATACCGATGATCTGGCCCTCATAGACTTCCACGCCGTGGCCCAGGAACAGCTTGCCGCGATCCTGTAGACCGAACAGGGCGAAGGCAACCGCTTTACCCCGGCCGTTGGAGATCAGCACGCCGTTCTGGCGCTGGCCGATTTCGCCCGGACGGATGTCATCGTAGTGGCTGAAGGTCGAGTAGAGCAGACCAGTACCCGAAGTCATGGTCATGAATTCGTTACGGAAGCCGATCAGACCACGGCTTGGGATAACGTAGTCGAGACGCACGCGGCCTTTGCCATCTGGATCCATGTTTTTCAGATCGCCTTTACGCTCGCCCATGGCTTGTATAACCGCGCCCTGATTGTTCTCTTCGATATCCAGCGTCACATTCTCGAACGGCTCTTGTTTGCGGCCGTCGATTTCGCGGAAGATAACTTTCGGACGGGATACCGCCAGCTCGAAACCTTCGCGACGCATGTTTTCGATCAGCACCGACAGGTGCAGTTCGCCACGGCCCGATACGCGGAACGCGTCTGCGTCTTCGGTCTCTTCCACGCGCAGTGCAACATTGTGCACCAGCTCTTTGTTCAGGCGCTCAAGGAGCTGACGCGAGGTCACATACTTGCCTTCCTGACCGCAAAACGGCGAGGTGTTGACGTTGAAGAACATGGTAACGGTCGGCTCGTCGACGCTTAGTGCCGGCAGCGCTTCGACATTCTGCAGATCGCAGATGGTGTCGGAGATGTTCAGCTCGCCTAGGCCGGTGATGGCGATGATGTCGCCCGCTTCCGCTAGGTCGGTGTCGATACGCTCCATGCCCAAGTGGCTCAGCACTTTACCGACTTTACCGTTGCGCGTTTTACCTTCGCTGTCGATAACCATAACCTGCTGGTTCGGTTTGACTTTACCGCGCTTGATGCGGCCGATGCCGATCACGCCCAAGTAGTTGTTGTAGTCCAGCTGCGAGATCTGCATCTGCAGCGGCGCGTCAACTTCGACCTGTGGCGGCGAAACGTGCTCGACGATCGCCTGATACAGCGGGGTCATATCTTCAACCATGTCGGTGTGATCTAGACCGGCGATGCCCTGCAGCGCAGATGCGTAGATAATCGGGAAATCGAGCTGCTCGTCGGTGGCGTCTAGGTTGACGAACAGGTCGAACACTTGGCCAACAACCCAGTCAGGGCGCGCGCCCGGACGGTCAATCTTGTTGATAACCACGATCGGCTTCAAGCCGTGGCCAAAGGCTTTTTTGGTCACGAAGCGGGTTTGCGGCATAGGGCCATCCATCGCATCGACAACCAGCAGCACTGAATCCACCATGGACATGACGCGCTCTACCTCACCGCCAAAGTCGGCGTGTCCCGGAGTATCAACGATGTTGATACGGTAGTCATTCCATTTGATGGCGGTGTTTTTCGCGAGGATGGTAATCCCACGCTCTTTCTCCAAATCGTTGGAGTCCATCACACGCTCAGTCGCTTCGGTACGCGCGTCAAAGGTACCAGACTGTTGCAGCAGTTTGTCAACCAAGGTGGTCTTACCATGATCGACATGCGCGATGATGGCGATGTTACGCAAATTTTCGATCACAACTTTGCCTCAGGTATTAGCATTAGAAATAGCGAGCTATTGTACACAGATAAGCGGGATACTGAACACGATCACACTTTTACTCTCAAGTTTATTGCACTGCCGCAAATTTGCTCTGGATGCGGTGCACTTAATGCACTAATGTTGGAGGAATGCACCATATTTGTGTATTTACCTGACTAAAAAACACGATTTTGGGACAAATTTGTCAGCCTAGTGCAGCTGCCAAGCGACAAAAAGTTGGCACCGAATTCGCTTTATCTCTATTAAGCGTCAAGCGAAAATAGTAGTTGCACGACGGTTGCAGAGCTTATCGAGATCGGTTGATTAGGGATGGCGGTCAGACACTTTCGTGCCAGACGACGCAGCCACTCACCACGATGATAATGACCATTTCCAGGAGAGTTAAGTATGTCCGCTAAACACGTTCTCTCGATGATAAACGAGCACGAAATTAAGTTTGTTGACCTGCGTTTTACGGATACCAAAGGTAAAGAACAGCACGTTACTATCCCTGCTCACCAGGTTAACGCTGACTTCTTCGAAGAAGGCAAAATGTTTGATGGCTCCTCTATCAACGGCTGGAAAGGCATTAACGAATCAGACATGGTGCTAATGCCAGACGCGCCCACTGCGGTCTTGGATCCTTTCTTCGAAGACCCAACGCTGATCATCCGCTGCGACATCCTTGAGCCCAGCACTATGCAGGGCTACGACCGCGACCCGCGCTCCATCGCCAAGCGCGCGGAAGAGTATCTGCGCTCATCAGGCATCGCCGACACCGTGCTGTTCGGGCCAGAGCCAGAATTCTTCCTGTTTGACGATATCCGTTTCGGCTCTTCTACTTCTGGCTCGCACGTCGCTATCGACGACATCGAAGCAGCTTGGAACACCGGCAAAGAGTACGAAGGCGGCAACAAAGGCCACCGTCCTAGCCTGAAAGGCGGCTACTTCCCGGTTCCGCCGGTTGACTCGGCGCAGGACATCCGTTCCGCCATGTGTCTGACCATGGAGCAGATGGGCCTAGTGGTTGAAGCGCACCACCACGAAGTGGCGACTGCTGGTCAGAACGAAGTGGCGACCCGCTTCAACACCATGACTAAAAAAGCGGACGAAATTCAGATCTATAAATATGTGGTGCATAACGTCGCGCACGCCTATGGCAAAACCGCGACCTTTATGCCGAAGCCAATGTTCGGCGATAACGGTTCTGGCATGCACTGCCACATGTCGCTTTCAAAAGGCGGTGTGAACCTGTTCGCTGGCGATAAATACGGCGGACTGTCTGAAACCGCGCTGTTCTATATCGGCGGCATCATCAAGCACGCTAAAGCGATCAACGCCTTAGCGAACCCGACCACTAACTCCTACAAGCGTCTGGTGCCTAGCTACGAAGCGCCGGTTATGCTGGCTTACTCTGCTCGTAACCGCTCCGCCTCTATCCGTATTCCGGTTGTCGTTAGCCCGAAATCGCGTCGTATCGAAGCGCGCTTCCCGGATCCGGCCGCTAACCCATACCTAACGTTCACTGCGTTGCTGATGGCTGGCCTAGACGGCGTGATCAACAAGATCCACCCGGGCGACGCAATGGATAAAAACCTGTACGATCTGCCGCCGGAAGAAGAAGCGGAGATTCCAAAAGTTGCAGGTTCGCTGGAAGAAGCTTTGAACGCGCTGAACGAAGATCACGAATTCCTGACCCGTGGCGGCGTCTTCACCGACGACGCTATTGACGCCTATATCGAACTGCGTAAAGCTGAGAACGACCGCATTCGCATGACGCCGCACCCGATCGAGTTTGAACTCTACTACAGCGTTTAATCTTTATTTTGCACGAGGCACGCCGCGGCTTTAGATGGCAGCGCGCCACATACAGAAGATTTTTTGTTGGCGTGGAAACTTTAGCCCATCTCCGGATGGGCTTTTTTCGCCGCAAAATCATCGTTCAGCCGTCTGAAACCGGACACGAAAGAGTATAATGCACTAAAACAGTGCAGAGGAACGCTTTATGGCAACTGGCTCCCTGCCCGACGCGGGACAAATTATCAACTCCCTGATTAATAGTATTCTGCTGGTGGATGACGATCTGGTGATCCACTACGCTAGTCCGTCGGCGCAGCAACTGCTGGCGCAAAGCTCACGCAAACTGTTCGGCACGCTGCTGCCCGATTTAACCGGCTACTTTTCGCTGAATATTGAGGTGATGCACGAGAGTCTTGATGCTGACCAGGGATTTACCGACAGTGAAGTGACTCTGATAGTCGACGGCAGCGCACATGTCATGGCGCTAACGGCGCAACGGCTGCCGGACGGCTTTATTCTGCTGGAGATGGCGCCGATAGATAAACAGTGTCGTCTGAGCCAAGAGCAGCGAGCAGCTTCAGCATGCGCAGCAGGTTGCGGCGCGCGATACGGTGCGCGGGACTCGCTTACGAGATTAAAAATCCGCTGGGCGGCCTGCGCAGCTGCTGTTGCGCGCGTTGCCTAATCCGTCGCTAACGAATATACCAAAGTGATTACCGAGCATGCGGACCGTCTGCGTAACCCGGTCGACCACCTGCTCGGCCCGTAACAGCCCGGCATGCACATCACGCAGAGCATTCACGAAGTGGCGGAATGCGTGGTGAATCTGGTGTCGATGGAGCTGTCAGAGAACGTCAGGCTGGTGCGCAATTACGATCCCAGCCTGCCAGAAGCTGCCGCACGATCCCGACCAGATTGAACAGGTGCTGCTCAACGTGGTTCGCAACGCGCTTCAGGCGCTGGGCGAAGAAGGCGGCATCATTATTCTGCGCACCCGCACCGCCTTCCAGCTGACGCTGCACGGCACGCGCTACCGGCTATTGGCGCGTATCGACGTAGAGGACGACGGCCCGGGCATACCAGCGCAGCTGCAGGATACCTTAATTTTATCCGATGGTGAGCGGTCGCGAAGGCGGCACCGGTCTAAATCTTTCTATCGTCCGTAGCCTAGTCGCTCAGCATTCAGGAAAAATTGAGTTTAACAGTTGGCCTAGATACACCGAACTCTCGGTTTATCTGCCTATTTGCCAGTGAGGTTTCTATGCAACGAGGGATAGTCTGGATCGTCGATGACGATAGCTCCATCCGCTGGGTGCTTGAACGCGCGTTCACTGGAGCCGGTTTAAGCTGTGCTACTTTCGATAGCGGCAACGAGGTGCTGGACACGCTCTCGACCAAAACCCCAGACGTTTTACTGTCAGATATTCGCATGCCGGGCATGGACAGGCTGGCGCTGCTGAAACAGATCAAGCAGCGTCATCCGATGCTGCCGGTCATCATTATGACGGCGCACTCTGATCTGGACGCGGCGGTCAGCGCTTATCAGCAAGGGGCGTTCGACTACCTGCCGAAACCCTTTGATATCGATGAGGCAGTGGCGCTGGTCGAGCGCGCCATTAGTCACTATCAGGAGCTGCAGCAGCCGCGCAATCAGCCCGTCAGCGGCTCCACCACCGATATCATCGGCGAAGCGCCGGCAATGCAGGATGTGTTCCGCATTATCGGCCGCCTGTCGCGCTCGTCGATCAGCGTGCTGATCAACGGCGAATCGGGCACCGGTAAAGAGCTGGTGGCGCACGCACTACATCGCTATAGCCCGCGCGTCAAAGCGCCCTTTATCGCGCTCAACATGGCGGCGATCCCGAAAGATTTGATCGAATCCGAGCTGTTCGGTCATGAGAAAGGGGCGTTTACCGGCGCGAATCAGATCCGTCAGGGCCGCTTCGAGCAGGCAGACGGCGGCACGCTGTTTCTGGATGAGATTGGCGATATGCCTATCGACGTACAGACGCGTCTGCTACGCGTGCTGGCGGACGCGCAGTTCTACCGCGTCGGCGGCTATGCACCAGTGAAAGTGGATGTACGCATTATCGCAGCCACGCACCAGCACCTTGAGCGACGGGTGCAGGAAGGCAAGTTCCGCGAAGATCTTTTCCATCGCTTGAACGTCATCCGCGTTCACCTGCCGCCGCTGCGCGAACGCCGTGAAGACATTCCGCGCCTAGCACGCTATTTCCTGCAGATGGCGGCGCGCGAGCTGGGCGGCGAAGCGAAGATCCTCCACCCGGAAACCGAAGCAGCGTTGACGCGTCTGCACTGGTCAGGTAACGTGCGCCAGCTGGAAAATACCTGTCGCTGGCTGACGGTGATGGCGGCGGGTCAGGAAGTGTTGATCCAAGATCTGCCGCCGGAACTCTTTGAATCCAGCACGTCGGGAAATCCGGTGCAGTCGCTGCCCGACAGTTGGGCGACACTGTTGGCACAGTGGGCCGACCGCGCGCTACGTTCCGGTCATCAAAACCTGCTCTCTGAAGTGCAGCCGGAAATGGAGCGTACTTTGCTGACCACCGCGCTGCGTCATACGCAGGGCCACAAGCAGGAAGCAGCAAGGCTGCTGGGCTGGGGACGCAATACCCTGACGCGCAAACTGAAAGAGCTGGGCATGGAGTAACAATGTGGGCCAAAAAAGGAGATCTTCTATGCAATTTATCGCTCTGCCCCGCTTTACACACCTATACCATTCAGTATCATACGGGCTGCTATCGGGAGATGAAGCAATGTTTGAATTCTCCCTTCACATGATATCGAGCGAGAAGTTGCAGACTAGCGTCTTGATGACATCGCGGCGCAGGCGGTCGTCATCCGTCAACGCCACGCTACAGCGCTTCTCCGTGCGTCGCTACCGCGTCGTACCAGCGATTCAGCTCTTTTTCATTCTGCGCGTAGTTTTCGCCAATCATGCTGATGGCGGAGACACTGAGGCCAAGCAGATCGCTGTCGCCCTGCGTGGTGTAGCCCTGAAAATTATGGTGCAGCAGACCGGCGCGCTGCGCCTGAGCTAGCTCATCCTGCGGTTTTGCGAAGTGGTGGTCCATGCCGATAAAATCGTAGCTCTACTGCGTCAGCGTGGCGATGGCCTGCTGTAAGATCTCCAGCTTCTACTGCGCCGACGGCAGCTCCTGCTCTTTGATTTTTCGCTGCGCCGCGAACAGCGCTGGCAGATGCGCATAGTTGAACACGCTCATGCGGTGCTGAAGTTTTCTCGCAGCAAAGCCACTAGCCGGGAAAGATGCTCGTGATTGAGAAAGGTCGGCGTGCCGTCGCCTCAGCGCAGCTGCGTCACGCGGCGCTGGCGAAAAAACGGCGCACACTGACATATCTCCTGCGCCAGGCCATCCAGATAGCGGTCAGCTTTATGCAGCTGGCGGGTCACCCCTTTACTCCAGCGCGGTAGGATACGAGCTATAGCGCGGACCGGCGTAATTGTATTTTTCAATAAGCTGCTGACCCCAAGAGACAGGTTGCAGAAACATGCTTACTCCTCCCGGTGACGTCTGAGAAAAGGTCGCGATGCAGAAGAAGAGAGGAAAGGTGAGCGGGACTGAATCGACGTAAACGTGACTTCAGAAGCGACAGGCGCCGTAATTTAGCCAATAATAGAATGAGATAACATGTCAGCAGCAGCGCTAAAATTGATCAAAGCTAAAACATAACGATTTACCTGTCTGGCGAGGCAGGCGCGAGTGCGCATGCCGATCAAAAATCAGTTGCCTTTCAGCAGGCGATACATATCTTCTCCGGCCTGCTCATCTTCCGCCTCGTCATCCATCATATTAATACCGAGCTGCTCCATCAGTTCGTCAATGCGATTCAGGGTTTCATCCGGCCAAGTCTGCTCTTCTGCCGACAGGGTTTCGCCTTTCTCTATGCGATCCAGCAGCATATCAAGACGCTCGCTGTTCTCCAGCTGCGCTAGCTCCTCTTCCGGGCTGAGACGCACTTTTTTCACCGGCGAGCTGAACGTGGCGCCATCAGCGATCAGCGGGATCGGTTTTTTACTGCCGATACGAGGATCTTTAGCTTTGCTGCCTTGGCCTGATTTGGCCGTAGTGCTTTCTAGATTATCGCGACTGCCGGATGCGTTGCCGCGATGCTTTTTGTCACGCTTGCGATCGCGTGCGGCCTGATTGAGCTCTTCGCGCGATTTGTGCTTTGTTTTAGTGGCGGGTTTGCCGTGCGCGCCGCGTACAGGTTGCTTCATGACATGGTCTCACTTTTTAATCAGTATATACTCCTCACTCTTGACGCTGCTTTTTTGTCGGCAATACGCACCAGAAAGTACGCGTCCTCTCTTTAAGCAGTCCTGTTTACAGAGGGGTACAGAATTGCGGTTACAGAGGGTACAGAATTGCGGCGAAATCTAGCAGAAAGCGGCCAAAGAAAAAAGGCGACAGCCCTAAGCTGTCGCCTTTTTTTCGCACCTTCCATAGAAGAAATCATGTTTTTAATCCCTTTTGGCTCGCCACGTTCCGGTCAACCCCGCGCCTACTCAATTCCTGAGCCAATCCTTTTCCAGCCTCTTATCCCTAGCCGTTTCCCTTCTTCTGCTCGCGGTCATCCAGACGTTCCTGAGCACATCATCCTGATGAGTGTTTTCTTAGACTACCCAATAATGTAGAAACCCACAACCCAATAACGGAACAATTTAGCTCTTTATTTAGCACATGCAATTCAAACACATGATTTTAAAATTTTTCATAAAAACGGCCATAGTTGGCAGTGTTAATGGCAAATATCTTACAAAAACCTGACGATTGACGACTTCAGGTAATTTTGCGTCATAACGCGTATAATCAGCGCCAATGACCGCATTCGTCTCTGGAGTTAAATTTTGTCTGCACTGAACTATCACGTCACCCATTTCATTCTCAGCTCGCCGGATATCCGCCATCTGCCCGCCGATACCGGTATTGAAGTCGCCTTTGCCGGCTTCTCGAACGCAGGTAAATCAAGCGCGCTCAACACGCTGACCAACCAGAAGAGCCTAGCGCGCACCAGTAAAACCCCTGGACGCACGCAGCTTATCAACCTGTTTGAAGTCGCAGACGGCAAACGCCTAGTGGATTTGCCCGGTTATGGCTATGCAGAAGTACCGGAAGAGATGAAGCAAAAATGGCAGCGGGCGCTAGGTGAATACCTGCAAAAGCGCGACGCACTTAAAGGTCTGGTAGTGTTGATGGATATTCGCCATCCGCTGAAGGATCTCGATCAGCGAATGATTCAGTGGGCTGTAGAGAGCCAGATCCCGGTGCTAGTGCTGCTGACCAAAGCGGATAAGCTCGCCTCTGGCGCAAGCAAAGCGCAGCTCAATATGGTGCGCGAAGCTTCGCTGGCCTTTATGGGCGATGTGCAAGTAGAGATATTCTCTACCCTGAAAAAGATCGGTGTCAACAAGCTGCGTCAGAAACTGGACGTCTGGTTCAATGAATTAGCGCCAGCGCAGGATAGCGCGTCTGAGGCGTAACAGCTGAGCGTTAAAGCTTGCTTTTCCTAACGAAAGCGCAATAAAAAACGCCCCAGTCACATAATAACTGGGGCGGCTAATATTCAGCTAAATCCGATTACGTGAAGTAAAAGGTCTTAAAGATAGAACATCTTACTTCTATAACCTACGCCTCGAACTTTACCTGTTTTTTTCTGACGCGCAAAAATGACATATATTACTAAAAAAATGCTTAGCCGATAAACAGTTAGAAACGATGCAATTTTGTTCACCAGCTGAATCGGTTAAACAGACTTTTTTCTTATCTGCACAGCGGGCCGATGACGAGAATTCTTCATCGGCCTGAGCGACATTAATCAGTGTGCCTGATCCCAGTTCTCTCCCACGCCGACCTCAACTTGAAGCGGAACATCCAGCTTCATGCTGCCCTCCATTAATGCGCGGATCTGCCGGCTGGCTGCCTCGACGGCGTCGGCTTGCACTTCAAACACCAGTTCATCGTGTACCTGCATGATCATACGCACCGCGGCGGCGTTCTGCTGTTGCAGCCAGCCGTCTACCGCAATCATTGCGCGCTTGATGATATCGGCCGCGGTTCCCTGCATTGGCGCATTGATCGCCGCACGCTCGGCCGCTTTGCGACGCATCGCATTGCTGGATTTGATATCCGGCAGCCACAGGCGTCGACCGTCCAGAGTTTCGACATAGCCTTTGCTGGCCGCCAGCTGACGGGTATTCTCCATATAGCGCAGTACGCCGGGATAGCGCTCAAAATAGAGATTCATATATTTCTTCGCTTCGCCCGCGCCGATATTGAGCTGGCGCGACAGACCGAATGCGCTCATGCCATAAATCAGGCCGAAGTTGATCGCCTTCGCGCTGCGGCGCTGTTCGCCGCTGACCTTGCCCAGCGCGACACCAAACACTTCTGCGGCGGTCGCACAGTGTATATCCTCGCCGTGCGCGAAGGCGTCCAGCAGGCCTTTATCCTGCGACAAATGCGCCATAATGCGCAGCTCAATTTGCGAGTAGTCTGCCGCGACGATACGGTTGCCTTTCCCGGCGATAAAGGCCTGGCGTATACGGCGGCCTTCATCGTTGCGCACAGGAATGTTCTGCAGGTTGGGATCGGCAGAGGAGAGACGCCCGGTCGCCGTGACCGCCTGATGATAGGAGGTATGCACGCGGCCGGTCAGCGGATTGATCATCTGCGGTAGCTTGTCGGTATAGGTCGATTTCAGCTTCGACAGGCCGCGGTGTTCCAGAATGACCTTCGGCAGCGGATAGTCAAGCGCCAGCTCCGCCAGCACCTCTTCGCTGGTAGACGGCGCGCCGCCCGGGGTTTTTTTGGTCTGTTTAATGCCCTGTTTTTCAAACAGGATGGTCTGCAGCTGCTTGGTGGAGGAGAGATTAAAAGGCTCGCCCGCCAGCTCTTGCGCTTTCTGCTCTAGCTCCGCCAGCCTGAGGGTCAGCTCTTTTGAGTGCTGCGCCAGAATGCCTTGGTCGATCAGCACGCCGTTACGCTCCACGCGGGAAATCACCGTCAGGAGCGGTATCTCAATCTCTTCGAAAACCTTTCTCGGACCTGCCTCTTTTTCTAGCTTTGCCCACATTTTCAGGTGCAGCTGGAGCGTGACGTCGGCATCTTCCGACGCATAGTGCGCCGCCTGCTCCAGCGCGATCTGGTTGAAGGTCAGCTGGTTTTTGCCACTGCCAGCGATCTCTTCGAAGGTCACGGTTTTATGATTCAGCCAGCGCGCCGACAGGCTATCCATATCGTGTTTACCCACTACGCTGTTAAGCATGTAGGACTCCAGCATGGTATCGAACTTAATGCCGCCCAGTTCAATGTCGTAGTTCTTCAAGACGCCGCGATCGTACTTCAGATTTTGCCCTACCTTTAGGGCATTGCCGTCTTCCAGAATCGGCTTCAGCTGCGCCAGCACGTCGCGGCGATCCAGCTGTTCCGGCGCATCAAGGTAATAGTGACCCACCGGCAGATAGGCAGCTTCGCCCGGCGCGACGGCCAGCGCGATGCCGACGATATTGGCGCTAAGAGTATCAAGCGAGTCAGTTTCGATATCAAACGCAAAAAGATCGCTCTTCTTCAGCTTCTCCAGCCAGACGTCGAACGTTCCTTGTTCGAGGATAGTGATGTAGCCGTTTGACGACGTGATCGGCACGCTGGTGGCTCCCGGCTTCGCAGCAGGCTCTTCAGGCAGCGCCTGCTGCGCCTTCAGGTTATTCTTTTTAACCTGCAGCCACTTGCCGTCCTGCAGATACGCCAGCCAGCGTTTAAATTCGTAACGGCTGAACAGCGCCTGAAGCGCCGCGACGTCCGGTTCGATGACCGTCAGCTCGCTGCAGCTCAGCTCCAGCTCAACGTCGGTTTTAATGGTGGCCAGCTGGTAGGAGAGAAACGCCAATTCGCGATTCTGCTCCAGCTTCGCCGCCATCGTTTTGGCGCCGCGGAAAGAAAGATCGGCAACTTTATCGAGATTATCGTAAATCGACTGCAGGCCGCCTAATCCCTGTAGCAGCGCCTGCGCGGTTTTTTCGCCGATGCCCGGCACGCCTAGAATGTTATCCGAGCTGTCGCCCATCATCGCTAGAAAGTCAATGATCAAGCTAGGCGGCACGCCATATTTTTGCTCGACCTCTTCTGAGCCGAGAATAATGTTGGTCATGGTATTGATTAAGGTTATATTCGGCGTGACCAGCTGCGCCATATCTTTGTCGCCAGTGCTGATCAGCACTGGACGGCCCTCTTTCTCCGCCTGCAGCGCCAGCGTGCCGATCACGTCGTCCGCCTCGACGCCGCTTACCGTCATCAGCGGCAGGCCCATCGCTTTCACCATCTTGTGCAAGGGCGCGGTCTGCGCGCGCAGATCGTCCGGCATCGGCGGGCGATGTGACTTGTAGTGCTCGAACAGCTCATCCCTGAAGGTTTTGCCTTTAGCGTCGAATACCACGGCAACATGGCTTGGATTGTATTGCGTCAACAGACTTTTCAACATGTTGAGCACACCATACATCGCGCCGGTCGGCTCGCCTACGCTGTTGGTAAGCGGCGGAAACGCATGATAAGCACGGTAAAGGTAGAATGAGCCATCAACCAGAATCAGGGGGTTTTCTGCAATTTGCGCCATAAGTCTGTGTAATCTTCGTTGCCATGGGTGAACTATAAGGATGCCACAGCTTGAGCAGAATGTTGAACACAGGCCGCCTGTAACGTGGTTTTTTCCCGCTTTCAAGGCGCAGATCGCAAAGATCTCTCTGTGGATAACTTTGTGCGCAAAAATCATAACGCGCTGTCGATTACGCTATAAAATGCCGGTGAAATTTATAAATATAATTAAAATCATATAATTAATATATTGCTATAACAGGATATCACTTTCTACACAGGTAGTGGCATATGTGGATATTAAAAGGTAAAGGATGTAAATGGACTATTTTGCTAAATAATTTCAACCATAAAAACGCCGACATTGTCGGCGTTTGAAAAGGAAAAGATCGTTTATTACCTCTGGCTGACTAGAAACTTCACCACGTTGGCGTATTCTGCGATAAAATTATCCATAGAGCTAGTGTCGAGACCGCCGTTGTTAACCATATATTTACCGTTGACGAACATAGCCGGTACGCCGCGCAGATCTACGTCTGCTGCCGCTTTTTCCTGCTGTGCAACTAACGCTTTCACAGCAAAGCTGTTCCAAGCGGCGTCATACTGCTCAGAAGTGACGCCCGCCGAGCTAATAAAGGCTGCTCTCAGGCTCGCTGCATCGGTGATGGTCTGCTTCTTCTGAATACCGTCAAAAATCGGCGCGGTGACTTTATCTTCAACGCCCAGCGCCAGCGCAACGGCCCAAGCATGCGTCACAACCGGACCAAAATCGCCGCCGAGAAAATCGACGTGGTATTTAGTCACTTCGGTGTCGGCAGGCAGATTCTTTTTCACGGCGTCGCTGATGTGATAAAGACGTTCGAACTGATAGCAGTGCGGGCAAAAGAAGGAGAAGAACTCCAGCGCCTGCGGTTCGCCAGCAACAGGTTTTGGCAGGCTGACGTATTGCTGACCATCGGTAAACTGGGTAGCAGAGACGTTGAACACCAGCACTAAACCAACCAGCATAAACCAAATTTTCTTCATTGTGAAAAATTCTCCTGACTTCTCCATTTAAAATTGCGGGATCAACTGTAGCGGCGTTTGCTGCAACAACCACTCCTGCTCGGTAAATTACGAAATCTGTCTGCGCCAGAAATCCTCGTCCGTCATGATGCACAAAGTGCTACTTGCGGCCGGTCTAGTGGATACGCCCTAAAAAGCGGCATGCCCACTCCAGATGCTCGTCGCTATCCATTTCGTACTGACGACTGTCAAGGCTGGGAGCACTGTGAACAGGAAGCATGCGTGGCTATAAAGCGTTTTTCCCTGCAGGACGAGAGACTCGGCAACCGGCACTTCATCTGTCAGCAGGTCGCGCGTGAACTGATGCTCGCGCGGCGCTCCAGCGCTAAGGATGGCGTCAGAATTCAGCATCTGGAAGTTAAAAGCGGCATCCATTGAATTATCCGTTACTGTCTTTACAAGACAGCCGGCAAGCATAGCATTAGCTATCGTCCTTAATCATACCGATACCGCGCGCGCAGCAACGCCGTTTTAAAATCCGTTTCATATTGGCGACCGGGAATTTCCACATACTTGATGGGCCACTGAAACCAGATTCGTGCGCCAGTTTTTGTAAAAATTGCAGCAGGTTGAGATCCGGCTTCTGTTACCAAGCGGGCCGTAGTAGTTTCAGCAGTTCATTCAGACGATGATATTTCATCTCTTCTTCCTCATAACGGATTTGTTATAAGCCTTTAAACAAGGAGTATTAGCATGACAGCATTAATCTGCGTTATTCTGGCCGGCGGCCAGGGGCGCCGTATGGGCGGACAGGATAAAGGTCTAGTGCTGTTTAACGGCATCCCACTTTATCAGCATGTGCTTCAGCGGCTCAGGTCGCAAGTCGACATTGTCATGATAAGCGCTAACCGTAATATTGATCGTTATCAGGTAAGTGGCTGTACGGTTATACCCGATACATTGCCTGACTATCCGGGGCCGCTAGCTGGCATGCTGAGTGGCCTGCTCGCCGCGAAAACGGATTGGGTGGTCTTCTGCTCCTGCGATACGCCTTTTGTGCCGGTTGATTTCGTGGCGCAGCTATGGCAGCAAAGAGAGAAGGCGCCGGCAGTCTGGGCACGTTCGACTGAGCGCGATCATCCTGCGCTAGCTTTATTACATTGCAGCTTGGCTAAGCCGCTGGCTGACTATTTGCAGCGTGGGGAACGACGCCTGATGTGGTTTTTACGTGAACAAGGCGGCCATGCGGTAACGCTAAGCCAGAATGAAACCGCCTTCCGCAATGTGAATACGCCTGACAATCTTGAGGATAAACTGACATGACGCTACGCTGCTGTTGCTGGTTATCGCCGCCTAGAGCGGGACCGGGAAAACAACGCTATTGCAACAGGTGATCCCGTTGCTAAAAGCGAGCGGCATTCGGCTGGGGCTGATAAAGTATACGCATCGTGCTGCTGTTCGCCAAATGCCTGATGGTCCTCTATAAGCTGCCGTTCGACGCAGAGGCGCAGGGATTTTAAGACAGTCAGCTTACTGACGACGCCGGATGGTCAGCACCGTATCGTGGTCGGCCGGGAATGGGAATACCGCGACGATATGGAGAAAGCGCTGGTGCAGAGCAACATTCTGCCCTAGCTGACTGCACTGCCGCTGCTGCTATTTGCACGGCATGCGGCTCAGCTTCAGCCAGCGGCAGGGCGGCGGACTTTGCGTCACACTGTGCTGGTAAACACTAGATCTCGACTTGGGTGCCCAGCTCGATGACGCGGTTCGGCGGGATCTCGAACTGGTCAGAGGCGCGCAGGGCGTTGCGCTGCAGCGCCAAGAAGAGCTTGCCGCGCAGGCGCAGATACCAAGGACGTTTGCTCATAATCAGCGACTCGTGCGACATCATAAAGAACGAGGTCTCCATCATGCGGCAGTTAAGTCCCCCCAGACCGCAGAGGTGGAAAATCTCTTCTACGTTGAGCGTTTCGTGCCAGCCGTAGCTAGCCACCACGCGCCAAAAGGTCGGCGACCGCTGCTCAATAGCGACGCGGCGCACGTTGTGTACGTAAGGCGCGTCTAAACGGCGGTGCCCGGCACACGCACCGGCGGCGATTTCTCCAGCGAGGCGATTATCACCTCCAGCGAATTGCCGTGCTCATACGTCCGGCGCAGCAGGCGGAAGCACTCGCTTTTCTAGGTGGTCATAATCAGGAACATAATCATCCTCAGACAGATCGGCAGCCAGCCGCCTGAGAAAAGCTTAATCAGGTTAGCGGAGAAGAGCGGCACGTCGATGCAGAGGAACAGCGTCAGGATCAAGCTGACCGTCAGCTTGTTCCAGTGCCAGTTTTTTACGGCGACGGTGCAGGAGAGGATCGACGTCAGCACCATGGTGCCGGTGACCGCAATGCCGTATGCCGCTGCCAAGTTGCTGGAGTGCTCGAAGCTGATAATCACGATCAGCACGGCGAAGTAGAGCACCCAGTTGATCATCGGCAGATAGATCTGGCCGGATTCCATCTCCGAAGTGTGAATAATGCGCATTCCCGGCAGATAGCCCAGAAGCACCGCCTGGCGTGTCAGCGAGAAGACGCCGGAGATGACCGCCTGCGAGGCGATAACCGTCGCAAGCGTCGCCAAGATCAGTAGCGGGATCAGCGCCCAGTCCGGCGCCAGCAGGAAAAAGGGGTTTTTAATTGCCTTGGAATCGCTGAGCAGCAGCGCGCCCTAGCCGAAGTAGTTGAGCACCAGCGACGGCAGCACCACGATAAACCAAGCGATGCGGATCGGCATTTTGCCGAAGTGGCCCATATCCGCATAGAGCGCCTCCACGCCGGTAATCGCCCGCACCACCGCGCCCAGCGCAAAGAATGAAATTGTTTTGTAGTGCACGAAGAAGCTGACCGCCTAGGACGGATTAAGCGCCTGCAGCACTTCCGGGTTCTTCATGATGCCACTCACGCCCAGTATCGCCAGCGTGGCAAACCAGATCATCATCACCGGCGCGAAGAGTTTGCCGATCATGCCGGTGCCGAGTTTCTGGATAAGGAACAGCAGCGTCAGCACCGCGATAGAGAGCAGAACGATAAAGGGATCGAGCGACGGCGCGGCAATTTCTAGCCCTTCTATCGCCGATATCACGGAGATAGCGGGGGTAACCACTACTTCGCCATAGAAGAAGCTGCCGCCGATTAGGCCCATAATCACCAGTGCCGCCGTGGCGCACGCGCCGGTGTTGTGCCCCGCCAGCGACATCAGTATTAATATTCCGCCCTCGCCGGCGTTATCCGCGCGCATCACATAGCTGATATATTTCAGCGACACCACCAGCAGCAGCCAGAAAATCAGCGACAGAAAGCCGAAAACAGCCTCGCGCTCAACGCCGAAGCTAAACTGACTGGAGAGACATTCTCGCAAAGTATAAAGCGGGCTGGTGCCGATATCGCCATAGACCACGCCAATCGCAGCCAGCGTCAACGCGCTAAGTGATTGCTTATTATCCGAGCTCATAAAGTTATCTTTTGTTGGAGCGAGAGGCGCAAAACCTTATCACTCTTGCCAGAAAAAAGCGCACAGAATGCGCCTGTTTCCCAGAAAGCCAAGCCCCGGCCGTCGCCCGCAGAGCCTGTCCGCTGCCCATTTTTTCTCGCGGCCTTACAAGCCGCGACGGCATTATGGAATAATTGGATTTTGTTACATAAAAAAAGCGGACGGCAATCAACGCTTTCACGCATCCTACTCAGTAGAGTAGTGCGTTATGCCATAATGCAACGGCAGCTGAAACAGAAGGACAATGAAGCTGGGCCGTCCGGAATTGCGAAAAGCCTAATCGCCCGCCGCTTAAAATATGCTTTTCAGCACGCCCGTGCCTTTGAGTACCTGACGTCGCGCTTTTCGACGCCGGAAGAGGTGTTCGGGCCCTGTCGATTCAAGTGTTAAAAGATGAAGGGTGCTACCAGCGTCTAACCAAAGGCTATCTGCCTAACACGGAAATTGTTTTTCTGGATGAGATTTGGAAAGCCGGCCCCGCTATCCTCAATACCCTGCTGACCGCCATTAACGAGCGACGCTTTCGCAACGGCGAGAGCGAGGAAAAAATCCCGATGCACCTGCTGGTTACCGCGTTGAACGAGCGGCCGGAAGCGGACAGAGGACTAGAAGCGCTTTACGATCGCATGCTGATCCGCCCATGGCTCGACAACGTGCATGAGAAGCAGAATTTCCGCAGCATGCTGACCCACCAGTAGGATGAGAACGCCAATCCGGTCGCCGAAGCGCTGGACATCAGCGATGAAGAGTACCATTAGTGTCAGCAGGGCATCAGCCAAGTCAGCCTACCGGACAACGTCTTCGAGCTGATTTATCAGCTGCGTCAGCAGCTGGAAACGCTGCCCGACGCGCCCTATATCTCCGATCGCCACTGGAAAAAAAGCGATTCATCTGCTGCAGGCCAGCGCGTTCTACAACGGCCGCAGCGCAATAGCGCCGATCGACCTAGTGTTGCTCAAGGTTGTCTGTGGCACAACGTTGCCTCGATGCAGGTGCTGGAGCGCACCATCGATCAGCTGATGACGCAGCAGACGTGGCAACAACAGACGCTGCTGCTCAAGCTGCATTCTGCGTTAGATCAAGGCGCGTCGTCTGGCGCTGCAGCAGAGCGTGGCACAGGCGCTCGCGCTGGAAAAACACAGCGGCATGTTCAGCCGCAAGCCGTACTATGAACTTCCCGCTAGCCTGACTGAAGAACAGCTCACATTGATGCTACAACAGCCGCTGACGCTGCACGATATGCAGGTTTCCCATGTGGTGATCGCCCGCGACGCGCTGGAGCAGTGGCTGCTGAAAGGCGGCGACAGGCGCGGCAAGCTGAACGGCATCGGTTTCGCCCAGACGCTGGATCTGCTGGTAAACGCGCAGCATTGCATTACTTGGTCCGCATCGAAACAAGCCTGTAGGATGTAGCCGATCAGCTGAAACAGGCGATGCTGCGCTGGAAAGCGGAGATCAACGCTGAGCTGAAAGCGACACCGGTGCCGGAGACGCTGGCCGGCGAGTTTCAGCTGTTTCAGCGTGCGTAGCTGCTTAGCCATCACGACTTCAGCCAAGCAGCTGCCGGAGGAGATGGTTAACACGCTGATGCAGCTGCCTTCACTCTTTCTTGAAGAGGCGCATTGGCTGCTACAGCATATTGATCTCCATCAGCTGAGCGGCGCGCAGCATACGCTGTTTCTACAGCGATGGCGCCTGAACCTGACGCTGCAAACCCTGACGCTTTAAGCGGCCAGCTGGCGCCGCTGCTGAGCGACGACGAGGCCGCCGCCGGTCGCTTATGGGATATGAGCAAGGCGCCGCTGCAGCTCGGCCATCAGCTGATGCTGGAGTATGGGGATTTTCCCGCGCAGCAGCTGGGCCGCAGCCGCGAGGCGAAGTCAGTGCCCGCGCAGGACGCGCCACTGGAGGCGTTTCATCAGCTAGTGCGCGAACCGGACGCGGTGCCGGAAGAGGTGAGCAGTATCCATCAGAGCGACGATATGCTGCGCTTGCTGCCGCCGGAGCTGGCGACTATCAGCATCAGAGAGCTGGAGTTTTATCGTTGTCTAGTGGAGAAGCGGCTGTTGACCTCCAAACTGGAGGGCGACGCCTAGCACGAGAAAGTCACGCTGCGCCCGGTCAGCCACCAGCAGCACGAAGAGCAGCCGCGCGACCCCTTTTATTATCTGCGTCGACACCTCAGGATCGATGGGCGGCTTCAACGAGCTCTGCGCTAAAGTCTTTTGCCTCGCGCTGCTCAAAGTGGCGCTGGCCGACCGCCGTCGCTGCTACATTATACTGTTTGCCCATGACGTCATCAGCTACGAGCTCAACGGCGGCGACGGGCTAGAGCAGGCGATCCATTTTGTTAGTCAGCGTTTTCGCGACGGCACCGATCTCGCCGCCTGTCTGTCGGCGGTGGTGAAGCGGATGGAGGGATCGCTGTGGCAAGACGCCGACGCCGTGGTTGTCTCCGACTTTATCGCCCAGCGCCTGTCGGACGAGATCGTCAGCGTGTTGAAGCTGCGCCAGCAACAGCAGCGCTTTCACGCCGTGGCGATGTCGGTGCACGGCAAACCCGGCATTTTGCGCATCTTCGATCATATCTGGCGTTTCGATACCGGCATGAAAAGCCGCCTGCTGCGCCGCTGGCTTGCTACACGCAAACCTAGGAACTATATGAAAGCCTGTTCGATTGTCTCGCTGACGATCGCGCCTAGTTCACCAAAGCCATTACCCTGCGTCACCCGCTCATCTTCTATTTTGGTCACCGCCCTTTCTATATCAATAAGCTTATAGCGGGTCGCTACATCGACGCGCGCGTCGACGATCGCATTGAGGCGATGATGGCGATCGGCGTGGATGAGATGAGCTGGGACGATCTCGACGACAGTCACTACGCCTAACCCAGCGTGCAAGAAGCGACGTCGTCACGCAGGGGAAAAGCGATGACACCTAAGGCTGGGACAATGAATATGACAGCCAGACCACCGAGCTAATGCTGGTCAGCAACGCCGAATTTTTTGAATTCGTTGCGGCGGGCGGCTATTTCAGTGCCGCTACTAGGATGAGAAAGGCTGGGGCTGACGCAGCTTCGCCGAGGCGAAAATGCCGACTTCTGGGTTAGCGATGCGCAACAGTCGGACGCGTTAAAACTGCGCCTGATAACCGAAGAGGTTGCGATGCCCTAGGACTAGCCGGCGGAAGTGAATCAGCTGGAGGCCGCTGCGTTCTGCCGCTGGAAAACGCAGCAGACCGGCGCGTCCGTGCAGCTGCCGTGCGATGCTAAATGGATGCAGCTGCGCGAACAGGTGGAGTGCGTAAGCTGACTTGGCAGCAGGCGCCGGGCAACCTGAACCTAGCGTACTGGGCATCATCCTGATCAGTCGACCGTTTTGCCCAAGGCGACTTTTTGACGTTGCAAGCAACGTCTGGCAGTGGACCACCACACCGATCAACGGCTTCGAAGGCTTCCGCGTGCATCCGCTTTATGATGATTTCTCTACGCCGACCTTCGACGGTAAGCATTCGATCATTAAAGGCGGCAGCTGGATCTTCACTAGCAACGAAGCGCTGAAGTAATCGCGCTATGCATTTCGCCGCCACTTTTTCCGTTTCCACTACGTCGTCTCCTCGCATCAGGAGACAATGACGCTCAATCCCTACGAAACCGACGAGATAGTGTCGCAGTATGATCTGGTTCTGGCCACCAACCTGATCGATCGCCTTCGTCAGCCACAGCGCTTTTTGCAGGATATCACGCCGATGATACGTTCAGGCGGCCTGCTGCTGCTCTCCTCGCCCTATACCTAGCTATAGAATAGAAAGGCAAAGCACTTACCACGCTGCAGGCGCTACAGCCTCTGCTGGCGGCGGAGTTCGAACCGATCGACGTCCCGCAGAATCTACTCTTCGTTATCCGTGAAACCGCGCGCCAGTACCAGCATTCGCTGGCGTAGGTCGAGCTGTGGCGTAAGCGTTAAGCGTAACGGCAGCGGCGCTTACCGCTGCCGGAGATTGTTTGACGCCCCCTTTGCTACACATTCTCCTCTGTTCCCGACGGTCTGTTATTTTCGGCCTTGTTACCCTTACTGGGTAAGATTATAATTTGATCGTTATCCGCGGGGATGAATTCAGACATGGAATACTAGAGCTCGTTGAAACCTCGGTTTTTACGAGACAGTTCAGATATCCGGGCTATCTATTACTTCTATAACTCTGCTGGAAAGCTATACATGCTGATTATCTATCCAAAGAGTGAGAAAGACAGTTTAACCGTTGCTGAGAAGGATCAGCTTAAAGTTGTAATCGCTGGTCTCAAAACCGAAGAGGAGTGGAACAATGCGTAAAGAGCTGTTTGATGATTTGATGGCCTCGGCGAAAGAAGCGGTAGATATCCATTAGGGCAAACGTGAAGCCGCCCGCGTGACGCGCTATGTGTTGCCAGACGTTAAGGCGATACGCGCCAGAACAAATATCAAGCAGGATGATTTTGCTTCTGTATATCGGTGTCAGCTCTGCGCTGGTTCAGGCATGGGAACAAGGCCGCAGAAGTCTGTAAGGAGCGGCACTTAAGCTGCCGCGAATTATCGAGCGTAAGCCTGACTTCATTCATGCATGAGCTTCCAGAGGCTTGGGTACACTACAACGCCCCGGCGAGAGGCTTGCCGTTATGTCTAACAGATAGTCGTCTCTTATCCCCGCTATTAACTTGCGATCGGTATAGTCGCTTTGCCCTCGTTAACTTCATGTTCCAAATATATAATTACAGGATATAAGCTAACACGAGGATGACATGGCTGACTCACTGCAACTAGACAACCTAGATCGCGGGATCCTGAACGCGCTGCTGGATAAAGCCCGCACCACCTACGCCGAGCTGGCAAAACAGTTCAATGTCAGCCCTGGTACGATCCATGTCCGCGTAGAGAAGATGAAGCAGGCCGGCATTATTCTCGGCACGCGCGTGGAGATCGATCCGCGCCAGCTGGGATTCGACGTCTGCTGCTTTATCGGCATCATTCTGAAGAGCGCACGCGATTACCCTGCCGCGCTGAGCAAGCTGGAAGCGCTGGATGAAGTGGTCGAGGCTTGGTACACCACCGGACACTACAGCATCTTTATTAAGGTAATGTGCCAATCCATCGACGCGCTGCAGCAAGTGCTGATCAACAAGATACAGACCATCGATGAAATTCAGTCCACCGAGACGCTGATCTCGCTGCAAAACCCGATAATGCGCACCATCAAACCCTGATCCTTTCTTTATCTGTGCACAAACTTATCCTTGGAGAACGCCGCCTACACCAACGACTGCGTTCGCCTCGCCATTTTTATTAACCCTATTTTCTACAGGTGGATCACGGCTTGATCACAGCATACAATGCTCGCCTTTATTCTGGGGAGAGCATCATGGCCGACATTACTTTAATCAGTGGCAGTACGCTGGGCAGCGCCGAATATGTGGCCGAACATCTAGAGGAGAAGCTGCAGGAAGCGGGTTTTTCGACCGAGCTGCTGCACGGGCCGTCGCTGAACGAGCTGCCGCTGCAGGGCACTTGGCTGGTGGTAAGCTCAACCCACGGCGCAGGCGAACTGCCTGACAATTTGCAGCCTTTATATGAGGCGATTACGGAAACCCAGCCCGATCTGTCGGCGGTGCGCTTTGGCGCGGTCGGGCTTGGCAATCATGAATACGATCTCTTTTGCGGCGCTATCCGCTCGCTGGACGACCTGCTGATCGCGCGCGGCGCGCAGCGCATTGGCCATCGGCTAGAAATCGACGTGCTGGAGCATGAAATCCCGGAAGATCCGGCGGAAGCTTGGTTAAGCGACTGGACAACACATATTTAATCGGATCCTTTGCCGCAGCGGACCCCAGTTAAAAACTCTGTTTTTTGAGAATCCCGTTCAAGATTTTTGTGGATAAATAGTATTGAATACTGCGTAAAACCGGTAGTTATCTATATAGATACCACTGTTTCTTTTATTATCTGTGTATAACTTGGTGTTTCGATCCCAGCTTATACGGATCATGATCACCGATCATTCACAGCAAAGGATTCTCCTTATCTGGCTGATAAAAGCCTCCTTTTTACGGTTATCTACAGGCATACGCGATCCTAATAAAGAGATCTAACAGAAAGATCATACACAGAACAAAGATCCTTTCTTTTAAACCCGCGGATCCCGCCGCTTTCACCCTCGGCGGAATTTCAGTAGAATCCACCGCCTAGGGCAACGATCCCTGCCATTTCATCAACGAGGTGCCACTTCATGTTTTATCCAGATCCTTTTGACGTCATCGTAATTGGTGGTGGTCATGCGGGTACAGAAGCCGCAATAGCCGCTGCCCGAATGGGTCAGCAAACTCTGTTACTCACCCATAACATTGATACGATTGGACAAATGTCCTGTAACCCGGCAATCGGTGGCATTGGAAAGGGACATCTGGTTAAGGAAGTGGATGCCTTAGGCGGTCTGATGGCCACGGCGCTCGACAAAGCGGGCATACAGTTTAGGATGCTAAACAGCAGCAAAGGTCCGGCCGCGCGCGCTACCCGTGCGCAGGCGGATCGCGTGCTGTATCGCCAGGCAGTACGCACCACGCTGGAGAACCAGCCCAATCTGATGATCTTTCAGCAGGCAGTCGACGATCTTATCGTGGAAAACGATCGTGTGGTCGGCGCCGTTACCCAGATGGGGCTGAAATTCCGCGCCAAAGCCGTAGTCCTTACCGTCGGAACCTTCCTCGACGGCAAAATTCATATTGGGCTGAATAACTACAGCGGCGGTCGCGCAGGCGATCCGCCGTCGATTCCGCTGGCGAAGCGCCTGCGTGCGCTGCCGCTGCGCGTCAGCCGTCTGAAAACCGGTACGCCGCCGCGCATCGACGCGCACAGCATCGATTTCTCCGTGCTCGCTCCGCAGCACGGCGACAATCCGATGCCGGTCTTCTCCTTCATGGGCGATGCGTCGCAGCATCCGCAGCAGGTTCCATGCTGGATCACCTATACCAACGAGCAAACTCATGAGGTGATCCGCAATAACCTCCATCGCAGCCCGATGTATGCCGGAATCATCGAAGGGATCGGCCCGCGCTACTGCCCGTCGATAGAAGACAAGGTGATGCGCTTCGCCGATTGCAACGCGCACCAGATCTTCTTGGAGCCGGAAGGACTGACCAGTAACGAAATCTACCCGAACGGCATCTCGACCAGCCTGCCGTTCGACATGCAGATGCAGATTGTCTGCTCGATGAAGGGCATGGAGAACGCGAAAATCGTTCGTCCGGGCTACGCGATCGAGTATGACTTTTTCGATCCGCGCGATCTCAAGCCGACGCTGGAGAGCAAATATATTCACGGTCTGTTCTTCGCCGGCCAGATCAATGGTACCACTGGCTATGAAGAGGCGGCCGCTCAGGGACTGCTGGCCGGTCTCAACGCTGGACGTCATTCCGCCGATAAAGAGGGCTGGGTGCCGCGTCGCAATCAGGCCTACCTCGGCGTGCTGGTGGACGACCTCTGCACGCTTGGTACTAAAGAGCCGTACCGCATGTTTACCTCGCGCGCCGAGTATCGTCTGATGCTGCGCGAAGATAACGCCGATCTGCGCCTGACCGAAACCGGCCGCAAGCTGGGTCTGGTAGACGACACGCGCTGGGCGCGCTTTAATCAGAAGCTGGAAAAGATTGAGCAGGAGCGTCAGCGTCTGCGCGATCTCTGGGTGCATCCGAAGTCGGAGAACGTGGCGGAAGTCAACGGGCTGCTCAACACAGCGCTGACTAAAGAGGCGAGCGGAGAAGATCTGCTGCGCCGCCCGGAGCTGACCTATGCTCAGCTTACCGCGTTGCCGCGCTTCGGCCCGTCGCTGCTTGACGCGCAGGCGGCCGAACAGGTTGAGATTCAGGTGAAGTACGAAGGCTATATTGCGCGCCAGCAGGAAGAGATCGATCGCCAGCGGCGCAATGAAAACACGCTGCTGCCGGCCGAGCTGGATTACCGTCAGGTCAGCGGCCTGTCGAATGAGGTGATTGCCAAGCTTAACGATCATAAGCCTTCTTCTATCGGCCAGGCATCGCGCATCTCCGGCATCACGCCAGCGGCGATCTCGATTTTGTTGATTTACCTGAAAAAAAAGGCTGTTGCGTAAAAGCGCCTGACCTGAAACGGGGCGAGGCTACTCGCCACCACTGACTGGACTCATGCTGTGATCACAAAACTCACTTCGCTGCTTAAAGCAGCCGGTATTTTCATCTCCAATCAACAAAAAGAGCAGCTGGTTGCCTACGTCGGCCTGCTGATAAGTGGAACAAAGCTTACAACCTGACCTCGGTGTACAGTCTGCAGCAGGTTGTACAGTCTGCAGCAGATGCTGGTGCGTCATATTCTCTACAGCATATCGTGGTGGCGCAGCATCTCAAAGGCGAACGCTTTATTGATGTCGGCACCTAGCCGGCTGCTTGGCATTCCGCTCGCCATCGTACTGTTGTAGCCGCACTTTATGCTGCTCGATAGCCTAGGCAAGCGCGTGCGCTTTTTGCGCTAAGTGCAGCACGAACTGGGATTAACTAACGTGACGCCGGTGCAGAGCAGGGTAGAGGAGTTTCCGTCCGAGCCGCCGTTTGACAGCGTGATCAGCCGCGTCTTCGTCCCGCTGCAGGATATGGTAAGTTGGTGTCATCATTTGCCTTCTGCGCAGGGATAGTTTTATGCGCTGAAAGGCGTTCGCCCGGATAACGAAATCGCCAGTCTGCCGGCTGGTTTCCGTCTGGTCTCGGTCGAGGCGCTAAAGATGCCGGAGCTGGACGGCGAACGTCACTTAGTGGTCATCGCAAAGCAGTAGCCACAATAAGGTTAACAACAGCGGCGGAAATTATCCGAAAAGCTATGTTATATTTAACGTTTAATTTATATTTATTTATCAGGAAGATCACTTCGAGACGCACCGAAGTGGTAACGGATAATCACGTGGGAAAATATATCAGGGTAGTAACTCTGCGTGCGTAATATCAATTTAACGTTCTTGATGCACTGATGCACTCTGGGTTGTCAATCCACTTTTTTTATCGAAAATAGCGCGGCTTAAGCAAGATAAAAGTTGTAATAAGTTGATTATTATCATTATGTTCCAGATTTAATAACCTTCAGTATTGTTTGTCGGCAATTTCGAGACAGAGTGGGGTGTTTAGAATGTGATCTAAAGCACGCTTTAAACGCAAGGCCAATGCGTAATTTCACCTGAACAGGCCTGTAATTTCATCTGAGAATTTTTGGAAAAATAGCCATTCGGAAAGAAATTTAAATAATTGTTCACCTTTTGGCTACTTACGGATTGAAATCGCAGGTGTGGCCCGTATAATTTGCACGGCTTTTGCTGCTTGACTCGAGTGAGTAAAGGCAGTCTCATACGACACGCGACATACCCCTTATGGGGTAGGAGAGTAACAGCGCCATGTCAGTGTCTCTTTACAGTGTAAAATTCGCCCGAACCGTGCTGGTTACCCAGATGGTGACTGTTGTCATCATCGCCGCTCTCTTTGCCCTGAAAGATGTCACTTGGGGCGTTTCTGCGCTTGCTGGCGGAGTGGTAGCTTGGCTGCCGAACTTGTTGTTCATGTTTTTAGCCTGGCGCCTGCAAAGGCAATCCCCGGCTTCCGGACGGGTTGCGTGGAGTTTCGCTCTCGGTGAAATCGGCAAAGTCATCGCAACCATCGTGTTGCTCATTGTGGCGTTGGGTGTTTTCAGGGCGGTTTTCTGGCCGATCGGGGTGACTTGGTTATCGGTGCTGGTGGTTCAGATGTTGGCACCGGCGGTAATTAACAACAAAGGGTAAAAGGCATCATGGCTGCAGGAGAAACTCAAACTCCGCAAGAGTACATTGGTAACCATCTGACGCACCTTCAGTTGCACCTGCGTACCTTCAAGTTAGTGAATGCTCACGACGATCCTGCGACGTTCTGGGTATTAAATATCGATTCTATGTTTTTCTCTCTAGTGTTAGGATTCATCTTCTTGGTGTTGTTGCGCAAAGTGGCGAAAAGTGTCACCAGCGGCGTGCCAGGGAAAACGCAGGCTGCTATCGAACTGGTCGTCGTCTTCGTTGATAACAACGTGCGCGACATGTACCACGGTAAAAGCAAACTTATCGCCCCGCTGGCTCTGACGATTTTCGGCTGGGTCTTCCTGATAAACTTCATGGATCTGCTGCCTATCGACCTGCTGCCGTATATCGGCGAGCACTGGCTAGGCCTGCCGGCGCTGCGCGTCGTGCCGTCCGCAGACGTGAACATCACGCTGTCTATGGCGTTGGGCGTGTTCATTTTGATTTTGTTCTACAGCATCAAAATGAAGGGTGTAGGCGGCTTCGCGAAAGAGCTGACGCTGCAGCCCTTTAATCACCCGATCTTCATCCCCATCAACCTGATCCTTGAAGGCGTTAGCCTGCTGTCCAAACCGGTTTCACTCGGTCTGCGACTGTTCGGCAACATGTATGCGGGTGAGCTGATCTTTATTCTTATTGCCGGTCTGTTGCCGTGGTGGTCGCAGTGGGTGCTGAATGTGCCGTGGGCCATTTTCCACATCCTGATCATCTCGTTGCAGGCTTTCATTTTCATGGTCCTCACGATTGTCTATCTGTCGATAGCATCTGAAGAACATTGATTTTTTCTCAACACTAAGCGTTTAACTGAAACAAAACTGGAGACTGTCATGGAAAACCTGAATATGGATCTACTGTACATGGCTGCCGCTGTAATGATGGGCTTGGCGGCAATCGGTGCTGCGATCGGTATCGGCATCCTCGGAGGTAAATTCTTGGAAGGCGCTGCGCGTCAGCCGGATCTGATCCCTCTGCTGCGTACGCAGTTCTTTGTTGTAATGGGTCTGGTAGATGCAATCCCGATGATCGCTGTTGGTCTGGGTCTCTATGTGATGTTTGCTGTCGTCTAAAGCCTGTCGCTGTTTGTTCATTCAGCGCACAGCGTGCAATAAATAAACGGTTCTGCCGCTTCTCGCTGAGATAACGGCAGATAAGTTACTCACTTAATTAGAGGCATTGTGCAGTGAATATTAACGCAACAATCCTCGGCCAAGCCATCGCGTTCATCCTGTTTGTCGCGTTCTGCATGAAGTACGTATGGCCGCCGATTATGGCTGCCATCGAAAAGCGCCAGAAAGAAATTGCTGAAGGCCTTGCTTCTGCTGAACGCGCGAAGAAAGATTTGGATCTCGTGCAGGCTAATGCGTCCGACCAGCTGAAAAAAGCGAAGGAAGAAGCTCAGGTCATTATCGAGCAGGCGAACAAACGCCGCACTCAGATTCTGGACGAAGCGAAAACTGAAGCTGAGAACGAGCGTACCCGAATCGTGGTGCAAGCGCAGGCAGAGATCGACGCCGAGCGTAAACGTGCCTGCGAAGAGCTGCGTAAGCAAGTCGCGTTGCTGGCAATGGCTGGCGCTGAGAAGATCATCGAACGTTCCTTGGATGAAGCTGCTAATGGCGGCATCGTTGATAAACTGGTCGCTGAACTGTAAGGAGGTAAGGGGCTGATGTCTGAAATGATTACTGTAGCTCGCCCCTACGCTAAAGCAGCTTTTGACTTTGCTGTTGAGCATCACAGTATCGAATGCTGGCAATCCATGCTGGCGTTTGCCGCGACCGTAGCACGCAATGAGCAAATGACCGGTCTTCTCTCTGGCGCGCTGGCGCCGGAAGCGTTATCGGCTTTTTTCATTGGCGTCTGCGGCGATCAATTAGATGAACAGGGTCAGAACCTGATTAAGGTGATGGCTGAGAACGGACGTTTGACCGCGCTTCCGGCTGTACTGGAGCAGTTCATTCAACTGCGCAACGCCTATGAGGCGACGGCAGAAGTTGACGTGATTTCCGCCAGTGCGCTGAGTGACAGCCAGCTGACCAACATCAGCGCCGCGATGGAAAAACGTCTGTCACGCAAAGTTAATCTGAATTGCAAAATTGATAAGTCTGTCATGGCAGGCGTGATAATCCGTGCGGGTGATCTGGTGATTGATGGCAGCGTGCGCGGCCGTCTTGAGCGTCTGGCAGACGCCTTGCAGTCTTAAGGGGACTGGAGCATATGCAACTGAATTCCACCGAAATCAGCGAACTGATCAAGCAGCGCATTGCTCAGTTCAATGTCGTGAGCGAAGCTCACAACGAAGGTACTATCGTCTCTGTAAGCGACGGTATCATCCGCGTACACGGCTTGGCTGATGTGATGCAGGGTGAAATGATCGCCCTGCCGGGCAACCGTTACGCTATCGCACTGAACCTCGAGCGCGACTCTGTCGGCGCCGTGGTCATGGGTCCGTACGCTGACCTTACCGAAAGCATGAAGGTTAAGTGTACTGGTCGTATTCTGGAAGTGCCGGTTGGTCGTAGCCTACTGGGCCGTGTGGTGAACACCTTGGGTGCGCCAATAGACGGCAAAGGCGCGATCGACAACGACGGCTCCTCGCCGGTTGAAGTGATCGCACCGGGCGTTATCGACCGTCAGTCAGTCGACGAGCCGGTTCAGACCGGTTACAAATCTATCGATGCGATGATTCCAATCGGTTGTGGCCAGCGTGAGCTGATCATCGGCGACCGTCAGACCGGTAAAACCGCGCTGGCGATCGACACCATCATCAACCAGCGCGCTTCTGGCATCAAGTGCGTCTACGTCGCGATTGGCCAGAAAGCCTCTACCATCGCGAACGTGGTGCGTAAGCTGGAAGAGCACAACGCGCTGTCGAACACCATCGTGGTGGTCGCGTCCGCGTCTGAATCCGCGGCGCTGCAGTACTTAGCGCCCTACTCCGGCTGCGCCATGGGTGAATACTTCCGCGACCGCGGCGAAGATGCGCTGATCGTGTACGATGACCTGTCCAAGCAGGCTGTCGCTTACCGTCAGATCTCTCTGCTGCTGCGCCGTCCACCGGGCCGTGAAGCGTTCCCGGGCGACGTGTTCTATCTCCACTCTCGTCTGCTAGAGCGCGCGTCACGCGTAAACGCTGACTACGTTGAGCGTTTCACCAACGGCGAAGTGAAAGGTAAAACCGGTTCACTGACCGCGCTGCCAATCATCGAAACCCAAGCGGGCGACGTTTCCGCGTTCGTTCCGACCAACGTAATCTCCATTACCGACGGTCAGATCTTCCTAGAATCGAACCTGTTCAACTCCGGTATTCGTCCGGCGGTTAACCCAGGTATCTCCGTATCGCGCGTTGGCGGTGCTGCTCAGACCAAGATCATAAAGAAACTGTCTGGTGGCATCCGTACCGCGCTGGCGCAGTATCGTGAGCTGGCAGCGTTCTCGCAGTTCGCTTCCGATCTGGACGACGCTACTCGCAAACAGCTGAGCTATGGTCAGAAAGTGACCGAGCTGCTGAAACAGAAACAGTATGCGCCGATGTCTGTCGCGCAGCAGGGTCTGGTGCTGTTTGCTGCCGAGCGCGGCTATCTGAACGACGTTGAACTGGCGAAGATCCTGAGCTTCGAAGCAGCGCTGCTGGCGTTTGCGGATCGCGACCACGCCGAGTTGATGCAGGAAATCAGCCAAACTGGTAACTATAACAACGACATTGAAGTCAAGCTGAAAGGTCTGCTCGATACGTTTAAAGCAACCCAGTCTTGGTAATGTCTGGCGGCTTGTTTGAGAAGACAGGCCGCAAGGCTTTGAGGAGAAGCTAATGGCCGGCGCAAAAGAGATACGTAACAAGATTGGAAGCGTGAAAAACACGCAGAAGATCACTAAAGCAATGGAAATGGTCGCCGCCTCCAAAATGCGTAAAACGCAGGAACGCATGGCAGCCAGCCGTCCGTATGCAGATACCATGCGCAAAGTGATCGGTCACCTTGCGTTAGGGAATCTGGAATACAAGCACCCTTACTTGGAAGAGCGCGACGTTAAGCGCGTCGGCTACTTGGTCGTTTCGACTGACCGCGGGCTTTGTGGTGGTTTGAATATTAACCTGTTCAAAAAATTGCTGGTAGATATGAAGGCCTGGTACGATAAAGACGTACAGAGCGATCTGGCGATCATCGGCTCCAAAGGTCTGGCGTTCTTCAGTTCCGTAGGCGGCAATGTCGTGGCTCAAGTCATCGCCATGGGCGATAAACCTGCCCTGTCCGAACTGATCGGCCCGGTAAAAGTGATGTTGCAGGCTTACGATGAAGGGCGTATCGACAAGCTCTATGTCGTCAGCAATAAATTCAATAACGCCATGTCTCAGAATCCCACCATTACCCAACTGCTGCCGTTACCGCCAGCGGAAGGTGAAGAAGAGATGAAGGCGAAGACTTGGGATTACCTGTACGAGCCCGATCCGAAAGCGCTGCTGGATACCCTGCTGCGTCGTTATGTCGAATCGCAGGTTTATCAGGGTGTGGTGGAAAACCTGTCCAGTGAGCAGGCCGCACGTATGGTGGCGATGAAAGCCGCAACCGACAACGGCGGAAATCTGACCAAAGAGCTGCAGTTGGTATACAACAAAGCTCGTCAGGCCAGCATCACCCAGGAACTCACCGAGATCGTCTCGGGAGCCTCTGCGGTTTAACTAGGTAAGAATTAGGTAATTAGGTAGAGGATTCAAGATGGCAGCTGGAAAGATTGTCCAGATTATTGGCGCCGTAGTTGATGTCGAATTCCCTCAGGACGCGGTACCGCAAGTGTACAATGCCCTTGAGGTTAAGAATGGTGATGCTCGTCTAGTGCTGGAAGTTCAGCAGCAGCTGGGCGGCGGCGTGGTGCGTACCATCGCCATGGGTTCTTCTGACGGCCTGAAGCGCGGTCTAGAAGTTGCTGACCTGAAAAAACCGATCCAGGTTCCGGCGGGTAAAGCCACTCTCGGCCGTATCATGAACGTGCTGGGCGAGCCGATCGACATGAAAGGCGACATCGAAGAAGAAAACGGCAGTGCAGTAGAGATTTCCTCTATTCACCGCGCGGCGCCTTCTTATGAAGATCAGTCTAACTCGCAGGAACTGCTGGAAACCGGCATCAAGGTTATCGATCTAATTTGTCCGTTCGCGAAAGGCGGTAAAGTCGGCTTGTTCGGCGGCGCGGGTGTAGGTAAAACCGTAAACATGATGGAGCTGATCCGTAACATCGCGGCTGAACACTCAGGTTACTCAGTATTTGCCGGCGTGGGCGAGCGTACTCGTGAGGGTAACGACTTCTACCACGAAATGACCGACTCCAACGTAATCGATAAAGTTGCGCTGGTGTATGGTCAGATGAACGAGCCGCCGGGCAACCGTCTGCGCGTGGCGCTGACCGGTCTGACGATGGCGGAAAAATTCCGCGACGAAGGCCGCGACGTTCTGCTGTTCATCGACAACATCTATCGTTACACTCTGGCCGGTACGGAAGTATCCGCATTGCTAGGTCGTATGCCGTCAGCGGTAGGCTATCAGCCGACGCTAGCTGAAGATATGGGCGTGTTGCAGGAGCGTATTACCTCCACCAAGACTGGTTCAATCACCTCCGTACAGGCCGTTTACGTTCCTGCGGATGACTTGACTGACCCGTCTCCGGCGACTACCTTCGCCCACTTGGACTCAACCGTTACCCTGAGCCGTCAGATCGCTTCTCTGGGTATCTATCCGGCCGTTGACCCGCTAGATTCCACCAGCCGTCAGCTGGATCCGCTAGTTGTTGGCCAAGAGCACTACGACGTTGCGCGCGGCGTGCAGTCTCTGCTGCAGCGCTACCAAGAACTGAAAGACATCATCGCTATCCTCGGTATGGACGAGCTGTCTGAAGACGACAAACTGCTGGTGGCACGCGCGCGTAAGATCCAGCGCTTCCTGTCTCAGCCATTCTTCGTAGCTGAAGTCTTCACCGGTTCACCGGGTAAATACGTTACGCTGAAAGACACTATCCGTGGCTTTAAAGGCATTATGAACGGCGAGTTCGACCATCTGCCGGAGCAGGCTTTCTACATGGTCGGCGCTATCGAAGAAGCTGTGGAAAAAGCGAAGAAACTATAATGACGGTTTCTTGGGAGGACAGATATGGCTATGGCTTATCACTTGGACGTCGTCAGCGCGGAGAAACAGTTGTTCTCCGGCTTGGTGCAGAAAATTCAGGTGTCAGGTAGTGAGGGTGAGCTCGGGATCTTCCCAAGTCACGCGCCGCTGCTGACTGCCATCAAGCCTGGAATGATCCGTATCGTGAAGCAGCACGGCGAAGAGGAGTTTATTTACCTCTCTGGCGGCGTGCTGGAAGTGCAGCCGGGCAGCACCACCATTCTGGCCGATACCGCTATTCGCGGTACCGATCTGGACGAAGCACGTGCGCTGGAAGCGAAACGCAAAGCAGAAGAGTATATGAACAGCAGCCACGGCGACGTGGATTATGCTCAGGCCTCTGCAGAGCTAGCGAAAGCCATTGCTAAACTGCGCGTGATCGAGCTGACCAAAAAAGCGATTTAATCAGGCTTTATGTGTCACGAAATGCCAGTCCGAAGGGCTGGCATTTTTTATCCGCGCTTACAGATCGGCGCGCGCCTAATTTCGGCCCGAGAAAAATGTAGTAATCCCAGGGGAAAACCGTTTAACTTTTGCATGTCAAAAACTCTGTCAGGGTAGTTATGTCTAACAGCGCAATAAGCGTGGTGATCCTTGCTGCCGGCAAGGGGACCCGTATGTATTCCGATCTGCCCAAAGTTCTGCACATCCTTGCAGGCAAACCCATGGTTCAGCACGTTATCGACGCCGCTACCGGTCTCGGCGCGCGGCATATTCATCTGGTTTACGGCCACGGCCGCGACCGGCTTAAAGCCACGCTGACCGAGCCTTTACTTAACTGGGTGCTGCAGGCGGAGCAGCTGGGCACCGGGCACGCGATGCAGCAGGCGGCGCCCGCCTTCGCCGACGACGAAGATATTCTGATGCTCTACGGCGACGTGCCGCTGATCTCCCAGCAGACGCTGCAGCGCCTGCGCGACGCGAAACCTGAAGGCGGCATCGGTCTGCTGACGGTGGTGCTGGACGATCCCAGCGGCTACGGGCGCATCGTGCGTGAAAATGATGCCATCGTCGGCATTATCGAGCAGAAAGACGCCACGCAACAACAGCTGAAAATCACGGAAATCAACACCGGCATTCTGGTCGCCAACGGCGGCGATCTAAAGCACTGGCTCGCGCAGCTTACTAATAATAACGCGCAGGGCGAATACTACATCACCGACGTTATCGCGCTGGCGCATCAGGAAGGCCGCGAGATCAAGGCGGTGTATCCGGCGCACGCCAGCGAAACCGATGGGGTCAACAACCGCCTGCAGCTGGCGACGCTGGAGCGGGTATATCAGAGAGAACAGGCAGAAAAACTGCTACTGGCGGGCATGATGCTGCGCGATCCGGCGCGCTTCGATCTGCGCGGCGCGCTGAGTCACGGACGCGACGTCGAAATTGACGTCAATGTCATTATTGAAGGCCAGGTCAAACTGGGCGACCGCGTGAAAATCGGCGCGGGCTGCATCATTAAAAACAGCGCGATCGGCGACGACTGCGAGATCAGCCCCTATTCAGTGATCGAGAATGCGAACCTCGCGGCCGACTGCACCGTCGGGCCCTTCGCCCGTCTGCGCCCCGGCAGCGAGCTGGCGCAGGCCGCGCACGTCGGCAACTTCATCGAGATGAAAAAGGCGACGCTGGGCAAAGGCTCGAAGGCGGGACATCTGAGCTATCTCGGCGACGCTGAGATCGGCGCCAACGTCAATATTGGCGCAGGCACCATTACTTGCAACTACGACGGCGCCAACAAATCGAAAACCGTGATCGGCGACAACGTCTTTGTCGGCTCCGACACGCAGCTAGTGGCGCCGGTCAGCGTAGCGGCGGGCGCGACTATCGCGGCGGGAACCACGGTAATGAAAGATGTCACCGAAGCGGCGCTGGTCTACAACCGTAAGGAGCAGAACAGCAAAGCGAGCTGGCAGCGTCCGGTAAAGAAAAAGTAATTTTACGGCCAGCCGCGTGCTGGCCGTTTGCAGTAACACAATAACAATCCCCACTCTCTACAAGGCTCAGGGAATCCGGCAAAGCCGGTTATCAGCTCGCATGACAATGAAAGATGGCCTAAAGTCATCAGGTCAGGAATAACATTTATGTGTGGAATTATAGGTGCAGTAGCGCAGCGCGATATCGCAGAGATCCTGCTGGAAGGTCTGCGTCGTCTGGAGTATCGCGGATATGATTCGGCCGGTCTGGCCATCGTGGATCGTCAGGGACACGTGACGCGCCTGCGTCGCGTCGGCAAGGTGCAGATGCTAGCGGAGGCCGTAGAGCAGCAGCCGCTGATCGGCGGCACCGGCATCGCGCATACGCGCTGGGCAACGCATGGCGAGCCCTCGGAAGCCAACGCGCATCCGCACATCTCCGAGCAGATTATCGTAGTGCACAACGGCATTATCGAGAACCATGAGCCGCTGCGCGAAGTGCTGATGGCGCGCGGCTATCGCTTCGTCTCCGAAACCGACACCGAAGTGGTGGCGCATCTGGTGCACTGGGAGCAAAAACACGGCAGCACGCTGCGCGAAGTGGTGCTACGCGTTATCCCGCAGCTACGCGGCGCCTATGGCATGGTGATCATGGACAGCCGCGATCCGTCGCTGCTGGTAGCCGCGCGTTCAGGCAGTCCGCTAGTAATTGGCCGCGGCGTCGGCGAAAACTTTATCGCCTCCGATCAGCTGGCGCTGCTGCCGGTGACGCGCCGCTTTATCTCTCTGGAAGAGGGCGATATCGCTGAAGTGAGCCGCCGCGACGTTACTATCGTCGATCGCGCGGGCAATGCGGTACAGCGCGCTGAGATCGAATCGAGTGTACAGTACGACGCTGGCGATAAAGGCATTTACCGCCACTATATGCAGAAAGAGATTTACGAACAGCCGATGGCGATCAAAAACACCTTAACCGGTCGTTTCAGCCATGGCGAAGTCGATCTCAGCGAGCTGGGTCCGCACGCCGAAGCGCTGCTGAGCCAAGTCGAGCATATTCAGATCATCGCCTGCGGCACATCCTACAACTCCGGCATGGTGGCGTTCTACTGGTTCGAGTCGCTGGCGAACATTCCGTGCGACGTCGAGATCGCCTCTGAATTTCGCTACCGCAAATCCGCGGTGCGTAAAAACAGCCTGCTAATCACCCTGTCGCAGTCCGGCGAAACCGCCGATACGCTGGCGGCGCTGCGTCTTTCAAAAGAGCTGGGCTACTTAGGGTCGCTGGCGATCTGCAACGTGGCCGGCTCGTCGCTGGTGCGCGAGTCCGATCTGGTGCTGATGACTAAAGCGGGCACCGAAATTGGCGTCGCTTCGACCAAAGCTTTCACTACTCAGCTGACCGTGCTGCTGATGCTGGTGGCGAAGCTGGGCCGCCTACGCGGCATGTCGGCGGAGATCGAGCATGATATTGTGCACGGCCTGCAGGCGCTGCCGAGTCGTATTGATCAGATGCTGGCGCAGGACAAGCGTATCGAGCTGCTGGCGGAAGATTTCTCCGACAAACATCACGCGTTGTTCCTCGGTCGCGGCGATCAATATCCGATTTCCATGGAAGGGGCGCTCAAGCTGAAAGAGATCTCCTATATCCACGCGGAAGCCTACGCCGCTGGCGAGCTGAAGCACGGTCCGCTGGCGCTGATTGACGCCGATATGCCGGTTATCGTGGTGGCGCCCAACAACGAACTGCTGGAAAAACTGAAGTCGAATATTGAAGAGGTGCGCGCACGCGGCGGCTTACTGTATGTGTTCGCCGATCAGGACGCCGGCTTCAGCGATAGCGACGGCATGAAGATTATCTCTCTGCCGCATGTGGAAGAGGTGATCGCGCCGATCTTCTACACCGTGCCATTGCAGCTGCTCTCCTATCACGTCGCGCTGATCAAAGGCACCGACATGGACCAGCCGAGAAACTTGGCGAAGTCAGTGACGGTAGAGTAAAAAACGGCGTTT
>BBOA01000013.1 GCA_001485295.1 Type-B symbiont of Plautia stali
AACGAACGCGTTTTTTATGTCAACGCCTTTCAGGCGCCGGTCCAGACCGGCGGTCTGCTCTGCTGCTAGGGAAAGGCGCGCACCAGCGATCCCGCCAGCGTAAACAACAGCGATTCGTTGCCGGATCCCTCCATAAACTGTATGCCGACAGGTAGATTATCTATCGCGTCGATCCTAGAGGGAACGGACATAGCAGGCGTTCTGCAGACATTCGCTAGGGCGGTAAAAGGCGAGTGGTCTAGGACATGCTACATCCAGTCGCGTCCGTCCATCGGATGCTGGCCCTGATTGTATCTGCCGAGGCGTGAAAGTAAATCAGGCAGCGTAAGCGTCATCAGCAGATCGTAGCCCTGATAGCCCTGATAAGATGCCCATCTTTCTCGTCACCGTGTTACGCATATGCATGGCACCCATTACTCAACGGCGGTGAGCTGGTTTCCCAGCCGCCACAGCGCAAAGGTTAGCGGGCTCAAGCGTTTCGTTGCTGACCGCGCGCCCGTTGGCCGCAGCCAGCTTATCGATCCAAGCCACGATGCTGGAGGCCCAGAAGCAGCTGTTTAGCTCGACGAAAGCGTCCCAGCTGAACCCGAGGTCGGGCATGACCGCCTCTACGCGATGCCCCAGAGAAATAAGACGGCGCACCTTCTCACTCATCCATTAAGGGGTGCGCCATCACGCCAATTTTAATAAGCGGCGCGGGATCGCGAGCGGCGCTGGCGACATAAACCTAACGCCATTCATACGCTGCGTCAGAGTGGCATCATACGTCACTTTCCGTTGAAGGAGAAAGTGGTAAAGGCGTGGGTAACACTGCTGACGGAAGATTACAGTGCCGTGTTCGACGAGATGGCGGCGCGTTAGCAGGCGTGCAAAGATGCTGACACGCTGGCGAAATAGCTCAAGGCGCGCAAGGTGGTGGCGCAAAACAGCGGATTTTCTGAGCTGGCGTCCTTCTGGACAATATAAAAAGTGGAACGATCCGGCCATCACTAAGCTGAACTTGGGCGTTAAGCTGTTAGACACCAACACCAACGTCGTGCGCCGCGCTGACGGTTCCGGCACCTCTTTCGTCTTCGGCGAAGGTGAACGAAGAGTGGAACAGCAAAATCGGTAAAGGCAACACCATTAACTGGCCGACCGGCCTAGGCGATAAAGGCAAAGACGCATAGCCGATCACCTCGACCACTTTCATTCTGGTCTAAGGCAGCGAAGTGCTGAAATTCTTCGATTGGGCGTATAAAAAAGGCGACAAAACCACGACCAGCCTATATTAGGCTACCCTACCGGACAGCGCGACTCAGCAGATCCGCGATGCTTGGAAAGCCAATATCAAAGACAGTTCAGGCAAAGCGCTGTATCAGTAAGCGAACAATTCTGGCCGGACGCGCGTCCGGCCAGATCGACGGGCAGCTTCGTACCGCCCTGACAGCTTCTGAAGAATGAGACTTCTATAGCTGCAACGAAGCCGGCATTCAAAGCCCCCGGTAAGCAAGGTGACATGATTTTCGGCGCGGTGGTTAAACCGGCTGCGCTGATTGTTCTGTTGCTGTTGGGCGGCATTATTGTCTCCCTGATTTTCTCCTCTTAGCCCAGCATCCAGAAATTTGGTTTTTTCTTCCTGTGGACCAAAACTTGGGATGTGCCGAACGAAGAATTTGGCGCGCTGGTGCCGATTTACGGTACTCTCGTGACTTCGCTGATTGCGTTAATCATCGCCGTGCCAGTGAGCTTTGGCCCCGCGCCGTTTCTAACGGAACTATCGCCCGGCTGGCTGTGTAGCCCGCTCGGCACCGCCATCGAACTGCTGGCGGTGATCCTCCAGTATAGTCTACGGCATGTGGGGCCTGTTTATCTTCGTGCTGCTGTTTGCTAAGTATTTTCAGACACCGGTCGGCGAGGTGATGTCGACGATTCCGTTCGGCGGCGCGCTCTTTTCCGGCCCAACCTTTGGCATCGGTATTCTGGCGGTGGGCGTGATCCTAGCAATTAGGATCATTCTTTACATCACTTCGGTGATGCGCGACGTGTTCAAGCAGACGCCGGTGATGATGAAAAAATCCGCCTACGGCATCGGCTGCACCACCTGGGAAGTGATCTGGTGCATCGTGCTGCGTTCACTAAAAACGGCGTGATTGGCGGCGTGATGCTCGGCCTGGGGCGCGCCTTTGGCGAAATCATGGCGGTGACCTTTATTATCAGCAACACCTACCAGCTCGACAGCGCCTCGCTGTTTATACCGTGCAACAGCATCACCTCAGCGCTGGTGAACGAGTTTGCCGAAGCCGAGTCGGGCGTGCATGTTGCCGCGCTCATAGAGCTGGGGCTGATACTGTTTGTTATCGCCTTTATCGTGTTGGTGATTTCCAAATTAATGATCCTGCGCCTCGCGAAGAGTGAAGGAGCGCGCTCATGACGACAATTGAATGCAGGCGTGGCGCAGTACCAAAAACAATATTGCGCTGTCGCTGCTGACCATGGCCTTCTGTCTGTTCTGGCTGGTGTGGATTTTGTTCACCACCGTTACGCACGGTGTATACGGACTGAGCTGGTCGCTGTTCACCGAATCGACGCCGCTGCCTAACGCCGCTGGGCATCCTAGCGGGCGTTTATCTGGTGGAATATGGCCGCAAGTCGGTGCTGGTGGAAGTGACCCGCTTTATTAACGATATTTTGCTTTCCGCGCTGTCGATCGTGGTCGGCCTGTTCGTCTACACCATCGTGGTAGCGCAGATGCAGCACTTCTCCTGCTGGGCAGGCGTGATTGCGCTGGCGCTGCTGCACATCCCTATCGTGATCCGCATCACGGAAAACATACTGTGTCTGTTGCCGGACAGTATGCGCGAAGCGGCGTACGCGCTGGGCACGTCCAAATGGAAGATGATCTCCGCCGTCACGCTGAAGGCGTCGATGTCGGGCATTCTGATCGGCGTGCTGCTGGCGATCGCCCGCATCGCAGGGGAAACCGTACCGCTGCTGTTTACCGCGCTGTCGAACCAGTTCTGGTCTACCGATATGATGCAGCCGCTAGCGAACATGCCGGTCACCATCTTTAAGTTCACGAAGTTCACGATGAGCCCATTTGCCGAATGGCAGAGCTTGGCTTGGGCGGGCATGCTGATTATCACGCTCTGCATGCTGCAGCTGAATATCCCTCGCGCGCGTGATCTTCACCAAGAACAAAAACAGCTAACCTTCAACGCGGCTCAGACGGTGCCGTTTAAGAGAGACGAGTAATGAGCATTGCGACTTCTAACGGTGGTAAAATTCAGATACGCAACCTGAACTTCTATTACGGCAAATTTCACGCGCTGAAGAACATCAATTTGGATATCGCGAAGGGAACCATGTTACCGCGTTTATCGGTCCGTCAGACTGCGGCAAATCGACCCTGCTGCGCACTTTCAACAAAATGTATTCGCTCTATCCCGATCAGCGCACCGAAGCCGACATTCTGCTAGATAGCGACAACATTCTGGCGTCGCATCAGGTGTGCGCCCGCGTTGGCGTGGTATTCCAGAAACCGACTCCTTTCCCGACGTCGATCTACGACAATATCGCCTTCGGCGTGTGTCTGTTTGAAAAGCTGTCGCGCGCCGATATGGACGAGCGCGTACAGTGGGCGCTGAGCAAAGCCGCGCTGTAGAACGAAACCAAAGACAAGCTGCATCAGAGCGGTTACAGTCTCTCCGGCGGTCAGCAGCAGCGCCTGTGCATCGCGCGCGGCATCAACATCCGCCCGGAAGTGCTGCTGCTGGACGAGCCTTGCTTTGCGCTCGATCCCATCTCAACCGTCCGTATCGAAGAGCTGATCACCGAGCTGAAGCAGGACTACACTGTGGCGATCGTGACGCATAATATTATGCAGCAGGCGGCGCGTTGCTTCGACCATACCGCCTTTATGTATCTGGGCGAGATGATTGAGTTCAGTGTATGCGGGGAGGCTGAGCCATCAGCAGCGTCAGACATTCCAACAGAATGACGCTTGCTAGCGACGCGAGCACCAACAGGGTATTTTCACTCCGCTTAGCGATATCAAACTGTTTACGGATGATCTGATCGTCAAGATAGAAGAAAATAAAACAGGTTAATTGATTTATTGAGGTGCGTATTATCAAAGCTGGCAAACATGCCGTTAGCATCGATTGCTGGCAGCCAGTAACCCGCCAGCAGATATTTCGGAATAATTAGCCAAAATGGTAACTGGCGAACCACGACGATGGCGATAAAGAAGAAAAATAGTGAATGTAAGAAACTAGGTAATATCGTCGCCGCCGCTTAAATGCATCGTCAGCACATGCAACGGCGGCTGTGAATTATTAGCCATGGAGCTAAACAGAATCTTTAATACGCCATTATATGGCCACCCACACCACAAAGGGATAAAGAATACACAAAGGGATAAAGAATAGTCTGCACTTTATTATGGATGAACGGCCCTAATCCTTTGCGCAATCTCGCATCGACAAACAGTTCTGAGACAAAATTAGCGGCCTGTTTTTACTACATATCGGGATAAGCGCTGAGCTCCAGCTCGCCGCTGGAGCTCAGCGTACGCGAGGGCGCATGACCAGACCAGCGTGGGTTCGGCGTCGCACACCGCCTGAATATCGGGATAGCTCGTCGAGCGTAGACGACCGGCCGCAGGCTGCTGTTGTGAAACGCGGTCTCTTTCGCCAGCTCTGGCTGCCGGTAAACCAGCTGCATGCGTCGGCGTGCGGGAACAACGGCGGCAGCTGCTCATAGAACGCCAGATCGTGGGCCACGATCACCGTTGCCAGCGCGGTCATGGTCTTTTCCAGATTGCCGGACGACAGCGCGGGCTTCAGATTTTCTTTGCCTTCCTGCGAGGTGACGAACACGAACCGGCTAGAAGAGCAGTTGGCCGAGGTTGGCGTTGGCCCCAGCGCAGTCAGCGCATAGGGCTGCTCCAGCGCGCTAGGCGCGAGGGGTTTATCCTGCCAGTAGCTGTAGGGTTCGAGCTTCGTTAAAGAGCTAATCGAGCGCGGTTTAGTCGAGCGGGGTCTGCATTCTACTCTCCGGCGGAAATGGCCGCCAGAGGCTTGTCGTGTTGAAACCGTATCGGCAAAGCCGACGCGGTTTCTTCTTGTTTATACCCCCAACGGCTGTTCGCCGCCAAATAGCGAAGACGCAAATAGGCAGAATCTGGTGATAGCGGCTTACGGGCGTGCGAGATGTGTTAATCACTTCCCAATACAAAAGCTGGAGAATATCCGTCCCAGCAGATCGTCGGAGGTAAACTCGCCGGTGATCTCGCTTAGCGCCTGCTGCGCCAGCCGCAGCTCTTCCGCCAGCAGTTCGCCAGCCCAAGCGCCCAGCAGCTGCGCCTTGCCCTGCTGTAAGTGCGTCGCAGCTAACTCCAGCTCCTGAAGATGACGACGGCGCGCTAGGAAGCCGCCTTCTATATTGCCGGAAAAGCCCATCGACTGTTTCAGATAGTTGCGCAGCGCCTCGACGCCCGCGCCGGTGCGCGCTGAGAGCCGGATCAGTGAGTGGCTATTTACTTCCGTCAGACCCAGCGTTTCGCCGGTGACGTCCGCCTTGTTGCGCACCACGGTAATCGGCAGCGCTGCAGGCAGGCGCGAAACAAAGTCGGGCCAGATTTGAGCCGCTTCCGTGGCGTCGGTGGTGGTGCCGTCCACCATAAACAGCACGCGATCCGCCTGTTCGATCTCCTGCCAAGCGCGCTCGATGCCGACGCGCTCGACCTCGTCGCTGGCTTCGCGCAGCCCAGCAGTATCAATGATGTGCAGTGGCATGCCGTCGATATGAATATGCTCGCGCAGTGCATCGCGCGTGGTGCCAGCGATATCGGTGACGATCGCCGCTTCGCGTCCGGCCAGCGCATTTAGCAGGCTCGACTTCCCGGCGTTCGGGCGACCCGCGATCACTACCTTCATCCCTTCACGCAGCAGGCTACCTTGACGCGCCTCAGCGCGTACGCCATCCAGATCGGTTATCACCTTGTCCAACTGCGCTTCGATTTTGCCGTCAGAGAGAAAATCGATCTCCTCATCAGGAAAGTCGATTGCCGCCTCAACATAGATGCGCAGGTGGGTGAGTGTTTCCACCAGCTGGTTAATACGGGTCGAGAAAACGCCCTTCAGCGAGTTAACTGCCGAACGCGCTGCCTGCTCAGAACTGGCGTCAATCAGATCGGCGATCGCTTCGGCCTGCGCCAGATCGAGCTTGTCGTTGAGAAAGGCGTGCTCGGAGAACTCGCCCGGCTGGGCGATGCGCACGCCAGGCAGAGCGACAATGCGTTTCAGCAGCAGATCGAGGATCACTGGGCCGCCGTGGCCTTGCAGCTCCAGCACATCTTCGCCGGTAAAGGAGTTCGGACCGGGAAACCACAGCGCGATGCCCTGATCCAGCACGCTGCCGTCAGCGTCTTTAAACGGCAGATAGTCGGCGTAGCGCGCTTTCGGCAGTTTGCCGAGCACCTGCTGCGCCACCTCGGCGGCGCGCGCGCCGGAAATACGCAAAATACCGACGCCGCCGCGTCCGGGAGGTGTCGCTTGGGCGACGATAGTATCGCTGTGGCTCATGGGGTTTTCTCTCGCTAAAAAATAAGGTAGTTGTAATAACCGCCTTAGGGTAAACCAGATTGCCAGACGGGCGTAAGCGCGTTACGCATTCTTCTTATTGCGGCTGTGCAGCCCGCGTTTTTCCAGCCCGCGATAAATCAGCTGCTGCTGGAGAATGGTTACCAGGTTGCTGACAATGTAGTACAACACAAGACCTGATGGGAACCACAGGAAGAACACGGTAAAGATTACCGGCATATAGGTCATGATCTTCTGCTGCATCGGATCGGTCACGGTGGTCGGTGATATCTTCTGAATGAAGAACATGGTGACGCCCATCAGAATCGGCAGGATGTAGTAGGGGTCCTGCGCCGACAGGTCATGGATCCAGAGGATAAACGGCGCGTGGCGCAGCTCCACCGAACCAGACAGCATGTAATAAAGTGCAAGGAAGATTGGCATCTGGATAACTAGCGGCAGGCAGCCGCCCAAGGGGTTGACCTTCTCCGCTTTATACAGCGCCATCATCTCCTGACTCTGTTTCTGCTTATCGTCGCCCAAGCGCTCGCGCATCGCCTGAATCTTCGGCTGCAGCATGCGCATTTTCGCCATCGAGGTGTACTGCGCTTTGGTCAGCGGGTACATGATACCGCGCACGATAAAGGTGATGACAATAATGGAGAAGCCCCAGTTACCGATAAAACTATGCAGTAACTTCAGCAGCTTGAACAGTGGCTGAGAGATAAACCACAGCCAGCCATAGTCGACCGTCAGGTCGAGATGCGGCGCGACGGCAGCCATCTTGTCCTGAATTTCCGGTCCGACCCATAGCGTTGCGCCCAAATCTTGCTGCTGACCCGCCGCCACGGTGACCGGCGCAGATTTATAGCCGATCGCCGCCACGCCGTTGCCCAATTTTCTGGTGTAGAGCGAGTTGTTGCCAGCGGTGTGTGGCACCCATGCGGTCGCGAAGTACTGCTGCAGCATCGCCATCCAGCCGTTGCTGGTGGTCGCGCTCAGGTTTTCGTTATCTGCGATAGTGTCGAACTTGTACTTTTCGTACTTCTTCTCGCTGGTGGAATAGGCCGCGCCGCGGAAGGTATGCAGCGCAAAGTTATTGCTGCCGGTGTTGCGATGCTTAGGCAGATCGATGGTCTGCTTCAGCTGGGCGAACAGCGACAGTTCCAGCGGCTGCAGCGTGGTGTTGTTGACGTTGTAGTTCACGTCCACTGAGTACTCGCCGCGCTTGAAAACGAAAGTTTTGGTGTAAACCACGCCATTTTCCGTGGTGTAGGTCATCGGCACACGCAGTTCGGTCTGGCCGTCGGCCATTTCGAAATGATCCTGTGCCGCGGTGAACAGCGGACGCGTGCTGTTGTTCGGTTCATACGGGCCGTTGCGGCCAATCAGCCCGCTCTGTGCTTGGTAAATGAAGGACGGCGTGGTCTCCAGCAGCTGAAACGGCTGATCGGAACCCAGTTTATCTGGGTAAGTCAGCAGCTGTACTTGCTCGACATCGCCGCCGCAGGTGTTGATATTCAATGACAGGACGTCAGTCTTAACGGTGATCGTTTTGCCCTGGCCGCTGGTCTGTACGCCTTGGCTGGCGGCATCACCTGCTGCGCTGTTGGTGTTCTGCGTGGTCTGGGTCTGCTGCGGCTGCGGAGCGTGGTCCGTCTGCCAGTCTTGCCAAATCATGAAAGACACGAACAGAAAAGCGATGAGAAAAAGATTGCGTTGCGAATCCATCGTTAATGTTCTCTGGTATCAAAGGTTTTTTGGCGGCACAGGATCGTCACCACCCGGGTTCAAAGGGTGGCATTTTAATACGCGTTTGAATGTCAACCAACTGCCTTTTATTAGGCTAAACTTCCGTAACGCCTGAATTCCATAATGAGAGCAGGTTGGCTGAAACCGACAGTGTGGTCCCAGCAAGGGGCTGATGCCGCGCTGATAGACGCGGATTAGGACGATCAAGAGCCGTGCGCTAGGCGACAGTGACGAAGCCATAACTTCTCCAACGCTTCCGCCAATGTACGGTTGTCCAGATCGGCAATCCCCTTTTTCGCCACAACGACGAAATCCATTGCCGGCAGTTCATACTGACGCAGACGAAAGCTTTCACGGGTCAGACGTTTGATCCGGTTGCGTTCGTGCGCGCGCTTGACGTGTTTTTTAGCGACGGTAAGACCGATGCGGGGATGCCCCAGCGAATTAAGGCGGCCGAGAATGGTGATTTGCAGCGTGCTAGCCCATTGTGGCTGCTGGAAGACGAAAGTGAAATGAGCGGGAGTTAACAAACGTAACTCCCTAGGAAATGCGAGCTTAACCACGAGGGTTAGCTTTTATTACTTAGAATCAGACGAGAACGGCCTTTAGCACGGCGACGTGCCAGAATCTGACGACCATTTTTGGTTGCCATACGAGCACGGAAGCCGTGAGAACGGTTGCGCTTCAGTACAGACGGTTGAAAGGTGCGTTTCATGGCGATTTCTACCTAAACTTAAAAAATTTCACTAGGTGGCGCGTTGTGTGGGCCAGTAAAATAACTGACACCTCAATATGTCTCTAATTAAAGAGGCGGGATTGTAATAATTGTACAGTCCGGAGTCAATTTACTTCGCTGGTCGCGGTACCTAGAAACCCGGATACAGCCCGCTGAGTCCGGGCATTGGGCATTAGTGCGACAACGCCGGGGAAGGGATTATACGGTCTCCACTTTAAATCGCAAGTATCATGCGGGATCTTCTTACGATCTGGCAGCTAAAGATTGTCGGTAAAACGAGAGGTCGCCTGAAAAAGCCCGCTTTTCCCAACGATACCCGCAGCTTTTTTCGCCAGCAGGCGTAAACTGTTTTACCTGTCCACGATCTGTGGATAAAAAGGATTAAAACTGTGTAAAAAGTGAAGATCTCTGCCTCGCTTTGCGCTATGATCCAACCTTCCGCTGACAATCCGGTCGCGATTCCTAGGGCCGGAAACCGCTGATAGCGGTCGCAGGCGCTTTCTACCGTCTGTGTCAAAAATGAACGTTTCTTTATTAGCGCTTACGATTTCTTATCGATTTTGCACAAGTGGAGTCCGCCGTGTCACTTACGCTCTGGCAACAGTGTCTTGCCCGTTTGCAGGATGAGCTTCCTGCCACCGAATTCAGCATGTGGATTCGACCGCTGCAGGCGGAGTTAAACGACAATACGCTGGCCTTTTATGCACCAAATCGGTTTGTGCTCGACTGGATACGAGATAAATATATTAATAATATCAACGTACTGCTGAACGAGTTTTGCGGCGTGGACGTGCCTTTGCTTCGTTTTGAAGTGGGCACGCGCCCGGTACAGAAGCAGACTACAGCGATGAGCCCGCACGCGCCGGTCGAGAGCCGCCCTGTGCCCGTGCAGATCCTGCGCCCAAGCTGGGACAACGTGCCGGCGCCGGCCGACGTCACCTACCGCTCTAATGTGAACAACCGTCATAACTTCGATAACTTCGTCGAGGGTAAGTCCAACCAGCTGGCGCGCGCGGCGGCGCGCCAGGTCGCGGACAATCCCGGCGGCGCCTACAACCCGCTCTTCCTTTATGGCGGCACTGGTCTCGGCAAAACGCACCTGCTGCACGCGGTGGGCAACGGCATCATCGCGCGCAAGCCGAACGCCAAAGTGGTTTACATGCACTCCGAGCGCTTTGTGCAGGACATGGTTAAGGCGCTGCAAAACAACGCCATCGAGGAGTTCAAGCGCTACTACCGCTCGGTGGACGCGCTACTTATCGATGACATTCAGTTCTTCGCCAACAAAGAGCGCTCGCAGGAGGAGTTTTTCCACACTTTCAACGCGCTGCTGGAAGGCAATCAGCAAATTATTCTGACTTCTGACCGTTATCCGAAAGAAATCAATGGAGTGGAAGACCGTCTCAAATCCCGCTTTGGCTGGGGACTGACGGTCGCTATCGAGCCGCCGGAGCTGGAGACGCGCGTGGCGATCTTGATGAAAAAGGCGGATGAGAACGATATCCGACTGCCGGGCGAAGTCGCCTTTTTTATCGCTAAACGGCTTCGCTCCAACGTGCGCGAGCTGGAAGGGGCGCTGAACCGCGTCATCGCCAACGCCAACTTTACCGGCCGCGCCGTCACCATCGATTTCGTACGCGAAGCGCTGCGTGATCTGCTCGCGCTACAGGAAAAGCTGGTTACCATCGACAATATCCAAAAGACGGTGGCCGAGTATTACAAGATTAAGGTCGCGGATCTGCTTTCCAAGCGCCGTTCGCGTTCGGTCGCGCGTCCTCGCCAGATGGCGATGGCGATGGCGAAAGAGCTGACGAACCATAGTCTGCCGGAGATCGGCGATGCCTTCGGCGGCCGCGACCACACCACAGTGCTTCACGCCTGCCGTAAAATCGAGCAGCTGCGCGAAGAGAGCCACGACATAAAAGAAGATTTCTCTAATCTCATCCGAACTTTATCCTCCTGACGCTATGAAATTTATTGTTGAACGTGAGCAGTTGCTAAAGCCGCTGCAGCAAGTCAGCGGCCCGTTAGGCGGTCGTCCAACGCTGCCGATCTTGGGAAATCTACTGATGCAGGTCAATGATGGCACGCTGTTGCTGACCGGCACCGACTTGGAAGTGGAGATGGTGGCGCGCGTGGCGCTGACCCAGCCGCACGAGCCAGGCGCGACGACTGTGCCGGCGCGTAAGTTCCTCGACATCTGTCGAGGCCTGCCGGAAGGCGCGGAGATCAACGTCACGCTGGAAGGCGAACGGATGCTGGTGCGCTCCGGGCGCAGCCGCTTCTCGCTCTCGACCCTGCCAGCCAGCGATTTCCCCAATCTGGACGACTGGAAGAGCGAAGTGGAATTTACGCTGCCGCAGGCGACGCTGAAGCTTCTGATCGAGGCGACGCAGTTCTCCATGGCGCATCAGGATGTGCGTTACTACCTTAACGGCATGCTGTTTGAGACCGAAGGCGAAGAGCTGCGCACCGTGGCGACCGACGGCCACCGTCTGGCGGTCTGTTCGATGCCGATTGGCCAAGCGTTGCTGAACCATTCGTTGATCGTGCCGCGTAAAGGAGTGATTGAGCTGCTGCGTCTGCTGGACGGCGGCGAAACGCCGCTGCAGGTGCAGATTGGCAGCAGCAACATACGCGCGCACGTCGGCGACTTTATCTTTACCTCCAAGCTGGTGGATGGCCGCTTCCCTGACTATCGCCGCGTGTTGCCGAAAAACCCAGATAAGGTCCTAGAAGCGGGCTGCGATATTCTCAAGCAGGCCTTTGCGCGCGCCTCTATTCTGTCGAATGAAAAATTCCGTGGCGTTCGCCTCTATATCACCGAGAATCAGCTGAAGATCACCGCCAACAACCCTGAACAGGAAGAGGCGGAAGAGATGCTAGACGTCACCTACGAGGGTAGCGAGCTGGAGATCGGCTTTAACGTGAGCTATGTGCTGGATGTGCTGAACGCGCTGAAGTGTGAGAATGTACGCCTGCTGCTGACCGATTCGGTGTCGAGCGTGCAGATTGAAGATCTCGCCAGCCCGGCGGCGGCCTATGTCGTTATGCCTATACGCTTGTAATTTTAGAATATATCGGTTTGGCTTACTTTCTACTTTGCGTCCCGGCAGTGCTCGCTATCCTCACGTACTTCAGTACCCTCCGGTGGCTGTGCGCGGGCGGGTCGCAAACTAGCTTCACCATTGACGTCCTAGAAAGCAGGGTCAGGTGAAAAATTTTTTTTGTCCTTCACGCTGGACTGATTCATGGCTTTAACCCGCCTCTTTATCAAAGACTTTCGTAATATCGAGCAGGTTGATCTGGCGCTGGCGCCGGAGTTTAACTTCTTGGTCGGGGCGAATGGCAGCGGCAAAACCAGCGTGTTGGAGGCGATCTATACGCTGGGCCACGGCCGCGCGTTTCGCACCCTGCAGGCGGGACGCGTCATCCGCTACGACAAGACCGCCTTTGTGCTGCATGGCCGTATCGAAGGCAGCGAGCGGGAAATTTCAGTCGGGCTTACAAAGAATCGCGCGGGCGACAGCAAGGTGCGCATCGACGGCAGCGGCGGTCATAAAGTCGCCGAGCTAGCGCAGCTCCTGCCGATGCAGTTAATTACGCCCGAGGGGTTTACTTTGCTTAACGGCGGCCCCAAATACCGTAGAGCCTATGTCGACTGGGGCTGTTTTCACAACACGCCCGGTTTCTTTAGCGCCTGGAGCAATTTGCGGCGACTACTGAAGCAGCGTAACGCCGCGCTGCGCCAGGTCACGCGCTATAGCCAGATCCGCGTCTGGGACCAGGAGCTGGTGCTGTTAGCGGAGCAGATCAGCCAGTGGCGCGCAGAATACAGCGACGCCATTTCAGCGGAGATCATTGCCACCTGCGTGCAGTTTTTGCCGGAGTTCGCGCTGAACTTCTCTTTCCAGCGCGGCTGGGACAAAGAGAGCGCCTACGGCGAACTGCTAGAGCGCAATTTCGAGCGCGATCGCGCCTTAACCTACACCGCCAGCGGCCCGCATAAAGCGGATTTCCGCATTCACGCCGCCGGCACGCCGGTCGAAGATCTGCTGTCGCGCGGCCAGTTAAAACTATTGATGTGTGCATTGCGTCTGGCGCAGGGCGAGTTCCTGACGCGCCGGAGCGGACGCCGCTGTCTTTACCTTATTGATGACTTTGCCTCTGAGCTGGACGACAGCCATCGACGCCTGCTGGCGCAACGCCTGAAAGCCACGCAGGCTCAGGTGTTTGTCAGCGCTATCGCCACCGATCATGTCATCGATATGAGTGACGAAAAGGGCAAGATGTTCCGCGTGCAACAGGGTAAAATAGCGGTTCAACCTGAAGATTAAATGAGCGAGAAACGTTGATGTCCAATTCTTATGACTCCTCAAGTATCAAAGTTCTGAAAGGGCTGGATGCGGTACGCAAACGTCCGGGTATGTATATCGGCGATACGGATGATGGAACCGGTCTGCACCATATAGTATTCGAGGTCGTGGATAACGCAATCGACGAAGCGCTCGCCGGTCACTGTAGTGATATCGTTGTGACCATTCATGCCGATAATTCCGTCTCCGTTCAGGATGATGGCCGTGGCATCCCTACCGGCATTCACGAAGAAGAGGGCGTTTCCGCTGCGCAAGTGATCATGACCGTGCTGCACGCAGGCGGTAAGTTCGACGACAACTCTTATAAAGTGTCAGGCGGCCTGCACGGCGTAGGCGTTTCGGTAGTTAATGCCCTATCGCAGAAGCTGGAGCTGACGATTCGTCGCGAAGGCAAAGTGCACCAGCAGACCTACGTGCACGGCGTGCCTGAGACGCCGCTGAACATCACCGGCGAAACCGATCTAACCGGTACTCGCGTGCGCTTCTGGCCGAGCCACAAAACCTTTACCAACGTGGTCGAATTTAAATACGACATCCTGGCGAAACGTCTGCGCGAGCTGTCGTTCCTGAACTCCGGTGTGTCGATTCGTCTGGAAGACAAGCGTGACGGCAAGGCCGATCACTTCCACTACGAAGGCGGCATCAAGGCGTTCGTCGAATACCTAAACAAGAACAAAACCCCAATCCATCCAAATGTATTCTATTTCTCCACCGAAAAAGACGGCATTGGCATGGAAGTAGCACTGCAGTGGAATGACGGCTTCCAAGAGAACATCTACTGCTTCACCAACAACATTCCGCAGCGCGACGGCGGCACGCACTTGGCAGGCTTCCGCGCAGCGATGACGCGTACGCTGAACGCCTATATAGACAGAGAAGGCTACAGCAAGAAGGCGAAAGTCAGCGCCACCGGCGACGACGCCCGCGAAGGTCTGGTCGCCGTGGTGTCGGTGAAGGTGCAGGATCCCAAGTTCTCCTCGCAGACCAAAGACAAGCTAGTTTCGTCTGAAGTGAAATCCGCGGTGGAACAGCAGATGAACGAGCTGCTGAGCGAATACCTGCTGGAAAACCCGAGCGACGCCAAGATCGTAGTCGGCAAGATCATCGACGCGGCGCGCGCTCGTGAAGCGGCGCGCCGCGCGCGTGAAATGACGCGTCGTAAAGGCGCGCTCGATCTCGCGGGTCTGCCTGGCAAGCTGGCGGATTGCCAAGAGCGCGATCCGGCGCTCTCTGAAATCTACCTAGTGGAGGGTGACTCTGCAGGCGGATCAGCGAAACAGGGCCGTAACCGTAAGAACCAAGCGATCCTACCGCTGAAGGGCAAAATCCTTAACGTGGAGAAAGCGCGCTTCGACAAGATACTCTCTTCGCAGGAAGTGGCGACGCTGATCACCGCGCTGGGCTGCGGCATTGGCCGCGACGAGTACAACCCGGACAAGCTGCGCTACCACAGCGTCATCATCATGACCGATGCGGACGTCGACGGCTCGCACATCCGTACGTTGCTGTTGACTTTCTTCTATCGTCAGATGCCTGAAATCATCGAGCGCGGCCACATTTATATCGCGCAGCCGCCGCTCTACAGGGTAAAGAAAGGCAAGCAGGAGCAGTATATCAAAGACGATGAGGCGATGGATCAGTATCAGATCGCCATCGCGCTGGACGGCGCGACGCTGTACACCAACGCCAGTGCTCCGGCGCTGGGCGGCAAACCGCTGGAAAACTTGGTCACGGAGTTCAACAGTACGCAGAAGATGATCAAGCGCATGGAGCGCCGCTATCCGATCGCGCTGCTGCGCGCGCTGGTTTACTATCCGACGCTGAGCGATCTGAACCAGGAAGCGGAGGTTCATGGCTGGCTGGACGGGCTGGTGGCGTTCCTGAGCGAGCGCGAAACGCACGGCAGCACCTACGTTGCGCAGATGCGCGCCAAACGCGAGCAGAACCTCTTCGAACCGGCGCTGCGCGTCCGCACGCACGGCGTTGATACCGATTACACGCTGGATGCCGATTTCATTCAGGGGCCGGAGTACCGCAAAATCAACGCACTGGGCGAGAAGCTGCGCGGTCTGATTGAGGAAGACGCCTATATTGAACGCAGCGAGCGCCGTCAGCCGGTCGCCAGCTTCGAGCAGGCTATCGAGTGGCTGGTGAAAGAGTCGCGGCGCGGTCTGTCGGTACAGCGTTATAAAGGTCTGGGCGAGATGAACGCCGAGCAGCTGTGGGAAACTACCATGGATCCCGACAGCCGTCGTATGCTGCGCGTCACCATCAAGGACGCCATCGCCGCCGACCAGCTCTTCACCAAGCTGATGGGCGATGCGGTTGAGCCGCGCCGCGCCTTTATCGAAGAGAACGCGCTGAAAGCGGCGAACATCGATATCTAAGCCTACAACAGACGGCAACTAAAGCTAAAGCACGGGTGACAGGAACCTAAGAACAAAGCGTCCCGTGACAGGGATGCCTTGAGCGACTTTGCGAGCGGTTTCTGTCACCCACGCCGGTTCCGGCTTTCAAACCCTTCCCGGTGGGAAGGGTTTTTATGCCTGAAGCGGCGCGAAACTGGTCATTGTGAGCGGGATCGCGCTGGCATTTAAGCCAGACTCTGACTTAGCGAGGAAGCTATGGCGATTAAACTGGTTGCAATTGATATGGACGGCACGCTGCTTAACCCGCAGCACGAGATCACCGCTGGCGTAAAATCAGCCATCGATCGCGTGCATAAAAAAGGGGTTGCCGTAGTACTGGCGACCGGTCGTCCCTACGTCGGCATCCAGCGCTACCTGATGGAGCTAGGCTTGGTCGACGAAGGCCATTACTACATCAGCTACAACGGCGCGCTGGTTGCAGCAGGCAAAAGATGGCGAGTACGTGGTGGAAATTACGCTGGGGTTCGACGACTACCTTTACATCGAACAGCTGTCGCGTGAGCTGGGCGTGCATTTTCAGGCGGTCGACAAATCTTCGCTTTATACACCGAACAAAAATATCAGCGAATACACTATTCATGAGGCGAGCCTGACCGGTATTCCAGTGCGCTATCGCGCGGTGGAGGAGATGGATCGCGCCACGCGTTTTCCCAAGCTGATGATGATCGACAAGCCCGATCTGCTGGATGCGGCTATTCAGCGCCTGCCGGCGAAAGCCCAGCTACACCATTCTCAAGAGCGCGCCTTACTTCAAGAGCGCGCCTTACTATCTGGAGATCCTCGATCGCCGCGTCAACAAAGGCCAAGGCGTTAAAAGGCTGGCGGAGAAGCTGGGCCTGACGCGCGACGAAGTGATGGCGATTGGCGACCAAGAGAATGACCTAGCGATGATTGAGTACGCCGGGATGGGCGTCGCGATGGGCAACGCTATCGACTCCGTTAAGCAGATCGCCCAGTTCGTCACCAAAACCAATATGGAAGACGGTGTGGCGCACGCCATCGAAGAGCTGGTGCTGTAACCCTCTACGGACGGCATTCCACCGTCCAACCTCGCATTTTTCGCTTTCCGCCGGGGCCACAGGATCTCGGCTGTCTGTTTTATGAACTGTATTGTAGTACAAATTCATTCTAGAGTACTATAATTAGCTGCATGCCTTGTAAACTAAGGGCAACCCGGTTATTGAGGTTCATCGCACAGCCTCGACGCGCTGAATACGTCCGTCTGATGCCATGCTCTGAGGATCACACGATGAATCACTCTCTTCACCTCAGCACCATTAGAAAAATGAACCTGCGCATCATGCCTTTTATCACGGTGCTTTATCTCATCGCCTATATTGATCGCGTGAGTATCTTGGTCGCAGTGCTGCAAGTGAACGCCGATTTGGCGATGACTACCGAGATGTACGGCATCGCCGCCGGCATCTTCTATGTCACCTACATTACTTCAAGGTGCCGAGCAACGCGCTGTTGACGCGCGTCAGCGCGCAACGCTAGATCGCGCATATCATGGTGAGCTAGGGCATTATCCCGCAGACATGAGCTTGGTGCAGACGCCGGCTCAGCTCTACGTCATGCGCTTTTTGCTCGGCGTGGCGGAAGCAGGCTTTACGCCCGGCATCATTTTCTACCTCAACTGCTGGTATTCGCGCAGCGGCCGCACTCGCGCGATGCTGCTGTTTTATATCGGCGCGGCGCTGGCGTCGGTGATCGGATTACCGCTTTCCGACAGCCTGCTTAATCTGCACGGCATGCTGGGCGTCTTGGCTGACGGCGGAACAGCGCGACTATTTGCAGTAGAAACTGGCGCGCGACGAGCAGCACGCGGCGATACGCGATCATAACTGGCGAGTATCGCTCAAAAGTCGGCGCGTCTGGACGCTCAGCCTACTGTCGGCGATGTCTTTCCTGTTCGCTTGCATCTTTATGTACCTTAACGGCCGTCACTCCGATCGCACCGGCGAACGGGCGCGCCATCTTGGCCTGCTGCTGGCGGCGTTGGCGGTGCCGCAGCAGTGGATAGCCTATCTGCTGTTGGTGCTAATGGTCGGCCTGAATTGAATAACGCGCGCTTCCAGTTTTCTGAGCGGTCGTCACCGAAACGGTGTCGGGTGTAGCGGGCGCGGCGCCGATGGCGCTTCAATGCGGTGGCTAACATCGCCGGGCTGGGGTTTTCCCCCCGTGATGGGGCACATCGAAGATGCCACCAATAGCTACAACGACGGCCTGCTAATTGTGGCGGGCGCGCTCATCCTCGGCGGCATATTGGGATTGATAGTCGGGCGTAAGCGGGCAATCGAAGGGGCAACCGCGTCGCCGCCAAAATTAGAGCTGCGTCTTTAACGCTTTTGGCGTAGCTTGTGGGGCAACATTTTTAGTCAGGTTGACCTATGCGCGAAAAATAGATCACCTTCAGCCCGCGACATCATCAGCTGACTAACAGCAACGTCTGGACCGCCGACAGCCAGTGGCTCGCTTTCGATGTTCGCACGTCGGGCACCTCCTTTACCAGCGGCACTATTGAGCGGGTCAAACGTCGAGAGCGGCGAAGTCGAGGTGTTCTATCGGGCTACTGACAGCGTGCACGTCGGCTGGTCACTGTCAGTCCCGATCTGCCACCGTGCTACCTGTGCATTCACGGGCCGGAACATCCAGACGACGCTTGGACTATCCATCGAGGATCTACGCAACGTCGGCATCCCAGTGCCGCTGCGCGCGGTCGCGCCGGTCAAACAGCATTCGCGTGAATATGACGGCAGCCACTTCTGCGTGCTGATCAGCCGCACGACCGCGACGCCGCAGCCGGGCAGCGACAGATCGATTGCGCCTACGAAGAGGGCTGAATCGGCGTGCGCGGCTACCAGAAAGCAGACGGCAGCTGGCAGCGCTGGGCTATCGCCTTTATCGGCGACACACACACTCCGCCGCCGGCGAGAAACAGCCGGAGATGTTTATTGTCGACCTGCCGGAGGCGCTGGAAGCGTATGCGCAGGCAGGCGGCAAATCTTTACGGTGTCGGCGTAATCGTCAGATGGGGCACGGCCTGCGCCAGATTTTCCTGCGTGTGGTTCAGTTTTTCGCTCTGAAGAATGCGCTCACGCGGGGAATCGATCTATCGTAGTCGCTGCGCGCGTAGTCCCAAGGCAGCAGCATCGTATTCAGCACGGTGGAAAAAGGCAGATCGATCAGCGCCAGCAGCTTAAGCGCCCAGCTGCTCTCATCGTCGACTAGAATAGCGGCAATGGCGCGCGTATCGAGATAGTAGCCCTGATTCGGGCCGGTATGGGACATTACGCTGGAGCACCCTGAACTCATAAAGGTGTAGCAGGCCAGCGCGCTCGCCAGAGGAAAAGCCTCTAATAATAATTTCGTTTTCATCATCCCTTCAGCTGTATCGTTCACCTTGCTGAGTTAGCTCGTCCGTTACCTTCCTGCTCTGCGGCAAGGTGCATTATGCCAGACGAAAGGTCCCCTGAGTGTAAAGGGTATGCCATTTCAGCAGAGTGGTGAAAAAAATCGCGTTTCGCCTCTTGAAAGCCACAGGAGCATACCCATTTTTAAGCTACGGACGCACTCGCTGTCGCCGACAGGGACATCGGGGCGCCGAGCGGCCTGTCCATAGTGGAAGGTTGCTAAAACTTGCTGAATATCAGGAGTCATTCCATGCGTAATTTTGATCTTGCTCCGCTTTATCGCTCTGCTATCGGTTTCGATCGTTTGTTCAACCTGCTGGAATCGAATCAGAACCAGAGTAATGGCGGTTATCCTCCATACAACGTTGAGCTGGTCAACGAAAACCACTACCGCATCACCATTGCGGTGGCGGGTTTTGCTCAGAAAGAGTTGGACATCACTGCTCACGACAACGTGCTGGTCGTGCGCGGCGCGCATCCTGAAGAGCAGGTCGAGCGCAAATACCTGTATCAGGGTATCGCCGAACGCAACTTCGAGCGTAAATTCCAGCTGGCTGACCACATTGTGGTGCGTGACGCTCGGCTGGAAAATGGCCTGTTGAGCATCGATCTAGAACGCATCGTCCCGGAAGAGGCAAAACCGCGCCGGATTGAAATTCTGAACTAATCAGAATCAACGAAAAGAAAACGCCGCTGATGCGGCGTTTTTTATGGCTGCGATCAGGGATGGGTGGACATCAACAAACGATGGCTGACCAGTCTGCTAAAGACGTTGATCAGTAGGCCAAAAATAATCACCGTCGCGCCCAGCATCTTCTACGCCGACAGCCCGCTCGCCCAGCACCAGCGCGGTGCTCAGAATGCCGATTACCGGCACCAGCAGCAACAGCGGCGCCACGTGCCAAGTTTCATAGCGGCTAAGCCGCTTGCCCCAGATGGCGTAGCCGACGATAGTGGCGATAAAGGCGAGATAGATCAGCGCCAGCACGGTTTGCAGCGAGATATGCATGAGGCTGAACAACGATGGCGTTTTCTCCCTCGAATATGGCCATGAGCAGGTGAAAAATGGCAGCACCGGCAAAAGCGTGCTCCACACCACCAGCGACATCGCCGGCACCTTGCGGTTGCCTAGACCCCACGATAGCGCTACCGCCAGCGTCAGCATCATGGTAGTCAACATAATGCCTGCCGTCGCTAGCATAAACATGCCGAGCGTGCCAATTAGCACGCCGGCGATAGGTTCCAGCGCAGTTTTTCCGCCTGCAGCAACCAGCGGTGCCAGTCCGGCCTGCATGCCGAGCTTAATGGCCAGAAACAGAAAGGTGAACTGGCCAAAGCTGAAAAATTGACGCCCCATGCGACTACCACGCAGAGCGCCAGCAACATATCTTTAACTGACATGCGCTTTCCCCTGTGGTCAGCCGCTGACCATCATCGGCGTGGCGATGTCGGCATAACAGGCGTCGCCGACGATACGACGATAGTCGTCGGCGTTCAGGACGATCGATTTTTCCAGCGCGCCGGCATTGAACCACAGCATACCGACGTCACGCCGCCGCGCATCGACGCGCAGCGCCAGCGACTGAGCTATCTCAAGCGCGGCGCAGCTCGATTTCTTGCCGCCGATGGCGCGCGCCGCGCTTTTGACGTTAATTTTGCAGTCGCCCGGTACGATCGCCAGCAGAAAGCGCGACCGGGTGCCGTCCAGCATCGCCACTTCCAGTACCATCACCTTCGCCGCCTGATTCAGGGCATTGCCGCGCAGCGCGGCGAGCGGGCGGCAGCAGCGCCGGTTCAATATCGCGCTATTCGGTGAACTAGTTCTGTGGCGCCGCCGTGTGTTTCGCTAGGTAAGGACCCTGCGTGGTTAGCGCGCCGTTGGGATAGTGCGACGCGTGGATCTTTTCACGGCAGCGCTGCAAATCCGCTACCACCTCCTAGCGATCCTCCTCGGTGAGGAAGTTGCACAGCACCAGCAACGGCCCGCGCGCCGTGAAGATGTCGTCCACTTGTTCGTTTCTATAAACATGCTGGGATTGATCACGCGTATCTGGTTAAAAATGGCCATGATGGTTCCTTCCCCAAAGGAATTTCGCGTAGTTCATGGTTAGCCATACGTCGGCCAGCTGGCGACGTTGCCCAAGGTTGGAATAGTTTCAGACGAGATACAGGTGTAGCGTTCCTGCTGCAAATGATGCAGCGTAAAATAGTGTGGATAAGGGGCGTCCTGTGAATGCCACTGCCACGCCTAGGCGTGATCGCGGGTGACGAAAGCCGCGTTGCCTGCGCTGCCCGCCCGGCTCCACCTGCGCCAGCTTCTGGCGTAGATAGTCGCGCGTGAAGTCGGCAGGCGTAATGGGATCCACCAGATACTCCGCCGAATCGAAGCGGGATGCCGCCATGCCGAGACGCGCGTACACCTTCAGCATAAACCCGTTATGCATCATGTACCAGCGCGTGCCTGCGCTGTCGCGCAGCAGCAGATGGGAAAATTCCAGCCCCTGATTTTTGCTCAACTTGGCGTTGCGCACGTGCACCGCTAGAAAGCGCCCTTTAATACGCTCGACGTCAATACCCGGCAACGCCTCGGCGAAGGGGCCGCTACCGCGCAGCGTCTGGATCTCGCCATTTTCCAGCCATAAACATCCCCAGCCGTTGGAGTGCTCTTTAATTGGGCCGTCGTGGCAGGCGGTTTCTCCGCAGCTCATAGCGCGCGCCGCGGCGAATTCTCTCCCTGCGCCAGAATCATTCTGCACATAATAAATTTCCTCCTGAAATAGTGGCGGCGGTATGCACTAGTGCGTTGAACACCGCCAGAATATCGTCGCTTCCACTCGCGGTGAGGCGCAGTGTGCCGAGAACGCCCGCATGACGCGTCAGATCGGCATAGAGCGACGATCGGTGTGAAACCTGTAAGCCGGGAAGCGCCAGCGGCGGCGGCAGCGCGCCCTAATGATATAGTTTTCCGCTTGGCGCAGCCGCAGCAGCTGGCCCACGGCGTGAGGCGGTGCGGGAAAGCGCAGCGTTAGCATCGCGCCGCCCGTCTCCAGCAGAAAGGCGACTTCCGCCTAGTCTATGCCGGTCGCCTCCCGCATCAGATTTACCACGCCCATGCTGGAAAGACAAAAGCCCATCTCCAGAAAATGTGGCACGCCATCCACCAAGATGAAATCAATATGTATGAAAGGCGCCGAGTCGGTAGCAGAAGGTTTCGCAGCAAAAGTCGTCAGGCTGGCGAAAGCAGACGATGAGAGCACCGTTTAGCGGAATCGATGATTGCCGGCGTCAGGTAGCCTTCAATTTCTCTCATCATGGTGGAAAGATTATTCATTTTTCACGTTTTCCTTTTCCTTTGGCAGTTAAATTGGTTTAAATGCGATGGAACCTACTGATTCCATGAAAAACAGGCCATGAAGCGGTGTAGCAATGAATGTTTTAACGGATGCGATAGCCAGCTCATCGGATGCAGCGCATGAGGTGGCGGCACGTCATTCATAAATAATTAAGAGATGCAGGCTAAAGTACTTTGAATGTACTCTCTTGAATACGCACAGATCAGTACGATATGGGGTGGAACAGATGCCCGGTGAAATGGACGAACAGGAGAGTCAGAGCAGCCGTTACTGCCAGATAGCCGAGCGGATCGCTGCTGCCCGACAGCGGTGCGCACGCTGGCGCCGCTGGATTAACAGACGGAGATGCATTTGGCGATCCTCTGCTCGGAATGCCGCGTGCGTCTCGACCTATCGAACGGCGATAGCTCTCTTTATCCGGTGAAAAATATCGGGCTGCTGATGCGCCAGATGAGTTACAGTAAGCCGGCGCTGTTGAGCAACTCGGTGAAAGGCAGCGGCTATCTGCAGTTCAGGCATGAGATCGCGGGCCGCACGGTGGAGAGTCGCCCTTGCTACTTTGTGCTGCTGCAGATGCTGTACAACCTCAACCTACGCGTGATTGAGGTTGAAGCCGGATCGGAAGGCTATGTTAACGTGGAAAAGCTCACCGTGCTGTTTCGTTGCAAAAGCGGTGCAGGCGTTTCTCACCATCAAAAACGTCTACAATCCGCTCGGCAAATCGATTCATAACGAGCAGAAGGTCTATACCGCTCGCCAGGCCGATGAGAATGATATAGTGATCGTCGAAGATGATCATTTTCAGCGATACTGCGTTCGGCGAACGGCACCCTTTTCCAATGAGCGCCTTTAGCCCCAATGCTATCCTGTGCAGCTGTTTTTCGAAAACCGGCGCGCCCGGCATCCGCATCGGCTGGGTGCGCACAGCGTCAACTACATGCGCAAAATCGCTTCGCTGAAATATACCTCGACCAATGGACACCTTGACGCTGTCGCAGGCGGCGCTCGCCGAACTGGTGCGCAGCGGCGGCTATGACGCCCATCTGCGCAAGCTGGCGCGACAGATCCAGCAAAATGCGTCAGGCGCTGCAGCGCGAATTCCCGGCGGCCACGGCGCGTATCGAAGCCGGAGGGCAGCTATGTGCTTAAGTCGAGATGTCGCAGCGGGCGCTGAATATTTGCGCGCTGTTTCTCAAGGCGCGTAACGCCGGCATCGCGCCAAGCCATATTTTCGCTACCGACAATCGCTACTATCGCTGCTTTCGGCTTAATGCGGGATTTAGCTGGAACGCGGAGGCCGAGCAGGCGATCCGCTAGCTGGGCGCGGTGGTGTCACGAGTCGCTGGCGGCTGGCGGAGGAGTGAGCTCCTTTCAGGCCAGAGCGCACTCAGACTATCTGATTACAGCTGCTCCGTAAACGCCTTTTCCACTTCTTCCGCCAGAATCCGCACCGCGCGCTCGATATTCTCGGCGTCCGGCACATAGTGCATCCGCATGCACTGATGGGTGTGCGGCCACGCCTGCTCCAGTCCGAGGAAAAAAAGTGGCCCCGTCACCATCAATACGCCGCACGCCTTAAGGCGCTAGTAGAGCGCTTCGGTGCTGATCGGCAGAGCGCGTAACCACAGCCAGAGAAAAATCGTGCCTTTAGGCTTATAGATCAGGCAGCGATCTTCCGAATGAGAAAAAAAGAATAAGTTACACTATATAATAAGTGCGAAAAATTTTTTAATCCTCGGCCGTGAATGCGCTGCTTTTTTATTTACAACACTGTTCCTCGTAGCCATGATGTCGACGATACTATATCGACGTTAACTGGATGAACGACGCCATGCATGAAACCTCGCTGACGGAGGCACTTCAGGAGGCGATGCTCGCCTCTGTCGCCGCGATCTTTTTCTGGTTGGCGTGCCATCGCGCTGCCCAGCGAGGCGCGCTGATCCTGATCGGCTGTTTCTACAGCTGCAGCTGCATGCTAATCCAGCTGCATGCTAATCCGCGAGCTGGACTTTGTGTTTGACCTTGTCGCTCACGGCAACTGGGTGTGGTTCGCGCTGGCGACCGGCGACCACTGCCGCCAGTCTGGCGCTGCGTACGCCGCGCGACACGCTGGACGGGCTGGTAGTATTCGTCACGCACCGCTGCTAGCTGATGACCATCAGCGAATTGCTGATCGTGCTGGTGTTCTCCCTCCTGTTCGGCATGCACCAGCTGTAGCAGCCCTAATGCTGGACGGCTACAACCGCGTGGTAAAAAACATGACTGAAGAGGGCACCGAGCTGCTGGGCTACAGCAGCTGCTGGCTCGCCTCCGTTCGCTATCTGTGGCGAACCCGTCCGGCGCGAGCTAGGGCCGCTGCTGTTGAACCGGTCACGCATCGCTTGCCGCCGAACCTGCGTCATACTCCTCGTAAGCCTTGCTTTTTTGACGCTTCCGGGCGCTAAAAAAGGTACAATAGTGACTTGTGCGCCGGTGTTCCACCGGCGCAACGTGCAGGTCAACGTCAGGTTTCATCATGTCAGTCAAAATTCTTACTTCTACGCTTATCGGTCTGGATGCATTTCGTCAGGATCCGCGCCATGCGCTGCAACAGGCGGAAAACGGCACGCTGGCGGTGCTCGATAATTATGCGCCGGTGCTCTATGCCGTGACGCCCGAGCGGCTGGCGCATCTGCTGGCACTGGAGGCGGCAGCGCAGTCCAGCGACGTGACGCTGGACGACAGTTTGTATGACGACCTGCCCGCGGCCTTGCCGACGCCGGCCGGTAAATTCGCCATGTATTCAGGCTGGCAGCCTGATGCCGATTTCCAGCGTCAGGCCGCAATTTGGGGCGTGGCACTGAGCGAGCCGGTCACGCCTGCGGAACTGGCCGCCTTTATCGCCTACTGGCAGGCGGAAGGTCGCCTGTTCCATCATGTGCAGTGGCAGCAGAAGCTGGCGCGTAGCGTGCAGATGAACCGCGCCGCCAGTGGCGGTCAGCCGAAACGCGACATCACGCAAATCAGCAATACTGATTACAACATTCCCAATGGGTTTCGAGGTGAGTAATGAAAACGCCGACCGATCTGTTCAGCCGTTTGAAAAAAATGATGCCCGCCAACGTCCAGCCGAAATTCACCAGCGGTGAAGAACTGCTGGCGTGGAACCAGGAGCAGGGCTGCCTGCGTTCGGAGTCCATCGTGCGTGAAAACCGCGCCATGAAAATGCAGCGAGTAATGAGGCGATCCGGCATTCGCGAGCTGCATATGAACTGCTCATTCGACAACTATCGCGTCGAAAATGAGGGCCAGCGCAGGGCGCTGACCATGGCGCGCCAGTACGCCAACGATTTCGAGGGCAGCATCGCCAGCTTCGTCTTTTCCGGGCGTCCCGGCACCGGCAAAAATCATCTAGCGGCAGCCATCGGCAACGATCTGATTCTGCGCGGTAAAAGCGTGCTCATCGTCACCGTGGCGGATCTGATGTCCAGCATGAAAGGCACCTTTAGCGGCGGCAGCGACACTACCGAAGAGCGCCTGTTACAGGATCTCAGCACCGTCGATTTGCTGGTGATTGACGAGATCGGCATGCAGAGCGAGTCACGCTATGAAAAGGTGATTATCAACCAGATCGTCGATCGCCGCTCTTCTTCGAAACGCCCGACCGGGATGCTCTCGAACCTCGATCCGGCCGGCATGAATACGCTGCTGGGCGAGCGCGTAATGGACCGTATGCGTCTCGGCAACAGCATGTGGGTACGTTTCAACTGGGAAAGTTACCGCAGCCGCGTGCGCGGCGACGAGTATTAACGTGCACTTTATCTCGCAAAAAAACCGGGCTTTTCCCGGTTTTTTATGCCTTGCTCCGCCCCGTCTGCGACTTGTGTGAAACAGCGCGCAAAAGTGCCGGATAAGGCGCTTTCTGACGCTGTTACACTGAAGTTATGTTGTCTGTCAGACGAGCGAGATAAAAATGTCGCTCAGTAAAAATACAGTGTTGCTGATCGTGGATGAACTTCTGGAGAAAGCGCTAGCGTAACGGTGGAGCGCAACGCGATCTACTAGCGCGTCTGCGATTAGTTTTCGCAGGTGATGGAGGAGCAGACGAGCCGCGTCGACACCGGCAATCCGAAAAAGCTACTGGATGAGGTGGCGAATCTATGCGGCGAGCTGGCGCAGAAGCATTCGCAGCTGCTGGGCATCGGGCTGGGCTTTCCCAGCATCGTCGATCCCGATCGCGGCTGGTTGCACCTGTCGACCCATCTCGGCTGGCAGGATGTCAATCTTCTGACGCCGGTCAGACAAAAGATGGGGGTGCGTTGCGCGTAATAAATAACGTTAAGGCGTCGGCGCTGCTGGCGGTGCAGCAGCTGGGGCCGAAAACAGAATGCAGCCACTTTTATCTGCGCATCGCGGAAGGCGTAGGCGGCACGCTGGTGCAGCAGGGCAAAGTGGTGACCGGCCACAGCTGGACGGCGGGCGAAGCGGGGCATATCAGCAGCTGGCAGACGCGCGACGAGGCGCCGAAGGTAGTAGATGAGGTGATGTAGCAGGCGGGCAACTTTCTCGCCAGAGCGATTGGCCAGATTATTCTATTTGCTTATCCCGCCAGCGTGATTATCGACGCGCCTTGGAATCCGCATCCGCTGTTTTGCGACACGGTACGCAAACGGATCGCGGCGGCACGCCAGTCTCCACCTTTCAGAACACAGCGCTGCATTTTTTACAGACGAGACTTGATCCGGCGGTAGGGCTGTCGCTGGCGATGATAGAACAGTTTGAACAACAGAGGGGATATGGAAGGCAGGGCGAATGCCGTGTCTGTTACTACGCGGCTGCTACCGGCGTCGCCGCCTAGTTGCTGTTGGCCACTGGCGTCAGCAGCAGCGTATAGTCGAGCTGCAGCACGCGGCCAGACGCTCGATTACTGTCAGGGCGGCGAGGTCGGTCCGGTGCTAGGCACGGCAGGCGATCGAGTCCCACGCGACGCTGCCCACCTTAACGCGGCTGCAGCGCCATCAGCCTGACGCGGCGCGCTATCAGCATTATCAGCCGCAGCGCGACACCTTCGCTCGCCTCTACATGCAGCTGGCGCCGCTGATGCAATAACGCTGCCCCGTACTGTCGCTATCTTGCCCCGATTTGGCCTTCATCCTGCGCGTCAGGCCCGTCATGATGGGCCTGAATTCATTTCTCAGGAGGCCGAAAATGGCACAGACAGCACTGTTAGTCATTGATGTTCAGTAGTCGTTTCAACACGGTGATTTCTGGCAGGAAGAGGACGTTCCAGCGTTTCAGCGTCATATCAGCGCGCTGATAGAAGGCTGCTAGGCGAAAGAGATTCCGGTGGTGGACTTATTCCACGTCGCACCACAAGGGCCGTTTGCTCTGGAATCCGGCTGGGTGAAGCGGATGGATTTTTTGCAGCACGAGGCAGCATTTAGCGTGCAGAAACATGTGCACAGCGCTGTGACTGAGTTGGGCTTGCTACCTTGGCTGGAGGCGCAAGCGATCGACATGTTGATTATCAGCGGCATTCGCACCGAACAGTGCTGCGAAGCCACCGCACGCGTGGCGTCCGACCTCGGTTTTAAGGTACTGTCTGTCAGCGAGGGCGACGCTCACCTTCCCGATGACGTACAAAGGCGTCATGCTCAGCAGCGCTGAGCTTACCGATGACGTACAAAGGCGTCATGCTCAGCAGCGCTGAGCTTATTCACCGTACCGAAACCGTGCTGGTCAATCGCTTTACCGAGATGGTGAGCGTGCTTGGCGCACGTCTGACAACAAGGAGTGGCGCGATGGCGCAAACTGTCCTATTTCTTACCCTGTCCGAGGTGATAGCGCTCGGATCTGACCGGACCGGCGGAGACGCTGTGGCTGGCGGGAGATAGCTTCACGCTGCGCTATATCGGCCCAGAGGAGGATGTTCTAAGCTCCACGCAGATCATCATCGCCGGCATCGAGCCGCTGCCGGAAAGCCTGCTAGTGGTGCCGGGCGTGTACGACTCCGCTATCTGGCGCGCGCCGCGCCCGGCAGGATTTCCGGCTGCACATCGCGTGGTCAAAGGGTATACTGTCGCACTCTTTTTTCATCTACCCGACTAGCGTGCGAAATCATCATGCAAAAGTTTTATACCAAAACCTTTCAGGGCCTAATCTTGACGTTGCAGGATTATTGGGCGCGTCAGGGCTGCACCATCGTTCAGCCGCTGGACATGGAAGTGGGTGCTGGCACTTCACACCCTATGACCTGCCTGCGCGCACTCGGACCTGAGCCGATTGCCGCAGCCTATGTGCAACCGTCGCGCCGTCCGACCGACGGCCGCTTCGGCGAAAACCCGAATCGTCTACAGCACTACTACCAGTTCCAAGTGATCATCAAGCCGTCGACGGACAACATTCAGGAGCTATATCTCGGATCGCTGAAAGAGCTGGGCATCGATTCCACCGTGCATGATATTCGCTTCGTGGAAGATAACTGGGAAAACCCGACGCTAGGCGCGTGGGGCCTCGGCTGGGAAGTGTGGCTCAACGGCATGGAAGTGACGCAGTTCACTTACTTTCAGCAGGTTGGCGGCCTAGAGTGCAAGCCGGTGACCGGCGAGATCACCTACGGCCTTGAGCGCCTGGCGATGTATATCCAAGGCGTGGACAGCGTCTACGATCTAGTCTGGAGCGACGGCCCGCTGGGTAAACCCACCTACGGCGACGTGTTCCACCAGAACGAAGTGGAGCAGTCCACCTATAACTTCGAATACGCTGACGTCGACTTCCTCTTTACCTGCTTCGAGCAATATGAGAAAGAGGCGCAGACGCTGCTGCAGCTGGAAAAACCGCTGCCGCTGCCGGCATACGAGCGCATTCTGAAAGCCGCGCACAGCTTTAACCTGCTGGACGCGCGCAAGGCGATCTCCGTGACCGAGCGCCAACGCTATATTCTACGCATCCGCGCCCTGACCAAAGCCGTGGCTGAAGCCTATTACGCCTCACGCGAGGCGCTGGGCTTCCCGATGTGCAATAACAACAAGTAAGAGGCAGCCATGACTGAAAAAACTTTTCTGGTGGAGATCGGCACCGAAGAGCTGCCGCCGAAAGCTTTGCGCAGCTTGGCTGAAGCCTTTGCCACGCAGGTCACCGCCGAGCTGGACAGCGCCGGTCTCGCGCACGGCGAGGTGCGCTGGTACGCCGCGCCGCGTCGTCTAGCGCTGAAAGTCGCCGGCTTAAGCGCCGCGCAGCCCGACCGCGAAGTCGAGAAACGCGGCCCGGCCGTCTCCGCCGCCTTTGATGCTGACGGCAATCCGACTAAAGCGGCGGGAGGCTGGGCGCGCGGCAACGGCATCACTGTCGACCAGGCCGAGCGCCTGAGCACCGACAAAGGCGAATGGCTAGTGTATCGCGCTCAGGTGAAGGGCGAATCCTCTCAGTTGCTGCTGCCCGGCATGATCGCCAACGCGCTTGGCAAGCTGCCAATCCCGAAACTGATGCGCTGGGGCGCGAGCAACGTGCAGTTTGTGCGTCCGGTGCACACCGTGACGCTGCTGCTGGGCGACGAGCTGATCCCGGCCACTATTCTCGGCGTTGAATCAGGCCGCACTATTCGCGGTCACCGCTTTATAGGCGAGCCTGAGTTCACTATCGATAACGCCGATCAATACCCCGATATTCTGGAAACGCGCGGCAAGGTGATCGCCGATTACGCGGTGCGTAAGGCCCAGATCATAGCTGACGCGGAAACGGCGGTGAGCCAGTTGGGCGGCAATGCCGACTTGAGCGACAGCCTGCTGGAAGAGGTAACCTCGCTGGTGGAGTGGCCGGTGGTGCTGACGGCGACCTTCGAAGAGAAATTCCTCAAGGTGCCGGCGGAAGCACTGGTCTACACCATGAAGGGTGACCAGAAATATTTCCCGGTTTATGACGACGCGGGCAAGCTGCTGCCGAACTTCATTTTCGTCACCAATATCGAGTCGAGCGATCCGCAGCAGATCATCGCCGGTAACGAGAAGGTGGCGCGCGCGCGCTTAGCGGATGCCGAATTCTTCTTTAACACCGACCGTAAGAAGCGTCTGGAAGATCATCTGCCGCGCCTCGAAACCGTGCTGTTTCAGAAAGAGCTGGGCACGCTGCGCGATAAAACTGACCGCATTCAGGCACTAGCGGGCTGGATCGCCGCGCAAATCGGCGCGGACGTCAATCACGCGACGCGCGCCGGTCTGCTCTCCAAGTGCGACCTGATGACCAATATGGTGTTCGAATTTACCGACACCCAAGGCGTGATAGGCATGCACTACGCGCGTCAGGACTGCGAAACCGAAGATGTGGCGGTGGCGCTCAACGAGCAGTATCAGCCACGCTACGCCGGCGACGATCTGCCGTCGAACCCGGTGGCCTGCGCGCTGGCGATCGCCGACAAGATGGATGCCCTCGCGGGCATCTTCGGCATCGGCCAGCATCCGAAGGGCGACAAAGATCCCTTTGCGCTGCGCCGCGCCGCGCTGGGCGTGCTGCGCATCATTGTCGAGAAGAACCTGCCGCTCGATCTGCAAACCCTGACCGAAGAAGCTGTGCGTCTCTACGGCAGCAAGCTGAGCAATGGCAACGTCGTCGACGACGTCATCGACTTTATGCTCGGCCGCTTCCGCAGCTGGTATCAGGAAGAGGGCCACAGCGTCGATACGCTGCAGGCGGTGCTGGCGCGTCGTCCGACTCGTCCGGCCGACTTCGATGCGCGTATGAAGGCAGTGTCGCACTTCCGCACGCTCGACAAAGCGGCGTTGCTGGCGGCGGCGAACAAGCGTGTCTCTAATATTCTGGCGAAATCGACCGAAACGCTGAATGAGAGAGTGCAGGCGTCGCTGTTGAAGGAGAACGAAGAGATCCAGCTGGCGACCTTTGTCACCGCGCTGGGCGACAAGCTGCAGCCTTACTTCGCAGAAGGCCGTTACCAGGATGCGCTGATTGAACTGGCACAGCTGCGTGAGGCCGTCGATAACTTTTTCGACAAGGTGATGGTTAACGCCGACAACGCCGAAGTGCGCGTTAATCGCCTGACGCTGCTGGCGAAGCTGCGCGAGCTGTTCCTGCAGGTGGCGGATATTTCACTGCTGCAGTAATGGACAACGCATAATACGGCAAAAGGGCAACGTGATATCGCCCTTTTTTTGGCTGCCGCGCCAAGGCGGCTAGATTAAAATATCAGGCCCTTTACGATTAATCGCATTTAATAAAAGCAGCGCTGCGCCGTTAGGCTTTTTTCTCGTCACGCTCTCATTTTGAGACGGTAACGACAGACATATTGATGTAAGCAGCCAGCATGGGCTGGTTGAGATTAAATCTGGCGCCCAGCTCGCATAGTCTGAGGCGCGCATTCTGATGGCGACCTTCAGCGAAATAGGGCTTCAGCTTGCCGGGGGCGCCGTGTGCGCAAAGCTCTCGCGCTGGAACAGCTGCTCCGTCAGCTTCACCAGCGCCGGTCGGTCAACGCACTAGTTCGGCACCACGTGACGGAAGTTGATATATCCGATCAGGCAGCCGGTTGCGATATCGGCAAGGTTGAGCATGCCGTTATTCAGCAAATACCCTTTTACCGCGTACCGCAATGGCTTCCAGTTTATCTAGGCCGCGCAGGATCTTCTCCCAATGGCACAGTCGCTGACGTCGTCCGCCAGCCACTCGACCTGGCGAATATGCAGCGCCAGCCAGGCGTCTTCGGGCAGCATCGCGGGCGCGTCGCCAAGCAGCTCAAGGAACTGCGCGATGATGGCGGAGGCGAACTAGGCCTGCTGCCCGTCGTCAATCAGCGTCGGCACCTTGCCCAGCGGATTGTGCAGCGAAACTTGGCTGTCGGGGACGTAAGGCGCATCGTTAACAAACTCGGAAACGATGCCTTTTTCCAGCAGGATGATCGAAATCTTTCGTCAAAGGGGCTGGTATAGCTGCCAATCAGTTTTCATCGCACTCCTTTGCCATCAAGAGATTAATCAGCTCTCATCGGGAAAAAGAAAGGGATTCAGGCTGCTGCGCGAAAATCCTTCCTGCTCCATACGCGCATCCAGGACCAGCGAGGCGAGATCGTACGCCACCGATTCCAGCGCGGGATCCCTTCTCCTGATGCAGCATCTTCAGATAGGTGCCGCAGTCGCCGCAGCTCTCCGCTTTCACCGCTGCCTGCTCGCTGTTCAGCGACCAGTAGTACAGATCGCGCGTCTGTTCGCAGTTGCTGCATTTGCTGCGCGCCACGTACCACTCGTTATCATGGGCGTTTTTCCTGTTGTGTTAAGCGGTTACGCTGTTCGCGATACCAGCGGGGATGATGTTTTTCCGCCCATGCGGCGGTCACCCAGCCTTCGACCATTGCCGTGAGGGTGCCTTTTATCCACCGCGCCGCATAAATGTGCACCATAATCACCACGTCAGGCCCACGGCGGAGAAGGAATGCACCAGCAGCGCCGTACGGATCAGTGGGATGCTAAAGACGCGGGTAAACCAGAGGCTCCAGATCGCTATCCCGCAGAGCAGAAGCAGCAATAAGCTAATGATAGCAGTCTAGAACACACACTTCTCTGGCCGAAATTATAGCGGCCAGTACCGCCGACCTTTTGGTTGAGGGCAATTTTGTGGATATTGCGCGCCCACAGCAGGTCCTCTTTGTTCACCAGCTTGTGATGCCAGTAGCGGAAAAACATCAGCATAAAGGCAACGAACATGGTCAAGCCGATAAAAGGATGCAGGATTCGTGCCAGCTGCGACGTGCCCAGCACGTCCATCAGCCAGTTAAAGGAGGGAAAGAGAAAACCCAGTCTGCTCAGCGCCACCAGCAAGAAACAGATGGCGACAATCCAGTGTAACGGATGATACGATCGCCTTTTTTCATTCTTTCTTTCTCCTCCTTGTGCAGCTCTTCGTAGGCCCGATTCGGGCCTACGCCGACATAGTGAAACAGCGAGTTGGGGAAGGTGGCGGCAAAGCCAATCGCCGCTAGCGTTTCCCAGACCCCTTTCCAGAACGTCACAGTCGGGCTGATGCCGGAATTTTCCGGCATCAGCCCGTGGTAAAGCTGTGGTTTGTTGGTGTGATGCAGCACGTACATCACGTGGGTGCTGCCGACGCCCACCGGATCGTAGAGACCAGTGTTTTCAAGACCGCGCGATTTCAGATCGGCGACGCGCTCCGCCGCCAGCTTCGGCAGCTCCTCTTTGCTGCCGAAGCGGATCGCGCCGGTGGGACAGGTTTTGACGCAGGCCGGCTCCTGCCCGACGCTGACGCGATCGACGCAGAGCGTGCATTTATAGACGCGGTTATCCTATTTGCTGATGCGCGGCACGTTAAACGGACAGCCTGCGATGCAGTAGCCCCAGCCGATACAGTGCTCGAACTAAAGCCTCTGGCGTACTGCACGCACGATGGCACCCGCCGCCGGGCAGGCTTTCAGGCAGCCGGGATCGGCGCAGTGCATACAGCCGTCTTTGCAGATCAGTCACTGCAGACGGCCTCCTCTTCCACCTCCGAGAAGCGCATTATCGTCCAGGCTTTGGCGTCGAGATCGGTCGGATTGTTATAAACGCCGACGCTGTAGCCAACCTCGGCGCGAATATCGTTCCACTCCTAGCAGGCGACCTGACAGCCTTGACAGCCGATACAGGTGGTGACGTCGATCAGCTTAGCAACCTGCTGCCGATGATCGCGCGCCGGCGGCGTGGGCGTGAGGGAACTGGTCGCAAAGCAAAGAATAATGTCCTGTGTAGGGTAAACCATGTTTGTTCTCCGTTACACCTTTTCCACTTGAACTAAAAACCCTTTTGAACTAAAAACCCTTTATATTCCTTCGTTTGTGAGTTGTCGTCGCCGACTGACGGCGTCAGCGTATTGGCAAGGAAGTCTTCGCGCGCCGCGCCCTCGAAACCCCATTGTCAGGGAATGCCAACGGTATCGACCGGCCTGCTGTCGATGTGCAGACGCTGCAGACGACGCGTCACCACCGCTTTGGCCTTGATATAGATACGACGGGAAGAGACCTTGACGCTTTCGCCTGCCTTGATGCCTTTCTGCGCCGCCAGCTCCGTGTCGATCTCCACAAACTGCTCCGGCTACGCGATGGCGCTCAGCAAAGCGTATTTCGTCCAGTGGCGGAACAGCTCGGTGATGGAGTAAGTAGTGGCGATGCAGGGATATTCGGCCGCCTCGCCCAGCTAGGCGGCGTCGCGCGCAAAGAGGCGCCACCGCGGACTGTGGCTCTGTGGATGCAGCGGGTTGGCGTCTAGCGGGCTTTCCATCGGCTCGTAGTGCTCAGGGAAAGGACCGTACGCCATCTTGTAGAGCGTGAACAGATGGCCCACGCTGTCCGGCTGCATGATAAAGGTGCCAGCCTGCTCTGCAGCGGCACTAGCGTCAGCGGATAGTCCGGCACGTCTATGCTCTGCCAGCGCTGACCATCCCACTCGATCAGACGCCGGATTCGGATCCTAGGCTTTTCTCTGCTCGTCGGCGGAGGCGGGGTTGTAAGTGATATGGCGGTTCGCCGGCTGGGCCTAGGCCTGGCCGGCGATCGCGCCCAACCCGGACGGGTCGGCGTTATCGCGGCGCGCCATTTGGTTGCACTACGGCGTCCAGCTGCCGGCGCATTTTTAGCAGCAGCTTGCCGCTGGTGTCGTAAACGTCCTGCAGCGCGTGACCTTTGCTCTCCTGTGCCACCTCTTCCGGCGACGGGTCGGCAGGATTGGTATAGTCCCAGCACATCGCCATCAGCGGTTCCAGCACGACGCCGCCTTCCTGACGATAGAGTTCGCATAGGCGCAAAAAGAGCGTGCCGAGGATTTTGCCGTCGTGCAGCTGTTCGGCGGCGGCCCAGTGCCACTGCAGCCAGCGCGACGAGTTGGCGACCAAGCCGTCCTCTTCGGCGAAGCAGGAAGAGAGTAGGCGAAACACTTCGGTTTCAACTTGCGACAGATCGACGTTGTTGAATTCGCCGTGCGGCTGCCAGAATCTGGCGGTTTCGGTGCTGAGCGGATCGATCACTACCATATATTTCAGGCGTGAAAGGGCGCGAAATACTTTGTTCTTGTCCGGGAGGACGGCAAGCAGGTTAAAGTCTTGCACTACGCAGCCGTTGATCGCGCCCTGCTCCATCATCTCTGCCTGCACCAAGCAGTTGTAGCTTTTGTCCCACTTAGGCAGCTAGTTATAGCCCCACTGGTTGTCCGCCGTCGCCTTATCACCGTAAAAGCTCTTCATCAGGCTGACGAAGAACTTATCGGTGTTTTGCCAGTAGTTGACTTAGTCCGGCAGCTGCGCTGCGGGCGTCGCTTTTTCTCCGACGGCAGTAGCAGATAGCCCGGCAGGATCTGCGATAGTAAGCTGAGATCGGTATAGCCCTGCACGGTGGCGTGACCGCGCAGCGCGTTTGTTCTTCGCCTCGAGTTACCCACTTGAAGCCGACCGGGTGCGCTTCCGCCGGATTGCAGCCTATGAGCAGCACCAGATCGGCATTTTTAATATTGTTCCAGTTGTTAGTCATCGCGCCGCGCTCAAAGCTGGGCGCCAGCGCGGCGACCGTCGGGCCGTGGCAGAGTCGGGCCTATTCTCCAGCGCGACGATGCCGAGCGCGCAGGCGAATTTATGATCCAGCAGGCTGGTTTCGTTACTAGCGGCCGACGAGCAGAACATGGAGGTAGTCGGCCAGCGGTTGACCGTCACTCCTGCGGTGTTGGTCTGCTGGAAGTGAGCATCGTGATCCTGCTTCATCAGGCGGGCGAGATGCATTCAAACGCCTCCTGCCACCTGATACGCTGCTATTTATCGCTGCTTGGCGCGCGATACTCTGGATACTTCAGCTGCTGGTCCTGTGGATATCCATTTTTTAAATTCTGTTTAAATTCGTTTAGGCGGCCGAAGGGAACATAAATTTTTTTCGGGCGTAAGCAGCATAATAATATTTCACCATTCCAACAGATATTAGTGGCCAGCGGAAAATTGTTCTCATTCTCAGAATAAAGCGCGCCGCATCGGCTTCTGCCCGCTTTTTTCCGCATAATTTGTATAGTAGTTTTTTGCGCTGCCCGCGGCAAAAAGGCAAAATTGACCGCACTCTCTGCCCGCGGCGCGGCAGCGCACAATTTAATTTTTCGTTAATTACAGGTCGTACTCCTTGAACCCTATTCCGCAACCTACCGGCGAAAATTTAACAACTCAAACGGGCGTCAGTGAAAGGCTAGTGTGGCAGCGCGCCAATCTAGCGGCGGCGCAGCCCGACTGGCTGGCGGACGAAGTGCCCGTCGCACTGGTCTATAACGGTATTTCGCACGTGGTGATGATGACCACGCCGAAGGATCTCGAGGCGTTCGCTATCGGCTTCTCACTGTCGGAGGGCATAATCGACGCGCCAAGCGATATTTTTGGTCTGGACGTGGCGTCGAGCTGCAACGGTATCGAAGTGCAGATCGAACTCTCCAGCCGCCGTTTTATGGCGCTAAAAGAGCAGCGGCGAGCGCTGGCGGGACGCACTGGCTGCGGCGTATGCGGCGTCGGGCAGCTGGAGCAGATCGGCAAGCCAGTCCAGTCGTTGCCCTTCACCCAGACCTTCGATCTGGCGCAGCTGGATAGCGGCCTGAGCCAGCTCAAGACCTTTCAGTCGGTGGGCCAGCAGACCGGCTGCACCCACGTGGCGGTTTGGATTTTCCCAGACGGCGAGCTGGCGGGCGGCTGCGAAGATGTCGGCCGTCACGTCGCGCTGGATAAGCTGCTCGGCTATTACAGCCAAGCGATGTGGGGCAGCGGCGCGGTGTTGGTCTCCAGCCGCGCAAGCTATGAAATGGTGCAAAAATCCGCCATGTGCGGCATCGAGATCTTGTTCGCCGTCTCGGCGGCGACGCGGCTGGCTGTCGAGGTGGCGGAGCGCTGCAACCTGACGCTGGTCGGCTTTAGCAAGCTAGGGCGCGCCACGATCTATACCCATCCCCAGCGCCTGCGTTAACGAGCGCGCCGCGGAGGCGGGCTGTAAAAACCACAGTTTGTTTATAACAGTTTTGTAAATTCCTTATGTTTAATGGGGCATTGATTACCCTTTTCCGGATCATGAATTTAACTATAATGGTTCGATTGTTTACGCGGCACGCCACTGGGCGACGCTGCCCAAATATGAAATGGAGAGGAAGAAAATGAGTTATTCACTGCCATCCCTGCCTTACGCCTACGACGCACTGGAACCGCACTTCGACAAGCAGACGATGGAGATCCATCACACCAAACACCACCAGACCTACGTTAACAACGCTAACGCGGCGCTGGAAGGGACCGACTTCGCTAACCTGCCGGTTGACGAGCTGATCACCAAACTGGATCAGGTTCTGGCAGATAAAAAAGGCGTGCTGCGCAATAACGCGGGCGGCCACGCTAACCACAGCATGTTCTGGAAAGGCCTGAAAATCGGCACCACGCTACAGGGCGACCTGAAAGCGGCTATCGAAAAAGATTTCGGCAGCGTCGAGAAATTCCAGGAAAAGTTTGAGAAAGCTGCTGCAACCCGCTTTGGTTCAGGCTGGGCGTGGCTGGTGAAAAAAGGCGACAAACTGGCTGTGGTTTCTACCGCTAACCAAGACAATCCGCTAATGGGTGAAGCGATCTCTGGCGCGTCAGGCTACCCGATTCTCGGCCTAGATGTGTGGGAGCACGCCTACTACCTGAAGTATCAGAACAAACGCCCTGACTACATCAAGGCGTTCTGGAACGTGGTGAACTGGGACGAAGCTGCTGCGCGTTTCGCCTCTGCTAAGTAAGTTCACACGGTTAACGTAGCCCCAACCGGCGAAGCGATTCGCTGGTTTTTTATCGCTAAAATTCTGAAAATTAAACTATAGCTAAACATCCTCGCACAAAGCATTTAACTTTTTGGGACATTAACCCGCCGTTGAGTTTCCTACGGGTAGGCTGAAAAACATTCCATTAGAGAATGTAACATTATGTCCATTATAACTACACCTGCGCCGGCCACAGAGTCGGCGGCTTCACTGCTCTTTCAGTTAATCAGCGGAAAATATATCCCGAATAAACTGTGGTTGAGCAAAAACTTTCACCTGAAGTTCGCCCTGAGAACGCTAGCGTTTCTCGTGACCGCGCCGCGTTCGTTATTTAAATCAGCTGTCGTGCCTGCCGGATTTGCAGCAGGTAGTGGTGGGAGTGCAGGATATTATCCGCTAAGCCCCACCACCCTTATTTACGCGCAGGGATCGGCGTGGTGGAGCGCGCAAGCGATCCTCGATCACTATTAATAACTGGTGGGCGCGTTGCAGAATAGCGCGTTGCATCAGCTGCTACGAAGCCTTGGCGATAATCTGCTGGCGACGCTGCGCGGGAAAAATGAGGAGACATTCGAAATTTTTTCCTGCCCAGGACTTTTCGATCGCGAGGGGGAGATCACGCTGGTGCTGCGCTATCAGCATGAGGTAATTACCTCGCTCTCTTTTTCGCTAATTAAGGAAGCAGGTCAGCGTACCTTGCTGATTAGCGGCTGTAGAGGACGCGCAAGCATATCTCTAACAAGGTGATCCGCGAGGCGACGAAAGCGACACACGGGCTGTTTCCCAAGCGGCTCGTTATAGAGGTGGTCTGTATGCTGGTGCATGCGCGGTGGATACCATCCTCGCCTCGGCTATACCACGCATGTGTTTCGCAGCCTGCGCGAGCGCCACAGCAAAAGCGACTATTTCTTCGCCAGCTATAGTGAATTTTGAGCGTCGCTGGGCGGCGAGACGTGCAAAGACGCGCTGTTTCAACTGCCGCGCAAAGCGCTGGAGGAGATCGCCAGTAAGAAGCGCTCAGAGTATCGCCGACGCTACGAGCTGCTTGACGCGCTGGCGCAGTAGGTGTTAGCTGCCGTCGGCCAGCGCGCAGAGGATCAGGCGGCCGCCTGATCTAGGAGTCAGAACGGCTTCTTCGTGAAGTCGATTATCACCTTCAGGCTCATTTCCCGGCCCAGCGCGGTCATCGGATGCACGACGACTAGACCGCGCCCGCTTTTCTTCAGCGTGCTCATATCGGCTTGCTCTTTTTTAGTGATTTCGCGGCTGAACGGCAGATTCATCAGCTTCTATGCCTCTTTGCTCAGCTTGTCGTCGAGCTTGTCGCGCAGACGCTCGATTTCAGTTACTAGCATCTCTTTCAGCAGCGCGCTCAGCTTTTCGGCGTCGCCCGATTCCAGCAGCTGCGGCTCTTTACGATCGCTCAGACGTTTAATCTCGGCTTTTTCTTACTCTTTCATGACGGAAAATGGTTGTGGAAAATAGGCAAAGGATACACGAAAAGCGGCGCAGATTCGCGCGCTGCGATGTAGCAGGGCGCCTGAGCTCAGGCGGCGGGTAGTTTGAACGCCTGTTTCATGCTAATGCGCGAGATCAGCTCGGTCAGGGAGAGCATTATGGTGGAGCGCACCATCTACAGGTAGCGCTGCTGCTGCATGGCGCGTGGCTCAGCGTCGTCGAGATGAAAAGCAGGTTTCGGCGGTCAAGCGACCACGCAGTGCAGCTTGCCGAACGGCCCGAGGTACTTCATCGTCGGTGAAGTGATAATCGCCCTGATCGTGATTCAGCTCTTCGCGCAGCGCCAGCAGTAGTTCGCAATCTTCATACTCGTGACGGTTGATGACGCCCAGACCGTAGATCTAGATCAGCTTAAGGCGCACCGGCAGCTCGCCAAGCGGGCCATCGCCCAGCAGCAGCTCGAACACGTACTTTACGGCGTAGTCATCTTTGCGAAATACCTGCAGCACCAGCAGATTGACCGCTGTGGCCACCACGTCGCTGTCAGCATCCAGACTTGATACCTGCGCCAGCGCCGTCTGCGGACCTTTCTCGTTAATCAGCGCTTCCAGCTCTTCCGCCTGCTGCGATAGCGCATCGCGGCGGCGATACACTGCACCAGATGCGCGTTCGGCAGCTAATACTCCAGCGTGCCCAGCGTCCGTTTGATCAGGCGATCGCTCGCGCTCAGCTTACGCAGCGGCTGACGGCCGACGCGCTCTACTTCATCTTTCAGTTAGGGGTTCTCGAAGCGGCCAAGGATTTTCTCGATATAGGCGACGTGCTTGTCGGCGTCGAAGCCGTAGCGCTTGATCAGCACCGCTTCTTTGACCACTACACGGATTTTCTCGTCCAGAATGGCATCGCGAATGGTCTGATGACCAGCGAGCTAGCCGAGGTAAGTGGTGATGGCGTGGCCGGTGTTGAGGGTAAACAGCTTGCGCTCGACGAACGCCATTAGGTTGTCGGTCAGCTCTATGCCCGCGATGTTAGGCAGCGCGCCCTTGAACTGGGTTTTATCGACAGTCCATTCGCTGAAGGTTTCAACCGTTACTTCCAGCGGATCGTTGCTGCCCGCTTCGGACGGCGGCACGATGCGATCGACGGCGGAGCTGCTTCAGCTGGCTGGTGCCCCGCACCATAATTATCGCCTGCGAAAATTATGGTGCGGGTGTTCGTTGCCTGTGTCATGACGTTTCGCTAGTCCTTTCGCCATGCTGCCGGCGATGCGCTTAGGATCTGCGGGCCGACGGCGGTGTCACCAGATCGACCTCCGTCACCAGCGCGATGATATCGTCGCTGGTGCTGTTAACAGCGCTGACACTCTTTACAATTTCCATTTTCGCCTGTTCGCCAAACACATGTACTGGATGTTCATGACGCGCGTTAAGTGCATCCAGCACCGCCTGACTGACATCGGCGAACACTAGCTCAACGCCGGCATCCGCCAGCAGCTTGCCGATGAAACTGCGACCGATGTTACCTTTTCCAAAATGGAACGCTTTCATAATATTGACCCATATCAAATGACGATGGGGCGGGCACGCCCGCTCCAAGGAAAATTACGCAGGATGTTTAGGCGGTCGCCGGGCTGCCAAACAGCAGATCCAGCACTTCCTGCACGCTGGTAATGTGCGCCAGCTTTTCATTGTCCAGCGCGTTGGTCAGGCTGGCGATCACTTGGATGTACTTATTGTTGCGCGCCGAGATGCCGATAACCAGTCGCGCGACGTCATCTTCGCCGAACAGCACGCCCTGCGGATACTGACAGAACATCACACCGGTTTTCAATACGCGCTCTTTCGCTTCCACCGTGCCGTGCGGCACCTTGATGGACTCGCCCAGATAGGTCGGGGCGAGATGTTCACGCGCCCACATATTCTGGATGTACGTAGCCGCCTTTACCAGCTGCTGGCCGGCAAAGCGGATCGCCTGCTCTTTATTGCTTGGCGATCAGGCTGAGGAAGACATCGGCGGCCTTCCAGCGACTGAGCTGCATGGCGTGGCGTGTTACCGTAGCGTTGACGTTCGGGTTGCCGTCGCGGTCGCCGCCCATCTAGGAGGTAAATTTTACCGGCACGAAGTCCACCAGCAGCTTCACGCCGAACGCATCTTCTACCTGTTCGTTCAGCTCTCGCAGAAAGGCGGGCAAGCCTTCCCATAGGCTGTTTTCCACCACGGCGAAGCCCCATTTGGCCTCGTCGATCGGCGTCGGGCGATATTTGTGGATCTCGTCGGTGTGCCATGCCTGCGCCACTAGCTGACGCAGACGGCGCATAATCTGGTTGTGCTCGTAGTCGGAGATATCGCTGTGGTCGAGCTGCTTCAGGCAGCTGTTGACTTCGACCAGCTTGTGGATCAGGGTGCAGCGGGTGGTTTCGGTGGGGTGCGCGGTGAGCACTAGCTCCAGCAACAGCGACTCGATGGCGGCAAGGATGGCGCTCTCGCTGAGGTCAGGCTGCTGCTCAAGACGATCGAAGGTGGTTTTCAGCAGCTCGGGATGGTTTGCGCCGTCGCCGCTACGTGAAATGGTCTGATACTGTTCGGCGACGTTGGTCAGATTAAGGAACTGGCTAAAGGCGCGCGCAACAGGCAGCAGCTCGTCGTTCGACAGATTTTGCAGCGTTGTTGAGCAGTTCCTTGCGATGAGCATCATTTCCCGCGCGGGATGACTTTGAGAGTTTGCGGATGGTCTCCACCCGGTCGAGGATGTTCTCTCCTAGTGCATCCTTGATCGTATACCCGAGCAGTTTACCGAGGATACTAACATTACTTACTTCGCATTGCGGAATATTGTTCGTTTATGTGACCCTGACACCCTTTATCGTCTTTATAAACATCTATTATACCCACTATACTCACAGTTTGTGACAGTGCAGAAACTGCATGAGTAATCACCCACCGAGCATAATATCTTCTTTTATCTAGTCACGTAAATTCTACGGCGTTAATGCGCTTGAGCGCCCGGTAACATGCGGCTGACTGGCGGAAATTCAGAGATTTTAATTTGAGAGAAGCGGGATAAGTTATTCTTATCAAGAAATCTCACGTAGAGGTCAGGAAATTTACTTGCTTAACAGTGAATTGCCCTGTTTATTGCGAATCAGTGGCAAAAGTGCTGCACAACCTGTGCGATCAGGGCGCGAGTCGGCTTAATAAATGCAGTATCGATAAACTCGTCCGGCTGATGCGCTTGGTTGATCGATCCTGGACCCAGTACTAGCGTCGGGCACAGCTCCTCAATGAATGGCGCCTCGGTGCAGTAGTTTACCATCTCGGTAGGCGTGCCGAGCAGTTTTTCCACCACGGCGACCAGCTCGTGATTAGCTGGACATTCGTAGCCCGGAATCGGCGGATGCAGCTCGCCGACGGTAAGGCGACCCGGCCAGCGCGCGTCGACCGGCGCCAGCGACTCGTTGAGCAGTCCTTCTAGGTCGCTCAGTGTCAGCCCCGGCAGCGGGCGAATATCCATGTGCAGCTCGCAGCAGGCGCAGATACGGTTCGCCGCGTCGCCGCCGTGAATATGGCCGAAGTTCATGGTCGGGTAGGGAATGGCGAAGCAGTCGTGGTGATAGCGCTCTTTCAGCGTATTACGCAGCTGCATCAGATGGCCGATGGCATCGTGCATCAGCTCGATAGCGTTGGTGCCGCGCGCTGGATCGCTGGAGTGGCCCGACTGGCCCTGCACGCGAATGACGTGCGACAGATGGCCTTTGTGTGCGCGCACCGGCTTCAGCGAGGTCGGCTCGCCAATAATGGCGCAGTCTGGCCGGATGCTCGCCGTTTCGGAGAAGTACTTTGCACCCGCCATAGTGGTCTCTTCGTCGGCGGTGGCGAGAATATAGAGCGGCTTGCTGAGTTTGCTGACGTCGAAGTCGCGCAACGTGTCAAGAATAAAGGCGAAGAAGCCTTTCATGTCGGCGGTGCCTAGGCCGTAGAGCTTGTTGTCGTGCTCCGTCAGGGTAAAGGGATCACGCGTCCAGCGTCCGTCGTCGAACGGCACGGTGTCGGTATGACCTGCCAGCAGCAGGCCGCCTGCGCCGTCTCCGGTGCGCGCCAGCATATTGAATTTATGGCGCGTGTCCGGTACCAGCTGTACTTCAACGCTGAAGTCTAGTTCGCGAAACCAGCCCGCTAGCAAATTGATTAAAGTTTCATTACTCTGGTCTAGCACCGCGTCGGTCGCGCTGATGGTCGGAGTCGTGATCAGCTGGCGGTAAAGTTCGATAAAAGGCAGTAATTTTGTCTTCACTGTTGACGGTCCTTGAGTTAGGATATTGTCAATATTCATGCGTTAATATTGAATAAAAATACAATAAAGCCGATTGGGTGGGAAGCAAAAATCTCGGCAAACGGTATCTTGGGCATCTTGGGCAAGGCCGCGACCCGGAATGTGTGATTGTAAAAAGGGTTATAGCTTGATGTTGAATACGCTGATCGTTGGTGCCAGTGGTTACGCTGGCGTAGAGCTCGCCACCTTCCTTAATCGCCATCCACATATGAACATAATCGCTTTGGCGGTTTCAGCGCAAAGCCCGGATGCTGGAAAACGTCTTTCCGATCTGCATCCACAGCTGAAAGGCGTGGTCGATCTGCCGTTGAGCAGCGCGGCCGAGTGGGCGGACAAAGTGGATGTAGTGTTCCTTGCGACGGCGCACGAAGTCAGTCACGATCTGGCCCCGAAATTTCTCAAGGCCGACTGCGTGGTATTCGACCTCTCCGGTGCGTTCCGCGTCAACGACGGCGAATTTTTTCAGCGCTATTATGGCTTTACTCACCAGCACGGCGACTGGCTCGACAAAGCGGTCTACGGTTTGGCGGAGTGGAACCACGAGAAAATCAAAGAGGCGCAGCTGGTCGCGGTGCCGGGCTGCTATCCCACCGCGGCGCAGCTGGCGCTGAAGCCGCTGGTCGACGGCGAACTACTTAACGCCGACCAGTGGCCGGTGATCAACGCTACCAGCGGCGTGAGCGGCGCAGGACGCAAGGCGAGCGTTTCCACTAGCTTCTGCGAAGTGAGCCTACAGCCCTACAGCCTGTTTAACCATCGCCATCACCCGGAGATTGTTGCGCATCTCGGCGCGCCGGTGATTTTCACCCCGCATCTCGGCAGCTTCCCGCGCGGCATTTTGGCGACTATCACCTGTCGCCTGAAGCCGGGCTTCAGCCACGACGACGTGGCGAAGGCCTTCCAGAACGCCTATCACGACAAGCCGCTGGTGCGCGTCTACGAGCAGGGCGTGCCGGCGCTGAAAGCGGTGGTCGGCCAGCCGTTCTGCGATATCGGCTTTGCGGTGGAGGGCGAGCACCTCATCGTCGTCTCGGCGGAAGACAATTTGCTGAAAGGCGCCGCGTCGCAGGCGGTGCAGTGTATGAATATTCGTTTTGGTTTTCCTGAAACGCAGTCACTGATTTAACGGAAGAGAACGGACATGACTACTCCATTAATTATCAAACTGGGCGGCGTGCTGCTCGATAGCGAAGAGGCGCTGGCTCGGCTATTCGATGCGCTGGTGGCGTGGCACAGCGCGCATCAGCGTCCGCTGACGATCGTTCACGGCGGCGGCTGCGTGGTCGACGAGCTGATGAAGAAGCTGGCGCTGCCGGTGAAGAAGAAAAACGGCCTGCGCGTAACACCAGCCGATCAGATCGACATTATTACCGGCGCGCTGGCGGGCACCGCCAATAAAACCCTGCTCGTCTGGGCGAAAAAGTACGGCATCAAAGCGGTCGGCCTGAGCTTGGGCGACGCCGATCTGGTTAAGGTGGCGCAGTTCGATGAAGAGCTGGGTCACGTCGGCTACGCCGAGCCGGGCAATCCGGCGCTGATCAACACGCTGCTAAATGCAGGCTATATACCGGTGGTCAGCTCTATCGGCATCACCAATGACGGCAAGCTGATGAACGTCAACGCTGACCAAGCGGCGACCGCGCTGGCGGCCACGCTCGGCGCCGATCTGGTGTTGCTCTCTGACGTGAGCGGCATCCTCGATGGCAAAGGACAGCGCATCGCCGAGATGACCGCCGCCAAAGCGGAGCAGCTGATAGCGCAAGGCATCATTACCGATGGCATGATTGTAAAAGTGCACGCGGCACTCGACGCGGCGCGCACGCTGGGCCGCCCGGTGGATATCGCCAGCTGGCGCCGCGCGGAGCAACTGCCCGACCTGTTTAATGGCGTGTCGATCGGCACCCGGATCCTCGCTTAACAACTTAGATTTAGGATGATGAAATGAGCACGCAAAATATCAAAAAAATCGTACTGGCTTACTCCGGCGGTCTGGATACTTCTGCCATTATTCCGTGGCTGAAAGAAAACTATGGTGGCTGTAAAGTGGTGGCGTTCGTGGCGGATATCGGCCAAGAGCGTAGCGATCTGGAAGGCGTGGAGAAGAAAGCGCTGCAGTCCGGCGCCTCTGAATGCCACGTGGTCGATCTGCGTGAAGAGTTTATCAGCGACTATGTCTATCCGGTGCTACAGACCGGCGCGCTCTATGAAGGCACCTATCTACTGGGGACCTCAATGGCGCGTCCTATTATTGCCAAAGCGCAGGTCGAACTGGCGCTGAAAGTGGGCGCGGACGCGCTGTGCCACGGCGCGACCGGCAAAGGCAACGACCAAGTGCGTTTCGAAACCACTTATACCGCACTGGCGCCGCAGCTGAAAGTGGTGGCACCATGGCGCGAATGGAACCTGCGTTCGCGTGAAGCACTGTTGGACTATCTGAAAGAGCGCGACATTCCGACCACTGCATCGCTGGAAAAAATCTACAGCCGCGATGAGAACGCATGGCACATCTCCACCGAAGGCGGCGTGCTGGAAAGCCCCTCTAGCGCCCCGAGCAAAGATTGCTGGGTGTGGACCGTGGACCCGCTGGAAGCGCCTGATCAGCCGGAGAACGTCACCATCACCGTGGAAAAAGGCCGCGTTGTCGCCGTGAACGGTGAGAGGCTGAGTCCTTTCCAGTGTCTGGAAGCGCTTAATGCCATCGGCGCGAAGCACGGCGTGGGCCGTATCGACATCGTGGAAAACCGTCTGGTCGGCATCAAGTCGCGCGGCTGCTACGAAACCCCGGGCGGCACCATTATGGTGAACGCGCTACGCGCGGTCGAGCAGCTGGTTCTGGACCGCGACAGCTTTAAATGGCGCGAGCAGCTGGGCCATGAGATGTCTTACGTGGTGTACGACGGCCGCTGGTTCGCGCCGCTGCGTAAGTCTATCCAGACGGCCGCCGAGTCGCTGGCCGAAGAGGTGAACGGCGAAGTAGTGCTGAAGCTCTATAAAGGTCAGGCGACGGCGATTCAGAAAAGCTCCTCCAACAGCCTCTACTCGGAAGAGTTCGCCACCTTCGGCGAAGACGAGGTTTACGATCACCGTCACGCGGGCGGCTTTATCCGCCTGTTCTCGCTCTCTTCGCGCATTCGCGCTCTGAACGAGCAGAAAAAGTAAGCGTCGGCGAGGCGCGCGCCGCGCCCAACCAGATTTCGCAGAGGCGGCTTCGGGCCGCCTCCTTTTTAAGGATTGAAAGGAGCTTCACATGGCACTTTGGGGCGGACGTTTTACCCAGGCAGCAGACCAACGTTTCAAACAGTTCAACGATTCGCTGCGCTTCGACTATCGTCTGGCGGAGCAGGACATTGTCGGCTCCATTGCTTGGTCCAAAGCGCTGGTGATGGTCAATGTGCTGAGCAATGAGGAGCAGCAGCAGCTGGAGCAGGCGCTCAAGGAGCTGCTGGCCGAGGTGCAGGCCAATCCAGAGCGGATCCTGCAAAGCGACGCGGAAGATATTCACAGCTGGGTCGAAGGTCAGCTGATCGAGAAAGTCGGCGCGCTGGGCAAAAAGCTGCACACCGGCCGCAGCCGTAACGATCAGGTGGCGACCGATTTGAAACTCTGGTGCAAAGCGAAGGTCAAAGCGCTGCTGAGCACCACGCGCGAGCTGCAGCAAGCGCTGGTGGTGACCGCCGAGGCGAATCAGGACGCGGTCATGCCGGGCTATACCCACCTGCAGCGCGCGCAGCCAGTAACGTTTGCGCACTGGTGTCTCGCCTATGTAGAAATGCTGGCGCGCGACGAAAGCCGCCTGCGGGACACGCTGGAACGCCTCGACGTTAGCCCGCTCGGCTGCGGTGCGCTGGCGGGCACCGCCTATGTGATCGACCGCGAGCAGCTGGCCGGCTGGCTGGGCTTCGCCTCTGCCACGCGCAACAGCCTCGACGCCGTGTCCGATCGCGATCACGTGCTGGAGCTGCTGGCCAACGCCTCTATCGGCATGGTGCACCTGTCGCGCTTTGCCGAAGATTTGATCTTCTTCAATACCGGCGAAGCGGGCTTCATCGAACTCTCGGACAAGGTGACGTCCGGCTCATCGCTAATGCCGCAGAAGAAAAACCCGGACGCGCTGGAGCTGATCCGCGGCAAATGCGGCCGCGTACAAGGCGCCCTGACCGGCATTATGATGACGCTGAAAGGGCTGCCGCTCGCCTACAACAAAGATATGCAGGAAGATAAAGAGGGGCTGTTCGACGCGCTCGACACTTGGCTGGACTGCCTGCATATGTCAGCGCTGGTGCTGGGTGGCATTCAGGTGAAGCGTTCGCGCTGCCAGGAAGCGGCGGAGCGGGGCTACTCCAACTCCACCGAGCTGGCCGACTATCTGGTGGCGAAGGGTGTACCTTTCCGCGAAGCGCATCATATCGTGGGCGAAGCGGTGGTCGAGGCGATCAAGCAGGGCGTGGCGCTAGAGGCGCTATCGCTGGCGCAGCTTAAGGCGTTCAGTGCGGCGATCGAGGAGGATGTCTATCCGGTGCTGGCGCTGCAGTCCTGTCTAGACAAACGTAACGCCAAAGGCGGTGTCGCGCCGCAGCAGGTGGCGTTCGCCATCGCCGAAGCGAACAAGCTTCTCGGCCTGATCGACAGGCAAAAAAAGCGGGCAACAATTGCCCGCTAACCTCTGGCTTTGAAATTTCATTCTATTTTTATAGGCATATCATTAAAGAATCAGAGCTCCCGGCTGACACAGCGACTCTTTTACACTAACAGCAGGTACTGCTCCAGATCCTCGCTGCCGCCGATATGGCGCCGATAAAGACCTGCGGCACTCTGGCGCGGCCGGATACGGCGCGCAGGCTGACGGTGGTGGCATCCTGACCCAGCACAATCTCTTCAAATGGCATGTTGTTATCAATCAGCATCTGTTTCGCTTTGGTACAGAACGGGCAGCTTAGTTTGGCAAACAACGAGACCAACTCCTGCATTTTGAATTTAGGCGCCAGATAGTGCAGCAGCGTATCAGCGTCGGAAACCTCAAAGGGATCGGCTTGTTCTGCTCGACGAACATCTTCTCGATCACGCCTTCACGCACAGTATTGAATAATGCCACGAGCGCGCGCCGAAACCCGACGTCTGCTTTCTCGGCTAGCATTAACATACCGCACGTAAACTCGCCGTTGCCGTCTGGAATAAAAGTAATGTTTTGCGCATGCTGATCTGCTTTCTAGGCATTTACCATAAAGGTGTCGTTGACCGACACGCAGAGAATGCTGTCGACGCTATGCTGTGCAAACACGCCATGCAGTTCGTCATAGCGTGGTAGATGTAGATGACTGGAAGAACAGGTAGGCGTAAAGGCGCCCGGCAGCGAAAAAACGATGACTGTCTTGTTTCTGGATAGTTTATCGGTGGTGACGTCTACCCAGCGATCGCCTTGGCGGGTGTGAGACCACCTGCGGGACCAGCTTACCTTCCTAAATAGCAAACATATTTTCTCCTTGAGAGCGAAGCGTCTAAATTTGATGCGTGCATTATTCTCATTATTGCTTGATAGGAATAATCGTTAATTGCGATCCTATCTATCGCTACAGGCTATCTTTTCTAGAGGATAACAATGAACATTCGCGATCTTGAATACTTGGTTTCGCTTGCCGAGCATCGCCACTTCCGCCGCGCGGCGGATGCATGCCACGTCAGCCAGCCGACGCTAAGCGGACAGATCAGCAAGCTGGAGGATGAGCTGGGCGTGATGCTGCTAGAGCGGACCAGCCGTAAAGTGTTGTTCACCCAAGCCGGCATGCTGCTGGTCGATCAGGCGCGTACCGTGCTGCGGGAAGTTAAAGTCTTAAAGAAGATGGCGAGCCAGCAGAGCGAAGCGATGTCCGGTCCACTGCATATCGGACTGATTCCCACCACCGGTCCCTATCTGCTGCCGCAAATTATTCCTATGTTGCACCAGACCTTTCCCAAGCTGGAGATGTATTTGCACGAGGCACAGACGCAGCAGCTGCGGGCACAGCTCGACAGCGGAAAGCTCGACTGCGCGATTCTGGCGTTGGTGAAAGAGAGCAAAGCCTTTATAGAGGTGCCGCTGTTCGACGAGCCGATGAAGCTAGCGATCTATCAGGATCACCCGTGGCACGACCGCGATCGCGTCCCAATGTCCGATCTGGCGGGCGAAAAGCTGTTAATGCTGGAGGATGGTCACTGTCTGCGCGATCAGGCGATGGGCTTCTGCTTTGAAGCGGGCGCTGACGAAGATACCCATTTCCGCGTTACCAGTCTGGAGACGCTACGCAATATGGTCGCGGCCGGAAGCGGCATCACGCTGATGCCTGCGCTGGCGGTACCGCAGGAGCGCGTGCGCGACGGCGTATGCTATCTGCCGTGCTATAAGCCTGTGCCGCAGCGCACCATCGCGCTGGTCTATCGTCCCGGCTCGCCTCTGTGCAGCCGCTATGAGCAGCTAGCAGAAGCGATTCGCACGCACATGCAAGGCTTATATCTCAACACCACGTTAAAACAGGCGGTTTAAGCCGTTCAGCGCGGCCACGCGATAGGCTTCGGCTATGGTGGGGTAGTTAGAGGTGGTATTCACGAAGTACTCGATGGTGTTGCCGCCGTTTTTCTGCTCCATAATCGCTTGGCCGATATGAATGATCTCCGCCGCGCGCTCGCCAAAGCAGTGAATGCCTACAACAGATGCGTGCTGGCTTCGCCTTTGATAATCACCTGCGCGGTGATGTGCCCCTGATCATAGGCGGCTGAGGCTAGGCTCGGATAGCCGCTCACGTCGCCCACCGCATAGATGTGCGGCTGTGAGGTCTGATATATGCTGTTTACCTTCAATAGTCCGCGTCCGTCCGCTTCCATCCCGACATTTTCTAGCGCCAGCGAATCGGTGTTGCCTGTTCGGCCGTTTGCATAGAGCAGGCAGTCCGCGTTCACCTTTTTGCCCGATTTCAAGTGTATAATTACGCCGTCGTCGACGCCTTCGATTTTCTCAGACTCTTCGTTGTGGCGGATAACGACGCCACTGTTCCAGAAATGATAAGAAAGCGAGTCGGACATCTTCTGATCGAGAAACGCCAGCAGGCGGTCGCGGGTGTTAATTAAATCGACTTTGACATTCAGCCCGCGGAAAATCGACGCATATTCGCAGCAGATTAGCCCGCACCGTAGATAATGACGTGGCCCGGCTCGTGGTGCAGATTGAGGATGGAGTCAGAGTCGTAAATGCGCGGATGGGTAAAATCGACATCGGCCGGATGATAAGGACGCGATCCGCAGGCAATAACGAATTTCTCCGCCGTCAGGGGCTCGCGCGTGCCGTCATAGTATTCGACTTCGATGGTGTTGTCATCGATAAAGTGGACGTTGCCTTGAAACAGTTCGCAGCGGTTGCGCTCGTAGAGGCCCTGACGCATCGCGGTCTGCTGGGTGATGACGTTTTCCATATCGGCGATCGAAGAGCGCAAAAGGCGCATGTGGTCGCTGTAAAGCGGGTTCTGGTTGAATTCAAATAATATATGCGACGACTGCATGGCGAATCGCCTTGGAGGGAATGTTGCCCTAGTGGGTACAACCGCCGCCGATGTTATAGTAACTTTCGATCACTGCGATGCGCGCTCCCTGCTTCACTAGGCCTATGGCTGCACCGTTCACTCTAGGAACGGTGCCAATCACGATGGCATCGTAATCGTAAGACTTTTGCATACCAGTACATCCTATGTTACTATACATTTTTACAATGAGATTGTAACATCTCGCTGCGCACATCTGAATTCTAACAGCGAAATTCCCCTCGGTTTGATAAAGCGTGAGGTTCACAAGCAGTCACAAACTTTGCCTTATGTACGCTGAAAAGTTTGTTATAGTGCCCCTCTAACTCGTCACAAGGCAGAGAGAATGGGAGTCAGAGCGCAACAGAAAGAACGTACAAGACGTACGCTGATCAAAGCGGCATTCAGCCAGCTCAGCGCCGAGCGTAGTTTCGCCAGTCTAAGTTTGCGTGAGGTTGCTAGGGAAGCCGGTATCGCGCCCACATCTTTTTATCGTCATTTTAAAGATGTTGATGAGCTTGGTTTGACCATGGTCGACGAGAGCGGCTTGATGTTGCGCCAGCTGATGCGTCAGGCGCGTCAACGCATTGCCAAGGGCGGCAGCATTATCAAAACCTCGGTCTCCACCTTTATGGAGTTTATCGGCAACAATCCCAACGCATTTCGGCTGCTGCTGCGCGAACGTTCCGGCACTTCCGCCGCGTTTCGCGCCGCCGTGGCGCGTGAAATTCAGCATTTTATCGCCGAACTGGCGGACTACCTTGAAGTGGAAAACCGCATGCCGCGCAGCTTTACCGAGGCGCAAGCGGAAGCGATGGTGACCATCGTCTTTAGCGCGGGCGCAGAGGCGCTGGATATCGACATTGAGCAGCGTCGCAAGCTGGAAGATCACCTAGTGTTACAACTGCGCATGATCGCCAAAGGCGCTTATTACTGGTATCGCCGCGAGCAGGAACGTCTGGCGGTCACCCTAGAAAAACCCGAAGAGTAAATAATAAGGATAATGCCATGACACAACCGACTTCCCGCGATAAAGGCACGTTGCTGCTGGCTTTTATTACCGGTTTAGCGCTGAACAGCTCGTTTTCCGTGCTGTTCAGCGCCTTTGTGCCTTTTTCTATCTTTCCGATTATCGCCTTAGGGCTGGCAGTCTGGAGCCTGCATCAGCGCTATCTGAACCGCAATATGCCGGACGGCATGCCAAGTCTGGCGGCGGCGTTTTTCCTGCTGGGCATTCTAGTGTATAGCGCGCTGGTGCGCGCCGAGTATCCCGATATCGGCTCCAACTTTATTTCGACGCTACTGATGGTGGCTCTGGTGTTCTGGATCGGCGTGAAGATGAAGCGTCGTAAGAACAGCGACTGACAGATAAAACGGAAACCTGAGGTTCCCGTTTTTATTCTTGGCGCGGGACGCTTTGCTCTTCCGTCTACACCACCCGCGTTTTGCGTTAATCTGCGGTCTGTTACTTGTACACTTTTATCCGCCTTTGCGCGTCAGCCAGACACCGCACTCCATATGGTGCGTATAGGGAAACTGATCGAACAGCGCTAGGCGGGAAATCTCATGCGTTTGCGCCAGCGTTTGCAGATCGTCGCACAGCGTATCGGGGTTGCAGGAGATATAAAGGATGCGCGGATAGGCCTGCACCATCTTCACCGTCTCGTCACCTAGACCGTTGCGCGGCGGATCGACGAAAATGGTTTCGCACTCATAGCTCTTCAGATCGATGCCCTGTAAACGGTTAAAGCTGCGTATGTCGTTCATCGCTTGGGTAAATTCTTCGGCCGCCATGCGGATAATCTGCACGTTATCGATCTGATTGGTCTCGATATTGAACTGCGCCGCCGCCACTGACGGCTTGGCGATTTCCGTCGCCAGCACGCGGCGGAAATTGCGCGCCAGCGCCAGCGAAAAGTTGCCGTTGCCGCAGTAGAGCTCCAGCAGATCGCCGCGCAACCCGTTTGTAACGTCCAGCGTCCACTCCAGCATCTGAATATTCATCGCAGCGTTAGGCTGGGTAAAGCTGTTCTCTACCTGACGGTAGATCATTTCTCGTCCCGCCACCGGCAGTCGCTCGTTAATAAAATCTTGGTCGAGACAGATTTTGGTCTTGGTAGCGCGGCCAATCAGCTGCACCGCATAGCCCTCCACCCGCAGCGCGTCGCGCAGCGCGCTCGCTGCCTCAGTCCAGTCCGCTTCCAGTTTGCGGTGGTAAAGCAGCGAGATAATGATCTGGTTGCTCATGGTCGAGAGGTAGTCGATCTGAAACAGCTTGTAGCGTAGCGCGCGATTATCGCGGATGGTGTCGATCATTTTTGGCATCAGCGCGTTAATCAGTTCGCTGGCGGCGGGAAAGCGATCGACGCGAATACGCTGGCGCGTCGCCTGATCGAAGATGATGTGGTAGAGATCGTCTCCATCGTGCCAGAGGCGAAACTCCGCGCGCATCCGGTAGTGGCTGACCGGCGAGCAAAACACCTCCACTTCAGGCGCGGCGAACGGCGTCATCATCGTCTGTAGACGGCTGACTTTCTCGGCCAGTTGCGCGTCGTACTGTTCAGTCGGGAGATGTTCGGGTGTCATGATCGGTCCTGGTTAATAGCAAACTTGCGGGCGATTGTAGGCATTCACTTGGCGTTATCCAGTCCTACGCGCATCAGGCGGTATGGCTGTCTGGACTTCCATTATCAGTCCTGTAGACTGCCTGCGCCGGCCTCAGCCTGAGTTAATAGGGAATTTAATAGGGAATCCAGTGCAAATCTGGAGCTGACGCGCAATGGTAAAGAATGTCGTGGCGATCGCCTTGCAAGGCACTATCCAGCAGGATGGGAAGTCTTCGCCACTTATGGTTCCCAGCCCGAAGACCCTGCCGGTGTGACATTGTAACTCGTAAGGTCATCGCGTGCTATAGATCGTATGCCTGCGGCATCCTGCTTCGTCTTTTGGGTGCTCATAAAAAGGCGACAGGGACGGTTTTATGAGTAAGACCCCCGTTGGCTTGGCGGACACGCGTCAGCTCTATAGCCAGACTTGAGATACCGGCCTGCGATTTAACCGGGCATCTATTCTCGGCGCAACTGATCGCCAGCTACACCTCGATCCGGAAAAGAGTAAGCAGTGGGAAGGAGGTTTCGAAGGGCTGAGTGGCCCGGAGAGCTGGCGGCTTTCCGGTTATCGCAATGACATCGACAACCTGATTGACAGCGATCCAAGGACCTATCGCTACTACAACATCAGTAAGGCGCGCCCTAAAGGTGTCGAGGCGACCGCGTTGTTCGTTACCGGTCCGCTGGGTCATCAGATTTCCTATGACTATGTCTACGCGCGCGACGGCGAAACTGACGAACAGCTGGTGCGCCGCGCGAAACAGCAGGTCAAGTATCAGCTCGACTGGACGATGGCCTATTATTACCTGAGCGACCGCTTCGATAATGTACTACAACAGCTATCCAATCTGCCGCGTGAAACTGGTCGGCGTGAGCCTGTGGAATCTCGCGGTGTAGTATCCGGTTACATCTAAACGAACGGTTCGTGGTAGAATTGCCAACCTTTTTGATAAAGACTATGAGTCAGTGTATGGTTATTAAACTCCGGGAACGTTATTAAACTCCGGGGACGGAGTACTACCACTACCTTAGTTACCTTAGTGCCAACTACAGCTTCTGATCTGCGTCCCACCGTGCTGATGTTTGACTCCGGCGTCGGTGGGCTCTCTGTCTATGATGAGCTTCGGCAGTTGCTGCCGAACCTGCATTATCTCTACGCTTTCGATAATGCGGGCTTCCCGTACGGCGAAAAGAGCGAAGACTATATTGTCGAGCGCGTCGTCGACATCGTCGGCGCGATCGTCTGTCGTCATCCGCTCTCTCTTTGCATTATCGCCTGCAACACAGCCAGCACCGTCTCTCTGCCGGCGCTGCGCGCGCGTTTCGATTTTCCCGTCGTGGGCGTAGTGCCCGCAATCAGGCCGGCAGCGCGCCTAACGCGCAACGGCGTGGTCGGGCTGCTAGCGACGTGGGCGACGGTGCGTCGTCCTTATACCCATGAGCTGGTGGCGCAGTTCGCCGCCTCCTGCCAGATCGCGATGTTGGGATCGGCGGAGTTGGTGGAGCTGGCCGAACAGAAGCTTCATGGTCAGACTATCGTGCTGCAGGATGTGCGCCGTATCGTTCAGCCTTGGCTGCGTATGGCCGAACCGCCGGATACCGTGGTGCTGGGCTGCACGCACTTTCCTTTACTGCGCGAAGAGCTACAGCAGGTGCTGCCCGAAGGGACGCGTCTGATTGATTCGGGCGCGGCGATCGCACGCCGAACAGCTTGGCTACTGGAGCATGAAGCTTCTGCTGCGCAACCGTCGCAGACGAGCTGCGCCTTTTGCACCGAGCTGAACGGCGGAGCGCTGCAATTATCGCCGGTTTTACAGCGTTATGGCTTTCCATCGCTGGAAAAAGTCGCGGTTTAGGATGTTTTTGTTGAAAAAAACGACACTCGGAAATTAATTT
>BBOA01000014.1 GCA_001485295.1 Type-B symbiont of Plautia stali
CAAGGTCGCCATTTTTCCCAGCCTCAGCATCAGAACTTGTAGTTAAAGTTCGCGCCGTAGGGCTAGGCTTTACCCACCAAATTAAAGGTATAAGGGCCTTCTTTCACCGTAATATGCTGGCCATGCATATATAAGAAGACCGAGGTGTCGGCGCTCAGCCAGAGACGATCCTAAAGATGGAACGCTTGTTGCCGGAACCGGACTGTCATCAAAGGCAATGCCGGTACGGAAGGAAGGTCCAGTTCTGATCTTAATAATATATCGCATTTTGTTCGACTGGTACCCTGACATCGATGCTACCACTCCGGTGGAGATACGCCTGTTCCTGCGTACCAAAGGTGAAACTCTGAGTGAAACCTAGCTTCACCAGTATTTCCTGCCGCCGCCGGATCAGCGCAAATATGTTGATGACCGGCAGATGACGCTAGGCTAAAAGAGAAACGGCGAGCCTTTTAGCTCGCCATAGATGTCGCCGACCGCTTGAAAACCGAGGTGCCCATAGAAATCCTCTAGGTGCGCCTGCGCCGATAGATAAACGCCGCGTCTTGGCCAGTGCTGTTCGCAGCTGCGTAGCACCTGCTCCATCAGCCGGTTGCCGAGGTTCACTCCCCGGGCGCGGGCTGAGACGATAACACGCCCGATCGCTACCGGCGCGGCCTCGTCCGCCGGCGTCAGAATACGCGCGTAAGGCCACCAGCTCATCGCTGCGCATCCCCAGAATATGGCGGTTATAGGCCACCAGATCCTGACCGTCGAAGTCCAGATAGGGACACAGCTCTGCTCACAACGACGAAAACTTCGCAGCGCAGCGCCAGCAGCGTGTAAAGCTGCTACGAGCTCAGTTCGCTGTGATGCCTGTCCTGCCAGCGAATATCTGAAGGCAAAAAAATCAGGAACGCGGGCCTGATTTCACAAGGGTAAATCCAGTTTACATCAGCGGCTGAGCCATCTGCACTAGCGTAATCAGCGGCTGCGGATAGACGCCGAGTAGCAGCACCAAAATCGCGGAGATCAACACCACCACGCCGCCCGCGGTAAATGCCCAGTTAGCAGGCGTGTCGCGCGTATGCAGCTCCGGCGGGCTGAGGTAGAAGCTTACGGTGACGCGCAGGTAGTAGTAAAGGCCGATGGCGCTGCCGACGACCACTGCCGCTGTCAGCCACCACAGCTGCGCGTTAACGCCTGATGCGATGACGTAGAACTTGCCGATAAAGCCGAGCGTCATCGGGATGCCGGCCAGCGACAGCATCATTACTGTCATCACCGCCGACAACACTGGACGGTGCCAGAACAGGCCGCGATAGGAGTAGAGCGAACCGGCGTCTGGGCCGCGATAAGGGCTGGACATTAGGCTGACCACGCCAAACGCGCCGAGGCTGCTGAACAGGTAGCCCGCCAGATAAACGCCTGCGGTCTCCAGCGACAGCTGATGAGTTTTCACCGCAATCAGCGCCACCAGCAGGTAGCCGAGATGGGCGATAGAGGAGTAGCCCAGCAGACGCTTGATATTGCTCTGAGAAATCGCCATCAGGTTGCCAAATAGAATCGACACGAAGGCGATCAGGCCCAGCACGGTGCGCACCGCCTCGCTGTCGGTCAGCGGCGCGTACATAAACAAACGCATGATCACGCCGAAGATGGCGATCTTGCTGGTGGTCGCAAGGAAAGTCGACACTGGCGCAGGCGCGCCCTGATAGACGTCCGGCGTCCAGAGATGGAACGGCACCAGCGACAGCTTAAAGCCGAGGCCGATAATCATCATGCCCAGACCGACTAGTAGCAGCGGCTGCTGGATCATGGCGTCGTTCAGGCACTCGCCTAGCTTCACGAAGCTCAGGCTGCCGGAGTCGGTATATATCAGCGCGATGCCGAATAGTAGGAAAGAGGAGGCGGCGGCCGACAGAGTAGTATATTTCAGCGCCGCTTCTAGCGAATGTTTCTGGCGGAAAGCGTAGCCGATCATGCCGAACAGCGGTAGCGACAGCAGTTCGACGCCGATAAACAGCGACATCAGATGGTTAGCGCTCGCCAGCACGATGCCGCCGAGCGCCGCGATCAGCACCAGCAGATAGAACTCATCCTTGTTGTCCGGGAAGCCCGCCAGCCAAGGATAGGCGAAGGTACAGGTCGCCAGACTCGCCAAGATCACTAGCACGGTATAGAACACTGCGTAAGGATCGACCCGTAGCAGCGGCGTCACGTCCATTGCGCCCGCCTGCACTACAAACCAGAGCGAAACCAGCGCCAAGTTCAGGCCGATGACCGTCAGCGTGGCGTTAACAAAGTGATTGCGTTGCCAAGCAATGGACAGCATCAGAACCACCACCGTCAATCCGACGACCAACAGCGGCAGCAACGCGAGCAATTGTTGAAAAGTTATTGTCATGACGAATTACGGCCTTGTAGTTGAAATTGAAGCTGTAAACCACTGCTGAATATTGTTCATCGCGGCATGGGAGGTATCCAGAATCGGCTGCGGGTAGTCCCCCAGCAGCACCAGCAGGACCACCAGCACCATGATCATCGTGAACTCACGCGGCGACATGCCCGGCAGCGAATCTTTCGATTTTGCTTTACCGTAGTAAGCGCGCTGCATCATGATCAGAGAGTAAACCGAGGCGAAAACTAAGCCGAAGGTGGCGATGACGATAATCACTGGCACTACCTGAAAACTGCCCGTCAGGATCATAACTTCGCCCGCGAAGTTGCCGGTGCCCGGCATCCCGAGGTTGGCCACCGCGAAGAAGAGCGACAGTCCAGGGATCCATTTAATGCGTGACCAGAGGCCGCCCATCTGACGCATATCGCGCGTGTGCAGACGCTCATAGAGCTGGCCGCACAGGATAAACAGCGCCGCAGCGGAGAGGCCGTGGGCGATCATCTGCACCACTGCGCCCTGGAAGGCGAGCTCGTTGCCGGTATAAATAGCAATCAGCACGAAGCCCATATGCGAAATCGAGGTGTAAGCGATCAGGCGCTTGATGTCAGTCTGCGAGAAGGCCATCCAGGCGCCGTAGAAGATACCGATAATGCCTAGCCACATGGCGATCTGCGCAAACTCCGCCGAGGCGTTGGGGAACAGCGGCAGGCTAAAGCGCAGCAGGCCGTAGGCCGCGGTTTTCAACAGAATGCCCGCCAGATCCACCGAGCCGGCGGTCGGCGCCTGGCTGTGCGCGTCAGGCAGCCAGCCGTGCAGCGGCACCACTGGCATTTTGACCGCGAAGGCGATAAAGAAGCCCAGCATCAGCAGGTATTCTACCGTATGGGACATTGGCGTTTTCAGCAGCTGTTCGTAGTTGAACGTCCAGACACCAGTGGTGTTGTAGTGGACGAACACCAGCGCCAGAATCGCAATCAGCATCACCAAGCCCGAGGACTGGGTATAGATGAAAAACTTGGTGGCGGCGGTGATACGGGTTTTACCGTCGGATGCCTTATGACCCCAGAGCGCGATGAGGAAGTACATCGGTACCAACATCATCTCCCAGAAGGAGAAGAACAGGAACATGTCGATGGCGAGGAAGACGCCGATGACGCCACCAAGGATCCACATCAGGTTGAGGTGGAAAAAGCCCTGATACTTCTCAATTTCGTTCCAGGAACAGAGCACTGCCATTAGGCCGAGCAGGCCGGTCAGCACTACCATCAGCAGCGACAGGCCGTCCAGCGCCAGATGGAAGCTGATGCCGAAACGCGGGATCCACGCCACGGAGAACTCCGACTGCCACTGATGCATGCCATCCGCCTGCATCAGTAAATAGCCGCCCTGCAGCCAGAGCTGCAGCGAAAGCGCCAGCGTCAAGCCCATGGTGATCAGGGCTATCCAGCGCGGCGTTTTCACGCTGAGACGCTCAGCCAGCCAGCAGAGCAAGCCGCCGAAGAATGGAATGATTATTAGCCAAGGTAATAGCACTGGGGTTTCCCTTTTTTCTGCCTGTGTTCGGGCTATCTTGCACGCTATTTCGCAGCTGGCAGTACCGATACCTTTTACATTAGGCAATTTTAACATTCTTGACCAAGGACGGCTCGCCGAGCCGTCCCGCTCATCAACCTTAAAGCACCTGCATCAGCGCCAGCACCACCACGGCGCCGATGCTCATAGAGGCGACATACCAGCGCAGATAGCCGTTTTCGCTGACCACCAAGCCTTTATTAGCGATACGTAACACCAGCGCAGGCAGGTTCATCACCGCATTCAGCGGATCGCGCTGCAACAGCCAAGCGATGCCGAGATAAGGTTTGACAAATACTTTTTCGTACAGCCAGTCGAAGCCCCAAGCGGCGAACCACCAAGTGCCGAAGAAACGGCCCGGCGCGCTGTTAGCGACGCGGCTGACCAGCTGACGTTTGCCCAGCCAGAGCGCCGCGGCGATCAGGATGCCGACCACGGCGGCCACGCCAGAGGCGATCTCCAGTCCGACCTTGCCCGCTTCGCCTGCTTCACTGTGTGGCAGCACGCCCGCCAGCGGCGGCGTAATCAGCGCACCGACGAAGGTCGACAGCACCAGCAGCACAATCAGCGGCAGATGATGAGTAATGCCTTTGCCCGCATGGGCGTGGATCTTCTCTTCTCCATGGAACACGATGAAAATCATACGGAAGGTATAAATTGATGTCAGGAACGCGCCTACTAGGCCCGCTGCCATCAGATTGATGTGGCCGTTCGCCAGCGCGCCGAACAGGATCTCATCTTTACTGTAAAAGCCCGCGGTAATCAGCGGCAGCGCGGCCAGCGCGGCACCGCCCACTAGGAAGCAGACGTAGACCAGCGGAATGCTTTTACGCAGGCCGCCCATTTTAAAGATGTTCTGTTCGTGGTGGCAGGCGAGGATCACTGAACCGGACGAGAGGAACAGCAGCGCTTTAAAGAAGGCGTGCGTCATCAGGTGGAAAATCGCCGCGTCCCAAGCGTGCACGCCAAGCGCTAAGAACATGTAGCCGATCTGGCTCATGGTCGAATAAGCCAGCACGCGCTTGATATCGGTCTGCACTAGCGCAGCAAAGCCCGCCAGCACCAGCATGATCGCGCCGACAATGCCCACCAGATGCAGCACCCTCGGCGTCAGCAGGAATAGGTCGTGGCTGCGGGCAATCAGATAGACACCCGCCGTCACCATGGTCGCGGCGTGGATCAGCGCCGACACCGGCGTCGGGCCGGCCATCGCGTCCGCCAGCCATGTCTGCAGCGGCAGCTGCGCCGATTTACCGACCGCGCCGCCCAGCAGCATCAGCGTCGCCCAATGCAGCATATCGTCGTCCGCCGCAAAGTGCTGCGGCGCCAGCTCCATCATCTCACGGAAGTTAAGCGTGCCCAGCTCATTGTAGAGAATAAACAGCGCAAAGGCGAGAAAGACGTCTCCGACGCGGGTGATGATAAAGGCCTTCATCGCCGCTTTGCCGTTTTCCGGGTTGCTGTAGTAGAAGCCGATCAGCAGATAGGAGCAAAGCCCTACCCCTTCCCAGCCAAGATACATCAGCATCAGGTTATCGGCCACCACCACCACCACCATGCTTGCGATGAACAGGTTGGTGTAGGCGAAAAAGCGCGAGTAGCCCTCTTCGCCGCGCATATACCAAGAGGCGAACATATGGATCAGGAATCCGACGCCGGTCACTACCGACAGCATGGTGAGTGACAGGCCGTCCAGCGTCAAATTGACTTTGATGTCGAAGTTGCTGACCTGCATCCATGTCCAGAGCACCTGGGTAAAGGGCTGCTGGCCGTTGGCGAAAAAGTCGATGCCGACATACAGCGTCACCAGCGCTGCCAAGCCCACCGAGCCCATGCCGATCGCGGCCGACATGTTCTCCGACCAGCGACCACTAGAAAACGCCAACAGTAGAAAGCCCATTAGCGGAAAAAGGATTGTTAAGTAGAGAAGATTCATCCGCGCATCTCGCTCACAGTATCAATGTTCAGCGTCTGACGACGACGATAGAGCTGGAGCAGCAGCGCCAAGCCAATGCTGGCTTCCGCCGCCGCTAGGCTGATCGCTAGGATATACATCACCTGTCCGTCTGCCTGTCCCCGGTAGCTGCCCGCGACAACCAGCGCCAGCGCGGCCGCGTTGATCATGATTTCCAAGCCGATCAGCATAAACAGCAGGTTGCGGCGCAGCACAAGTGACGTCAGTCCAAGGACAAACAGTACGGCGGCCAAAATTAAGCCGTGTTGTAACGGGATCATACGTGCTCCTCCTTATTGGCGTCACGGTTGCTCAGCGCTTCGCCCTGACGCTCTTCGTGTCCGACGTGGAACGCCACCACCAGACCGGCCAGCAGCAGCATCGAGGCAAATTCCACCGCCAGCACGTAAGGCCCGAACAAGCTGATGCCGACCGCTTTAGTATCGATCACCGTGCCATCGATGCCCTGATCGTTAGCGGTCATAATGGCGTAAACCATCACCAGCAGCAGCAGCAGCGACACGATGCCCGTACCAATCCACAGTGACGGCTGCAGCCAATCGCGCTCCTGCTTCACCGTGGCGTTGCCTAGGTTGAGCATCATTACCACGAAGACGAACAGCACCATAATGGCACCGGCGTAAACAATGATCTCTAGTGCGCCGGCGAAGTAGGCGCCGAGCGAAAAGAAGACGCCCGCGATAGAGAGCACAGATACGATCAGGTACAGCAGCGCATGTACCGGGTTGGTGTGGGTGATAACGCGTAGCGTCGTCAACACAGCCACCAGTCCGCAAAGATAAAACGCAATTTCCATGCTTGGTTCCTTAAGGTAACAAGCTTTTGACGTCAATAGGTTTGGCTTCGTTTTCCGCGTCGCCCTTCTCTTTCCTTTCGATCGCCATACCTGCCATGCGGTAGAAGTTGTACTCAGGATATTTGCCCGGGCCAGAGATGAGCAGATCCTCTTTCTCATAAACCAGATCCTGACGCTTGAACTCGCCCAGTTCGAAATCGGGCGTCAGCTGGATCGCTGTAGTCGGACACGCCTCTTCGCACATCCCGCAGAAAATGCAGCGCGAGAAGTTGATGCGGAAGAATTCCGGGTACCAGCGTCCATCTTTGGTCTCGGCTTTCTGCAGCGAGATACAGCTAACTGGACAGGCTACCGCGCAAAGGTTGCAGGCGACGCAGCGCTCTTCGCCGTCGGGATCGCGCGTCAGCACGATACGGCCGCGATAGCGCGGCGGCAGATAGACCGGTTCTTCTGGATACATCTGCGTTTCGCGTTTGGCGAAGGCGTGCATGCCGATCATCCAGATACTCCGCACTGTCGTGCCGAAGCCAACGACAATATCTTTTAAAGTCATCTCAAAACCCCTTACTGCGCCTTGTACAAAATCACTGCGGCGGTCGCTAGCAGGTTCAACAGCGTCAACGGCAGACAGACTTTCCAGCCGAACGACAGCACCTGGTCATAGCGTGGACGCGGGAGCGCAGCACGAATCAGAATAAACATCACCATAAAGAACACCGTTTTCAGGGAGAACCAAATGAACGGCGGCAGGAACGGACCCTGCCAGCCGCCGAAAAACAGCGTTACGATCAGCGCCGAAACAATAGTGATCGCTACATATTCGCCGACGAAGAACAGACCGAACTTCATGCCAGCGTATTCAATGTGGTAGCCATCCGCCAGCTCCTGCTCCGCTTCCGGCTGGTCAAACGGATGACGGTGACACACCGCCACGCCCGCGATGCAGAAGGTAAGGAAGCCAAAGAACTGCGGGATGATGTTCCACAGGTGCGCCTGACTTTCGACAATAGCGGTCATATTGAACGAACCCGCCTGCGCCACCACGCCCATCAGCGACAGACCGAGAAACACTTCGTAGCTCAGCGTCTGCGCGGAGGCGCGCATCGCGCCCAGCAGTGAATATTTGTTGTTGCTCGACCAGCCGGCGAACAGCACCGCGTACACCGCCAGACACGCCATCATCAAGAAGAACAGTAGCCCGATGTTCAGGTCGGTCACCATCCAGCTCGGCGATACCGGCACGATGGCGAACGCCAGCAGCAGGGAGACGAACGCGATTACCGGCGCTAAGGTAAAGATAAAGCGGTCGGTAAAGGGCGGCACCCAGTCCTCTTTAAAAAACATCTTGATCATATCCGCCACGAGCTGCAGCGAGCCGCCCCAGCCCACGCGGTTCGGTCCGTAGCGATTCTGCCACATGCCGAGCAGGCGACGTTCGGCGAAGCTCATAAAGGCGCCGAACGCCACCACTACCAGCAGAATGACGATCGCCTTTACTACAGTCAGAATGATGTCGATAACGTCCGGTGTTAACCAGCTCATTGCGCCGCCTCCTGCAGTTTGTCAATGTGCGCACCCGCCAAGAACGGCGGCACGCCCGGCATACCCAGCGGCAGGCCAATTTGTCCCGGCTGCAGCACGCTGGAGAGGCGCACCGGCAGTCGCAGGGTTTCACCCGAACAGCTGAACTCTACAGCCGCGCCTTCGTTTACGCCCAGCTTCGCCGCGTCCTGTTGGCTGAGCACCAACATCGGCTGCGGCATGCGTTTCTGGAATACCGGTGAACGCTGGGTCATCTCTTCGCTGCCGAACAGCTGATAGTAAGGCGCCACGCGCCACCGCTCGCCGCTGACAAAGGCGGTCGGCACCTGGGTAAACCACGGCAACGACGCCTCGCTCGCCTCAAACAGACGCACGCCCGGATCGCCGTTGCGCAGATTGCCTCCCACTTCGGCCTGGAATTTGTTCCATGCCTGTGGTGAGTTCCAGCCTGGCGCCCAGGCGAAGGGGATCTGCGAACGCGGCGCGCTCGGCTGGTTGTTGCCTTCCATCGAGAAGGCGAACATGGTGTCTTTATCCTGCGGCTGACGCGGCTCGTGCACGCTGATATTGGCGCGCGCGGCGGTACGGCCGCTGGAGCGGGTCGGCGAACGCGCCAGTTTCTGACCACGAATGCGGAAGCTGGCGTCCGGCGCCGCTTCTTTGATGCCTTGAAGCTGCGGCAGCTTCGCTACCACTGCATCGATAACGTGATCGAGCTGTGTCCAGTCGATATGACGACTTTCCAGCATGCTGTGCAGCGAGTGCAGCCAGCGCCAGCTCTCCAGCATCACGATGCTGTGGTCGTAGTAGGTGGGATCGTAAACTTGGAAGAAGCGCTGCGCGCGGCCTTCGTGGTTGATCGAGGTGCCATCGCTTTCGGCGAAGCTGGCGGTCGAGAGCACCAGACCCGCTTTCTCCAGCGTCGCGGTGTGCTGATGATCGACCACAATGACGTTTGAGGCGTTCGCCAGCGCCGCATTGACCTGCGCTTTCGGCGCGTGACGGTAGAGATCGTTCTCCAGCACCACCAACGTATCCGCGTCACCGTTACATAGCTGCTCCAACGCGCTGTCGAGCGTGTTGCCGCCCATCAGCCCTAGGCCGATGCTGTTCGCCGCGCCGGCCAGCAGCGTAATGCCAACGTCGGCGCCGCGCGCTTTCAGCGCTTTAGCCACGTTAGCCGCCGCTTCGATCATCGCCGTGCTGCCGGAATGAGTGCCGGAAATAATCAGTGGTTTTTTCGCCCCGGCTAGCACCTGCACCACCACGTCCAGCTTGCCGTTCAGACTGCCGTCGAAATCGCTTACCGCGGGCGCGGTCTTATCCAGCGCGCTGGCGATAGCGAAGCCGAGACGGGCCTGGTCTTCTACCGGCGCGTGGTAGCTCCACGCGGCGATATCGTCAAGGCGGGTTTCGTCGACGTTGGTGACGAACAGCGGATGTTTAGCGTGCTGACCGATATTCAGAATCGCGGCGATCTGCCAGTCGGCGACTTTCTGCGCCGCGGCCATGTCGCGCGCTTTGCCTTTGACCGCCTGACGCACGGAGAGCGCCACGCGCGCGCCGACTTGGGTTAGATCTTCGCCCAGTACCAGCACCGCATCATAGCTTTCGATTTCGCGCAGCGACGGCGTGTAGATGCCGCTTTCGCACAGCACTTTAAGCATCAGCTCCAGACGCGCCTGCTCTCCCGCCGTCATGCCGGTCGAGAAGTTTTCCGCGCCGACTAGCTCGCGCAAGGCGAAGTTGCTTTCGACGCTGGCGCGCGGCGAGCCGATACCGATCACGCGCTTCGCCTGACGTAGCGTGTCGGCCGCGGCGTTGACCGCCTGTTCCGCATTGAGCTGGACCCAGTCGTTGCCGCGCAGCTGCATCGGATGACGCGGGCGATCGGCGCGGTTAACGTAGCCGTAGCCGAAACGGCCGCGATCGCATAGGAAGTAGTGGTTGACAGTGCCGTTGTAACGGCTTTCGATACGACGCAACTCGCCGTAGCGCTCGCCGGGGCTGATGTTGCAGCCGACACAGCACTGCTGGCAGATGCTCGGCGCGAACTGCATATCCCATTTACGGTTATAACGTTCGGAGTGAGTTTTGTCGGTAAAGACGCCAGTCGGACAGATCTCCACCAAGTTGCCGGAGAATTCGCTCTCCAACGTACCCTCTTCCGGTCGGCCGAAGTAGACGTTGGCGTGCGCGCCGTAGACGCCCAGATCTTTGCCGTCGGCGTACTCCTTGTAGTAGCGCACGCAGCGATAGCAGGCGATGCAGCGGTTCATCTCATGGGAAATAAACGGGCCGAGGTCCTGATTCTGGTGGGTACGCTTGGTAAAGCGGTAGCGGCGGAAGCTATGGCCGGTCATCACCGTCATATCCTGTAGATGACAGTTGCCGCCCTCTTCGCACACTGGACAGTCGTGAGGGTGGTTGGTCATCAGCCACTCCACCACGCTTTCGCGAAACTCTTTCGCTTCGCCGTCGTCGATAGAGATAAAGGTGCCGTCGGAGGCCGGCGTCATGCAGGACATGACGAGACGGCCGCGGGTATCTTCGGCATTCTGGAACTGCTTCACCGCGCACTGGCGGCAAGCCCCAACGCTTCCCAGCGCTGGATGCCAGCAAAAATAAGGAATATCAAGGCCCAGAGAGAGACACGCCTGTAGCAGGTTGTCCGCTCCGTTCACATCATATTCTTTACCGTCTACATGGATTATAGCCATAGTGAACATGCTTCCGTAAAGCTCGTTAGGGACGAGCGTTAATCATATTCTTGTCCTGAGCGTCCTAGGCAGCGGCGCATGGCCGTTTCCGTGTGCTGCGGTGAATTACCAGCGCGCTTTCAGCAGGTTGGGCTGAATACCGCTTATCGCGCGGGTATTGCCGAAGACCTGCGGCGCCATACCGGCTTCAAACTCTTCACGGAAATATTTAATCGAGCTCTGCAGCGGCTCGACCGCGCCAAGCGCATGGGCGCAGAAGGTCTTGCCCGGACCGAGCTGGCGGCAGAGCTGCAGCAGGGTTTCAATATCGCCCGGCTGACCTTTGCCCTGCTCTAGCGCACGCAGGATCTTCACACTCCACGGCAGGCCATCGCGGCATGGCGTACACCAGCCGCAGGATTCGCGTGCGAAGAACTCTTCTAGGTTGCGCACCAGCGACACCATGTTGATCTTATGATCGACCGCCATCGCCAACGCGGTTCCGAGACGGCTGCCCGCTTTGCCGATGCTGGCGAAGTCCATCGGCAGATCGAGGTGCTGCTCGGTCAGGAAGTCAGTGCCCGCACCGCCCGGCTGCCAAGCTTTAAAGCGAAGGCCGTCGCGCAGGCCGCCGGCGTAATCTTCCAGAATCTCGCGCGCGGTAATGCCGAATGGCAGCTCCCACACGCCAGGGTTTTTCACGCGGCCGGAGAAGCCCATCATCTTGGTGCCGGCGTCATCGCTTTTTGACAGGCCTTTGTACCATTCGACGCCGTTGGCAAGGATCGCCGGCACGTTAGAGAGCGTTTCCACATTGTTGACGCAGGTCGGCTTGCCCCAAGCGCCGGCGCTTGCCGGGAACGGCGGCTTGGAGCGCGGGTTGGCGCGACGCCCTTCCAGCGAGTTGATCAGCGCAGTCTCTTCGCCGCAGATATAGCGGCCCGCGCCGGTGTGCACGATCAGCTCGAAGTCGAAGCCGGTGCTGAGAATGTTTTTGCCGAGGAAGCCCGCTTCGGTCGCTTCCGCGATGGCGCGACGCAAGTGCACCGCCGCTTCGATATACTCGCCGCGCAGGAAGATATAGCCGCGGCAGGCTTTCAAGGCGAAGGCGCTGATCAGCATGCCTTCCACCAGCTGGTGTGGCATTTGCTCCATCAGCAGGCGGTCTTTGTACGTGCCCGGCTCCATCTCATCGGCGTTGCACAGCAGGTAGCGGATGTTCATGGATTCGTCTTTCGGCATCAGGCTCCACTTCAGACCGGTGAAGAAGCCCGCGCCGCCGCGGCCTTTCAGGCCGGAGTCTTTCACCAGCGCGACGATCTCGTCCGGCGCCATGCCGTTGAGCGCCTTTTCCACGCCGGCATAGCCATTTTTGCTATGGTATTCTCCGAACCACACCGGCTGCTGGTCGTCGCGCATGCGCCAAGTCAGCGGATGCGTTTCTGCAGTACGAATGATCTGTTTGATAGTCATTGATACTGCTCCAGTAACGAGGCGATGCCTTCCGGCGTCAGATGAACATGGGTATCTTCATCCACCATCATGGTCGGCCCTTTGTCGCAATTGCCCAGACAGCAGGTCGGCAGTAGCGTAAAGCGGCCGTCTGCCGTGGTCTGGCCCGGTTTGATGTTCAGGTTTTGCTCCAACGCTGCCTGAATGTCCTGATAGCCGGTGATATGGCACACCACGCTGTCGCAGTAGCGAATAACGTGACGGCCGACCGGCCGCCGGAAAATCTGACTATAGAACGTGGCGACGCCTTCGACGTCGCTGGCTGGAATGCCCAGCATCTCGGCGATAGCGTTGATGGCGCCGTCCGGCACCCAGCCGCGCTGCTTCTGCACAATCTTTAGCGCTTCAATCGACGCCGCGCGCGCATCTTCATAGTGGTGTTTTTCGTGCTCGATGGCGTGATGCTCTTCCACGCTCAGCACGAAGACTTCGTTAGGGTCAATCGTATGAATGGCAATTTTTTGATCGTGCATAATTAGCGGTCCACGTCTGACATAACAAAATCGATACTACCGAGGTAAACGATCAGGTCGGATACCAAGCTGCCGCGAATCACCGACGGGATCTGCTGCAGGTGCGGGAAGCTCGGTGTGCGCACGCGGGTGCGGTAGCTCATGATACTGCCGTCGCTGGTCAGGTAGTAGCTGTTAATCCCTTTGGTCGCCTCAATCATCTGGAAGGACTCGTTAGCCGGCATCACCGGCCCCCAGGAAACCTGTAGGAAGTGGGTGATCAGCGTTTCGATGTGCTGCAACGTGCGCTCTTTCGGAGGCGGTGTGGTCAGCGGATGATCGGCTTTAAACGGCCCTTCCGGCATATTGTTCAGACACTGTTCGAGAATGCGCAGCGACTGCCACATCTCTTCCATCTTTAGCTGTACGCGGGTGTAAGCGTCGCTGATGCCGGCGCCGACCGGGATCTCGAAGTCAAATTTTTCGTAGCCTGAGTAAGGACGCCATTTACGCACGTCGAAATCTAGGCCGGTAGCGCGCAGCGCAGCGCCAGTCGTGCCCCAAGCCAGCGCCTCATCCATATTGTAGGCGGCGACGCCCTTGGAACGGCCGACCAGCACGCTGTTGCGCAGCGCCGCTTTGTCATACTCTTTCAGACGCTTCGGCATCCAGTCGAGGAAGTCGCGCAGTAGGCGCTCCCAGCCCTTCGGCAGATCGTGCGCTACGCCGCCGATGCGGAACCAAGCCGGATGCATACGGAAGCCGGTAATGGCTTCGACCACGTCATAGATCTTCTGGCGATCGGTAAAGGCGAAGAACACCGGCGTCATTGCGCCGACGTCCTGAATAAAGGTTGAGATATAGAGCAGATGGCTGTTGATGCGGAACAGCTCGGAGAGCATCACGCGGATGACGTTGACGCGATCCGGCACCACGATGCCGGCCAGCTTTTCCACCGCTAGCACGTAAGGCATTTCGTTAACGCACCCGCCAAGGTACTCGACGCGGTCGGTATAGGGAATGTAGCTGTGCCACGACTGGCGCTCGCCCATCTTTTCCGCGCCACGATGATGGTAGCCGATATCCGGCACGCAATCGACGATCTCTTCACCGTCGAGCTGCAGGATGATACGGAAGGCACCGTGCGCCGACGGGTGGTTCGGCCCTAAGTTGAGGAACATAAAGTCCTCGCTGGTGGTGCTGCGCTTCATACCCCAGTCTTCCGGCTTGAAGGTCAGCGCTTCCATCTCCAGATCTTCTTTCTGTTTGGTCAACGTGAAGGGATCGAATTCGGTCGCGCGCGCCGGGTAATCTTTGCGCAGCGGATGGCCTTCCCAAGTCTCCGGCATCATAATGCGTGTCAGGTGCGGGTGGCCGTCAAAGGTGACGCCGAACATCTCCCAAGTTTCGCGCTCATACCAGTTGGCGTTGGGGAAGATTTTCGTTAGCGTCGGTAGATGCAGATTGTTTTCCGACAGCGCCACCTTGAGCATGATGTCGCGGTTACGTTCGATCGACAGAAAATGGTAGAAGACCGAGAAGTCCGCGGCGGGCAAACCAGCGCGATGGGTGCGCAAACGCTCATCCATGCCATGCAGGTCATAAAGCATGATGTACGGCTTCGGCAGCTTACGCAGGAAGATCACGATATCCAGCAGTTGTTCGCGCTTGACCCATACCACGGGAATGCCGGTACGGGTCGGCTGAACGGTAAAAGCATCCGGCCCAAAAAGGTTACGCAGCTCGCCGGTCACCGGGTCATCCAAGTGATCCCGGGTTTGCCATGCAGGCTGAGCGAGATCGTGCGTAGTTAAATCTGTCATACGTTACTCACCATTCCGGCCTGTCGCCAGGCACTCAAAAGAAGGCGTCAGGATGAGACCGCGCATTAAATTGCGATGTTTTGCTGCGGGCGTGGAATCCATCTGTGTACGGTGTTCTTACACTTCGTCAGGCGTGCGAAGATTGGTGACGGCGATGCGCTCGCCGCGTTTTCTTTCGCGTTCCGACTGCATATTGGCGCGATAAACGCCCTGATCGCCCACCACCCACGACAGCGGACGGCGCTCTTTGCCGATCGACTCGCGCAGCAGCAGCAGCGCTTGCATATAGGCTTCCGGACGCGGCGGGCAGCCGGGAATGTAGACGTCGACCGGCAGGAACTTATCGACGCCCTGCACTACGGAGTAGATGTCGTACATGCCGCCGGAGTTGGCGCAGGCGCCCATAGAAATCACCCACTTCGGCTCCAGCATCTGATCGTACAGACGCTGAATAACCGGCGCCATTTTGGTAAATGGCGTGCCGGCGACCACCATAAAGTCCGCCTGACGCGGCGAGGCGCGCATAACTTCCGAGCCGAAACGCGCCACGTCATGCACGGCGGTGAAAGAAGTAGTCATCTCTACGTAGCAGCAGGAGAGACCAAAGTTGTAAGGCCACAGGGAGTTTTTGCGGCCCCAGTTCACTATGTCGTGCAGGGCGAGCTCGAGCTTGCCCATGTAGATGCTGCGATGAACTTGCTGGTCAAGGGGATCGGCAACGATCTCCTGTTTTTGCAGCGGATAACGGTCGTTATCGCCGCCGTTCGGGTCTATGCGGGTGAGCGTATAGTCCATCAGATTGCCTCGCTTTTACTGCTTATGAGGGTTGGTGGACTGATTGGGATGGATTTGACCACCACGCGACGACGTGTAGGCGCCCAGTCCAGCGCACCGATACTCACCAGATAGACTAGCCCCGCCAAGAGCACCGCAATGAAAATTGCGGCTTCTACAAAGCCGACCCAGCCGCTTTCACGGATAGAGGTCGCCCATGCGTATAAAAAGAGTGCTTCTACGTCGAAGATGACGAAAAACATGGCGACGAGGTAGAACTTCGCCGACAGGCGGATATGGGTGTCGCCCACGGATTCGATACCGGATTCGAACGGGGTCTCTTTATGACGCGCGCGTGCGCGGCCGCCTAAGAGCCATCCTCCAGTGAGTATAAAGGCGCAAAGGCCGAAAGCGATAATGATAAATATGATAAACGCCCAGTGATGAGCGACGACTTCGGTGGCTGTTGACATACTCTTTGCTTACTCATCAAAAGTGGCGATGGCATCCTGCTCGGGTCACTTGCAGCAAACGCACCACATCGATTCAAGGGAAGGGCAAAAAACCTTATAAATTGTGCTATTTTTATCAACTAGGCAACAATTTTATGGGGTTTTCTACTCTTTTCTATAACCTTTTGTCAACTTTGACAAAAGTATCTAAACATTATTTTATACGCGCATCAAGATTTTAACATATGATGCGCGCGATGATAGCTAAATCGCTTCAGTCTGTAAGGTCTTTTAGAATGTAGCGGGATTTCAAATTCATGGATCGTGCATTTATCCAACGTATTATGACAAGCTTTGCGGGGTTTTCCTTCCCATTCAGAGGGATATTTTTTTATCCACAACACAAAATTGGCCTTTTTGTCCTTTTTTCGGCAAATATTGCGAAAATTCGGAACAGGAAATTCATCTAGACAGATAAATAATTTCATTTTTTATGTAAATTGAAATGGCTTTTTATGAGCTATGTGTCTGGCAGGAAAAGCAGAAGAAAATGGCGGTTAGCGGCCTTTTTTAGTGCAGTTTTAACAAACGGAAAACAGGTCGGGAAGGGCCCCTTTTTGTTAACTCTGGTTTACTCTTCATCATCCAGATCCAGCAGCAGGGTCCCATCCGGGTTCGCACTCAGATTATAGGTATCGTCAGTCAACTGCATGGCGTTGAAAATCGCCTGTGCCAGCTTATTGTCGCTGTCAGGATTGCGGTACAGCAGATACTGGGTATCCGGCAGCCCTCCGCCTCGCCTATTACGCACAGCTCGGGACTTATCATTTCAACCGGACGCGCGGTCACGACCAAGTCCGCTTTCACCGCGGCGCGTACTGCCGCCAGCATGGAGGCAATATAAGAGATACGCCACGGAATGCCTGTCTCGTTAAGGCGGTCAATCGCCATATATCGCGGTACGGGTTTGGTTCATCTAGGAATGGCTTCGCCGCGCTGAAAAATGTGATCCGCCTTGTTGTACATTAGCGATGTGTAGGCCTCGTCGTTTAAACGCAGGATTTTCCTAGCGTTAACCTAACAGCTGGATGCCGTACTCATCGGACGATTTGCATTAGTCATGTTTTCTCCACTTATAAGATTTTTAAAAAAATTACTACCCTAGTGTTATTACACTACTTATAAAATAGAATAGATAAGAATGATGCTCATTGCCGGTCCTGCGTGAGACCGTCAAAGAAATTCGTGTCAGACGAATACCGACAAACGCGCAGCCAAGCAAAGCGGAAAGGCAACGTAGAGTAGACAGGAACAACTTCTAGGCCGACAGCGCGGGAGCGCAAATGCAGGAAGCTGCGTTGTTGTCTAGAGTTCCGTGCCTTCTGCGGACGGGAAAAAGCCAGCTAGCGGATTGGAAATGATTTTGTGAAAACCATCGTAATTTTTTTTGACCAGATGGCATTTCGTGGTCATCGTAGCATATTCTGGCATAATTTTTAATCGCCCTCTTTCTGAAAGTCGAGATAGAGTGCGAAAATACGCCTGAAATACCTTTTATCGGGTCAGGAATAGCCCTTCTAGACAGGGAGCTTTTGCTGCTATGCGCACCCGGCTGCGCATAGCAGCTGCTCTTCTCGCTTCCGGCTTGGCTTATCCGCTATCCGCTGGTCGACCAAAGCAGTTTTTTGCATATTCATGTAAAATAGCTTAACTATTTCACTATTCATCTGCCAGTTTGCCCGCCTTACTAAATTAAAATATCTTGATTGCTATTGCGCTGCGCTTCAGGCAAAGAGACAACAAACACGCCAACACCTATCGCTGCCCTTCTTTTGTCGCGATGAGGAGAGTAAATTGTGCTGGTTTGATTTCTGCGGCAGTAAAAGGATTCTGCCCATTAAGGCGGTTAAAAATGACTTTTCAAATTGATAAATCCGGCAAGCTGGAAAACGTCTGTTACGACATTCGCGGGCCGGTACTTAAAGAGGCCAAACGTCTCGAAGAAGAAGGCAACAAAGTTCTTAAGCTCAATATCGGCAACCCGGCGCCTTTCGGTTTCGAAGCGCCGGATGAGATTCTAGTCGATGTGATCCGCAACCTGCCCAGCGCGCAGGGCTACTGCGACTCAAAAGGACTCTACTCCGCGCGTAAAGCTATTATGCAGGACTATCAGGCGCGGAATATGCGCGACGTTACAGTGGAAGATATCTATATCGGCAACGGCGTCTCCGAGCTGATCGTACAAGCGATGCAGGCGCTGCTGAACAGCGGCGACGAGATGTTGGTGCCCGCCCCCGATTATCCGCTCTGGACAGCGGCGGTGTCGCTCTCCAGCGGCAAGGCGGTGCACTATCTGTGCGACGAATCCGCAGGCTGGTTCCCTGATCTCGACGACATCCGCAGCAAGATCACGCCGCGCACGCGTGGTATCGTGATTATCAACCCGAACAACCCGACCGGCGCGGTCTACAGTAAAGAACTGCTGCTGGAGATCGTCAAGATCGCGTGCCAGCATAACCTAATCATCTTCGCCGACGAGATCTATGACAAGATCCTTTATGACAAAGCGCAGCACCACTCGATTGCCGCGCTGGCGCCCGATCTGCTGACCGTCACTTTTAACGGCCTTTCGAAAACCTACCGCGTAGCGGGCTTCCGTCAGGGCTGGATGGTGCTTAACGGGCCGAAAAAGCACGCCAAAGGCTATATTGAAGGGCTAGAAATGCTGGCCTCGATGCGTCTGTGCGCCAACGTGCCGGCACAACATGCGATCCAGACCGCGCTGGGCGGCTATCAGAGCATTAGCGAATTTATCGCACCGGGCGGCCGCCTCTATGAGCAGCGCCAGCGCGCCTGGGAGCTGATTAACGATATTCCCGGCGTCAGCTGCGTGAAGCCAAACGGCGCACTTTATATGTTGCCGCATATCGATGTAAAGAAGTTCAATATTCACGATGACCAGAAAATGGTGCTGGACTTCCTACTGCAGCAAAAAGTGCTTCTGGTTGAGGGCACTGCCTTTAACTGGCCGTGGCCGGATCATGTCCGCATCGTCACCCTGCCGCGCGTCGACGATCTGGAGATGGCGATTGGCAAATTCGATCGTTTCCTGCAAGGCTATCGTCAGTAAAACCTGCCGCGTATACTAACAGCATTGCGGAAGCGCAAGGCTTCCCCCGTTACTGACAGGATAACGCATGACACGAAGCCACTTTTTCGCCCATATCTCCCGCCTTAAACTGATCAACCGCTGGCCTCTGATGCGCAACGTGCGCACTGAAAACGTCTCCGAGCACAGCCTTCAGGTTGCGATGGTGGCGCATGCTCTCGCCGTGATTAAAAATAAAAAGTTCGACGGCCATCTCAACGCCGATCGCATCGCGATGCTGGCGCTCTATCACGACGCCAGCGAAGTGCTGACCGGCGATCTGCCGACGCCGGTGAAGTATTACAACGCCCAAATCGCTCGCGAGTACAAAAAGATAGAGAAGATCGCCCAGCAGAAGCTGATCGAGATGTTGCCGGAAGAGCTACAGGAGGTTTACCGTCCGCTGCTTGACGAGCAGCATCAGCACAGCGAAGCGGAGCAGTCTGTGGTGAAGCAGGCGGACGCGCTCTGCGCCTACCTAAAATGTCTGGAAGAGTTATCCGCCGGCAACAATGAGTTTTTACTGGCGAAAGTGCGGCTGGAGAAAACCCTCCAGAAGCGTCGCTCGCCGGAGATGGACTACTTCGTCAAGGTATTTATTCCCAGCTTTAGCCTATCGCTGGATGAGATCTCGCAGGATTCGCCGCTGTGAAAACTATTTCCGTCGCGCTTAAATGATACTGACGCTGACAGGTGTGCCATACCGTCAGCATACGTCGATATTTTTCCCACATCGGCGTTTGCACGTTGAAGCCGTGCACACCGGAATCGAAAAGCGCACATAGCCAAGATAACGCGCTTCGGTGGCGGCTTTTCCGTCAGTTCGCCGAACTCCTTATCCAGCTCATGCATCTGCAGCCCATATCCACGCTCGAGAATAGTCTGATAACGTCGATAGAGCTCGGCGTTATCCGGCTCCAGCATAGCCATCATTTTGTACTGATTAGAGAGAATAAGACGCTGAGCGTAGGTCATTTCCATTGTAAGCTCTTGGGCCGACAGGCCGCTCAAGATTCAGACGGAAAATAGCGACACAAAGCGGGTGATGCGGGTATGCCCGCATGACTTTTCTTTGATTTAGACCCGGTTGAGTAGCACATTCTCTCAGCGGGAAAAATAGAGTCGATCAAAGATCGTCGAGAAAAGTGCGATCCAGCTGCTTAAAGGCGCGCTTAAGCAGATCGGCGAGAGCCTGATAGGTTAGCTTGCCTTCGACCGGCGCAACCGCTTGACCCGCTTCCTCAAGCCGGGCGCGCACTTCATAAAACCAGTGCAGCAGCGTAGGCGGCAGCGGCGTCATGGAACGTTTGCCTAGCCACCACAACCCCTGCATCGGCAGACTACATGCGAAGAGTGCGATGGCGACCGCGGGACCCAGCTGGCCGCCAAGCGCGATTTGCCAGCTCAGCGTAAACACCGTCAGCGGCGGCATAAAACGAATCGCAAGCCGCGTGACGCTCGTCACGCGGTTTTCAGGAAAGATCGGCGCGAGGCGTTTATCATTCGGCCAAGTCTTCATATAGTACTGGCCGTTTTGAAAAATACGGAACCAGCTGGTATTACCAGAATCATTTGCCATAGCGGATCTCAAATGAAAATTAAAAATTAAAATATTTTCATTGCAACACAACTTTATGTAACATCCTTCAATATTTTTTGTCTTTAAAGGGGAGTCTTCGCTAACCTGACGCGGTCTTAATAACTTAGTGGAAACAGGCGAAGCTGTAAAAGGCAAACACAGAGACCATATTTGCTGAGCAATATTCAAAAATTAGCGTAAAATTTCCGGAATTATTTTGAGGAGATGCAACATTTTATCTACCACAGGGGGTTATGATTAAACCCCCTACTTTCATGGACTACGCTGATAGTCTGTATTGCCTTTTTTAGCCACTTTTAACAAATAGGTACTTCCATGTCAAGTAAGTTAGTACTGGTTCTAAACTGCGGCAGCTCTTCACTAAAATTCGCCATCCTAAATGCCGCTGGCGGCGAAGAATATCTTTCCGGCTTAGCTGAGTGCTTCCACCTGCCCGAAGCGCGCATCAAGTGGAAACTGGACGGTGAAAAACACGAAGCGCCCCTTGACGCCGGCGCCGCGCACAGCGAGGCACTGAATTTCATTGTTAAAACTATTCTGGCACAAAAACCAGAGCTTTCGGCACAAATTGCTGCAATTGGTCATCGCATCGTCCACGGCGGCGAGCAGCTGACGGAATCGGTGGTGATCACCGACGCCGTGGTGCAGGACATTAAGAACAACGCCTCGTTTGCGCCACTGCACAATCCTGCACACCTGATCGGCATTGAAGAAGCGATGAAAAATTTTCCGCATCTTTCTGATAAAAATGTGGCAGTTTTCGACACCGCTTTCCATCAGACGATGCCGGAAGAGTCCTATCTGTATGCTCTGCCCTACAAACTCTATAAAGAACACGGCGTGCGCCGTTACGGCGCGCACGGCACCAGCCACTACTATGTAACACACGAAGCGGCCAAAATCCTCAACAAGCCGGTCGACGAGCTGAATATCATTACCTGTCACCTCGGCAACGGCGCGTCGGTCGCGGCAATACGCAACGGCAAATGCGTTGATACTTCAATGGGTCTGACACCGCTGGAAGGTCTGGTGATGGGCACCCGCAGCGGCGATATCGACCCGGCGATTATCTTCTATCTGCACGGTACGTTGGGTATGAGCGTCGAGGCTATTAATAAGCTTTTGACCAAAGAGTCGGGCCTGCTGGGCCTGACCGAAGTCACCAGCGACTGCCGCTACGTCGAAGACAACTACGAAATCAAAGAAGACGCGAAGCGGGCAATGGATGTCTTCTGCCATCGTCTGGCAAAATATATCGGCAGCTACAGCGCCATGATGGAAGGCCGTCTGGACGCGGTGATCTTTACCGGCGGCATTGGCGAAAACGCGGCGATGGTGCGCGAGCTGTCTCTGAAGAAGCTCGGCCTGCTCGGCTTTGAGGTCGACCACGAGCGTAACCTGCCGGCGCGCTTCGGCAAATCCGGCTTCATCAATAAAGAGGGCACGCGCCCCGCGATTGTTATTCCGACCAATGAAGAGCTGGTGATCGCCCAAGATGCGGCGCGTCTGACCGCTTAATGTTTCCTTCACCGTCAGCTCAGGCTGACGGTGTCGTTTTTGACACTACCTAAAGCGAGGTTGAAACGTGTCACGTACAATTATGCTTATTCCTACCGGTATCAGCGTCGGCCTGACCAGCGTCAGCCTTGGCGTAATCCGTGCCATGGAGCGCAAAGGTGTTCGTCTCAGCGTCTTTAAGCCTATCGCGCAGCCGCGCGCTGGCGGCGACACACCGGACCAGACCACGATGATCATCCGCAAAAACTCGTCGATTCCCGCCGCCGACCCGCTCAACATGTCGCGCGTAGAATCGCTGCTTAGCACTAACCAGCAGGACGTGCTGATGGAAGAGATCATCGCTCGCTACCACGAAAACACCAAAGATGCAGAAGTGGTGCTAGTGGAAGGCTTGGTAGCGAAGCGCAAGCATCAGTTTGCCAACGCGCTCAACTATGAGATTGCCAAGACGCTTAACGCCGAGATCGTGTTTGTCATGGCGCTTGGCAACGACTCGCCTGCCCAGCTTAAAGAGCGTATCGAACTGACGCAGAGTAGCTTCGGCGGCAGCAGAAACAAAAACATCACCGGCGTCATCATCAATAAGCTGAACGCGCCGGTGGATGAGCAGGGCCGCACGCGCCCGGATCTGTCGGAAATCTTCGATGACTCTACCAAAGCGAGCATCGCCAATATCGATCCGAAACAGCTTTTTGCCAACAGCCCGCTGCCGGTGCTGGGCTGCGTGCCATGGAGCTTCGATCTGATCGCCACGCGCGCCATCGATATGTGCCGCCACCTCAACGCTGAGGTGATCAACGAAGGCGAGATCGCCACGCGCCGCGTCAAGTCGGTCACCTTTTGCGCCCGCAGCCTGCCGCATATGCTGGAGCACTTCCGTCCTGGCTCGCTGCTGGTGACCTCGGCGGACCGTCCCGACGTGCTGGTGGCTGCCTGTCTCGCCGCGATGAACGGCGTCGAAATCGGCGCTATTCTGCTGACCAGTGGCTACGAGATTGACAACAGCATCGCGAAGCTGTGCGAGCGCGCTTTCCAGACCGGTCTGCCAGTATTTATAGTAAAAACCAATACTTGGCAAACCTCGCTCAACCTGCAGAGCTTTAACCTTGAAGTGCCAAGTGACGACACCCAGCGCGTGGAAAAAGTGCAGGAGTACGTGGCCAGCTATATCAACGCCGACTGGATCGAGTCGCTGACTGCCACCTCCGAGCGCAGCCGCCGCCTGTCACCGCCAGCCTTCCGCTATCAGCTGACCGAGCTGGCGCGTAAAGCGGGCAAACGCATTGTGCTGCCGGAAGGCGACGAGCCGCGCACTGTTAAAGCCGCTGCCATCTGCGCCGAGCGCGGCATCGCTACCTGTGTACTGCTGGGCAACCCGGATGAGATCCAGCGCGTCTCCGCCGCTCAGGGCATCGAGCTAGGCAAAGGTATCGAGATCGTCGATCCTAAAGTGGTGCGTAACAACTATGTGCCGCGTCTGGTCGAGCTGCGTAAGAATAAAGGCATGACGGAAGTCGTGGCTCAGGAGCAGCTGGAAGACAACGTGGTGCTCGGCACCATGATGCTAGAGAGCGGCGAAGTCGACGGCTTAGTGTCAGGCGCCGTGCACACCACTGCCAACACCATCCGTCCGCCGCTGCAGCTGATCAAGACCGCGCCGAACAGTTCGCTAGTCTCCTCGGTATTCTTTATGCTGCTGCCGGAGCAGGTGCTGGTCTACGGCGACTGCGCCATTAACCCGGATCCGACGGCCGAGCAGCTGGCGGAAATCGCCATTCAGTCGGCGGACTCCGCCCACGCTTTCGGCATCGAGCCACGCGTGGCGATGATCTCCTACTCAACTGGCACCTCTGGCGCAGGTAGCGACGTAGAGAAAGTGCGCGAAGCGACGCGCATCACGCAGGAGAAACGCCCTGATCTGGTGATTGACGGTCCGCTGCAGTATGACGCGGCGATTATGGAAGACGTAGCGAAATCCAAAGCGCCGAACTCGGCGGTCGCAGGACGCGCCACAGTGTTTATCTTCCCAGATCTTAACACCGGCAACACCACCTACAAGGCGGTACAGCGCTCCGCAGATCTGATCTCTATCGGTCCGATGCTGCAGGGCATGCGCAAGCCGGTTAACGACCTGTCGCGCGGCGCGCTGGTGGACGATATCGTCTATACCATCGCCCTGACAGCGATTCAGTCGCAGCAGGCGGAAGGCTGAATCGCGGCAACTAAGTCCTTCGCATCAAACGTCTGACTCACAAGAGCATGCCCGTGCATGCTCTTTTTTTATTGAATCGGCAACTGGCGAAACTCGTGCGCCACGCTAACACTAAACTAAAAAGATCCCCTTTCGGTGCTATCAGCGAGGTTTGTCCATGAGCAACAACGAGCTGCATACCCGTCGCCTGAACGCTACGCTGTGAGACGACCACGGGGGCGCCTATATCGACTTTAGCGCAGATATCGCCATGCTTACCCGACGTCATTGCCGTAGTTAAAGCGCAGCTCGACAGCTTTACTCACACCGCGTTTCAAATTGTTCCGTATGAAAGCTATCTGACGCTGACGGAACAGCTGAATCAGCGCGTGCCCATCGCCGGTCCGGCGAAAACCGCCTTCTTCTCTACCTGCACCTTTCACAGCTGCACCCTGATGATGTCGCTCACCGGCAAAGTCTCGCCCTATAAAACCGGCTTCGGCCCGTTCGCCATCCCGGTCTATCACGCCCGCTGCTGCACGGCGTCAGCGTCTAGTCTAGGATGCGCTGGATAGCCTAGATGCGCTGCTACTGCTACGTAGCGACATCAGCCCGCAGCAGGTCGCCGCCATCATCTACGAGCCGATCTAGGGCAAAGGCGGCTTATACGTCGCGCCGCCCGCCTTCGTTGACGCTTTGCGCCAGCTGTGCGATAGACACGGCATCCTGCTGATCGCCGACGAGATCTAGAGCGGCTTCGCGCGCATCGGCAAGCTGTTCGCCAGCGACTAAACGCCAGAGGCGAAGCCAGATACCGTCACTATGGCAAAAAGCTTAGCGGGAGGCATGGTGCTGTCGGCGGTATCGGGCCACGCTGAGGTGATGGACGCGCCGCAGACCGGCGGACTGGGCGGCACCTACGCCAGCATAGCCCGAGCGCTATCGCCGCCGCGCTGGCGGTGCTGGATATCACAGAGCAAGAGAAGCTTTGCGAACGCGCCCTGAGCCTTGGCGACCAACTGCGTGAAACCCTACTCGGCGCGGGCTGCCGCGCGCTGGCGGAGGTGCGCGGACGCGGCTCGATGCTCGCAGCGGAATTTCACTGTGAGGAGGGTAAGCCCTGCGTCGCCACGGCAGCCGCCATTCAGCGCAAAGCGCTGGAACAGGGCGTGCTGCTGCTGACCTGCGACGTGTACGGTAACGTTATCTGCTTCCTTTATCCGCTCTGGCCATACCCGCCGTGCAGTTCAGCGCCGCGCTAAGCCTGCTGGCGAATATCGTGGCTGAGCACTAAAAAGGCAAAGTTTTTAACCACCAACCCGCCTTCAGTTTCATAAAGGCGCGGGTGACGGCCGGTAAAGCAAGGCGTCCGCTACAGGGACGTGTTCACTCCGACTTTACGTAACCGGCCGTCACTCGCGCCTAAAAAGCATAACCATTTCAGGCTGCAAAAACAAAAAAAACGCCCAACCGGAAGTTTTTTTAACCAAATATATTTAGCCGTCGCCGTTGCGCGTCAGCCATAGTGACAGCGCCTTCAGCGAATCATCGGTAAACTCATCGCAGCGCGCGGTAATCTCATCCGGCGTCATCCAGAACACTTCGTCCACCTCTTCCTGCATGGCGAACGGGCCGTGATACACGCAGCTGAACAAACCGCCCCAGACGCGGACATGCTTATCTTCGAAGTAGAACTTGCCGTGCTCGGCGAACGGCACATCTGCGATGCCCAGCTCCTTTTCCGCCTCCCGGCGCGCCGACACCAGCAGATTTTCGCCGCTCTGTACCACGCCGCCTGCGGTGGCGTCCAGCATACCGGACATGAAGTCTTTAGTCTTGGTGCGACGCTGCACCAAGATCTTGCCTGCGCCATCATGCACCATGATATAGGTCGCGCGATGACGCATACGCTGCGCACGCATCTGCGCGCGCGTCGCCTGCGCGATCACCTCATTCTCTTCATTGACGATATCGACCCACTCGATGCCGTCGCCCTCGGTTTGATCCACCATCTGGAAACCCTTTTCTGTTCTGGCATGCCGTATGACACGCGCCTGATTGCTAGGTCGTTGTTATAGTGTGCTATAAGTTAATCACTTCCGCTCGCCTGGGCAAGCGGCGCAACCTATCGTTGTTTGCCGCTTTCCGCCAGCCAGAGCTGCACTAAGGTGCGCTGCCACTGAAATTCAGTTAATCGCGGAGCTTATCCGGCAGCGCGTCGCCGTACAGCACCAGACGGTTCAGCATCACCGCCAGATCGGTATCGGCGATGCACCGTTCGCTGAACAGATTCTGCTGGCTATCGGGCAGCAGCGTCAGGCTGGCGGTCACTAGCTTATCCGCTGACCGCGGCGGCGCAGCGGTCAGCGGCGGAAACGCTCGCAGGCAAACAGCACCTCCGTAGGCCGCTCTTGACGGATCGGCAGCAGATCGCTGCGCAACCACGCCTGCAGCTCGCGCACCCGCACACGCTTTTCGCGGTCGCGTGGGTAAAGATGTTCAAACTCTGGCGCTGTAAAGCGCTCTTCCAAGTATTCAGCGATAGCCGAAGATCCGCTAAGCGTGAACTCGTCAACCTACAGCGTCGGCATGCGACAGGTCAGCGACAGCGCGCGATAGCCGCTGATGAACTGCTAATGTTGCAAGAGATCGAAACATTTTAGCTAAAAGGGAACGCCTTTCTCCGTGAGCGCGACATAAACCGAAAGGACTCAGTCCACACGGTGATGGACGGGTAATTCATCTGCTACCTCAACAGGATTATCCTGGTAACCTAATATTTACCGGTTTTTTTTCAGCAAAGCAATCTCCGGCTAGTCCGATGTTCTCAAAGCGCGACGCATGCCGACAGCGCGCGGCCGCGCTTCTTCATTGTAACGATATGCTTGAGCATCAGGTCAGTGTGGTGACGCGCAACGTCACCGCCGTGTGTGCTTATCTCTGGCTCAGCGACCGGCTACTATGGGGATGCCAGCGACCTAGTGATGGCGAAAGAAAATCGCGGCCAAGATGAGATGAGTTCACCCACCAGCTTTGCGCCCGCTGGGAACAGCTGGAACTCAGCGCGCAGAGCGAACGCACCCGTGTCTGCTTACTGCGCACCGGCGTGGTGCTGGCCAGCGAAGGCGGCGTGTTCAGATCTGCCGTGGATCTAATCGATGATATGGTCAATGCTATCCTCTGGCTGCTCGATCACGATGAGCTAAGCGGTCCGTTCAATATGGTGTCGACCTACGTAGGGCGCCACGAGCAGTTCGCCGCCACGCTGGGTCATGTGTGCACCGCCCCGCCTTTATGCGCACGCCCGGCAGCGCCATCAAACTGATGATGGGCGAATCAGCGGTGCTGGTGCTGGGCGGACAGCATATGCTGCCGAAACGGCTGGAGGCCGCTGGCTTCGGCTTTCGATGGTATGACTTGTAGTAGGCGCTGTAGAACGTGGTCGGGAAACCGGCCAGCAAAAGCGCAGCCTGACCGGCGGTTCCACGCCGCCTCCTTTATCGAAGGAGGCGGATCTTACTTCAGCGAGCCTCTAAGAAACTGCTGCAGGCGCGGGCTTTTTGGGTTGCCGAACAGCGCGGCCGGCAGCCCTTCCTCTTCAATCTTGCTTGCCCTGATGCAGAAAGATCACATGGCTGGAGACGTGACGCGCGAACTCCATATCATGGATCACCATCACCATAGTTTTGCCCTCTTCCGCCAGCTTCTGCATGATGCGCAGCACTTCGCCCACCAGCTCCGGGTCAAGGGTCGAAGTCGGTTCGTCGAACAGTAGCACTTCCGGCTCCATCGCCAGCGCGCGCGATCGAGACACACTGCTGCTGACCGCTGGAGAGATGCACCGGATATTTCGCCTGCGCACGCTCGTCGATGCCGACCTTATTGAGATAGTTAGTTAATAGCGCGCGCGTCCGCTCTGATTAGCTCTAGCACCTGAATCGGCGCCTCTAACACGTTCTCCAGCACCATCATGCGACTCCACAGGTTAAAGTTGATGAAACACCATTGTGAGGTGAGTGCGTAGCGCGCACAGTTGCTCTTTGTTAGCTACCTTGAGCTGCCCGTCGGTGTCGCGCACCAAGCTGATCTGCTCGTTGGTGACGGAAATGGTGTCTGCGCTCGTCTTCTCCAAGAAGTTAATGCAGCGCAGAAAGGTGTTTTTTCCGGAGCCGGAAGAGCCGATAATGCTGATCACGTCGCCCGCATCGGCCTGTAAAGAGACGCCTTTTAATACTTCATGGTTACTGTAACGCTTGTGCAGTTCGTTAAAGCGGCGCTCCGCCAGACGGATCAGGCTAATCAACACATAGGAGATAATCAGATACAATGCCGAACGCGGTAAAAGGCTGATAGATCGCCGAGTTGATATCGCGCGCGATTTTCAGCAGATCCGGCACCGTGGCGGTAAAGGCGAGCGCCGTAGAGTGCAGCATCAGGATCACCTCGTTGCTGTAGGCGGGCAACGCGGACGGCAGGATAATGCAGCGGTGGAGCTTAAAGGTCGAAAAGCCGTAGGCGCGCGCCGCCTTGATCTCGCCGTGCCGCACGGGCGCGGATCGCTCCGGCGAAGATCTCCGTGGTATAGGCGTAGGTGTTCAAGGTAAACGCCAGCAGCGTACAGTTAAGACCGCTGCGGAAAAAGGCGTTAAGCATCTCCAAGCCTTTCACCACCTCCAGTGTATACATACCGGGGTAGAATACCAGCAGCTTGCACGTAGAGCGGCGTGCCGCGAAACACCCAGACCGGGGCGCTGACGAAACGGATCGGCGATACGAGCGCGATTGCCAGCAGCATCGCCAGACAGCCCCCTAGCACCACCCGCCACAGGGTAATGGTGACGCCGGTAAAGCGATAGCCGTCAGTTTAGAGCAGGAATTTCCAGTAATCCTGAATAATATCGATCATGGCTCTGCCCTTTTTACGCCCACCGAGTAGCAGCAACTCACCCCCCCACAGCACGCCGTTAGACAGCGTGGTAAAGATTAGTTAGCGCCGGCGACAATCGCGAATTAGAACAGTTGCCAAGTGCTTTTGCCCGCCAGCGGCGTCGCTTTCACTATATCCTCCAGCCCCAGCAGCGACACCAGTGCCGTGGTTTTCAGGATCACCTGCCAGTTATTGCCCATGCCCGGCAGCGCGTAGCGCATCATGCCGGGAAACAGAATGCGGCGAAATACCTGCGAACTGGTGAAGCCGAACACCGTCGCGGCCTCGATCTTTCCTTTCGTCACGGCTAGAAACGCGCCGCGAAAGGTTTCGGTAAAGTAGGCGCCGTATAAAGCCGAGCGTAATGATATCGGCCACCGTCGGGTCGATATCGAAATGGGCGAGGCCCAGCGCGTCGGTGAGCGAGTTAAGAGCGATCTGTAAACCGTAGAAGATTAGCAGCATCAGAACCAGATCCGGAACGCCGCGGATCAGTGTGGTATAACCTTCGAACAGCATCGCCAGAGGGCGGCGGCGGGAGAGTTTCGCGCCCGCGCCAATCAGCCCGAGCGCCACCGAGCTGAGCGCCAGCTCTAGCGTTACTAAGGTGCCTTTGAGAATAACCTTAGAATAGCCGTACAGCATGTAATCAATCCCGTCGTAAAAAAATATCAATGTCCTGCCTGCTAGCGTACCAGCGAGCAGTCCTAATAGATTCAAGCGGTAACTATCAGGTAAAGGTCGACAGGGTTAGTCACTGTACACATTGAAATCAAAATACTTTTTCGCAATCTTATTGTAAGTGCTGTCTTTGTGCATCCGCCTTATCGACGGCGGCTTTCAGCTTGCTGTCGTCTTTACGCAGTACCATACCGGTGCCGACGCTGAAGATTTTATCGTCTTTTACCGCTGAGCCGGCGAAGGCGTAGTCCTTGCCGACCGGCTGCTTCAGGAAGCCTTCGCTCGCCTGCACTTCATCCTGAAACCCGGCGTCGATACGGCCCGTGTCCAGATCCTGATAAACTAGGTCCTAGTTAGTCTAAGGCGTGACTCTAAGGCGTGACGTTTACCCCTTTCGGACACCAGTTCTCATTGGCGTAGGTTTCCTAGGTGGTGACCTACAGCAGGCCGATGTTTTTGCCCTTCAGCGAATCGATGTTCCGCCGAGTTTGTGAGGGGAATATATCAGCGATGTCAAAGAGAAAAAGCGACCTTGTTAACTTTTAGTGCACTAAATACACGAAGAATGATCGCCCACGCGATTTCTTACTCGAAAAGTGCAAATAACATCGGTTATGCACCATTCCAGCGCGTAAAAAGATCCTGAGGCAGGCTGATGTCAAAGTGATCGAGGACCCGGTTAACCGTTTGATCCACCAGCTCCATTATCGACTGCGGCCGATGATAGAAGGCGGGCACTGGCGGCATAATCACCGCGCCCAGCTCGGCGGCGGTGGTCATCATGCGTAAATGACCGATATGCAGCGGGGTTTCGCGCACGCCCAACACTAGCTTGCGCTGCTCTTTCAACACCACATCGGCAGCGCGCGTCAGCAGGCTGTCGCTGTAGCTGTGCACGATGCCGGAAAGGGTTTTCATGGAACAGGGCAGGATCGCCATGCCGAGCGTCTTGAACGAGCCAGACGATATGCTGGCGGCGATATCGCGCACGTCGTGAACCACGTCCGCTACAGCCTGCACGTTGCGCAGGCTGTAGTCGGTCTCTAGGCTCAGGGTTTGCCGCGCCGCCGAACTCATCACCAGATGGGTTTCCACTTCGCTAACCTGCTGCAGCACCTGTAACAGCCGCACGCCGTAAATCGCGCCGCTTGCGCCCGAGATGCCAATGATGAGGCGTTTCATACTTCTTCCTTGCCTGTTCAGTGAACCGCTATGATAATCCGCTGCAGATTGCGAAAACAAACGGGGCGGATTTCTCCGCCCCGCTGTCACGCGCCTCTCGCTGAAAAGGCGTTTAGCCTTCGTTATGCAGTTCCAAGTTTTCCACTTCGTTCTGGCGCTGCAGCGCTTTGGCGTCGTTATTGCGCAACGACTGGAGGCACTCCAGATACTGCTGATCGACATCTTTCGTCACGTAGACGCCGTTGAACACCGAGCATTCGAACTGGGCGATATCGGGGTTTTCTTCGCGCACCGCTTCGATCAGGTCGTTGAGCTCCTGGAAAATCAGCGCGTCGGCTTTGATCAGCTGACAGATCTCATCGACTTCGCGACCATGGGCTATCAGCTCGGTGGCGCTCGGCATATCGATGCCGTAGACGTTCGGGAAGCGAATTTCCGGCGCAGCGGACGCCAAGTAAACACGTTTCGCGCCTGCTTCGCGCGCCATCTCGATAATCTGCTCCGAAGTAGTGCCGCGCACGATGGAGTCATCCACCAGCAGCACGTTTTTGTCGCGGAACTCGGCGCGGTTGGCATTGAGCTTGCGGCGAACGGCGCTGCGGCGCAGCTGCTGGCCCGGCATGATAAAGGTGCGGCCGACGTAGCGGTTTTTCACAAAGCCCTGACGATAGGGTTTGTTGAGAATGCGCGCTATCTCCAGCGCGATATCGGTCGAAGTTTCCGGGATCGGGATCACCACGTCGATATCGAGATCTTCCCATTCGCGGGCGATCTTCTCGCCTAGCTTGGTGCCCATGCGCACGCGCGCGCTGTAGACAGAGATCTTGTCGAGGAAAGAGTCGGGACGCGCAAAGTAGACGTACTCGAACAGGCAGGGGTTACTTTTCGGGTTTTCAGCGCACTGGCGCGTAAATATCTGGCCCGCTTCGGTAATGTAAACCCCTTCACCCGACGTGACGTCGCGCAGGAACTCAAAGCCCAGCGCATCGAGCGCCACGCTCTCAGAGGCGACCATATACTCGACGCGGCTGTCCGGCAGCACGCGCTTGCCCAGCACCAGCGGACGAATCCCATTAGGATCGCGGAAGGCGACCATGCCGTGACCGATAATCATGGCGACCACGGCGTACGCGCCGCGCACCTGCTGATGCACCGCCGCTACCGTAGCGAAAATGTTGTCCGCTTCCAGCGGGTCGTGCTGAAAGCGATCCAGCTCCTGCGCGAAGATATTGAGCAGGATTTCGGAATCAGAGGTAGTGTTAACGTGACGGCGGCCCTTTTCGAATAGGTGCTTGCGCAGCTCGTGCGCGTTGCTCAGGTTGCCGTTATGGGCCAGCGTAATACCGTACGGCGAGTTAACGTAGAACGGCTGCGCTTCAGAGGCGTTGGAGCTGCCTGCGGTCGGGTAGCGAACGTGGCCGATCCCCATATTGCCTTGCAGACGCTGCATGTGGCGAGCTTCGAAGACATCGCTGACGAGGCCGTTCGCCTTACGCAGACGGAAGCACTTCAGCGCATCAATGGTACAAATGCCTGCAGCATCCTGCCCGCGGTGCTGAAGCATCGTTAACGCATCATAGATCGACTGGTTGACCGGCATAAAACCGGTGATACCAACAATACCGCACATGTTGTCACTTCCTCATTAGCCGTACTCCCAGTGGCGTCACCGGAATAAAAAACTCGACGTGCTTTTCAGATGGTCAAAAAACCATCTGATGATAGAACTGAATTGGGGGATGAGATGGGACTGCTGCCAGTCTGGGCTTTTGGAAAAGCCGGTGAATGTGTCGAGGAAAAAAAGCATCGCGCTGACGATCAGCACGCCGCGTAACGCCCCGAAACAAACCCCAAACACCCTATCGGTTCCCGATAAGCCAGTCTTTTCCACCAGCGAGCCAATCACATAGTTGACTATCGCGCCGACAACCAGCGTTGCGACGAACAGCACCACGATAGCAATGCCGTTACGCACCAGCTCGTCTTCAAGGTCAAGACCTGTAAACCAGACTGCAAGGTAGGCGTAGTAATGGCTGGCGACAAAAAACGCGCATCCCCAAGTAACTAAAGATAAGGCTTCACGGATAAACCCTCGAATCAGGCTGACCAGAGCCGAAAAACCAACTACCGCAATAATGACGTAATCAATCCAGATCATGAACTCTTCCAGCGCCAGTGCGTCTGCACCCCTGCATCCAGTTCGGGGTGCATTTTAACAGAAAAAGAAAATGTTTGTTTAGTGCGCTTTTCCCTTTCTATTTCCATAAAAAGGGCGATGAAAAAACTTTTTTCGCCCGACTCAGATTCAACGCTAAAACACGTTTAATTTAAACATGTTATATTTTTTCAGACGCTTTATCGCTCTGTACAGAGCCGCCTTTTTTTTATGCTGGCGGCGGCGCCAATCGTTGCCTTAATGCGCGCTGTAGGGTTTCACCACCCCGTCCAACCCGGAAACGCTCTGCAGCTTGGAAAGCGAGTCTTGCAGTTTGGCTTTAGAAGCGTCCGGCCCGACGTAGATGCGGGTTATCTGCCCCTGCACCGGTGTCAACGGCACGGTAAAGGCGCGGTAGCCCGACAGACGCAGCTTCGTTACGATCTCGCTTACCTTCGCCGCGTTCTTCAGCGCGCCGAGCTGAACCACGTAAGCCTGGCCGGCTGGCGCGCTCTGCTCTGCAGGCTTCGGCGTTTCGACCGTTTTTGTCGGCTCGCTTGATTTCGTTCCCACCGGTTTCGGCTGCGATTTTGGCTGCTCGACCGGCCTAGGTTTAGTCTGCTCGGTCTGGCGCATCTTCGCCTGCGCGCTCTGATGCACCGGCGGCAGCGTCACCACGCTCAGTTTGCTGTCGCTCTGCGGCGTGGCATTGTACTGTTCGGCGACGAGGTTGCTGTCGATGCTGGCGGTGTTGCTCACCGCGCTGCCCGCGCCCTGCGGCGGCTGCGCAGGCAGCGGCTGCGTCACCGGCGGCACCATCTCGCTGTCCTGCTGATCGTCGGGCTTCGGCACTAGCGGGATCGCCGCGAACTCCTCTTTATAGAATTTCTTTTTGCCGTCGAGCAGGCCTGGCAGCACAATCACGCCTACAGCCGCCAGAATAATGGTGCCAACCAAGCGGTTCTGGAACTTACTTGCCACGCCCTGTCTCCATGTCTGTCGATTCCATGACCTGCGCCACAGTATGGAAAGATCCACACACCAGCACAATATCCTGCGCGTCTGCCTCGCGACGCGCCGCCTGCCAAGCGCTTTCTACGTCGGTAGAAAGCGTCGCCGCATCGGCGGGCAGATACGCCATCAGCTCGTCGCCGCTCGCGCCGCGCGGACCGTCGAGCGGCGCGCAGTACCAGCAGTCGATCTGCGGCGCCAGCGCCGCCAGGGTGCCGGCGATATCTTTATCGTGCAGCATGCCGACTACCGCGCGCACGTGGCCGCGCGTCGGCAGCTGCGCCAGACGCGAGGCCAGATAGCTCGCCGCATGGGGGTTGTGCGCCACGTCGAGGATCACGCGCGGCGATTCGGTGATTGTCTGAAAACGGCCAGGCAGGATCGCCAGCGGCAGATATTCCCGGATGATCGCCTCGCTGACCGTGAGGCTGGAGGCGCGCAGCGCCTCCAGCGCCGTAGCTGCGTTCGGCAGCGGTACCTGCGGCAGCGGAAGATCATTCAGTTCGCCCTGCGTGTCGCGAAATGCCCAGCTTTCCGGCTGCTGGCTGTAGCGCCAGTCACGGTCGCGCTGCAGCAGCTGCGCGCCTTTCTCGACCGCCACAGCGGCGATGCTGGCGGGCATCTCCGGCTCGCCCACCACGGCGGGCTTGCCGCCGCGAAACACGCCTGCTTTCTCTCGGCCAATGCTTTCGCGATCCGGACCGAGCCAGTCGGTGTGGTCCAGCGCAATGCTGGTAACCACTGCCACGTCGGCGTCGACGATATTTGTAGCATCTAGGCGACCGCCCAGCCCGACCTCTAGGATCACCACGTCCAGCTGCGCCTGTTGAAACAGGTTCAGCGCGGAGAGCGTGCCGAATTCAAAATAGGTGAGGGAAACATCGCCGCGCCCGGCTTCAATTTTGGCGAAGCTGGCGCTGTGCAGCTCAGGGTCCAGCTCTTGGCCCTGCACGCGCACGCGTTCGGTATAGCGCACTAGATGCGGCGAACTGTAGACGCCGACGCGATAGCCCGCTGCCATCAGCAGGATTTCCAGCGTATGACAGGTGGTGCCTTTACCGTTGGTGCCGGCGACGGTGAAGACGAAAGGCGCGGGTTTCAGTAGGTCGAGGCTCTGCGCGACGCAGCGAGTACGCTCTAGGCCCAGCTCGATGGTCTGCGCGTGCAGATGCTCAAGATAATAAAGCCACGTAGCCAAAGGAGACGTAGCTTGAGGAAGGTGAAGAGTGTCCATATGTCCCGTTTAACAGATTTTGACCCGGTTCAGCCGTGTCGACGGTGCATTGGTGAAAGGCGCGGCGCGCGCCTCTCTCTCCTGTCAGGCCTCGTTGCTTTCCGGATCTTCCGCAGGCGCGGTCGGTTCGCCATCGTGCAGCGGCGCGGGAAGATTCATCATCTTCGCTAGCAGGCTTGCCATTTTATAACGCATTTCCGGGCGACGAATAATCATATCGATCGCGCCCTTCTCAATTAGGAACTCGCTGCGCTGGAAGCCCGGCGGCAGCTTTTCGCGCACGGTCTGCTCTATGACTCGCGGACCGGCGAAGCCAATCAGCGCCTTCGGCTCGGCGACGTTAAGATCGCCCAGCATAGCGAAGCTAGCGGAGACACCGCCCATGGTCGGATCGGTCAGCACCGAAATATAGGGCAGACCGCGCTTCTGCATTTTTGCCAGCGCGGCGCTGGTTTTTGCCATCTGCATCAGCGACATCAGCGCTTCCTGCATACGCGCGCCGCCGCTGGCGGAGAAACAGATAAGCGGACAGTTGTCTTCCAGCGCCTGCTCCACCGCACGCACGAAACGCGCGCCGACTACAGAACCCATGGAGCCGCCCATAAACGCGAACTCAAATGCGGCCGCCACGACCGGCATGCCGTGCAGTTGGCCTTTCATCACGATCAGCGCGTCTTTCTCATCGGTCGCTTTTTGAGCCGCAACGAGGCGATCTTTATACTTTTGGGAGTCCCGGAACTTCAGGATATCCTTCGGCTCCAGCTCTCTGCCTAGCTCAATCTGCGTGCTCTGGTCGAGCAGGCTGTTGAGGCGCTTGCGGGCGTGCATACGCATGTGGTAGTCGCACTTCGGACAGACCTCAAGATTACGCTCCAGCTCGGCGCGGTACAGAACCTGACCGCAGCTGTTGCACTTAGTCCAGACCCCTTCCGGGATGCTGGCACGACGTGCAGGCGTAACGTTGCTTTTATTAAGAATGCGTTCAATCCAGCTCATTGAAGACCTTTTTGTTTAAAACTGACCCTGTCCAGTCATCTTGATTGCCGCTGAAAACCGCTTCAGCAGACATGAAATATCGCTCATTAAACCACAACTAATTCTGACTGTGGATAAAATCTGGTAACCGCGACGCGACCGAACCCGTTAGCGCTGTTTTTGCTACCTCGCCTGATGGAGATGACGCCAAACCTCGATCACACCAGGCAGCACCGAAACCACAATAATGGCGACGCTCAGCAGTTTAAGATTCTCCTGCACCACCGGCAGGTCGCCAAACAGGTAGACCGCGTAGGAAAAGAGTAGCACCCACGCCAGCGCGCCGGTGACGTTAAACAGCGCAAAGTGACGATAGTACATGTGCCCTATGCCGGCGACGAAAGGTGCGAAGTTGCGCACGATCGGCACGAAATGCGCCAAGATAATGGTTTTCCCGCCGTGACGCGCGTAAAATCCATGGGTGTTATCGAGATAGCTGCGGCGAAAGAGACGAGAGTTGGGGTTGCTGAACAGTCGCTCGCTGAACAGGAGGCCGATGGTGTAGTTCACCGCATCGCCCAGCACGGCCGCCGCCGCCAGCAGCAGCGCTATCAGATGGACGTTGAGATCGTTGCCCGCCAGAAAAGGCGTACCACCAAGCCGGCTTCGCAAAACAGAAGCAGGAGCAGAATGGCGTAAATCTAGATGCTGTACTGCGCAACCAGCCCGACCAAGTGCACATCAATATGAAAAATAAAATCAACCAAAAAATGGACCAACTCCATAACAACTCTCTGAAAATGACCAGCTAAATTAATCCGCTAGGAACAATGGCCCCATAGACGATTCGGGTAAAGCAAAATGCGATGGGTAATCCACCGCCACTAAATAGAGTCCTTCCGCTCTAGCCGTCATCGCCGCCAGCGTGCGATCTTTCGCCGTCAGCAGGGTCGCCATCCACTCTTCCGGCTGATTGCCGCAGCCGATCTCCATCAGGCTGCCGACGATATTGCGCACCATATGATGCACAAAGGCGTTGGCCTTGATATCGACTATAATGAAGACGCCCTGCCGTATGACGTTAAGGTGCATCAGATTGCGCCACGGCGTGCGCGACTGACACTGCACGGCGCGAAACGCGGTGAAGTCGTTTTCGCCCAGTAGGCACTGTCCGGCACGATGCATCTTCTCCGCATCCAGCGGATGATAAAAATGGGTGACACCGCGACCGAGGATCGCCGAACGCAGCCGCTGGTTGTAGATCAGGTAGCGGTAGCGCCGCGCCGTTGCGCTGAAACGCGCGTGAAACGCATCCGGCACCGCTTTCACCCAGCGCACCGCGATATCCTCCGGCAGGTTGGCGTTGACGCCCAGCGTCCAAGCGCCGTTGGCGCGCTGCGAGGTGGTTTCGAAATGCACCACTTGGCTGGTACTGTGCACGCCCGCATCGGTGCGGCCGGCGCAGAACACGCTCACCTCGTGGTTCGCCACTTTCGACAGCGCTTTTTCCAGCATCTCCTGCACGCTGCGCACTTCTTGCTGACGCTGCCAGCCGTAATAACGGCTGCCGTCATACTCAATTCCAAGCGCCAGTTTATACGTCTGACCTTCAGGCAACATTAATAGAAATACTCCTGCACCAGCTTCTCCGCGGTTTTCACCGCCATCAGCGCGCCGCCGAAGCGGATATTGTCCGCGACCGACCAGAACTGCAGCAGTTCAGGAATGCCGTAGTCATTGCGCACGCAGCCGATGCTGAGCTGCTCATTGCCCGAGGCGTCGCCTACTTGCGTCGGATAGTCATCTTCGTCGCTCAGGTTGATATCGGCGGCCTGCGCCAGCTCAGCGCGCGCCTCTTCCGCCGATAGCGGGCGCAGGCTCTCCAGGTGCACAATTTGCGCATTGCCGTAGAAAACCGGCGCCTGCACGCTGCTCATCGCAATCGGCAGCCCGTCGTCCTGCAGCACTTTACGCACCTGATCGACCAGGCGGCGCTCGCTGGCGACGCTGCCTTCCGCGTCAGCTAGCTGCGGCAGCAGGTTGAACGCCAGCTGGCGGCCGAAGAGGTGATCGTCCGCCGGCACGCCGTTAAGCAGCCGCGCGCTCTCGCCCGCCAGGCCGTCCACCGCGCGTTTGCCGTGGCTGGAGGCAGAGATCAAATTGGTCACCTGCAACCAGCCCAAGCCTGCCGCGTCCACCAGCGGTTTAATCGCCCTAAGCAGCTGGCTGGTCAGGCTATCGGCGACGCTCACCAAGTTGCGGTTGCGGTAGTCGGCCAGCACGTACGGATTGACGTCCGGCACCACCAGCGGCACATCCAGCGACAGCGCGAAGGCGTCGCTGCTGTCGATCACAAGGCAACCTGCATTAGCAGCGTCGTCGACATAGTGCGCCGAGGCGTCGCGTCCGGCGACGAAAAAGGCGAGCTGTGCCTGCGACCAGTCGAAACCCTCCGCGTTGCTGACGCGCAGCGAGCGCCCGTCAAAACGCAACGTCTCGCCGGCGCTATTTTCGCTCGCCAGCAGATACAATTCACCAATCGGGAACTGGCGTTCCGCCAGCAGCCCCAGTATAGCGTTCCCTACTGCGCCTGTCGCGCCTAGTAGCGCAATATTCCAGCCGTTAGACATGTTGGTTTACTCCAGACAATGACATAAAAACAGAAGGCTATGATATTCACCGCCCAAGTTTCGGAATTATCCCTCTCCATGCATGGCACGGCGAGAAAACAGATTTAGCTGTTGTGAAGACGTGCGCAAAAACCGAGCGCGTTCAACAGGCTGGCGGTTTCTGCGTCGTGGCAGATGACCTCCAGCGAGGACCACTCGCGCCGCTCTTCATAGGTTTTGCGCAAACGGTCAAATTCGCCCGGTTTCGCCGCCACTTTACGCAGAGGCGCGTCGTCGCGGCGCACATCATACACCAGATGCGCCAGACGTTTCAGCGTTGCCTGATCGAGCGAACCGTTGAGCGTGACGCTGCTGAATTCCGGCGCTGGCAGCAGTTCGCTGAGCGTCACCTGCTGCGGCTGGCCGAGGAAATCGCACCAGGCCTCGAACACCTGCGTGGTGCCTCGCGCCTTGCCCTCCAGCGTGTAACCGGCGATATGGGCGGTGCCGATATCCACGCGATCCAGCAGATCCAGCGACAGCGCCGGTTCCGGCTCCCAGACGTCGAGCACCACGCTGAGATCGCACCGCATCTTCAGCATCTCCAGCAGCGCCGCATTATCCACCACCGGCCCGCGGCAGACATTGATCAAAATGTCGTTGGGCTTCAGCGCCATCAGCAGCGCCGCGTCAGCCAGATGCCAGCTTTTATACGGGCCCTCTTTAAACAGCGGCGTATGGAAGGTGAGAATGTCCGCCTCTGCTACCAGCGCGTCGAGCGAGCGGAAGTCGCCTGCGTCGCCGCGATCGGCGCGCGGCGGATCGCACAGCAGGGTTTTCACGCTCCAAGCTTCCAGCCGCTTTTGCAGCCGTCCGCCGACATTGCCGACGCCGACGATGCCGACAGTGCGATCGCGGAGCGCGAAGCCGTCGCGCTCCGCCAGCAGCAGCAGCGCGGAGAAGATATACTCTACCACGGCGATAGCGTTGCAGCCCGGCGCAGCGGAGAAGGCGATGCCTGCTTGCTGCAGCCAAGCTTCATCGATATGGTCGGTACCTGCCGTGGCGGTGCCTACGAACTTCACTGGCTTGCCGGCCAGCAGCTCGGCGTTCACCTGCGTGACCGAGCGCACTATCAGGCCGTCGGCATCCTCCAGTTCCTGCTGCGGCAGCGGCCGTCCCGGCACCGCCAGCACGCTGCCGGTCCGACTGAACAGTTCGCGCGCATAGGGCATATTTTCATCGATAAGAATCTTCACCACGGCTTTCCTGCTGGTTGCATTGTTGAGAGGGCTATTGTGGCACAAACACGTGCGTTAACCCACGCGCGCGTGATAGCGATCCGGCGTGTGCCCGCCTGCTGCTGGAACATCACGATCAGCGCCGAGGCCGAGCTGTAGCCGAGGTTGTAGGCGATCGCCTGCACGCTTTTGGCCTGCCTCAACTGAGCGATGGCATGCAGAAAGCGCAGCCGCGGGCGCCACTCGCCGAACGACATATGCAGATCCTGCCGACAGCGCCGCGCCAGCATGGTATTGTCGCCGGGATGCGCCTCGAACGCCTGTAGCACCGGCGCGAGAAATTTGTCCTGCGAGCCAAGCAGATAGATCTCCTGCACCGGCGCCAGACGCAGTCGATCGCGCAGCACCTCGCACAGCCGTCACTGCTCCAGCGCCTCCGGCTGCTCCAGCCCGTCGCGGGCGAAGGCATCTATAATCGCATGGACAATGGCATCGACGTCGAGCAGGAACGCCCGCTGCGGTAGGCCGTCGCACAGCGCGGCGGCGAGGTTAAAGGTGCGGAACTATGCCTGCTGATGGTTATAGCTGGCGGGGCGGGATCTAGACAGATATAGTGGCAGGCGTGAGCAGCCGTTCACCTTCGACGTTCATCTCCAGCACGTGACGCGTCACAAAGATCACCTGCCCCCACGCGTGAGCGTGCGGCAGATACTCCGTTTTCGCGTTGGCTTGCTCATAGCGCATAAAGTAGCGCAGCTGTAGCGCGCATCCTACGGTAGCTGATATTCGACCTGTAAATTCATTCTGTCCGGTCATCAAAGGATTTCTGTCCGATTTTAACTATCTCCTTAAAATCAGTCAAAAGTACACGGAGCGCACTCCTTTTCAGGAGTCCATCATGAATCTGTTTTTTCCGCTGCTCGCGGTGTTTCGGTGAATACCATCGTCAGCAAGCTTTCTGCCGGTAGCATCGATCCTGCCGCGATCTCGTTCTACCGCTGGCTGCTGGCACTGGCGGTATTAACGCCCTTTGCGGTGCCGGGCGTCTGGCGTCATAGCCAGACTATTCGAGCGAATCTGTAGCGGCTGCTGATACTTAGCATAGTGCTAGTGCTCTATCAGAGCTTGTCCTACTACGCCGTGCACAGCGTCTCGGTGGTGATGATGGGCCACCATTCCGCTGTGACCATTCTGCTCAGTCTGGTGGTGCTGCGGCTAGAGCCAACGCGCGGCATTCTCTTCGGTAGCGTGCTATCATTCACCGGCTGGTGTGGCTGGTGTGGCTGGTGTGGCTGGTGAGCGAAATGCACCCCGCTCAGCTGCTGCAGCGTCTCGGCAGCGGCGAACTGATAATGCTGGCTGCCTCGACCTCTTACACGCTCTACAGCGTGATGACCCGCCGCTGGGCAACCCCGCTGCCCAACTGGCAGAGCCTCTATGTGCAGCTCTGCTTCGGCGTCCTGCTGCTACCTGGCTTCCTGCGCGCGCCCGACGTTGTGCTAAACGCACAGAATATTCCGCTAGTGCTGTTTGCCGGGCTGTTCGCTTCGATTATTGCTGGATCCTCGGCATGCAGCAGCTGGGCGCCAGCCCTATTAGCCTTTTTATAAACTTCTTTCCCGTTTTTACCGCCGTTATCGCGGTGCTGTTCCCGCATAAGTAGCTGCACGCCTAACACTGGATCGGCGGCATCATGCTCGCCCAGCGCCTGAAAACGCCACTCAGGGCGCGTCGGCCCTTGGCTGAATAAACCCGATCTCCCTATCTGGTGCCGCAGGGCAATAACCGCCAGGCGATGAACGACTTTATCCGCCAGCAGTTCGACTAGACGGTGCTGAGTTCGCTGACGCAGGATCAGCTGTGGCAGGTATTGACCATGCTGCAGAACGGCCAGATGGCGACCCCGCAGCCGCAGCAGTCGCTCACCACCGGCCGCTCGCTACTGCCCGCCGAGCATCAGACGCTCAATCAGCGACGGGCGAACCGACCGGCAAAATCTGGGCTTCGGCGCTGAAGCTGGTGAACCTAACCAGCGGCGATCCCATCCCTTCGCGCCATTTCCCGCTACTGATGCAATTGATGCAATATCTGCAGGTGAGCCTGACTCTGAGCCAGTACAGCGCGCCGCCGCTGCAGGTGCTGTGGAAGCCTCGCTGAAGCAGCCGCTCGATCGCAACGAGCGTCAGCGGCTGCAGGATTACAGTCAGCAGCGCTTCCAAGCGACGCCGAAGACGGTGCTCACGCCGATGCAGAGCGTTGGCGGACAGCACGCTGTAGCCGCACTGCGCGCCGCCAGAAGTCCAGCCCACCGATCAAGCTCCTTCACCTGAAATCCCAGCGTCGCTAGCTTGTACGCCGCTCTTGTCGAGCCATTGCAGCCGATGCCGTCGTAGTAGGTGACATACACCTTGTCGCACCGTGCTTTCACCATCCATCGCGCGATGGGGAAAATTCACCGCGCCGCAAATATGCCCAGCGCGGTAGGCTTCCGGCGACCGCGCGTCAATGACCACGATCGCCGTGAACTAATAGGCGAGATCCTCCGCGACATCCCAAGCGTCGGCGTAGCAGGCTAGTTTGTTTTACAGATAATCGAGGCTCTGCTGCGACGTCGGTGGCGGAAAACGTAAAACCTGTGACATAGTGATTCTCCTGTTGTGGTGTCAGGGCAGTTTACGGCAAAGTGGACTCATCTATGAGACCCATATGCTATGAGACCCATATGCGCAATGAAATAAGACCATTATAAGCACGCCGCTGCTGACGCTTTTCAGCTACCACGCGCAGGGCGGACTACGCGAACGTCTGTGCGCCAGGCGATTGCCGGCGGCCATCTTAGCGTCGTGCAAAAACTGCCTTCGACGCGTCAGCGGGCGGGCGATCTTAGCCTGTCGCATGTGACGGTGGAGGCGGCCTATGCGCAGCTGGAAAGCGAAGGCTATCTTCGCCGCGAACTGGGTCGAGGCACCTTTGCCGCAACTGTGATGCCCGCGCCGGCGCGCTGATGAGCTTGGCACGTCACCTAGCGTGACTGGGATGGGCGCAGCGCCACGACAGCTGGATTATCTAGGATCATTACGACAGTAAATTTCACTATGACGATCGTCCGACGCCCGCAATGCAGGGGCTGGATCGCCATAGTCGGGTGATCACACTGGGCACCTTTTCTAAATGGATCTTCCCTTCCCTACGTCTAGCGTGGATGGTAGTGCCTTCCGCGCTGGTGGCGCCGTTCGGCCAAGCGCGTAGCGTGATGGACGGACACAGCGCGCTGCCGCCGCAGGCGACGGAAGGCGGAGAAGCCGCCCAGTGCCGTGCCGTATACCTGCGGCGAGACCCGTTTCACCACTTCAACCCCCAGAGCCGGGAAGTTCAGCGAACAGCCGCAGCCGGTCATGGCATGCCGATCAGCGCCATCCAGACGCTGGCGGCAAAGGCCAGCAGCAGGCCGGCCGCTTCCACCAGCAGAAAAATCAGGGCGCCGCGAATGCCACCACGTGCCGCCGAACAGCAGGTGCACCAGCACGAAGGCGACACCGAACGCCGTCAGCGTAAAGCCCGTATTGCTCCACTGCTGTGCGGCGAAGTAGAGCGAGGTAAAAGGTGCCGATCACCGACACCCTGCCGTGCCAGTGCGAGACCTAGCTGGAAAAGCGTGCGGATCACGCTAAACAGTGAGGGCCGCTCTCGCCGCCCACCACCCGCACCGGCCGAATGGCGCTGTTGAGCGGCCACCGTCGCCACCCGCGCCCAGCAGCGCGAAGCCACCGGGCTGGTGCAGTAGCAGACCGAGCAGCGCGCCGTAGATCGCCATGCCGTTCCACGACATCACCAGCCCGGATCGCCAGCATCCCCTGCTGCGTGGTGCGCTTGGCTCCGTGCCGATCGGCGCGGAGACCGACGAAGCCGCGCATCAGCAGCGTGGCGAAGAACTGAAAACAGGCCGCCATGCCGACCATCACGCTATTTATGCCCAGCTCCTAATGCACATAGAGCAGAATCACCGGCAGCGCCAAGCCGGCGGTCAGGTAGGTAGCGAGGAGCAGGCCAGTGGCAAGGCAGAAGCGGCCCGCGGCTCATTTGCGGTGGTGGTCATACCAAATGGTACTCCCTGATGTAAAACGCGTCTGCACCTGATCCATAAAAGAAAAAGGGCCGGTCAGACCTGCCCTTTTTAGAGCATTTTTAGCGATTACGCCTGAAACTTGCGCATCGTCAGTGTCGCGTTGGTGCCGCCGAAGCCGAAGCTGTTAGACATCACGGTGGTTAGCGCTTTCTCGGTCGGCTTAGTAACGATGTTCATGCATTCCGCCGCTGGATCCAGCGTTTCGATATTGATGCTCGGCGCGATAAAGCCGTGCTCCAGCATTAGCAGGGTGTAGATCGCTTCCTGCACGCCTGCCGCGCCCAAGGAGTGGCCGGTCATCGCTTTGGTGGCAGAGATAGCCGGGGTTTTGTCGCCAAAGACTTCACGGATCGCGCCCAGCTCTTTCACGTCACCTACCAGCGTGGAGGTGCCGTGACTGTTAAGGTAGTCGATCGGCGTATCCACGCCCTGCATCGCCATCTTCATGCAGCGCACCGCGCCTTCACCCGATGGTGCAACCATGTCCGCGCCGTCTGAGGTGGCGCCGTAGCCGACGATTTCGGCGTAGATATGCACGCCGCGCGCCAGCGCATGCTCCAGCTCTTCGACCACGATCATACCGCCACCGCCGGCAATAACGAAGCCGTCGCGCTCGCTGTCATAGGTACGGGAAGCTTTTTGCGGCGAGTCGTTGTATTTGGTCGAGAGCGCGCCCATAGCGTCGAATTCGCACGCCATTTCCCAGCACAGCTCTTCGCCGCCGCCGGCAAAGACGATATCCTGTTTGCCCAGCTGGATCTGCTCGACCGCGTTGCCAATACAGTGCGCAGATGTGGCGCAGGCGGAGCTAATGGAGTAGTTTACGCCATGGATTTTAAACGGCGTGGCGAGGCAAGCGGAAACGCCGGACGCCATCGCTTTGGTCACCACGTATGGGCCAACCGCTTTCAGGCCGCGTGGGCTGCGCATCGCGTCGGCGCCGAAGACCTGGTAGCGCGGCGAGCCGCCGCCGGAACCGGCAATCAGACCCACGCGCGGGTTGCTCTGATACTGTTCGCCGGTCAGACCGGAATCTTTGATCGCCTCTTCCATAGAGAGGTAAGCATAGATAGACGCATCACTCATAAAACGCACAATTTTGCGATCAATAAGGCCGGTGGTATCCAGTTTGACGTTGCCCCAGACGTGACTACGCATGCCGGCATCCTTCATCTCCTGAGAGAAGGTTATGCCGGAACAGCCTTCACGCAGAGAAGCCAGCACTTTCTGCTGGTTATTACCAATGCTGGAAACAATCCCCAAGCCAGTAATCACTGCACGTTTCATTCAGTTGTCCTTATTCCACTTCTTTTGGATTGACATGCACTCTAGCTTACACTTGTACGCCGAACAAGTCCGATTAGCCATTTCCTTTTGTAAATTTGCGTCATATGACACTGGTCGCTAAAATCACGCTACTGCCTGAAAAACGAGCCTTTGCCGTGAAATTATTCCCGGTTGAACATGCCCAGCTGAGCTGGAATGAAAAGGGTACACCTGTTTACCGAGCCTTTGAAGACGTCTATTTTTCCAATGAAAACAGCCTGAAAAAGACGCGTTACGTCTTTTTGGGTGGCAACGATTTGCCTGAACGCTTCATGCATCATCCTCGCGATCTCTTTATCGTGGCGGAGAGCGGCTTCGGCACCGGGCTTAACTTTCTTACGTTATGGCAGGCGTTCGACGCCTTTCAGCAGGCGCAGCCGGAGGCCGCGCTGCGGCGGGTGCACTTTATCAGTTATGAAAAATTTCCGCTGACCCAGGCTGATTTGGCAGCGGCGCATCAGCGCTGGCCGGAACTGAGTCCCTAGGTGGTGCACTGCAGCGCCAGGCCTGTCGCTCTGCCCGGCTGCCAACACCTGCTGTTCGATGGTGGCCGCGCGCCGCTCGATCTCTGGCTTAGCGATATTAATACCCTTGTCGAAACCTTTGATGATAGCCTGCATCGTCAGGTGGACGCCTAGTTCCTCTGAATACGCTGATAGGGCATCGCGGCCAAGCTTGAGGCGCTGATCAACAGCGCCAAGAGTAGTGATAAACAGACGTTTCATGGGGCGTCACCAGCGCGGTACGACGCTGGTAACGTCCGCGTTCTGGGCGCGCTGGCGCAGCAGATGATCCATCAGCACGATCGCCATCATCGCTTCGGCGATCGGCACCGCGCGAATGCCCACGCAGGGATCGTGGCGCCCTTTGGTGATCATCTCTACCTCTTCACCGCTGCGGGTGATGGTCTTGCCCGACACGGTGATGCTAGAGGTCGGCTTCATTGCTAGGTTGGCTCTGATGGTCTGACCGCTGCTGATGCCGCCGAGTATGCCGCCCGCATGGTTGCTCTGAAAACCGCTGGCACGGATCTCGTCGCGATGCTGGCTGCCGCGCTGGTTCACCACCGCGAAGCCGTCGCCTATCTCCACCCCTTTTACCGCATTGATGCTCATCAGCGCGTGCACCAGATCGGCGTCGAGGCGATCGAACACCGGCTCACCGAGGCCCGGCGGCACGTTTTCCGCCATCACCGTGACCTTCGCGCCGATAGAGTCGCCCTCTTTTTTCAGGGCGCGCATTAGCTCATCCAGTGCTTCCAGCTTGCTGGCGTCCGGACAGAAGAAGGGATTCTCTTCCATGATGCTCCAGTCCTTCAGTTCGCACACCACATCGCCGATCTGAGCTAGATAGCCGCGTACCACGACGCCATGCTTCATCTGCAGATATTTTTTTGCGATGGCGCCCGCCGCGACGCGCATTGCGGTTTCACGCGCCGAAGAGCGACCGCCACCGCGATAGTCGCGCAGGCCATACTTCTGCTCGTAGGTGTAGTCAGCGTGACCGGGACGGAACAGATCTTTGATCGCGCCGTAGTCCTGCGAGCGCTGGTCAGTGTTTTCAATCAGCAGGCCGATCGAGGTGCCGGTGGTGACGCCCTCAAACACGCCGGACAAAATTTTCACCTGATCCGGCTCGCGCCGCTGCGTGGTATAACGCGAGGTGCCGGGACGGCGGCGGTCGAGGTCATGCTGGATATCCGCTTCGGTCAGCGGAATGCCCGGCGGCACGCCGTCAACGATGCAGCCCAGCGCGATGCCGTGCGACTCGCCGAAGGTGGTTACGCGAAAAAATTGTCCAATGCTGTTTCCGGCCATGGTGATTCCTTGTTGCGAAGCGTTCGCTCAGTCTTTATAAATAGAGAAGTGATGTTGTGCATCTACGATCTGCTGGCGCGTCAGCATAAAGACGCCGCCGCCGCCGTTATCGAACTTCAGCCAGGTAAAGGGCACGTCGGGATACTTCTCGATCATATGCACCATGCTGTTGCCCACTTCGCAGATCAGTACGCCGTTGTCGCTCAGGTAGTTGAGCGCGCAGGCGAGAATGCGGCGTACCAGCTTGAGGCCGTCGCTGCCCGCCGCCAGCCCTAGCTCTGGTTCGTGGCGATACTCGTTCGGCAGATCCGCCATATCTTCCGCATCCACGTAGGGCGGATTGGTGACGATCAGATCATATTTCACCGGCGGCAATCCGCGGAATAGATCGGCGCGGATCGGCGTAACGTGATGGACCAGGCCGTGCTCTTCGATATTCTGCGCTGCGACGGCCAGCGCGTCATAGGAGATATCCACCGCGTCCACCTCCGCTTCCGGGAAAGCGTAAGCGCAGGCGATAGCGATGCAGCCGCTGCCTGTGCACATATCGAGGATATGACGCGGCGTCTCGGCGACTAAGCCGACGAAGCGGTTTTCAATCAGTTCGCCGATGGGCGAACGCGGCACCAGCACGCGTCCGTCGACGTAGAATTCGTGGCCGCAGAACCAGGCTTTATTTGTCAGGTAGGCCACCGGAATGCGCTCGTTGACGCGGCGGATAACGCGCTCCACGATGCGGTGCCGCTCGCTGCCGGTCAGGCGCGCGCAGCGCATATTTTCTGGGATATCCAGCGGCAGCCAGAGCGTGGGCAGGACCAGTTGCACCGCTTCGTCCCACGGATTGTCGGTGCCGTGACCGTACCAGATCCCGGCTGCGGCAAAACGACTGACTGCCCAGCGCAACATATCCTGAATAGTGTGCAGTTCGTTGACTGCCTCATCGACGAAAATTTTGTCCACATAGCCCTCCGTAGGCCTAATTGCTAAATTGGCCGATAGTGTGCCATGAAGCTGAGGAGAATTCAGCGCAGCAAGGTGAAAAAGCTGACAATTAGCGGATCGGACAGTAAGGTAACGCCATTCGCTGTTTTACAGCCTTATCAGACAAGATTCGCCTGCAATGAGTAACAACCCTCTAAATGACGACGACAAGGCTCTGTTTCGCCAGCTAATGAGCGGCACGCATAAAATGATGCAGGATACCGTGGTGCATAAGCTAGCGATGAAGAGCCGCGAGCTGCCGCTGAAGCGCTTGATTTCCGAGCAAGGTGGGCGAGTTCCAGCCGCTGCTGGCGACGGAGGGCGCGACGCGCTACGTGCACGCCGACGTCAGCCATTACGAAATGAAAAAGCTGCGGAGGAGCGACTATACGCCGGAGATTTTCCTTGACCTGCACGGCTTAACGCAGCAGCAGGCTAAGCAGGAGCTGGGCGCGCTGATCGCCGCCTGTCGTCGGTCGTCGTGAGCATCTGTTCTGCGCCAGCGTGATGACCGGCCACGGCAAATATATTCTCAAACAGCAGCCGCCGCTCTGGCTGACGCATCATCCCTACGTGATGGCGTTCCATCAGGCGCCGAAAATGTTCGGCGGCGACGCGGCGCTGCTGGTGCTGGTGCTGATTGAGGTCGAGGAGTGGCAACCGCCCGAGCAGCCTTGAGAAGGGATGTGCTGTTTGCGCAGCACGCGGGCGTCAGATGGCTTTCGCCAGTTTCAAGGGGCTGACCTGCCACAGCAGCTTGCCCTCGCAGCTGGCGGGATCGAAATCCACGCAGGCGATAGCGGAGGTGGCAAACATCGGCGGCGCTTCCTGCGGGCAGAGTTCCGAGACTAGATAGCCGACTAGCGGCAGATGAGAGATCACTAGCGCCGATTTCACCCCTTCGTTTCCCAGCGCCTGAAGATAGCAGGCCACCAGTCCGGGATCGCCGCCGGGCGTCAGCTCCGGTAGGGTATACTGCCCTTCCGGCAGCGTTAGCGCTTCGCGTACCGTCTCTAGCGTCTGCTGGGCGCGAAGGTAGGGACTGACCAGCACATGTTCTACGTCCACCGTCTGGCGATTAAGCCAGCTCGCTATCTGGCGTGATTCATCACAGCCGCAATGGGTAAGAGGGCGCGCCAAATCACTGGCGACTTCAAGAGCAGCATCGCCGTGACGCATGATAAAAACTTGCATTAAAGCACCGCTGTTGTTTGTCGATATCGCCCGGCGCGGAGGCGCCTGACTATTCAGTCTGCGAATGAATGCTGTATTGTACCCCAATGGCTTGAGTATAGTCAACCGGTTGTTTATTAAATAAGCGCTTCTCAGAATCGTGCCGCGCCGCCTGTTTTCGCGGCGCTTTTTTAACCCGCTGAATCGGAGCGGGTATTCCATTTGGTCAGGAAATATAAAATTTCTTTTGCTGCTGTTCCGCCTGCAGCAGCGCGTCACACGGGGCGAAACGCTCCCCGAGCTGGCGCATTAAAGCGCGTAATGTTTGCGCGATATCCACCGCGCCACGCTAGTCTATATAATAGCGCGGAACGGGCCGCCGAGAAAAGGCGGGAAGCCGATGCCAAACACGCCTCGGTATCGCCGTCGTACGCGTAGCTTGTTACCCCTTCGTCCAAGCAGCGCGCAGCCTCATTCAGCATCACGCTCGGCAATCTGCTGTTCGCTCTGCTTCTCCACAGGGCTGCACGCCCAGCAGCGAATAGAGGGCGGCATCCTGGCGTGATCTTGCTGCCGACGTCGATGTCGACCTCGTCCAGTAGCTGAATAGGGCCAACGGGAAAGCCCACCTTGACCAGAGCGCCATCGATGTGCTCGATCGGTTCGCCCTCTAGCAGACAGTGCATCGCTTTATTCATAATTTATATAGGGCGCGAGAATGCGATTCACATAGAAACCGGTGCGGTCCGCCACCACAATCGGCGTTTTGCCCTGCTTTTGCGCCAGCATCACGGTGGTGGCCCGCGCCTGCGCCGAGGTGCCAGCGTGCGGGATCACCTCCAACAGCGGCATTTTTTCTACCGGACTAAAATAGTGCAGGCCGATCACGTTTTCAGGCCGCTGCGCCTGCACGGCGATATTCGCAATCGGCAGCGATGAGGTGTTGGAAGCGAAAATGGTGTGCGGCACGCAGTGCGTCTCGACCTCTGCGCCGCTTTCTTTTTTCATCGCCGTGCTGGCAAAGAACAGGGTACGCAATGCCGGCGCGTACCACCTCGATAATGCACTGCACGGCCGGATAGTTGCCGTGGGTTTTACGAGCGGTTTCGCGCTGCGCCAGCTCTAGTTAGCCACCTAGGCAGGCGCCGCGGATCGCCGCCACCACCAGAAACGGCAGAGCCGCGATGGTCCTAGCGCGCTAGCGACCCCGCCTCCTGCGCGCTGCGGCAGTCGGCGATCATTCCGATATCGGCGCCGGCGATGAAATTGTCAGGCTTGCCGGAGATCAACACCAGCCCCGCTAGCTGCGGATCGCGCTGCGCCTCGTCAATCACCGCCGCCAGCTGCTGCGCAAAGGCGGCGTGTAGGGTATTTAATTTTCTCGCCCACCACGTCAATGGCGATCACGCCGACGTGATGCGGGCGCATCTGTAAGTGAAAAGCCCTCTACTCCATTATTCCGCCTCCAGAACCATTGCTACGTCCAAGCCGCCCGCTGCACAGACGGTCACCAGCGTTAGGCTGCCGCCGCGCCGCCGTAGCTCATGTAGCGTTTAGGTGATCATGCGCGCGCTGGTAGCGGCGAAAGGATGACTAGATGACCATAGGTGATAGAACCGCCGAGCACGTTAAAGCGCGCTTCGTCGACCTCGCCCAGCGCGTGCGGACGATTCAGTTTTTCACGCGCGAAGCGTTCATCGCCGAAGCACTGCAGGTTGCACAGCGTCTGGGCGGTAAAGGCTTCATGCATATCTATCAGCGTTATATGGCTTAGCCCGACACCCGGGCGATCCAGCGCCAGCGGCGAGGTAGGTGCGATCGTAGCGTACGCGGCGCGCGTAATACCATGGCTTTTCGCCATCTGCTCCGCCGTATCGCCCATACGCAGTCCGGTGGAGTACTCAGCGACCGCGGGCAGCGCAGGATCGCTATTTTCTGGCCGAGGCTACGCCCCTTGCTGAGATCGAGCAGCGCGCGCCAAGCTTTTGCTGACGCTGATCAGCAGCACTGAAGAGGAGTCCGTGCCGCCGGCGATGCCGGCGCTGATGGCGCCCGCTATCAGGCTTCCGCCACGTTGGCGACCGCCTGAAAGCTAATGGCGCAGGTGCAACTGACGCTGTAGGCGTCGGTGTACACGCCCAGCCCGCTGCTGAGCACAATCTCCCGCGCGATCTTGGGCGCTTCCAGCATCTGGATCACCCGGCCGAACACCAGTTGTTCTATCGCTTCGGCGAGGAGTTCGCTGCGCGCCATCAGTTCGCCGACCACCATCCGACCCAGCTCGACGGCGAAAATGGTGTGGAAACTTGTCGCCTAGCGCAGAAACGGCGTGCGCAGTCCGTCTAGCTGGCGGTGCAGTCGCTGTTATCCATCACGGTGCCGACATCGACGCAACAGCAGGCAGCGGTCTCATTGGCACTGCATTTATTCATGGTATTCGTCATTGCGTTTTCCCGAGAATAAGTCTGTTTAGCAATCTGGTTGAATGCGCGAAATTTTACGCTTCTCACTGCTTTTGAGTGATGTCATACTCGATAAGTAACTAATATCAAAATAAAATTTTGGCTAAAAAAATTAGAATTGTTATGCTGCTCTCTGCGCTGCCGGTTTTGTTAAGCGGATCGTAATTTTGCAGATCAACTCAGAAATATTTTAAAAAAATATTGCAACCTGCATACAGGTCAGACCTATACTTGCCGCACTGGCCTGATTTGTCAGCTTCTGGTCAGTCCCTATAATCCGCCGGCCCTTATTACGTGACGTAATAATTACAGTTAAATAATAATTCATAT
>BBOA01000015.1 GCA_001485295.1 Type-B symbiont of Plautia stali
GGATCCACCACGTTGTAGTTAAAGTTAAACATCGTGCGGTTAAAGCCTTCAAGCGGATCTCTGCGCTGCGCAGGCGCCTCGCTCACCGGCTTTGAACTAGCACATCCAGCCAGAATGACGCTGGCAAAAACCAAGCTGGTCAGGCGGTAAGCCATTATTATCTCCCTGTGCGGTTTAATAAAGTATCGCTTCAGGGCTGCTCTTGATTAATCTCCACAGCCATGTACTGATGACCATCCCAAGGAGTCACCGCGCTCAGACCAAACTAGTCGCCGGATTGCGGACTGGTGCTGCCGTCGCGGGAAATACGCACTCGAACCTGTACCTAATGCTACGCCGAAAGCAGGTGCTCCGGCATAATGGCATTGCTGTCTCCAGCGTAAGTGATAACGCTAAGTAGCTCAGGCAAGTGCTTAACGGCCACGGGCAACAGTGAAACATCGTCAGAAACAGAAATATACATGACTCCGCCCGGCGGTAAAATTTTTTCTACCTCCGGCGTCAACGTCACCGTCAGCGCCAGCTGCGTACGATCATCGTGCGACGTCGATTAGCTGCCGGTATCTATTTCAGCATAGTCTGCCAGGCGCTGATAGCCTAGTCATACTGCTGCTTATAGGCATCAAACGCCAGCAGGCCAAGCGTGCGCAGGTTGCCGCCCCGCGGCGAGGAACAGGTCGCTGGCGGCTGCGCTGAATAATAATCAGCCGCCCAGCAGCGCGAACAACGCCGGGCCGTCCCAGAGGATCAGTGTCGAGACCATGTAGTCGATGATTTGCTGGCGGCTCTGGCTCTGCTTCATCAGTTCATACACCTTAAGCCGCATGTCCGCCACGATCACCGCGTTCGAGTCGGCGATGCTGTTGTTCTGGCACTTCGGGCAGCGGCAGCGAAGCAGTAAGATCGCGGTACTGCTCCTCCTACATCGATCGCCGCCCACAGCCTAGCAGGCCGCAAAAAAGAAGAAGCAGGCGTTTCACGCGCTCTCCTTACTGTATTTCCGCCACAGCGGCAGCACTTTTCCTGCTGCCAGACGCGGGCGTTTAAATCTTCCGCGTGGCGGTAGCGGATAATGCCTTTGTCGTCGGTCAGAAAGGTTTCCGGCGCGTCATAGACGTCGAGATCCAGCCCCAGCATGCCGTCGCCGTCATACAGGCTGAGGGCGTAAGGGTTGCCTAGCGTATTGAGCTAGGTCACCGCTTTGGTGCGATCGTCTTTATAGTTGATGCCCACCACGCGGATGTCCTGCTCTGCCAGCGTATTCAAATACTGATTCTCGGCGCGGCAGATCGGATACCAAGTCGCCCAGACGTTGAGCAAGATCGGCTTGCCGTCGGTCAGGATCTGCTGGTCGTAGATCTCGCCTGGGCGATCGAGCGCCTCTAGCTTAAACAGCGGCCCAATGCCGAGCATCAGCGCGAACGGCACCATCAGCTAGCTGAACATGGTGTTAAAGAACGGCTCGCCCACCAAGATGCTGTCGAGGCCGAGCTGTTTGTGCACCACCAGCATCGCGGCAATCAGCAGCACGTTGTTGCCAAGCAGGAACGATTAGCGCGACTAGGTTTCATTCTGCACGCGACTGCGCACCTGGCCCCCTTGATGGCGTAGAGCAGCAGCGAGCTGCCGATGACGATCACCAAGAAAGCGAGGATAAACACGCCGCACGCCGGAGCGCACCAGAAAGGTGCCTAGCAGGCTGAGGGAAAAGACGGTGATCGCCAGCAGCATGGTCCAAGTCTTAAAGGTGCCGCATTTTTCTGTCACCGCCAGCGAATGCATCAGCACGGTATCCCCCAGCCACGGCATAAAAAAGGAGGTGTTCTCGACCGGATCCCAGAACCACCAGCCGCCGCATCCGAGTTCGTAATATGCCCAGACGGATCCCAGCACGATGCCAACAATCAGGAACACCTAGGCAGCGGTGGTCTGGGGACGCGACCAGCGCGGCGGTAACGTAGCGCTTACATAACCAGCGACGTGGCGAGGGCCTAGCACCATCAGAATCGCCACAACCACTTACAGACGCTGACGACGACAGGTATTCACATTGAATCTCCTGCAGCTTCACCGGCGACTTGTTTCATCTTCGCCGAACGGATCCGGCGCTCCCTAGACTGCAGCAGCCAGCCGAGCAGAATAAGGGTGCAAATCACCCGCCAGCCAGACGTAAAAGGCGTAGCCGCCCATGGCGAAAAAGGTGGACAGTGAAGAGAATGCGGGCATCATGCTTTACGGCCTCCGTTGGCAAGGTCCGCGACCCAAGGACAGTGACGTTCGGTGTAGAGGATCAGGTTGCGCAGGCGCATCAGCGGCAGAGTAACAAACAGCGGCAGATAGCCGAGGATCGCCCAGCGCAGCGGCGTGCGCGCTCGCCTGCTGCAGAATGCCTGACGAGCCCTGATGCAGGGTGTTCCAACACTGCAACGAGAAGTGAATAATCGGCAGATTGACCACGCCGACCAAGATCAGAATGCCAGCCGCGCGTCCCGCCGTGCGGCAGTCGTTGAACGACTGATAGAACGCCGACTGATAGAACACCATTACGCCTATTATAGAGGAGCTCCGAGGTCAGGTGCGCATCCCAGATCCACCAAGTGCCCCTACCGGCTTGCCCTAGGCGAACCGGTGATCAGAGCGATAAAGGTAAAGACCGCGCCGACCGGCGCCATCGCGGTCGAGACCAGATCCGCCATATTTATCTGCCGAACCAGACCAATAAAAGCAGCGACCGCTATCGCGGCATAGACACCCATCGACTACATCGCCGCCGGCACATGAATATACATAATGCGGAAGCTGTAGCGTCAGCGCCATTGCCAGCTAACTGCTGAAATCGAGCGACAGCAGCAGCGCCGCCAGCGGCGACAGTAAGATCAGAAGAAGATCGACTCCGCGCCAGTAAGCCGTATTTTTCGCACCCGCGCATGGCTTTTAGCAGATTCTGATGGGTGGTAAGAATAACCGATCCGCCCTGTTCGGCATGTTAAGTAAAGTGCCTCATTAATTTCTCCACACCCTCTTTGTCTATCGCCGTGAGCGGCTCATTCAAGATCCACAGCGCGGCCTCGCTAAGCCAGAGCCAGGTCAGCGCCACGCGGCGCTGACCCGCGGAGAGCTGCGCCACCGGCACCTCTTCATAGCCCAGCAGATCGGCGCACGCCAGCGCTTCAAAAAGATGCCACTGTTCGCGCTGTTGACCCGTCAGCTGGCCCTGTCAGCGCACCTCGTCCTCTTACGGGCGGCTTAGCCCCCCCGCCAGCAGACGCAGCAGCGAGGTTTTACCGGCACCGTTTGGTCCTTCGATGCTTGATGTTTACGCCTCTTCCGAGGTGAATATGCTTAAAAAATGCTCTGCATTAAAACTTTGTAACGCTTCATTGGAAATGATAGTTACATTTCGCCTTTGCCAAAACAGGCTACGCTATTAAGCGTAGCAATTATAATAAGGAGCAAACATGAAACTTTCCCCATCTGTTCACCAAGATAAAAACGATATCGACAGCGAAGAAAAAGAGCATGGAGAGGAGATCGAGGTCGACGAAGACGCCCTACCCTCGCGCGCGGCGGCGATACATGAAGAGATGGCGAAAAGGAGTTAGAACGCGACGGAATGGCACTGCTCTGGTCGGCGATTGCGGCCGGTCTGTCGGTCACTGATGGCAAAAGGGATTTTTCAGGTGCATCTCAATGGCCTGCCCGGCGCCTTTTTGCTGGAAAATCTGGGCTACACCTTAAGCCTTGTCATCAATGTCATTATGGCGTGCTAGCAGCTGTTTACCGAAAACACGGTGATGGCGGTGCTGCCGGTTATGCACAAACTGACGATGGGCAATATCAGCCTGCTGCTGCGGTGGGGACTAGTGCTGCTGGGCAACCTGATCGGCACCGCGCTCGCCTTTGCGGAGATGCCGATTTTCGACAACGCGACGCGCCAAGCGTTTAGCGCCATCAGCTAGAAAGTGATGGAAAACACTGCTAGCGAGATATTCGCTAATGCGTTGATTTCCGTTTGGATTATCGTTACGATGGTGTAGATGATGCCGTATGTGGGCACCACCAAGCTAGTCGTTACCGTGATGATGACTTGGCTAGTCGAGCTGGGCGATCTGGCGCATATCGTGGTGGGCTCTGTGGAAATCCTCTATCTGGTCTTTAACGGCCAAGTAAGCCGACAAGGGTTTATCTGGCCGTTCACGCTGCCGCCGCTGCTGGACAATATTACCGGCGGCACGCTAATCTTCGCACTGATCATCCATGCGCAGATCCGCAACAATATGAGCGGGCGGTAAAACAGGAGAAGCAGCGCTAAGCTGTTAAGAAAATGAGCGAACGCGCCGCCGTTGGGTTATTCTTGCGGCGCGTTTGCGCTATGCTGCGCGTCGCGGTCCCCTTAGTTAAAGGGATATAACGAGCCCCTCCTAAGGGCTAGTTGCAGGTTCGATTCCTGCAGGGGACGCCATCCTGACCCGCTTCTACCGATACGAACCAACCCGCTGCCCTGCTTGATTTCAGGCCTGTCTGAGCAAAATCGATACGAACCCCGGTTTTTGCGGGCATATTGTGGTCACAACGTAACTTGCATCCAGAATTATGCCCGCATGCTTACGGTAAAGCGGATCGGCGTCGCTAAACTTAAGGATAAGTCATATCGCCTAGCTGACGCAGGAAGCCTTTCCCTTTTTGTCTCGCCTACCGGGGAAAAGGTGTAGCGCCTCCGCTACCGTTTTGACGGCAAAGAGAAAACGCTGGTCATTGGTCCCTGCCCGTAGATATCCCTGACAGAAGCGCGCGCGACAGTCGGAAGCGAAAAATGAAACTACTGTCTGGCGTCGATCCTGCTCAGCAAAAACAGGCAAAGAAGAAGAAAAGGTGCCGGACGCCTAGACCTTCGCTGGCATCTCCAAAGAGTGGTATGCCCACAAATCCGTCGTGTGGTCGGAAAAATATGCAGCCGAACTGCGCTGTATGTTCGATAACGACATTCTGCCGCTCATAGGTCATATGCAGATAGACGAGATTGAGCTCTAGAGCTGCCCTGCCGCGGCAAAGGCGTGGTGACGCTAAGCGTGAAGGCTCACGGCGATCGGGTGCGTATCGCCGTACGCGACACCGGGCCAAGCATCAGCGACGAGGTGATGCAGCGCGTGGCGAACTATGAAATGTCGGGCAACAAGATCGGCCTGCTGAATGTGCATCACCGCGTCAAAAAGCTGCGCGATCTCGCGTGTCAGGTGCCGGTCAGCCGCAGCAAGGTCAAGCGCTTTCGCGAGCTGATGCGCCTGTAAGCGAACAGGCGCATCAATGTTAATCGCTTCATTCACCTGCGCCCGTACCTGTAGCGCCAACAAAAAAACGGCCCGCTGGCCGTTTCAGAAGAGATTTACAGAATACGCCCCAGCGTCTGTCGCAGATGCGCGCCTGCGCCTAACAAGCCAGGCTGATCGTGGGTGATCATATAGACCGGAATGCGGGAAACGTAGTCGCGGAAGCGCCCTTTATCTTCAAAAGCGGCGCGGAAGCCAGACGCCTTAAAGAATTCAAGGAAGCGCGGCACGATGCCGCCGGCGATATAAACGCCACCGAAGGTGCCGAGGTTAAGCGCCAAGTTACCGCCGAAACGCCCCATAATCACGCAGAACAGCGACAGCGCGCGACGGCAGTCAGTGCAGCTGTGGGCCAGCGCGCGCTCAGAGACATCCTTCGGCTTAAGGTTTTCCGGCACGCGGTTGTCTGCCCTGACGATGGCGCGATAGAGGTTAACTAGCCCGGCGCCGGACAGCACGCGCTCTGCCGACACATGGCCCAGCTCGGCGCGCAGCACCTCGAGGATCAAATATTCTTCGTCGCTGTTGGCGGCGAAATCGACGTGGCCGCCCTCGCCTGGCAGGCTGACCCAGCGTCGATCGACATGCACCAGATGGCTGACGCCTAGACCGGTGCCCGCGCCGTAAATCGCGATAGGTTTATCCTTCACCGGCTCGACGCCGCCGAACTGGATCACATGCTCGGCCGTTAGCATCGGAATCGTCATCGAAACGGCGGTGAAGTCGTTGATGATTTCAAGGTGATCGAAGCCAAGGCTGGCTTTCATTTTGCTGGTGGAAAAAGCCCAGTCATGGTTGGTCATTTCGATCCAGTCTTCCGTAATAGGGCAAGCAATAGCGATGCAGCCGTCTTTTACACTATGCAGCTGCTCGCCAAGGTAGTGGCGGATGACAGCTTCGAGGCTGTCATAATCTAAAGTTGAGAATGTTTTGGCTTGGGAGATGCTACCGGTTTCCACCTCACACAGGGCGAGTCGCGCGTTAGTGCCGCCGACGTCGCCGACCAAGGCATAAGTTGTCATTCTTTTGTTGCTCCGCTTGGGGTCCCTAAGATGCAGGACACTATAAAAGTCTGCCGGTAAAACAACAACGCTCGCTACGACAAAAGGCGAGCGTTGAAGGTAGTGCGGACAGCCTACCCGTCCAGCAAGACGCTTGACCGCGGCAACATTCCGAATCTTATCCTCTGTTATCCTCCGTTGCGCTACGCGAGGCAGGTTGTCACCTTACGCAACAACGGCGGCAGATCGTCTTTGAGCATCATTACCTCGACCAGCGTCAGGCAGACGGCCGCCTAAAGTCGTGCCATCACCTCTTCCAGCTGAACGCTTTTGACGACGCGCCAGCTTTGCGTCTCTCCGTGCAGACAGAACGCCTGCAGCACAGCAGGGTCAAGTTCCACTGTGCAATATCACTATAACGCTGCGTGGCGCCGTGGATGGCCCGCTCCACCCTATAGCCCTCATTGTTCAACAGGGGAAAAATAGAGCTGATTTCCCTTGGCCTGTGGCATAACTTCAGCGACAGCACGCGCGTCGACAACAGCCGTGAACTGCTGCGCCACGCGTTCGCGATCGCGGCATTACCCATTTTGATCTGGCGAATAACTACAGCCCGCCGCCAAGTTCGGCAGAGAAAAATCGAGGATCGCGCAAATATCTGAAATTATCCGGCCGATCGCGCGGCGGGAGTGAATCGCTATCCTGCACGATCTCGGCACGCCTTGCCTGATTCACCAGCCGCGCTACTCGATGTTCGAACACGGCCAGGAAAACGGCCTGCTGGAGACCTTAGGCGAAAACGACGTCGGGCTGCATCGCCTTCTCTCCGCTGGGCGGCGACGTCCTGACCTACCGCTATCTGCAGGGCATTCCCGAAGATTCGCGCGTCGCCAGCAGCAGCAAGTTCCTGCGCGAAGAGCAGCTGATTGACGAGAATATGGGAAAAGTGCGCAAGCTGAATGAGATTGCGCAGCAGCGCGGTCAAAAAGCTAGCGCAGATGGTACTGGCGTGTACCCTGCGCGACGCGCGCGTCACCGCGGACCGCTATTTCACTATCGCCGAGCTGTCCGACATCGAAGACGTGCTGCTGTAACCTCTTAGCCGCCCGGCTGACGCCGGGCGTTTCGGCAAACGGAATTGTCTCAATCCCCTTTTTCTTCAGAATTTCCTCGCAATTGTCAGCGACACTCTACTCGCCACACAAGCAATATGTGAGCACAATGCCCGCAGCAGTCCCGCCGCTGACAAGGAGAAAAAGATGAAATTCGCGATTTTTGCTGTTTTGCTGACCTGCCTGTCGCCATTGGCGATCCACAACGTTCAGGCTGCCGGAGCCACCATTAATCTGGCGCCGGGCGTGACGCTACATCTGACAGACCGCGATCGTCGCGGTTACTACTGGGACGGCGGCCGCTGGCGAGAGCCGCGCTGGTGGCACGACCGTTATCAATACAATAATCATCGCTGGTGGCGCCATGAAGAGTGGCGACGTCAGCAGCAGTGGAGTGGGGAGCGCGAGCAACGCCACCACTGGCCGAGGCGTAGTGTCATCACGACCGCCACACAATCGTCATGACTACCATCACCACCATTAAAAAAACGCCCGGTCGAACCGGGCGTTTTTTATCTTTACAGACCGAGCACTTCGCCGACCAGCAAATAGCCGTTTAGCGCCACCACCAGAACCACGATAGCGTGGCCGGCGTTCTGCATCAGACGCGAATTGACCATCTCGCCCATGATGTCGAGGTTGCCGGTAAAGGAGAGCAGCGGCACCAGCGCCAGCGCGATGCCGAAGCTCAGCAGCACCTGGCTCATAACCAGAATACGCGTCGGATCCCAGCCTGCCATAATGACGATAAAGGAAGGCAGTATGGTAACCAGTCGGCGCACCCACAGCGGAATATGGAAGCGGATAAAGCCCTGCATCACCACTTGGCCGGCTAGCGTGCCCACCACGGTCGAGGAGAGTCCCGCCGCCACCAAGCTGAGGCCGAACACCGTCGTCGCCGCATGGCCGAGCAGCGGCGTCAGTGTCAGATAAGCCTGATCGAGTTCGGCGATGCCGCTGTGGCCGCTGAAGTGAAACGCGGCGGCGGCGGTCGCCATCATCGCCAAGTTAACAAAGCCGGCGATGGTCATGGCGATCGCCACGTCGAGCTTGGTCGAAGAGTAGCGCTGCCTTTTATTGCCGTTTTTCCCGCCCTGCGTCAGCGCCGAGTGGAGATAGATCACGTGAGGCATAATGGTCGCGCCCAGCACGCCCGCCGCGAGGAACACCGCATCCGAGGTCGGCAGTGAAGGCAGCGCCATGCCGATCACTAGCTTGCTGACTTTCGGCTGCGAGAAGAAAAGCTCGACGATATAGGCCACCGCGACAAACAGCAGCAGGCCGCCAATCACCAGCTCCAGCGGTTTCTGGCCGCGGCTTTGCAGCATCAGGATCAGAAAAGTTGCTACGCCGGTCAGCACCGCGCCCTGCAACAGCGAGATGCCGAGCAGCAGCTTAAAGCCGAGCGCCGCGCCGATAAACTCTGCCAGGTCCGTCGCCATAGCGATGATTTCCGCCTGCACCCAGTAAAACCAGACCGCCGGACGCGGAAAGCGATCGCGGATATGTTCAGCCAAGTTTTTACCAGTGGCAATGCCGAGCTTGGCGGACATCAGCTGAATGACCATCGCCATAATATTGGCCCAGACCACCACCCACAGCAGCTTGTAGCCATAGGCGGCGCCCGCCTGAATGTTGGTGGCGAAGTTGCCTGGGTCGATATAACCGATGGCGGCGATAAACGCCGGGCCAAGCAGCTCGAGCTTGATTTTTCTGGCTCCGTGAGCGGGACGCTCGGCGGTACGACTCTCAAACATAATTCTCTACCTGTCTAAACGCGTGTTAACCCTGCCAGCTTATGGCCTGATCGCGGCAAGTGAAATGGGGTCTTCGTTATCGTTGTAATAGGTATTGCTATAAATAATAGCAATTGCTATAATTCTGGACAAAGCAAGGCACTGCCAAAATGGGCAGTTCTGCTTATTCTACACGTCAAACATATTATAAACAATAAATTTAATGTAAATTTGGTCTCGCTTTTAAGTAACGCGTCATATAGATACGCAGCAAATTACAACCCTTCTTAAATCTAGAGCAAGCATGTCCCATATTTTGCACTTCCTTTTAGCACTGGAAGTGGTAGGCGTGCTAGCGTTACTCGTCAGCCACGACCGTAAAAGTATTCGTATTCGCTACATTGTCCAGCTTCTAGTCATTGAAGTGCTGATGGCGTGGTTTTTCCTAAAAGGGTTCGCCGGCCTGTTCGACCATCTTCTCAAGTATGCCGGCAAAGGCATCAACTACAAGATCCTCGACTTCTTCTTCCTTAACGTGCTCCACGCAATCGTCTTTATCTCCGCGCTGATTAGCATCCTGCAGCACTTCCAAATTCTGCCATGGGTGATTCGCGACATTGGCATCGTGCTGTCGAAAGTCAACGGCATGGGCAAGCTGGAATCCTTCAACGCCGTTAGCTCTCTGATTCTGGGACAGTCAGAAAACTTTATGTCTATAAGAATATTCTCGGCAAAATGTCGCAGCGCTGCATGTACAACATTACTGCGACCGCGATGTCGACCGCTTCCATGTCGGTTGTCAGCCATGCTGCAGCCGAAAATTATCGGCACCCAGTCACTGGTCAACGCCGGCATCTGCAATCCGGTTTATGCGCTGCGCAACGGCACCACCGGCTGGACGCTGGCGTGTCAGGTAGCGAATCGTGTCGGCGTGGCGCGCTGATAGCAGGAGCCGCACACCACCTACCTGTTCGACGTGCGCGACACCGAAGAATATGCCGTCGGCCATCTGCCGGGCAGCCGTCACGTGCCGGACGGACAGCTGGTGCAGGAAGACCGACCTACTACACCAGCCTGCGCGGCGCGCATCGTGCTGGTGGATAACGACGGCGTGCGCGCTAGCATGGCGGCCTCTTGGCTGGCGCAGTTGGGCTGGGACGTGGCGATGTTTGACGGCCTGCAGTTGCATGACTTCAGCGCGGCTGGACGACGCAGGCGCCCGCCGAGACGGTTTCGCTGCAGCAGCTGAGCGACTGGCTGCTGCAGGGCGATACCCAGATGCTGGACTTCACCACGCGCGCCAACCATGTGACAAGCCATATTCCCGGCGCTGCCTAGCTGCTGCGCTCGACGCTGCACGGTTTATCTACTGGCGCGCGACAATAGCGCTTAGCGCAACGCCGGACTACCGACGGAAGCCAGAGAAGCGACGCTGTTGTCGCCCGCCATCGATCGCTCGCTATCGCTGTCCGTATGAAGGCATCGATTCGATCCTACGACGATGCAGGCTTACCTCGACTGGGAGTATGGCTGGTGGCGCAGCTGGATCGAGACGGCACGCATGGCTTTCGCGTACTGCAGCCAGAGACGCGGCGCGTAACGGCGTAGGCGTTTAGCATGCGAAAAAGGAGCGGCAGAAATATCGTTTTTTTTGCATCAGCAATGCTGTTTTAAAAGGCGCTCGAAAAATCAGGGCTTAGACAATGGTGGAGATAAGCGGGATCGAACCCCTGACCTTTTGCATGCCATGCAAGCGCTCTCCCAGCTGAGCTATACCCCCACATCTGAAATCGTTTTTTCAGTGCCAAATCGTTGAGATGCGATTTGGTGGAGCTAAGCGGGATCGAACCGCTGACCTCCTGCATGCCATGCAGGCGCTCTCCCAGCTGAGCTATAGCCCCGAACCGAAAAAACCGTCGGATGTTCTCGACGAACGACATAATATGAAACCCACTCCCAGAGTGTCAACGTCAAAAACTCAAAAGGCAGCTTAATCGCTGAAAAAGGCGGCAACTCACGGAGTCCACTGTTTTTTAGCCGCTTTTATCGGCTAGCATTCGCGCCGTTGGCGCATGCCAGCGTAAACCGCGCGCTGGCGAAAGGTTAAACAGGCTTTAGGATTTCTATTGTTTTCCGTTAAAAGCCGTGTAAAACTCGACTAGCTAACGTAAACATCCCTGTCTACGCCTTATTAATTCTTGGTTTTATGGCTGGCGCCTTTATCGCCACCGGTTTCCTACTTGACCCGCATGTCATCAACTCCCTGCCAGCTGACTGGGACTCATTTGGCAGCACTATCGCCAACTTTATCGGCAGCCTGACCATCGCCTGGTTCTTCGGCCACATGCTCGGCATGACTGAAGGCGATTACCTGAAGAAAGACCCTTACTATCGCCAGCGCGAAAGTGAATGCGGATTTCCTGCGTGCCTTTATCTTCGGCATCGGCTGTAACTGGCTGGTCTGCTTGGCAGTGTGGCTAGCGTTCGCCAGTAAAGATGTCGTCGGTAAAATCTTCGGTATACTGGCTGGTCTGCTTGGCAGTGTGGCTAGCGTTCGCCAGTAAAGATGTCGTCGGTAAAATCTTCGGTATGTGGTTCCCGGTCATGGCCTTCGTCGCGATCGGTTTCCAGCACGTTGTTGCCAATATGTTTTCGTCCCTGCGGCCATTTTTGCCGGCCAGCTGAGCTGGGCGGAATATCTGCCGAATTTCGTTGCTGTATTCTTGGGTAACGGCGTCGGCGGCGCGGTCTTTGTCGGCCTCGCCTACTTCTTCGCCTTCCGACCTTCTGCCGAAACCGTCGGCACCGCGCCATAATTTTTTTGCCTTTTGTCTCACGACAAAAGGCAAATTCCCTTCATGTTACCTTATCGCTTAACGATTTGTTGTAATGTGTAGCATTAATGTATTAACTGAGGACAGTATCGTGAAAAAGGAATGGTTAACCCCCGAAGACCTTGCGAATGAGACAGGTTATAGTCGTCAAACGATGAATAAATGGATCAAGCGCGAAAAATGGACCATGACGCCTTGAAGCCCAGCGTACAAGGCGGTAAAGCGAGATTGATTCATATTGACGAGAACGTGAAGAGCTTTATTCAGTCCATGATCAACCTGCACGAACCCAATGCATCCTACACCACGCAACAAAATTCTTTACCAGCGTTACTGTTAAGTTCTGTACAGCAAATGACACAGCAAGAGTAGGATTTGCTGACGGCAATGATTTTTCGCGAAGGGATTAAAAGTGTACTACATTGGTTAGGCATTAGCGAAGAATAAAAAAACCGGAAGCGTTTAGCTTCCGGTTTTTGTTCGTCAGGCCTGTGCTTCGCGTTCCGCGATAAAGGCCAGCGCTTTTTCAATGCGCGCTACGCTGCGGCTGCGGCCGATCGCTTCGACGGTAACGTCCAGACCCGGCGACTGTCCTGCGCCGGTGACGGCGACGCGCAGCGGCATACCCACTTTGCCCATCCCCAATTCCAGCTCATCTGCCGCGCTCTGAATAGCGTGATGCACGTTTTCCGCCGTCCAGTCGATGATAGTGGCCAGTTTGTCGCGTATCACTTCCAGCGGCTGACGCGCCACCGGACGCAGATGTTTTTTCGCCGCGTCGGCATCAAACGCATTAAACTCTTCATAGAAGTAACGGCAGGAGGCCGCCATCTCTTTCAGGGTCTTGCAGCGTTCGCCCAACAGCGTCACCAACTTCGCCAGCTCAGGGCCAGTGCGCGTGTCGATATTCTGCTGTTTAATGTGCCACTGCAGATGCGTAGCCACATAATCGAGCGCCAGGCTGTTAATGTAGTAGTGGTTGAGCCACTGCAGCTTTTCCGTGTTGAGCGCGCTGGCGGATTTGCTGACGGCGTCCAGCGTAAACAGTTCCTTCATCTCGGGAATCGAGAAGATCTCCTGATCGCCATGGGACCAGCCCAGACGCACTAGGTAGTTAAGCAGCGCTTCCGGCAGGTAGCCGTCGTCACGATACTGCATAACGCTCACCGCGCCGTGACGCTTGGAGAGTTTTTTGCCGTCGTCGCCTAGAATCATAGAGACGTGCGCATAGACCGGCACCTGCGCGCCGACCGTCTTGAGGATGTTGATCTGGCGCGGCGTGTTGTTGATGTGGTCTTCGCCGCGTATCACATGGGTGATACCCATATCCCAGTCATCGACGACAACGCAGAAGTTATAGGTGGGCGAGCCGTCGGTACGGCGGATAATCAGGTCGTCGAGTTCCTGGTTACTGAATTCGATTGGACCGCGGATTTGGTCGTCAAAAATAACCGAGCCTTCCTGCGGGTTGCGGAAGCGTACCACGCATGGCTCATCCGCCGCATGATGTTCATGGCTGTCGCGGCAGCGGCCGTCGTAACGCGGCTTTTCGCCGTTCGCCATTTGGGTTTTGCGTAGTTGCTCAAGACGCTCTTTCGAGCAGTAGCATTTATAGGCGGTACCAGTTTCCAGCATCTCGTCAATGACCGCGTTGTAGCGATCGAAGCGTTTGGTCTGGTAGTATGGGCCTTCGTCCCACTCTAGGCTCAACCAGTTCATGCCTTCCATAATGGCTTCGATCGCTTCCGGCGTCGAACGCTCAGGATCGGTGTCTTCGATGCGCAAAACGAATTCGCCTTGGTTATGACGGGCGAACAGCCAAGAGTAAAGCGCGGTACGTGCGCCGCCGACATGTAGGTAGCCGGTCGGGCTGGGCGCAAAGCGGGTTTTGATTTTCATTCAGCAGTGCCTTAGATACGCGGGTTCTTTATCTGGATGACAAAAAACGGGTTAGACGTGAAAAACAGTGCGCACATTCTAGCACTTGGCATTGAATCCTCAATGACTGTGCATCGGCGCAAAGGTGTAAAGCGACAAGTTTCTGCTAATAAAACCAGTATATTGGCTAAAAGCAGCGCGGGATGACTAATTTTGAAGCGAACGCGCATTTTAGTTTTAAAAAGCGTTGACTCACTTCGAAGGATCTCTATAATGCGACTCCACACAGCAGGGGTGATTAGCTCAGTTGGTAGAGCATCTCCCTTACAAGGAGAGGGCCGGCGGTTCGAGCCCGTCATCACCCACCACTTCGGGTCGTTAGCTCAGTTGGTAGAGCAGTTGACTTTTAATCAATTGGTCGCAGGTTCGAACCCTGCACGACCCACCAATTCAAAGAAAAGCTCCTGAAAGGCGCTTTTCTCGTTTCTACTTGCGGTGAAACGCGCCTTTATGTAGCATCGTGCTACATTGTAGATAAAACAACAAAGAAAGTGAGTTGCTCAGAACAGCTATCTGTATCTTTTCCAAACTTTAACGTTCTCCTGCCTCAAGCGTTTTTCTCCCTAACCGATAACGATCATGTCTATTTGCAAGGAGAAAGACCATGTATTCCATATCCGCTTTATCAGCCAGTACAGGCAGTAGCGACGGCGGCGCCAGCGTTTCATCGCAAATTTCCGCGTTTAACAAGCAGCTCCAGAGCATCACGAAGCAGGTCAAAGAGCTGTCGGATAATCAGGATCTGACCGACGAGCAGAAGTCAGAAATGGAGCAGATGTACCATTCGCAGATCGCCATACGCGACGACGCCAGCTGCTGCCCCGCCTCCGTCAGCATCACCTCGCGCATGGTGCGGTCCAACAGCCGTACGCCGATCGCCGCCTCCAGTTCTTTAATGCTGTGGCTGACCCGCTGACTGACTCAAATCAATCGCCTGCCCGGCTTGACTAAATCCACCATGATAAGCGGCGGCGATAAAGGTGCAAGGTGCACAGCTGACGTAGCGGTAATTCATCTAAATGGCTCATAGATTGATGCAATAAATCAATTTTATTTCTAAACCCGCTTCGCGCACAATCACTGCATGTAATTTTTAACCGGATTTTAACAATGGGATTTCTGCGACTCGATCCAATGATGATCAAACTGATCATCACAGTGCTGCTGGCCACCTTCTTGCCGGCTAAAGGCGTCTTTGTCGACATCTTCGAATACCTGACCACGGCCGCTATCGCCCTGCTCTTTTTTATGCACGGCGCCAAATTGTCGCGCGAAAAGATCATTGCAGGTAGCAGTCACTGGCAACTGCACCTGTGGATTATGTTCAGCACCTTCGTACTCTTCCCGATTATCGGCTTGCTGATCGTCTGGTGGCATCCGGTCAACGTTAGCGCGGAGATCTATACCGGCTTTATCTATCTCTGCATTCTACCTGCCACCGTGCAATCCGCTATAGCTTTTACCTCAATAGCGGGCGGCGACGTCGCGGCGGCAGTCTGCAGCGCCTCGGCCTCCAGTCTGCTGGGCGTCTTTATTTCGCCGCTGCTGGTGAATCTGGTGATCGACGTGCACAGCAGCGTGCCGACCAACGGGCTTGAGCAGGTCGGCAAGATTATGCTTCAGCTGCTGGTGCCTTTCGTGCTGGGTCATCTGTCACGTTGCTGGATTGCCGGCTGGGTGGAAAAACATCGCGGCCTGATCGGTAAAACCGACCAGACCTCGATTCTGCTGGTGGTTTACTCCGCCTTTAGCGAAGCTGTAGTTAACGGCATCTGGCATCGTGTCGGCATCCATACCCTGCTGTGGATTCTGGCGGGCTGCATCCTACTACTAGCACTGGTGCTGGCGATCAATATCGCCGCCTCGCGTCTGTTCGGCTTTAACCGCGCCGATGAAATCGTGGTGCTGTTCTGCGGCTCAAAAAAGAGCCTAGCGAACGGCGTGCCGATGGCGAATATTCTATTCCCGGCCATCACGGTGGGGATTATCGTGCTGCCGCTGATGATCTTCCATCAGGTGCAGCTGATGGTCTGCTCTTATATCACTCAACGCTATAAAGCGAGCTATGACAAGCAGCTGGCGCAGCAGGTGAAACCGACATTGGTCTGAGTCGCAGAAGTAACGGAAAGCACGCCGAAGCGAGCTTTTTTACGTTGTGCGTTTAAGCGGTTTCACCAAACCTGCCAGCCCTTCAACCTTGATGGCGAGCGTTATCTGCATCAACTCGCCTAAACGGCCTGAAGGAAACTCCGCTTGGCGGGTAAACCACAGCAGATAAGGTTCCGGCAGATCGATCAGCAGGCAGCCTTTATATTTGCCGAACGGCATTGCGGTATTTGCGATTTCAACCAGCTGCGTCTTGTCCATATCAGGCTTCCAGCAGGCGGATCATTTCGGCTTCTTCGATCACTTCAATGCCCAGCTCCTGCGCTTTGACCAGCTTAGAACCCGCCGCTTCGCCCGCGATAACCAGATCGGTTTTTTTCGACACGCTGCCGCTGACCTTCGCGCCGAGCGCGGTCAGGCGATCCTTCGCCTCGTCGCGCGTCAGCTGGATCAGCGAGCCGGTCAGCACCACGGTTTTGCCAGCGAAGGGGTTGTCGATCTCTTCCGCCTTCACCACTTCAATTTTCGGCCAGTGCACACCGATCTCATCCACCAGCTGACGAATGATTTCGCGGTTGCTCTCTTCATCCATAAAGTTGCGCACGTAGGTGGCGACCACAGTACCGACATCCTGCACCGCGATTAGCGCCTCCAGATCGGCATCCATCACTTTTTGCAGCTCACCGAAGTGGTTCGCCAAGTTGGCGGCAGTCGCCTCTCCTACTTCGCGAATGCTAAGCGCGTAGAGGAAACGCACCAGCGTGGTCGATTTCGCCTTCTCCAGCGCATTCACTACGTTATGCGCCGATTTTGGTCCCATACGATCCAGACCAAGCAGCTTCTCCGGCGTTAGCCGGAAAAGATCCGCCGGGGTTTTGACATATTCGGTCTCGACCAGCTGGTCGATAATTTTGTCGCCCAAGCCGTCAACGTCCATCGCACGGCGCGAAACAAAGTGCTTCAGCGCCTCTTTGCGCTGCGCGCCGCAGATTAGCTCGCCGGTACAGCGCGTCACCACTTCGCCCTCGACGCGCTCCACGTCCGATCCGCATACCGGGCAGTGGGTGGGGAAAACCACTTCGCGCGTGTCTGCCGAACGCTCAGAGAGCACCACGTTCACCACCTGCGGGATAACGTCACCGGCGCGACGGATTACCACTTTGTCGCCTATACGTAGGCCTAGGCGCTCGATTTCATCGGCATTGTGCAGCGTGGCGTTGCTGACCATTGCGCCCGCCACCAGCACCGGCTCCAGACGTGCTACCGGCGTCACCGCGCCGGTGCGGCCCACCTGAAACTCCACGTCGCGGACGATAGTCATCTGCTCCTGCGCCGGAAACTTAAAGGCCACCGCCCAGCGCGGCGCGCGGGCCACAAAGCCGAGCCGTTCCTGCAGCTCCTGCGAGTCGACTTTGATCACCACGCCGTCGATATCGAAGCCCAGCTCAAGACGCGTGTTCTCTACCTGTCTGTAGAACGCCAGCGTCTCTTCCGCGCTGTGCACCAGCTTAATGCAGTCGCTTACCGGCAGTCCCCAAGCTTTAAACTGCTGCAGGCGCGCATAATGGCTGCCCGGCAGCTCGCCTCCTTCCAGCAGGCCGAAGCCATAGCAGAAAAAAGTTAGCGGACGCTTCGCAGTAATGCGCGGCTCGAGCTGGCGCAGTGAGCCGGCCGCGGCGTTGCGCGGGTTGGCGAAAATTTTACCGTCCGTGCGGCGCGCTTCGGCATTCAGTTTCTCGAAGCCGCGCTGTGTCATAAAGACTTCGCCGCGCACTTCCAACCGCGCGGGAAAGTTATCGCCCTTCAGGCGCAGCGGGATCGCGCCGATGGTGCGGACATTGTTAGTGATGTTCTCGCCGGTGGTGCCGTCGCCGCGGGTGGCAGCGCCCGTCAGCAGGCCGTTTTCATACAGCAGGCTCACCGCTAGGCCATCCAGCTTCAGTTCGCAGCAGTAGGCGATATCGTCGCTGGATTTCAGGCGATCCTGCACGCGCTTGTTAAAGGCGAGGAAGCCGGCTTCGTCGAAGGTATTGTCGAGCGACAGCATCGGCACCTCATGGCGCACCTGCTCGAATACCGTCAGCGGTGTGGCGCCGACGCGCTGGGTCGGCGAGTCGCCGGTAATCAGCTCGGGATGCTGCTCTTCCAGCGTGCGCAGTTCGCGCATCAGGCGGTCATATTCAGCGTCCGGTATCTCGGGCGCGTCTATAACGTGGTAGAGATATTCATGATGGCGCAGCGAGGTGCGCAGTTCGGTGATTTGGTCCTGAACGGATTTCATACTGCCCCATCAGATAAAAAACCCCCGACAGGCGGGGGTTCAGTGAATCAGGATTAACGGTCTGGCTTATTCTCGGGATTCGATGACTTCGCGGATGCGGTTTTTATAGGTTTCCAGCTTCTGCGGCGTCATAATGCGACGCTCGTCATCCAGCACCACGCCGCCGACATCATCGGCGATACGCTGCGCGGACTGCAGCATCAGCTTAAAGTTTTGGTTCGCGTTGCCATAAGAAGGCACCATCATAAAGATCGAGATGCCCGGCGTGGAGAAATCTGACATTTCGTCCGGGTTGAACGAGCCAGGCTTCACCATGTTGGCCAAGCTGAATAGCACCGGGCCGCTGGCTGCCGGACTGAGATGACGATGGAAAATATTCATTTCGCCGAACTGGAAGCCCGCCTGCAGAATGCCCTGCAGCAGCACTTCGCCATTCAACGTGCTGCTAGCATGCGCGGCGACATGCAGCACTAGCACCGTTTCTTTCGGCTTGCCTAGCGCTTTCGGCGCCTCCTGGCGTACCGGCTCGACAAGCGGCGGCGCATGATGTTCAGGCTGGTGAGAAACAGGCTGCTGCGGTTGCGGCTCCGCCTGGTACTCCCTCTCGGGCTGCGCCGCGTCCAGCGGATTTAAATCCAGCAGCGGATCGGCCTGAATCGGTTGAGCGGGCGCAAAGCGCGGCGCAGGTTCCTGCGGTGCGGGAGGTTGAATCGGCTGAGGTTGCGGACGCGGCTGTTGCTGCTTCAACAGCGGATCGTTTTCCACATGAGGCTGGGGCTGCAGACGCGCGGCGGGCTGACGTAGCGTCTCCGCCGTGGCGCTAAACATCAGCGCATCGTTCTGCTGTTTGTCACGGAAATGATCGATACGTGGCTCCTGATGCGGACGCTCATGGCGCACGCGAACTTCGCCGACGCTCTCTTCGTCGTCACGCTGGTCGCACTGTTTAAGCCTTTTGTGCGGGCGATCGCGGAACACTGACGAGCGCTCTTTGCGGCTAGTCCACAGCCCGTGAAGAAGGAGCACTATAATAGCGATCGCGCCAACAATAATTAATATTAGACGCAAATCCAGCATCATTGTATTCTCTGTTGTTCCCAATACCTTGCCACCGCGGCAAACTTTATCTCCTAACTGTATTTGCCTAGCTAAACAAGTGCAAGCTCGTGCAGTATTTTCTGACAAATAAGATAGTCACCCCACGTTTTTTTGCTGTTTTTTCACACAATAGCCCCGTGGTCAGGAGAAAAAGCTAGGTTATCATGGTCTCGCCTGATTATTTCCTGGAGAGTTGCCTGTATGGCCCGAGAGAACACTATCTCAAGTTACAACGGCGTGTACTATTTTAGCGAAGGCTGGAGACTGGTTCGTCTGCCCGGCATTCGTCGTTTCGTGATTATTCCGCTGCTGGTCAATATCCTGCAGCTGGGGGGTGCCTTCGTCTGGCTGTTTTACCATCTGGGCAGCTGGATCCCGCAGCTGATGGCGCAGATCCCCGACTGGCTGCAGTGGTTGAGCTATCTGCTCTGGCCGCTGTCGGTGATCTCTATCATGCTGGTGTTCAGCTACTTCTTTTCTACTACTGCCAACTGGATCGCCGCGCCCTTTTGCGGTCTGCTGGCGGAACAGCTGGAAGGCCATCTAACGGGCAAACCGCTGCCGGACAGCGGCTGGCTGGCGATGCTGAAAGACGTTCCGCGCATTATGAAACGTGAGCTACAAAAGCTCGGCTACTATCTGCCGCGCGCGCTTGGCCTGCTGCTGCTCTACTTTATCCCCGGCTTCGGCCAGACGGTGGCGCCGGTGCTGTGGTTTTTGTTTAGCTCTTGGATGCTCTCTGTGCAGTACTGCGACTATCCGTTCGACAACCATAAGATTAGCTTTCAGCAGATGCGCGGCGCGCTGCGTCGGCACAAAACAGCCAATATGCAGTTCGGCGCGCTGGTTAGCCTGTTCACCATGATCCCGATCCTCAACCTGCCGATTATGCCGGTGGCGGTGTGCGGCGCGACGGCGATGTGGGTCGATCGCTATCGCGGGCAACTGGGCCGCACTGGGCTACTCTAGTACTCTTCAGAGCGACTTATGCATTATGCATTTTTTAGAGAGGTTTATTGCGTGGGGACATATAGATATACGTTTTCTTTCCTTCCGTGCGAAGACAGAAAAGGTATGCTCTGTGGGTTCCCAATAATTCATACAGTTAAGGACAGGCCATGAGTAAGATCTATGAAGACAACTCGTTGACAATTGGTCATACGCCACTGGTTCGACTGAACCGCATAGGTGATGGCCACCTTCTGGCGAAGGTGGAATCCCGTAACCCAAGCTTCAGCGTAAAATGCCGTATCGGTGCCAATATGATTTGGGACGCAGAAAAACGCGGTATTTTGAAACTTGGCGTCGAGCTGGTCGAACCGACCAGCGGCAACACGGGCATCGCATTGGCCTACGTTGTAGCCGCGCGCGGCTACAAGCTGACGCTAACTATGCCGGAAACCATGTCCGTCGAGCGTCGCAAGTTGCTGAAAGCGCTGGGCGCCAACTTAGTGCTAACCGAAGGGCCAAAAGGCATGAAAGGCGCTATCACCAAAGCGGAAGAGATTGTTGCCAGCGATCCAGACAAGTACGTGCTGCTGCAGCAGTTCAGCAATCCGGCCAACCCGGAAATTCACGAAAAGACCACCGGCCCTGAAATCTGGGAAGATACCGACGGCGCAGTAGACGTGTTTATTGCCGGCGTCGGCACCGGCGGTACCCTGACCGGCGTCTCGCGCTACATCAAAAATACCAAAGGCAAAAAAGAGCTGATTACCGTGGCGGTGGAGCCGACCGATTCGCCGGTTATCACCCAAGCGATCGCCGGCGAGGAGATTAAGCCCGGCCCGCATAAAATTCAGGGTATCGGCGCCGGCTTTATTCCCGGCAACCTCGATATCGATCTGGTTGACCGCGTAGTGGCGATCACCAACGAAGAGGCGATCAGCACGGCGCGCCAGCTGATGGAAGAAGAAGGCATTCTGGCGGGCATCTCTTCCGGCGCAGCCGTTGCCGCGGCGCTCAAGCTGCAGGAAGATGAGGCATTCGCCAACAAGAACATCGTGGTTATCCTGCCCTCTTCCGGCGAGCGCTATCTTAGCACCGCGCTGTTTGCCGATCTTTTTACCGAAAAAGAGCTGCAGCAGTAACGTCGAATTCCGAAAACGTCGAGAAAAGCACCCAAATGGGTGCTTTTTTGTGGCATAGATCTTACTTTCACCACCGCCCAGATTGATTTCAGTGGCTCAGCTCTGGTATTTAAGCTGCCAATTACTTCGGCGCCTTAAATCAATCTGTCTTTAAAGTGTATCAAGCTGAATCGATTTACGCATTTGGCAATACGGCGAATCACGGCATAATTAGCAGCTGAAGCGCTCGACAAGGATTTTGACCCTTCATCTAGAATAACACTCTCATTCAAGCACGTTTAATGGTCAGCGTTACGCTATACCCGCGCACCTACACAGGCTAAAGTTACGGATCCAACCTGGACTTTAAGTCCATAACACCAAACCTGATAACGTTGGGGAAACAGAATGTTCCAGCAAGAAGTTACTATCACCGTGCCTAATGGTCTTCACACTCGCCCTGCCGCGCAGTTTGTTAAGGAAGCGAAAGCGTTCCAGTCAGAAATAACCGTCACCTCTAACGGCAAATCTGCCAGCGCTAAGAGCCTATTCAAACTGCAGACCCTAGGTCTGACTCAGGGCACGGTTGTGACGCTTTCCGCAGAAGGTGAAGACGAGCAGCAGGCTGTTGAGCATCTGGTTAAACTGATGGCTGAACTGGAGTAATCCTTTCAGCTTTAGCAGTATACCGGCTCCTTTGCCCCATTGAGTGCAAACATCATCACATCCGTAGAGTACAGCTTCCGCGATAATGGCAACACATTGGGTTAAAGAGCCATCGTGATTAAAAGGTAGAGCTATGATTTCAGGCATTTTAGCATCACCAGGTATCGCTTTCGGCAAAGCTCTGCTGTTGATTGAGGATGAGATCGTCATCAACTGCAAGAAGATTTCTTATGACCAGGTTGATCAGGAAGTAAAACGCTTCATCGATGGCCGCGCCCAAGCTGTGCAGCAGCTGGAAGCTATCAAAGTGAAAGCGGGTGAAACGTTTGGTGAAGAGAAAGCAGCCATCTTCGAAGGCCATATTATGTTGCTGGAAGACGAAGAGCTGGAGCAGGAAATCATCGACCTGATCAAGAAAGATCACGCATCTGCCGCCGCAGCCGCCTACTCTGTTATCGACGGCCAAGCGAAAGCGCTGGAAGAGCTGAACGACGAATACCTTAAAGAACGCGCGGCTGACGTTCGCGACCTCGGTAAACGTCTGCTGCAAAACATTCTCGGTCTGCATATTGTCGACCTGAGCGCTATTCAAGACGAATCGATTCTGGTAGCGAAAGATATAACGCCGTCGGAAACCGCGCAGCTGAACCTAAAAAAGGTACTAGGCTTTATCACCGATCTCGGCGGCCGCACTTCGCACACCTCGATTATGGCGCGATCGCTGGAGCTGCCGGCGATTGTCGGCACCGGCAACGTCACTGCAACGGTAAAAAACGGCGACTTCTTGATCCTCGACGGCGTGAACAACAAAGTTTACATCAATCCGTCAGAGAGTGAGCTGGAAGAGCTGAAGGCGGTTCAGAGCCAGTATCTGAGCGAAAAGCATGAGCTGGCTAAGCTGAAAGATCTGCCTGCCATTACGCTCGACGGCCATCAGGTCGAAGTGTGCGCCAACATCGGAACCGTGCGCGACGTCGTAGGCGCCGAGCGCAACGGCGCGCAAGGCGTCGGCCTTTACCGCACCGAGCTCCTGTTTATGGATCGCGACTCGCTGCCGACCGAAGAAGAGCAGTTCCAAGCGTATAAAGCCGTTGCCGAAGCCGTCGGCTCGCAGGCGGTGATTGTGCGTACTATGGACATCGGCGGCGACAAAGATCTGCCTTACATGAACCTTCCGAAGGAAGAGAACCCGTTCCTCGGCTGGCGCGCGATCCGTATCGCCATGGACCGCAAAGAGATTCTTCACGCTCAGCTGCGCGCAATTTTACGCACCTCCGCCTTCGGCAAGCTGCGCATTATGTTTCCGATGATTATCTCTGTTGAAGAGGTGCGCAGCCTGAAAGCCGAGCTGAAGATCCTGAAAGCGCAGCTGCGCGAGGAAGGCAAAGCGTTCGACGAGACTATCGAAGTCGGCATTATGGTGGAAACCCCGGCTTCCGCCGTGATTGCGCGTCATCTGGCGAAAGAAGTCGACTTCTTCAGCATTGGGACAAATGACCTGACGCAGTATACTCTGGCCGTGGATCGTGGTAATGATTTGATTTCTCACCTCTACAACCCGATGACGCCTTCCGTACTGGGCTTAATTAAGCAGGTGATTGACGCCTCTCATGCCGAAGGCAAGTGGGTCGGCATGTGTGGTGAGCTGGCAGGTGATGAACGTGCTACACTACTATTATTGGGTATGGGACTGGACGAATTCAGCATGAGTGCCATTTCAATCCCAAGCATTAAGAAAACCATTCGCAATACTAATTTCGAAGATGCGAAGGCTCTGGTAGAGCAGGCTCTGGCTCAACCTACAGCGGAAGACCTAATGAACATAGTCAACAAGTTCATCAAAGAAAAAACACTCTGCTGATCCACGAGACGCTGGCCCAACAATACTGTTTAGGAGAAGAATATGGGTTTTCTTGACAAGCTTTTTAGCAAAAAATCAGAAAGCACATCTGGGACGATTGATATTGTTGCGCCTCTGTCAGGCGAAATCGTGAACATTGAAGACGTTCCGGATGTGGTATTCGCCGAGAAGATAGTTGGCGACGGTATCGCTATCAAGCCAACCGGCGACAAAATGGTTGCGCCGATCGATGGCACCATCGGTAAGATTTTCGAGACCAACCACGCGTTTTCAATCGAGTCTGACAACGGCATCGAGTTGTTTGTGCACTTCGGCATCGATACGGTTGAGCTGAAAGGCGAAGGCTTTCAGCGCATCGCGGAAGAAGGCCAGAAGGTCAAGAAAGGCGATGTGGTTATCGAGTTCGATCTGCCGCTGCTGGAAGAAAAAGTCAAATCGACGCTGACACCAGTGGTGATCTCCAACATGGATGAGATCAAAGAGCTGGTGAAGCTTTCTGGTCAGGTTACCGTGGGCAAAACCCCTGTCATCCGTATCAAGAAGTAACAGATTCAGCTAACAAAAACGGCACCCACTGGGTGCCGTTTTTGTTTGTCTGTTCCGTCCAGCGGCTACGCGGATGAAAGGAATAACTTAGGAGACCTTATCCTATGCCTGCCAGCGCGGCAGACGAATCGCCAGCTCCAGCCCGCCTTCAGGCCAGTTAATCGCCTGCACCACCTTACGCACGATCGCCAGCCTCAGACCATAGGCTTTGCCTAGTGGCGTTAACCCGCACAAAGGGATCGAAGATGGTGGAGAGCTTCTCCTCACCCACGTTAGGTCCCTGATCGCGCACGCGGATAGCAGGGTTTCGGCATGTAGTCGTCAGCGCCCATCTCTAGCCCGATAACGTGATCGATATTGTCGCCTTTGGCGGTAAATATAATCACCGGCAGGCGGCTGTTCTGCCGCACCTCATGCAAGCACGTCGATGCCGCTCATATCCAGCAGCATAATATCGAAGATCATAGCGGTGTAGTGCTCGGAAAGCGCCTTCAATGCCTGCGCTGTCGGGTTAATATCAGTTAGGTTCCAAAACCTTCCGCAATAAGGTACTGGCTGAGTGTAGTGCCCAGCTCAAGGTCATCGTCAACTAACAAAATTCATGATATTCTCTCGCCTGAATTGCCGCTATTTTGTCCTGAGCGGGCGCCGGACGCAGCCGATTTTACGCATTTCTTACAAATTCGATGTCAGACGATGCTCAGGAAGATTATAGACAAAAACGGCCCGCACGTACCAGTCAAGCTCCTGCGGAGCGCAGGGGAGAAAATTAGCGATAGACGCCGGTGGACAGATAGCGATCGCCGCGATCGCAGACAATCGCCACGATCATGCTGCCCGGCTGCGCCTGCGCGATGCGTAAGGCGACCGCCACCGCGCCGCCGGAACTGACGCCACAGAAAATGCCTTCGCGCCGCGCCAGCGCGCGCATCGTCTCTTCCGCCTCGGCCTGGCCCATATCCATCACCTCATCCACCAGCTCGGGCCGATAGATGCCAGGCAGATAGGCCTGCGCCCAGCGGCGAATGCCGGGAATGGCGCTGCCCTCTTTCGGCAGCAGTCCGATGATTTTTATGCGGTCGCTTTGCGCTTTCAGATAGCAGCCAACACCGGTAATAGTGCCAGTGGTGCCCATGCTGGAGACGAGATGTGTCAGGCGTCCCGTGCTCTGCTGCCAGATTTCCGGGCCGGTGGTCTGATAGTGACCAAGCGGATTGTCCGGGTTGTTGAACTGGTCGAGCACGTGTCCTTCGCCGCGCGCCATCATCGCCAGCGCTATATCGCGCGCGCCCTCCATGCCCTGCTGGTGACTCACCAGCACCAGCTCGGCGCCATAGGCGCGCATCGCGTCTTTTCGCTCTTGGCTCATATTTTCTGGCATTAGCAGGCGCAGCGCATAGCCTTTCATCGCTGTGATCATCGCTAGCGCAATGCCGGTATTGCCGCTAGTCGCCTCAATCAGGCGGTCGCCGGGCGCGATGTCGCCGCGTAGCTCAGCCTGATAGATCATCGACCAGGCGGCGCGGTCTTTAACGGAGCCGGCGGGATTGTTGCCTTCCAGTTTGAGCCAAATTTCGCTGCCGTTGGCAGGTGTCAGGCGCTGGATTTTAATCAGCGGCGTATTGCCGATGGTGTTATGCAGAGTGGTCAAGATGCGTTTCCCGGCGAAGCTAAGCGAGCGAAAAAAGGCGGGATAACGTCAACGTCCCGCCCGCTGCGCTGTCGCATGAGAAAATATCAGGCGCTTTTGGCAAAGACAACCGGACGCAGCGGCGTCGCGCCCTGATAGAGGCGCGCCTGCTGCAGGCCGACGAACAGACGCTCGCCGCGTACCGGCGCGCTTCTTCCGCTGTCGAACACCAGCGAAAAAGGCTCGCTCTGCCATCCGCTCGGCTGCACCACCAGCTGCCAGAAGTGGCCGCGCGGGCTAACTTCGAGGATCTGCGCCGGCAAAGGGGTTTCCAAGCTGCTCTGGCGGGAAACGTCAATCTCCCACGGGCGCAGAAAGAGTTCGACATCGCCCTGATGCGCCGGCGTATAACCCAGCGGCCAATGGTGCGCGCCGACGTGGAACTGCGAGCCATGGATCTCGCCGTCGAAGCGGTTTACCTCGCCGAGGAACTCTAGCACAAAGCGCGTGGCGGGATCGCGCCACACCTCATCCGACGTACCGACCTGTTCGATATTGCCCTGGCTCATTACCACTAAGCAATCAGCTACTTCCATCGCCTCTTCCTGATCGTGGGTTACGAAGACGCTGGTAAACTTCAGCTCTTCATGCAGCTGACGCAGCCAGCGACGTAGCTCTTTACGCACCTGCGCGTCGAGCGCGCCGAAAGGCTCGTCGAGCAGCAGGATCTGCGGCTCCACCGCCAGCGCGCGCGCTAGCGCCACGCGCTGCTTCTGACCGCCCGAAAGCTGCGCCGGGAAGCGATTCGTCAGATGCGCCAGTTGCACCATCTCCAGCAGGCGCGTCACACGCTGTTTGATTCCAGCGGAGGAAGGACGCTCGCGGCTCGGCAGCACGGTTAGGCCAAAGGCGATATTGTCGAACACCGTCATATGGCGGAACAGCGCATAGTGCTGAAACACGAAGCCGATCTGACGGTCGCGCGCATGCAGCGCGCTGACGTCTTTATTGTGAAAGCGGATCTGCCCGCTGTTCTGGTGCTCCAGCCCGGCGATAATGCGCAGCAGCGTGGTTTTCCCGGAGCCGGACGGGCCCAGCAGCGCCACCATCTGGCCAGAAGGAATATCCAGAGAGATATCGTTCAACACCGGGGTGCGGCCGAAAGATTTTTTGATCTGGTTAATCTCAATACTCATGATTTTCCTCCTGTTGCAGGCGTCGATGCTGTTGCTCTAACCGCCACTGCAACACACTTTTCAGAAACAGCGTAACAATTGCCATCAGGGTCAGCAGCGCGGCGGCGGTAAAGGCGCCTACCACGTTGTAATCCTGATGCAGTAATTCAACCTGAAGCGGCAGCGTATAGGTTTCGCCGCGAATCGATCCCGATACCACCGAAACCGCGCCGAACTCGCCGAGGGTGCGCGCGTTGGTCAGCACAACGCCGTAAAGCATTGCCCAGCGAATATTTGGCAGCGTGATGCGTCGGAACATCTGCCAGCCGGAGGCGCCGAGTAGCACCGCAGCTTCATCTTCGTGGCTGCTCTGACTCAGCATCACCGGCACCAGCTCGCGCACCACAAAGGGACAGGTAACAAAGACGGTCGCCAGCACCATGCCGGGCCAAGCGAACATCACCTGAATGTTGTGTGCGTCCAGCCAGCTGCCTGCGGGTCCGTTAACGCCCCAGAACAGCAGATACATCAGACCCGCCACCACCGGCGACACGGCGAACGGAATATCAAACAGTGTCAGCAGCAACTGGCGGCCAGGAAAGTTAAAGCGCGTCACCAGCCAAGCGAGCAGCGTGCCAAAAACCAAGTTGACCGGCACGGTAATCAGCGCCACCAGCACCGTCAGCCAGATAGCATGCAGCATGTCGCTGTCGGCGAGATTCTGAAAGGTCACGCCTAGGCTCATCTTCAGCGCTTCGTAGAAGATAGAGACCATCGGGACGACCAGTAGCAGCAGAGAGAAGAGTACGCCGATGCCGATCAGCAGCCACTTGCCCCAGTTGACCGGCTGACGGTCGGCGGCGTTGATATGGGAAATATCCGCCATTAGTGACCCCCCAGTCGACGGCCGAAGCGGCTCTGTAGAGTGTTGATAGCGAACAGCAGCAACAGCGACGCGGCGAGGATCACCGAGGCGATGGCGCTGGCGGCTGGATAGTCGAACTCCTGCAGGCGCACGAAAATCATCAGCGAGGTAACCTCGGTTTTCCAAGCGATATTTCCGGCGATAAAAATCACCGCGCCGAACTCGCCGATGCTGCGGGTAAAAGAGAGTGCGGTACCCGCCAGAAGCGCGGGCGCCACTTCCGGTAGCACCACGCGGCGAAAGCTCTGCCACGGCGTCGCGCCTAGCGTCTGCGCCGCCTCTTCATATTCCGGCCCCAGCTCTTCCAGCACCGGCTGAACGGTGCGCACCACGAAGGGGATGCTGGTGAAAGCCATGGCGACGGCGATGCCGAGCCAAGTATAGGAAACCTTGATGCCGAAAGCGTTATAGATCCACTCGCCGTACCAGCCGTTTACCGAGAAAAGACCGGCCAGTGTCAGGCCTGCGACCGCCGTCGGCAGCGCGAACGGCAGATCCACCAGACCATCCAGCAGAGGGCGGCCAAGAAAACGATAGCGCGTTAGGATCCACGCCATAATCATGCCGAACACCGCATTGAACAGCGACGCCACGCCCGCCGACAGCAGTGTAATCTTATAGGCCGCCACCAGCTGCGGGTTGCTGATCACCTCCCAGTACTGCGCCAGCGTCATCTTTGACAACTGCATCAGCAGCGCGCTGATCGGCAGCAGCAGAATCAAACAGGTAAACAGCAGGCTGGTGCCGAGGCTCATACCAAAACCCGGCAGCACGCGTTTCTGATCTAACGCAAACATTATCCACGCTCCGCTGATAACAGTTGATCCAGCTCACCGCCGCTGGCGAAGTGCGTTTTCATCGCCTTATCCCAGCCGCCGAACTGATCCTCTACGCGGAACAGCTGGGTCTGCAAAAAACGATCCTTATACTGGTTCATTAGCTGTGGGTTGTTCACGCGGTAGTAAAAGTCGGTGATGATCTGCTGCGCCTGCGGCGTGTAAAGATAGTTTAGATAGGCTTTCGCCGCCTCTTCGGTGTGATTGTGCTCGACGTTTTTATCGATCCAAGCTACCGGGAACTCGGCGAGAATATCGCTTTTCGGCACCACAACCTCGTACTTGTCTTTGCCGTACTGGTTAAGGATGTTGTTGACCTCGGATTCGAAGCTGATCAGCACGTCGCCCAAGCCACGCTCGGCGAAGGTGGCGGTCGCGCCGCGTCCGCCGGTATCGAACACCTCGACGTTCTTGAGAAATTGCGCCATAAATGCGCGGGTTTTCACCTCGCTGCCGCCGTTGGCTTTGCTGGTCGCGCCCCATGCTGCTAGCCAGGTATAGCGGCCGTTACCGGAGGTTTTCGGGTTAGGGAAAATCAGCTTGACGCCCTCGCGGCCGAGATCGGCCCAGTCGTGGATCTGCTTTGGATTGCCTTTGCGCACCAAGAACGCCATTGTGGAGTGAAATGGCGAGCTGTTGCTGGGCAGACGGCTCTGCCAGTCAGCCGCGACGAGGTTGCCTTTATCGTGCAACACCTGCACGTCAGTGACCTGGTTATAGGTCACCACGTCGGCGCGCAATCCCTGCAGGATCGCCAGCGCCTGCTTCGAAGAGCCAGCGTGCGACATCTTAATGGTGAGCTTGTCGTCGGGATGGCTAGCATCCCACTGCTTTTGAAACGGCGCATTCAGGGCGACAAATAGCTCGCGCGCGACGTCGTACGAGCTGTTGATCAGTTCGGTGGCATTGGCCGCGCCTGCAAGGCTGAGCGACAAGGCGATACCGCCAACGATATTTTTCATCGTTCTTTTGGTCATTAGGCACCCTGAGAAAACAAGAGATCCGGCTTACGCCAACCGTTCTCCCAGTGTATTTATAACCCTATGAAAAGCAGTAGCGGTTTTATATATCGTTTGATGATTCTAAAGTCGAAAATGGCATAAGACGACGCAAGAGTTTATGCGCCAGCCGGGAAAGCGACGGCGCGTAGAAATAGCTGCCGCTGACCGGTTTCGTGAAGCGCAGCATAGCGTCGAACTTGACGTCGCGCTCTCCGAATATGCTTAGCAACTGCTGTTCGATGTTGTAGAGCTGCATCACATAGGCAAATAAAATAGAGGCCATTTTTTCCGTTGGCGCTGCCGTAAGGCAGACTCTGGCGCAGGATTTTCAATCCTTTGCGCGCGTCTTTCAGATCGACGCGCATAACACAACGTGACAGGTTGCAGGACACGCCTCTTCAGCGCCGGCGCGCTGTCGCCGCTGCGAATGCGCGCCAAAGCGCGTCGCCAAAGGCGACCACCACGTCAAGGCCGGCATCAGGAAAACGCTGCTGCAGTGCGGCAAGCTGAGTGAGAAAGGTGTGAACGCCCGCGCGCTGCGCCGCGATGTGCTCCTGAACGCTGGCTTCCAGCCAGATGGCGAAACGGCGGTGCTCTAGCAGAATACTACTATGATAATGAGACATGCTCAGGCTCCTGTTATGATTCGATTTTTCGCCGTATCACACCCGAAGCTGTCGCGCGCTATGCCTTGTTTTTAAAGGATTATCGCTGCCAGATGATTTTGCTCAATTTCCAGCTTTTCAGCACATCGTCCGACGGCATCAGGCCGTCGGACGACGTGCCAGTCGACGCTATAGACATAGGAGATATGCTGGTTGACGGGCGCACGGCATTCGATATTGTGGTTGCCCGCGCCGCCCGCTAGCTTGCAGTTGTTGAAGGCCTTACTGAACTTGTCGCTGAAGGCGTCGCCGATTTTGCATCCTACGCGGCGATATCGCCATCCATAACCTCAACACGCTCTATGTTGCTACGGCCGCTGATCTGCAGCTTCACATTACCGTCACCGTCGTCCAGCATCTGCCAGAAGGCGATGACGTCGCCGTTCTCGCTGCGCATGCCCTGACGCAGCTTATAGTTGCCCTTCAGGCCGTCTCTGATAACGCTTTCGCTCATCACGGTGGTGGCGCCGGCGTCGCCGACCCCCTGCTTGGTCGCGGTCAGCGAAGAGCCGAACCAGTTCCACGACAGCGCCGAGGACCAGTGATAGCTCAGCGGGTTATACCAGCTGGCGTCGGAATCGGAAGAGCAACCGGACCCCGAGCTGGCGCAGCCGCTCAGCAGCGCGGCGGCCACCAGCAGTGAAGTGGGTAAAGCTTTCATGAAAACTCCTGTTAACACTGTGCCTAACGGCAGAACTCATTGGAGTCGCCGGCAGCGAAAAAGTTTATTCCGCCAGCTTCTGTTCTGGTAGAAAGCAGTCGCTCAGCTTGGGATTCCCTAACAGCCACAGCAGCGGCCAGCGCGCGCGATAGCCGGTCAGCAGCAGGCCGATCAGGGCCGGCGCGCCGAGCGCCAGCCCGAGCCAGAAAGCCTGGCGATCGGGGTAGGAGTAGAAAAGGCCCAGCAGATCGTTGCCCTGCTGGCGTGACGCGCCCGCCATCATCAGATGGATCCAAGTGTGTGCCAGCAGCAGCGTCAGCCAAAAAAAGAAAGGGCAGCTGCAGCTGCCCTTTCGCATAATATTCGTCCGGAGGGTATTTTATTACCACATCAATACTCCCGATCTTCGATCAGCCGCTTGCCGAGCAGCACCGAATCCACCGGTTCGTAATCTAGCTTTTCGTACTGACATACAAAGTAAGGTACTGAAAGAGTTACGCTCTCGTAGAGAAAAATGTTACGATATAATACTCTGCACACTTTCCGCTAATGGACCAGCCTATGCCCAGACTTTCCCTGCTCAAGCGTCTTACCAACCGCCGCCAAATGCTGCTCTCCGGCCTAGCGCTGGCCGTGCTCTTCTCGCACGCGATCTAGGCGAAAGAGGAGAAGAGGAGAACGCCCTGCTGCGCGTCAATCCGCGCCACGCGCAGCCAGCGCCGCCGCAGAAAAACGGCAAACGTATCGTGATGATCGATGCCGGACACGGCGGCATTGACTCCGGCGCCGTCGGCAGCGAAACATGTAGTGTAGGAGATTGTCCATATGTTCGCCCTGTCGAACCGCGGCGCGAGCAGCGCTATGGCGCGCTATTTGTCGGACAAAGAGAACGCGGCGGAGTAAGGTGGGCGGCGCAACAGGATCACTACCTCAATCAGATCCTGTTCGATTTAGTGCAGACCGACACCATCCGCAACAGTCTGACGCTGGGCAAGCACGTGCTGGATCAGATTTTCGCCCGGTGCACCATCCGCACAGCGAGCACACCGAGCAGACGGCGTTCGCCGTGCTGAAATCGCCGTCGATTCTGTCGGTGTTGGTCGAGACCTCTTTTATCACCAACCCGCGCGAAGAGGAGCTGCTCGGCACCGACGCCTTGCCTTCCGCCATAAAATTGCCACGGTGATCGCCGGCGGCATCAGGCGCTACTTTGATGAGTACGATCGCCGCAATGATTAGGTATAATCACGCCATTTTTTTTGCAATGAGTCCGATATCATGCCCGATATTTCCCGCGTTAAAACCTTTCTGCTGAACCTGCAGGAGACAATCTGTAATCAACTAGCGGCGGCCGACGGCGGCGGCGCACAGTTTACCGAAGACAGCTGGCAGCGACCGGACGGCGGCGGCGGCCGCAGCCGGGTGCTGCGTGACGGCGCGGTGTTTGAGCAGGCAGGCGTCAACTTTTCCCACGTGTATGGTGATCAGATGCCCGCGTCAGCGACAGCGCACCGCCCGGAGCTGGCAGGCCGCAGCTTCGAAGCGGTGGGCGTATCGCTAGTGATCCATCCGCACAGTCCCTATGTGCCGACCAGCCATGCCAACGTGCGCTTTTTTATCGCTGAAAAGCCGGGTGCCGATCCGGTGTGGTGGTTCGGCGGCGGCTTCGATCTGACGCCCTGCTACGGCTTCGAAGAGGATGCGGTGCACTGGCATCAGACCGCGTTCGATCTCTGCCAGCCGTTCGGCAAAGAGGTTTATCCGCGCTACAAAAAATGGTGCGACGACTACTTCCACTTGAAACACCGCGACGAGCAGCGCGGCATCGGCGGCCTTTTTTTCGACGATCTCAACACGCCGGACTTTAAGACCAGCTTCGCCTTTATGCAGACGGTGGGCAACGGCTTCCTCGACGGCTATCTGCCGATCGTCGAGCGTCGTAAGGGGCTGCCCTGGGGCGAGCGCGAACGTCAGTTCCAGCTCTACCGCCGTGGACGCTACGTCGAGTTCAATCTGGTGTGGGATCGCGGCACGCTGTTTGGTCTGCAGACCGGCGGCCGTACCGAATCGATTCTGATGTCGATGCCGCCGCTGGTGCGCTGGGAGTATCAGTACCACCCCGCGCCCGATTCGCCGGAAGCCGCCCTAACGCGCGACTTTTTACCGGTGCGCGACTGGCTATAACGGCACGGTCTGTGTTTCGATCACGGCAAGCGCCACTATATTGACGATGCGCCTGACCGACGCGATGCGCGTCAGCACATGCACTGGCTTGTTTTTGTTAATACTGGGCTGACGGTAATGTCCTTTGAATTGGAGACGCATGGTAGATTGTAACTAATGCGCGCCGCTTCGACGTTAGGCATAATCAGCAGGTTCGCTGCCCCTTTCAGCGGACTGTCCGGCATCTGCTCGTGTCGGATGCTTTCAATCAGCGCCGCGTCGCCGTACATCTCGCCGTCCACCTCCAGCTCCGGCGCGCGCCGAGGTGCCGAAGCTGGAGTGCCACAGCAGCGCGTTCATCACGCCTGCGACCTTGACGTCATCGCGTAGACCGAACACCTTCTCCACTACGTCATAGTGCTCGTGATAGTCGCCGATAGTGCCGATCATCGCGTCCGCCTCGCCGCGATGCACCATAATGGCGCCAATTAGCGTCGGATTGCCGATCACCGCGCGCTGCGCCTGCTCGGGCGTCACGCCGCGCCATTTCATCATCTGATAATATTCGTTCCAGTACGCCTTGAAGCGCGGATCCGACTCGTTGTTGACTAGGGCAAAATCCTTGCCCGCCTCAATCTTCAGCACCTACTTCTGCAAACGCATGGCGATAACGTTAACGGTTGGGACGGCGGCCGCGCCAAACTAAACTTCACTGGCTCTTGGGTGGTGTATAGCACGCGTACCTCTTCCCCTTCCGCCAGCACCACGCGCTTCAGCGACTTACGCACTAGGGAGAAGATCGGCCTCATAAACAGGTTGGTTTTATAGACGAACTCGGCGAGCTCGCGGTAGGCATCGAAATCCTCAATAGGCCGGGTCGCCACGCCCGATTCCATGACGGCACGCGCCACCGCTTCAGGAGCGGATCGAAGGGTTTGGGGATCGGATAGCCCGGTCCGGGGCTGAGATCCTGATCGTCATAGGCGGAGGTGACCACGTCGCTCTGCTCCGCCTACGTCAGCGCGGCGATGGCTTGCACCGCCACCAGTTTCATCTCCTCGTTGATGGTGATCGCGCTGACGTCGAGCACGCCGCGAAAAATAAACGGAAAGCAGAGCACGTTATTGACCTAGTTAAGGAAATCGGAGCGCCCGGTGTAGATAATGGCGTCCGGCCGCACCGCTTTCGCCGGCGGGGGCATAATTTCCGGCTCGGGATTGGCCAGCGCCAAGATCAGCGGATCGCGCGCTATTTTCTGCACCATCTCCAGCGTCAGCACGCGCGGCCCGGAGCAGCCGAGGAAGGCATCCGCATGTTCGATCACCTCTCCAGCCTGCGCGCGCTGTTATCCTCTATCGTGTAGACGGCTTTGATCGGCGCCATGTCGGCTTCACGATCGCGGTAAATTACCTCTTTCGAGTCGCACACCACGATATGGCGCTTTTGCAAACCGAGCGCTATCAGCAGGTCGCACCGCGTCGATCGCTTTATCGACGATGCGCAGCCCGTTGAGCACCGCCGCCGTGCAGATGATCACCGTGCCGTGCTGTTCATCGTGAAACACCGGAATTTTCATGCGCTGGCGCAGCTGCTGCTCGATGTAGAAGCACTCCTGCACTTTGATATCCTCCAAGCTGATACCGCTGAAGGTCGGCTCCAGCGCGGCGATTATGTCAATCAGGCGATCGGGATCCTGCTCGTCGATCTCGATGTCGAAGACGTTGATGCCGGCGAATTTTTTAAATAGCACTCCTTTACCTTCCATCACCGGCCTACCCGCCAGCGCGCCGATATTGCTGAGTCCCAGCACCGCGGTGTCGTTTGAGATCACCACCAGATTACGGCGCGCGGTGTATTTGTGCGCCGCCAGTGGATCCTGAGCGATCGCCAGACAGGGCGAGGCGACGCCGGGCGAATAGGCCAGCGCCAGATCGCGCTGGGTGGCGAAAGGTTTGGTGGGGGAAACCTAGATTTTTCCTAGGGTGGGAAATTGATGAAAATCCAGCGCGCTGTGCTTGAGTTGGTCGTCCATTGTTGGTTCTTTTTATCAGCGTCAGTGCGCAGGCAGTATAAAAGTTAGCCAACCAAGAAAATATCAGAGTGATCGCGATCGCGGGGCGTTCAGTGCCGCTGACGACACCGTTTTGCGCGCTACTGCGTTATGCTGAGGATAGTGCGGATATTCTGCGCCGAGGTGGCGACGATATCGATGGCGCCAGTGCGCATCGCGCCGACCAGCGCCATCGCTTTGGTGTTTTTCGAAGCGATGGCGATCACGCAGGGAATTTTACGCAGCTCGTCCGATGCTTAGACCGATCACGGGGTCGTTCATTACCGTATCCACATGCTGCCCCTAGGCGTTAAGTCGTAGCCCGCCACGTCGCTGGTAACGCCCTGATTGACGCTGGCGTCGATAATTTCATGTGGCGTAAACCAGCCGAGTTTAACCATATAGCTGTTTTCATTCATATCGCCGATGCCCACCAAGGCGATATCCGCTTTGCGCGCGCGATCCAGCATCTCTTTAATGGTGCCGTTTTGCATAAACGCCTCTTTCAGCACGCGGTTTTCCACATAGGCTGGCGCATAGAGCGTTTCGCTAAATGCGCACCGGCACTGCGCCGGGGTGATTGGCCACCGCCGCGATGTTGCGCCCCTAGCCTATCGCCACCACGGTGTTCTCTTTAAGATTCTGTGCTAGATGAGCCGATACTAGCGCTGCCACCTGACGACGCTGCCAGTCGCCATGCTGCTGGTCGAGCGCGATCAGCGCGTGCTGCAGCTGCGGAAAGCGCTCCAGCAGCTGCTGTTCCAGTCGGGTGCTGAAAACCGGATGGTAGGGAACATTGATCTCGACAATGCCCTCTTCTTTCGCACGCTTCAGCAGTCGTCCGACCTTGATGCGCGAGATGCCGAACTTGCGCGCAATCTCTTACTGCGTGGTTTCATCCTTTAACTGCCGGGATTTATAACACTGATGCGGCTCACTTAGCCAAGCAAGCGCCCGCGAGCCGCTTTCGTCGTCACAGGCGGCGCGGATGGCGTCAATTTCAGCATGCGTGCGATCACGATATCCAGCTCTTTTTGATCGAAGATCTGCTTCCAGTCCGGCTTGACGATCTTCTCGCGTCCATACTCCATGGCGATCATGCAGGCGTCCGAGAAGGGGTTGGTGGCGCGGAAGGCAACCGCCAAGATCACCACGTCGCTCAGCGGCACCACGGACGCAGCGTTAGAAATTTCGCGTCCTTGAGCGCCGATCTGCGCCTACGTCTGCGGCGAGTTTTCGCGGTAAAAGACCTGATAGTCGCTGCGCTGCAGGTTGGCGGAGATGCGCATGCCTATTTTGCCGCCTGCGCCGATAACAGTAATAATTTTCAGTTGATTGCCGTGGTGTTACTCCTGATCTTGTTTACTACGTAAGAATTCGACACAGCGTCGCGTCCACTGATCTTCTCTTCCAACTGACAAGTGCGTTCAGCGCTCTCCTCTTACGGCAGCCAGTGTTCGTTAATCTGGTTAATGCCTTTTTCGGCTGGCCGCACACTAGCGATCAGCGTGTCGTAATCCAGCAGCCCTTCGCCGAGCGGTCCGCCCGCCAAGGTAAAGCTGACCCAGCCGTCGCGGCCCAAAAAAGCGAAGTCTTTGATGCGTAGATTGCCGACCCGCGCGGCGGTATTGGCGATGACCTGCTGCGGCAGCTCTAGTCCAGCAGTCCCGCCACGCAGTTGGCCGGATTGAGACAGACCGCCAGCTACGGCGAAAGGAAAAGATCGATGAGTGCCATCAGAAGATCGGCGCTGGAGATTTGCTCAAAGGTTTCAAGGCAGAGTTTCACCTGCTGACGTTCAAAGTCTGGGCAGCATGCGGGCGATAAGATGCTGTGCCTCTGCATGCTGCAGACGATGGGTGGCGGTAAAACATATCGAGCGGATCACTTTTGCCTCCAGCAGCGACGCCATCTGCAGATGGGCGGTGTCGAGGCCGCGCGTGCCCAGCTCCAGCGTGATGCCGAGGGCGTCGGCCTGCTGCTTCAGCGCACGCTGCTCCAACTTTCAATCACTGGATAGTCGCAAATCTGAAACAGCGGCACGTCAAGATCGGCGGTTTGCTGCAGCATTTACGCCAGAGTCAGCAGCTGCGGCGCGCGACCGACAGGTGCCAGAAAAAGGCGTAGGTGCTTAATCCGATACTGCTCATACGCTCTCCCTCGCCAGCAGCGCGTCGGCTTCGTCAATCATCTACGCCAGCACCGCGGGATCGTGGGCGAAGCAGCAGAGAAACAAACCGTCGACGCTCTGGCTCAGCAGGCCAAGACTGACCTGCCGCCGTAAATCACCTGCAACGCGATGCCTTGCAGCGACTCTGGGCCTCAGCCAGCGCGCACTTGAGCTGCATGGCGCATACCTCTCTACCGCCGCTTCGAGCGCGTCCTTCCACGCCTCGCCGATGCACGAGACGGGCGTCAGCTAGGACTACAACGCCAGCGCAACCTTAGCGGCGATCTGCGCATCGTTTTCCGCAAAATGACAACGGCGTTCCGCATGACCAATCTCAGCTAGCGTTCCGCCCAGCTCCTGCACCATGCCGGCGCTCACCTCGCCGGTCCAAGCGTCGTTGGCGGCGGGCGCGATATTTTGCGCACCGACGCGCACCGCAGGATGCTGGCGCGCGACCGCGCGTCACCATGCCAGCCTCTGCGTGTAGCTGAAATGCATTTTCAGGCTGGTTCCCAGCCAGATTGCGGCTGCGCGTCATACAGAGGCTCCTTGAGGCTGCACTTCGCGCAGGCGCTCCGCCACCGTGGCGACAATCATCACCAGCAACGGCGTCGATGCTGAACAGCGGCTGCGTCGCCCCAAGCAAGGTACAGCCGGAGAAAGCGACGCCGAAGGAACGCTTGCGCTGGTTGGCATGGCGCGCCAGCGCGGCCACCTGTACCAAACTATAGCCCGCTGTCGGTGACCGTCACCACTTTGCAGGCGATGCCTTCCGACCTCAGGCGCTTGCACGCCTAGCCGAAATGCAGCACGTCGTCGGCGTAGTTGCCGAAGGTGAGCAGCACCACGTCGCCGCTGTTACGCCGTTATAGGCCGCGTGCGCCACGTTGACGATTTGCTGAGCCGACGACGAAGCAAACAGATTGCCCATCGCAGCGCCGTGCGCCATGCCATGCCCCACCAGTCCGGCGAAGGCGGGATAGTGGCCGGATTTGCCGCCCACCACCATCATCAGCAGCGTGTAACTTTGCGTGACGTCGTGCAGCGCACCACATTGCACAGCGTATTGATCAGGGCAATAGGAGCGGCCGAGGCGCCGGACGGGAACTACGTTGACCACGTCCAGAAGTTGGGTAGTGCGGCAAAAATGGAACTGGCGGTGACGGCGATAACCGTATGATGCTAAGCGGCGAGTTCATATAGAGCGCCAGCGGCACGATGATACCGTCCGCCAGCGCAGGCAGCGCGATATGACAAGTTTCACAGCCGCGGCGCGAGGCGTCTTGCGACCAGAAAAACATCACCACGGCCGCCACCAAATCAGCCACTATTTCTCCTCGCGGGTGAGCTAGCGAGCGGCGCGCGGCGTGTACACTAGCTAGAACAGCGTCACGACGCCGATCAGGATGGCGGGCAGCGTCACGCCGATAAACATCAGGCCAGTCTTCCATCCCAAACAAGCCGTGCTGCCGCCAGCGCCAGCGGCACGCCGAATATCACGGTCAGCGGCGTCGCCAAGTAGAACAGCGAGAGGATTTTGCTGCGCTGGCGTGCCGGCACCCACAGGCTAAAGTAGAGGATCGCGCCGGGAAAGAAGCCCGCCTCCCCTCCGCGATGCCGAACAGCAGCCGCAGCGTATAAAGACCTCTCAACCGCAGCTTGCAAAAGTGTGATCGCTCTCAAACGAAATGATTCTCAGCAATATTTCGAAAAAATCCCCGCCTGTAGCGCGTTTCTCTGACTGCTGATGGGATATTTTACCTTCACTATTGCAAGAAATAAGACACTATTGAACATATAAACAAAGGTGTGGCACGCTGAAATAGCGTATTACTTCTTACCCTGCTTGCGGGCATGCTAAATACCTAGAGAGAAACGGATAAGCACCATTGCGATTGGCGCCGATGACGCGGTGCTGGAATTGAAAAAACCTGATTAGAAAAACCTGATTAAATGCCACTTTGAATCGCTGCATTACGAAGTGGTGGATTATAGCAACAACGCGCGCAAAGACTTGCCGATTTACCGCGATATCGCTTGGAATCTGGCGAACGCTATCAGCGACAGTAAATTCACCCGCCGTATTCTGGTTTGTAGCACCAGTATCGGCATGGCGATCGTCGCTAACAAGGTGCCGTGCATTCGCGCGGCGCAGTGCTACGACACTTACTCAGCCGAACGCGCGCGCAAAAGCGACAATGCGCAGGCGATGGCGTCGAGCACGCGCGTCGTCAGGCCGGAACTGGCGAAATCGATCGTTAACGCCTGGCTGGCGCCGGAGTTTGAAGGCGACTGATCAACGGGAAAAGTGGAGAAGATGGGCTTCTACGAGCAGACGGCGCAAAATGCCTGTCGCTGAGGTGCCTCACCGGGCGGAAAGTGCGGTTCATCCGACAGAACCCGCTAGTTCTGCTAACCTTTGTGATGCGCGATTTTCGCCCCCCAGCCGGCTGACGGGATGTTGCAGCATGTTTTCCCTGTTTGACGTCACGCTGTTTTCGCCGCGCGGGGCCAGATGAGTTCAACCCATCGCAATAATCAGAAAAAGAGTATTTTCATCACCGAACGCCTGATGCACTGTGTTGCAGGGTGCAATCATTCGCAATAAAGAATTGCTCATCAAGGAGTTAAAAGATGAACCAGCTAGACGCATTAAAACAGTTCACCACGGTCGTGGCGGACAGTGGCGATATCGAATCCATTCGGAACTACCATACTGAAGACGCCACCACCAACCCGTCTCTGATCCTGAAAGCCGCAGGCCTCGAAGGCTACAAGCACCTGATCGACGACGCCATCGACTATGCGAAAAAGCAAGGCGGCAGCAAAGAGACGCAGATTATCAACGCCAGCGATAAAGTGGCGATCAACCTCGGCATGGAGATCCTGAAAAGCGTGCCGGGCCGTGTTTCGACCGAAGTAGATGCGCGACTCTCTTTCGATCGTGGCATGTGTTTGACCAAGGCGGAAAAACTGGTTCGCCTTTACGAAGAGCACGGTATCGATCGCTCGCGCATTCTGATTAAGCTCGCGTCCACTTGGGAGGGGATCAAGGCAGCCGAGGAGCTAGAGAAAAACGGCATCCACTGTAACCTGACGCTGCTCTTCTCCTTGGCTCAAGCACGCGCCTGTGCGGAAGCGGGCGTCTACCTCATCTCCTCGTTCGTCGGCCGTATCTACGACTGGTACAACAGCCGCAAACCGCTCGACCCGTATATTGTCGATGAAGATCCGGGCGTGAAATCAGTGCGTCGTATCTATGACTACTACAAAAAGCATCGCTACAGCACCATCATTATGGGCGCGAGCTTCCGTAAAGTAGAACAGATTATTGCGCTGGCGGGCTGTGACCGTCTCACTATCTCCCCGAACCTACTGGAAGAGCTGCAGAACAGTGACGCGCCGGTTGAGCGCAAGCTGGAGCCCTCTACCGAAGGTTTCCACCAGCCCGCCTCGCTCTCTGAAGCGGAGTTCCGCTGGGAGCACAACCAAGATCCGATGGCGGTAGAGAAACTTTCCGACGGTATCCGTCAGTTTGCCGTCGATCAGCAGAAACTCGAAGACGTGCTGGCCGCGCGCCTGTAGTTTTTTCCTGTTTAACTTCGTCGGGCAGGTTCCCCGCTCGCACCCCTGCTCAACAAAGGGAGAACCCTATGTCATCACGCAGAGAGTTGGCGAACGCGATTCGTGCGTTAAGTATGGATGCGGTACAGAAAGCAAACTCAGGACACCCCGGCATGCCGATGGGCATGGCGGACATCGCCGAAGTGCTGTGGCGCGATTACCTGAAACATAATCCGACCAACCCCGCTTGGGCCGACCGCGACCGCTTCATACTCTCTAACGGCCACGGTTCAATGCTGCTGTATAGCCTGCTGCACCTCACCGGCTACGACCTGCCGACGGAAGAACTGAAAAATTTCCGCCAGCTCCATTCAAAAACGCCGGGCCACCCGGAAATCGGCTACACCCCAGGGGTAGAAACCACCACCGGTCCGCTGGGTCAGGGTCTGGCTAACGCCGTAGGTCTGGCGATCGCCGAACGCACGCTGGGCGCGCAGTTCAACCGCCCGGGTCACGATATCGTCGACCACTTAACCTACGTCTTTATGGGCGACGGCTGCATGATGGAGGGGATCTCCCACGAGGTCTGCTCGCTGGCAGGCACACTGGGTCTCGGCAAGCTGATCGGCTTCTACGACCACAACGGCATCTCTATCGACGGCGAAACTGAAGGCTGGTTCACCGACGACACCCATAAGCGCTTCGAAGCCTACAACTGGCACGTCGTCGGCGAGATCGACGGTCACGACGCCGAGGCGGTGAGCCGCGCGACTAAAGAGGCGCAGAGCGTCACCGACAAGCCGTCGCTGATCATCTGCCGCACTGTTATCGGCTTCGGATCGCCGAACAAAGCGGGTAAAGAGGAGTCGCACGGCGCGGCGCTGGGCGACGAGGAAGTGGCGCTGGCGCGCAAAGAGCTGGGCTGGACCTCAGCACCGTTTGAAATTCCGCAGGAAATCTATCAGCAGTGGGACGCCAAAGGGGCGGGCGCCGAGCGCGAGCGCGCGTGGAACGACAAGCTAGCGGCCTACCAAAAGGCGCATCCAGAGCTGGCCAAAGAGTACCAGCGCCGTATGAACGGCGAAATACCGTCGACGTGGGAGAGCGAAACCCACAAATTCATTACTGACCTGCAGGCAAATCCGCAGAAGATCGCCAGCCGTAAAGCGTCGCAGAATACCCTAGAGCATCTAGGTTCGCTGCTACCGGAGCTGCTGGGCGGCTCGGCGGACCTGGCGCCGAGCAACCTCACTATCTGGTCTGGTTCGAAGCAGATCAAAGAGGATCCGTCGGGCAACTATATTCACTATGGCGTGCGCGAGTTTGGCATGACCGCCATCGCCAACGGCATTGCTCATCATGGCGGCTTTATCCCCTATACCGCTACCTTCCTGGTGTTCGTGGAGTATGCGCGCAACGCCGCGCGTATGGCGGCGCTGATGAAGGCGCGTCAGATTATGGTTTATACTCATGACTCCATCGGCCTAGGCGAAGACGGCCCGACGCACCAGCCAGTCGAGCAGCTAGGGAGCCTACGCCTGACGCCGAACTTTAGCACCTGGCGTCCCTGCGATCAGGTTGAAACTGCGGTGGCTTGGAAAGCCGCTATCGAGCGCCATCACGGCCCGACCGCGCTGATCCTGTCACGCCAGAACCTGCTGCAGCCGGAACGCACCTATGCGCAGGTCAAGAATATCGCGCGGGGCGGCTATATCCTAAAGGACAGCGACGGCACGCCGGACATCATCCTGATCGCCACCGGTTCGGAAGTGGAGATCACGCTGGGCGCGGCGGAGAAGCTCAGCACTGACGGCCATAAAGTGCGCGTGGTTTCGCTGCCGAGCACCGACGTCTTTGACAATCAGGATAGGGCCTATCGCGAATCGGTGCTACCGTCCACGGTGCGTGCGCGCGTCGCGGTGGAAGCAGGTATTGCAGACTACTGGTTCAAGTATGTCGGCATCGACGGCAAAATCGTCGGCATGACCACCTTCGGCGAATCTGCGCCGGCGGGCAAACTCTTCCCAGCCTTCGGCTTCACGATTGAAAACGTCTTGGCGCAGGCGGAGTCGTTACTCAAGCCAGCGTAATGCTTTCGGCCCTTCCCGCAGAAAGGAGAAGGGCAGCTATGTTTCACAGCGTGAAACAGAAAAATCGTCTTCTCCCCCTTCACCGCTTATCCAAACCCATTACTATAGGGTCATTCTCAATTCCACTAGCTGGATGCTTTCCCGTTGAAAAAATGTACACCCTATTTACTCGCCCTAATGGCTTCGCTGACGCTATTCGCAGGCAAGGCGCAAATCGCGCCCGATCCGCTGCTTTCATCCCAGATTGTCGATCGCTACGCTGAACATATTTTTTACGGCAGCGGCGCCACCGGTATGGCGCTGGTCGCCATCGACGGCAATCAGCGCGTGTTCGCCAGCTTTGGCGACACCCGACCAGGCAACAACGTGCGGCCGCAAAAAGATTCCCTGATCCGCATCGCCTCGCTCAGCAAGCTGTTAACCAGCGAGATGATGGTGAAGATGGCGGAGCGCGGGCAAATTCGCCTTGACGATCCCCTGAGCAAATATGCGCCGCCGGGCGCGCACGTTCCGAGCTACGCCGGCCAACCTATTCGCCTGATCAACCTCTCGACCCACACCAGCGGCCTGCCGCGCGAACAGCCCGGCGGCAAACCGCATCGTCCGGTCTTTGTCTGGCCTACGCGCAGCGATCGCTGGGCATGGCTAGCGGGCGCGAAGCTGAAAGCCGCGCCGGGCACCGACGCCTCTTACTCTAATCTGGGCTACGACCTGCTGGGCGACGCGCTGGCGCGCGCCGCGGGCATGCCCTATCCCGCTTTGCTACAGCAGCTGATTACTCGTCCGCTCGGCATGAAAGACACCACCTTTACGCCTTCGCTAGAGCAATGCGATCGCCTGATGGTGGCGGAGAAAGGCGCCAGTCCCTGCAACAATACGCTAGCGGCTATCGGCAGCGGCGGCATCTACTCAACGCCAAAGGATATGGGCCGCTGGATGCAGCAGTTCCTCAACTCGGCGGTCAGCCCGCGTTCATTGCAGGTCGAGCGCATGCAGACGCTGATCTACCGCCGCGACCAGCTGACGAAGGTGGAAGGCATGGACGTGCCGGGCAGAGCGGACGCGATCGGCATGGGCTGGGTTTATATGGGACCGAAAAACGGCCGTCCCGGCATCATCCAGAAAACCGGCGGCGGCGGCGGCTTCATCACCTATATGGCAATGGTGCCGCAGAATAATGTCGGGGTGTTTGTGGTAGTAACGCGCTCGCCGCTAACGCGTTTTACCGCCATGAGCGACGGCGTCAATGATCTGCTGGCCGAACTGGTCGGCAACCAGAACGGCTCGCCGATGATGGTGCAGGCGATCCCGCGGGGGACGACTAGGAGCCCACAGGATCGGCTAGTCGCCGCTGTTGTGCCAAGCGTCGCAGGTGGACTCTTCCGCATAATCCGCTAGGGTAAAGTCGGTGCCGTTAAAGCGCCAGCGCGTGGCGGAGCCGCCCCAGCCCTCGCTCCTTGCTGAAAGTGTAAGCTGGCCGGTGCTAGCGTCGTAGTCGGCGTTAATCAGCTCGATCTACCGCTCGCCATGCGGCGGCGTAAAGGGCAGCGTCAGGCTGAGGCCGCGCGCCACTTTGAACGCCAAGTCAATCACGTTATAGGCGCCCATTTCGCAGCTCACCATCATCAGCAGCGCTTTGCTGTCGGTCAGGGGCGCGACGTTGACCTCGCGCCGCATCGGATCGAGCGAGCAGGTGTCGGCATTTAGCCGCTAGGTGCCGTAGTCGAGCAGTCCACTGGTTTCCTCGCGGGTCAGCGTAGCAGGCGGCGCGCCCCTGTCGGGCAACTGCGGGTGCGGCGGCATATCCCACGGCGCGCGCGAACCGCGCTTTATCTAAGCACACCCTGACCTGCAGTCGTCTATCAGCAGCAGCGCCGCCTTCAGGCCGTGCAGCGAGATAGCGGCCTGCGCGTTATAAGGTGATTTGGATGGCGTCCGCATTGAGGTATCTGCCCAAGAAATTCATCAATGGCAGTAGCGTTGCTAGTGGTGAGATGGTGCGGCTCTACCGTCCAGTGCTTCAGGTCAGGACGCAGGCGGTGATGATCGAGCAGTAAATTATCCTGCAGTGGCCCGCCGGGCACTTCGCTGCTGTAGGCGCTGCCGTAGTCAATACGCAGCAGCGGCCGATCGTTGACGCCGGCATGGCGCGCGATGGTCATCACTAGTCCTTTGTCACCCGGTATATTGCGCGCTATGCAAAACCCGGCGTTACTGCAGGTCACCTGCCAGTCGGAAAACGACTTTTGCAGTGGATCGGCTTTCACGCGGCAGCGTAAAGGAAAGGCAACAGCAGCGGTGGCTTCGTCCAGGTCGACATCAAGAAAAACGGTCCCCAAAATCTCAGAGTGGAGATGATAGCGCAACAACCGTGCATCGGGTGGGCCGAAACTGTGACCCCGACCGGAAAGCGCACTTAACTGCTGAACATGCTGCAGCAGCATAATAGTTTTGCCGTCGCGAATGCTGCCATCCTTTACCATCGCCAGCACCTCCGGGTAAGTGGAAGCCGGTGGCGTTACCGTTCAGTGGTTTGCCGGTGCCAAGGAACACCATGCCCACCACGAGGAAGATAGTGAGCGCCAGCACCTTAACCAGCGCGAACCAGAACTCCATCTCGGCGAACCATTTAACGCCGATCATGTTCATGGTGCCGACAATCGCCAGCGCGACCAGCGCGAAGACCTATTGCGGCACCTCGCCGAACGCGCCCCAGTATAGTGCATATAGAGCGCTACCGCGTTGATATCGACGATGCCGGTCATCGCCCAGTTGACGAAATACATCCAGCCCGCGACATAGGCCGCTTTTTCCCAAAACTCACGCGCGTAGGAGACGAAGCTGCCGCTAGACGGACGATGCGGCACCAGTTCGCCCAGCGCGCGCACAATCAATAAAGAACGAGAAGATGCCGCAGACCAAATAGATCAGCGCTAGCGCCGGTCAGGCCGCCTGCGCTGAGGAATAGGCCGGTGCCGATAGCGCGATAGCGCGATAGCAATCATCTGAACGTAACGATTGCCTATCGCCTTTTAGTAGCCGGTGTCATGTGAGCTCAGCCAGCATCTTTTCGCAGCACGCATTTAGGCTGCGGTTTTTTAGCAGATTTCATAGCCTTCCTGTTTATTCATAGCCTTCCTGTTCATCCTGACCATCCATCACGGCAACCATAAACCATTGCATACGCCATGCGAAATGAGGTAATGACCCTGTTATCTGCCTGTGAATTATTAGTAAAAAGGCAGGGGAAATTACGGCGATGAATTCTACCCGTTCTGCGCGAACGAAGTAAAAGATACCGGAGTGGCGTATGAAGTGTTTTGTAATAATCGGGTTTGTTGCACAAAAAAACGGCCATTGGCGGGCCGGTAAGTGCTATAGGGATGAAAGGGTAAGGGTATAGTTGAGGGTTAGCGATAAATCTCTGCGGTGCCGCGCCACAGGCTAGAGTCGCTCGAGTTTTCGACGCCGATCACGCGGTAGTGGCTAGCGCCTATCTCTTCGGCTTTCTCTGCAAAAGCTATCGTGTCGCGTCATCCAGCAAGCCGCACGCGTTAGATACGGAGACGCTGCCGATGCTTTACAGGTTTTGCGCCTGTTGCTGGTCAATCGGCGTCGCCGCCAACGAGGAGAACGACGCGGAGTCTAGCAGAGTGCCAGCCAGAATCACTGTCAGTTTTTTCATAGCATGCTCCTTGAATCGCGTTGAAGACGATTAGTTTGATTCTTGGTTTGAATTATTAGCGCCATAATGAAAGGTTACATCTGGCCGATGTAAACCTGTGTGTTTTTTTAAACTTCCCGCCGCGCGCACTCCTGAGAAATGTCAGGAGAGTTCATTTTTTATGCAAAATGTAAAGCGCCGTGTTGCTCCGCGCCGATGAGCATAGCAGCGCAGTGCCCTCTTCATTATAACGCCCGCAACAAAAACAGGGATATCGCCGTGATAGTGAAACTTCCCTGACCCGCAGCCTCGCTCAGGCGTTGAGCGCTATCGTCCAGGCGTTGAGCGCTATCGTCCTGCTGGCGCTGATGACCCTCTCCAGCAGCCCGCGCGACGTCGAAGCGATTAACATGGACCGGTTCACAGCTACCGTCTGGCTTGGGAGTACCAGCAACCCGCAGCGGCTCCAGCAGCACCTGCTGGAGTATGAGCAGACGCTGGACAAACCCCGCGCTGCGCCATCTCGATCGCCCGTAGGTGCCGTAAGAGGCTTCAGCGGCTATCACCCTGCGTAACGCCTGCTGGCCAACGCTGCAGCAGCAGCTACAGCGGGGCGATATGGGCCTCTATCAACAGCAGGTGGCGAACTACGTCGGCGAAATCAACCGCTTCGTGATGGAACTGCAGCGCTACAGCGAGCGGAAAATAGAGCTGATGGCGGCTAGCAGCCTGCCGAACGATATTAATCAGTGGTATGTGCGCAACAGTAGCGGCGGCATAGTGTCCTTCTCCGCCTTCGCCACCAGCCGCTGGTGGGGGACCGGCTCGCCGCGTCTGGAGCGTTATAACGGCTATTCGTAGATTGAGATAGTCGGCACCGGCGTGATGGGCCGCATGATCTCCTCTACCGTGCTGGCGATCTTCTTTGTGCCACTCTTCTTCGTGCTGGTGCGGCGACGCTTCCCGCTGAAGGCAAAGCACCACGACTAAGAACCAAAAGTTAAGGCAGCCACCGAAGTGGCTGCCTTCTATTACTATGCGTGGTCAGAATCAGAGCAAGAGGGACAAGTCCTGCTATGTTCGCTGCCTGTTACTTGTTGCGTAACATCGCGGCGATGAATTCTTTCCAGTTCCCCATTTCAGCGTCAATCATATAAACTCTCTCTTATTATGCTGCTAATTTTACGCATGAATTGTCGACAAGTGAATATGGTTACACCTGTTTTCACTATCAGCAGAGGCGATTAATCGCTGTACTTTTTTGGATCTGCTAGCTGACGCACATTTCAGCAACGGCGCGCTACATCTAGGGATAACAGCCGTCAATAACGGACCAGACGGTCCGAATTTCACTTAAGATAATTCTTAATATGATCATGATAAACAGCGTGACAATTGCCCGCACTAATGACAGCGGTTACTAAGACTAATCTTAATGATTTTATTTCAGTAATTTCTATGCTTTTACCCTCTCGCCGCTTACAGCCAAATTCTCTGTGTTAAACTGCGCACTCTTTTTTGGACGAGGAAGCGTGATGACAGCGCAGTGGGTGATGTACGGCATTAAAAATTGCGACAAAATAAAAAAAGCGCGCCGCTTTTTAGAGGCCGCCGGCATCAACGTTGAGTTTCATGATTACCGCGTCAGCGGGCTGAGTGATGCGCTGCTGACGCAGTTTATCGATCAGCTAAGCTTTCAGACGCTACTTAACACGCGCGGCACTACCTGGCGCAAGCTGCCGGAAGCGGAACGCGAAGCCGTCGTCGACAACGCCAAAGCGCTGATGCTGGCGAACCCCGCCATTATCAAACGCCCGGTGCTGCGTGCGCCGGACGGCATGCTGCTTCTCGGCTTCAACGAAGCCGCTTATCAGGCGTTTATTCAGGAGAAATCATAACATGTTCTGTCCGGTTATCGAATTGACGCAGCAACTGATCCGCCGACCCTCGCTAAGCCCGGATGACGCAGGCTGTCAGGCACTGCTGATTGCGCGTCTGGAAGCGATTGGCTTTCAGGTGGAGCCGATGCACATTGACGACACGCTCAACTTCTGGGCAACGCGCGGCCAAGGCGAAACGCTGGCCTTCGCCGGCCATACCGACGTGGTGCCGCCAGGGGACGCCAGCCGCTGGATCAACCCGCCTTTCGAACCCACCATTCGCGACAGCATGCTGTTCGGCCGCGGTGCGGCGGATATGAAAGGTTCATTGGCGGCGATGGTGGTCGCCGCAGAGCGCTTTGTCGCCGCGCATCCCAACCATAAAGGCCGGCTAGCGTTTTTGATCACCTCCGACGAAGAAGCGAGCGCGAAAAACGGCACGGTGAAAGTAGTGGAGCGTCTGATGGCGCGCCATGAGCGTCTGGATTACTGTCTAGTCGGCGAACCCTCCAGCACCGAAGTGGTGGGCGACGTGGTGAAAAACGGCCGCCGCGGCTCGATGACCGCTAACCTCACTATTCACGGCATGCAAGGCCATGTCGCCTATCCGCATCTGGCGGACAATCCGGTGCATCGCGCGCTGCCGGCGCTCAATGCGCTGGTCGCCATAGAGTGGGATCGCGGCAATGATTTTTTCCCGCCCACCAGCATGCAGATCGCCAACGTGCAGGCCGGCACCGGCAGCAATAACGTTATCCCGGGCGAGTTTTTCGTGCAGTTTAACTTCCGCTTTAGCACCGAACTTACCGATCAGATGATCAAAGATCGCGTGGTGACGCTGCTCGACAGCTACCAGCTGCGCTATACGCTGGAGTGGGTCGTTTCCGGTCAACCGTTCCTGACGTCGCGCGGCAAGCTGGTCGACGCTGTGGTTAAGGCGGTATCGCACTATAATGAGATTAAGCCGCAGCTGTTGACCACCGGCGGCACCTCAGACGGGCGCTTTATCGCGCGGATGGACGCGCAGGTGGTTGAGCTTGGCCCGGTGAATGCCACCATTCACAAAATCAATGAATGCGTTAAGGCCGCCGATCTGCAGACACTGAGCCGCATGTATCAGTGCATTATGGAACAGCTGGTCGCCTGATCACAATCGAGAGGAACAGGCAAATGGAATTTATCAAAGAGTACTGGTGGATCTTGATGATCCTGTTGCTGGTTGGCGTACTGATGAACGTCTATAAGAATCTGAAGCATATTGAACATAAAAAATATATGGCGAACAAGCCCAACCTTCCGCCGCATCGCGACTTCAACCATAAGTGGGACGACGACTGGCCGAAGAAGAAGTAACCCGACCAGCTTAGTCGAGTCAGCATCCAAAAAACGCCCTCGCTTGC
>BBOA01000016.1 GCA_001485295.1 Type-B symbiont of Plautia stali
GATAATCCTTACGTTATGCCTTCTTCATTAATGAAGGCATCTGTTCACAATTTTTAAACCGTAGCCTTATTTGCTACGAGCTTCAATAATGGCCTGAGAGACGTTGTTCGGCGCATCATCGTACTTCAGGAACTCCATGGAGTAAGAAGCACGGCCTTTAGTCAGAGAACGCAACTGCGTCGCGTATCCGAACATTTCAGATAGCGGAACTTCAGCTTGAATCTGAACACCGGTAGCGTTAGATTCCTGCCCTTTCAGCATACCACGACGACGGCTAAGGTCACCTATGACGTCACCGGTGTTCTCTTCTGGCGTCTCTACTTCAACCTTCATGATCGGCTCAAGCAGTACCGGCTGCGCTTTCCTAAAGCCATCTTTAAAGGCGATATAAGCGGCCAGTTTAAACGCCAGCTCAGAGGAGTCGACGTCATGGTAAGAACCGAAGTGCAGACGCACGCCCAGATCAACAACCGGGTAACCTGCCAAAGGGCCAGATTTCAGCTGCTCCTGGATGCCTTTGTCAACCGCAGGGATGTATTCGCTAGGAATCACACCGCCTTTGATGTCGTTAACAAATTCGTAGCTTTTCGGGTTTGAACCAGGCTCCAGTGGGTACATGTCGATAACAACATGACCATACTGACCGCGACCACCAGACTGCTTGGCGTGTTTACCTTCGATGTCGGTAACTTTAGATCGAATCGCTTCGCGGTAAGCTACCTGCGGTTTGCCCACGTTCGCTTCAACGTTGAATTCGCGCTTCATACGGTCAACGATAATGTCGAGGTGCAGCTCACCCATACCGGCGATGATAGTCTGGTTAGACTCTTCGTCAGTCCATACGCGGAATGACGGGTCTTCTTTAGCCAGACGACCCAGAGCCAGACCCATTTTTTCCTGGTCAGCTTTGGTTTTCGGCTCAACGGCGATAGAGATTACCGGCTCCGGAAACTCCATGCGCTCCAAGATGATCGGGTTGCTCGGATCGCACAGGGTGTCACCGGTGATCACGTCTTTCAGACCGATCGCAGCGGCGATATCGCCCGCGCGAACTTCGCTGATCTCTTCACGTTTGTTGGCGTGCATCTGTACGATACGGCCGAAACGCTCACGTGCGGATTTCACGGAGTTTAGAACGGTGTCACCTGAGTTCACAACGCCAGAGTAGACGCGGAAGAAGGTCAGGTTGCCCACGAACGGGTCGTTGGCGATTTTGAACGCTAGCGCAGAGAACGGCTCTCTGTCGTCAGCGTGACGCTCAGCAGGCGTGCCTTTACCATCGTCCAGCATACCGTTGATCGCAGGAACGTCAGTTGGTGCTGGCAGGTATTCCACCACAGCATCCAGCATAGCCTGAACACCTTTGTTCTTGAACGCAGAACCACAGGTAACCAGAATAATCTCGTTGCGTAGTACGCGCTGACGCAGAGCGGTTTTGATCTCTTCTTCGCTCAGCTCTTCGCCGCTAAAGAATTTCTCCATTAGCTCTTCAGAAGCTTCTACTGCCGCTTCGATCAGCTGGCCACGCCACTCTTCAGCCAGTTCGTGCATATCGGCCGGGATACCTTCGTAAACGAAGGTTACCCCTTGGTCAGCATCGTTCCAGTTGATGGCTTTCATTTTGATCAGGTCAACGACGCCGGTGAAGCTCTCTTCAGCGCCGATAGCCAGCTGTAGCGGAATCGGAGTCGCGCCCAGACGGGATTCGATCTGACTAACAACTTTCAGGAAATTCGCGCCCATACGGTCCATTTTGTTAACGAACGCGATACGCGGAACTTTATATTTGTTCGCCTGACGCCATACGGTCTCAGACTGCGGCTGCACGCCACCAACAGCACAGTAAACCATTACTGCACCATCGAGCACACGCATTGAACGTTCTACTTCGATGGTGAAGTCAACGTGCCCTGGAGTATCGATGATGTTGATACGGTGTGGCTCAAACTGCTTAGCCATACCGGACCAAAATGCGGTGGTCGCTGCAGACGTGATGGTGATACCACGCTCCTGCTCCTGCGCCATCCAGTCCATGGTCGCAGCACCATCGTGTACTTCACCGATTTTGTGGTTAACGCCGGTATAGAACAGGATGCGCTCGGTAGTCGTGGTTTTACCGGCGTCGATGTGTGCACTGATACCGATGTTACGGTAGCGCGTAATGGGTGTTGCACGAGCCATTTGATTCCTCTGATTCTCGGGCGTTCAAAATTGGTCGAAACCAGCGGGTTAGCATTTTGTACGCCTGCTGGTTTAACAACAACTAGGTGGCGATTACCAGCGGTAGTGAGCGAACGCCTTGTTGGCTTCAGCCATACGGTGAACGTCTTCACGTTTCTTAACTGCAATACCTTTCTTTTCTGCAGCGTCAGAAAGTTCGTTCGCTAAGCGGAGAGCCATAGATTTATCACCGCGTTTACGAGCAGCTTCTACGATCCAGCGCATTGCTAGAGCGCTACGACGAACCGGACGGACTTCTACTGGTACCTGATAGGTGGAACCACCAACGCGACGTGACTTAACTTCGACAGTCGGACGCACGTTTTCGAGGGCTACTTCAAAGGCCTCCAGCTCGTTTTTACCAGAACGCTGAGCCAAGGTCTCAAGCGCAGTATAAACGATTGATTCAGCAGTAGATTTTTTACCATCTACCATCAGCATATTTACAAATTTAGCCAGCAGCTCTGATCCGAACTTAGGATCAGGCAGAATTTTACGCTGACCAATGACGCGACGACGTGGCATGGAAATACTCCGTTATTAATTCAGGATTGTCCAAAACTTTACGAGTTTACTTTGACATTATAAGCTAAAATGTTTGGCCTTACTTAACGGAGAACCATTAAGCCTTTGGCTTCTTCACGCCGTACTTAGAGCGAGCCTGCTTACGGTCTTTAACACCTGAGCAGTCCAGCGCACCACGAACGGTGTGGTAACGCACGCCTGGCAGGTCTTTAACACGACCGCCACGAATCAGGATTACGGAGTGTTCCTGCAGGTTATGACCTTCACCGCCGATATAGGAGGTAACTTCAAAACCGTTAGTCAGACGAACACGGCAAACTTTACGCAGTGCTGAGTTCGGTTTTTTCGGAGTGGTGGTGTACACACGAGTACAAACGCCACGTTTTTGTGGGCAAGCTGCCAGCGCAGGCACGTTGCTCTTTGCAACTTTGCATACGCGTGGTTTGCTAACCAGCTGGTTAATTGTTGCCATTAAATAGCTCCTAGATTTGCTTTTAATTCGTAAACAAGTAGTAAATAGCCCACAAGTAGTAAATAGCCCGTATAACTACGAGGACGCAGAATTTTAGGGCTGAGACAATAGGGTGTCAAGAAGTAACCAAGCTTTGTACGCTACCAAGTTATTTGCTGCTGATGTTTTTCAGTGAGCGTGACGAAACCAGTATAGTCTACCTGCCCTATTTTAGCTGAAATTTGACCAGCAAGGCCGCGCGCGGTCACGTCTTCCGTCAGGACCCACAGGCTCGCTGGGGAAGCGAGCAGACAATTCAGGGCGCGGCTGCCCTCCAGCGCGCCCAACACGCCGTCCTGCAGCAGCAGCAGATCGTCTTGCGCCGTCAGCAGCAGCATCAACGTGTCGAGGTCGCTGTAATAGGGTGAATGCATCAGGGTATGCAGCATAGCGCGCTCTTAAAAGGTGATAATACGATCGTAGGTCGCCAGCTGCTGCTGCAGCGCCGCGGCTTCTAGGATGCCAACATCCATAACGCGGGCGCCCTCTTCCGCCAGGCCGCGCTCGCGCAGCGCCTCGCGGCTGATATAGCAATGCTCGATATCGTACAGCGCCAGCACGCCGAAGGTGGCGGCGTGGTTGCGGGCCAGAATGATCTCCGGCTGCTGACCGGGCATCAACTGCAATACTCCGTCACCGATAAAGAAGAGGCCGATCGACTCGCTGAGCGCGCCGGTCGCCAGCGCGGCGTCGAGTCCTTCTCGTCCGGCGCTGCTGCCGTGCGGCGCGCGGGTAAACACAAAGGCGACGCGGTTCATTAAAACTGCACCATTCGATCGCAGTCGAGCGCGGCTTCCGCCAGCGCGCCCAGACCGCTGAGTTCAAACCCCGGCTGTAAGTTGCTGCCTGCCAGCTGCAGCCGCTCCGCCTCATGTGCGTCGGTGACGCCGCGGCGCAGCGCGGCAGCCACGCAAATATTGAGCGCCACGCCCTGCTCCTGATGCAGCCGCAGCCAACCGCGCACGATATCTGCCTCATCGCTGGCCGGGGCCGTCAGCTCATTGGCGTTTAGCACACCCTCGCGATAAAAAAACACGCTTTGTAGTTGATGTCCCACCGCCAGCAGCGCGCGAGCGAACAGCAAGGCGCTACTCGTCTGCTGCGTGCCATATGCCGGACCGGTCACCAGCAGGGTGTAGCGCATCAGCGCTCCTGCCCCTGAAAGTCGCCGTTCTTGAACTGACGAATATAGAGATAGACAGTGTGCTTAGAGATATTAAGGCGATCCGCGACCTGATTGATGGCGTCTTTGATATCGAAGATGCCCTTCTTGTAGAGATTAAGCACGATCTGACGATTCTTGGCGTTATTGGAAACATTGCGATCGGCGTTCACCTCCTCGATGGTGAACTCCAGCCTCTGGGTCACCATATCTTCCACCGAGCTAGCGAAGTTAACGTTCGAATCGACCTGATATATCTCTAACGGCATAAAGGTCAACATGATCTGCGAAAACGGCACATCAAGGTTCATGTTGATGCACAGCAGCCCAATGACGCGCTGCTGACGATTACGTATAGCGATGGTAACCGACTTCATCAGCACATCGCTTTTAGCACGGGTGAAGTAGGCGCGAGAAACGTTGCTGTCCGCGCCATGCATATCGTGCAGCATACGCAGCGCTAGATGGGTAATCGGCGAGCCGACTTTACACCCGGTGTGTTCGCCATTGGCGATGTGTACCGCCGAACATTTCAGATTCTCCAGCGAGTGCAGCACGATTTCGCAGTGCGAGCCGATCAGCATCGCTAGACCATCGACCACCGCCTCGTAAGATTTGAGAATATCGTAGTCCGTCTGCTCAAACGGACGCTGCTCCAGTAAATCGAAGTCGCTCAGTTCGCCGGGATTGAATGGATTTGACATCAAAGACATTACCCTAAATGGCTGGAGCCTGTCTCAGCGCAGCGGGCAGACTCTTTTATTGGGAAAGTTATGCAGGCGATAGTCTGGCAAATGTCACACGCTTATGCCAGGGCTTTGTCATGGTGTGGAAATGAAACCGCTGCCTGAAGGCGGCAGCAGACAGATTATTGAGATTTCTTCGCGTCGGCGGCAGGCGCCTGCGCTTTCTCATCTGTTTTAGGCGCCGATTTGATGTCGAGCAGCTCAACATCGAACACCAGCGTGGAGTTGGCCGGAATGCCCGGCACGCCGTTTTTGCCGTAGGCGAGCTGCGGCGGGATCACTAGCTTGATTTTGCCGCCTTTCTTCACGTGCTTCAGACCTTCGGTCCAGCCTGGGATGACGCCGTCAAGACGGAAAGAGAGCGGTTCGCCGCGCGTATAGGAGTTGTCAAACTCGGTGCCATCGATCAGCATGCCTTTGTAGTTCACGACTACGGTGTCGCTGTCTTTCGGTGCGTCGCCGCTGCTCTCTTTCTCTACTTTATACAGCAGACCCGATTCAGTTTTCTTCACACCGCTCTCTTTGGCGAATTTGTTGGCGAAAGCGGTGCCTTTATCGGTGTTCTCTTTCGCGTCTTTCTCCATCTTCACCTGCGTGGCGCTCTTTACGCGGCCTTCAAATGCCTGCAGGGTCTGCTCAATCTCCTGATCGGAGAGCTTGCTCTTACCGCCAAATGCATCCTGAACGCCCGCGATCAGCTGATCTTTGTCCAGCTTGATGCCCAGTTTCTCCTGTTCCTTCAGGGAGTTGTCCATATAGCGACCAAGCGAGGCACCCAGCGTGTAGGCTGATTGCTGGTCTTCGTTTTTGAAGGCCGCATTCTTCGGCGCCTGCGGTGCCGCATCGGCCGCAGCAGGCGCTGCGGTCGCTTCGGCTGTCATCGCCAGCGGCGCGTTCAGCGCGATGGCCATGGTGATGACTGACATGGTGTCTTTAAACAGTGATTTCATCCTTTCTCCAAAACCGAAGCTTTTTCGCAAATTACCTCGGGAATTATTGCGGACTAAAGCTCCACACTATAACGGTACGTGGCAGCGGCGAAAACTCCTGCAGCGTAATTATCCGGCTCTCCTCCGACCTTTTTTTTGCATCAGGAAGTTTCATCAGAGATGATACTGCATCAGATGATATTCAACCCCGCGCAGGCGATGCGGCGAAGAAATCAGGTGATTCTGACAGTAGAATCAGCGCCCGCTGCGGGATTCGCAGCGTCATACTATAAGGAGAGGTCATGCAACAATCAGAGTGGGAACAACGGCTTGAAGCGCTGGAAAGCAAGCTGGCCTTTCAGGAGCTGACTATCGACCAGCTTAACCAGACGGTGGTGCAGCACGAGCTGGAGATGGCGAAGATACGCGAGCAGCAGCGCCTGCTGCTGGATAAGCTGAAAGCGGCCGCGCCGCCGATGATGGCGTCACAGTCGGAAGAGACGCCCCCTCCGCATTATTAATAGGTTCAGAATGGCTGCGCGTTCTTCACTGGCAGAGGCAAAAAAGCCGCCTGAGAAGGGTGGCCTTTGAAAGCTGTGTGACTTAGTGATTACAGCCGCAACCGCAGCCGTGATCGTGACCGTGCGCCAGCTCTTCCGGGGTAGCTTCACGGATAGCGACAACATCCACGTTGAAGTTCAGGTTCTGGCCCGCCAGCAGGTAGTTGCCGTCAACCACGATGTGGTCATCTTCCGCTTCGGTGATTTCGACCGGAACCGGGCCTTGATCGTTTTCCGCAAGAAGCACATGCCAACCTGCAGCTCGTCAACACTCATAAAGACGTCTTTAGGTACGCGCTGCACCAAGTTATCGTCGTACTGGCCGTGTGCGTCATTTGCCGGGATATGTATGTCAAACTTGTCGCCGACATCGTGATTTTCCAGCGCTTTTTCCAGACCAGAAATCAGGGAACCATGACCGTGCAGATAGTCTAACAGCGCACTTACCGGCGACTCGTCAACCAACACACCATCTTCTGTAAGTACCTGATAGGCTAGGCTCACCACTAGGTCTTTCACTACTTTCATGATATCTCCTAACCGTTGAGAACTGAGATCCCGTCTCATTGATCTATTCTTGCGTGCAATAATACCAACCAGAAAGGTTCGGGGCTGAGACCGTGCATTCGCGACGCGTTTAACCTCAGCGCTAGTGGCGCCGATTGTATCGGAATTCAATCCCGCTTTAAGTTTAAGCGTGAAAAAAGCTGCGCGATTTCGCTACTCGGGATGAAAAATACCGATCACTTGCTCTTGGCTACGAACCTGATCGCGAACCTGTTTATCCGCCTCGCGCATCTGTTGTCCGCACTTCACGCACTCCACGACGTCGACGTTGTTTTCACGCCACATCGCCAGCATGTCTTTTTCCTGACAGTGCGGGCAAGCCGCACCGGCAATAAATCGTTTACGCATGTTGGTTAACCTGTATTGCTTTTACTGATCTTTATCCCAGTCATCGATCTGCCGCCTCTCATGCTGCATCTCGCTCTGGAAAATGTCTTCCAGCTCGCGACGCGCCTCGCGCACGCGTGAAATCTGCGCGTTGTCCGTATGATTCGGCATCAGCTCGCGCAGCATGCGCATATCGAGCCGGCGGAAATGCAGCTGCGCACGCTGCGCCTGATGCGGATGCATGCCGACCGAAATCAGCGTCTTACGTCCGAGCTCCAGCGCGCTGGAAAAGGTTTCGCGCGAGAACTGCGTGACGCCCGCCAGCAGCAGTTCGTGCGCCTCGACGCGGCCGCGCGCGCGCGCTACGATCTCCAGCTGCGGAAAGTGCTGCTGACAGAGATGCACGATAGCCATGGTATCTTCCGGCTCATTGCAGGTGATCACGATCGACTGCGCGCTGGCTGCGCCGGCGGCGCGCAGCAGCTCCAGCTCGGTCGCATCGCCATAGTAAACCTTGTAGCCATATTTGCGCATCAAGCTGACCGCGCTGATGTCGCGCTCCAGCACCGTGATTCGCTTATTGTTGGCCATCAGTAGACGGCCCACCACCTGTCCCATACGCCCAAAGCCCACCACAATCACCTGCGGCTGGTTATCCTCCACGAACGGCTTCTCGCCATCATCATCCACTTCGTTAAAGCGCCGCACCAGCAGCTTATCGATCGCCTGCATCAGCAGCGGCGTGGTCATCATCGACAGCGTCACCGTTATCAGCAGCAGCGGAAGCTGATCGCCGAAAAAAAGATGGGCCGAAGAGGCAGTGGAAAAGAGCACGAAGGCGAACTCTCCGCCTTGGCTCAGGACGCCGGCGAACTGCTGTCGCTCGGAGCTGCGCAGGCCATAGATGCACGCCAGCACGTAGAGCACCAGCGTTTTCACCGTGACCAGAATCAGCACGCCGAGCAGGAGCTCCAGAATATAGGTATAGAGCACGCCGAGGTTGAGCGCCATGCCGACGGAGATAAAGAACAGCCCGAGCAGCAGACCTTTAAACGGATTGATGGCGACTTCCAGCTCGTGGCGGTATTCGCTCTCTGCCAGCAGGATACCTGCGATAAAGGTGCCGAGCGCCATTGAAAGCCCGAGGGCGTCCATAAACAGCGCTGAACCCAGAACCAGCAGCAGCGCGGCGGCGGTAAACACCTCGCGCACGCCGGAAGCGGCGATAAAGCGGAAAATCGGCCGCAGCAGATAGCGGCTGCCCACCAGCATGCCGGCGAACGCCAGTACCTTCATGCCGATCTTCATCCAGTCGATATTGCCACTGTCGCTGCCCACCAGCAGTGGCACCAGCGCCAACGCCGGGATCACCGCCAGATCCTGGAACAAGAGCACCGAGAAGCCAAGCTGTCCCGCCTCGCTGCGGTTCATGCCTTTATCGCGCATCAGCTGCAGCGCCATCGCGGTCGAGGACATGGCGAGGCCGATGCCGCCGATCACCGCCGCCTGCCAGCTAAAGTCGCTCAGCCACAGTAGCGCGCCGAGGATTCCGGCCGAAATCAGGACCTGCGCCGTGCCGACGCCGAAAATCGACCGCCGCAGCGCCCAGAGTTTCGACGGATTCAGCTCCAGCCCGACGATAAACATCAGGAACACCACACCCAGCTCTGAGAAGTGCAGGATCTCCTCGACGTCGCTGATAAAACCCAGCACCCACGGGCCGATGGCGATGCCCGCCACCAGATAGCCCAGCACAGCGCCGATGCCGAGCCTAGCAGCGATAGGCACGATCAGCACCGCCGCCACTAGGTAGATCACGCCTGCAGCCAGCAGCGTTTGTCTTTCCATCAGAGACCTCTTTTGGGCAGCGGCGCGGTGAGCCATTCGCCGTAGGCGCGGGCGAAATGGCTCATCACCTCTTTCTGCTGACGGCGCGCCCAGTAAAGGATCACCGGCATCATCCAGTGCATGCGGCACATCTGCGCCGTCAGTTCGAACGGACGCATAATGTCCGACATCGGATAGCGGTTCAGGCCGCTCTTATGATAGGCCGTCTCCGGCTCGCCGGTGGTGATCACGCTGCGCCAGTATTTGCCTTCCAGTGCGTTACCGTCGACGCCGTTGGCGAAGCCGCGTGAGAGCACGCGATCCAGCCACTCTTTCAGCAGTGCGGGACAGCTGTAGGTATAGAGCGGATGCTGAAAGACGATCACCTGATGCTCGCGCAGCAGATGTTGTTCATAGTGAATATCGATAAAAAAATCAGGATAGTGAGCGTACAGATCGTGTACGGTGACGTTCTCCTGTTGCTGGGCCGACTGCAGCAGAACCCGATTCGCTATCGACTCCTGCGTTTCCGGATGGGCGTAAAGCAGCAAAACTTTTGCTGGCTGCAACATAGTTATCCTCTTCCAAAGCGTCGTCAGCGCGGCGGTTTTCCGCTATCATACACGACGCGACACCCTCTAATTATGTGGTGGGTAAATTAACATACTCTGACGATACGGCGCTTATGATTGTCTTTTCTTCTCTGCAAATCCGCCGTGGCGGCCACATGCTGCTCGATAATGCCTCCGCTACCATCAATCTCGGCCAGAAAGTCGGTCTCGTGGACAAAAACGGCTGCGGCAAATCGACCCTGCTGTCGCTGTTGAAAGGCGAGATCAGCAGCGCCGCCGGCGGCGTGACTTTTCCCGATAACTAGGCGCTGGCCTAGGTGAACCAGGAGACGCCGGCGCTGATCAAAGCGGCGCTGGAATACGTTATCGGCGGCGATAGCGAATACCGCGAGCTTGAGGCCAAACTCGCGGACGCCAACCAGCGCAACGACGGCAACGCCATCGTGGTGTTGCACGGCAATCTGGACGCGATTCAGGCCTAGAGCATTCACGCCTGCGCCACCTGCCTGCTAAACCTCGGCTTTAGGTGAGCGACTTCTCCGGCGGCTGGCGTCTGCGTCTCAACCTCGTGCAGGCGCTGGTCTGTCGTTCAGATCTGCTGCCGCTCGACGAACCGACCAACCACCTCGATCTCAACATGCGTCAGGCGCTGACCAAAGTGCTGATCGATTTCGAGGGCGCGCTGGTGCTGGTCTCGCACGACCGTCATCTGTTGCGCGCTACCACCGACGATCTCTATCTGGTGCACGACGGCAAGGTCGATGTCTTCCCCAGCGATCTGGAGGATTACCAGCAGTGGCTGAACGATCTGCAGAAGTAGCAGGCGCAGGCGGACGCCGCGCCGAAGCAGGGCAACGGCAACAGCGCGCAGCCGCGCAAAGATCGAAAGCACCGCGACGCCGAGTTGCGCGCCCAGACGCCGCCGCTGCGCAAAGAGATCGAGAGGCTGGGGAAGCAGATAGCGAAATGGCAGAGCCAGCTCACCGAAGCGAAAACCCAGCTTGCCGACGGCGACATCTACGACCCGAGCTGTAACGTCTTAGGCGGAGAGCAAAGCGGTGCTGGAAGAGGTCGAAATGGCGTAGCTGAATGCGTAGGAGCAGCAGGAGGCGATGCTCGCCTCCTGATTTTAGTTTTCGGACTTAAAACGATCGTACCGACGCGAGACAAGGGGCCAGACGCGCCATTGTGAGCACTATAGCGCGGCGCAGAAACGCCGTCGCAGCCCGGTACGGACATTTTAAAAAGGCTGATCTCCCAGCACCGTCGCCCGATGCATCACCCGCCTCGCCGGATAATAATCCGCATTGGCATAGTGCTGCGTCACGCGGTTATCCCAGATCGCCACGTCGTTCGGCTGCCAGCGCCAGCGCACCTGAAATTCCGGCTTCGTGGCATGCGCATAGAGCAGCTCCAGCACGGCGTGACTCTCTTTCTCGCTCAGTTCAACAATCCGCGTGGTAAATCCTTCGTTAACGAACAGCGCCTTGCGCCCGCTGACCGGATGGGTGCGGATCACCGGATGCTGCAGCGGCGGATGCTTCGTCACAGCTTCCTGCCAGCGCTCATGCTCCTCTTCAGTACGGCGATATTTGTACTCCTGGAACGATTTCTTGAAATCGTGCTCAGCATGCAATCCTTCCAGCAGGGTTTTGATCGGCGCTGACAGCGCCTCATAGGCGGCGATGCCGCTCGCCCACAAGGTATCGCCGCCTGACTCGGGCAGCCGCTTCGACGCCAGAATCGCCACCGCCGGCGGCGTGTTGATAAAGGTCACGTCTGTGTGCCAGTTATCGTTGTCCGGCGGATTATCCTGATGCGTATCCAGCACGATAATCTCCTCCACGCCTTCGGCATGTGGATAAACCGGGTGGATATGCAGGTCGCCGAAACGCGCCGCTAGCGCGCGCTGCTGGTGCGGCGTAATCTGCTGGTCGCGCAGAAACAGCACCTGATGGCGCAGCAGCGCGTGATAGAGCTGTTCGAACTGGGCGTCGCTGAGCGGACGGGTTAAATCGAGATTCGATACCTGCGCGCCGATGTAAGGACCGAGCGCGGCGATATTCAGCTTTTCGTTCATTATTGTTCTCCGTTCTAGGGCGTCAGTCGACGCTGCAGGGCACGCAGCCCGAGTTCTAAAGTAAAGGCAATCAGCGTAATGCCCGCCAGCACCACGTCGGTTGCCAGAAATTCGCCGGCGGACTGTACCATAAAGCCCAGCCCGCGCGTCGTGGCGATCAGCTCTGCCGCCATCAGCGTCGACCAGCCGACGCCCAGCCCGATGCGCAGGCCGGTTAGGATCTCCGGCAGCGCGCCGGGCAGGATCACCCAGCGCAGCAGCTGCCAGTGGCTGGCGCCTAGCGACTGAGCGGCGCGAATGCGCACCCGCTGCGTGTTGCGCACACCCGCTAGGGTCGAAATCGTCACCGGCGCGAAAATCGCCAGATAGATCAACAGAATTTTGGAGGTTTCACCGATGCTGAACCAGATCACCATTAGCGGCAGATAGGTGATCGGCGGCACGGGGCAGTAAAGTTCAATCAGCGGATCGAGCAGGCCGCGCACCGCTGGGTTGAACCCCATGGCGATGCCGACCGGAATGCCGATGGCCGCGGCGGCGAGATGCTGCCACAGCGTGGCGTCCATAAAGCCCTGAGGACTGGCGATCAACAGCAGCTTGCTCAGCACCTGCTGCTGTGCCGGCAGAAACAGTGGGCTAATCAGATCCAGCGCCGTGACGCTCCACCAGATCAGCAGCAACAGCGTCAGGCTCAGCAGGCTGAGCCTGAACGGCCGGGAAAAGGGCCAGCGCAGACGCCGACGCACTGCCGTGGTTTTGTCGTTGATCAGCGCACTCATACAAAGGCCTCCCGCTGTTCGAATACCCTGCTCAGTACGTATTCACTTTGTTCAATAAAAGCGGGATCAGATTTGATGGCGAGGTAGGGTTCGCCGTCGGCGAAGCGCTGGCCGAAATTCAGCTTCAGCCGCTCCACGATGCGGCCCGGTCCCGGTGGAAGCAGCACCCGCTCGCTAGCGCGAAATACCGCCTTTTTGATATCGTGCGTGATCAGGAAAATTTGTTTGCCGCTGTCGCGCCACAGCATCAGCAGCAGCGTCTGCATCTGCTCGCGGGTAAAGGCGCAGAGCGCGCCGAAGGGAAACACCACGCCGCGCTCCGCGCCCGGCCCACTGATGGTTTTGCCCTCCAGCGTAATGCTGCCCGACTCCACCGGCAAAAAGCCTGTGATCAGGTTTAGCAGCGTAGTTTTGCTGCAGCCCGACGGGCCGAACGCCACCAGCAGTTCACCTTTATCGAGCTGCAGGCTGATATCCTGCAGCGCGGGTCGTCCGGCATAACGCGCGTTGAGGTGAGCGATGCGTAGCATGGAGTTCTCCTTACTGTTTCGCTAGCGGCTCGCCAAAGCGGCTGGTGACGAAGTCGCTGTAGTCGGCGTTCGCCTGCGGTACTTTGTCCTGCTCTTTCAGGAAATTCGCCGTATCGACGATCGCTTTATTCACCGGCTTGCCCAGCTGCTCGACCTGCTGCTGCGCCGTGAGGTAGGTATTGCCTCTCACTAGCCCCGACACCTGCGCTTCCAGCACGCCGCTCAGGCGCGACAACTTGCTCAGGTTATCCGGCTGCTTCAGCCACTGCTCCGGATTATCGATATAGGGTTTCTGCGCTTCAAGCGCGCTGGGGGCGAAAGCGGTCATGACGTCAGAGTGCGCCTGAGCGAAATCCTTGCGTACTACCCAAACGTAGGCGCTGTCGATATCCCCGTGCTGCCAAGCGGCGATAATCGCAGGCGGCTGCAGGTTGACTAGCTGCACCTCGGTCGGCTTGATGCCCCAGTGCTTCGGCGCCGTCAGCAGGCTGTAATGAGTGGTGGAGATAAAGGGCACAGCGATTCGCTTGTCGATCAGATCTTTCGGGCTGCCGGTGTTTTTCTTCACCACCAGCGCCTTGAATTTACCCAGCTGCGACGCTAGTAAAAAGGCTTCGATCGGCAGCTGCTGCGTGGCGGTGACCGCCAGCGGGCTGGAGCCGATCTGCACGTCGCCCGACGCCAGCGCGCGCAGCACGCCCGCGCCGCTGTCGAACTTACGCCAGTCCACGGTGGCGCTGCTCTCTTTCGCAAAGGTATTGTCCACCTGCGCCACTTTCGCCGGCGCGGCGGAGGTCTGATACAACTACCGTCACATTGACGGCCTGCGCCTGAAACGCCAGCAGCGAAAGCGCTGCGGCCAAAATCGTTATACGTCCTTTCACTGCCATGATGTCGCACTCCGCCAAGGTCTTATGATGGTTGCAGTGTCGCCAGCGGCAATGATTTCATAAAGGAATTAAAAATTATTCTTAATAAACATATGTTATTAGAGCATGCTTGGCAAAGCTGATGCAAAATCCGGTAATGGACCAGCGATTATTCAGACAAAATGGCAGACGCTCACATTGCCGCTGTGCTATTGATATGGGTCCACTGTTACCGGCGAAAAAGAGTTGCTGCAACATGTCCATTGAGAAGCGCGCTGCTGATATGCGTCTCCAGAGCCACGGTATCCCGCGTGCTGAACGATCATGCCGGCGTAAAATCGGATACATCGGATACGCGCAAACGTGTGCTGACAGCGATCTCCGCCAGCGAATACCAGCCCAATCTGTTAGTGCGATAGCTGCGCACTACCCAAAGCAATATGCTGCTAGTGCTGATTTCCGATATCACCAATCCTTTCTGCTCGTGCGTGGTGCAGGGCATCGAAGCGGAAGCGCAGAGCTTATCATATCCTGCTGTGCAACTCCGCTTCCCAGCTGCGGCGCGAAGCCGCTTATCTCGGCCTGCTGGCCGGGCAGGATATCGCAGCTATTATTGGTATACGCCCTAGGTGCAGTGTGCGGAGTTTGATCCCGTGCTGCCAACCTCATCGGTTTCTATTGATAACCACGGCGCCGCACGAGAAACCGTACACTATCCGGCCAGCAAAGGCAGCCGCCACATTGGGCTGGTTAACAGCGATTTGCGCTACCTCTACTCGCATCAGCGCGAGGCGGGCTATAGCGAAGAGCTGGCTGAGCTGGCGCTGCCGTGGCACGGCGTGACCTATGCGGAAGCGATTTCATGCGAAGCGGGTAGCCAAGCGCGGCGCCAGCTTTTGCAGCAGCCAGAGCCGCCGGACGCTGTGCTGGCGGTGGGCGTGGTGCACGCCGCGGCATTCCCTTTACCCGCAGCCTGAACCCGCCGCTCAACATCGTCGTGCAGCCGATGTATCAGCTTGGCGCGCGCAGCGTTCAGCTATTGCTGCAGCGCATTCGCCGCCCAACGTCGCCGTGGTGCGCGAAGTGCTGCTGTGGACGCGCGTCGAACATGCCTCCAGCTAGCCTAGCGCCAGATCAGCAGCCCGCAGGCGGCGGTCAGCAGCCCCATCGCTAGGTTAAAGAGCGTCTAGGCGCGGCGGCTCTGCAGAATACGGTCAATCAGCGAGCCGAAGCCGATCCAGATAATCACCGCTACCAGGTTGACTAGGAACATGCCAAAGCTGATGGCCGCCACCGAATGGAGATAGGCGGAACCGGCCAGACTAAAGCTTGCGATCGCGCCTAGCGCCACCAGCCAAGCCTTAGAGTTGATCAGCTGCAGCAGACCGCCCTGCCAGAACGGCACCGGCTTCAGCAGCGCGGCGCCGGTTTCCAGTCATAGGCGGCGGTGGCGATTTTCAACGCCAGCCAGAGCAGATAAAGGCTGCCGGAGATCTTCAGGATAAGATGTAGCGCGGGATAGAGCAGGATCAGGCCGCCGACGCCGAACGCCACCATCAGCACATTACCTGCATGCCGATCATTAATGGCGGCGACCCAGAGAAAACCCAACATTGGTAAAAACAGGCGCAATTCCATGTGTGATATGGATCAGACAAGCCCTGACGACATATATTTTACGCTTGACGCGGCGACGCGCTTTCTGCCGCCGCGTGCCCTGCGCAATCCGCATCTGAAGCAGACGGTGCTGCCGCGCCTAATCGCCGTCGCCTGCTGCTGCGTCCGCACTAGAAGCACCTCGACCTGCCGGACGGCGACTTCGTCGATATCGCCTGGAGCCAGGAGCCGCAGCAGGCGAGCCATAAGCCGCGCGTGGTGCTGTTTCAAGGTCTGGAGGGCAACTTTCACAGCCCCTACGCCCACGGGCTGATGCACGCCTGTCAGCGACAGGGCTGACTCGGCGTGGTGATGCACTTTCGCGGCGGCGAGCCGAACCGTCTTCATCGCATCTATCACTCCGGCGAAGCGGAAGACGCCGCCTTTTTTCTGCGCGGGCTGAAAACCCACCGCTGCGGTAGGCGTATCGCTCGGCGGCAATATGCTGGGCTGCCTGCTCGTTAGGCTGGGCGACGCCGGAGTTATAGTCTCCGCAGCCGCTGCTGGAGCCGTGCAGCCTGAAGTTGCTGGAACAGGGCTTTTCCCGCTTTATATCAGCGCTATCTGCTCGATCAGCTGAAAAAGAACGCCGAGCGCAAGCTGCGCGCTTGGTCGAGCACGCTGCCGGTCGATCTGCCGCAGCTTAAAGCGCTGCGTCGCCTGCGCGACTTCGACGACGCCATTACCGCGCGCGTCCACGGCTTTCTCGACGCGGCCGACTACTATCGTTGCGCCAGCGCCATCTCACTGTTAAAAAATGTGCGCAAACCCCTGCTGATCATTCACGCAAAAGACGATCCTTTTATGGCTGACGAGGTGATCCCCCAACTAGAACAGCTCTCAGCCAGCACAACCCCATATCAACTCACGCCGTATGGCGGACACGTTGATTTTGTCGGCGGCACGCTGCGTCAACCGCAGATGTGGCTCGAACAACGTGTGCCGTAGTGGCTAATACAATGGCTTGTACCATGATTATTCCTTGGCAACAGGTCGACCCGGACACACTCACCAACCTGATCGAAGCCTTTGTGCTGCGCGAAGGCACCGACTAAGGCGAGCAGGAGCGCAGCCTAGCGCAAAAGGTAGATGACGTGCGGCGCTAGCTGGAGCGCGGCGACGTGGTGCTAGTCTGGTCGGAACTGCATGAAACCGTCAACATTATACCGCGAAGCGAATTTCGCGGCTGATGCGCCGCGGCCTTTTTCGTGTTAACAATACTCATCGCCCTAGGTTACAGGAAGCTTCACCATGTCAGCACGACACCCGATTATCGCGGTGACCGGCTCTAGCGGCGCCGGAACCACTACCACCAGCCTAGCATTCCGTAAGATTTTCCAGCAGCTTAGCCTGCATGCCGCCGAGCTGGAGGGCGACAGTTTCCACCGCTATACGCGGCCGGAGATGGATATGGCCATCCGCAAGGCGCGCGATCTGGGTCGCCATATCAGCTATTTCGGCCCGGAAGCCAACGATTTCGGCCTACTGGAGCAGACCTTTGTCGATTACGGCAACGCGGGCAAAGGGCAGTCGCGCAAGTATCTGCACACCTACGATGAGGCTGTGCCCTGGAATCAGGTGCCCGGCACCTTTACGCCCTGGCAACCGCTACCGGAGAACACCGATATTCTGTTTTACGAAGGGCTGCACGGCGGCGTCGTGACGCAGCAGTATAACGTGGCGGGAAAGGTCGATCTGCTGGTGGGCGTGGTGCCGATCGTCAATCTGGAGTGGATCCAGAAGCTAGTGCGCGACACCGGCGAACGCGGCTACTCGCGCGAAGCGGTGATGGACTCGGTGGTACGCTCGATGGGGGATTACATCAACTTCATTACACCACAGTTCTCGCGCACGCACATCAACTTCCAGCGTGTCCCGACCGTCGATACTTCGAACCCGTTCGCCGCACGCGAGATCCCGTCGCTGGACGAGAGTTTCGTGGTGATCCACTTTCGCGGGCTAGAGAATATCGACTTTCCCTATCTGCTGGCGATGTTACAGGGATCGCTTATCTCGCATATGAATACGCTGGTAGTGCCGGGCGGCAAGATGGGGCTGGCGATGGAGCTGATTATGGCGCCGCTGGTGCAGCGGTTGATGGAAGGCAAGCAGATCGCCTGATCGATCTAGCGCGGTCGCAGATGGGAAGGCCCGATCGCGAAGACGCAAAAACGGCATCCCTGCCAGCTCGGCCCGCACGATACGCACCTCATCCCTGAGCTGTGCACGTTATCGGGTCAACGTGCTGCATTGTTAAAAACGCTCCCGACGTTTTTGTCTATGGCGCGAGACGCTTTGCTCTTCAGTCTTTGCCACCCGCCCCTTGAGTTTAGCACTTTTTTTTTACAGCTCTATCACTTCATAGCTATGGGTCATCTCTACGCCCTTGCCCAACATCAACGCCACCGAACAATACTTCTCCGCCGAGAGGATCCACCGCGCGCCAAGGCTTTTTCGCTCAGCGCATTGCCGGTCACCATGCCGGTCACCACAAAGTGCAGATTGATGAAGCGAGACAACAGAAGACAGTGGGCAAAAGCTGTGCTACAAACAGTGCTGAAAATAGTTCGTCTTGCTAAGGACGAAGACAGGACACATCAAGCACCTAGCGCAAAATAAGGCCCGAATAATCTCCTTAGGGGAAACGCTTGAAGCTTTCATCGTCTAGCAGTAAATAATTTCCCGGCATTTTGGGCATGATTACAACAGAGGATAATAGCGAATGGTTCTCGGCAAACTGCAAACAGACCCTACACTCGAATGGTTCCTGTCCCATTGCCATATTCACAAATATCCATCCAAAAGTACGCTGATTCATCAGGGTGAGAAGGCTGAAACCCTCTACTACATCGTGAAAGGTTCTGTTGCGGTGCTGATCAAAGATGAAGAGGGCAAAGAGATGATCCTCTCTTACCTAAATCAGGGTGATTTTATCGGCGAGCTTGGCCTGTTCGAAGAAGGTCAGGAGCGCAGTGCTTGGGTACGCGCGAAAACCGCGTGCGAAGTGGCAGAAATTTCCTACAAGAAATTCCGTCAGCTTATCCATGTAAACCCGGATATTTTAATGCGTCTCTCTTCGCAGATGGCGCGCCGTCTGCAAGTTACATCAGAAAAAGTAGGCAATTTAGCTTTCCTCGACGTGACCGGACGTATTGCACAAACCCTACTTAACTTGGCGAAACAGCCAGACGCTATGACGCATCCCGACGGCATGCAAATCAAAATTACTCGTCAGGAAATTGGCCAAATCGTTGGTTGCTCGCGTGAAACCGTGGGCCGCATTTTGAAAATGTTGGAAGATCAGAATTTGATTTCCGCACACGGTAAAACCATTGTCGTTTACGGTACCCGCTGATTTCCTCTCACCCACGGCGTGATCTCACCATCACGCCGTTACTGCTTTTAGCGAAGTGATGTGGCGTCGAATCATCTACCACCCCGAAGTTAACTATGCCCTGCGGCAGACGCTGGTGCTGTGCATTCCCGTCGCGCTCGGCTGGCTGTTTGGCGATCTGCAAAAAGGGCTGTTCTTCTCGCTGGTTCCTGCCTGATGCAACGTCGCGGGTCTCGATACGCCGCATAAGCGTTTCTTCAAACGTCTGATCGTCGGCGGCTCGCTGTTCGCGCTCGGCAGCTTCCTGATCCAGCTGTTGACCCTGAAAGCTGTGCCACTGCTGCTGAGCATCACCGGCGAAATCAGTCCGCTGCACGGTCGGCTGCTCTCCGGACGGCACGCTGGTGGCTGCGATCTTTACCCTGAGCCTTGATCGGCCGCATGGCGATCTACGTGCCGCCGCTGCTCTATATCGGCGGCACGCTCTGGTACTGCCTCTTCAACTGGTTCTGGCTGTGGAAAGAGCAGCCGATGCGCGAAACCCTAAGCCTGATCTACCGTGAGCTAGCGGACTACTGCGACGCGAAATATACCCTGCTGACTCAGCTCACCGATCCGGGAAAAGCGCTGCTTCCGCTGCTGGCGCGCCAGCAGAAAGCGGTCAACCTGATCAATACCTGCGATCAGAAGAAGATCGCTCGCTAGCATTCCGACAATCCTGTCGGCCACTTCTGCTTCTACTACTTCAGCCGCATCGCACGCGTGCTGCACACGTAGAAGCCGCTTTATCAGCGCGGCCTGATGACCGATCGTCAGCGCCTTCTGCCGCTGCTGCCCGCGCTGCGCACCGCGGCGTGCTTCGCCGTGATGCTGATGTTTGGCAGCGCGCTGGCGATGCTGTTCGACATTCCTAAGCTCAACTGGATCCTGATGACCATTATGTTCGTCAGCCAGAACGGCTACAGCGCCACGCGGGTGCGCATCCAGCACCGGGTGCTGCCTCGCTGCGCTTCGCGGTGCCGGAATCGCTGGTTCTGCTGTTTATGCTGGTGGTGACGCGCAAATATTACTGCTGGTCGATGATCGGCTTTACCGTCACGGCGGTGTACTCGCTGCAGCTGCTGTCGCTGAACGGCGCGCAGTTTTTACTGCTGCGCCTGATGGATACGCTGGATGGGCTGTCTCATCGCCTTCGGCGGCATGCTGTGGCTCTGGCAGCAGTGGCAGTGGGCTACTACGGCAGAACGCTCACGATGCGCTGGAAACCTATCAGGAGGCGAAGCCGCTAGCGAACAACGCATGAAGGTCAATCAGGCGCACAACGCGCTGTTTAACTCGGCTCAATCAGGCGATGCAGGAGCCGGGCTTCAACGAGCACTATCTGAAAGATATGCGCCTATATGGGTGAAACACAGCCAGTTTATCGTCGAGCATATCAACGCCATGACTATCTTGGCTCGCGAGCATACCATCATACTGACCGCGGACCTAGCGCAGCGTTATCTGCAGTCGTACGAAGTCGCGCTACAGCGCTGCCAGCAGCGGCTGGAGTATGACGGACAGGGATCGCAGACCAACGTGATGGCGGACGTGGAGAGTATCGATGAGGGCGCCACCACGATTTTGGAGCAGCATATAATGCGCATTCTGGAGCAACTGAACGTCATGCACACTATTTCGTCGCTGGCGTGCAGCCAGTGGCCGCATCATGGCCGCTGCCTGATCAGGTATTTACGTAAAGGCTAATTAGGCCGCCAGCACGCGCTCGACCGCGCGGGCGAAGCGCGCCATGCCCTCTTCGATATCGGTCGGTTCGATCACCAGCGACGGTGCAAAACGGATCATGTCGGTGCCGGCCACCAGCACCATCAGCCCTTCCGTCGCCGCAGCGTTGAGAATATCGCGCGCCTTGCCGGCATGCTGCGGCTTGAGCGCGGCGCCGACCAGCAGCCCTTTGCCGCGAATGTCGGTAAACAAATCGAGCTTCGCGTCGAGCGCCTGCAGCGCGCTGACGAACTGCTCGCGCAGCGCCTGAACCCCCTCCAGCACCTCCGGCGTATTGATAACGTCGAGCGCTGCTTCTGCTACCGCGCAGGCCAGCAGATTGCCGCCGTAGGTGGTGCCGTGTACGCCCGGCGACATGGTTGAAGCAATCTCACTGGTGGTCAGCATCATGCTCACCGGGAAGCCGCCGCCGAGCGCTTTGGCGCTGGTGAGAACATCGGGCGTCACGCCGTAGTGCTCATAGGCGAACAGCTTGCCGCTGCGTCCCATGCCGCTCTGCACCTCATCCAGTACCAGCAGCGCCTGATGCTTATCGCATAGCGCGCGCAGCCCCTGCATAAATTCCAGCTTGGCGGGCATGACGCCGCCCTCGCCTTGAATCGGCTCGACTACGATGGCGCAGGTGTGGTCGTCGATAACCGCTTTGACCGCCTCGAGATCGTTAAAGGGAACGTGCACGATATCGGCCGGTTTCGGCCCGAAGCCGTCGGAGTATTTTGGCTGGCCGCCAACCGACACAGTAAAGAGCGTGCGGCCGTGAAACGCATTGCGAAAGGCGATGATTTTGGTCTTGAACGGGCTGTGGCGCTGGCAGGCGTGATAACGCGCTAGCTTAAAGGCAGCTTCGTTCGCTTCGGCGCCGGAGTTGGCGAAGAAGACGCGATCGGCGAAAGTGGCGTCGATCAGTTTGCTAGCGAGGCGCAGCGCAGGCTCGTTAGTAAAGAAGTTGCTCAGATGCCACAGGGTTTCGCCCTGGGTTTTCAGCGCTTCTACCAGCGCCGGATGGCAGTGGCCAAGCGCGGTGACGGCGATGCCGCCGGAGAAATCGATATACTCTTTGCCCTGCTGATCCCAGACGCGGCTGCCCTTGCCTTTTACCGGCACGAACTGCGCGGGTGCATAAACAGGCAAAATGACGTTATCAAACGTTCCCCGCGTTACCGCAATTTTCTCTGCTGCCATCGACGACCACCTTTGATTAATTATTGAGCCATGGTGAAATAATAATCATAAAATATGCATAATAAATCAATAAAAGGCAAACATAACTTCAGGTATCGAGAAAATTGCGTAGCAGCTGATGCCCCTGTTCGCTCAGGATGCTTTCGGGATGAAATTGCACACCTTCCAGCGCCAGCGTCTTATGGCGAAAGCCCATAATCTCATCGGGTTTGCCCTCTTTCAGGCTCCAAGCGGTGATTTCGAACGCGTCGGGCAGTGAATCCCAAGCGACGATCAGAGAGTGATAACGCGTAACGGTTAGCGGATCGTTGAGGTTGCGGAATACGCCGCGATGATTGTGCGCGATGGCAGAGGTCTTGCCGTGCATCACCTGACGAGCGCGCACTACCTTCGCGCCATAGGCCTGCGCGATCGCCTGGTGGCCGAGGCAAACGCCCAACACCGGAATGCGCCCGGCGAAATGGCGGATCGCCGCCATCGACACGCCGGACGCGGCGGGCGTGCAGGGCCCCGGCGAAATCACCAGATGTGTCAGCGGCAACGACGCCATCTCTTCCAGCGTGATGGCGTCGTTGCGCACGACGCGTACCTGCGCGCCAAGCTCGCAGAAATACTGATAAAGATTCCAAGTAAAGGAGTCATAGTTATCGATTAGCAGCAGCATAATCCGTCCTGACAGAGAAAACCGCCGCTATTCTACGCGTTTTACAGGCTGTCGCGACTGACTACGCTGGCGAAGATTGCTTCCTGCGGCGCTAAATCGCCGCAGGCGCCCGCCTTGATTAGCATCGCATCAAGGCTGCGCCTCGACGTTCTGCCACTCCAGAAAATAGCCAGCAGCAGCGCCAGCTGCTCGAAGAAGATGCGCTGGGCGCGTCCGTTGCCTTCTCGGAACGGATGCAGCATGTTGATTTCTCAGTATTATGCGCGACGCCTGCCCAAGCGTAGACATCCTGAAACAGCGTGCGATGAATGTGTCAGAGAAAAAACAAGCCAATCGTGGCGGGCCCCAGCTCAAGCGTCGCCAGACGCGCGGCGCTGAGCACCAGCTCCGCCTTACGTAGCTTGCGGCGTCATTTTGCCACAGGTAAAGATCGCGCGCCACGGTACTATTCGACGCCATACTGCCTCCTCAGCGAGTCGAGTCACTCGTCGGCCCGATCGTAAGTGCTGGTCGGCTCGTTCAGTATAAATCTGCCAGCCGACAGCTGGCCTGATAGCTGGCGACGCATCGCTGCTGCCAGAGCGTATTTTTTTGTTTCTCGTTGAATTTGCTTGTCATGCTGCCTCCTAGCCGGGGTTGTCCACTCTCTCGAAGCTGAGTATAGGAGCAAATTTTCCCTTGCCGGAGACGGGCAAAGCGATGCCGCCAACGGATGGCGGCATAAAAAGTTACGGCAGGAGTTTCGCAGAGAGGATAACTACCGGTTTTACCGTCACATTTTGATAAGGACCGACATCTTTAACCGGCACCTGTGAAATTTTCTCCGCCACATCCATCCCTTTCACAATTTTACCAAAAACCGCATAGCCGAAGTCGCGCTGGCCGTGGTCGAGGAAGGCGTTATCGGTAACGTTGAGAAAGAACTGGCTGGTAGCCGCTGTCTTTATCAGCGGTACGAACTATAGAGATAGTGCCGCGCAGGTTGCGCAGGCCGTTGTCCGCTTCGTTTTTGTTTTTAATCGGCAAGTTGGTCTACTTCTCCTGCATGTTATTGTAAAGAGCATAAAATACAAAAGTCAGCATTTTACCATTATTTATGCATAATGCGGGCAAAATGGACGAACAGCCACGCAAACTTTTTTCGTGATATAAATCACATTACTAATGAAATATGAAAAGGGTTTTTCACTCTTTATTTATTAAGATCACAGTTGTGTTTACACTTTCTGACAGTTTTACGCCGCCTTCTCTGTTTTCCACAGGTTCACAACATGACAAATCGTAATTGTATCGGGCTTACTTGGATAAGCTTTTTCTCGTACGCGCTGACCGGCGCGCTGGTGATCGTCACCGGCATGGTCATGGGCGAAATCGCGAAGGATTTCCAGCTGCCGATTGAAAGTATGGGAAATACCTTTACCTTCCTGAACGCCGGCATTCTGGTTTCGGTTTTCCTTAACGCCTGGCTTATGGTTATCGTGCCGCTTAAGCGCCAGCTAACTTTCGGTTTATTTTGATGGTGCTGGCGGTGCTGGGCCTGATGACTAGTCGCGATATATCCGTCTTCTCGCTCTGCATATTAGTGCTGGGTATAGTCAGCGGCATCACTATGTCGATCGGCACCTTCCTGATCACCCATCTGTATGAAGGCCGCCAGCGCGGCTCGCGCCTGCTGTTTACCGACTCCTTCTTCAGCATGGCTGGCACGCTGTTTCCGGTGCTGGCGGGCATCCTACTGGCGCGCGCGCTGCCATGGTACTGGGTCTATGTCTGCATCGGCATTATCTATGTCGCGATCTTCGTCCTGACGCTGTGCGTCGAGTTTCCGGTGCTGCGCAAGCCGGAAAACAGCCCGATGGTGGAAAAAGAGAAATGGGGCGTCGGCGTCCTGTTCCTCGCTATAGCCGCGCTCTGCTATATCCTCGGCCAGCTCGGGTTTATCTCTTGGGTGCCGGAATACGCCACAAAAAATATGGGCATGGATATCGCCAGCGCCGGCCAGCTGGTTGGCAACTTCTGGACCGCCTATATGATCGGCATGTGGGTATTTAGCTTCCTGCTGCGCTTCTTCGATCTGCAGCGCATTCTGATAGTGCTGGCTGGTCTGGCGACGCTGCTGATGTACTGGTTCATCAGCGCCACGGACGCCAGAATGCTGCGCTGGATTATTATGATCCTCGGCTTCAGCTCAAGCGCCATCTACACCACCATCATTACGCTCGGCTCGCTGCAGACCAAGGTCTCCTCGCCAAAGCTAGTAAACTTTATCCTGACCTGCGGCACCCTCGGCACCATGCTGACCTTTGTCGTAACAAGCCCGATCGTCAAGCAAGGCGGTGTCCATGCCGCGCTGCTGACGGCGAACGGACTCTACGCTGTGGTGTTCGTGATGTGTGTACTGCTGAGCTTTGTCACCCGACATCGTCAGCACGGCCACGTGATGCACTAATCAATAACAAGGCGACACAAGCTGCTTTTTTATCCCGCCGCAAAAATGCGATCCTGCGCTTTTGTTAACTGAACGAATAACTTACGAAAAATTTTTCAGAAACAGCAACCTGCCTCAAAATAGGTATACAGAAAGCAACTTGATATATATTAGTATGAGCGCAAAATAGCGCGCTATTGTAGCCTCAATTCCCGTAATTTTGAGGCATGCATGAGCAAGCACAATGTCGTCGTTATCGGTAACGGCATCGTAGAGCATCACTTTATTGAGGAACTGATTGACAAAGCCGAACCCGGCAAGTTCGCGTTAACCGTCTTCTCTAAAGACCCCCGCGTCGCCTATGACCGCGTCCATCTTTCCACCTATTTCTCTATCAACCGCGACGAGAAGCTGATCCACTCCAATACTGGCCGCGCCGTTCACTATGATACGCTGATTTTCGCTACCGGCTCCTGGCCTTGGATCCCGCCGGGAGCGGAAGGCAGCGACTGCTTTGTTTACCGCACCATCGAAGATCTGCGCGCGCCGCAGCAAGCGCAGCGCGGTAATCGGCGGCGGCTTGCTCGGCCTGGAAGCCGCGCGTGCTGAAAAACTTAGGCACCGAAACGCACGTGATTGAGTTCGCGCCGGTACTGATGGCGAAACAGCTCGACGTGCAGGGCGGCGCGCAGCGGCGGCGTAAAATCAAAGAGATGGGCGTGCGGGTGCATACCGGCAAAAATACCCAGCAAATAGTGCATCACTCAGCGGGCGGCAAAATCCTGACGTTCGCTGACGGCAGCGCGCTCGACGTGGACTTTATCGTCTTCTCCACCAGCATTCGGCCGCAGGACAAACTGGCGAAGCAGTGCAGCCTGGCGCTCGGCCAGCGCGGCGGCTCGCCATAGACGATCACTGCCGCGCCAGCGATCCGGCGATCTACGCCATCGGCGAGTGCGTCGCCTAGCACAACCGCGCCTCTGGCCTAGTGGCGCCAAGCTATAAAATGGCGCAGGTGGCGAGAGACGCATTATTGGGTTGCGACAGCGTCTTCTAGGGCGCCGACATGAGCGCCAAACTCAAGCTGCTCAGCATGGACGTCGGCGGCATCAGCGACGCGCATGGCCGCACGCCGGGCGCGCGTAGCCACGTTTGGCTGGATGAGAGTCGTTCGGTCTACAAACGCCTGATCGTTAGCAAAAGCGACATCGTCAAGGCGGTGCAGAGCGGCTGCCACACCGTGGCGGCGCTGAAGAGCGAAACCCGTGCCGGAACCAGCTTTGGCGGCTGCATCCCGCTGCTGACACAGATGCTGAACGCCGAGCTGAGCCGTCAGGGCATCGAGGTCAACAACCATCTCTACGCCTACTTCCCCTACTCTTGTCAGGAGCTTTACCATCTGATCCGTGTCGAGGAGATCAAAACCTTCGACGAGCGGCTGGCGAAATATAGCCATGGTTGGAGTCACTGCTAGTGTGATGCTGGAATGACATTGTGTTCGCGCCGCAGCATGCGCCGCTGCAGGACAGCAACAATCTCTTTCTCGGCAATATTCAGAAAGATGGCACCTACTCCGTTATCCCCGCGCTCGCCCTGCGGCGAAATCACGCCGCAGGATCTGAAGGTGGTTGGCGAAGTCGCCGAGCGCTACCGCCTCTATACCAAAATCACCGGCTCGCAGCGCATCTGGTTGTTCGGCGCACAGAAAGATGATCTACCCACTATCTGGTCGCAGCTTATTGCCGCAGGCCAAGCCTATGCCAAAGCGCTACGCATGGCGAAAACCTGCGTTGGCAGCGCCTGCGTCGGCGACACAAGCTTCGGCTTCGGCATTGCGCTGCAGAACCGCTACAAAGGCATCCACACGCCGCACAAGATGAAGTTCGGCTTTCGGGCTGCACGTGCGAATGCGACGAGGCGCAGGGCAAAGACGTTGGCATTATCGCCACGGAAAAAAGCTGGAACTTCTATGTCTACGGCAACAGCGGTATGAAGCCGCGCCACGCCGATCTGCTGGCATCTCTGATAGTATACGACTTCGACAGCGACACGCTGATCGCCTACCTGAACCATTTTATGATGTTCTACATCCGCACTGGCGATCGACTGCTGGGCGTCAACACCAAGCTGGATGCGGAGCTAAGCGAGCTGCGCGCCTGCGCGCGTTGCGAGTGGAAGGGAACGATAAAAGATCTGACGCCGCTGGCGCGCTTCGCCCACTTTATCAACGCGCCGCTGCACGATCCCAACGTGCAGATGATCGCCGAGTGCAGCTAGCACCGGTGCGGCCGGAAGAGCGCATCGCTGTCACTCTGATTAAGGAGAACGAAGTATGAGCCAGTGAACGCCTGTCTGCAATCTGCAGCAAATCCTGCCCGATACCGGCGTATGCGCGCTGATGAATAACCAGTAGATCGCCATTTTTCGGCCGCGCGACAATAGCGAGCTGTTCGCCATCAGCAATATCGATCCCTTTACCCGGGCCAGCGTGCTGTCGCGCAGCATTATCGCCGAGCATGAGAACACGCTCTGAGCCGTTAGCCCACTGAAGAAGCAGCGCTTTCGCCTCAGCGACGGCCGCTGTATAGAGGACACATCGCACCCTGTCGCCGCTTATCCGGTCCGGGTAAACGCGTGCAAGGCGAGGGATGCTATGCTACGCCGCCGGCGCCCAGCGCGCCGGCTGTCTGCCCTCTCTTCTCGCTTTCAGGATGCACTACAGACTACTTTCCCTTTTTGTCGCCTGTAGGGCAAACGCTGTTTGCTGGTGGGCGGCAGCGAGGTTGCTAAGCGCAAGGCACGCCTGCTGTTGGCCGCCGGCACCGATCTGCAGGTCGGCGCGCTGCACTTTTCGCCCGCCTTCCGCCAGTGGGCCGACGGCGGCGAGCTGACGCTAATACCGGGCGCGTTCGACGACGCGTAGCTGTGGTCGCCGCCACCGATGACGACATCGTAAATCAGCAGGTGGCGGACACCGCCGAGGCGCAGCGCATCTTCTGCAATCTGGTGGATGCGCCGGAACAGGCCAGCGCGATTATGCCGTCGATTATCGACCACTCGCCGCTGATGGTGGCAGTCTCTTTTAGCGGCCGCGCGCCGGTGCTGGCGCGTCTACTACGCGAAAAAATCGAAGCGATGCTGCCACAGTATCTCGGCCAGTTGGCGTCGCTAGAGGGTGCGATGCGCGCGCGGGTTAAACAGCGTTTCGCCTGAATGGCACAGCGCCGCTTTTTCTAGGAGTGCTTTTTCACCAGCGATCGCCTAGCGTAGACGCTGGCTAACGGCGACGGCGCGCGCGGATCGGCTGGTCGAGGCGCTGTTCAGCGACGCGCTGCTCGCGCAAGGGGAAGTGCCGCTGGTGGGCGACGGACCGGGCGATGCCGGTCTGCTGACGCTGAAAGGGCTGCAGCAGATCCAGCAGGCGGATATGATTGTTTACGACCGGCTAGTGTCAAAGGAGATCCTGAACCTCGTGCGCCGCGACGCGGAGCACATTTTCGTCGGCAAGATCGCCGGACATCACTGCATACCGCAGGAGGAAATCAATCAGCTACTGCAACAGGCGCAGCACGGCAGGCGCGTGGTTCGCCTGAAAGGCGGCGATCCCTTTATCTTCGGGCGCGGCGGCGAGGAGCTGGAAGCGCTGGCTCAGCATCAGATCCCGTTCAGCGTGGTTGCCGGGCGTGAAGGTAGCCTCGGGCTGCGCACCCTATAGCGGCATTCTGCTAACGCACTGCGACCATGCGCAGAACGTGCTGCTGGTCACTGGCCACTTGCAGCAGAAGAACGCGCTAGAGTGGGAGAAGATTGCCGCCGAGCAGCAGACGCTGGTATTTTATATGGGGCTATCGTAGGCGCCGCATATTGAGCAGCAGCCAATGCGTCACGGTATGTGCGCGGATATGCTGATGGCGCTGGTGGAGAACGGCACTAACACGCGGCAGCGCGTGCTGACCGGTACGCTAGAGCGGCTCGGCGAGCTGGTGCAGGACGCTTTGCTCTTCGGCCCACCTCACCCGCTTGCTAGCTATTTTTGCGGTCTGAAAAAGCGGGATAGCTTCCGCCCTTTTACTTTTTAATCAAATTAGGGCACGTCAACAAAGCCAATGGCTTCATACACCTTCTTCAGCGTCTCCTGCGCGCGCGCGCGTGCTTTCTGCGCGCCGTCGCGCATCACCTGCTCCAAGAAGGCTTCATCATTGCGGTAGCGGTTGTAGCGCTTCTGCAGCTCGCTGAGCATACCGGATACCGAATCCACCACAGCGCCTTTCAGGTGGCGATATATCTTACCTTCGAAATCCGCTTCCAGCCCGGCGATAGTTTTACCGGTGACGCCCGACAGAATATCCAGCAGGTTCGACACGCCCGCTTTCTCTTTCACGTCGTAACGCACCATCGGCGGCTCTTCGGAGTCGGTCACCGCGCGTTTGATCTTCTTCACCACCGATTTTGGATCTTCCAGCAGGCCGATAACGTTGTTGCGGTTATCGTCTGATTTGGACATCTTGCGCGTCGGCTCCAACAGCGACATCACGCGAGCGCCCGATTTCGGGATAAACGGCTTAGGCACGCGGAAGATATCACCGTAGATGGCGTTAAAGCGCTGCGCGATATCGCGACTCAACTCAAGATGCTGCTTCTGATCTTCGCCTACCGGCACTTGATTGGTCTGGTAAAGTAGAATATCCGCGGCCATCAGCACCGGATAATCAAATAGTCCGGCGTTGATGTTCTCTCCATAGCGCGCCGACTTGTCTTTGAACTGGGTCATACGGCTCAGCTCGCCGAAATAGGCGTAGCAGTTCAGCACCCAGCTCAGCTGCGCGTGTTCCGGCACGTGCGACTGTACAAAGATGGTGCTCTTGCTGGGATCGATGCCGCAAGCAAGATAAAGCGCCAGCGTATCCAGCGTGGCTTTACGCAGCGCCGCCGGATCCTGACGAACGGTGATAGCGTGCAGATCGACGATGCAGTAAATGCAGTGGAAATCGTCCTGCATCTGCACCCACTGACGCAGCGCACCCATATAGTTGCCAATGGTAAGTTCGCCTGACGGCTGTGCGCCGCTGAAAACAATGGGTTTGCTCATGCTTGTGTCCTTGATTAGTGCAGCCCGAGAACGGGCAAAGGTCGGCTCGCCGTAGTTATAGCCGTAGGTCATCGCGACGTTCGGCATGCCGACGGCCTGAATATCGTTGCGCGAGTCGCCGACGAACAGCAGCTGGTTCGGTAGCACGCCGAAGCGGTCCAGCACCAGAAAAATCTCCGCCGGAGGCGGCTTTTTCACAATCACGTCATCGCAGCCGATGATCAGCGTAAACGCCTCGGCGATGCCGAGCGATTTCAGCAGCGGCGCGACGAATGGTGTCGGCTTGTTGGTGACGATGGCCATCAGCAAGCCTTTACTTTAGCATGCAGCGCTAGCAGCGTCTCTTTCACCGCGTGCTGCCCGCTTCCACCGTGTGGACATAGTGCTTGCCGAACAGCGCGCGACACTATCACTTCGGTGCCGTTGCCGATCCAAGTGGAGGCGCGCTCCACGCCCGCGGGCGCCAGCTGTAAATCCGCCAGCACGCGGTCGATAGCCTGCGCCAGACCCGGCGCGCTGTGCAACGGCGTACCGTCGAGATCGAACGCCAGCGGCGGATATCATTGAAACGAGCCATTGACCTTCTCCAGTTCGTGACGCATTTCATCAATCACTTTCTTGTAGTCGGGATGGCTGAAAATCGCCGAACCGGCGACGAACATATCCGCGCCGGCGGCAGCGATCTGGGCGATATTGTCGATCTTCACACCGCCATCCACTTCCAGACGAATGTTGTAGCCGCCGTGATCGATGCGTCTGCGCGCTTCGCGCAGCTTATCCAGCATGCCCGGAATAAAAGACTGTCCGCCGAAGCCAGGGTTGACCGACATAATCAGGATCACATCGAGCTTATACATTACATAGTCGAGATAGTTCAGCGGCGTGGCGGGGTTAAACACCAGGCCCGCTTTACAACAGTGCTCTTTGATCAGCTGCAGCGTGCGGTCGACGTGCTCGCTCGCTTCGGGATGAAAGGTGATATAGCTGGCGCCGGCTTTGGCGAAATCCGGGATCAGCGCATCGACCGGCTTCACCATCAGATGCACGTCGATCGGCGCGGTAATGCCGTAGTCGCGCAGCGCTTTCAGCACCATCGGCCCCATAGTGAGGTTGGGAGCGTAGTGGTTGTCCATCACGTCGAAATGCACCACGTCGCCGCCGGCGGCTAACGCTTTTGCGGTATCTTCACCTAGGCGGGCAAAATCCGCCGAGAGTATTGAAGGCGCCAGCAAATATTGTTTCATCCGATTCTCCCAATGTTGTACGTCAGCCTTACGGCTGACGTAATGCCTAGTCGCGGACGAAACAGACTAGCAGTAAAGTGCCAGCAGTTCATCGACTTGGGTGCGACCCGTTATGCTCCGGCTGATAGAACGCCGCGCCTTAACCACATGTAATACTGCATCCTGATACCAGAGACGCGTCAGCGCGGTATCATGATTCGAAATCAGAACCGGTATGCGGCTCTCCAGCGCCATCCGCGACGCTAGTTCAGCGAGATGCTGCTGCTCGCGCAGGCTAAAGCTGTTGGTATGGTAGGCTGTGAAGTTGGCCGTCGCCGACAGCGGCGCATAGGGCGGATCGCAATAGACCACCGACCCTGCCTGCGCGTTGGTCAGGGTAACATCGTACGATTCGCAGACAAAGGTCGCCTTTTGCGCCCGCTCGGCAAACCACAGCAGCTCTGCTTCAGGAAAGTAGGGCTTACGGTAGCGGCCGAAAGGCACGTTGAATTCGCCGCGCAAGTTATAGCGACACAGGCCGTTGTAGCCGTGGCGGTTGAGATAGAGAAACAGCAGCGCGCGCTCATAGAGATCGCTGCAAGCGTTAAAGGCGATGCGGCGCAGATAGTAACACTCTGACGTATTGCATTCCGGCGAAAACAGCCGACGTGCATCTTCGATAAAGGCCAAGCTGCGGTGCTTAACGATGTTATAGAGGTTAATCAGGTCGCTGTTAATATCCGCCAAGTGATAGCGCGCATAGTCGGTGTTGAGAAACACCGAACCCGCGCCGACAAAAGGCTCAATCAGCCAGTCGCCTTGCGGCAGATGGCGACGGATATTCTCCATCAGGGGATATTTGCCTCCTGCCCATTTCAAGAAAGCGCGATTTTTCTTCATGATGCTGTCGTGGTTATACATCTTATTGCGGAGCTGTGGCGGACCGACAGCAGAACGGCGCTTACCAACAGGGCCGGATTGACTCGCCCACATAGTTTACTGGCTGGCTTCTTTCTTCACCCAAGGATTTTGCGCGCGCACTTCAGCGGGCAGCGAAGCGACGGCGCGGCGCGCGTTTGCCGAGGTCGTGTAAGACCCGCTCACCAGCACGTACCATGGCTTGCCGTTACACGTGTTTTTATAAACGTGATAGCCGCTAAGATTCTGTTTTTTCTCCCAGGCGTTCAGGCTTTCCGCGTGCGCCGCGCCGCTCAGCTGCAGCATATAGTTACCGCCCGGCACCGACTTGCCTGATGCCGCGCTGCTGCCCATCGCGCCGTTGATGGCAGGATGCGCAGGCGTGGTATGGGTGCGGCTTTCGCTGGCCGCAGGTCGGCTGGCGGTCGCGGATTTATGCGACGGCGCGCTGATGCTGTTGTCGGCGCTGTCGCTGATGGTCGCTGGCGCGGTCGGCAGCGACCTGCCGCCCTGCGCGGCGTTATCAGCCTGCTGCTGATTGCTCAACGCGCTGTTAAGATCGCCTAGCAGGGTAACGCGCTGCTGGTTAGCGGGCGTCTCCACCGGCGCCGCCTGCGTCGGCGTAGAGGAGACCGGCGGCATGGAGACGTCGCGCGGCGCGCTGACTGTCGTCGCACCTTCCGGCGGCGCGCTCTGGCCGCCGCTTATGGCGGTCGAGCCAGAGAGATCGATGCTCTTCTTACCGCCGGGAAAAGCCGACTTGTTGCCTGCAGTCGGTTTGCTCTCGTTCGGGCCTTTCAGAGCCGAACCGATGCCGAGCACCAGTAACAGCAGCACCAAAATGCCGATGCCCATCGTGATATACTGGCGCGAAACCGGCACCTTAGGCGCGGAAGACGTCTTACGCGGGCACGAGGGACGGCAGTCGATGGCGTCAGG
>BBOA01000017.1 GCA_001485295.1 Type-B symbiont of Plautia stali
GCTGGCTTCTTCACTGTTATTCGTTATGTCTAATCCTTTTTTTAACGTATAAAGAAAATCGAACAGCGTATCGTCGTTATCCCGTTTCTGATCTAATGTTTTCCTCCATATTGAATCAATCATCTCTTCGGTTGAACGGGTCTCATATCCCCGTAGAATACTGAGTCTTAATAACCGTATTTCATCGTCTTTTTTGCACTGCTGACGATAGTGCATTTGACGACGCTCACGGCAACGTTGACGAGCGTTCATTCATTTATCCCCCTAAAAGAAGATTTATAGTAAGTACACCAGAAAATACTTACTACAAATCCACCTGTTGGTGATTTGTGTACACCTGTGTCGGCATACATCCAGCCAGAAAGCGTTATAAGCTCCGCCTTGAGCGTAAAAATCAAGGCTACCGACGATCAACCCGTTATTCCGTCGCTAATTTTTTAGCAGTTAAATAGCGAGCCATGCAGCATGACTACATCGTTTTCCGCGATACTGCGGATCGCCGATACTGATTTGTTAAAGAGCAGGCACAACTATTCAGATAACTGGCACCTCTACCAAAACTGGATGTTTTCAGAATCAGGTCGCCCGGAAAACGTGGGCGAGGGAAAATGATGACAGAAAAATTTTGGGGCCGGTACTAGCCAGTGGCCAGTTTTTCGGTCAAAAAATAACCATAAAATAAAAAAGCTGCAAAGGCAGCTTTATACAAAATCAAAATTATATTATTTCATTCAATGGCAATAGCGGCATAAACAACTTTTATATCCATTGACGATAAAGAAAAACATTGGTTTCAACTCTGAATTACTATCAACATTAATTTTTCCCATGGCATTGCTCAAATGATATTTGACGGTACCAACTGATATATTTAACAATAACGCGACCTTATTTCTATCCCACCCATTACAATAAAGAGAAAGCACCTTAACCTCTTTCCATGACAGACATGGAAATATTTCAGCGTAAAACGCAAAGTCGGCATCTGTTAATTTTCTCATTTTCCCCTCCCGCATATTAGCGATATATTATGAGAGCACATCGTTCTGACGACGAGACTTAAACGCTAATGACGTGACTACCCGAAGGCAGAAATTTAGGAGGAAGATAGCGATTTATTACTTTTTCTTGGCAAAATAGTCTAAGCTGATTTGCGTGATGTACGTCAGCTTTGCTATAGATATTACTTAAATGTACTTCTGCTGTTTTAACTGCAATATCTAACCACTTGGCAATCTCCTTGCAGCTCAATCTCTGTAAAGAGAGGAATAAAACATCCCATTCTCTATCCGTAAACATATCATTAGGTTGAGATAATACAACCGGATAAGGTGACTCACCTTCGATATATTCAAGCAGAGATAAAAACAGGAGCGGCTGGACATAAAAATATGCCCCTTCGTAAACATTTTTCTCATCGAAGCGCGGAAAAAAATCAAATCGCAACGGTTGAGGCGGTTTTTTGTAACCACCGGGTAACGTACTCAGCAGCGATAACGGTAATTTCTTATCGCGCATAACCTCTTCGTGTTCATGAAAAACATCCAGTACTTGAGAAGATCCCACCGTCATCCCCAGAATATCGGTCATCGCGGCATTGGTATAAACCTCAGATTCCGCATCAGTAAAGCCGCAGGGGATCGTGAGACTTTGGCAAAATTGCGTGATTGGGCTGTTCATGCGACACCCCCTATCTTTAGAAGGGATGCACGTTGTCGCGGCGTTAAGTTTTTAGAAATACGAGCAAATTTAGCAAGTATCGCGGGTCTTGCACCACAAACACGCTTACAGAAAATGGGATGCAGATTTTTAGGGCGAGTTTTAAGGGGGGTAGTAGCCATGATAGCAACCTCCGATGAATAACTGGATTCCGCTACCACTGGAGTTACTACGCTCGGGTGGTAGCCCAGACGGGGGTAGTAAACCGGCTTCATCGATTACCGGCCACCCTTACGGGTGCCCCGCCTGAGCCACCATTGTTTTACAGGTATGCTTAGGCGTTTTGCGACAATAAAAAAGACGCATGGCGCGTCTGGTGTCGCCGATGAATTACTCGGGTTACTACGCCCGGTTAACCATTGAGGGTTAACGCCTCAATTATAGCGACGGAACGGAAAATCGGCAAGGATATCTTAATGGAGGTGGGTGCATATTGCGCTTGGTACTTAACGGTGTTTACATTGACTTAAAACGCCATAATTTATCTTTATCAGTGCCAACTTTTATGCCTATTCTTGGTGTGGTCATATATTCTGGTCTGGCCGTGGTATCGTAAACACAAAAATAATTCGATTGTGTTAAATCAATCTGGTTATTATTTTTCGTGATATTTAATTTTTTGCAGATTTTACCCGGCCCATCCAAAGAAAGACGCATCGGTTCTTCTAATTCTATACCTCGAATTAAAACCGCCGCCGGAAATCCTTCACGTTCTGTCACAATATTCAGACAATGGTACATGCCGTAAATAAGATAAACATAGGAAACCCCGGCAGCACCAAACATGACTGCTGTTCGTAGCGTACAGCCTCGCGCGGCATGACAGGCCGGATCATCCTGCCCTATATAGGCTTCCACTTCGTTGATAACGCCATAATAATCAGCAAACTTTAAAACTTTTCCCAGCAAATCCTTTGCTACACAAAGCGTGTCACGCTCATAAAATGAGCGAGGTAAAATAGTATTACTCGACATCGATTAATCCATCAGCGCATTAATCTCAGCATCAGACAGCCCCGTGGACATTTTGACAATCGCCCGATCAACGCCGTTGGCTAAAAGCTGGCGAGCTATGGTTATGGCGGATTCTTGCCTACCTTTTTCTATGCCCCGCTGCTCACCCAGATGAATGCCTTTTTCTATGCCCCGCTGTTCGCCTAGATGAATACCTTCTTCACGGCCTTGAATAATGCCTTCTTGCCGTAGCTGCTCTGCAATAGTCATCACTACCTCCCGATAATCAGTCGCTTTTTCCGCAATCTGATGCAAAAATTGCTTTGCATCAGAAGTATTTCCTCGTTCTACAATATAACAGATTAATCCTCGAAATAGCTCAGGCTGCAATACCCACTGATTGAGCAAGGATGCTATATCCTGACTTAATTCTAGCATATCGCGGGTGCGAATATGCTTCATCACCAGCTCCATCAGGGCAACATGTCGATGTGTGACAATCTCCTCATCCGGGATGGCCGTAACGTCACATCCGGGATGGCCGTAACGTCAACCAGCGGGAACGCCTGCATATAAACAGACTTTGCCAGTTCCGGATCAGCAAAACAATCCAGCCAATGGGTGCTGTAGGGATACGGCGAAGTGTTACCTTGATAAAACAGCAGCGGTATCACCACCGGCAAGGTGTCGTTGCCCTGCTCAAGATGCCGTTGCATGGCGGCAACCGCATACCTTAAAAGTCTGAACGCCATCAGCTTTTCGGGGCGGCTTTGGTGCTCGATGAGAGTATAGATATACCCCATTCCCGTTGTCGTCTGCACCGAATAGAGCATATCCGAGCACTGGCTACACAGGTCTGGCTCAATAAAGCTGCCGGACTCCATCGCCAGCGTACTAAAATCACACAATTGGCGAAGTTTTTCCGGTAAATGAATTTGCAGAAAATCCCTTGCGATAGTGATATCATCAAGGAATTTCTTAAACAATGCGTCGTGATGGGAAAGTGTCTTTTTCATCAATGCAGTATACCCGTGAAGGATAAGCCTCGCCATTTTTTCACATTAAAATTTAAAGATCCCGACACGAATACCCAATTTCTGTTTCTCCTGAAGTTTAACCGTCGCTTCCTGATTTTGTTTAAACAACGAAAAACCGCGCTGTTGCTTCAATAACTGCTCTGGGGTATCCAATGGTTTCAGATTGTCAAACGGCGCGGGTTTGATACCCATTGCCCCCTGATTTTCGATGCGCCAGTTATTGCGCTTGTGATCTGCCCATCCCTGCTTATTGCCCTTCCCATCAGTCAAAGGTACTTTTACTGTAGTCTCACCCTCCTTACGCATTTTTATCACACTGCCGATTTTTACCCCTTCACGCTTGATTTCATCGGCAATATTACTACCCCATCGTGTCATTTCCGTTTTGTTTTTCAGGGTACGCAGCGTGATATAGTTTTGCTGCTTGTTTTTGGGATCAAACAGGTAATTTGTCCGACCAAACTCAACCACTTCAAACAGATTGCGTAAACGATCAGGCTCACGTTTAAGCAGTTCTTTTTTCCCGAACTCATATTTATGGGTACATTTGACGTTGTAGCCCATTTTTTTCAGGTTTCCAGCAAACTTTTCACGTAACTCTCGCAGGTCTTTTTTACGAATGTTGATCCGCTTACCGCCATTATCAGGAATGCGAAGCAATGCATGAACATGCGGGTGATGTTCTTTATCGGTATGGTATGCCATCAGAACGCGGTTTTCAGGATATTTTTATTTTAGTGTCTCCTCTGCCGCTTTAAGCATATCTTTTTCCGATACCTCCGCTATCATCGGGGATGAAAACACCATGTTATGCACCAGATTAGGTGAACGGTCATGGGTGTACTGCTTTTTATCTTCATCATCGATAAGCGATTCATACGCTTCTTTTCGTTTCTCCCGGTCAGCTATGTGATATTCTACGCCATTGTTATCACGCAAGGTAATTTCCCCTTCTCGTGCAATATAGTTTATTTCATTTTTAACCCCGCGAGGCCGGTTAGCGCTGCCGGTAATTTTTACCATTACCTCACGACTCGCTCCTTTCTGTAACATCCTGCTTTGAATGTTCTTTTCATATTTTGCGCCACCGTTGCGCATTTTAAAGTTATAAGGTGTCCTTCTGGCCTGCTCCTATTGCCCACGCAATTTACGCGCTTTATATTCATCATCCGATTTTTTACCTATTCTTTTTGACATAAAATCACCTTATCATTTTGGCGCATTACGGATTTTTACACTACGCACATTCACAGCAGCATTAGTCAATTTCCGCACGGATTTTTTCACGTCATCAACGTCCTTATTGAGTTTTTTCACCGCTTCCCACAATTCTGTTTCTTTTACATCATGATACTGACGTTGACGAATAATCGTAGCCAGATTACGCCCCGCCGTATTGACGGCATTTCTTGCCCGGCGTAATTCTTCCACTTCCTCATCGAGAAGAACAGGCTCCGTGGTCACGGCAAGGTTTAACATAAATCTGATTTCTTTCGCCACTGACCAGTGCCGAGAATCCGCTTGCAGAGTCAACTGATTAAGCATCTCATCAGATAAACGGATTTGCCTCACATTTGATAACGTCGATTCTTTACCGGAGACGGTATCGACATCTGTCGTATGTTGAGAAATAATTTTATTGGCAAGTGCAGAAAAAAAACGGTAGGTTTTTTACCACTTAATTTCATTATAGAATCCTTTAATTTGTTATAATTATCGACTGATATTCTAAAGCTGATAAATTTCATTCTTCCTCCAAAAACCCCGTGTAGCGGCTGGCGAGAGCTACAAATGTGCACATTTGTAGTGGCTACGCCTATCCGGCATCGTGTGTTAATGTGTAGGTTTTGTGTCCGTCGCTTCGCTCCATAATCGATTAAATTCTCGTGTGAATTTTTCGGCAATGTCTGGCCGGTTTCGCAGGTAAATCACATTTTCCGCGTTACGGGATGCTGCGCTCTGCGTGTAGTTAAACGACCCCGTTTCAACTGAACGACCATCAACAATCATAAACTTGTTGTGCATAATCGCATATTTGTCATTCAGTCTTACCGGTACGCGGTGATTGGCCAGATAAGTCACGGCGGTATACTTTCCGCCATTCGATTTCTTATCGGCAACGACACGAACATTAACACCCCGATTTTGTGCGTCAACGAGGGCTAAGGCAATCGGCTTACTGGTAAACGAATAGGCGGCAATATCAATCGATGTTTTCGCCTCTTCAATTGCCGTCATGACTATCTGCTGTGCCGTCCTCCCCGGTGAAAAACCGACTTCCACATTCTGAATGAGCGTACTGGCTGAAATCGGAGATGTGAAGGTCAGAAGGAATAAAAAAATTACAGAGGTTACTTTTACGGTTTTACTCATCGTTAGCGGCACCTTGATAGTGAGAGTCGATATTCTCTTCTTCTCTGACAAAAACCGCAAGAAGTCGATGAAAAGGCATTACGTAATGAAGCATTGACGTTATCGCCTCACCTGCACAAGCCATGACCCAAAGCGCCACAAAAAAGGGAATGGTATAATTATCCGGTGCCGTAAAATGTTTATCAAGATGATAATACATGATAATGCAGCCCAATCCGCCAATCACAAAAATAAATCCCTTAAACGCATGTAAAAAGGCAAAGAATGTAACTGTGGCGATATGCAGCATATTGGCAAGTGTGATACGCAAAGCAAACCACAACCAGTGAATGCCGGTCATGATAGTTCGCCCCACCTTATCTAATTTTCTCTTACGCTTTACCGTATTGATGGATTTTTTTACCACCTGCCGTTCTGCACCTCGTGGAAACTGATAAATATTATTTTTCATTTTCCACCTCGCTTGGATGCCAGTGAATTTTTTAACTTATAAATTTCCCTCTTACCTTGTTCCCGCCGTTGCTCTTTCTCTTCCTGCTCCTGCGTCAGATTTCTATTATTAAAAATCACCATATCCGCTTTAGCATCGTAACAAAGACTGTAATCGGGTAAGTCATTCGCTTTAGCCAGTTGCTTAATGTTATACCTGAACATTTTCAACAATGCAGTACTCCCCGTTTTTAAATGCAGTTTTTCAAGGGATATCGTAAACTCCCCCTGATTGCCACAATGCTTACGGGCTATTTCATAAAGTCGCCTATCTATTGCTTTTCTTATACGGAAGTAATCGGGACTAATTTTTAGCATTTTCTTTTTATGCAATGCCTGATAGAGCCAGTCAGGTAAAGTTATCTCAATCATACCAACATCAAGCTTTCCTTTTTTATCCTCGATAATTCGCCAACTATCTATTAGACCAAAGCCTATACTCTCTTGCTTTTCTTCTGAATAAACTATATTTGTCTTAATGGTTGTTCCTTTTAACCTATCTAAAGCCTTTTCCAATTCTTGATAAGTTCTACCGCTAATTGTTCTATTTGTTGTTACAAACAAATCATAAGGTGTAAAAAAAACGGTTCTACTTATTTCTTGATGATTATTCATTGCTTCCTGTAGTTTGGATATACTATAAATCCATACATCTTTATCAAAAACAGTTGCTAATCCGTCAGCTGTTGGCTTAACAATAATAGTTACATTACCATTTGTGTATTTTCTAATCTTGGTATCACCGCCTTTCAATGCAAAAAATGGATGTTCCATGCTTGCCATCTCATCCCTGAAACTCGAAAGCTCAACCTCATCAGCGATAAAAAATTCCAATTCATGTTTACGAGGGCGTAGTGTTCTCAAGTTGCTTACTCTCTGATTAATTGTATGATCTGCCATAGCCTCAATCCTATCTATCCTAGGGTTGTTGGTAAGAGCCGGTCAGGTGTTATCAGCACTTGATCGGCTCGTTTCTGTGATTTAAAAACCGCTAAAAATCGCAATATACTGTGATTCAAAAACCAATATACTGTGATTTAGAAACCCAATCAACAAAAACGAGCCTAAGCGTACAAAAAACGTACCGCCATAATGTGGATAACACCAAAAACCAACTGTGATTTAAAAACCCAACTACTGTGATTTAAAAACCAACTACTGTGATTTAAAAACCAACTACTGTGATTTAAAAACCAACACATCAAAAAACTTATTGTATTTCATACACCTACAGACAAAAAAAGCCCTTTAACTTATTTAACTTATACATAACTAATCTTTTAACCGGGTTTTACCCCCTTGAGTCTGTGGATAACCTTACTTCTGGCAGACCCGCCAAACGGCAGATTTTTGCTCCTTCCTGATAAAACTCCCTGTGCCCATCTCAAGCACCAGTGCGAACGTGCTTCAATCGGCATTGGGTGATCTTCCGCTTCCTCGCTTTGGCTGTTCGTTCCTCGTCGCTACGCTCCTGCGGTACGCCTCAGCCAAAGACTGCGGCGAGCGGTGGGAGTCAAAGAGACTTATTCTTTTTCGATTTTAAAGCCCCTAGAAAGCCTGTAGCGCCGTTTTCGTCGTTTCAGATGCCGTCAGGGCATGGAAGGCGCGAAAAATGCTTACAGCAGCGTACAGGAGCTTTTTCGCGCCGATACGTGAGTAAAGCGAACTACAAAGCTGACATAGACCACGAAACCGCGCTTGCGCCCCTGCTAAGCGGGTTTTAGGCGTGACGAGCTGTGCGAGTCATGCCAGCCACGAACTATTGGCGGTACAAAGATTGAAAAAACATAAACAGCGCATAAAAAGGCTTGCAATGTATCACCATATGATACATAATGGTTTTGTCAGAACGGAAGAGATAACCGAACTGATGTCCCTAATTACAGAGGCCAAAAGGCCAGAGGCTTAAAATGAACATACAAGAAGCATTAAACATATTTAATTTATCCGGTGAATTGACTGAAAAAGATATCAAAACAACCAATAAAAAATTGGCATTGAAGTATCATCCAGATCGTAACCCTCTGGGTAATGAATTAATGAAAGCAGTTAATACTGCTTTTGATTTTCTGATGACTAACATTGATAAAATCAACCAGTTTCAAAGTAGTAACGAAGATGACCGTTATAACTACAGTGAAGAATTAGAAAATGTATTAAAAGCGCTTTCCGGCATGTCTGGGGTGATCTTCGAGGTCATCGGAAACTGGGTATGGATCAGTGGTGAAACGCGTGAACACAAAAACGCACTAAAAGAATTGGGTTGTAAATGGGCGGCAAAGAAAAAACAGTGGTTTTATCGTCCTGAAGAGCATAAAAGTCGATTCAACAGAAAAGAGCACAGTATAGACGAAATTTGAGAAATGTATGGAACAAATGGCCGCCGTAAAGCTAAGGGCTGGTATCGAGTAGAAGTTAGTGCGTAACGCTCAAGAGCGGGGCGAAAGCCCCCTCACCGTTCTTAATTTTCGGAGGCAACATGAATAATACAAAAACATTTAAATCAGCATATTTACCCCTTTTTGAGCGTGTTTGTGTCTTTATGGGTAGTGGATGGCGAATCAATAAACTACATCAGGATGAAGAACACCTTATAAAATTGATGAATCCAACACTAAAGAACTATTCTATCGTTTGCAGAAAGGAAAAAGACCGGATCATGATTTATGGCAGTGTTGATTATTATCACTATCACTATCGCTACGGTAAATTAGCAAAATACTCTGTTTCACTCACGAGAAATGCCAGCGCAATTGCGAAAGATATTAAACAAAAAATAATAATCACCGCTGTTGGTGAAATCAGTAAAGCTAACGAGTATCACCAGAAAGAAAAGGAGAAAAAAGAACAAAAACGAATTTTAAAAGGAATGCTAGCACAGCAAGTCAAGTTAGACTCTTATCATAATGCCATTACGGGTATTGTCGCTTCAAGTGGTATTCGTGGCAGGGTAAAAGAAGGTTATGACGGATATAACCTCAAGCTCTATAAACTCACTACTGAGCAGCTAGTTAAAATTGTTGGGTTTGTATCTACGTTATAACCATTATCTATAATAAATCCCCTTACGATGTGTATCGTTGGTGGATTGATGGTGAATAAAATGAAACAGATTTTTTATAAAAGAGGAAAAGGACGTGTAACAAAAAGTCTATCAGTTTATGAAACTGAAAATGGTTATAGAATGCACTATCTTATATTCGATAGAACAAAAATAACAAAAGAACAAAGACTCAATGGAGAAAAAGAAAAACGGTTTAAAACGCTAGATGAAGAATATGATTTTTGCTCTTTAGATGATATTCGAGAACATGTAAAAAAGTTACCACTTTTAGAACTTACAACCGATTTTATTAAAGAGTTTACATGACAGATTTTGAATTAGGTTACACGCCAAATAATCTAAAAAAAATGATGAAAGACCATTCTTTATCACAAAAAGACGTTTACGAGTTAATCGGGAAAACAAGAGGTGTTTTCTCTAAATACTTACTGGAACCAGAAAATAAAAATTTTGTTTCTATGAATCATAAGGACTGGGTAAAACTCATAAAACACGTTAGTAGTAAGTAAAACATATTAATAATGCGCGTTAGCGCATGGAAGGCGGCACTCATCAGTAACAATATTCCCCTAATATTAATCCGCCGAAGCCCGCCCTGAGAAGGGCGGATGCATAGTCAAAATGAATCTCCATACCCCTCCTATCCTGCTAGACAGGTTTTATTTTTGCATACTATCAGCGACACCCTTTGCTGATGGTCGAAGACAAAAGAATGTTACCGCAACTTTGGAAGTTTGTTGTTTGCATTTCCAGAATCTACCATGCAAAATAACCAACAAATCGACTAATAAAACACAAGACTTCGGATAGGCGTAGCCACTACAAATGTGCACATTTGTAGCTCTCGCCAGCCGCTACACGGGGTTTTTGGAGGAATTCAAAAGGAGTAAATTTTTGACAGAACAAGAACGATTACAGAATTTTTGGATAGAGGCTGATGAGCTATCCGGCGTAAGCTATTTTGATGCCGTTAATGCCGGTTTGGAACCAGTAAAACATCACTATCCGGTAGTTTCACAACAACAGATATCGGCGCAACTTAACTTTAAAGTGTGGGAACGGTCAAAACTTTGTTGTTACTTTCGTTGCCTTGATTCAGGTGACTATTTTAAAATAAATTTGTTCTTCAATGCCAAGACAGGGGGGCACTATGCTTCACAAAAAGGCAGTATTGATTTTAAATCATCGGGCCTTTTAGGGGGATGCTTTTTACTGGATATTGTGATAAGTAAAAAAGGTTATCCGATATTAAAAAATGCACGAATGCTTGACGATCAGGGAGTGTTATGAATATTAAAGAACGTAGCCTGTTAAGTGAAGATGAATCTGAAATCTATTGTAACCTTAACCGCTTAATGCCAGAAGGTGTTGTTGTTTTTGTTAAAGTAAAATTGTCTGAATTTTTAACACCTACCGCTGAATATGGAACGGAACTATTTTACCAAGACTTTCTTGAATTGAACAATCTAACAGCCCCATTTTTATTGTTTGATGTAAAGAATAAAAAAGTATGCAAGGTAATTACACTTCACAATGAATCTAAAAAACAGACAGCACGTGAATTAAGGAAGATTCTTGAAATCTGCCAAATTCCTTTGATAGAAGTTGGCAGTATTGCTGAGTTGTATACCTGTGAGCTATTTTTAAAATAGCAGTAAAAATTACAATGATTTATTCATCACCGAATACTGATTTACTGTTCTTTTTTGTGATATCTTTAGATGATAAAGGTTTTGTGTCTATGTTTAATTGGTTCTGACCTTGCTTATCTGTTGTGGTTTCATGTGAAAATGATTTTATCAGTATGGATATATCAGAAGCTTCAATTCCTTTTTCTGTAATCATGGCGCAAATCATGTTAGGAAGGCGTGGATCTATTGATGCTAATGCAAGTCCTGCAACTAACAGTGATTTAGGAGATAAGTTATTTTTTGTATCAAGTGTTTCTATCGCAAACTTATCGACGATATTCGTAGGTGTTAGTGCAATTGATAGTCTTTTCCGTTCCATCAGTATTTACCCCATAGTGAAAAGGCCATTGACCAAATCAAATTGTGGATGAGAGGAAACAAAAAAACGGTCTTGACGAACACCGCAGAAATCATTTATCGCTTGACTGATAAGTTCAGAACCACCACCAATGACCATGACATGGCTATATCCTTTAAATTTTCTTATCGAATCGATTACGCGCTCATTAAGACGACGGTTTGCGCTTTCGATGGATTCTTTTACTCTCTTTATTTTTGCTGGATTATTTATGTTTTTATCGAAAAAATCATGATTGTTTCTATTGATAATGAAAAGATCTGCCATATGGTTTGACGTATAGGTTTTTGCTTCTATGAGTGCGTTTTTAACTTCTTCTGTTATCAAGGAAACACCTGTATGCGGATCGCCATAGATATTGATGACATCTGTCATTTGTCCTGATATTTGTGAAATATCTAGCGTAGTTCCGCCTATGTCAACGATAAGCAATGATTGGTTTGTATCCATCTCCGACAGGATTTCAAATCCAGCCGGTATTGATTCCGGCCTGACAGTGATTGAATCGAGCTTAAACATTTTTGTTTCTTTGCTATTACTGACTCTCCGCATTAGGCTGGATTTTTTTCGCTGAATATTTTCTTTATTTATCTGTTTGTTTGTGTCGTAGTATTCTGACAAGGGTAAAGTGACGACGATATCTATCGTCTGTGGTTCGATTCCTGTCTGTAATAGAGCGTGATGAACGGCTAGTGTATTAGTAGCGCTGTATTGCCACTCAATGTTATTTGTATTCAATGCTGTTGAATCATGGCGATCAAAAGAGTATTTTTCTCCATCTATATCATAGTTAACTATATTACTATTGCCGAAATCTGCTTTCCAACCACGTTTAAACGCAGTGGGTACGGCAAGTCTTTTGTCGTCGCCTTCCTCCCATTTTACTTTTATGCTAGTTGACCCATCGTCTACATAAATTTTCATAAATAATCCTATAAAACACTATTAATTAAAACAAAAAAACATAATTTTTATGTATATTAGCATGTAAAAGCGCACCATTCAACATAAAAATAATTTTATTTGCTTGTTTTTACATAAAGATTATGTAAATTTATGCTGTTTCGCGTCTTTTGTCATAGGTGTAACCATTTTCTATCTATGGGTAGGTGCAGGGGAAAAAGAACTAGATGAAGAGTATTTTAAACATTTTGAATTTTCACCGTCATTCTATAGACAATCGTAAGTAGAACGACGGTAAGGATGTCAATTTTTTGCTTGTAGGCAAGTTATTGGATTTCGCCTTTGTTAATCAAAAACTCATCAAGGCTACGTCCGGCGCTCAGGGCTTCGGCAATGGGTTTGGGTTTTCGGCCTTTGCCTGTCCATGTTTTTTTTTCTCCATTTTCGACAAATTCATATTTTGCGGGGGCTTTGGGCTTTTTGCTACGCTTCTTGCTGATTTTAACATCATCCCCTAACAAATCTTCGGCGGTAAACCCTTCACCTTCAATGAGTTGCAAAATTTCTTTGCGTTTTTCTTCTCGTAGCGCTCGTTCTGCCGCTTCTTTTTCTGCATCGGCGCGGCGCTCTTCAATCACGGCGCCCAGCTTTTCATGCATCTCTTTAAGCAGTTCAAAATCGGTTTCCCGCGCAAAAGCGCGAGTCGAACGGATGTTGCTAAGAACACGACGAGTTTCACTATAATTTTCTTTATCGCTCATTTTTTCTCCGTTATTATTTATTTTAATAACTCGTTTGTTTCAATTTCTGCCAGTCGATGTTCAACGGCAGATTGAAAGTTAAGGTATTCTTTACCTTCAAGACGAACGGCTATCCGTTTCGCCACTTTCTCCACTGATCCTGTGCTGGAATGTCGTCTTAACTTACGTAACCAATCACGTTTGTATTTCATCATTTCCTGTTGTTGTTAAATTCAAATCCGACTTTTCCGATGGCCTTGTCCTGTAAAACCAGTGTTGCCGAGAAAGACTTCCCCGTCTTTTTGCTGGTAAACCCTTTGATTTCAGATGTTTTTCCCTTCTGGATCAGTGTCTCAACCTGTTTGGGCGTGATTTTCTTCTCTGCAATTGTTGACCAGATTTTAAAGTCACAGCCCGTACAGGCAAACAGTTTGGGGCGGATCACAATGCCTTTACCACAATGAGGGCAGGGCGTTGCTAACCTTTCCACCTGCCCGCTATGAGATTTAGATTCACCTTTTATTTCGCCAACGCTAACATTATTTACCTGTTGACGCAATTCTCCGACAAGTTCATTAACAAATTCATCAACGGTTTTATTACCCTTTTCGATATCGCTTTGTTGTGCTGACCAGAGCGCGGTCATATCGGGCAGTGTCGCTGAATCCGGCAGGGCGCTGAAAAAGGCAACGCCGGTTTCAGTGGGAATAAGCTTCCCTTTTTCCTCACGGATGAACTGGCGGTCTTTCAGTTTTTCCAGCATATCCGAGCGTGTGGCGGGTGTTCCAATGCCGCCGTGCTCATCCTTTTTGTCTTTATCCTTTTCTTTCAGCAACTGCTTAATACGTGCATCTTCAACGAAATCCGCTACCCGCACCAGTGCCGCCAGTAGCGTGGCTTCGGTAAATAGCGGCGGGGGCGTGGTTTTCTTCTCGTTCACGGTCATTGCGTCACAAAGTCCAGTTTCTCCGGTGCGTAATGCCTGTAGTACGTCAAACGCGCTGTCCGGCATATCCTCATCGCTGGCGTCTGGCTCTTCACCTTTGAGAAAGGCGCTGAACCCGGCCTCGGTGGTTTTCCTTGCCCGTGCGCTAAAGGTTTCACCGTCAACCTCAACGACAACCGAGGCTTCCAGATAACGCTTGTTGGGCATGAACTGAACGAGATAATGTTGCGCGATTGCCAGATAAACCAGCCTTTCATGCTCACTGAGCGCGTTTAATTCCGGTACGTTGGCGGTAGGGATAATCGCGGTATGTGCTGTTACCTTGCCACTGTCAAACGCCTTGCTTTTACGGCTCCGATCAAGCGCCAGTCCGTTAAAATCACCAATGCCTTGCAGCGCCTCAAGCACCTGTGGCGCTTCCTTAAACTGCTCATCAGACAGATAGGAGCAATCGGAGCGGTTATAGGTAATGGCTTTGTATTTTTCGCGTAGCTGCTGGGTGATTTCTAGCGTTCGCGCCGCCGTCATTTTGTGCTGACGATTCATCGTCTGTTGCAATCTCACCAGATTGAACGGGAGTGGCGGTGCGGTTTCTTTCTCCTGCACGCCAGCGGCCTTTATATCGGCGTCCTTGCCGCGCAAACGTGCTGCGAGTGCATCAGCATAACTTTTGCTGGTAAGGCGCTTCTTGTCGTCCTGCGGCGCATTTTCGTTGACCTTCCAGTGGGCGGCGCACTATCAGGCCGAGGATCGGCGTTTGTACTCTTCATACGGACAAGACGCCACGATAGCCATTTTTGCGTCCTTCAATGGTATAGGCACGGGTCATGCTCATGCCGTAAATCAAATCGCCAGCTGCTCTTGCGAGTGCTTTGCGGTAAATGCCTTTGAACTGGTGATTGTCTTTCAGTTGGGACAGTGCCTTTTTAACGGCGGCGTCGGTGTTGTCATTAATCAGTAAACGCTTAACCGGCTTGCTGTTGCCGGTGTATTCCAGCAACTCATCAACCAGCAATTGCCCCTCGTCGTCCGGGTCGCCTGCGTGGATAATTACATCAGCCCGTTTAATCAGGTCAATCACTGTTTGGGTATGCTCTTCCTTTCCAGTAATTGGCTCATAGCGTAACGGGTAAAGCTGCAACGGCAAATCCTCCGCTTTCCACTGCGCATAAGCAGGATTGTACGCTTCCGGTTCAATCGATTTCAGGAGATGCCCGTAGCACCATGTCACGACGTTATCGGCTGACTCAAGATAGCCGTCTTTTTTCTGGAAATTACCCCCTAGCGCTTTGGCAATATCCTTCGCCACAGAGGGTTTTTCTGCGATAAAGAGTTTCATTTTTCACCTGTTAGATAATTTTCTTTGTTAAATACAGTAATGGGTGGCTTTTTTCTTTTTGGTTATCTGATAGATAATTCTACAATCCTCTGATACGCCAATGTGTTTTTTAATCGCTTCATCAGTTTGTTGTTGAATGAGAGAAAATATATTATTGCTGTAAGGGTTAATCATTCTTAAAAAGCAGATAAATAAAGATAGATTCGCCATTAACATAATTAATAAATTAATGCTCTCTTTTATAGATTCAAAAAAAGAGATTATGATATCTACGTTTAATTCTCTTATAGCTGATGGCTCATAAATAAAGTAGCAAGTCAACACTATTATAATCACCTTTGGTGTCATGAAAATGACATATTGCAATGAAATAAGAAATTCTTTAACCATATAGGAAAAGATATGAAATATGCGCCATGAGCGGAGTGCACGATGATAAATAGAAAAAAGTTCATGTCTTGGGATGTTTTTTATCGCTACCTCTTCGTTACGGTGCAATCCAGACGCCGATCATCGCTGACAAGAAAAACACCGAAGAAATCAAACGCGCATGGCTGCTATCGATGGCCTATGCCTTGCGATGCGATCCGGATGCGATTTTAAACGGTGAAATCCGCGATTTGGAATCTGCCATCACCGCACTGAAAGCGGCGATGACCGGGCACCTGCTGATGACGACACTGCACGCCAATGATGGCCTGAATATCCTTGAGCGACTGGAAATAGAAGGCGTATCCGCACGGCTACTGGCCGATCCGCAGTTGTTGATTGGGCTGATAAGCCAACGTCTGGTACAGCGCTTATGCCCGCACTGCAAAGTGCCTTATCAGCGGGTTGCCGGGCAGCTTGAGGCGGATGATCGCGATCTGATTGAACACTATTGCCAGCCTGAAAAGGTGTTTATGCGCCATGTTGAAGGCTGCGAACACTGTTATCATGGGATTATCGGGCGGATTGTGGTAGCCGAAGTGATCGCCCCGGATGCACAATTTTTTGAACTGTACCGGACAAAAAGCAAAGCGGCAGCAAAAACCTACTGGCATCGGAAGCTTGGCGGCATTACCCGTAATCAGCACGTGTTGCACTACATCCATGCGGGAGAAGTTGACCCGCTGGCTGCACATTTTATTTGCCCAATTGATGAAGACAGTTATACGTTGTAGCCGCTAGAAAATTAAAGCGCCCCTAATCGGGGCGCTAAGTTTAAGTGGCGTTGTGTTCAAGCACGTGGCCTGATTGATTTTGAACACCAATGGCAATCTGCTGTGGTTTTTCCTGTTCAGGAATATCGTAGGTAAAATGCAACGTCAAAAGTCCATTAGCCAGATTCGCCTGCTGGATAACGATGCGATGCTCAAGCGTAAAGCTTAAGGCAAACTCACTTTTCCTGATGCCCTGATGTAACCATTTTATCCCTTCTTTTTCCTCTGCCTCTTCGGTTTTCTCGACATTCGGCTTGCCACGCACCGTAAGCTGATTGTTGAGTACGGACACGTCGAGTTCATCCTGAGCATAGCCCGGCACGCTTACCGTCAGCTCATGCTGCTCGCCGTTTTTCAACAGGTTATAGGTCGGGGTGTCGGACAACGGCTTTTCGCCGGTCAGACGGCTAAATAGGTTGTCCATCTGGGTAAAACGGTCGGTAAGCAGACTGTTGCTCAATGTCGGCATCAGAGAGAAAGAACGATAGGCCATAGCATCCTCCTTTAACGTATATCTAACATTCAATACAAACTTATGCTCATACCGTTCACATAGGGGCATTTGATACGTTTTCAAGTGTGCCCATCAACATGAGAAGAAAATAATGTTGACATCCTTAAATTCAGTGATTATGACCGTCAAACCTCGCATTGCCGTTATCGCGAGATGGATTTACCAGAAAACCTTTTCCGCCAAAGACCGCATCGCCTTCTACGACATGCTGGCCTTTTTGCTGGATAACAACAAATCGTTGCAACAAGCCTTTATCGATATGCGCAATGTCGTCACTGATTTTGGCCGCAAACATCATCCCTACGCCGTGCTGTTGACCGATTGCCTGTCGGCGCTGGATGAGGGGCAAGGTGCTTTTGAAAAGGTATTGCTCGAATGGGTGCCGGTTCAGGAAGCTACCCTGATTGGCTCAGGCATCCTCTCCGGCAAGCTCTCCGACGCCTTGCGTCGTGCCAGCCAGATTGTAGAGGGCAAAAAAACGATGGGCTCTGCTCTGTTCGGCGCACTGGGCTACCCCTGTTTTCTGCTGGGTATCGTGGTGCTGATGATACATATGGTGTTTGACATCCTCCTCGCCCTTTAGGGCGGGGAGGATGTCAAGAGAAGAAAAAATGAGGAAGAATGAAAGGATTCAACGTTTTACTTCTGCGAAGAAATCATCAAGCGTGTAGATAATATTATTGCACTCTATAGTGGTTTCGTTTTCTGGAACTTCATGATTCATCGAACAATTACTTTTTTAAAGTAGTACCAAGGCTTTATTATTGAAAATAAAAGGCTAACCGCGATTGTGGCTGTTAAAAAACAGCCGACAGATGCATTAGCCGACAATAATTAAATCCAAAAGAAGAGATAACCCCAAAAACGACGAAAAGCAGTGCACTCAACCAAAGTGAACCCGTCAATATGTATGAGAAAACAGCGTTGAGACCAATAAAAAATAAATGAAGTATTAAACCTCTCATTTTTCCCCCTAGTTAAGATAAACAATTGTCTCATCCGGGATACGTGCCGGTAAGACAATTTGCATATCACGCCCACTATTATCAAAAAGGCGGTGATTTTTGACGCTACCCAATAGCGCAGAATCACGGGTTTGCGTTTTGAGCGCCGCCATTAATCCCGGTGAAAAAGGTTGCCAGACAAAGACACGCTGGCTGGCAATCACATGCTGGATGGGTGAATGCGGCGTGATACCGATTTGCGCCGCTGTTAGCACAATTTCATTGGGATTCTTAGTTACATCAGGGTGGAGATAGAGATAATCATTAATCGCGTTGATATAGTGAACCGTCTCTATCGCCTGTTGCGTCGTGGTGGTCGTCATTTCAGTACTGTTGAGATTGTCCGCATGTTGATGCTGATAAAATCCAGCCAGCGATAACGACACCAGTAGAAAAGAAAGGATTAAATAGCCCATCATCCCCCCGGTGGTTTATCGGTGATGCGTATCAGGCATTGAACACTATTGGTTTCAGCATAAAGCGGCTTTTTGGCTGACTGGTATAACTCCAATACACTTCGCAATGCGGATTTAAAATCACCACTGAATCTTAGCGGCGCGTCAATCTGATAATTGACAGGTGTTTTCCAGTATACCGTCCAGTTTTTTACCCCCGGCGCGATACAAGATTCCTTTATTGCCCATGCCATGACACCCGCTTTTAACGTTCCTCCTTTTTCTATCTGCCACGTTTGCACAGGTTTTGGGTTCGGCGTTGCTTTCATCGCCGTAAGCGGTTTATTCGTGAACAACGTTGCTGTCGTTGATGGTGCAATCACACCTTGAGAGTGAGCGAGTGGTTTATTTTCCTTAGCCGATGAAGAATTATTTTTAACGCTGATAATCTTCGGTGGTTGAATCACTGTCAGCGGTTTACTCATAAGGGGCAGATTATCCTGTACGGTTTTTTTAGCGGGCAACATCCGTTCAGGCTGTTTCTTTTCCGGGAAAGGATGAATATCAACCGGTTTATCCATGCGATAGAAATAAATATCGGTTTCACTGCATCCGATACATCCCTGTTTGACCTGATAGTCAATGACCCCTTTTGCGCCATGCGTTCTTAGCCAGCGTTTGGCATTAAAATAGTCGTCTGATGTTTGAGTTAATACCACAATCTGATTGGCATGAGTGACAGCAAAGTAATCATCGGGAAGATAGCTCCCTTTTTCGCCATCAAAATCATAAATCGCTTTTGCCCAATGACCCGCAATGACGGGTGAGGGTATGACCACCTTGTTTTCTTTCCAGTCCGGCATTCCGCTATTGATTTCAATAGCAGAGCCTGACCAGTTTACCGGCGGAGGTGGCGGCGGTGAAGAACAGCCGGCCAGCAATATTCCGCCAACGGTTAGCGCGATAAATTTCATGATGTATTTCCGTTGATTGGTACGGTAGCTAGTTCAGTGATTAACATCACAGAAAAAGAGGAGAGAGATATTAAAATTTACTTTATCTTTACGTGACTTAATTATTCACACTAACCAAATAAAAATTGATGGCTTCCAGTTCCCGGCGTAACAACGAATGAGCCAAGTCTAGCTTGCTTGGAAATTGTCCTTTTTTGAGGTTCGACTTTACATCTTGTAAATACGGAGAAAGGTCAATCAACTTATCCATAAAGAAATCGTCATTAAAATAAAAGGCTTTATGACATTTTATCGGATGCTCACCTTTTAAAATGATAAATTGCTCTTCAAATTTTAGTGTGCCCAATTCCTGCGGCAAAACCAATGCCCGCTGTGCGTCGCTTTCTGATTCCCCCTGAGAAGTCCCGGTTTTATTACGGCTTTTGCTTTTTCCTTTGGCCTTTAGCGTGGTATACCCCAGTTTGGCCGAGACTTCATCGGCATCATCTTTTTCATTGACGGCATAAATCACCCGGCAAGGGTGCATCGACATTAACGTTTTTGCACCGTATACACCGTAAATCTCAATCAGTTGTGAAAGGTTCTGGTAAATAGTCAGTAGTTTTAGCTTAAGTCCAGCGATAAACCCTGACGCCTTCTTGATATAATGCATAGCACCGATAGCCGGGAATTCGTCGAGCAGAAATAAAACGTCATGCTTGTTTTCCGGTGCGAAATCCGGGTTTTCCCGCATGTTAACGTCGATAGCGAAGTTAAAGAAAAGATTTAAAAATTCGTCCGCTATCTTGGCATCGTCGGCACTGATACCCAGATATACGGTCATTTTTTCTTTGCGCAACAGGCGCAAATCAAAATCGTTGCGATCAGTGGCTTTGCGAAACAGGGGTAGCGTGAATAAATTGAGCTTTTTCTGGAAAGTTTCCTCCAGACTGGATTTGGCTTCACCTTCTGATTCAGCTAGCTTCTTGATTTTATTCAGCGCATCGGTAATAAGATAACGGTCATTATCATTCTGCGCCTTATCAATCCACTCATCCCGGTTTTTAAGCAAATCCTGCTGATTGATGTTGTAGTATAAATCCAGCACCGTACCGATGGAGAACAGCGGTTTTACGCCTGCCGTTTCCAGATATTTACGGTCGTATTTCATGGCAAAGTGCAATAATTCCGTGAAGGCAATAAAAACGCGCCCTGCGCCACTGTTAAAGTGGGCTTCCGCGCCCGCTAAACCGGCTACAGGCCAAAGCGTGGTAGACAGATTAAGCAGGTAGCCCGCCCCTTTTTCATCATCGAGATCAACATAAAACAGCGGGTTAAAGCCGTGGGTTTTGCTGGAAAAGGGGTCGAGAAGAAAAACTTTTTGCCCTAACGTCTTCTGCCTGTAACCGCTGGTAATATTGTAACATTCCTGCTTAGGGTCAAGAACCACCATCGAATCGTTAAAATCAAGCAGGTTGGGAATAACAATCCCCGCCCCTTTACCTGCGCGGGTACCGGCACCCATTGAGACAAAATCCGGTTGGGTATAGCGCAGTAGCTTGCCTTTGTACCTGCCGATGATAACGCCGCCTTTTTTCTCATTACCCCATGATACCTGTTTCGATTGACGGATATCAGCATCGGTCGCAAAGCGGGCATCCCCAAAAAGCGCCACCTTCGACTGGCGGCCTGTAGAAACAATTAGCCCCGTAATTAACAATACGCTTCCACATAGCCCCACACCCAGCGATTTGATGCCGTTAAGCCAGATATCATGTCGAACATAACTATCGGTCAACACTTGCCATAACATCCCGAACCGCCATGTTTTGAGCAACTGAATCAGCCCGACACCGTTTAGCGGATAGACCGCAACGCTGGCTATCAGCCATGCCACAGGCAGCGAAGCCATGAGCAGAAACAGCAGTTGACCTTTATCAATAGATTTCATCTTTAAATCTCCGCATATAATCGGCTTTATCCGCCTCCTTGAAGTAGATCTCTCCCATATGGCGTACATCTCCCTCTATCTGGATGCTGGCGATCACATCGACACTGTTGAGCACCTTGCTCAGTAACACGCTGTAGGGCAGATTGGCACATTCGGTATTCTGGAAGCAGCGTTCAACCAAGCCCTGCATTGCTTCATAGGGTGAGCCAGCGTGAATACTGGTGACACACCCTTCATGCCCTGACCCAATGATTTTGATAAATTCCCATGCCTCGCCGCCCCGGACTTCGGTGATCAGGATGCGGTCAGGGTTCATGCGATAATTAGCGCGAACCAGCGAAGCGGGTGTGATGATCGCTTTATCACTGTTACCGCCTTCACTGGGGTAAAATAGATGAACATAGTTTTTATGGCGGGTAAAAAACACCTCCGGGTTATCTTCAATAGTGGTAATGCGCAAATAGAGGGGAATAAAATCAATCAGCGTTTTTAAATACGTGATTTTTCCTGATCCAGTTTCTCCACAAAATATCATCGTTTTTCCGTATTCCATGCATTTTTCAATAAATCGTGGAATATCTTTATGATTGTAAAGTTGTAATAATTCCTCGTTATGCGATCCGGATGACGATTTACCAACTACCCGGTCATAAAATCCATTATCAATATAGCTTTGGTGCGATAACTGCATCATTGAAGGTTTTCGTAACGTAATCGATACCGTGTCACGCTGACAGGCTGGCGGTAAAATAACCTGCCCTCGCTCACCACTTTCCAGCGTGGCGGAAAGCACGGGCTTTATGTCAGCAATATAATCACCATGATAGTTTGCCAATACTCGTGCAAACTTATTACATTCATCCAATGACAGGTTTATTTCGTGGCGTTCCCATACGCCTTTAATTTTGGTGAACAACTCATTCGGGCGATTGACTGCAATTTCAGTTAATCCGGGAAGGCTAAGAAAATCACCAAACAACCTGTTTTTGATATAATCCAGACTTTCATTCTTCGCCACGTTGTCACCGTTTCATTTTAAGTTGGTAGATAGAAGAAAAATCAATATCCTGATTGGTGATTAATGTGATAATTTCCCCCTGATTTTTATATAGCGTTGGCGGAATATTAATACTGTTCTTCAGCGTCTCTTTTGCCATTTCTGCAAAAGCTTCCCGACTGTTCTGCGTGTAATCTGTATTGCGGTCTTTATTAACAGCATTATTGCTGATACCCGCCATCACATCGGGGATCATCCCCACCATTAACGCACCACTGAACCGCTTGAAATAGTGGTCATCAATCCAGCCTGAAACACCCGCTTCCCCCAGTTCCCCGGCAACGCCACTCTCACCACCTAACGGAATATCCAGATAAGGCGGCTGTCGGGTTCTGAGCTTGCTCACAATCAGAAACGCACGCCCCTGACCATGCATTAATGTCCCTGTCTTATAGTCAAGGTTGGCAACCGTGCCTTTATCTATCAGCCGTGTATTACCACTGGCGCTATAAACATCTTCGGTAAGCACACATTCCAGCTTTCCGGCAACATCAGAGACAAATCGACGGGTTAATGCACACGGAATAGCGCGGTTTTCCGGTACATATAAATCTGGATCGTAGGGTATCCGTTTCACTGCATTAACCTGCTGAGGAAAAGTCTCCACCGCTTGCGGCGCAGAGACTTTCTCGGCGGGTTCTTCCCTACTGTTCATGCTGCGCTCATCTGCACGGCTACGGGACGTCGTGCTTCGTTGAGCTTCACTGCTGCTGACACCCACCAGTGCCAATGCACGAGAAAATACAGCCGGTTTCGGCGGCGGGGGGTGGTACGTCATCATCGTTTTCATGGCTGCTCGTGTCGTCACCGGAGGTCTGAGAAGCAGTTTCTGTCTGAAATGGGTTATCCAGCCCTAAATCCTTGCGAATATTACCGCCATGAGAGCCTGTGCTGACCTCATTATCACTGCTCTTTGGCTTTTCTTCTTCAGCGATATACGCGCGAAAAATATTCATCCCAACAAAACCCAGCACGATGACAGCCAAAATAAGGGCAATCAGTCCTTTAAGAAAGCGATCTTTGTTTTCTTTTTTCAGTTGAGTGACCTCTGGCTGGAAAATCGCTTTTTTCTTTTCATTATTTTTTGCGCTTAAAGCCTGCTCTTTTTCTGATTTCAGCGTCTTTTCCAACTCGGCAGTCGTCATTTCGTCAGGTATAGCCTTTTCCCCGGATGCGCTGATTTCCTGCGCTTTATTTTCCGCCAGTTCACGCATGATTTCATCTGGCATTTTATCCTCTTGTTCACTCATTATTTTTTCTCCACACGCTCAACCTGTGGCGATACCGTATTGCCGTCACGTACCTTCACCTGTCCAAATCCTTTATTGACGATACCAATAACGGCATTGCCATAACGCAACACAAATGACGGGCTAACCTGCTGAATGACCAGTACCTTGTAATTCCCTTTTTGCTGTACCGTGCTGTTAACAATCTGCTCCCTGCCATCAACAAACAAAAACGCCGCCGGGAATTTTTTAACAGGGGAAAAACCCATATAGGTAAAACGTCCATCATCATAGGCAAAATCGGGGCTGATCATGCTGCTGTCTTTACCCTGCTGCATAAAGTATTGCCAGTTACGCGGTGCCTGTGCATTTTCGAGCGCCTTGCTAATATTTTTTTGCTCTAAAACCTGTTGCATTTCTTTCTGCCGTGCTTCTGCCATTTTTTCAGATTTTTTGCGGTCTTCCTGTGGATAGCTGTAGTTCACAACATAAGCTTGCTGCCCCGTGGTTTTACCCGGCTCATTCACCCGTAGTTCCATTGAGTAATAGCGTTTGGTCGTTACCACAAACAGATTGGTTGTCCAGTTCTCATGCGACGGTTCATAAACCCGCTCTAGACGGGTAATATTGCCATCACTGCCGGTCACTTCCTCGGTCTGCGTGACAGGGACAGGAGTGATATAAACCCGATTAGCATCATGTTGAACATCCCAGCCTTTTTTGGTTCCTGTCCGGGCGTCGAGCACAACTTCCTCATCGTCAAAAAGCAACGTGGACAAAAAGGCAACCCGCGTATTAATAACGGTCGTGTTATCCGCGTTATAGCTTACCTGCTGCATCCGGCCATCAAACCGGCTTCCTTGCGGAAGCGCTGCCGCCTGCACCCCATGAATAAACAGCCACAGGGTCAGGCTCGCTATTTTTCGTTTCATCCGTTTACCCCTTGCTCGCGTTCAGTGGTGTAAGTCGTGACGATAAAACCCAGTGGATTAATCTCTCGCTGGCTTTCCGTCAGTTCTTTTTCCTGGACATAGCGAAATGTCAGACGCGCTACCCAGAATTCAACCGTCTCTGCCCGTGTCTTAACATCCCTGATGGTTTTTTTAAAACGCACGGTAGCCACTTTATCCGGCGCTTTGGCATCGGTAATAAAATCGGACACAATCGTTATCAGTACCAGCTTTTGCGCATTCTGATAAACCTTATCCGGTGAGGTTGCACCAGAGAAAATATCAAGGTAGGCATTGTTCACATCAACGCTGTTAAACTCCTGCGTCACGTCATAATCATTTTGAAGCGAAAAGTAATTATATCTTTCCCTGCGTTTGATATATTCCGCCACCCAAAACTTGTTCATCACCTCATTTTCATTAAAGGTTTCGCGGTTAACCAATGTGACCCGTTCTGTTCGTCCGGTAATACCGTCTGTGACATATAGTGCGGTTTCAGTCTGTTTTAACGGCAACATAATCACCACGGCTATCACCGCAAACGCGGCAATACCCAGACAAATCCCGCCAAAAACAAAACCTGCTTTGCGGTCACACTCATCCCGTTCAAGCATATGTTGCTCAAAGTTCTTTGCCGTTCGCGCTACACGCTCAACTTCAGACATGATTAATCACCTCCGGGGAATTTATCGGAACCAGTTCACCCGACACACCGGAGGGTTTTTGATATGACGCGACACATCCCGCCAATACGCTGATTAGCGACAATAAAATAAAATTTTTCATTGTTAACTCACTTGATAGAGATGTTTTTATGGGCGGATTTTGGGAAGGTTTTTATAGGAGGTGATAACTGATTAATCGCAATCCGTGAAACATCACGGCAAAAGAAAGAACATAAAAAAGACAGATTCGGCGCTGGCTATATTTCACTTCTATCTTTTTAACAACACGATTAATCCAGTAAAAAATAATACCATAAAAAATCACACCGCCAATTCCGACTATCCAAAAAAAATGATTGGCAATCATCCCTGTCACCGTGGGCGTCGTTGCTGAATCTTTTGTACTACAAAACGGGTCGCCCTCGCCGCGCCAGTTGTTGATATCGCGGATTTCAAACGCCGGAAGGATGGAGTGTAATTTCTGCCCCGGCGCGAATTCAGAAGAATTTAACGGCGATAGTCACGATTGCGGAAGCCAGACCAACACAGCCTAGCATGACTTTGGTGAGTTTTATGAGCAAGCCGTTCGTCAACGCTTCCATGTCCTTGCGAACTAGCGCGATATCTGCTGCTTGCTCTTTGCGGGCATCGGCGATGTCAAAGGCCAAATCCTTACGTACACTGGCAATCTCTGTTGAGAGTTCTTTGCGGACTTCGGCGATTTTGGCGTCGGTCTTCTCGAACTGGGCTGCCATGTCCTTACGCACATCCGCGATTTCGGCGGACAGGTCTTTTCGCACCTCAGCTATCTGGGAATCGACCTTATCGAATCTAGCTCCGATATCCTTCTTCGCATCCTCAAGGTCACGCCGCGTCGCCACATCCGCCACCTCATGAGACTGGCGAACAGCAATAGAAATCGCCCGCGCCTGATCTTTCGGCAACCCGGCATTCTCCAGCGTCTCGACGAACTCTTGTGTATCAAATGCGACTTGACCCATGTGCGGATTCTCCTGTTTTTTTGGGAGTATAACTGAAGTTCTCACACGTCGGCAAAGATTGCCTTGTTGTCTGAAAGGCTGCGGTGCGCAGGAGTCCGTCCTATGAGCGTCTGTAGGCCCGCCAGTGTTGTTAAGCCGCAGGTAACTCCGATCACCAAAGAATCGCTCCAGAGCCATTACAGCGCGTTTTAGAGCCAAAGAAAACCTTCCCGCTAAATGTCACCGCTCGCCGCAGTCTTTGGCTGAGGCGTACCGCAGGAGCGTAGCGACGAGGAACGAACAGCCAAAGCGAGGAAGCGGAAGAGCATCCGTGGTTACAGAAAGCACGGTCACACTGTTGCTTAAAAAGCGCACGATGATGACAAACAGAGGTGTTTAGGGAAAATGGGGGATTTGTCCCGTTGTTGCTGTCAGAGTTATCCACAGCTTCAGTGGGCAAAATCGGGGTTAACAGATCAGTTATGTATGAGTTAAAACAGTTAAGGGTTTTTTTAGTGTAGGGTGCTGAAATTAAGGTATTTTTTCGGAATCATGGTTTTTGAAGTGCGATATTTGGTTTTTGAAGTGCGATATTTTTACATTAAGCATTGGTTTTTGAAGTGCGAAAGAGGTTTTTGAAGTGCGAAAACAATCGAGCCACCAAGGTGATGCAACACTTTAGTGGCTCTAACCACCACCCCTAGCGTAGATAGGAGTTGAGGCTATGGCCGATCATACTGACAAACTGAGAGCACGCAACTTGAAAACGTTACGTCCCCGTAAGCACGAGCTAGATTTTTTTATCGCCGATGAGGTAGAACTATCCAGCTTTCGTGATGAGATGGCGAGTATGGAGCATCCGTTTTTTGCATTGAAAGCTGGGGATGAGAAAATACGGGAGTATAAGAATGGATCTACCACGGTAACGGTTCGCCCTGCATCGGGAATTGGTCTAGCTACCGTATTTGATAAAGATGTTTGGATTTATACGATATCTAAGTTGCAGGAATCGATAAACAATAATTATCCGGTTAGTCGCACCATTTGTTTTACTCCCTATGATTTTTTTGTAACAACAAACAGAAGCAAAAGCGGTAAAAGTTATGATGATTTGAAAAAATCTTTGAGACGCTTAAAAGGTACAACTATAGAAACCAACATCATTTATTCTGAAGAAAATATGAATACAGTAGGTTTTGGATTAATTGACAGTTGGCGTATTATAGAAGAAAAAAAAGGCAAGATGGATATTGGCATGGTGGAGGTGACTTTACCGGATTGGCTGTATCAGACATTGCATAAGAAGAAGGTATTGAAAATCAGTCATGACTATTTCAGAATAAGAAAGGCGATAGATCGGCGCATCTATGAAATCGCCAGAAAACATTGTGGCAGTCAGGGGGAGTTTACTATCTCTCTTGAGAAGTTACATATGAAAACAGGGAGTTCAGCCCTTCTTAAGATGTTTCGACATAATGTCAAACAACTGGCAAAGACAAACGACTTACCTGATTACGCTCTTCGCTATAATGCAGAGCGCGATGTAGTGATTTTTAATAACCGAAACTTGACACCAGAGCAGGAAGAAAAAGAGCAGCATAGAGAAAAGG
>BBOA01000018.1 GCA_001485295.1 Type-B symbiont of Plautia stali
GCGAGGTGGCCTTCTTCGGGCCACCAGATCAGAAAGAGAGCATTTCGGTGCTTTTTTTGTCTGTCGCTAACGAGATCTCTTATTCTCACTAAACCTGAGATGGAAGATGAGCTGTAAAACGTCCCACTGTATAAAGAGATCGCCTGACGCGACGTTTAAAATACCCACATATTTTTTCGCGTTCTTTGACTTCTTTTTATCCGCATCTACGCTGTTATTTAACTGGAAGCGGAGGAAGCAAAATGAAGGGCGATATTAAAATCATAAGCTATCTCAATAAATTGCTGGGAAATGAACTGGTTGCCATCAACCAGTACTTTCTTCATTCGCGCATGTTCAAAAACTGGGGGCTGCAGCTCCTCAACGATGCGGAGTACCACGAGTCCATCGACGAAATGAGACACGCGAATAAATATATCGAGCGAATTCTGTTTCTCGAAGGGATCCCGAACCTGCGGGATTTAGGACGGCTGCGGATTGGCGAAGATGTCGAGGAGATGCTGCGCTCCGACCTTCAGCTAGAGCTGGAAGGGGCGAAAAACCTGCGCGAGGCGATCGCTTACGCCGATAAAGTGCACGACTATGTCAGCCGCGACATGATGATCAAAATCCTTGCGGATGAAGAACACCATATTGATTGGGTTGAAACCGAGCTTGATCTCATTAACAAGGTGGGCATTCAGAACTACCTACAGGCGCAAATCAGAGAAAAAGAGTAACCCATCCGTAACTGATCCCCTAAACGCTCCCGCTTTCGTCGCCAGCCGATGCTAAGCGGGCCGATCGCCTTTAGTCCGCCTATTTACGGCCTCGCCGCAATAATGCCAGCAGAAAACAGGGTTAAAAATAGAACACGGGTTGCTTCCTGAGTAGATTTACGTATAATAAAGCACGTGCTTGCCGATATTATGGCAAGCACGATTCGAGCAGAATCGCAGGCGGCAGCATGTTAGGTTGCCTGACAATACTCCCAATTGTGGAGTTATATGCTGAACGATTACACACACTCATTAATCGTAATGGGTGTGAGTAGTGGTTTATTTCGTCTATAAAAAGTTTGGAGCTCTGGTCTCATGCAGAACCAAAGAATCCGTATCCGTCTTAAAGCGTTTGATCATCGTCTGATCGATCGATCAACCACGGAAATCGTAGAGACTGCCAAGCGCACTGGTGCGCAGGTTCGCGGTCCGATACCGCTGCCAACTCGCAAAGAGCGCTTCACCGTTCTGATCTCTCCGCACGTTAACAAAGATGCGCGCGATCAGTACGAAATCCGCACTCACAAGCGTCTTGTAGACATCGTTGAGCCAACTGAAAAAACCGTTGATGCTCTGATGCGTCTAGATCTGGCTGCCGGTGTAGACGTGCAGATCAGCCTAGGTTAATCAGGTCATCGAGCGATTGAGAGGTTGATACAATGATTGGTTTAGTCGGTAAAAAAGTGGGCATGACCCGTCTCTTCACTGAAGACGGCGTTTCAATCCCAGTAACCGTAATAGAAGTTGAAGTAAACCGCGTTACTCAGGTCAAAGGCCTAGAGAGCGATGGTTACCAGGCAATCCAAGTTACCACCGGTGCGAAAAAAGTGAACCGTGTGACCAAACCTGAAGCTGCTCATTTTGCTAAAGCTGGCGTTGAAGCTGGCCGTGGCCTGTGGGAATTCCGCACCGCTGAAGGTGAAGAATACTCAGTTGGTCAGAGCATCAGTGTTGAAATTTTCGCTGACGTTAAAAAAGTAGACGTAACCGGTACCTCTAAAGGTAAAGGTTTCGCAGGTACTGTTAAGCGCTGGAACTTCCGTACCCAAGACGCGAGTCACGGTAACTCCCTTTCTCACCGCGTTCCGGGTTCTATCGGTCAGAACCAGACTCCAGGCAAAGTATTCAAAGGCAAGAAAATGGCAGGTCAGCTGGGTAATGAACGCGTAACCGTTCAGAGCTTGGATGTGGTACGTGTTGACGCTGAGCGCAACCTGCTGCTGTTGAAAGGTGCTGTCCCGGGTGCGACCGGTAGCGACCTGATCGTTAAACCAGCTGTGAAGACGTAAGGGGATAGCAATGGAATTAGTACTGAAAGACGCGCAGAGCGCGCTGACTGTTTCCGAAACTACCTTCGGTCGTGATTTCAACGAAGCGCTGGTTCACCAGGTTGTTGTTGCATATGCTGCAGGCGCCCGTCAGGGTACCCGCGCGCAAAAAACGCGTGCTGAAGTAACTGGTTCAGGCAAAAAGCCGTGGCGTCAGAAAGGCACCGGCCGTGCGCGTTCAGGTTCTGTAAGGAGCCCTATCTGGCGTTCAGGCGGCGTGACCTTCGCTGCGCGTCCGCAGGACTACAGTCAAAAAGTTAACAAAAAGATGTACCGCGGCGCGCTGAAAAGCATCCTGTCCGAACTGGTACGTCAAGATCGTCTGATCGTTGTCGAAACGTTCTCTGTAGAAGCGCCGAAAACCAAGCTTCTGGTACAAAAGCTGAAAGACATGGCGCTGGAAGACGTGCTGATCATAACCGGTGAATTAGATGAGAATCTGTTCTTGGCTGCGCGCAACCTGTATAAGGTTGACGTGCGCGATGCAGCGGGTATCGACCCAGTTAGCCTGATCACCTTCGACAAAGTCGTTATGACTGCTGATGCAGTTAAGCAAATTGAGGAGATGCTGGCATGATCCGTGAAGAACGTCTGCTGAAAGTACTGCGCGCACCGCACGTATCTGAAAAAGCGTCTGCTGCGATGGAAAAAACCAACACCATCGTTCTCAAAGTTGCGAAAGAAGCGACCAAAGCAGAGATCGTTGCTGTTGTTGAAAAACTGTTCGAAGTAGAAGTTAAAGACGTGAACACCTTGGTTGTTAAAGGGAAAACTAAGCGTCAAGGGAAGCTTATCAGTCGTCGCAGCGACTGGAAAAAAGCTTACGTCACCCTGAAGGAAGGCCAGAACTTGGACCTCGTCGGCGGCGCTGAGTAAGTCGGAGGAGAAAGACAATGGCAGTTGTTAAATGTAAACCAACATCTCCGGGTCGTCGCCACGTCGTTAAAGTGGTAAACCCTGAGCTGCACAAGGGCAGACCTTTTGCCACGCTAATCGAAAAAAACAGCAAATCCGGTGGTCGTAACAACAATGGTCGTATCACTACCCGTCACATCGGTGGTGGTCACAAGCAGGCTTACCGTATTGTTGACTTCAAACGCAACAAAGACGATATCCCGGCAGTTGTTGAGCGTCTTGAGTACGATCCGAACCGCTCTGCGAACATCGCACTGGTTCTGTATAAAGATGGCGAACGCCGTTATATCTTGGCCCCTAAGGGCTTGAAAGCCGGCGACCAGATTCAATCTGGCGTTGATGCTGCGATCAAAGCAGGCAACACCCTGCCGATGCGTAACATCCCGGTGGGTTCTACCGTGCATAACGTAGAAATGAAGCCGGGCAAAGGCGGTCAGATCGCTCGCTCTGCTGGCGTTTACGTGCAGATCATTGCGCGTGAAGGCTCCTACGTTACCCTGCGTCTGCGTTCAGGCGAAATGCGTAAAATTGAAGCTGATTGCCGCGCTACCCTAGGCGAAGTAGGCAACGCTGAGCACATGCTACGCGTTCTGGGTAAAGCTGGTGCAACTCGCTGGCGTGGTGTTCGTCCGACCGTTCGCGGTACCGCGATGAACCCAGTCGATCATCCGCACGGTGGTGGTGAAGGTCGTAACTTTGGTAAGCACCCGGTTACTCCATGGGGCGTTCAGACCAAAGGTAAGAAGACCCGTAGCAACAAGCGTACTGATAAATTTATCGTACGTCGCCGTAGTAAATAATTTTAGAGGATAAGCCATGCCACGTTCTCTCAAGAAAGGTCCTTTTATTGACCTGCACTTGCTGAAGAAGGTAGAGAAAGCGGTGGAAAGCGGAGACAAGAAGCCCCTGCGTACTTGGTCCCGTCGTTCAACGATCTTCCCTAACATGATCGGTTTGACCATTGCTGTCCATAATGGTCGTCAGCACGTTCCTGTCTTTGTTTCCGATGAAATGGTCGGCCACAAGCTTGGTGAATTTGCACTGACACGTACTTATCGCGGCCACGCGGCTGATAAGAAAGCCAAGAAGAAATAAGTAGGAGGAAAAGATGGAAACTATTGCTCAACATCGCCATGCTCGTTCTTCTGCTCAGAAGGTTCGCCTTGTTGTTGACCTGATTCGTGGTAAGAAAGTGTCGCAGGCTCTGGATATTCTGACCTACACTAACAAGAAACCGGCTGTACTGATTAAGAAGGTCTTGGAATCTGCCATTGCTAACGCCGAACACAACGATGGCGCCGATATCGACGATCTGAAAGTCACGAAAATTTTCGTAGACGAAGGCCCGAGCCTGAAGCGCGTTATGCTGCGTGCTAAAGGTCGCGCAGATCGCGTCCTGAAGCGCACCAGCCACATTACTGTGGTTGTGTCCGATCGCTGAGACACTGGAGACTAGCAATGGGTCAGAAAGTACATCCTAATGGTATTCGCTTGGGTATTGTAAAACCATGGAACTCTACTTGGTTTGCGAACACGAAAGAATTCGCTGACAATTTGGACAGCGATTTTAAAGTTCGTCAGTTCCTGACAAAAGAACTGGCTAAAGCGTCTGTATCCCGGATCGTTATCGAGCGTCCGGCGAAGAGCATCCGTGTTACCATCCACACCGCTCGTCCGGGTATCGTTATCGGTAAAAAGGGTGAAGACGTAGAGAAACTGCGCACGGTCGTCGCGAACATCGCTGGCGTCCCTGCACAGATCAATATCGCCGAAGTCCGTAAGCCGGAACTGGACGCAAAACTGGTTGCTGACAGCATCGCTTCACAGCTGGAGCGTCGCGTGATGTTCCGTCGTGCGATGAAGCGTGCTGTTCAGAACGCCGTGCGTCTGGGCGCGAAAGGTATCAAAGTTGAAGTTAGCGGCCGTCTGGGCGGTGCGGAAATCGCACGTACCGAATGGTACCGCGAAGGTCGCGTACCGCTGCACACTCTTCGTGCAGACATTGACTACAACACCTCTGAAGCGCACACCACTTATGGTGTAATCGGCGTTAAGGTATGGATCTTCAAGGGCGAGATCTTGGGTGGTATGGCTGCTGTTGAACAACCGGAACCGGCTGCTCAACCTAAAAAGCAGCAGCGTAAAGGCCGTAAGTAAGGAGAGTCGCTGATGTTACAACCAAAGCGTACAAAATTCCGTAAAGTGCACAAAGGCCGCAACCGCGGTCTGGCGCAGGGTACGGATGTTAGCTTCGGTACTTTCGGTCTGAAAGCTGTTGGCCGTGGTCGTCTGACTGCTCGTCAGATCGAAGCAGCACGTCGTGCTATAACCCGTGCAGTTAAGCGTCAAGGTAAGATCTGGATCCGTGTATTTCCGGACAAACCGATCACCGAGAAGCCGCTGGAAGTGCGTATGGGTAAAGGTAAGGGTAACGTAGAGTATTGGGTTGCCCTGATCCAGCCTGGTAAAGTCCTGTATGAAATGGACGGCGTACCAGAAGAGCTGGTCCGTGAAGCCTTCAAGCTGGCAGCAGCAAAACTGCCTATCAAAACCACCTTTGTTACTAAGACGGTGATGTAATGAAAGCAACAGAGCTGCGTGAAAAAAGCGTTGAAGAGCTGAACACTGAGCTGCTTAATCTGCTACGTGAGCAATTTAACCTGTGCATGCAGGCAGCATCTGGCCAACTGCAGCAGAACCATCTGCTGAAACAGGTTCGCCGTGATGTTGCACGCGTTAAGACTTTACTGAATGAGAAGGCGGGTGCGTAATGATCGATAAAATCCGTACTTTGCAAGGTCGTGTTGTTAGTGACAAAATGCAGAAATCCGCTGTTGTCGCTATCGAGCGTTTCGTGAAACACCCGATCTACGGTAAATTCATTAAGCGTACGACTAAGCTGCACATCCATGACGAGAACAACGAATGCGGTATTGGTGACGTGGTTGAAATCTGCGAAGCCCGTCCTCTATCCAAGACCAAGTCTTGGACGCTGGTTCGCGTTGTAGAGAAAGCGGTTCTGTAATAAGAACAGCTTTTTCTGAAGAAACCCTCTGCTTCGTCAGAGGGTTTTTTTTGCCTGCGATTTGCCAGCAATGGCTAAATTTCAACTTGCCGACTTGTTCATAATGTCTACCGCTTGTGTTTTGAGCGGCCTAGCGGCGTCACTAACGCTGCGTGATATCTCATCATGGACTAAGGAAGAGCTATATGAATAAGGATAGACCTGACCGCCTTTGTCGGTCTCTGCTTACCGCGCCGCTGCTGGCGGCCAGCCCCTCCGTTAGCATGGTGAAAAAAGACGCGATATCATCGACGTTTTCCTCATCTCAGCAAAAGGGCAACAGGATGATAAGGACTCTATTATTGAAAAACGTGGAAAGGGTCGTCTGTATGAATGACAGCCGGCGCGAGATCGGCAACGGCAGCATTTTTATTAAAGGCGATGAGATCGACGCGGCGGGCGCGGCGGAGTCGTTGTCGCAAAGCGCGGATGAGGTTATCCATCTACGTGGACATATCGTGGTGCCGGGTTTGATCAATGCTCACCACCATATGTATCAGAGCCTTACGCGCGTGGTGCCCTCGGTATAGAAAGGCGAGTTGTTCAACTGACTGACCCATCTCTATCCCAACTGGCAGAAGCTCACACCGGAAATGATCCATATCTCGACGCAGACCGCGATGACCGGATTGATGCTTTCCGGCTGCACCATGACCAGCGATCATCTCTACGTCTATCTCAACGGTTACCGACTCGATGACAGCATCGACGCGGCAGCGGAGATGGGCATGCGTTTTCATGCCAGCCGTGGCAGCATGAGTGTAGGGCAAAAGCAGGGCGGCCTGCCGCCGGATAGCCTGATAGAGAAAGAGGCTGCCATCCTTGAAGATACGCAGCGGGTGATTGAACGATACATGATAATAGCCGCGGCGCCATACTGCTATCGTGGTCGCGCCCTGTTCGCCCTTCTCAGTCAGCTGCGAGCTGATGAAAACGTCCGCCGCGCTGGCCCGCCCATTACGGCGTTTCGCTGCATACCTATCTGGCGGAGAACGAGAGCGATATTCGTTACAGCCGCGAGAAGTTCAATATGACGCCGGCGCAGTGTGTCGAGGATCTTGGCTGGGTAAGACATAACGTCTGGCACGCGCATTACGTGAACACGGCATCGCGCTGTTTGCACGCACCGGCACCGACGTCGCTCAATGTCCTATTTCCAATATGCGTCTCGGGCATTGCGCCAGTGCGGAAGATGTGCGATGCGAGCGTTAACGTCGCGCTGGGCGTAGTCGCTCAATGTCCTATTTCCAATATGCGTCTCGGGCATTGCGCCAGTGCGGAAGATGTGCGATGCGAGCGTTAACGTCGCGCTGGGCGTAAATGGTTCCGCCTCCAACAACAGCAGCGATGTGATCGGCGAGATGTGTCAGGCGATGCTGCTGCAGTGGGTCGGTTTCGGCCCCGATGCGATGAGCGCGCGTCAGGCGCTGGAGCTGGCGACGCGCGGGCAGCGCGAAGGTGCTGAACCGTGATGATATCGGCGCCATCGCGCCCGTCATGCAGGTCGATTTGGCGGTATTCGATCTTAATAGGCTGGGACTAGCCGGGGCAGGGCCATGACCCAGTCGCAGCGCTGGTCTTCTGTAATCCGGGTTCGGTCGCCTACAGCGTTATTAATCGAAAAGTCGTAGTGCGCAAAGGGGAACTAACGGTTGTCGACCTGTAGAAGGTGTTTGCCCAAAGTAACCAGCTGGCCGCGTGCTTAATGGCGTAAATCGTATAAATGAGAGCGTAATGGCGAGTGTCGAAAAATAAGGCAGATTACATTTGCTACTGCTGATTCTATTCTCTAGAATACGTCCTCCCTTTTATAAGGGAAAATAAGCGGCTCCATTGCTGAGCCGTTCATTTTTTTCTACCCATCTGTGAAAACCGGTGTTACGATACCGAGCCCTTAAGTATGGGACTTTCTAACGACCTGAAGTTTGGGTCCTGAAGTAGTAGTTGACATTAGCGGAGCACTAAAATGATCCAAGAACAGACTATGCTGAACGTCGCCGACAACTCCGGTGCACGTCGCGTAATGTGTATCAAGGTTCTGGGTGGCTCGCACCGTCGCTACGCAGGCGTTGGCGACATCATCAAAGTTACCATCAAGGAAGCAATTCCGCGTGGTAAGGTGAAGAAAGGTGATGTCCTGAAAGCGGTAGTGGTGCGCACCAGGAAGGGTGTTCGTCGCCCGGACGGTTCTGTCATTCGCTTCGATGGTAACGCATGTGTTATTTTGAATAATAACAGCGAACAGCCAATCGGAACACGTATTTTTGGGCCGGTAACTCGTGAACTTCGTACTGAAAAGTTCATGAAAATTATCTCTCTGGCACCAGAAGTACTCTAAGGAGCGAATAATGGCAGCGAAAATCCGTCGTAACGACGAAGTTATCGTGCTGACCGGCAAAGATAAAGGTAAGCGCGGTAAAGTTAAGAATGTCCTGTCTTCTGGCAAGGTCATCGTTGAAGGTATCAACCTGGTTAAGAAACACCAGCAGCCGGTTCCGGCTCTGAACCGGCTAGGTGGCATCGTTGAAAAAGAAGCCGCTATTCAGGTTTCTAACGTTGCTCTCTTCAATGCAGCAACCGGCAAGGCTGACCGTATAGGCTTTAGATTCGAAGAGGGCAAAAAAGTCCGTTTCTTCAAGTCTAACAGCGAAACTATCAAGTAATTTGGAGTAGTACGATGGCGAAACTGCATGATTACTACAAAGACGAAGTAGTCCAGAAACTCATGACAGAGTTTGGCTACACTTCTGTCATGCAAGTCCCTCGGGTCGAGAAGATCACCCTGAACATGGGTGTTGGTGAAGCGATCGCTGACAAGAAACTGCTGGATAACGCAGTAGCAGACTTGGCAGCCATCTCGGGTCAAAAACCGCTGGTCACTAAAGCACGCAAATCAGTTGCAGGCTTCAAAATCCGTCAGGGCTATCCGATCGGCTGTAAAGTGACTCTGCGCGGCGAGCGCATGTGGGAGTTCTTTGAGCGTCTGATCACCATTGCTGTACCGCGTATCCGCGACTTCCGTGGTCTGTCCGCGAAGTCTTTCGACGGTCGTGGCAACTACAGCATAGGCGTTCGTGAGCAGATCATCTTTCCAGAAATCGACTATGACAAAGTCGATCGCGTTCGTGGTTTGGATATCACCATTACCACTACTGCGAAATCTGATGATGAAGGCCGTGCTCTGCTGACTGCCTTTGACTTCCCGTTCCGCAAGTAAGGTAGGGTTACTTAATGGCTAAGCAATCAATGAAAGCACGCGAAGTCAAGCGTGTGAAATTAGCAGACAAATTCTTCGTAAAACGCGCTGAACTGAAAGCGATCATTTCTGATATGAACGCAACCGACGAAGTTCGTTGGAACGCTGTTCTCAAGCTGCAGACTCTGCCGCGTGATTCCAGCCCGTCTCGTCAGCGTAACCGCTGCCGTCAAACAGGTCGTCCGCACGGTTTCCTGCGGAAGTTCGGGTTGAGCCGTATCAAGGTCCGTGAAGCCGCAATGCGCGGCGAAATCACGGGTCTCAAAAAGGCTAGCTGGTAATTGTCACCAATTGAATCACGGGAGTAAAGACAGATGAGCATGCAAGATCCGATCGCGGATATGCTGAACCGTATCCGTAATGGTCAGGCCGCGAACAAAGCTGCAGTCACCATGCCTTCCTCCAAGCTGAAAGTGGCAATTGCCAACGTGCTGAAGGAAGAAGGTTATATTGAAGATTTCAAAATCAAAGGCGACATCAAGCCGGAACTGGAACTGACTCTTAAGTATTTTCAGGGTAAAGCTGTTGTAGAAAGCATTCAGCGTGTCAGCCGTCCAGGTCTGCGCATCTATAAGAAAAAAGATGCGCTGCCGAAAGTTATGGCGGGATTAGGTATTGCTATTATTTCTACCTCCAAAGGTGTCATGACTGATCGTGCAGCGCGCCAAGCTGGTCTTGGCGGCGAAATTATCTGCTACGTAGCGTAATCGGAGGAAACTATGTCTCGTGTTGCTAAAGCACCTGTCGTTGTTCCTGCCGGCGTAGAGGTAAAACTCGACGGTCAGGTAATTTCGATTAAAGGTAAAAACGGCGAGCTGACTCGTACTATTAATAATTCCGTAGAAGTTAAACATGCTGACAATGCACTGACCTTCGCTCCGAGCGAAGGTATTGCAAACGGCTGGGCGCAAGCGGGTACCGCTCGTGCGCTGCTGAACGGCATGGTTATCGGTGTTACCGAAGGCTTCACTAAGAAGCTGCAGCTGGTTGGTGTTGGTTATCGTGCGGTCGTTAAAGGCAACGTGGTTAATCTGTCACTGGGTTTTTCTCATCAGGTTGATCATCAGCTGCCCGTGGGCATCTCTGCAGAATGTCCGACCCAGACTGAAATCGTGCTGAAAGGCGCTGATAAACAGCTGATCGGCCAAGTTGCGGCTGACTTGTGCGCCTACCGTCGTCCTGAGCCCTATAAAGGCAAGGGTTTCCGTTACGCCGACGAAGTCGTGCGTATTAAAGAGGCTAAGAAGAAGTAAGGTAACACTATGGATAAGAAATCTGCTCGTATCCGTCGTGCGACCCGTGCACGTCGCAAGCTCAAAGAGCTGGGTGCTACTCGCTTGGTGGTACATCGTACCCCGCGTCACATTTATGCACAGGTAATCGCCCCTAACGGTTCCGAAGTTCTGGTTGCTGCTTCTACTGTAGAAAAAGCTATCTCTGAACAACTGAAGTACACCGGCGACAAAGATGCAGCTGCCGCAGTAGGTAAAGCTATTGCTGAACGCGCTATCGAAAAAGGCATCAAGGGTGTTTCTTTCGACCGTTCCGGTTTCCAATATCATGGTCGTGTCCAGGCACTGGCAGATGCTGCTCGTGAAGCTGGCCTCCAGTTCTAAGGTAGAGGTCTAAGATGTCACACATCGAGAAACAAGCTGGCGAACTGCAGGAAAAACTGATCGTGGTAAACCGTGTTTCTAAAACTGTGAAAGGTGGTCGTATCTTTTCCTTCACTGCACTGACTGTAGTGGGTGATGGTAACGGCCGCGTTGGCTTTGGTTACGGTAAAGCGCGTGAAGTTCCGGCAGCGATCCAGAAAGCGATGGAGAAAGCTCGTCGCAACATGATTAATGTTGCGCTGACCAACGGCACCCTGCAGCACCCGGTTAAAGGTGCGCGCACGGGTTCCCGCGTGTTCATGCAGGCAGCTTCTGAAGGTACCGGTATCATCGCCGGCGGTGCAATGCGCGCTGTTCTGGAAGTCGCTGGATTTCATAACGTTCTGGCTAAAGCTTATGGCTCCACCAACCCGATCAACGTGGTTCGTGCAACTATCGACGGCCTGGAAAATATGAATTCTCCAGAAATGGTCGCTGCCAAGCGTGGTAAATCCATTGAAGAAATTCTGAGGTAATCACGATGGCTAAGACTATTAAAATCACTCAAACCCGTAGCTCAATCGGCCGCCTGCCTAAGCATAAAGCCACTCTGGTTGGTCTGGGTCTGCGTCGTATTGGCCGCACCGTTGAGCGTGAAGACACGCCGGCAGTACGTGGCATGGTTAACGCGATTTCTTACATGCTGAAAGTAGAGGAGTAACAGATGCGTTTAAATACTCTTTCTCCGGCCGAAGGCTCTAAGCACACGTCTAAGCGTCTGGGTCGTGGTATTGGTTCTGGCCTCGGCAAAACCGGTGGTCGTGGTCACAAAGGCCAGAACTCTCGTTCTGGCGGTGGCGTACGTCGCGGTTTCGAGGGTGGTCAGATGCCTCTGTACCGTCGTCTGCCAAAATTCGGCTTCACATCGCGCAAATTATTCGTGACTGCAGAAGTACGTCTGTCTGATCTGGCAAAAGTCGAAGGCGGTATCGTTGACCTGAGCACATTGAAAGCAGCCAACATTATCGGTGTTCAAATTGAATTCGCGAAAGTGATTCTGTCTGGTGAAGTTTCTGCATCGGTAACGGTTCGCGGTCTGCGTGTTACCAAAGGTGCTCGTGCTGCAATCGAAGCTTCTGGCGGTAAAATCGAGGAATAAGCAGCAGATGGCTAAACAACCGGTATTAGATTTTCAAAGTGCCAAAGGCGGATTTGGTGAGCTGAAACGTAGACTGCTGTTTGTAATCGGTGCACTGATTGTCTTCCGAATTGGCTCTTTTATTCCAATCCCTGGTATTGATGCCGCTGTACTTGCCCAACTGCTTGAGCAACAGCGTGGCACCATCATTGAAATGTTCAACATGTTCTCTGGTGGTGCTCTGAGCCGTGCTTCAATCTTCGCGCTGGGTATTATGCCGTATATTTCGGCCTCTATCATTATGCAACTGCTGACGGTGGTTCATCCAGCGTTGGCGGAGATCAAGAAGGAAGGGGAGGCTAGCCGTCGCAAGATTAGCCAGTACACCCGTTACGGTACGTTGCTACTAGCTATATTCCAGTCAATCGGTATTGCTACCGGTTTACCGAATATGCCTGGAATGCAGGGCCTAGTGCTTAATTCAGGCTTTGCGTTCTACTTTACCGCTGTTGTAAGTCTGGTGACCGGGACGATGTTCCTGATGTGGCTGGGCGAACAAATTACTGAACGAGGTATCGGCAACGGTATTTCGATCATTATCTTCGCGGGTATTGTTGCGGGACTTCCGCCGGCCATTGGCCATACCATCGAGCAAGCGCGACAAGGCGACCTGCACTTACTGCTGTTGCTGTTGGTTGTAGTTCTCGTATTTGCAGTGACCTTCTTCGTTGTTTTCGTTGAGCGTGGTCAGCGCCGCATCGTGGTGAACTATGCGAAACGTCAGCAAGGTCGTCGTATATACGCTGCACAGAGCACACATTTACCATTGAAAGTGAATATGGCGGGCGTAATCCCGGCTATTTTTGCTTCCAGCATTATCCTGTTCCCCGCGACGATAGCATCTTGGTTCGGGGGCGGTACCGGTTGGAACTGGCTGACAACAATTTCGCTGTATTTACAGCCAGGACAGCCGCTATATGTGCTACTCTATGCGACTGCAATCATCTTCTTCTGCTTTTTCTACACGGCGTTGGTTTTCAACCCGCGCGAAACAGCAGATAACCTGAAGAAGTCTGGTGCATTCGTACCGGGAATTCGTCCGGGAGAGCAAACGGCGAAGTATATCGATAAAGTAATGACACGTTTGACCTTAATCGGCGCACTGTACATTACTTTTATTTGCCTGATTCCGGAGTTCATGCGTAATTCGATGAAGGTCCCCTTCTACTTTGGCGGTACGTCACTGCTCATCGTAGTGGTCGTCATCATGGACTTTATGGCTCAAGTGCAAACTCTGATGATGTCTAGTCAATACGAGTCTGCATTGAAGAAAGCAAACCTGAAAGGCTACGGCCGTTAATTCAGGCGCTCGAGAAGTTACGGAGAGTAAAAATGAAAGTTCGTGCTTCCGTCAAGAAATTATGTCGTAACTGCAAAATCATTCGTCGCAACGGCGTCGTGCGTGTGATCTGCAGCTCCGAGCCTAAGCATAAACAGCGCCAAGGCTGATTTTTTCACATATTTTTCTTGCAAAGTCGGGTTGAGCTGGCTAGATTGGCCAGCCAATCTTTGGTATGTCAATGCGTTTCCATATGAGTATCCTGAAAACGGGCTTTTCAGCATGGAGCGCATTTATTTAATATAGGAGTGCATAGTGGCCCGTATAGCAGGCATTAACATTCCTGATCATAAACACACCGTTATCGCTTTAACTACGATTTTCGGTATCGGCAAGACCCGTTCTAAAGCCATCTGCGCTGCAGCGGGTATCGCTGAAGATGTTAAGATCAGTGAGCTGTCTGAAGAACAAATTGATCAGCTACGTGATGCGGTTGGTAAATTCGTTGTTGAAGGTGATCTGCGCCGTGAAATCAACTTGAGCGTCAAGCGTCTGATGGACCTTGGTTGCTATCGTGGTTTGCGCCATCGTCGTGGTCTACCAGTGCGCGGTCAGCGTACTAAGACTAATGCACGTACCCGCAAGGGTCCGCCCAAACCGATCAAGAAATAATCGGGGTGAGTAAATAATGGCAAAGGCACCAGTTCATACACGTAAGCGTGTAAGAAAGCAAGTTTCAGATGGCGTGGCTCATGTCCATGCTTCTTTTAACAACACCATCGTTACTATTACCGATCGTCAGGGTAACGCACTGGGTTGGGCAACCGCCGGCGGTTCCGGTTTCCGCGGTTCACGTAAATCTACGCCGTTTGCTGCTCAGGTCGCTGCAGAGCGCTGTGCAGAAGCCGTTAAAGATTACGGTATTAAGAATCTGGAAGTTATGGTTAAGGGTCCGGGTCCGGGCCGCGAATCAACAATTCGTGCTTTGAACGGCGCAGGTTTCCGCATCACGAACATTACTGATGTGACTCCGATCCCTCACAACGGTTGTCGTCCGCCGAAAAAACGTCGTGTGTAACGCCGCGTTTTTAGGATAGTTGGAGAAAGAAAATGGCAAGATATTTGGGTCCTAAGCTCAAACTGAGCCGTCGTGAGGGCACAGACCTTTTCCTGAAGTCTGGCGTTCGCGCGATTGATTCCAAGTGTAAAATTGAACAAGCCCCTGGTCAGCATGGTGCGCGTAAACCGCGTTTGTCTGATTACGGCGGTCAGTTGCGTGAAAAACAAAAAGTTCGTCGTATCTACGGCGTGCTGGAACGTCAGTTCCGCAATTACTATAAAGAAGCAGCACGTCTGAAAGGCAACACCGGTGAAAACCTGTTAGCTCTGCTAGAAGGTCGTCTGGATAACGTAGCCTACCGTATGGGCTTTGGCGCCACTCGTGCAGAAGCACGCCAGCTGGTCAGCCATAAGTCTGTAATGGTTAACGGCCGCGTTGTTAACATCGCTTCTTATCAGGTATCTCCGAATGATGTCGTAAGCATCCGCGAGAAAGCCAAAAAGCAATCCCGCGTGAAGGCTGCTCTGGAGCTGGCTGAGCAGCATGAAAAGCCAACTTGGCTGGAAGTTGATGCGACTAAGATGGAAGGTGTGTTCAAGCGCATTCCTGAGCGTACCGATCTGTCTTCGGACATTAACGAACACCTGATCGTCGAGCTTTACTCCAAGTAAAGCTTATTAGTACCAAAGAGAGGACACAATGCAGGGTTCTGTGACAGAGTTTTTAAAACCGCGCTTGGTAGATATCGAGCAAGTGAGTTCGACGCACGCCAAGGTGACTCTTGAGCCTTTAGAGCGTGGCTTTGGCCATACTCTTGGTAACGCACTGCGCCGTATTCTGCTTTCTTCCATGCCGGGTTGCGCGGTGACCGAGGTTGAAATTGATAGTGTACTGCATGAGTACAGCACCAAAGAGGGCGTACAGGAAGATATCCTGGAAATCCTGCTCAACCTGAAAGGGCTAGCGGTAAGAGTTCAGGGTAAAGATGAAATTATTCTGACCTTGAATAAATCTGGCATTGGCCCTGTGACTGCAGCCGATATTACCTATGATGGTGATGTCGAAATCGTCAAGCCGCAGCATGTGATCTGTCACCTGACCGATGAAAATGCCGCTATCAGCATGCGTATCAAAGTTCAACGTGGTCGTGGTTATGTGCCGGCTTCTGCCCGAATTCATTTGGAAGAAGATGAGCGCCCAATTGGCCGCCTGTTGGTCGACGCTTGCTACAGCCCTGTAGACCGTATCGCCTACAATGTTGAAGCAGCGCGTGTAGAACAGCGCACCGACTTGGACAAACTGGTCATCGAAATGGAAACCAACGGCACAATCGATCCTGAAGAGGCGATTCGTCGTGCGGCTACCATCCTGGCAGAACAACTGGAAGCTTTCGTCGACTTACGTGATGTACGTCAGCCGGAAGTGAAAGAAGAGAAACCAGAATTCGATCCGATCCTACTGCGCCCTGTTGACGATCTGGAATTGACTGTCCGCTCTGCTAACTGCCTTAAGGCAGAAGCCATCCACTACATCGGTGATTTGGTACAGCGTACCGAGGTTGAGCTGCTTAAAACGCCTAACTTGGGTAAAAAATCTCTTACTGAGATTAAAGACGTGCTCGCCTCACGTGGTCTTTCTCTAGGCATGCGCCTTGAGAACTGGCCGCCGGCAAGCATCGCTGATGAATAACCGGATCGCAGGTTAAGTTTTCACTGAGAAGGATAAGGTCATGCGCCATCGTAAGAGTGGTCGTCAACTGAACCGCAACAGTCGCCATCGTCAGGCTATGTTCCGCAACATGGCTGGTTCTTTGGTCCGTCACGAGATCATCAAAACGACTCTGCCAAAAGCCAAAGAGCTGCGCCGCGTAGTTGAGCCGCTGATTACTCTTGCCAAGACCAACAGCATAGCTAATCGTCGTCTAGCATTCGCTCGCACTCGTGATGACGAGATCGTGGCAAAACTGTTTAACGAGCTGAGCTCGCGTTTTGCGAGCCGTGCCGGTGGTTATACTCGCATTCTGAAGTGTGGCTTCCGTGCTGGTGACAACGCTCCGATGGCTTACATCGAGCTGGTTGATCGTCCAGAAGCTCAAGCAGAAGCTGCTGCAGAGTAATCTGTAGCATCATAAAAAACCGCCGAAGCGGTTTTTTATTGTCTGGAATTTACCCTTTCTATTAAGCTCACTATTCTGTCTATCTCAGGAGACGCTTATCTGGTTAATCGACCAGCTGGCTGAACAGCATATCCGCATTCAGATTTTGCCGTTCTGCTGTTTCAGCAAATCACAAATCTCCGTTAACAGCACTTATTCGTTAGAAGGCTTCGCTGCCGGTTTTTCTACTTCTTTTTTCTTGTGTAGTTTATTCATCAGCTTGATGGCTATGAAGATAGCGAACGACATAATAACAAAGTCGAATACTGTCTAGATAAATACGCCTTATTCCATAACCACAGAAGGGGTAGCGCCTTCGGCAGGTTTCACGCCCATTTAAACTGCTTAAAGTCGACGCCGCTAATCAGCAGTCCCAGTGGCGGCATAATGATGTTCGCCACCAGTGAAGAGACGATTTTGCTAAATGCAGCTCCGATGATCATACCCACGGCGAGATCGACGATGTTGCTGGGCATTTAAAAATCATGCAAATAATTGAAAAAAATCATAATTACCTCCCTACCGTTGCCAATGGCTAAAGTCTAACAAACCTTAATTGCCATCTAAGCGGCACCATTTTGTCGGAATAGTCTTGCCGACGCTTCGCTTATAGTAAGAAAGGACTTGGCTGGAACAGGCGTTCGACGCCCGGCACAAACTTTTTGTCGGTCAAAAATATGATCACGTGATCCCCTTGCTCGATTTGCAGGTTGTCTTTAGCTACTAGCACATCTTCAACCGCGTACGACCGCGCCGATAAGCGTACCGGGTGGCAACTTGATCTCATTGGTCATGCGTCCCACCACGCGCGAGGTAGTTTCATCGGCACGCGCTATCGTTTTAATCGCTTCGCAGCGATGCCGCGTCGTAGAAATGAGACGCGTACAATATCCGCTTTACGCACATGACCTAGCAGCGGAGATCGTGACCTGCTGCGGCGAGATCGCGATATCAATAACGCTGCCTTGAACCAGACGCCACGACTTTTTTAGCGCCCATTTTTTTCGCCAGCATCGCCGACATGATGTTCGCTTCGTCATCGTTGGTGACCGCAATAAATAAATAGATCCACCTGATCGATATGCTCTTTCGCTAGCAACTCCTGATCTGCTGGTAGCGATAGACCTCGTCGCCCGCTTCCACAATAGTGGAGCCTTGCGGACGCATAGGGCGGATCCTAGCGGAAGATTGCCGCCACGCGAGTATCGATGCTCGCGCAAACAAAATAGAGAGCCGGGTTACCCACCAGCGGGCCGCCATAATAGGCTTTTACCACGGCGAGACTGATCAGACCTTCCGCGAAATTCACCACCTGCAGCGCGCAGGGATACTGGATCAGACGATAGATATTTTCTATCGCTAGCTATTGGGAGAATGAGATGGTCGATCGGCACGGCTTCGAGAATAAAGAGTTTTTCCGCTTCGCGCAGGTAATCCGCCGCGCGGATACACGCGATGCGGTTAGGCATGTTGAATAGCGAATAGGCTATCTAGCACGCCACCATATTGGTCTCGTCTGAACTGGTGAACCGCCACTAGCATATCGGTATTTTCCGCACTGGCCTTACGCAAAATGCGCGGATGCGACCCGTGACCATGAACGACGCGCAAATCAAATTTATCTCGGAGCTGCCGTAAGCGATCAGGATCGCTATCCATTAACGTAATGTCATTGTTTTCGCCGACTAGGTTCTCCGCCAGCGTACCGTCGACTTGGCCGGCGCCTAGAATGATAATTTTCATCGCGTTTCGTGCTCTTCAGTTAGTGCGCTTTTACCAGCTTAGCGTAGAAAAATCCGTCGCCGCCCTCGATAGTGGGGAAGCATTGCAGCCCGCTTGTTTTGCCGCCCGGCAAGGCTTCGGCGCGGGCGTCGCTATGACGCGTTAAAAAGGCGGCAATCTGCGCGTCGTTTTCTTCAGGCAGTACGGAGCAGGTGGCATATAACAGGCTGCCGCCCGGCTTCAGATGCGGCCAGATCGCCTCCAGAATATCACGCTGCAACGTGGCCAGCTCAGCGATATCCCGATCACGGCGCAGCCATTTAATATCGGGGTGACGGCGGATCACGCCGGTAGCGGAGCAGGGCGCATCCAGTAGAATACGATCGAACTGACGATCGCCGCACCAAGCCTGTAGAGTACGACCGTCGCCTTGTACGACCTCTGCATGCATATTGAGGCGCTGTAGGTTCTCTTTCACGAGTGTCAGGCGCTGAGCATCGACATCGACCGCCAGCACTTGGGCTTCGGGCGCAATCTCTAGGATATGAGTAGTCTTGCCTCCCGGCGCCGCGCAAAGATCGAGGATCTGTTCGCCGTTTTCCGGCGCCAGCAGTAGGGTGCAGCGCTGGGCGGAGAGATCCTGCACCGTAACCCAGCCATCAGCGAAGCCGGGCAGCTTTCCGACCGGCGCGGGTGCTTCCAGCCGCAGCGCATCAGGCACCGTTTCGTCGGCAACGGCTGCTGTGCCGCTCTCGGCCAGCAGCGTCAGCCAGCCGTCGCGGCTGTGGTGCTGACGATTGACGCGCAGCCACATCGGCGGACGCTGGTTGTTCGCCTCAACGATCTGCTGCCACTGTTCCGGCCAGGCCTGTTGCAGACGCTGCAGCAGCCAGCTCGGATGCAGATAGCGCTGTACACTCTGATCGACTTCCGCGATTAGCTCTGCCTGCTGACGTTGAAACTGACGCAGCACGCCGTTCAGGAGCCCTTTGAGGTTCGTGCGTTTCAGCACTTCTGCGCTAGCGACGGTTTCCGCCAGCGCGGCGTGAGCGGGTACGCGCGTATAAATCAGCTGATAGAGGCCGACCATAATGAGGTAGTGCAGCACGCGCTGTTTGCCGTTCAGTGGGCGCGCCATCAGTTTGCCGATAAGAGCTTCAAGCTGCGGCAGCGTACGCAGCACGCCGAAGCAGAGTTCCTGCACCAGTGCGCCATCTTTATCCGCCAGTTTTTTCTGCGTGGCCGGCAGTATGGCGCTAAGCGATTCGCCTTTATCGATAACCCGCTCAATCAGTTGAGCGGAGAGGCTTCGCAGATTCGTTGATTTAGTCATTCGGGTTACGTTATCAAACAAAAAGCCCGGACAGAGCCGGGCTAGAATCAGACTAAAACGCGGCCTGAAGTGAACCACTCGCGGCGCGAGTTAAGCAGATCCTGCGCCGACATCGGCTTTTTACCGGCAGGCTGCAGCAGCTGAAGATTTAACACGCCTTCGGCGGTGGCGACCTGAATACCTTGCTTGTCGGCCGCGATAATCTCGCCCAGCTGTCTGGCAACGTGCGGTAATACGCTGGCCTGCCACACTTTTACCGGCTGATCTTCAATCAGGAAATAGCTGACTGGCCAGGGATTGAAAGCGCGAATGCAGCGTTCCAGCTGCGTGGCGGAGAGCTGCCAGTCGAGATGGGCTTCCTCTTTGCTCAGCTTCTCGGCGTAGTTCGCCTGCGTGTTATCCTGTTTTTCCGGCTGGGCGCGGCCTTCTGCCAGCTGCGCCAGCGTTTCCAGCAGTCCCTGCGGGCCGAGCTGCGCCAGCTTGTCATACAGCGTGGCGCTAGTGTCCTGCGTGGTAATCGGGCAGCTAAGCTTATAGAGCATATCGCCGGTATCGAGGCCCACGTCCATCTGCATAACGGTCACGCCGGTTTCGCTGTCGCCAGCCCAGAGCGAACGCTGAATAGGTGCCGCGCCGCGCCAGCGCGGCAGCAGCGAGCCATGCACGTTGATGCAGCCTAGGCACGGCATCGCCAGCACCGCCTGCGGCAGGATCAGGCCGTAGGCGACCACAACCATCACATCCGCGCCTAACTCCGCGACCAGCTGCTGGTTTTCGGCGGGACGAAGCGATTTTGGCTGGAATACCGGGATGGCACGAGACTGCGCCAGAGTTTTCACAGGGCTGGGCGTCAGCTTATTGCCGCGGCCTACCGGACGATCGGGTTGGGTAAAGACGCCAACGACCTGATGCTCAGAAGCAAGCAGCGCGTCGAGATGACTCGCTGCAAAATCAGGTGTGCCGGCAAAGATAATTTTCAGCGGGGCAGACACGGCTATCCTTTTTTAGCCTTCGGTACGCGCGTTTAGACGCGCCAGTTTTTCCAGCTTTTGCTTGATGCGCTGACGTTTCAACGGCGACAGATAATCAATAAAAAGTTTACCGTCGAGGTGATCGATCTCGTGCTGGATGCAGATAGCCAGCAGGCCGTCGGTTTCCAGTTCGTATTGTTTGCCTTCGCGATCCAGCGCGCGCACTTTCACGCGCTCGGCGCGTGGAACAAAGGCGCGCTGTTCTGGAATAGAGAGGCAGCCCTCTTCAATGCCGGTTTCGCCGCTCTTTTCCAGCAGCTCCGGGTTAATCAAAGCCAGTCGCTCGTCGCGATTTTCCGATACGTCGATAACGATGATGCGCTGATGAATATTCACCTGCGTCGCCGCTAGGCCGATACCCTCTTCGGCGTACATGGTTTCAAACATATCGTCGACGATGCGCTGCACCTCAACGTTAACTTCTTTGACTAGCGCCGCGATTTTGCGAAGACGATCGTTAGGGAAATGTAATACCTGCAAAACTGACATAAATATCCAGATCTGTATGCGATGAATAAAAGATATGTTGCTTCATATTGTAGACTTTTTGTGACCTGATTGACAGCATTCACCTGCAGGAAGCAGCGCGTAGAGTAGGGAGCTATAATGAAAAAAATCGAGTGCTGGCTGTGGCTTTCAGCGGTTAACCGATCTGACCGGAAAACGCTGGCTGCGACTGGCGAACATGCTTGAGCAAACAGACGATATGCGCTTGGCGCTAACGTCGGCGGGGTTGGGTGAACAGCACGTTCAGCAGTTCTTCCGCCTGACGGCAGATCAGGTTGCGCAGACCTACGCTTGGCTAGCCGCGCATGATTCCCATCAACTACTGAGCGCGCAAGACGAACGCTATCCCGCCGCTTTACGCGAAGTGCATCGCTTTCCGCCGCTGCTCTATATATATAAAAGTCGATCCCGCTTTGCTCTCCTCTATGCAGCTGGCGGTTGTCAGCAGCCACAACTGTTCGCACTGCGGACGGCAGTAGGGCGCATGGTTCACGCAACAGCTTGCTCTAAGCGACTTTACCATTACCAGCCGGCTGGCGCGCGGCATTGACGGCGTTGCGCATCGCGCTGGGCTGGAGGCTGGAGGCGCAGGGAAAAAAATTGTCGTGCTGGGCAGAAGACTCCAGCATCTCTATCCCAAAAGCCACTGCGCGCTAGCGGAAGAAATCGTGGAAAAAGGCGGCACGCTGGTTTCAGAGTTTCCCTTGCCGCGCCGCCGCATGCGCTGAACTTCGCGCGCCGCAAATGCATTATCAGCGGTCTGAGCCGGGGCATGCTAGTGGTTGAATCGACAAGTAAAAGCTGTTCGCTGGTGACCGCGCGCTGATTAATAACGCGCTGGCTGATCCAGCAAGGCGCGCTGTTGGTGGCGCATCCTACCAATATCGTGGACGATCTTCTCACGGCGTTTAACTAGCTACTTTTTACACAGGTAGATGCAATATATTGCGAAGTGAGCGACAATGTGCCATTGCCATTTGCTGAGGTGTTGGCTAACGTAGGTGATGAGGTTACACCTGTTGACGTCGTCGCTGAACGTGCCGGCCAACCTGTGCCAGTAATCCCAGCCTAACTGTTGGCGCTGGAGTTAGCAGGATGGATCGCAGCTGTACCCGGCGGCTATGTCCGATTTAAGGAGGGCATGCCATGTTCGACGTACTAATGTACTTATTTGAGACATATATCCACAACGAAGCAGAAATGCAGGTTGATCAGGATACATTGACTGATGACTTAACCTATGCCGGTTTTCATCGTGAAGATATCTATAATGCGTTGAACTGGTTAGAAAAGCTGGCAGATTATCAGAAAGGTTTTGTCGACCCGATTCTGTTAGCGAACGATCCGCTTTTAATGCGCATCTACACGGAAGAAGAAGGCCAGCGTTTAGATGCCGAATGCCGAGGTTTCCTGCTGTTCCTTGAGCAGATTCAGGTGCTCAACATGGAAACGCGCGAAATGGTCATCGAACGAGTCATGGCGCTCGACACGCTCGAATTCGATCTGGAAGATCTCAAATGGGTGGTGCTGATGGTGTTGTTTAATCTTCCGGGATGCGCAAACGCCTATCAACAAATGGAAAAACTTTTATTCGACGTCAGTGAAGGCATGCTGCATTAATTATTCGTTATGCATCCATCGTTATGAGCAAATCAGCACTCTTCACCGTGCGTAAACAGGATCCTTGCCTCGCAGGCGGGGCAGATTTTGTTATCCGCAGCGGTAAACACGGCGCCTTTTTAGGCTGTACTAATTACCTTGGCTGCAACTATATCCGACCGCTGAAAAATAAGGCTGACGGACATATCGTCAAGGTGCTTGAACGGCACCCTTTTCCGCAATGTGGTGCGGATAAAGCGTTGCGACAGGGACGCTACGGCATGTTTATCGGCTGTAGCCACTATCCTGAATATGACTATAGCGAAGCCATAGATAAGCCGGACGAAACCCTGATCATCTGCCCGCAATGTCAGGAAGGCAAACTGGTGCAGCGTCGTTCGCGTTACGGCAAAACGTTTCATGCCTCCAACCGTTACCCCTCTTGCCAGTTTGCCGTCAATGCAACGCCAGTCGCAAGCGAGTGTCTGCACTGCCACTTTCCGCTGCTGGTGGAAAAGAAAACCGCGCAGGGCGTGAAACGCTTTTGCGCCAGTAAGAGTTGCGGCAAGGCCGCCGCATCAGAGAACTAAGATCATATTATGCAAAACAATTCTTTTTCCGGTTCGCTGGAGGCCTGCATAGAGCAGCTGCGTCAGCAGGCCGTTATCGCTTATCCCACTGAAGCAGTTTTTGGTCTGGGCTGCGACCCGGACAGCGAAAGCGCCGTAATGGCACTGCTGGCGTTAAAACAACGCCCGGTTGAGAAAGGATTGATTCTCATTGCCGCACACTATGCTCAGCTGGAACCTTATATTTCCTACCGCGAACTGAGCGTTGAGCAGCGCGAGCGTATGTTCCCTTACTGGCCTGGCCCGGTCACTTTTGTCGTGCCGGCCACGCCGCAAACGCCGCGCTGGCTGACGGGGCGTTTTGATTCGCTGGCGATCCGCGTCAGCGATCACCCGGACGTTCAGGCGCTGTGTCGCGCATTCGGCAAGCCGCTGGTGTCAACTAGCGCCAACCTGTCGGGCGAGGAGCCTTGCCGGACGGTCGAGGCGTTTCGCGCGCAATTCGGCGAAGCCTTTCCGCTGCTGGCGGGCGTCACCGGCGGTCGGCAGAATCTGTCACAAATCCGCGACGTCTTAACCGGCAACCTTATTCGTCAGGGCTAATTCATGGATCAGTTTGCGGTCTTCGGCAATCCCATCAGCCACAGTAAATCGCCTTTCATTCATCAGGCTTTCGCTGAGCAAACGGGTATTGCACATCGTTATGGCCGTGTCTGTGCGCCGCTCGACGCTTTTCCTGCCACCATTGCCGCCTTTTTCGCGCAGGGCGGACGCGGCGCCAACGTCACGCTGCCTTTTAAGCAGCAGGCCTGTGAGTTTGCCGATCAGCTGAGCGAGCGGGCAGCACTCTCCGGCGCGGTTAACACCTTGAAAAAATGCAGCGACGGCCGCATTCTGGGCGACAACACCGACGGCATCGGTCTGTTGAGCGATCTTGAACGGCTGGCGCTGATTCGTCAAGGAGATCGCATTTTGCTAGTGGGCGCGGGCGGCGCTGCGCGCGGCGTTATCCTGCCGCTGCTTTCCACAGGCTGCGCGGTAACAATCGTTAACCGCACTCAGGCGCGCGCTAAGGAGCTAGCGCAGCTCTTCAGCCAAAGCGGAGAGATCGACGCCTGCGGATTTGAACAGCTGGCAGCGCGTAATTTCAATCTAATGGTGAACGCGACCTCTAGCTGCGTAAGCGGCGAGGTTCCACCGCTCCCTGTTTCGCTGATTGATGCGCAGGTGCGCTGCTACGACATGTTTTATCAGGCAGGCACGACGCCGTTTTTACAGTGGTGCTGGCAGCATGGCGCGCAGCGCTATGCTGATGGCCTTGGCATGCTGGTGGGTCAGGCCGCGCATGCTTTCCAATTATGGCACGGCGTGATGCCGGAGATAGCGCCTGTTATCGCTCAGCTTAAACAGGCGATGCAGCCATGAATCAGGCTATTCAGTTTCCAGATCGCGAGGAGTGGAACGTAGAGAAAAAGGCGGTCTGTTTTCCGGCGCTGGCGAACGGCATGCTTCTGACCTGCACCGTTTCCGAGAAGGCTCTGACGCAACGCTTCGGCTAGGGCGAGGTGCTGGCTTTATTCGTCGCCCATGCAGGGATATAGAAGAAAAGGCGGAAGCGGTCATCCTTAATGAAGCGTTCGACGATCAGGAGTGGGTCTGGCTCGCCTCGGCAAGATAGTCATCTTTCCAGCGAACATAGTTGTTAGCGGAGTAGAGTAAGCCTGCGATCTCCTGTTCGTTCAGCGTGTGCACTTGTCTGACTGGGCTGTCGAGATAAAGGTAGCCGCTCTCCAGACGTTTGCCTGGTAGCACTAGGCTGCCGTCGCCAATTATCACATCATCTTTGATAATCGCGCTATCCAGCAAGATAGACCCTATGCCAACCAAGCACGCGATTGCCGATAGTGCAGGCATGCAGCATCGATTTATGCCCGACGGTGACATCGTCGCCGATGGTTAACGGGAAAGCCCTGCGGGTTGCTGGCCGACTTATGGGTAACGTGTAATACGCTGCCATCCTGAATATTGGTTCGCGCGTCGACACGAACCTGATTGACGTTGCCGTGTATCGTGACCAATGGCCAGATACTAGCGTCGTCGCCCATAATTACGTCTCCAACCACCACGCTGGATGCGTCGATCATGACGCGCTGGCCGCCTTATCGAAAAAGGGTTGTGCAATTAAATCGGATTT
>BBOA01000019.1 GCA_001485295.1 Type-B symbiont of Plautia stali
CAGTAAAATTGCATAAAAATGACCGTTCGCTGCATTCCACAGCAAAAGCCCACCTTATACTCGCGATTATCCACAATGCATCTTCAGGCGAATTTTTGCGAGCAGCACGTAAACGTTTTCGCTACAATGCCCGGCGACGTCACGGACGCCCCTTTTCGGGGCGTTAACTGAAGTTTTGCTTCTTCTTATTATTGCTATGAAGATCGCTAAGCTTGATGTAACGCTCTTATTTTATGCGAAACAAAGACAAGGGTATAAAATCACCATGCAACAACGTCGTCCTGTACGCCGCGCTCTGCTGAGTACCTCAGACAAAGCCGGTATCCTCGAATTTGCTCAGGCGCTTTCCAGCCGCGGCGTCGAACTCCTCTCTACAGGCGGAACCGCTCGCCTGCTGGCCGATGCCGGTCTTACCGTCACCGAAGTGACTGACTATACGGGCTTCCCGGAAATGATGGATGGACGCGTCAAAACTCTGCACCCGAAAGTGCACGGCGGCATTCTGGGTCGTCGCGGTCAGGACGACGCGATTATGGCACAGCACGCTATCGAACCTATCGACATGGTGGTCGTTAACCTTTATCCCTTTGCTCAAACCGTCGCGCGCGAAGGCTGCACGCTGGAAGACGCGGTTGAGAATATTGATATCGGCGGCCCCACCATGGTGCGCTCGGCGGCCAAGAACCATAAAGATGTAGCGATTGTGGTCAAGAGCAGCGATTACGACGCCATCGTGGCCGAGCTGGACGCCAATGAAAACTCCCTGACGCTGGAAACTCGCTTCGACCTCGCGATTAAAGCCTTTGAGTATATCTCCGCCTACGACAGTATGATCGCCAACTACTTCGGCTCGCTGGTCCCCGCCTACTATGGCAAGCGCGACCAACTGGCCGGCCGCTTCCCACGCACCCTGAGCCTGAACTTTATTAAGAAGCAGGATATGCGCTACGGTGAAAACAGCCATCAGTACGCCGCCTTCTATATAGAAGAGAATGTGCAGGAAGCCTCGGTGGCGACCGCGCAGCAGGTTCAAGGCAAAGCACTCTCCTACAACAACATCGCCGATACCGACGCGGCGCTGGAGTGCGTGAAGGCGTTCAGCGAAGCGGCCTGCGTGATCGTCAAGCATGCAAACCCTTGTGGCGTCGCCGTCGGTGCATCGACCCTTGAGGCTTACGAACGCGCCTACCAGACCGATCCGACTTCCGCTTTCGGCGGCATTATCGCTTTCAACCGCGAGCTGGACGAAACAACCGCGCAGACGATCATCAGCCGTCAGTTTGTCGAAGTGATTATTGCCCCTTCCGCCAGCGAAGCGGCGTTGAAAGTCACGGCGGCTAAGCAGAACGTTCGCGTGCTGATCTGCGGCCAGTGGCAGGAACGCGTCGCCGGTCTCGATTTTAAACGCGTCACCGGCGGCCTGCTGGTGCAGGACCGCGACCTAGGCATGGTTGAAGCGAGCCAGCTGCGCGTCGTCAGCAAGCGTCAGCCAAGCGAGCAGGAGCTGCGCAACGCACTCTTCTGCTGGAAGGTAGCGAAGTTCGTGAAATCGAACGCTATCGTCTATGCGCGCGACAATATGACTATCGGCATTGGCGCCGGTCAGATGAGCCGCGTTTACTCCGCTAAAATCGCCAGCATTAAAGCGGCAGACGAAGGGCTGGAGGTAAAAGGTTCGGCGATGGCGTCAGATGCCTTCTTCCCGTTCCGCGACGGTATCGATGCGGCAGCCACCGTCGGCGTCACCTGCGTTATCCAGCCCGGCGGCTCGATTCGCGATGAAGAGGTTATCGCCGCGGCAGACGAGCATGGCATCGCCATGATCTTCACCGACATGCGTCACTTCCGCCATTAATTCTTCGGAGAAAAGTATGAAAATTTTAATGATTGGTAACGGTGGTCGTGAACACGCGCTGGCTTGGAAAGCGGCTCAGTCGCCGCTGGCTGAAACGGTATTCGTCGCACCTGGCAACGCCGGTACCGCGCTGGAGCCGGCGCTGCAAAACGTCGATATCAGCCCTACCGATATCCCTGCCCTGCTGGCGTTTGCCCAGCGCGAAGCGATCGACCTGACTATTGTAGGCCCGGAAGCGCCGCTGGTTATCGGCGTGGTCGATGCGTTCCGTGCGGCGGGCCTGAAGATTTTCGGTCCGACCAAAAATGCCGCGCAGCTGGAAGGCTCTAAGGCTTTCACCAAAGATTTTCTGGCCCGTCACCATATTCCCACCGCGGAATATTGCAACTTCACCGATGTTGAAGTCGCGCTGGCTTACCTGCGTGAGAAAGGCGCGCCTATCGTCATCAAGGTCGACGGTCTGGCGGCCGGTAAAGGCGTGATTGTCGCCATGACGCTTGAAGAGGCGGAAGCGGCAGTGAAAGATATGCTAGCCGGCAACGCCTTCGGCGACGCGGGACGCCGCATCGTCGTCGAAGAGTTTCTAGAGGGCGAAGAGGCCAGCTTTATCGTCATGGTCGACGGCGAAAACGTGTTGCCGATGGCCACCAGCAAAGATTATAAGCGCGTCGGCGACGGCGATACTGGTCCTAATACCGGTGGCATGGGCGCCTACTCGCCCTCTCCGGTGGTCACTGACGAGATCCACCAGCGCGTGATGGATCAGGTGATCTGGCCAACGGTGCGCGGCATGGCGGCGGAAGGTAACGTTTATACCGGTTTCCTCTATGCCGGTCTGATGATCGATCAGTCGGGTAAGCCAAAGGTGATCGAATTCAATTGCCGCTTTGGCGATCCAGAAACGCAGCCAATCATGCTGCGCCTGCAGTCGGATCTAGTGGAGCTGTTTCTGGCGGCGTGCGACGGCGTGCTGGATCGACAGGATTCCATGTGGGATCCGCGTCCGGCGCTGGGCGTGGTGCTGGCGGCGGGCGGCTATCCGGGGGACTATGTCAACGGCGAGCAGATCCACGGCCTGCCACTGGAAGAAGTGGAAGACGGCAAGGTCTTCCATGCTGGCACCCGTCTCGATAACGATCTGGTGCTGACCAATGGTGGCCGCGTGCTCTGCGTCACCGCGCTGGGCGACGACGTGGCAGCGGCGCAGCAGCGCGCCTATGAGCTGGCTCAGCCCATCTCTTGGAACGGCAGCTTCTGCCGCTGCGATATCGGCTATCGCGCCATCAACCGCAAGTAAGCAAAAGTAAAAATGGCGTGTCAGGTGCCCTTTTCTTCTTCTTTCGGCTGCAATTCGCAGCTTTCTCTTGGCGCTGCGCGCAACAGTTGCGTGCCCTCCGGTGCTTCCAGCCAAGAAACTAACAGCGGCCCGCTGCTGCGCTGCTGCTGCCGTGTCAGCGTCTGGAACGCATAATCGTCGAAGGATGGCGATACCCCGTGCTTTCAATCTGTCTGGCGCCCAGCCAGGCCCTGTTTCAGCGCCACGCGGCCGCAGAGCAAAGCGTTGCTCTGCGCCAGCATCCGCTGTGCATCGAATTTCTAAAGCTCAACCGTATCCGTATCGACCGCTTCGCGTCGGCGGCCGGCTAGCTGCCGCTGCATAAAACTCAGTCTGCCGTCCTAATCGAAACGCAGCAGGCTGCTTGCCGCTGACGTAGCTCGCCACGCTGACCAGTTTCTCCTCTTGCCACACATAGTCGGTGGTTTCGGCGGCATCGCCGTTAAAGGGTGTATAGAGCATGCGTAAATGGACGGTGATATGGCCGCTGTTTTTGCGCCAGATGCGTACCGCGCCGCGATCGGCAAGGTAACCGCTGGCGGTAAAGGGAGACGTATCGGGCGTTGAACCGCACCCAGAAAGCAGAAGAAGAAAAAGCAGAACGAAACAGGAGTGCGAACGTAGCTTCATCATCGCTGGCCCCTAATACAGAAGGGGCGTATTCGCCCCTTCTGTAGAATTCTGACCTCAGTGCGACATCTTATTTAACAGAGTTTTAACAGAGTCTTTCAGCGCTTTACCAGAGACAAATGCCGGTACGTTTGCCGCAGCGATTTTGATCTCTTTGCCAGTTTGCGGATTGCGACCGATACGCTCAGCGCGGTGATTCACTTTAAAAGTACCAAAACCAACCAGTTGTACAGCATCACCTTCTTTCAGAGACTCAGTGATCGCAGCCAGAGTAGATTCTAGAGCCGCTTTAGCCTGGGTTTTTGACAGGTCCGCTTTTTCCGCGATCACATCAATCAGTTGAGTCTTGTTCATAAGTTATCCTTAAAGTGTATTTATCGCTTGCTAAGCAACGGGTGCGAGGGAAAAGCCATATTCTGGCACTCTTTAGCCTGCAAGCACCGATAGCCACAATTTTCAGCCTCCCCAAATGTAGACCAGACAGGGGGCCGATGTGAAGCCTCCAAACTCGCTAATTCGGGTCTGAAGTCACGTTTTCCCGCCTTACTGCTGAAAAATTATACCGATATTGCTGATTCCTGCCTCCCGAAGGTCCAAACGCAATCCTTTGATCAATTCAAGGTCTCGTTCTTCGCAGTCGGTAAGCAGGCGAAAAATCTCCCATTGCAAGTCCCATTCGTCGATGACAGCAGGGTTTCCATACAGCTCGTCGTCGCTCATTTCGCGTCCGGCTTGCGTCATTTCTAGCATCGCAACGGTGGTAATGGAGGTTCTGCTCACCTCGATAGCATGCTCCAGAGTTTCGCCGGTCAGCATAGCGTGCAGCGCTTCGCTTAAGGTCACGCAGGCGTCGATCGCCGGATAAATGCCGTACACGTCGAACGCGTCGCCATCTGGAATCGTGGCTTCGAGCTTTTCCAGCGGCTGTCGAAGTTGATTTTAGCGTCTTTGATCGTCAGGCTTTCCCAGATCAGATCAAGGATACGGCGATAGAGCGTCGGATCGGCGAATTCCGTCGGCAGTGTACCGCAAAAGCGCGGTGCGCACAGCATTAAAGCGCGTTTTGCCAGCGTTGAAAGGTGGTACGGTTAGAGGCGACGGTATCCCGCCCAGCGCGTCGGTTCCGGTAGACGATAGCAACCCATGCACTTTTTCCACCCAGTGCAGCGCGCTGTTTAGGCTGACGCGATGTCCGGTCGCGACGAACAGCGGATTGCAGCGCGCTTTGCTGCGCCATACCCAGCCGGTTTGCTCCCCCTTGTCGATTAACGGCTGGCGCGAACCCGGCTCTGGGTCCAGCGCGGCGAAACGGCCGCACAGACGCTTTTTCGCCACGCTGATGGTCGGCACGTCCACCATTAGGCCAAAGTGCGAGGCGACGCCGAGACGACGCGGGTGTGAGATGCCGTGTCCGTCGACAAACAGCAGGTCCGGTTCTCAAGCATGTTCCACGCCGCCAGCAGCGCCGGATATTCACGGAAGGAGAGAAAGCCGGGAATGTAGGGCATGGTGGTGGCGATAAGCGCCACGCGATGCTCCACCAGCTTTAGGGAAGGATATTCGAGGATAACCAAGGCGGCGCGTGTCATCGCTCCTTCCTGTTCAAATCCGACGTCGGCGCCGCCGATAAAACGCGGCGGTAGCACGTCGAAATCATCCTACCGCACCACTTTCTGCAGCGCGCTGAATCTGCTCCACGCGCAGTGCAGCAATGTCCATACTCACTCCTGATGATATTGGCCTGAGAGACAGTGAACTGCCTCAACAAACACACCCGCATGTTCTAGCGGCACATCTTGATGAATGCCATGCCCCAGATTGAAAACATGACCGCTGCCCGCGCCGAAGCTCTTGAGAATATCGGCGACTTCCTGCTCAATACGCGCCGCTGGCGCATAAAGCATAGACGGATCCATGTTGCCCTGCAGCGCCACTTTGTCGCCGACGCGGCGACGCGCCTCGCCGATATCGGTGGTCCAGTCGAGTCCAAGCGCATCGCAGCCGGTCGCGGCCATTGCTTCCAGCCACTGTCCGCCGCCTTTGGTGAACAGCGTGATCGGCACGCGGCGGCCTTCATTCTCATGTAGCACGCTGTCGACGATTTTATGCATGTAGTGCAGCGAGAACTCCAGATAGTCGCGGCCCGTCAGCACGCCGCCCCAAGTATCGAATACCATTATCGACTGCGCACCCGCGCGGATCTGGGCGTTGAGATAGAGAATAACGCTGTCCGCCAGCTTATCGAGCATCGCGTGCAGCGTGGCGGGATCGGCATACATCATTTTCTTGATCCTAGTGAAGGCTTTACTGCTGCCGCCTTCCACCATATAGATCGCCAGCGTCCAGGGACTGCCGGAAAACCCAATCAGCGGCACTTCGCCCTTGAGGTTTTTGCGAATGGTGCGCACCGCGTTCATCACATAGCCGAGTTCCTGCTCGGGATCGGGCACCGGCAGTTTATCGACATCGGCGCGGCAGGTAATCGGGCTGGAGAAACGCGGACCTTCGCCGGTTTCGAAGTAGAGTCCCAGTGCCATCGCATCGGGAATGGTCAGGATATCGCTAAAGAGGATCGCCGCGTCCAGCGGATAGCGACGCAGCGGCTGCAAGGTGACTTCACACGCCAGTTCGGCGTTTTTGCATAGCGACATAAAATCGCCTGCTTCGGCGCGCGTCGCTTTATATTCCGGCAAATAACGCCCGGCTTGTCGCATCATCCACACCGGCGTTATATCAACCGGCTGACGTAACAGGGCGCGCAGGTAACGATCGTTCTTTAGTTCATTCATTCAGGACTCTCTCAATTTCAGGCGCCTATTGTAACACTTCTCAGGCGTCGGCACGGCAGATGGCGACTTTATCTTCAATCAGGCGGGCGCGCCAAGGTGCCCGGCGGCAACAGCGGTAGCGCGTCATAGCGGTACCAGCCGGCGTCCAGCAGCTCTTTATTATCGATTTGCAGATCGCTGCCGTCATACTCCGCCATAAACGCCATCATCAGCGAATGGGGAAACGGCCAGGGCTGCGACGTGACATAACGCAAATTCTTGACGCGCACGTTGCTCTCTCCATGACCTCGCGCGCAACCGCCTGCTCCAGCGTTTCGCCTACCTCGACAAAGCCCGCCAGCACGGTATAGATGCTGTTGCGGTAACGCACATGATTGACGAGCAGCATTTCATGCTGCTTCGGATGGCGACGATGATGCAGGGCACGATTTACGGGTAGTAGCGTTCACGGCAGTAGCCGCAGAAACGATGCGAGCGATAAAACTCTGCCAGCTGAAACAACCCCGCCTCTTCGTCGATCAGCTGGCGCACCGAGGACATATGGCGATCGCGATTTTCACACACTAGCTAGACCGTTTCGCCTTGCCACTCGCCGACAGGCTGCATCTCGACGTCGCTAACCTGAACGCCATCCGCAAGGTGGGCCTACGGCTGGGTGTATCGACGCATGACGACGTCGAACTGGATCGCGCGCTGGCGCCCGTCCTTTGTATATCGCACTGGGACATATTTTCCTAAGCAGACTAAATAGGTGCGTCAGCGCTGCAGGGGCTGACGGAGCTGCAGCAGCATATTGCGCGGCTGAAGGATATCTCCACCGTGGCAACCGGCGTCGGCAGCACTGCCGTGGTCAGCGCCATCACCCAGGAGCCTAACTGGCGCGCCGTGGCCGAGAGATTGCTGCAGCTGACGGAAGCATGAAGCGCAATACACCTCGCAAAAGAGAGCAAGGCTCTGCAATGGAGATAAAAAGTATGGAAGGCGGCACGCAGCGACAGATTTAGGCTGTCGCGCCGTTTTTCTGTTTCGCTATAGTGGCTTTCGCCGGGTTGTCCTCCTCGGCTAAGGCCGGAACCTCCCCTTCAACCCTATCTGGCCCTAGCCTCAACTATTTAGCTAGAAGGATTTCATACTGCATGGATTGTGGAGAGTGTTCGCCCGTGCAGGCGGCTATCACACGCTCGACGGCCTCGCCGACTTTTGCCAGCGCCTGTTCAACGCGATCGTCGAGCGTTACTGCAAAGCTCAGCCGCAGACAGTTACGATATTTTCCCGATGCGGAAAAAAGCGATCCGACCGTAATCTCAATATGGGAATCGCGCAGCTCGCGGTTAAGGCGCACAGTATCAAACGCCTTCGGCAGCTCTACCCACACATAAAACTGCCCTGCGGGCGCGAAACGCAGATGCCGTACGGAAAATAGCGGCACACCCAACAGCTAAAACTGCTGTAATTGCGCTGATAAAACTGTCGCATGCGCCGCAGATGCGGCTGATAGTGGTCCTGACGGATAAACTCCGCCAGCGCATGCTGCGCCAGCATACTACTCGAACCGGTGGCGATATATTTCATGTGCAGCACGCGGTCGCGATAGCGTCCCGGCACTACCCATCCTGTACGCAGGCCAAAGGCGATAGTTTTCGAAAAAGGAGCTGCAGAGCAGCACGCGGCCATCCAGATCCATCGATTTGATGGTAACCGGCCGCAGATATTCCCAAGCCAGCTCACCATAGACATCGTCTTCAATAATCGCCACGTCAAAACGCTGCGTCAGCTTCAGCAGCGCGCTTGCGCGTTTCCGGCATAATAAATCCCAAGATGCTAGGTACTGACAGCAGTTTCTCGCCGTAGCGGTAAAGCCCCTGCTCAATGCGTTGCGCCAGATGCATCGCCAGCTGTTAATAACGCATCGTGATCGTCTACCGCATATGGACAGAGGTGAAAAACAGTACAGATAAGTACTTTTTTACCATTCAGATGGTCTCCACAGCAATCTATATGTTAAAGAAAGTCGGTTTTTGCGTCTGTATCCTTTTTCTTCGTCGGCAGACACTATTCCCTGTTTCATAGACGAGGGGCAGGGAAATGGGATATGAAGAAAACTGTGCGGCCAAACCTTTTTCGATCACGCCATGGCATCTGCTGAGCGCCATTGCGCAAGGCATCAAAGCGATCCACCAGCGGCGTAAGACGCGCCGCATTCTGTTACACCTGAACGATGCGCAGTTAAAAGATATCGGACTGACGCGCAGCGATATTGAAAGAGACAGGTAGTAACGCCGATGCACGCCAAACTGCATGGACTAAGCGCTTGCTGCAGCTCTTTTTCGCCCATAAAAAAACCTGCCGAAGCAGGGTTTTTATTACACGAAGAGCGATTAGTCGTTATCGCTGCCGCCAAGACCGGCGTTTAGCAGTTCAGCTAGGCTGGCGGAGGCTTCATCCGCAGTAACCTGCGGAGCAACCGGCGCTTCACCCGCCTGACGGCGACGCATACGATCCTGATGGTAAACGTAGCCGGTACCGGCCGGGATCAAACGACCCACGATTACGTTATCTTTCAGGCCGCGCAGTTCGTCGCGCTTGCCTGCAACAGCGGCTTCGGTCAGGATACGCGTGGTCTCTTGGAATGAGGCTGCCGAGATGAACGATTCGGTTGCCAGCGACGCTTTGGTGATACCCAGCAGATCGCGCATGTAAGTCGCGCCGATTTTGCCGTTCGCTTCCAGATCACGGTTAGAGATCTTGATGCGAGAGACTTCTGCCTGCTCACCTTCTAGGAAGTCGGTGCTGCCCGCGCTCATGATGGTTGCTTTACGCAGCATCTGGCGAACGATGACTTCGATGTGCTTATCGTTAATCTTAACGCCCTGCAGGCGGTAAACTTCCTGCACTTCGTTAGTGATGTAACGGGTCACAGCATGGACGCCACGCAGACGCAAAATGTCGTGCGGAGATTCCGGACCGTCGGAAACCACGTCACCGCGTTCTACGCGCTCTCCTTCAAATACGTTGAGCTGACGCCATTTCGGGATCATCTCTTCGTAAGGCTCGCTACCATCAACCGGTGTGATCACCAGACGACGTTTACCTTTGGTCTCTTTACCGAAGGATATGATACCGCTGATCTCCGCCAAGATAGCTGGCTCTTTCGGACGACGAGCTTCGAACAGGTCGGCAACGCGCGGCAGACCACCGGTAATATCCTTGGTACCGCCAGATTCCTGAGGCACACGTGCCAAGGTGTCACCGGAGCTGATCTTCTTTCCGTCTTCCAGTTGAACGATCGCTTTACCCGGCAGAAAGTACTGCGCCGGCATATCGGTGCCCGGGATCAGTACGTCTTCGCCCTGTGCATCGACGATTTTCAGCGCCGGACGCAAGTCTTTACCACCCCCGGTACGCTCAGCGGTATCCAGCACTACCAGCGAAGAGAGACCGGTCAGCTCGTCAGTCTGACGCGTGATAGTCTGGCCATCGATCATGTCAGTAAAGCGAATGAAACCGTTAACTTCGGTGATAACCGGCATGGTGTGCGGATCCCAGTTCGCTACGGTTTCGCCCGCTGCAACTTGTTCGCCGTCTCCTTTCGCCATGGTCGTACCGTAAGGGACTTTATAGCTTTCTTTAGTACGGCCAAACTCATCGATCATTTTCAGCTCGACGTTACGCGAGGTAATAACCAGTTTGCCAGTAGAGTTGGTTACCGACTTGGCGTTGGTCAGTTTGATAGTACCTTTATTCTTCACCTGAATGCTGGATTCAGCCGCCGCACGCGATGCCGCACCACCGATGTGGAACGTACGCATGGTCAGCTGTGTACCCGGCTCACCGATGGACTGTGCCGCAATAACACCGATCCCTTCACCCTTGTTGATGATGTGACCACGTGCCAAGTCGCGACCGTAACAGTGCGCGCACACACCAAAATCGGTTTCACAGCTTACAACAGAGCGAACTTTGATAGTGTCGACAGAGTTCTCTTCGACCACATTACACCAGTGCTCATCCAGCAGCGTATTACGCGGAACTAGGATGTCAGCTATGCCCGGCTTCAACACGTCTTCCGCCGTCACACGACCGAGTACGCGCTCGCGCAGCGGCTCTTTAACGTCACCACCTTCGATAACCGGCGTCATCATGATACCTTCGAAGGTGCCGCAGTCGTCTTCAGTCACCACTAGATCCTGCGCAACGTCAACTAGACGACGCGTCAGATAACCGGAGTTCGCGGTTTTCAGTGCGGTATCCGCCAGACCTTTACGTGCGCCGTGGGTCGAGATGAAGTACTGGAGTACGTTCAGACCTTCACGGAAGTTCGCGGTGATAGGTGTCTCGATGATGGAGCCGTCCGGCTTCGCCATCAGACCACGCATACCCGCCAGCTGACGAATCTGTGCAGCAGAACCACGGGCACCGGAGTCGGCCATCATAAATATGCTGTTAAAGGAAACCTGCTTCTCTTCTTCGCCGTCACGGTTAATCACAGTTTCAGTAGAGAGGTTTTCCATCATTGCCTTCGCTACGCGCTCGTTCGCCGCAGCCCAGATATCGATGACTTTGTTGTAACGTTCGCCCGCGGTGACCAGACCAGACTGAAACTGCTCCTGGATCTCGGCCACTTCCGCTTCCGCTTCGGTGATGATTTCGACTTTCTTCGCCGGAATCACCATGTCGTCAATGCCAACAGACGCACCAGAGCGCGCCGCATAGGCGAAACCGGTGTACATAGTCTGGTCAGCAAAGATAACGGTCGGCTTCAGGCCCAAAATGCGGTAACAGGTGTTCAGCATTTTGGAGATTGCTTTCTTACCCAACGCCTGGTTGACAATGGAGTAAGGTAGACCTTTCGGCACGATCATCCACAGGATCGCACGACCAATGGTAGTATCGATCAGGCTGGTTTTCGCAACGAATTCATCCTGCTCGTTTTTGCTGTACTCGGTGATACGCACTTTAACGCGCGCATGCAGCTCGGCCACGCCAGCGCGGTAAGCACGCTCAGCTTCTTTCGGACCGGTCAGTACCATGCCTTCGCCGCGCGCATTCACTTTGTCGCGGGTCATGTAGTACAGGCCCAGAACAACGTCCTGAGACGGAACGATGATTGGCTCGCCGTTCGCCGGAGACAGAATGTTGTTGGTGGACATCATCAGCGCACGCGCTTCCAGCTGGGCTTCCAGCGTCAGCGGTACGTGAACAGCCATCTGGTCACCATCGAAGTCGGCGTTATAGGCTGCACACACCAGTGGGTGCAGCTGAATCGCTTTACCTTCGATCAGAACTGGTTCAAACGCCTGGATACCCAGACGGTGCAGCGTCGGCGCGCGGTTCAGCAGAACCGGGTGCTCGCGGATGACTTCGTCCAAGATATCCCAGACCACCGCTTCTTCGCGCTCAACCATTTTCTTCGCGGCTTTAATGGTGGTGGCGAGGCCACGCAGTTCCAGCTTGCCGTAGATGAACGGTTTGAACAGTTCCAGCGCCATTTTCTTCGGCAGGCCGCACTGATGCAGACGCAGGTACGGACCTACGGTGATAACAGAACGACCGGAGTAGTCAACACGCTTACCGAGTAGGTTCTGACGGAAACGACCCTGCTTACCTTTGATCATATCGGCCAAAGATTTCAGCGGACGCTTGTTAGAACCGGTGATCGCACGACCGCGACGACCGTTATCCAGCAGGGCGTCAACCGCTTCCTGCAGCATACGTTTTTCGTTGCGTACGATGATGTCCGGCGCCGCCAGATCTAGCAGACGCTTCAGACGGTTATTACGGTTGATCACGCGACGATAGAGATCGTTCAGATCCGACGTAGCGAAACGACCGCCATCCAGCGGAACCAGCGGACGCAGCTCCGGCGGCAGCACCGGCAGCACGTTCAGGATCATCCACTCCGGCTTATTGCCAGACTGCACAAACGCTTCCAGCAGCTTGATGCGCTTGGTCAGCTTTCTACGCTTGGTCTCGGAGTTGGTTTCGTTCAGCTCTTCACGCAGCTGCTCGCACTCTTGCTCCAGATCCATGTTTTTCAGCAGAGTCTGAATCGCTTCGGCGCCCATTTTCGCGTCGAATTCGTCGCCGAATTCTTCCAGCACGTTAAGGTACTGCTCTTCGGTCAGAATCTGACGTTTTTCGAGGTTGGTCATGCCACCTTCGACAACAGCGTAAGATTCAAAGTAGAGCACGCGTTCGATATCGCGCAGCGGCATGTCCAGCAGCAGGCCGATACGGGACGGCAGCGACTTCAGGAACCAGATATGTGCGGTCGGAGAAGCGAGTTCGATATGGCCCATGCGCTCACGACGCACTTTGGTCTGGGTCACTTCGACGCCGCACTTCTCACAGATCACGCCGCGGTGTTTCAGGCGCTTGTACTTGCCGCACAGGCACTCGTAATCTTTTACTGGTCCGAAAATACGGGCGCAGAAAAGACCGTCACGCTCCGGCTTGAAGGTACGGTAGTTAATGGTTTCCGGCTTTTTCACTTCACCGAAAGACCAAGAACGGATCATGTCTGGCGAAGCCAGCGCAATTTTGATCGCATCAAACTCTTCGGTTTTAGTTTGCGCTTTCAGAAATTTAAGTAAGTCTTTCACGGATTAGCTCCCGTCGGAGTGGAACTCTCAGGGGCACGCCGCCGAAACGGCGTGCCTCATAACCAGTACTTGCGAGTGCTTACTCGTCTTCCAGCTCAATGTTAATGCCCAGCGAGCGAATCTCTTTCAACAGTACGTTGAAGGATTCCGGCATTCCCGGTTCCATCTGATGGTTGCCATCGACGATGTTTTTATACATCTTCGTACGACCGTTCACGTCATCAGACTTAACGGTAAGCATTTCCTGCAGGGTGTATGCCGCGCCGTATGCTTCCAGCGCCCACACTTCCATCTCACCGAAGCGCTGACCGCCGAACTGCGCTTTACCACCCAGCGGCTGCTGAGTAACTAGGCTATAAGAACCGGTGGAACGCGCATGCATCTTGTCATCAACCAGGTGGTTCAGTTTCAGCATGTACATGTAGCCCACGGTTACCGGGCGTTCGAACTGCTCGCCGGTACGGCCGTCAAACAGCGTAATCTGACCGGAAGTCGGCAAATCGCCCAGCTGCAGCAATTCTTTGATTTCGCTCTCTTTCGCGCCGTCGAACACTGGCGTAGCGATTGGCATACCTTTTTTCAGGTTCTCAGCTAGACGCAACACTTCATCATCAGAGAAGGTGTTGAGGTCGACGCGCTGACGCACATCCGCGCCCAGATGGTAGGCACGCTGGATGAATTCGCGTAGTTTCGCGACTTCTTCCTGACGCTTCAGCATAGCGTTGATCTTGTCGCCGATGCCTTTCGCCGCCATACCTAGGTGTGTTTCCAAGATCTGACCGATGTTCATACGCGACGGTACACCCAGCGGGTTCAGTACAATGTCGACCGGCGTGCCGTTCTCGTCGTAAGGCATATCTTCGATCGGGTTTATCTTAGAGATAACACCTTTGTTACCGTGACGGCCTGCCATTTTGTCGCCGGGTTGAATCTGACGCTTAACGGCCAGATAGACTTTAACGATTTTCAGCACGCCCGGCGCGAGGTCGTCGCCTTGGGTGATCTTACGACGCTTGGCTTCGAGCTTTTTCTCAAACTCGTGCTTCAGTTCGTCGTACTGCTCAGCCAGCTGCTCCAACGCGTTCTGTTTCTCTTCGTCAGTCAGGCCCAGTTCCAGCCAGCGCTCGCGCGGCAGCTTGTCGGCTTCGACGCCGCCGGAGATCAGCACTGCCTGGATACGGCTAAACAGGCCCGCTTCGAGGATCTGCAGTTCTTCAGACAGGTCTTTCTTCGCCTGCTTCAGCTGCATCTCTTCGATTTCCAGCGCACGCTTGTCTTTTTCCACGCCATCGCGGGTAAAGACCTGTACGTCGATAACCGTACCGGAAACGCCGTTCGGCACGCGCAGCGACGAGTCTTTCACGTCGGACGCTTTTTCACCGAAGATGGCGCGCAGCAGTTTCTCTTCCGGCGTCAGCTGGGTTTCACCTTTCGGCGTCACCTTACCGACTAGAATGTCGCCGCCGGTCACTTCCGCACCGATGTAGACGATGCCGGATTCATCCAGTTTAGAGAGCGCCGCTTCACCCACGTTCGGGATGTCAGCGGTGATCTCTTCTGGCCCCAGCTTGGTGTCGCGAGACACACATGCCAGTTCCTGGATGTGGATAGTGGTGAAACGGTCTTCCTGAACCACACGCTCGGACACAAGGATGGAGTCTTCGAAGTTGTAGCCGTTCCACGGCATGAACGCGACGCGCATGTTCTGGCCAAGCGCTAGTTCGCCTAGGTCGGTTGACGGGCCGTCAGCCAGCACGTCGCCGCGCTCGACCGGCTCGTCCAGCGACACACACGGCATCTGGTTGATGCAGGTGTTCTGGTTAGAACGGGTGTACTTGGTCAGGTTGTAGATGTCGATACCCGCCTCGCCCGGATACATCTCATCTTCGTTAACTTTGATAACGATACGAGACGCATCAACGTACTGAACGGTACCGCCACGTTTCGCTACGGCGGTTACGCCGGAGTCGACCGCTACCGCGCGCTCCATACCGGTACCGACCAGCGGCTTGTCAGCGCGCAAAGTCGGTACAGCCTGACGTTGCATGTTCGCACCCATTAGGGCGCGGTTAGCATCATCGTGCTCCAAGAACGGGATCAGTGACGCACCGACAGAAACCACCTGCTGTGTGGAAACGTCCATGTAGTCAACCTGATCGCGGCTGAACAGGCTTGATTCGCCTTTGCTACGGCAGGTGACGAGGTCGTCAACGAAATGACCCTCTTCATCTAGCTGGGCGTTCGCCTGAGCAATAACGTAGTTACCCTCTTCAATCGCAGAAAGGTAATGGATTTCGTCAGAAACCACGCCGTCGATAACGCGCCGATACGGGGTTTCCAAGAAACCGTACTCGTTGGTCTGCGCATAAACAGACAGCGAATTGATCAGACCGATGTTCGGACCTTCAGGGGTTTCGATTGGACAGACGCGACCGTAGTGAGTCGGATGTACGTCTCGAACTTCGAAGCCAGCGCGCTCACGCGTCAGACCGCCTGGGCCGAGTGCAGAGATACGACGTTTGTGCGTAATCTCTGACAGCGGGTTGTTCTGATCCATAAACTGAGAGAGCTGGCTGGAGCCGAAGAACTCTTTCACCGCCGCCGAAATCGGCTTAGCGTTGATCATGTCCTGCGGCATCAGCGTGTCGAGGTCGCCCAGCGACAGACGCTCTTTCACCGCACGCTCTACGCGAACCAAGCCAACGCGGAACTGGTTTTCCGCCATTTCGCCTACTGAACGGATACGACGGTTGCCGAGGTGGTCGATATCGTCCACTTCGCCTTTACCGTTACGGATATCGATCAGCTTCTTCATTACTTCGATGATGTCTTCTTTGCTGAGGATACCTGAACCTTCGATCTCATCGCGCAGTAGCGAACGGTTGAACTTCATGCGACCAACAGCCGACAGATCGTAACGATCTTCGGAGAAGAACAAGTTCTCGAACAGGTTCTCAGCGGCTTCACGCGTCGGCGGCTCGCCAGGGCGCATCATGCGGTAGATCTCAACCAGCCCGCTCAGGCGATCGTTGGTTGGATCGACGCGTAGGGTCTCGGAGATGTACGGGCCATGATCAAGATCGTTGGTGAACAGCGTTTCGATACGCTTGTGACCTGACTGGCTCAGCTTGGCCAGCAGATCCATAGAGAGTTCTATATTAGCCGGCACGATCAGTTCACCAGTGCTCTCATCGATGTAATCTTTCGCGACCACTTTGCCCGCGATGTACTCAACCGGCACTTCGATATGCTGAAGGCCGTCTTTTTCCAGCTGACGAATGTGGCGCGCAGTGATGCGACGGCCTTTCTCGACGTAAACGTTGCCGTTGGCTTCGATATCGAAAGAGGCGGTTTCGCCGCGCAGGCGCTCAGGCACCAGCTCCATCTGCAGCTTGTTGTCGCAGATCTCAAACACTACTTTTTCGAAGAACAGACCGAGGATCTGCTCAGAGGTGTAGTTCAGCGCGCGTAGAATGATACTGGCTGGCAGCTTACGGCGACGGTCGATACGTACGAATAGGTTGTCTTTCGGGTCGAACTCGAAGTCGAGCCATGAACCGCGGTAAGGGATAATACGTGCGTTATACAGCACTTTACCCGATGAATGGGTTTTACCCTTATCGCTGTCGAAGAAAACGCCAGGACTACGATGCAGCTGAGAAACGATAACACGCTCAGTACCGTTGATAACAAAGGTACCGTTGTCCGTCATGAGCGGAATTTCGCCCATGTAGACTTCTTGTTCTTTAATGTCTTTAACAGTGCCTTCCGGCGCTTCGCGCTCGTAGATCACTAGACGCAGTTTGACGCGCAGCGGTGCGGAGAACGTCACACCACGAATCTGACACTCTTTCACGTCAAAGACGGGTTCGCCCAGACGATAGCTGACGTATTGCAGCTCGGAGTTACCGCTGTAACTCTGGATAGGGAATACGGAACGGAAGGCTGCCTCCAGACCGTACTGACCTTCCGGATCTTGCTCGATAAATTTCTGAAACGAGTCAAGCTGGATAGAAAGGAGATAGGGTATGTCCAGTACTTGCGAACGTTTACCAAAATCCTTACGAATACGTTTTTTCTCGGTATGGGAGTAAACCATAGGGTTCCTCAGCTAGCTGACAAGTCGACCCACGCTGTCCGTCCTGAAGGACGGTTCATGCAACACTATTTTGTTTTATTCATGCGACGCGGAGGCCACATGCAATACATCTTTCTATCACTCTTAAATCATTTCATTGCCTTAGCATGGGCAGGGAGCCCGCGCAGGAAAGCAGTATATTAAGTCGTCGATAGAAAAAGATATTGAAGAGCAGCGATGGACAAACAGTGCGAAACTTCATCAAGGCTCTTGAGCGCAAAAAGGCTGATGACTAAAAAGTCACCAGTCATCAGCCTGATTTTACTTAAGCTGCAACCAAAAGGTTATCTTACTTAACTTCAACTTCTGCGCCAGCTTCTTTCAGAGCAGCTTCAAGTGCAGCTGCGTCGTCTTTGCTGATGCCTTCTTTGATCACACCAGTTGCTTCAACTAAATCTTTGGCTTCTTTCAGGCCCAGACTAGTTGCGCTACGAACGACTTTGATTACCGCTACTTTGTTCGCGCCAGCAGATTTCAGAACCACGTCGAATTCAGTTTTCTCTTCAACAGCTTCAGCCGGGCCAGCAGTAACAGCTATAGTAGCAGCAGCAGCAGAAACGCCGAATTTTTCTTCCATAGCAGAAACCAGCTCAACTACTTCCATTACGGACATAGCTTCAACGGCTTCCAGAATTTGGTCTTTAGTGATAAACATAACAATTGTTCCTAAGAATCAGAAAAAGTTTATACGTTAAAGTGCAAAAGAAAAAAGAGTAAACCTTAAGCCGCTTCTTTTGCGTCGCGTACAGCAGCCAGAGCGCGGACCAGTTTGCCAGCAGCAGCTTCTTTCATGGTCGACATCAGACGTGCCAGTGCTTCTTCGTAGGTCGGCAGAGTTGCCAGACGGTCAATATTAGCCGCCGCGATCAGCTCACCTTCAAAGGCTGCAGCTTTGACCTCAAATTTTGCATTCGCTTTCGCGAAATCTTTGAACAGACGAGCAGCAGCGCCCGGGTGTTCCATAGAATATGCAATCAGGGTCGGACCAACAAACGTGTCTTTCAGGCACTCGAACTGAGTACCTTCAACGACGCGGCGCAGCAGAGTGTTACGAACAACACGCATGTAAACGCCAGCTTCACGACCTGCTTTACGCAGTTCGGTCATTTTATCAACGGTAACGCCACGGTAGTCCGCAACAACCGCTGACAGCGCGCCTTTGGCTACTTCGTTAACTTCAGCAACAATCGCTTGTTTTTCTTGAAGATTTAATGCCATTAGCTTTTGCTCCTGGATTTGACCGGAGAAGGATTCCCCCGGAACTCACTTCATTTACCTACCCGCAGGAAGGTAAGTGCTAAAACACGATGAGCAGAATCCAGTTAAGAAAAATTCTTTTTGGTTCTGTCACCGTCTACGCAGGGGATTAAGCGTCTCTTCCTGAGAAGATGGGACGCGCCTGCGGTCTTGGACGGAGGCCAAGAAAAGTCTGGCTCCAATCTACCCCACCGTAAAACGTCGCTAACGCGCAAGTTACAGCAGGATATAAATCCTATGTTCTGTTTGCCAAAACAACGGGCGTAACATTATAGATGAATTTTTCGCCCTTTTCAAGCAGCAAATTAGTTTGCTGCTGCGTTCAGACCCGCATAGTCGATGGCAACACCAGCACCCATGGTGGTAGACAGGCTGATTTTCTTAATGTAAACGCCTTTCGCCTGAGCAGGTTTCGCTTTTTTCAACGCAACCAGCAGAGATTCCAAGTTTTCTTTCAGCTTGTCAGCGTCGAAGTCCACTTTACCGATGGTAGCGTGGATGATACCGTTCTTGTCGTTACGGTAACGGATCTGACCGGCTTTAGCGTTTTTAACCGCTTCAGCAACGTTCGAGGTTATGGTACCGACTTTCGGGTTCGGCATCAGGCCGCGCGGACCCAGAACTTGGCCCAACTGGCCAACAACGCGCATTGCATCCGGAGAAGCAATAACAACGTCAAAGCTCATTTCACCTTTTTTGATCTGGTCAGCCAGATCTTCCATGCCTACCAGCTCAGCGCCAGCTACTTTAGCAGCTTCGGCGTTTGCGCCTTGGGTAAAGACAGCAACGCGTACTGAACGGCCAGTACCGTGCGGCAGAACGGTTGCACCACGAACGCTCTGTTCAGATTTACGTGCGTCGATGCCGAGGTTAACGGCAACGTCCACGCTCTCTACAAACTTAGCGGTAGCTAGTTCTTTTAGCAGAGCAACAGCTTCAGTGACGTCATACTGTTTAGTCGCATCAACTTTGTCATGGATCATGCGCATGCGCTTGGTCAGCTTAGCCATTTCTTAGTCCTCTACTACCAAGCCCATGGAACGAGCAGTACCTTCGATAGAGCGAGTCATCGCCTCTACTTCAGCACCAGTCATGTCCGCAACTTTGGTTTCTGCGATTTCACGTACCTGAGCACGAGTTACTTTACCGACTTTATCTTTGTTCGGCTTACCAGAACCAGACTTGATGCACGCTGCTTTTTTCAACAGGACGGCGGCCGGCGGTGTTTTGGTAACGAAGGTGAAAGAACGGTCGCTGTATACGGTGATAACAACCGGAGTTGGCAGACCCTTCTCCAAGGATTCCGTTTTGGTGTTGAACGCTTTACAGAATTCCATGATGTTAACACCCTGCTGACCCAGAGCCGGACCTACCGGTGGGCTCGGGTTAGCCATACCTGCTGCAACCTGCAGCTTGACGTAGGCTTGTACTTTCTTGGCCATGATTATTCCTTAGTTGGGTATAGCACCTGAAAAACAGGCTCCCCGTGATAACAATTCACACGCTGCTAGCAGCGCATAAAAACAAAAGGCGCGAAATTGTAGTTAAATTTCGCGCCTGCTGCAAGAGCCAGAATGTGAGCAAGGTGATTAACCTTTCTCCACCTGCCCGAAGTCCAGTTCGACTGGCGTTGCGCGGCCAAAAATAGAAACAGAGACTTTCAGGCGGCTCTTCTCATAATCTACCTCTTCCACCACCCCGTTGAAGTCGGCGAACGGGCCGTCGTTGACGCGCACCATTTCGCCCGGTTCGAACAGCGTTTTCGGACGCGGCTTGTCACCCACATGCTGCAGACGGTTCATAATCGCATCCACTTCTTTGTCGCTGATCGGCGCAGGACGATCGGAGGTGCCGCCGATGAAACCCATCACGCGCGGCACACTGCGCACGAGGTGCCAGCTGGCGTCACTCATCACCATCTGCACTAGCACGTAGCCAGGAAAGAATTTGCGTTCGCTTTTACGACGCTGACCGCCGTAGATCTCTACCACTTCTTCAGTGGGAACCATGACGTCGCCGAACAGCTCTTTCATGTTGTACAATTTGATGTGCTCACGCAGCGACTGTGCTACACGGCCTTCAAAGCCGGAAAACGCCTGCACGACGTACCAGCGTTTTTTTGGAGCTTCAGACATCTCAGACCAGCGTTTTTTTGGAGCTTCAGACATCTCAGAACCTCAGACCAGTGATAAACGATACCAGATGGACCAGAATATCATCCAGCCCCCACAAAACCAGTGACATCACGGCAGTAACCGCGGCAATGATTAACGTGGTGTGCAGCGTTTCATGGCGAGTCGGCCAAATGACCTTATGCATTTCGGTGCGTGCTTCACGCGCAAAAGCCACGGTCGCTTTGCCTCTGACGGTTAACAGCGCGATGCCGCCTGCAGCCGCAATCAGCACCACGACGGCCAGCGCGCGTAAAGGCAGCGTCACATCGCGATAAATATAATTGCCTACGATGGCTACCAGCAGTAAAGCAACTACAGCAAGCCACTTTATCACTTCCAAGCCGCGCCCGCTTCCTTGAGCTTCGGTATTTGCACTCATAAACTAACCTGCCACAATAATTTAGAAACTATTTTGCCCCGCAAGGCATTCAAACCGAATGAGCTTTTGGGCGTAACTCGGCATCCAACGCCCCGTAACAGAGCCTGTCTCAGCAATGATTATGATCGAAAATCACTGATGAGCTAGGTTCTATATAACAGCGTGCAAAAAGGGCATCAAATGATCCCCTCTTCGTATGCATTGCGTCAAATA
>BBOA01000020.1 GCA_001485295.1 Type-B symbiont of Plautia stali
TTAGAAACGAAGAAATATATTCTCCTCTTGAAGGAGAAAGGAAGATGAAGGGAAATTATTTTAGTGTAAATTTTATCACCATGGCAATACTTTCCTCTATCAGCCTTAGCTGTGTATTTAGTTATGTGAGTTCAAGTCCAATAATTCTTATTGATAAATTGAATATGCAGGTTGGCATATACGGCGTATGGATGGGAGGGATAGCTTTGTTGAGCGTATGTACATCTATCCTTTTACCACAATTAAGAAAAATATTTCCTGACATTGTTCTATTAAGATTATCAAGTTGTTTTATGTTTATAACGGGTGTTAGCAGCATCTGCCTTAACAATTATGAAAGCTTAACTAAATACCTTATTGTTTTTTCGGTGATAAGTATGGTTAATGCAGTAGTATTCTCGATCAGTTTAGGTTATGCCCTCGAACCCTTTGGGGACAAAAGTGGGGAAGCCACAGGCGTACTCCATACCGTACAATTAATATTTACTGGGTTCTGTCTTTTACTTACGTCATGGATCGGCGTCTATGAAGGGGAAATTTTAGTTTATTTTTTAGCATTAGGTGGTTTAATTTCTTTTATGATAATAAAATATCACCAACTGGCTTATAATAAACAACGGTGATTGTAATGGATACCCTATTGAAAGGTTTTGACTTTAAGATACTCGAAAGTTTTTCTATTATATATGCGGAGCGATCAGTCAGAAATGCTGCCAAGAGACTCGGGGTTAATTCTTCGACTATCTCAAAGAATTTGGCTAAGTTAAGAGCTTGGTACGACGATGAGATGTTTATTCAGACAAAAAATGAATTGATACCAACTCCATTTTCAGAACAGTTATATCCAATGATTGAAGACTTGCTCTCGACTGCAAAATTTATCAGCCAAATGAAAAGCATGCCAGATTGGAATGGGCAAAGGATAGGTCTAATATTAGAGGACCATTTTCTCACTGTTTCGCTTAAAAATATATCATCAGATTTACATAGACTAATGAATGCCGAGTGTCTAGATATTCACATATCGAACTGGAATTATAATTCCATATCAGAAATAATACATGGAGAATCTGACGTCGGTGTCTGTGGGCTAGAGTCGTGCGTAGAGTCAAGGTATCATCCAGATAAATTACCGATTAATATTTGTCATGAGGTTCTGTTTCGTGATGTACCATCAGTATATGTACATAATGACCACTATGTTTTATCTGAGGAATGGTGTTTCGACTCTTTTATTAAACATGAACATATCGGTGTTTCTTGGGAAAATAAAAAAGAATGGGTCCTAGATACATGCTTAAAGCAGCTTGGTTATGAAAGAAAAATAACATTAGTCGTTGATAACTTTATGCATGCTGTTCAGTTGGCAGCAAACCCTAAGGAACATCGAATCGCTATGGCGCCTACCTATTGCTGGTCATATATAAAAGATATTTTTAAAAACGTGGTTAAGCTGGAACTGCCTCTTATGGATAATATTCTTCGGAGAGTGGAGGTGCTGTATGTTGCACTTTTTCACAAGCGTATGAAATACGATGTTAAAAATAAGCTAATAAGAGATTATGTGCGTAATTTCTTTGATTATCAATGTTGATTGAATGTATAGCATTGCTTATACACAAGATTCATTTCTTTTTTTGATAAAATAAGGAGTCTGAAATGAAAGTTGCGGTGATCGGGTGTGGAAATATTGTTCTGAAGGAACACATACCAGCCATGATTTCACTAGGAATTAAAATACATGCTTTGTGTGATTTATCTTCAGATAACATTAATAGGGCACAGAAAATCCTCAATTATAACGTCCCAGCCTTTACCTGCTATAAAGCGTTGATCGAGAATACTCAGCCTGACACAGTGGTCGTCGCTTTACCTCATAACATGTACCATGAAGTATTAACATATTGCAGTGACTATCCTTTGAAAATAATCAAGGAGAAGCCATTTGCACTTAATTTATCGCAAGCCAAAATATTCAGTGATTTTTCACGAGGTAGAAACCTTAAGATATTCACAGTATGTCAGAAGAGATACACTCTTTCTTATGAGTTACTCAAGAATGAGATAGATGAGTCAGGTGAAAAAATTTCACAAATAACTATTAGATATACTATTCCTAGTAAAAATCCAAACGCAAACTGGCGGAGTCAGTTCTCAACGTGCGGCGGGGGAGTCTGGCTAGATATGGGATATCATGTTATTGATATTGTCAACTATTTGTTTGATGGCAAACCGGTTAATGTTAATCATGCGAGGCTAATAAACTCATCAGGGGATGATTATAATGTCGATGACATAGCCTTTGTTGAACTCGAGTGTGACGGTGTGATTATTTTTGCGTATATCTCATGTATTGAGCTTGAAAAGCATGAGGATATTACCGCTTATGGAAAAAACAAAATATTCCATGCTGACAAGAAAAGTGTCACTATTAAAAATAAAAAACAAGAAGTTATTAAGTCTCTCGAGATTGCCCCCATTTCTCCGTTTATAAGGATGTATCAGGACTTTCTTTTTAACAGTGGAGAGGCTGGGTTTGAAAGGAATCTAAGTAGTTCGATATCACTGATGCGAGTTTTGGAAAAGGTTGTAAAAAATAGTAATTTTAATGTTGTTGCATAAGAGGATATATCTAAAATGAATTCACAATACTCTAAGTTCTCACATCCAAAAATCTCTGAGGAAATTAAAAATAGCGTTCAGAATCAACTTATTGATGACATATCCATCTATGATAATGGCGGTATTTATGAGCGTCTTGAAGGAGAGTTCAAAAAGAAGTTCAACGTAGAGAATGCTATTGCAGTTAATTCTGGAACAACTGCTTTGTTTTCCATGTTTTATGGTGCAGGAATTACCCACGGAGATGAAGTTATCGTTCCGAGTTATACTTTTTTTGCAACTTGTGCACCTCTTCATCAACTGGGAGCCGAACTGAAATTCGCTGATTGCGGAGATAATGGTAATGTTGACCCCAAAGCTGTCGAGGCCTTGATTACTAGCAAAACCAAAGCAGTCGTAGTTACCCATATGTGGGGGATCCCGTGTGATATGGATGAACTCATGGATATTTGCAAACGCCATAACCTGCTACTTCTTGAGGACAGTTCACATGCCCACGGTGCAACTTGGGATGGTAAGATGATAGGTAGCTTCAGCGATGGTTCGGCATGGAGTTTCCAAGGTAAAAAGATCCTCACTTCAGGTGAAGGAGGCTTCTTTGCGACCAAACACCGTAGAATGTATGAAAGAGCTGTTCTGGTAGGGCATTTCAACAAACGTGCAAAAAAAGAAGTGCACAATGAAGATTTGAAGGATTTTGCTATTACCGGGACCGGCCTGAATTTGCGTATGCATCCTCTAGGAGCTGCTGTTGTTATGCCGCAAATGGCTCATTTTGAACAAATGATGAAAGAAAAGCGAGAAACAGCAATGTTCATGAAAGAAGGGATTGAGTCCATCGATGGTTTGAAGGTAGCTCGCATTCCTGACAAAGCTAATCCTGCATGGTATGCATTGCCAGTCATTCTTGATGAGACTAAATTTAACATCGACCTTCACGGATTTGTCAAGAAATTGAATGAACTGGGCGCTGTAGAGGCTGATACTCCAAGTTCAACCTGCCCCATTAATGATTATTTCTTGTTTCACTCCCCACATAAGATTTCGCAAGATTATTCTGAAAAAATACGTATTGAGAAGCATTACTTTGAGAAAGCTATCAAGTTCCATAATAGTATGTTCAAATTAGATGTTTGGTATGGTGAAGATCGTTATGCTTTCATTGACAACTATCTAACTATTATTAAGAAAGTTTCGGAGTTATATACGAAATGATTGAGCGTTTAGTCCCTGATGATATATTAGACTCTCTAGACACTTATGACCGTATTGTTGTTGGTGGTATCATTAGCTCCTTAGAAAATGATGATGCCGTGCTTTTTCTTAAACGTTCTAAGCATGAGTTTATGCCTAACTCTTGGGAAATACCTTCTGGGGGTATTGAAGAGGGTGAATCCATGCTGCAAACACTTAAGCGTGAAATCAAAGAAGAGACTAATCTAGATGTTGTTAGTGTTGGACACTATATAAGTGCTGTTGATTATTTTGCAAAAGATAAGAAATGCTTACAACTCAATTTTAAGGTGTATTGCACTGGAAATGTGAAATTAAGTAATGAACATTCAGACTTTATTTTCTCAACAGTAGTCTCTTTCAAAAATAATCTTGACAACTTTATGGTTAAAGTTGTCAAGCCTGATTAAACTTGTCGACTGGGTCATGATATATGGCCCAGTATAAATGGAGCGAATATGTTAGATATTGCTTTGGAAGTTGTCAAAAAGATACGCCCTTATACAGTCAAAGCATTTTATAATGCTAAATTCTTTGAAACTAAATCTGATAAATCATTGGTTACTTTAACCGACTTATTTGTGGAAAAAGAAATCAGACAGTTTCTTGTTTCTAAAAATCCTTCCTTAGCGATACTCGGTGAAGAATTTGGCTTAGAAAGTCATGAAGATTTTACAACAGGCTGGGTCATTGACCCAATTGATGGGACAAGGACATTTCTTTATGGTGTTCCCCTTTTTAGTACTCTCATTTCTTATGTCGAGAACGGCGAACCAATCATTGGTGTAATTTCATTTCCTGCATTAAACCAAATAATTTATGCCTCGAAGAATGACGGTTGTTGGATACAAAGAGATAATGAAAAGCCGGTCAGAGTATGGGTAGAGTCAGTTCACAAAACCACTTTGGTGAATGCCGTAGTATCAGCCTCGGGTATTCATAGCACGACATTCGATAGTCGTGAAGGTAAAAAAGCTTATGATTTATCTAAGGTGGTTAATACAGCAAGAGACACCGTTTTTATCAATGACTGCTATCAGCATATCATGGTTGCTATGAGCCGAATCGACGCAGCGATTGATACTCTTATGAAGCCTTGGGATATCGCAGCATTAATCCCCTGCATGCGAGAGGCGGGCGTAGCCTGTGCCACCATAGGTGGCGTCGATACTAATTTGTTGTATGCAGGTAGTCTCATCACTGCCTCATCACAGTCGCTTTTGGATGAATTGGTTGTTCATCTAAATGGATAGATTCCCCTGCCCTGCATGGGTTTTCTTCCAAGGAGAACGAGTTATGGAAAAGAATTACCTAGGCGATGACTTTCGCGATCAGCTGGGAGCTATTGCGCCGCAGCTGTCCGAGATCACCGTATTCTGTACGCGGCGTACTCTGTGCTTATGGATTTAAATGGGCCTGTATCACCGGTAAAGTGGGCTGACGAGGCAAAACGTAAATAGGAAAAATAGCAATGGCTATAAAAGTATTGGTTACAGCAAATCAAAAAGGTGGTGTTGGCAAAACATCCACTCTGGTTCATCTGGCATTTGATTTTTCAGAACGAGGCAAGCGAGTTGCTGTAATCGATACGGATACCCAAGGCAATGCCTCCTTTACTTTAAAACAGTTCACGTCCGGCATTAGGGCAAACGAAATGTGGAGAGATATTGAGCCAGCGCGTTTCTTAATAATGCCTGAGAGCAGTATTTCACTTATCGAGTCAGATATTCAACTGGCAAACGTAGAAAAATTAGATTTAGCGGAACTGCTTCAGCAGTTCCGCCGAAACCTGCAGCAGCTGGCTAACAGTGGATTTGACGTCTGTCTGATTTATACCGCATCTACAGTAAACAACGCTCTTATCGTTGTATTGAACTTGAGGTGCATTCAATTCAGGGTATTAAAAAGATGCTGACCACATTTACTGAACCTTTCCAGAGAAGAACAACGATATTATCCGTGTTTTCAGGGTTCTCCCGCCGCTAGAATATCCTGAATGGGATTGAAATGGCTATTTGCAATAATTTTCCGGCTCTCCCAGCGGTCATGAGTAGCCTGCAGGTTAATCCAGAAATCTTCATCTGTCTGGAACAGTACGGCCAGCTGTGAGGCTTCTGCTACGCTGACACGGCGGTTGTTATTGATAATCTGCCCGATAACTTTTCGGGAAACTCCCATTGCCAGCGCCAGATCTGCTTGGGTAATATTCAGCGGTTTTAAAAACTCTTCTGAAAGCATTTCGCCTACAGTGGTAGGTTCTGCAGTAATCGTATCCATATTCCCCCCTATCGGTATTTGTGTGGATCGAGGTAGATGTTGTGAGCATGGCCATTACGCCAGCGAAATATTAAACGCCACTGAATGCTAACCCTAATGCTTGACCATCCGGCGAGATTTCCCTGCAAGCGTTCATAATTATTATTAGGCGGCGAGAACAGTGATTTCTCACTGTTGGCTGCGGCAAGAACAGATAGTTTACGGCGAAGAGGCTTTTCAATGATGGCCGATATCTGTGCACTCCGCGTTCCATGCACATAGAACGTTGCAAGTTCATCGTTTTGGCCATCCTTAAAGCTACCAATCATCTCAGCGCTCCATTAGGTTACTTGATGTTCATTATAACATCAAGTAATCTTTATGCAACCAAATTGGAACATAATGTTCCCTATTATGGAGTATTGGAAATAATCCGCTTGTCCAAAACGATCTTTCGGCGATCCTTTTTGAAGACTTTCCTGTGTGTAGTTACATCATCCATTGATAGTAACTGATTTTACACATTAGTTAATAAGTTAATACATCTGAGCTAAAAATAAATCTTTAACAAAATTTAACAGTCTAAGTTTGCGAAGTGAGTGAGTTATATTTGGCATGAAGACCGCTTGAGGTCGGGTGGGATTGAGGAGGGGGTTTCCCTCTGGAGGTTGTTGTGGTTAAAAAATAAGGGTTATATATAAGGTTAATAAAAGAGGTTAAAGGTTATAAATGGTTAGAGGGTCAAAAAATAGTTTGTATTAACTTGAATTTAAATGCTTTTTCAAAAAGCACGCTACCTTATATGTCGATAATTTCTACCTCAAGTGTCAAAAAAACCTACCTCAAGTGTCAAAAAAACCTACCTCAAGTGTCAAAAAAACCTACCTCAAGTGTCAATAGGAAACCAAGTTGCTCACAAAGTTATCTACAGATCTTGTGAATAAAACTCACAGCATCTTTAGCTAAACATTAAAAGTGAAAAAAATGTTCATCTAAGCCATCCAAATTTAAGGAGATTCAGAAAATATCTACCTCAAGTGTCAATATTACCTACTTCAAATGTCAACTCTGGCCAATTTGGTACACGGTTTATCCACCGTAGGCCGCCGACTCTGGAAGTTTAGCTACCTCATATGTCGATAGGACAAGAATAACTAAACCTCCCCATTAGCTGCATTAGCCGCTGGTTTCTTCTCTACAGCTCTGACACAAAAAATTGCATTGCCCTGCACCCAAGTGGAACCGACTAAGCCACTTTCAGCAAGTTCAGTACATGCGTCTTTCGCCTGCTGTTTCCACTTCCAGCCCTGTTCTGTGTCTGAGCCACACATCATTTTGAAAGTTTCTAATTTGAGGGGAAACGGTTCTTTATGAGACGCCATATAATCGAATAAACGGCGAGTTGTCGGAGACAACTTTCGGTATTTGATCCAAGTGAATTTTGTGTAGTGATCACCGGCAAACAGATAAACCATTTGTGGTGAGAGTTCCACTTCACAAACCGCCTTCTTGGTGCCACGTTCTACGATTTCAAACTCTTTTATTAATGACAGAGATTTCAGGCGGCCCAATCGCTCGGATGTAACGGCCATTGATGTCGCCTGCAGCCTTGTAAGGCACTCTTCTGCTTTCCTGTAATAGCGACCATTAACAGCCCAGCCTAAATCCTTACATAACTGGTAGATAGAAAAGTAAATTTTTTGACCTAAAGGATAATTCTTAGCGTACTCAAGTATTTGTTGCCATACCAGTTCATCATCTTCGGCTCGTAACTCAATGCCTGTATAGGTGATACTAACGTCCTTATTGACGTGAAATATGGCTTTGTTATCGCAGGCTTCTCTTTTTTTTCTCTTATTTCTTACGGTGAAAAGAGCAGACCTCGCGTAGTCATTAGGCATAGCCCGCATGTCATCATCCCATGGAGCCAGATCAAAGAGCGAAAGCTGAGACTGACGCAACTCTTCATCTAATTTGTGAATAAGGTCATCGCGATGAGTTTTCACCAGCGCTTCTCTAACGGAATCGATGGCGCTTTTAGCGGTGCGTTTCATAGCATCTCCCTTAGATGATTATAGCCGTAAGTTATGCCTGTAATAAATAAAGGGCCTATTACGGGCCTTCATTTTAACCCATGTCGCTACAGCAATCAGTTTTCATTACTAGCAGCCGCAAGGGTTGTTTGCCGGAGATTTTGTACTCAGATATTAAATGTTCTCTGCAATTTATTATTTAACATGACTGAAAATGTTTAATGCAAAGATATTTTATTAATCTAAAATTGCAAGTATACCTCTGTAACAGGTCCGTTTGCATATGTGAGACCCCTTACCCGCTGCTGCTGCTGCGGCGCGCATAACGCTTTACGGCC
>BBOA01000021.1 GCA_001485295.1 Type-B symbiont of Plautia stali
ACCGACGGAGGCTTTTTTATTCGTCTTCGCTTTCGTTTTCACACGACGAATCGCCTCCCAGTCAGGGGAAGATAAAAAAGAATAAAGAAAGTGAAAAAAACGGCAGATGTTTCATGGTGATTTCCATTCAAGAATTAGCCTGAGAGTACCCGCACTGATTTAAAGCTGTCAATAAAAAAACGCGCCCGCTGGCGCCGTTAGTCAAAACTGGGTAGCTTATGTGACAGGCGTAAAGGCTTTTACTCTGGTCGCGGCCCGGCGGGCTTCCGGCTTGTGCTGAACCTTATTCAGCCGTCGTTCAAGCTTGCCGATGAGATCGCGATCGCCGTATACATATCTTCGTGCTTAGCACTGGCGACCAGCGTGCCGTTTGGTGTATTGATGGTGGTGTCAGCCACAAACTCTTTCTGCGCTTTAGATAGAACGATGTGCGGATTTATCAGATGAGCTTGCCATTTTTCCAGCTTGTCGATACGGTCTTCGACATGGTCGCGAATAGCCGCGGTGATTTCCATTTGTTTACTGGTAATGTTCAGAATCATAGGTTTAACTCTCTATCATTTCCGTCTGTATAGATCCAGCATAACGCGCTGAGCGATGTTTAATTCATATCATGAAAAATGTCACTTTTTGTCAATGAAACGATTTGTGAGAAATGAGAAAGGATGGGAATGTCGCCGAAAGGCTTTGAATCAGAGAGGAGAGAGGCGTATTACTATTGAGTTAGCCCTACAATCATAAAAACGGTGATTTTCCGTACATAAAAAAGCAGCCCTGACGGGGCTGCTTTTTCTTTTTATCGACTTATCGACTCAATTATTAGCTGGCGCTGTTCGCCGCAATAATTTTCGCTACTTTGTCCGCTTCAGCATCCAGCTGCAGATTACGGTAGGCTTTTTCCATCAATGGCAGCGCGGCGCGCGTCGCTTGGGTATCAGGATAATCACGTATCATGCCTTCAACGCGGTTAACAACCGCGACATATGCTTCGCGCTTAGTATAGAATTGCGCTACTAAGAGTTCATATTTCGCAAGACGGTCTTTCAGATAAACTAGGCGTTTTTTCGCATCGGCCGCATACTGGCTGTTAGGATAGTTATGCACTAGCTGCGAGAAATCGCGGAACGCGTCGCGAGCATGAGTCGAATCGCGGTCGGACTGGTCGACGCCGAATAAGCCCTGCAGCGCAGAGTCATCCAGCGCTATATCCGTCAGGCCGCGCATATAGATGACGTAGTCAATGTTCGGATGGGTAGGATTAAGGCGTATAAAGCGAGCTATTGCAGCCTGCGCCAGCGGTAAATCAGCATTTTTGTAGTAGGTATAGATCAAATCAAGCTGTATCTGCTGAGAATAAGGACTAAAAGGATAACGGTTTTCCAGCGCTTCCAGTTGCTTAATTGCCGCTTTAAAGTTACCGTCCTGCAGCTTTTCCTGAGCGGAAGCGTAGATTTTAGAAGGCAGGCTGTCCGGTACTGTGTCCTTTGAGCTGGAACAACCCACAAGGGCTAGGCTCAGTGTGGCAGCAGCCACCAGATATTTCATACGCGTCATGACGAAATGATTATCCTCAAATTTGTTATGACGAAAGCATGTCCGTATAGCTCCCCAAGTGTAATAGCATATTATATTAAACGGCATCGCCATGAAAACCCAACTTTAACGAAGAAGCTGTATATGGCACAACTAGTTCAACTCACCGCAACGGTCTCCGAAGCACAGCTGAGACAACGCTTAGATCAAACTTTGGCGGAATTGTTCCCTAATTATCCACGCACGCGCATAAAAGAGTGGATCTTGGACCGACGCGTCAGCGTTAACGGCGCGATCGTCGATAAACCGAAAGAGAAAGTTTTGGGCGGCGAACAGGTCGCTATCGATGCAGAAATCGAAGAAGAGCAGCGCTGGGAAGCGCAAAACATTCCGTTGAACATCGTCTATGAAGATGACGATATTCTGGTAATCAACAAACCGTGCGATCTAGTGGTCCATCCAGGCGCCGGAAATCCCGACGGCACCGTACTGAATGCGCTGCTCTATCACTATCCCGCGATTGCCAATGTGCCGCGCGCCGGTATCGTGCATCGACTGGATAAAGACACCACTGGTTTGATGGTGGTGGCAAAAACCGTACCGGCGCAGACGCACTTGGTAGAAACGCTGCAGCTGCGCGAAATCACCCGTGAGTACGAGGCGGTAGCGATTGGCACGATGACGGCGGGCGGCAAGGTTAATGAACCTATCAGCCGACACTCGACCAAACGCACCCATATGGCGGTGCATCCGATGGGCAAGCCGGCAGTGACGCACTACCGCATTATGGAGCACTTCCGCGCCCATACACGGTTGCGTCTGCGCCTCGAAACCGGTCGTACGCACCAGATTCGCGTGCATATGTCGCATATCAACCATCCGCTGGTGGGCGATCCGCTCTACGGCGGTCGTCCGCGTCCGCCGAGAGGCGCCTCGGATCAGTTCATCGCGACGCTACGCGCCTTCGATCATCAGGCGTTACATGCGACGATGCTGCGTCTCTATCATCCTATTACCGGCATCGAAATGGAGTGGCGTGCGCCGCTTCCGCAAGACATCGTCGATCTGATCGAGGTACTGAAAGCGGATACCGACGAATTCCGCGATCGGCTGGACTGGCTATGAGTTTGACTTGCCTGCATGGCCCGCGCCCGCTAACGTGGGCGTCTGTTCGACGCTGCGCGGCTATGGCGCGAGTCTGGCGCCATAGCATGCGTTTAAGCTGGGCAGACATGTCGCCGCCAACCGGCAAACGCTGGTGGTGCGCGCCGGGCTGCCGGAAATACCGCGCTGGCTCGAACAGGTGCACGGCACCGAGGTGGCTCGGCTCCCCTCCTCGTAGGCGGAAACCTTGCAGGCCGATGCCTGCATCACTCGCGAAACAGGCGTAGTGCGCGCGGTGATAACAGCGGATTGCCTGCCAGTGCTGTTCTGTTCCAGCGACGGCAAAGAAGTGGCGGCAGCCCATGCCGGCTGGCGCGGTTTGTGCGCCGGCGTGCTGGAAAATACGCTGGTACAGTTCGCGGCGCCAGCCAGCCAGATACACGCCTAGCTTGGACCAGCTATCGTATCGGCCCCGACGCGCTCGAAGTCGGCAGCGAAGTGCGCGCTGCTTTTATGGCTAAAGACGTCCGCGCTCAGCAGACGTTTCGTCCGGCTGGCGCAAAGTATTTCGCCGACATCTGGCTGCTTGCTCAGCAGCGGCTGGAGACAGCTGGAGTCAAGTCTCTAAGTGTCACACGCCGCTATACCTTTCATGAGAGTGGCGAATTTCTCTCCTTCCGACGCGACGGAACCATCGGGCGTAGTATGGCTTCTTTGAATTTGGCTGAGGTAACCTTACGCTACAAGACGATCCAGCAGCGGATTTTTTGCTCGCAGGGCAGATCATTAATCTTGAAAATTTAAGGAATGGCCTCATTTTAATCTCCAGTAGCATTTTGACCTGTAATGGGAGGAATAATGCGTCTGGACCGTCTTACTAACAAATTCCAACTGGCCCTTGCCGATGCGCAGTCCCTTGCTCTGGGACACGACAACCAATTTATTGAACCTCTGCATCTGATAAGCGCGCTGCTTAATCAGGAAGGCGGATCCGTTCGTCCGTTATTAACCTCAGCCGGGGTTGACGTGGCCGCTCTGCGCAACGGCGTTGAGCAGGCTATCAACCGTTTACCGCAGGTACAAGGTAGCGAAGGAGATGTTCAGCCTTCCGCCGACTTGGTTCGCGTGCTTAATCTGTGCGACAAGCTGGCGCAGAAGCGCGGCGACAACTTTATATCATCTGAACTCTTTGTTCTGGCGGCTCTCGACTCGCGTGGCTCTTTAGCCGATTTGCTGAAATCGGCCGGCGTGACCACTGACAAGCTAACGAAAGCGATTGAACAGCTGCGTGGAGGAGATAACGTGAACGATCAATGGGCTGAAGATCAGCGCCAGGCACTGAAAAAATACACTATCGACCTGACCGAACGTGGCGAACAGGGTAAGCTCGATCCGGTCATCGGCCGCGACGAAGAGATCCGCCGCACTATTCAGGTGCTGCAGCGTCGCACTAAAAACAACCCGGTGCTGATTGGTGAACCGGGCGTTGGTAAAACCGCGATCGTAGAAGGACTGGCGCAGCGCATCATTAACGGCGAAGTACCGGAAGGTCTGAAAGGCCGTCGCGTACTAGCGCTAGATATGGGCGCGCTGGTAGCGGGCGCAAAATATCGCGGCGAATTTGAGGAGCGCCTGAAAGGCGTAATCAACGATCTTTCCAAACAGGAAGGCAATGTAGTCCTGTTTATCGACGAGCTGCATACCATGGTCGGTGCCGGTAAAGCCGATGGCGCGATGGATGCCGGCAATATGCTGAAACCGGCGCTAGCGCGCGGCGAACTGCACTGCGTCGGCGCAACAACGCTCGACGAGTATCGCCAGTACATAGAAAAAGACGCTGCGCTGGAGCGTCGCTTTCAGAAGGTCTATGTCGCCGAACCAAGTGTGGAAGATACCATCGCTATTCTACGAGGTCTGAAAGAGCGCTATGAATTGCATCACCATGTGCAGATTACTGACCCAGCCATTGTCGCGGCGGCGACGCTGTCTCATCGTTATATCGCCGACCGTCAGCTGCCGGATAAAGCCATCGACCTGATCGACGAGGCGGCGTCCAGCATTCGCCTGCAGATCGACTCTAAGCCGGAGTCGCTGGATCGTCTTGAGCGTCGCATCATCCAGCTAAAACTGGAGCAGCAGGCGCTAAAGAAAGAGTCTGATGACGCCAGTATTAAACGTCTGGAGATGCTGGAAAGCGAACTCGGCCAGAAAGAGTGCGAGTACGCCGAGCTGGAAGAGGAGTGGAAGGCAGAAAAAGCATCGCTCTCCGGCACACAGAATATCAAGGCGGAACTAGAGCAGGTACGTTTGTCGCTGGAGCAGGCGCGTCGCGTCGGCGACTTGGCGCAGATGTCGGAGCTGCAGTACGGCAAGATTCCGGCACTGGAAAAACAGCTGGCAGCCGCGACGCAGTCTGAAAGTAAAACCATGAAGCTGCTGCGCAACCGCGTGACCGATGTTGAGATTGCCGACGTGCTGGCGCGCTGGACCGGTATTCCTGTGGCGCGCATGATGGAAGGCGAGCGCGATAAGCTGCTGCGCATGGAGCAGGAGCTGCATAGCCGCGTGATTGGTCAGGACGAAGCGGTGGAAGCGGTGTCGAACGCCATTCGCCGTAGCCGCGCCGGTCTGTCGGATCCGAATCGTCCAATTGGCTCGTTCCTGTTCTTGGGACCGACCGGCGTCGGTAAGACCGAACTCTGCAAAGCCCTAGCGAACTTCCTGTTTGACAGCGACGACGCGATGGTGCGTATCGATATGTCGGAGTTTATGGAGAAACATTCCGTGTCGCGACTGGTGGGCGCGCCTCCGGGATATGTCGGTTACGAAGAGGGCGGCTATCTGACGGAAGCGGTACGGTGTCGTCCTTACTCAGTTATCCTGCTGGATGAAGTCGAGAAAGCGCATCCGGATGTGTTCAACATTCTGCTGCAGGTGCTAGACGATGGCCGTCTGACCGACGGGCAGGGTCGCACAGTCGATTTCCGCAATGCTGTGGTGATCATGACCTCAAACTTGGGTTCCGATCTGATTCAGGAGCGTTTCGGCGAGCTCAACTACGCAGAGATGAAAGATCTAGTGATGAACGTTGTCGGACATCACTTCCGTCCAGAGTTCGTCAACCGTATCGACGAGGTGGTGGTGTTCCATCCGCTCGGAGAACAGCATATTGCTTCTATTGCGCAGATTCAGCTACAGCGTCTGTATAAACGTCTGGAGGAGCGCGGCTATCAGCTGCATATCTCCGACGAGGCGCTGAAAGTTGTGGGTGAAAACGGCTACGATCCGGTTTATGGCGCGCGTCCGTTGAAACGCGCGATTCAGCAGCAGATTGAAAACCCGCTGGCGCAGCAGATTCTTTCTGGTCAGCTGGTGCCGGGAAAAACCATCGAGATGTACGTCAAAGAGGGCGAAATTGTCGCTCATCAGTAACTGACCATAGCGAAACGGGCCTGCAGGCCCGTTTTTTTACCCTGAATACGGGGTTTTCTATTTATTTTTTCGAAAGTGAGCGGTCGGCAAAAAAGTTT
>BBOA01000022.1 GCA_001485295.1 Type-B symbiont of Plautia stali
TTGTCCCTCTAAGATACGGATATATCAAAGATATCGTCACATTAACTAGGCTGTGCCTGAATGCAGGATCTACAGAGAGAGAATCAGGGAGGAGATAAAGGAAGTGGTGCTGATACCCAGAGTCGAACTGGGGACCTCACCCTTACCAAGGGTGCGCTCTACCAACTGAGCCATATCAGCATAATATATGGAGCGGGCAGCGGGAATCGAACCCGCATCATCAGCTTGGAAGGCTGAGGTAATAGCCATTATACGATGCCCGCATCCTGGAACTCGGCTACCTGTTCTTTCTGTAGTTTGTGAAAAATAAGAGGTAATCCCCTGCTATTCAAAATCTGCCAGCGCTACTGACCGACTTTAACTGTGCCGAAGCGCAGTCTGAATTTAGAGTGAGAGAGGTAACTCACCGACAGATAAACTGGCTGCTTATCTGCTCTCAACCGAAAAGGTTGAGATGGTGGTGGGAGAAGGATTCGAACCTTCGAAGTCTGTGACGGCAGATTTACAGTCTGCTCCCTTTGGCCGCTCGGGAATCCCACCTACTTGATGGTGCCGGCTACCGGAATCGAACTGGTGACCTACTGATTACAAGTCAGTTGCTCTACCAACTGAGCTAAGCCGGCATCAAGTGACGCGCATTCTAGGAAGGTCGGGAACAGGATGCAACAAAAAAATTGCCGAACTAACTCCATCGCTTACTATTTGTGCAAATCATCGCATTTTAGCAATTTAGTAATGAAAAATTAGACGAAAATGGCCGATTTAATCCAGCTGGAACTGACTTATATTCCTGACTGCGCCTGAACGTCGCCGACTTTTTTTATGTGGTCGGATGAAAAATAAATAACCTTTTTCACGGCTGACGCTTTTTCAGTCGTTAACGATGAATCGTTACGGCGCGTAAAAGAGAAGTAATTTTTGTCACTGTCCATGTCCAAGATTATGCGCGCTCACTTGCGAAAGCATGCGCGAATTTATCATTTTTCTTCTTTTTATTGTCGCACTGATGTTAACCTCCAGCCCATTGTTCTCAGTAAAGACCTTGTAACGTGCAACTATGTTCTCATATTGTTACAGGTTGCTACAGTTTTTTTTATCTGCGTGATAGGAATGAACCTGACGCTGCAGTCAGACGCATATTTATGAATAAAAAGAACTCACCTCTGACCACGCCTTATCTTGAGTTCACGCGTAAGCAGTGGGCCGCTCTGCGTAATTCTGTGCCGATGACCTTAAAGGAAGAGGAAATCGCGCAGCTGAAAGGCATTAATGAGGATTTATCTCTGGAAGAAGTGGCGGAGATCTATCTTCCCCTGTCGCGTCTGCTTAATTTTTATATCAGCTCCAATCTGCGCCGCCAAGCGGTACTGGAGCAGTTTCTAGGCACCGACAGGCAAAAGATCCCCTATATCATCAGCATTGCTGGCAGCGTGGCTGTGGGCAAAAGCACCACTGCGCGTGTTCTGCAGGCGCTGCTGAGCCGCTGGCCCGAACATCGTAAAGTCGAGCTGATCACTACAGACGGCTTTCTACATCCTAATGCGGTGTTGAAAGAGCGCGGCCTAATGAAGAAGAAAGGCTTTCCGCAGTCTTATGATATGCACCGGCTGGTTAATTTTGTTTCCGTGCTGAAATCAGGCGCCAGTCAGGTGACGGCGCCTGTCTATTCGCATCTGGTTTATGACGTCATTCCCGACGGCGATAAAGTCGTCCATCAGCCCGATATATTAATCTTGGAGGGGCTGAACGTTCTACAGAGCGGTATGGACTATCCTCACGATCCTCATCACGTCTTTGTATCGGACTTTGTCGATTTCTCTATTTATGTAGATGCGCCCGAAGAGTTGCTGCAGCGCTGGTATATCAACCGCTTCCTAAAATTTCGTCAGGGTGCCTTTACCGATCCTGACTCCTATTTTCACCACTATGCGCAACTCTCTGAAGAGGAGGCAGTGCAGATTGCTACCGGATTGTGGAAAGAGATTAACTGGCTGAACCTGCAGGAAAATATTTTACCTACTCGCGAGAGAGCCAGCCTGATTATGACCAAAGGCGGCAATCATGCGGTTGATCGGGTCAGACTGCGAAAATAAGCGTTAAAAAAGCCTGCATTGCGCAGGCTTTTTTTACAGTGGACGCAGCGATATCTCTCCGCCGATCCAAGACTTGCGTTCGCCATCCTGCTCAAGCACTAGTCCGCCATGTTTGTCGATACCGCGCGCGACGCCATTAATTTCCCTGTCGCCGATAAGCAGCTTCGCCGGCCGATCGATAAAGTTATCCAGCGCCTTCCAGCGGTCGGTAAACGGCGCCAGTCCGTCGCGTTCGAACAGCGGCAGCACGTCGCGCAAGCTATTTATCAGTTTTGCGGCCAGCTCGTTGCGATTGATAGCGATACCCGCCTCTTGAAGATTGATCCAGCCTTGGTTGATTTGCGCCGTTTTTGGGCCGCGCATCGTCAGGTTAATTCCGGCGCCCATCACGATTTGCGCGGCATCGCCTGTTTTTCCGGTTAGCTCGACCAGAATTCCCGCTAGTTTGCGGTCGTTAAGATAGAGATCGTTTGGCCATTTTACCCGAACATCCTGCGCGCCGAGCTGCTGTAGGGTTTCGGCCATCACAATGCCGATGACCAGACTCAATCCCATGGCGGTTGCTGGCCCCTGCTCCAGACGCCAGTACATCGACATATAGAGGTTGGCGCCGAAGGGCGAGAACCACTGCCGACCGCGGCGGCCTCTTCCCGCCTGCTGATATTCGGCAATACAAGCATCGCCCAACTGCAGCGTGTTCATTCGATCCAGCAGGTACTGATTGGTGGAGTCGATAACCGGGATCACCTCTAAGCGGGGCTGGCTAAGCTGTGCGAGAATGGTAGCTTTATCTAGTAACTGCATCGGCGCGGGCAGGCTATATCCTTTCCCTGTTACCGTATAGATATCCAGTCTCCAAGATTTTAACGTCTGGATATGTTTGTTAATCGCCGCGCGGCTCATGCCAAGGGTGTCGCCGAGCTGTTCGCCAGAATGAAATTCGCCGTCGGCAAGTATCTCAACCAGTTTTAATGGAATGCTATGGTCTTTCATAAAATCGTCTCTACCGCGTTGCGCTCGCCCTGAGCGCCAATGAACCGGACTTCAGGCTCAAGCCACACACCGAATTTTTCCCCGACGCGCATGCGCACGGCCTTCGCCAGTTCGACAATATCCTCAGACGTTGCGTGCTCGGCATTGATGAGTACCAGCGCCTGCTGCTGATGTACCGCCGCGCCGCCGATACGAAACCCTTTTAGCTGGCACTGAGCTATCAGCCAGCCTGCAGCCAGTTTGACCTCGCCATTCGCTTGAGGATAGGAAGGTATACCGGGAGAGGCCAGCTTGAGCTGTTCAGCCTTTTTATGGCTTATCACCGGATTTTTGAAGAAGCTGCCCACGTTGCCCATCACGCTGGGATCGGGCAATTTGCTCTGCCGCATATGGCAAACGGCGTTAAAGACTTCCACGGGCGTCGCCGTTGCAGGCTCCAGACGGCTCAAATCGCCGTAGGAAAGCACCGGCTGCCAGCACTTTCGCAGCGTGAGTCCTACCGAGACGATGGCGTAACCCTGTTGATACTGATGCTTGAAGATGCTGTCTCGGTAACCGAAAGAGCACTCATCACGCTGTAGTCGTTGCGTGACGCCGGTATTAAGGTCGAGCACATCGACATAATCGCAGACGTCTTTAAATTCCACGCCGTAGGCGCCGATATTTTGAATCGGCGCCGAGCCGGCCATACCGGGGATGAGCGCGAGATTCTCCAGTCCGGCGATCCCTTTTTCTAACGTGAATTTAACCAGCGCGTGCCAGTTTTCACCGGCGCCGACATGAAGCTTCCAGACTTCGTCCTGCTTCTGAATTGTGATACCTTTGATCCGGTTAAGCACGACAGTGCCCGTGAAATCTTCGAGAAAAAGCACGTTACTGCCTTCGCCGAGTAGAATGAAAGGATGATTGTTGCGCTTCGCATTATTCCAAGCGCTGAGAATAGCATCCGGCGTCTCAGCAAGAACTCTTTTACGTGCGCGGCTCTCCAGACCAAGCGTATTGTCAGCTTGTAGAGAAGAATACTGGTGAGACATGGTGTGGCCTTAGCGTGGTTTACCTTATCAGTAAATAGAGAGAAAAAAAGGAGTAAACATAGAAGTTGAACCACTCGACTAGGTTGTCCGATGACGCGCCGACGATCGCCCAAACGCGCTTTTTGCTAATCCCCTGCTCTTCTGTCGCGTTGTGGAATGAGC
>BBOA01000023.1 GCA_001485295.1 Type-B symbiont of Plautia stali
TTAAACAATAAGACAAAGTTGATAAAACCCCCGCCAAAAAAGAGGTAAATAAGAAAATCAGCGGCCATCCTTTCAAAACAAGCAGCGCACCGAGGGTAGGGGCTACAACTGGTACTGTACAAGATACTCCATTTAGCCTTGAGTAAGACTTGATCCTTAAGTCTCTCGTGAGATTATTTTTCCGTATTAAGAACAGAGCGGTAATGTAACATGCTCCACTTCCAAATCCTTGAAAGAACCTTGCAAAAAGAAATTTTATTAACTCACCTTCTGAAATGCCAGCACAATATAAAGACGCTAAAAAATACACCAAACAACCTAAGACACATACATACTTGCTTCCATAGATGTCTAAACATTTACCTGACATTATTAAACTAATAGCCACACCTATCAAATAAATAGAAAAGATCCTTCCTGATTCTTTTTCGTTAGCACATAGAAAATCAGATATTTCAGGAGAAGCAACTAAATACAAGTCTAACCCTAATGGATAAAGCATCACGAGAAAATAAACTACAATTTGCAATTTTTTATTCATGTCAAAAATATCTCTTCCGTTTGGAAAACGTTAATCCATAAAATTATTGATATCAACATCCTATACAGGAATTCATGCATTTCCATTTTGGCAACCATCTTTCTTACATGAGTACTCTAAGTTAATTTCAGCACTGAATTAACAAATGCGTTCTCATAAGAATAATCCAGAATTGCATGACATACTCCTGCCCACATCGCCTAGGCATTGACCTGCTCCTCGTTGATTAGCGAACTGGGCGACCAGAACCGAATTTTACCTAAGATCACTGTTTTTCACAGTCTCTATAACCAAAACGTTTTCATACAACATAGGTATGTAATAGGCAATCAGGTGTAACGTTAAGAGCCATTAAAATGTCAGGTCGAATATAAGTCAGTATACTGCAATCATAAAAAAGCCGGCCAACAAGCCGGCATAGTAGCTGTAGCGGCTTGCCAACATACATAATGGCCTCTGCTCGCAAACATCGGGAATTTCTGCTCGAATTATCTGATACGGAAACCAGCTCACCGTTAGTGGCAGTAAAGCTCAGACAAATTCTGACTAAAAAAGCAGCCCGCGAGCGTAAATATATCCATATTCCCTTTGAGCAAAGAGGCAAAGCACGTAAAGCTAGGGCCATGTGGGATAGCGAAAAGAAATCCTGGTTTGTTGGTCCTTACGCAACCAGAGATCGGATTGAAAACTTTATCCGCATGAATGAGCAAAAACGACAAAGAAATACCGGAACAGAACGAAGCAGCGCTTCGAATTATCTGACAATGGAGCGGCGGTCGTGCTCACGCTCATTTCCAATGGGGGTAGTGATCCAGGTAGTGGCAATAACTGCTAATTTTTCCTCTCTCCTCAGTGAGGCATAAACGTTCGTTTTTGAGTCATTTACAGCAAGGGCGTACTTACTCTCAAATTGCGCTCTAAAACCTTCTCAAAACTGTTATTGATACCCATGTCGCGAAATGCTACGCTTCCCACGGCTTTTGAGAATATTTAAGAGGTGACCATGCGGATCGGATACGCCAGGGTCAGCACGGTAGACCAGAATCTAGAACTTCAGCTAGAGGCTCTGAGACGCGCCGGTTGCGAGAAGGTGTTTGCCGAGCACGGATCCGGCGCCCGGGACGACCGACCGGAGCTGAATCACATCCTTTCCGATGTGTTACGGGCAGGAGATACGTTGGTTGTCTGGAAACTCGATCGTCTGGCGCGCTCACTGAAGAAGCTCATCGCGACGGCGGAAGAGCTGGAGCGGGCGGAGATCGGGCTTGTGTCTTTGACCGAGAGCATAGATACGACTACGCCGGGTGGCATGTTAACCTTCCATGTATTCGGTGCGATCGCCCAGTTTGAACGCGCCCTGATCCGGGAGCGGACGACGGCTGGATTGGCAGAAGCTAGGCAACGTGGCCGCAAAGGCGGCCGCCCACCTGCTATGTGCCCGAGCGATATTGCCGCCGCGCGTGCCATGATGAAGGAAGGCTCTCTGCCGGTTCGCAATATTGCACAGCGTATGGGCGTTTCTGTGGCCACCCTCTATCGCCATATCGGCAATAAGGACAACGCCGTCCAGACAGCGGGAGCGGAGGGCGCTCATGGCTGAGCGGCCACCCGGAGAAGCCCTTGTCGATATTCGGCGCCGGTTGCCGCTGCTTCTTCCCAGAGATCCAGGGCGTGTTGAGATCGTCACTCGCGCCGCTGATGCCTACGGTGTTTCAATCTGGACGCTCTATCGGGCGTTACGCGAGTTGAACCACCCAAAATCGGTCAGGCGTGCCGACCACGGCACTTCCCGGATAGCCCCGCAGTCAGAAATGGAAACCTATGCCGAAATCATCACGGTCCTGAAGATCAGAACGGCAAATCGCAAGGGACGGCATATTTCCACGGCACGTGCCATAAAACTGCTAGAGGAAGACGGCCTGGTACGCGCACCGCCCGGATTGTTGAAACGAGTAACTATCGACCGATTGCTGCGTGTTTACGGGCTCGACTATACGCGCGTAACCCGCCCGGTGGCCGCCCGTTCGTTTCCAGGCGCGGCGCGCCAACGAACTCTGGCAGTTCGATATGAGTCCGTCAGATCTGAAACAGGTCGAAAAGCCGCTCTGGGTCGAGGAAGGTTGCGGCCGCCCGCAGCTGATGCTGTTCTTCGTGGTAGATGATCGTTCCGGCGCGTGCTATCAGGAATACCGCTGCGTTTACGGTGAAAATGCGGAAGCCGCCCTGAGCTTTCTCTACAACACCTTCTCCGCTAAACCTGAACCCGAACTGCCGCTTCAGGGGATCCCCGCAGCTATCCATATGGATAACGGGCCGGTAAGCCGTTCACGTGTCTTCCAGTCCGTCATGGGCAGTCTCGGCGTCAGGGTTCTTACGCATATGCCACCGTCGGATAACGAGCGGCCGTTTCGCACGATCAAGGAAGTGCATGATGCAAAGGAGGGAAGAATGATACTCGCAGATGTCCAGTCCAGTTAAGGCCTTGACCGGCCCTTCCAGGGAAGGGAGCGGGCAACTTCGAGACCGAACATCAGCGTACCCTCATTATTCGCGAGGTTTGCGCTGCCGTCCAGACCGGCGGGCTTGTCGTGGTCTCCGGCCTGGTTGGTTCGGGGAAAACGCACCTTCTGCGCCGCATTGAAGCCGAACTGACCAAAGCCCGCAAGGTCTCGCTCGCCAAATCGCTGGCGGTCGACAAACGGCGTACGCGCGCAGGTGAAGATCTCCAAACAGGCCGAACGGCGGGAGCGCAATTTGCGTGATCTGATGAAAAAAGGCAAGCGGCCGATCGTCATCGTGGTAGATGAAGCCCACGACCTGCACCATAAGACGTTAACGGGTCTGAAGCGGCTGATGGAGGTGGTTGCCGACGCCGGCGTCCTCCTCTCCGTGCTTATGGTCGGGCATCCGCGGCTTCGCAATGATCTGCGCCGCCCCCAGATGGAGGAAATCGGTTACCGGACAACCATTTTCGATTACGAGGGGCTGGGCGCCGCGCGCCGCGACTATATGGCATGGCTGCTTAGCGCCTGTGCAGCCGAAGGCGTAAAGGTCAGTGAGCTTCTCGAAGAAGCCGCCATCGATGATCTCATCGCCGAACGGCTGCGCACACCGCTTCAGATCGATGCACCTGACTCTTGCGTTTCCGCCTCGGAGCCAAACCTGTCACCGCCGAAATTGTCGAACAGGTGTTGTCGCGCGCTTATCGACGATTTAGAACCGACTCTGACCAGAAACGGCTACGATGAAGCGGCGTTGGTCACACAACTCAACGCACGACCGTCCGACGTTCGCGCCTTCCTGGGCGGCACCCTTGATCCCGAACATTCGCTCGAGCTGACAGAGAAACTGCGACAAGCAGGCGTCCCGATTTAATCTTGCTGTCGCTGGCAATCAATAATGTGAGCAGGCGGCAGATGTTTGCGAGCACATTGGCAAAGAGCGTGGTGCATATGC
>BBOA01000024.1 GCA_001485295.1 Type-B symbiont of Plautia stali
TTGACATCCTCCTCGCCCTAAAGGGCGAGGATTCCTACAGCGTTCAGACTGAAGTCCGACTTGCCTCGGTGGGTTCCTGCTTCATCGAGCGGCCTAAAACTGCCATCTCTCCACAGGCTAGCACGGCGTGCCCCGCCGCTAAAATATTACGTGCGCCATTGATATCGGCGTTTGCGCTATATCCACATTCCAGACACTTGAACTGGATTTGTGTCTGCCGGTTCTCTTTCGCTGTATGACCACAGCAAGCACATTTTTGACTCGTATAGGTTGGGTTTATCGCCAACACTTGACCACCCCGCCAAAGCTGTTTGTACTCAAGCTGTCGGCGAAGCTCGTGCCAGCCCTGATCTAATATCGAACGGTTTAAGCTGGTTTTTGCCCGGACGTTGTGACCGGGCTGGCCTACCGTACCCGAAGCTGACTTTGACATGTTGGCAACCTTCAAGTCTTCAATGACGATCATTGCGTGGTTTTTGCTGATTGTCGTGCTGACTTTATGAAGGTAGTCGCGGCGGATATTACCGATACGAGAATGTAGGTTGTGTACTTTCCGTTTCGCCTTCTTCCAGTTGTTGCTGAACTTCACCTTGCGGCTCATTTCACGCTGGAGTTTGGCGAGTTTTTTCTGGTTGAATTTAAAGCTATTTACAGGCTCAAAAACCGTGCCATCTGATAGCGTAGCGAGCTTCGCTACGCCCGCATCAAGCCCTACCATCGATGTTGAGATATGAGCCGGTTCAGGGACTTCGTATTCCGTCTGAATGCTGATGTACCACTTACCGCATGACTGGCTGACGGTGACATTTTTCACTTCACCTACAACCTGACGACTATTGCGGTAGCTGATCCAGCCCAATTTTGGCAATGATATGCGACTATTGTCCTGATCCAGTTTCACGCCCTGCGGATAGCGGAATGCATCACTTTGACCGCGTTTTTTAAATCGAGGGAATGATGCCCGTTTCTGAAAGAAGTTTTTATAGCCGCGCTCAAGGTCTTTTAACGCCTGCTGCAAAGGCTGAGATGGTACTTCTTTCAACCATTGAGTTTCAGGTTCTTTTTTCCACTCAACCAACCATGCTGTCATTTTTACATAGGAAAGGTATTTGTTACCGGCCTCATGATTTTCATTTTGAAACGCAAGTGAGCGATTAAAAACAAAACGACAAGCCCCAGCGAAGCGCCGCATATCACGCTCTTGCTGACCATTTGGTCTTAACTGGAATTTAAAGGCTTGTAGCCGCTTCATACCCATAATTATACTCTTAGCCTATGACAATAGAAATTGATATTCGTCGAGGACGACATTGCACTTTCCTGATGCATGTTCACTTGGTCTTCGTTGCCAAGTATCGACGCAGAGTATTTGATCAGGATGCTATCGATAAGTTACGCAGCTACTTTGCCAGTGTATGCGCTGATTTTGATGTTGAACTGGTTGAGATGGATGGAGAAGGTGATCACGTTCATTTGTTGGTCAACTACCCACCCAAATTAGCGGTATCCAGTTTGGTTAACAGTCTTAAAGGGGTATCCAGTCGATTGCTTCGCCGAGATCGCCCAGACATTGTCACACGGTATTACTACAAAGGCGTCCTGTGGACTCCGAGCTACTTTGCCAGTAGTTGCGGCGGTGCGCCAATATCCATCATCCGGCAATACATTGAGCAACAGCAAACACCAAGTTAGGTAGAAAACCTCGCCTTATATCCCCGCCCTGAAGGACGGGGCTTTACGGCACAGTGGGTAA
>BBOA01000025.1 GCA_001485295.1 Type-B symbiont of Plautia stali
ACATTATTTCACAGGGTGGCCAAATCTCACTGAAGGGGGATAACCGCAAGCATCTGGGTTTTCATAATCAGGATGGTAGCGTTCGCATGTGGCTCTACAAAGACAAAGGCGGAGATGGCGTTCGACTACACAACGGCAATGACGGTGGTGGTGAGTACGTTTTCCATAAAGATGGCGGTTTTCGTGCCCCTTCTTCCGTGTATGCCGGAGCCGCAAGGATGGCCGCTGACGGCAATATCTACGGTAGCAAGTGGGGTAATCAATGGCTGGACGCTTACCTGAGAAAGCTCTTCCAGCCCAAAGGGGCCTACAGCAAACCCAATACGGCGAAGCGCGAGGTCAATGGATGGTGGAAATGCGGGGACACGGGATTAATTATTCAGTGGGCAAGATATGGAAAAGATAAAAGGGAAGGAACCTATGATTTCCCGTTGCCCATGAAATTTCCCAGCGCGGGATTGTTCTGTCTCGGCTATGTTGCTTCTGCGATAAATTTTCGTGCAGATCATCAATCACAGTCAGCCCATCTGGTCGATAACGGGATCGTCAGGGTGACGGTGGATAACGGCCTTGAAACCGTGGTTCTGGCGATTGGTTTCTGAAGGAGGATCCGGCCAGTCGATATCCGGCGCTTGGGTGATATCGAGGCGGTTAAGCCGCACACGATATTTTTTCCACGCCAGCAGCGTCACTTTTTCGGCGTCTGTCGCCATGTCGAGGTCTACGGCGTCCTGAAGCGGGGCTATAATTTTTGCTGCCTGTTCAAGTCGATAATCTCGCTTATGGGTAGCTTGCTCCATAAGTTCATCTGCCGTGTAGATGCGTGGAACAACCTGACCATTAAGAAAGCACCATTTTCGGTTAGCAGCTGCCTCTTTGGGCCATTCAGATACTTCTGCCACGCTGCACCCTTCAGGACAGAAGCCGCTGATATCGTAACCCATTGAACGTATTACACCGTTGGTTTCATACTCGATTTTCATTGTTTCTGGCTGAAAAGTTTTCTGGCACTCATACCAGTCTTGACCATCTTCTGAGATAAGAAAAATCGCACCAATAGAGAGTTCTAGCGCTTTTTTATCAACAGAATCAGGGTGGTATCGTTTAAAGTTTTTAATGTTTTTTATCACATAAACCACACATTTATCCAGTTACCATTAATGTTTTTTTGAAGTACACGCCGTTGAACAAAATCAACATATGCATCACCATTACCGTTATACACGCCGGTAATCACATGCGACGGTTCATCACGATAGCCTGGCCCCTTCCATATCTGAACTTCCTGCATATGCCCCAATCGAATATCGCGCACAAAGGTATTATTAAGCCAGCCGCTCAACGCCCCGCCCCAAAGGGGACCCACCACATCCCCGTTTTCGTGAAAAGTAGTAGTTCTACCGCCCCATGAGACGGTGACATTGCCGCCAAACGTCGCCCCGCCGTTGGCGGTAAGTTTGCCGCCGACTTCAAGGTTTTGCACCCAATGCAGTCGGTCCTTATTCCATTCACCGGTTTTGAGGTCCTGTGCATAGAACGCAACGCTCCCGTCGCCGTTAGCAATAAGCCCTGAGTCAACGTCCCCCACATTAACGGAGTGGGTAACATGCAGTG
>BBOA01000026.1 GCA_001485295.1 Type-B symbiont of Plautia stali
TTGCTCTTTAACAATCCGGAACAAGTTGAAAATTGAAACGACATGTCGCATTCATTCTCCGTAACAGGAATGAGGCAGCGATATGTTCGAGTCTCTCAATAATCCAACCGCGACGTCGCAAGACGTCTGTGGGTTGTGAGGTTAAGCGACTAAGCGTACACGGTGGATGCCTTGGCAGTCAGAGGCGATGAAGGACGTGCTAATCTGCGAAAAGCGCCGGCAAGGTGATATGAACCGCTATAAGCCGGCGATGTCCGAATGGGGAAACCCAGTGTGTTTCGGCACACTATCGCAACATGAATACATAGTGTTGCGAGGCGAACCGGGGGAACTGAAACATCTAAGTACCCCGAGGAAAAGAAATCAACCGAGATTCCCCCAGTAGCGGCGAGCGAACGGGGAGGAGCCCAGAGCCTGAATCAGCTTGTGCACTAGTGGAAGCGTCTGGAAAGTCACAGGGTACAGGGTGATACTCCCGTACACGAAAGTGCACATGCTGTGAGCTCGATGAGTAGGGCGGGACACGTGGTATCCTGTCTGACTATGGGGGGACCATCCTCCAAGGCTAAATACTCCTGACTGACCGATAGTGAACTAGTACCGTGAGGGAAAGGCGAAAAGAACCCCGGCGAGGGGAGTGAAAAGAACCTGAAACCGTGTACGTACAAGCAGTGGGAGCCTCTTTATGGGGTGACTGCGTACCTTTTGTATAATGGGTCAGCGACTTATATTCTGTAGCAAGGTTAACCGTATAGGGGAGCCGGAGGGAAACCGAGTCTTAACTGGGCGTTAAGTTGCAGGGTATAGACCCGAAACCCGGTGATCTAGCCATGGGCAGGTTGAAGGTTGGGTAACACTAACTGGAGGACCGAACCGACTAATGTTGAAAAATTAGCGGATGACCTGTGGCTGGGGGTGAAAGGCCAATCAAACCGGGAGATAGCTGGTTCTCCCCGAAAGCTATTTAGGTAGCGCCTCGTGAACTCATCCTCGGGGGTAGAGCACTGTTTCGGCTAGGGGGCCATCCCGGCTTACCAACCCGATGCAAACTGCGAATACCGGGGAATGTTATCACGGGAGACACACGGCGGGTGCTAACGTCCGTCGTGAAGAGGGAAACAACCCAGACCGCCAGCTAAGGTCCCAAAGTCATGGTTAAGTGGGAAACGATGTGGGAAGGCCCAGACAGCCAGGATGTTGGCTTAGAAGCAGCCATCATTTAAAGAAAGCGTAATAGCTCACTGGTCGAGTCGGCCTGCGCGGAAGATGTAACGGGGCTAAACCATGCACCGAAGCTGCGGCAGCAGTGTAGCGACACTGTTGGGT
>BBOA01000027.1 GCA_001485295.1 Type-B symbiont of Plautia stali
CGTTGTAAGGTTAAGCCTCACGGGTCATTAGTACCGGTTAGCTCAACGCATCGCTGCGCTTACACACCCGGCCTATCAACGTCGTCGTCTTCAACGTCCCTTCAGGACCCTCAAGGGGTCAGGGAAAACTCATCTCGGGGCAAGTTTCGTGCTTAGATGCTTTCAGCACTTATCTCTTCCGCACTTAGCTACCGGGCAGTGCCATTGGCATAACAACCCGAACACCAGCGGTGCGTTCACTCCGGTCCTCTCGTACTAGGAGCAACCCCCCTCAGTTTTCCAGCGCCCACGGCAGATAGGGACCGAACTGTCTCACGACGTTCTAAACCCAGCTCGCGTACCACTTTAAACGGCGAACAGCCGTACCCTTGGGACCTGCTTCAGCCCCAGGATGTGATGAGCCGACATCGAGGTGCCAAACACCGCCGTCGATATGAACTCTTGGGCGGTATCAGCCTGTTATCCCCGGAGTACCTTTTATCCGTTGAGCGATGGCCCTTCCATTCAGAACCACCGGATCACTATGACCTGCTTTCGCACCTGCTCGAGCCGTCACTCTCGCAGTCAAGCTGGCTTATGCCATTGCACTAACCTCCTGATGTCCGACCAGGATTAGCCAACCTTCGTGCTCCTCCGTTACGCTTTGGGAGGAGACCGCCCCAGTCAAACTACCCACCAGACACTGTCCGCAGCCCGGATAACGGGCCTACGTTAGAACACCAGCCATTAAAGGGTGGTATTTCAAGGACGGCTCCACGCAGACTGGCGTCCACGCTTCAAAGCCTCCCACCTATCCTACACATCAAGGACCAGTGTTCAGTGTCAAGCTGTAGTAAAGGTTCACGGGGTCTTTCCGTCTTGCCGCGGGTACACTGCATCTTCACAGCGATTTCAATTTCACTGAGTCTCGGGTGGAGACAGCCTGGCCATCATTACACCATTCGTGCAGGTCGGAACTTACCCGACAAGGAATTTCGCTACCTTAGGACCGTTATAGTTACGGCCGCCGTTTACCGGGGCTTCGATC
>BBOA01000029.1 GCA_001485295.1 Type-B symbiont of Plautia stali
TATCGCAATTAAGCGATAACTTCAGCGACAACGCCCGCTCCAACGGTACGGCCACCTTCGCGGATTGCGAAGCGCAGACCCTGGTCCATCGCGATCGGATGGATCAGAGTAACGGTCATTTTGATGTTGTCGCCCGGCATTACCATCTCTACGCCTTCCGGCAGTTCAATGTTGCCAGTTACGTCAGTAGTACGGAAGTAGAACTGCGGACGGTAGCCTTTAAAGAACGGAGTGTGACGACCGCCTTCTTCTTTGGACAGAACGTAAACTTCTGATACGAAAGTGGTGTGCGGCTTGATTGAGCCCGGCTTAGCCAGTACCTGGCCACGCTCGATCTCTTCACGCTTGATACCGCGCAGCAGAACGCCGACGTTCTCACCAGCCTGACCCTGATCCAGCAGTTTGCGGAACATTTCAACGCCAGTACAGGTTGATTTCCCGGTGTCTTTGATGCCCACGATTTCAACTTCGTCGCCCACTTTCACGATGCCGCGCTCAACACGACCGGTAACAACGGTACCACGGCCAGAGATTGAGAATACGTCTTCGATCGGCAGCAGGAACGGCAGGTCGATAGCACGAACCGGATCCGGGATGTAGGCGTCCAGATAGCCAGCCAGCTCAAGGATCTTCGCTTCCCACTCTGCGTCGCCTTCCAGCGCTTTCAGCGCAGAACCGCGAACGATCGGAGTGTCGTCGCCCGGGAAGTCGTACTGTGACAACAGGTCACGCACTTCCATCTCAACCAGTTCCAGCAGCTCTTCGTCATCAACCATGTCGCACTTGTTCAGGAACACGATGATGTAAGGAACACCAACCTGACGACCCAGCAGGATGTGCTCACGAGTCTGCGGCATCGGGCCGTCAGTCGCAGCAACAACCAGGATAGCGCCATCCATCTGAGCAGCACCGGTGATCATGTTTTTCACATAGTCAGCGTGGCCCGGGCAGTCAACGTGCGCGTAGTGGCGAGTCGGGGTTTCATACTCAACGTGAGAAGTGTTGATAGTAATACCACGAGCTTTCTCTTCCGGCGCGTTGTCGATCTGGTCAAATGCGCGAGCCTGACCGCCATAGGTTTTAGCCAGAACGGTGGTGATTGCTGCAGTCAGGGTGGTTTTACCGTGGTCAACGTGACCGATGGTGCCCACATTTACGTGCAGTTTATTACGTTGAAATTGCTCTTTCGCCATGGC
>BBOA01000030.1 GCA_001485295.1 Type-B symbiont of Plautia stali
AAGGTCGCCATTACTATACGATTTTTATCGTCGTTACTGTGCGTCGATATCTTTCAGATCGTCCTGAATCGCGCTGGCGTTCGGGTTCTCTTCCGGCTTCAGTCGGCCGCCGTTCGCCAGGAAATCGTGACGCTGGAAATAGGCGTTGCGAATAAAGGCGTACGGATCTGACTGCTGCTTCAGCAGCGCATCGGAATCGAGCAGCTGCGCGCGCGTCTCTACGCCTTCTAAGGTCCACTTGACGATGGACATCGGCCAGGTCAGCCAGCCTAGCACCGGATCGAGCATATCCACGTAGTCGCCGCCATCTTCGCGAATGGTGAAGCTGCCGTAAGCCGGCAGCTCCACGTACGGCCCATAGCCGACGCCGTAGCGGCCGAGCGTGCTGCCGAAACGGCGCGGCACCTCACGCGTCAGCTCCGGGTTCGCCTTGCCCGCGACGTCGATAAAGCCGCCCAGTCCCAGAATCGAGTTCAGGAAGAAACGGGTAAAGTGAATGCCCGCTTGACGCGGCTCGCCCACCAGAATCGAGTTCACCATGCTGGCCGGCTCTTCTAGGTTGCCGAGGAGGTTGCTCAGCCCGGTACGCGCCGGCATGTAGTCGCGCCAGGCGACCGCGACAGGACGCAGCATGTAC
>BBOA01000031.1 GCA_001485295.1 Type-B symbiont of Plautia stali
CTATAATGCGTCTCCACTGACGCAGTACATACCGGCTTACGGAATGCGGTGTTCAGGAGGCTCAGGCAGCCGAGTCGCCTGAGAAAGTTGCTGAAAAAAGTGGTTGACTCCGAAGAACAGTCGCGTAATATATGCCACCTCGCAGCAGCAGGCTTGTCCGCTGACTGCACCGCTCTTTAACAATGTATCAGACAATCTGTGTGGGCACTCGCAGGACAGATATCAAAAAGTCTACGGACTTTAAAATATCAAGTCTCAAGAGTGAACACGTAATTCATTACGAAGTTTAATTCTTTGAGCATCAAACTTAAATTGAAGAGTTTGATCATGGCTCAGATTGAACGCTGGCGGCAGGCCTAACACATGCAAGTCGAACGGTAGCACAGAGAGCTTGCTCTCGGGTGACGAGTGGCGGACGGGTGAGTAATGTCTGGGGATCTGCCCGATAGAGGGGGATAACCACTGGAAACGGTGGCTAATACCGCATAACGTCGCAAGACCAAAGAGGGGGCCCTTCGGGCCTCTCACTATGGGATGAACCCAGATGGGATTAGCTAGTAGGTGGGGTAACGGCTCACCTAGGCGACGATCCCTAGCTGGTCTGAGAGGATGACCAGCCACACTGGAACTGAGACA
>BBOA01000032.1 GCA_001485295.1 Type-B symbiont of Plautia stali
AAGAGCTTCTCCTTGAGGATGACTCCATCAATTAACCTTCCGGCACCGGGCAGGCGTCACACCGTATACGTCCACTTTCGTGTTTGCACAGTGCTGTGTTTTTAATAAACAGTTGCAGCCAGCTGGTATCTTCGACTGGCCTCGGCTCCGGGAGCAAGTCCCCTCACCTACGCGCCAGCGTGCCTTCTCCCGAAGTTACGGCACTATTTTGCCTAGTTCCTTCACCCGAGTTCTCTCAAGCGCCTTGGTATTCTCTACCTGACCACCTGTGTCGGTTTGGGGTACGATTTCGTGTTGCCTGATGCTTAGAGGCTTTTCCTGGAAGCAGGGCATTTGTTGCTTCAGCACCGTAGTGCCTCCTCGTCACGCCTCAGTGTAAAGTGCACCGGATTTGCCTGGAACACACACCTACACGCTTAAACCGGGACAACCGTCGCCCGGCTAACATAGCCTTCTCCGTCCCCCCTTC
>BBOA01000033.1 GCA_001485295.1 Type-B symbiont of Plautia stali
AGGGGAGCGTTCTGTAAGCCGTCGAAGGTGTGCTGTGAGGCATGCTGGAGGTATCAGAAGTGCGAATGCTGACATAAGTAACGATAAAGCGGGTGAAAAGCCCGCTCGCCGGAAGACCAAGGTTTCCTGTCCAACGTTAATCGGGACAGGGTGAGTCGACCCCTAAGGCGAGGCCGAAAGGCGTAGTCGATGGGAAACAGGTTAATATTCCTGTACTTGGTGTTGCTGC
>BBOA01000034.1 GCA_001485295.1 Type-B symbiont of Plautia stali
CCAGAGGCGTTTTGTGAGACGCGAGATTTTCAGCTTGTTTAACGGATACTCCGCGCGGCCTGAGAGTGCAGTGCGGAAAACAGAATTTGCCTGGCGGCCTTAGCGCGGTGGTCCCACCTGACCCCATGCCGAACTCAGAAGTGAAACGCCGTAGCGCCGATGATAGTGTGGGGCCTCCCCATGCGGGAGTAGGGAACTGCCAGGCATCCAAA
>BBOA01000035.1 GCA_001485295.1 Type-B symbiont of Plautia stali
TTAACCCGCGTCTGGCTTAAAGAGGTAAAAAAGAGTAATGGCTACTGAAATTAAAGTACTGGATATCGGGTCTGATGAAGCTGAAGTCACCGAGATTCTAGTGAAGGTTGGCGACAAGGTGGAAACCGAGCAGTCGCTGATCGTAGTTGAAGGCGACAAAGCCTCAATGGAAGTGCCCTCGCCGCCTAGGCC